>NC_019701.1:0-1200000 GCF_000317065.1 Pseudanabaena sp. PCC 7367
TAATAATCTTAGCTACCTTCTTAGCTACCTTAAGATACTTAAGATAAAGGCCGAACACCTGTGGACATCTCCAAAGACACACTGTGGACAATGGTGCTGGAATACCTCGAAGGCGAGGTGAGTCGCCCTGCCCTGGAATCATGGATCAAAACTGCGCTACCCGAAGAACTAACGCCGGAAAAGTTTGTGCTGCGCACGCCCCATTCTTTTGCCCGCAACTGGCTGTTTAAATACTATTATCATCGCCTCAAGGAAGTAGTTGCCGAGATTTTGGGCTATACAGTGGAGGTGCAAATTCTTACTGCCCAACAACTCGACTCCAATGCGGTGGAAATGCCGGAGGATGTCTATGGCCACAAAGATATTATTTTGCTCTCTGATGACACACCCACCGAGATTACAGCAGCTGGTGCCAATAATTTAGTCAGAGCCGGAAATAGCAATTCCAATGGTAGCGATCGCCAGGACAGTCCAAGTGCTACTAATGCCAGCAATGGCAGTAATAGTAATGGTGTGCGCACGGGCAAAATCAACCCCAAATATACTTTTTCGCGGTTTGTGGTGGGGGCAACCAATCGTATGGCTCATGCAGCAGCATTGGCGGTGGCCGAGTCGCCGGGGCGGGAATTTAACCCGCTGTTTTTGTGTGGTGGGGTGGGGCTGGGGAAGACCCATCTAATGCAGGCGATCGCCCACTATCGGTTAGAAATTTCCACCGATCAAAAGATTTTTTATGTCTCAACCGAGCAATTCACCAATGATTTGATCAGTGCGATCCGCCAGGACAGTATGCAGGCGTTCCGGGAGCATTACCGCGATGTGGATATGATTCTGGTGGATGATATTCAATTTATTGAAGGCAAAGAATATACCCAGGAAGAATTTTTCCATACTTTTAATACGCTCTACGAAAGCGGTAAGCAGATTATTCTGGCCAGCGATCGCCCCCCAGCCCAGATTCCCCGGCTCCAGGAGCGATTGTGCTCGCGGTTTTCGATGGGATTGATTGCCGATGTGCAGGTGCCCGATTTAGAAACCCGCATGGCGATCTTGCAAAAAAAGGCCGAATATGAAAATCTGCGCATTCCCAGCGAAGTGATTCACTACATTGCCGCTAGCTATACCTCTAATATTCGAGAGCTAGAAGGAGCCTTAGTACGGGCGGTTACCTATATTTCAATTTCCGGTTTGCCCATGACCGTGGATAACGTTTCGCCAGTCCTGAATGCCCCCAAAGAACCAGTGGAGATTGCGCCTGCTCAAGTAGTAGACCTGGTGGCGGCATATTTTGAGGTAGAAGCTGAAGCCATGCGGGGGAGTTCGCGCAAACGGACTATTTCCCTGGCGCGTCAGGTAGCAATGTTTTTAATGCGGCAGCATACCAGCCTCAGCTTGCCCAAAATTGGTGATGAATTAGGTGGCAAAGACCATACGACGGTGATGTATAGCTGCGATAAGATCGCCCAGCAACAGGAAAAAGATCCCGAAATGGCGCAAGCTCTCCGGGAAATTAGCGATCGCATTTATCACATTGCCAAGGAGGGCGATGCACCGGCAAAAAGCATTGAGGGCGGAAATCGTAAGTAGGGCTGAATAGTTAAGCAATCAACCAATTTAGATATGAGGGATTATAGCCAGAATTAAAGGATTTAATCGATCGGAGCAGCAACCACCATAGTTTTAGTTTTAGGGGAGGGTGCTTAGCTTGAGCATGACAGGCTTTTTTATGTACCAGCTAAAGTTTATGATTATGGGCGATCGCTTCACATTCCCATCACTTCATTGCCAACTATTACCTATCAAACTGAATTGATTAAAGTAAAAGAGCAAGCTGATTACCAAGTTAATTATTTAGCCAGAAAGCCCAATGCCGACTTGGCCTGGTATAGCGTCTCAAATGCCACCGCGCCAGCTTTTTCTCTGCCATCGGCCAAAATCTTGGCCAAATAGTCCGGTTCACTGATTAACTCGTTATATTTTGCCTGAATTGGCCGCAGCGCTTCGATCGTTGTTTCGGTGAGTCTGGGCTTGAAATCGCCCCAGCCCCGCATTGAGCCGATCTCATTTTCCACCCCGGCTCTGGTTTTATTGCCCAGGAGCATATACAAAGTTAGTAGATTATGGCACTCTGGCCGATCGGGATTATCAAACTCCAGGCCACGAATCGGGTCAGTTTTGCATTTTTTGATTTTTTTGGCGATCAAATCGGGATGATCAAGCAAATTAATCCGGCTCATGTCCGATGGATCGGATTTAGACATTTTGCTGGTGCCATCACTCAGGCTCATTACCCTAGCGCCCTCTTTTTTGATCAATGGGTCTGGTAATTTAAACACTCGCCCGATCGCAGCTTCGGAATTATCACCATTGCGATCGCCTTTTGTTTTGAGATCTTTGGCCTTGGCCTCTTTCTTGCCGTCAGCGTAACGAAACTTGTCATTAAAGCGGATCGCAATATCGCGGGTAAGTTCGAGGTGCTGCTTTTGATCCTCGCCTACGGGCACCAGATCAGCTTGATAGAGCAGAATATCCACCGCCATCAGCACCGGATAGTCAAGCAAACCCACGCTAACGTTTTCACCTTGCTTGAGGGCTTTTTCCTTAAACTGAATCATGCGCTCTAGCCAATTGAGCGGCGTAATGCAATTGAGCAGCCAGGTCAACTCGGCGTGGGCGGAAATATGCGATTGCACAAACAAAGTAGTTTCCACCGGATCAATGCCACAGGCAATATAGGTAGCCACCATCCGTCTAGTGTTCTCGGCCAGGTTTTCAGGATCATGGGGCACAGTGATGGTATGCAGATCGGCGGCAAAAAAGAAGCTGTCATAATCAGCTTGCATCTCAACCCAGTTGCGGATCGCGCCTAAGTAATTGCCCAGGTGAAGATTGCCGGTGGGTTGAACACCTGATAAGACTCGCTTTTTTTGCGCCATTTCTAATTCCTGTTAATTCCTGCTGCTGCCTTGAAACTCAATCAGCGGTTTTGTGCGGTTTTGTACAGAACTAGTTTACATTTTGAATCAACTATTTGAATTGATATTTATTTATGGTTGGGCGATTTTCCAGACTACATCTTAATTCTTTGGGATTCTTTGGGATTCTTTGGGTTTGATGGAGACTTAAATCAATTTGGAATTTATCGTTATGATTTAACTTTCTGATGGCAAGCTAGCTTAATTTTGATCTAATCTATTAAGCAAAATGACTTAGATAAAATTTTGGCTATGTCTGTTTAACTTGATTTTCTATTAAACTTTTTGCCTAAATGCTTCTAAATGCTTAAATAACGATTCGTGCTTCTCTGTTAGCCATATTAGATTCTGCAACAGTTTTATTGAGCCGTAACAAGGGCTACTAAGCCATAACAATTTAAATTTAAATTGGGTGAGGATCACCTGCTAACGTAGACGATTTATACAAAAATAAATATTTAGTAAAGAGCGAGATGAAATCTAACGTCGGGCAACATGGACATTGCCCAGTTTAGGGAAATGGCAGCGGCAAACCATCAATAATATCCGCGCTATGAATAGCAACTAGCCATAACTCCAATCTATAAACCCTCCCTCTAATTTGCAAGGCCGGCAATCGAGCAATGAAATAATGGCAATTGAGCAGCAACAATTCAAACTAGATTCATTGAATGAACGTTCCTGGCAAGCTTTGGCGCGATCGATCAACCTTTCTCAGGGGCAGTTCTCGCTGATTCTGGTGCGTTGTAATTATGATCAATTGCGTACATCTGTTGTTAATAAGCTCAAAAAGCATTGCCAACTCAGGATTGAAGAAAATTGGCTTGATTTCGGCGATCGCTCTACCCGCTCTACAGGCTCTACAACTGGCCAAGGTGCTAATGAGGGTGCAAAATTTACGGCCGCAGATTTAATCGCTGCTTTAAAACCTGGCTCGATTGCCAACGCTGCCAATGGTTCACTGGCTGGCAAGCAAAAAACCAGCATTCTGGCTAGCGCTTCTAGTGCCAAGATCTCTAGAAATCACCTTAATCAGTCTCCAGAGCTAACCAGTTCTGAAGCGATCGGTAATGCAATTAGGATTAATAATGTTGACGATTTCACTACTTTTGCTCCCAATATCAACAATGGCCTAGAGCAAAATCAAAGGCAAAACAGTGCAAATTCACCTGCCCAATCAACTGGTTCAGCCCTGATGATCATGGGGTTAGAAAGAGCGATCGCCCACAGAACTGATGCTGCTGGCTGGCTGGCTCAAATCGCTCAACTGCGCGAACAAATGCGCGCGAACTTGGCCATGCCGCTGATCTTATGGCTGAATGACGACAGCTTGAAAGCGATCTATAAATTTGCGCCCCAACTGGTGAGTTGGTCTGCCCCACCGATCGAGTTTGTGGTTTCTGCCTCTGAGCTGAGCCAATCCCTTAGCCAAAGTGCCAGTTATATTTTTGAGATTTTACTTGATCCAGAACTCTGCCCCAGCCTCCACGATCACCTTATCGATCGGGAAATTAGTCCGGCTCAACGCCTGGAACAAAATTTAGCAATTCAAGAAATCAAGCGCCAAAACTATGTGCTCAGTCCGCACTTGGAAGCGAGCCTGGATTTTTTGATTGGTCGTGAAGCCTATGGCGATCATCAAATTTATGTAGCCCGCCAACATTATCAAGACAGCCTGGCCTATTGGCGTAAATGTGGCGATCGACTCAAACAAGGCATGTTGCTCTATTATCTGGGGAACTGGTGGCAGCACCATGCCCTGAGCGATTCGCGGCAGAAAGAACAAAGTTTAAGCACCGCAAGTGAATACCTTAAGCAATGCATAGATGTATTTGAGCAGGCCGATCGCGCCGATCTTGCGGCCAAGTATATTAATACCCTGGGGGTGGTAATGCATCACCAGCAGCAATGGGAGCAGTTGGCTCAGTTGGCACAAAGGGCGATCGCGCTACATCTTCAATTTGCTGGCCTTGACCAAGCAATCCCGAATCATGCTCCAGCAAGGTATGCTGCCACGGGGCTAGATCACATAGATCGCCAAGCAACCAATTTAGCGCAAATCAATCAAACCAATCGATCGACCAGGGCTAAATTATCTGTATCTAAATCTAATGAATCTGCATCTAATGAATCTGAATCTAGCTTAATTACACCTCACCCAGATCATGCTAAGTCGGCTCTAACCGCTTCTAGTCGAGTAGGCATTATTGCGACTGGCGATCGACCTGTAGCCAATAATATCCATGCCCAAACCAGACTTGCCCATGCCCATAGTTTTTTAGCCGAAGTAGCGCTCCATGATCAAAATTGGCAGGAAGCTAAGCATTATGCTCAACTAGCTCTGGATATCCATCAGCAGGCAATCGCCGCATCGATCGGCTTAGACAACAACCAAACCCAGGCATATGCTCTCGATCGCCTAGCACCCGATCGCCTAACTGCACCAAATATTCCCACTACCTATACTGAATTTGCCCAACAGATCTATCTCACCTATTTAGGGCAATATCAACTGTTGCTGGCCCAAGCCCTGATTCAGCTCAATCAACCTCAACTGGCTCAGGCAAATCTGTTGCAAGCTCAGGCAAATGTGGATGCCCAGAAACATCCCCAGCTTTACATTGAAGTTCTGAGCGTGCTGAGGCAAATTTATTACGATCGCGGTAAATATATTGAAGCCTTTCGGACTAAGCAAGAGCAACATGCAATCCAACAACAATATGGTTGGTTGGCCTTCATTGGCGCAGGACGGTTGCAGGCACGCAAACAGCCGGGAAATCTCACCACCGCCACCCAGCAGATCCGGCCAATGGAGATGGCGGCGGAAATCAAAGCCTCGGGGCGATCGCAGGATGTGGTGCGGTTACGGGAGCGCATCAGCCATAGCGATTATAAATTAACGATCTTGCACGGTGCTTCGGGGGTGGGTAAAAGCTCGCTGGTTAATGCGGGTCTGGTGCCTGCTTTTCAGGCGACTTCATCCCTGGCGGGGCAATCGGTCTTGCCGATCGTGATCAGCGTTTATGGTAACTGGGTTGAATTACTGCAACGATCGCTGGCTAGTGGATTGGGGCAATTGAATCCTGATTTAGCTCAATCTACTGCTTTCAATCAAATCAATCAAACAAATCAATTTGAGCAATCGAATCAATCCGGAGCGCAGCATCAAGCCGATCGCCCCACCAATACTACCGATCAAACTGAAGTGCAGCTTGAAACATTGCTACTACAAATCCGCCATCTCAGCGATCGCCAGACCCTCGTGGTGCTGATTTTTGACCAATTTGAAGAGTTTTTCTTTACCTGCCGCAACCCCAATTCACGCCAGCAATTCTTCCAATTCCTACGATTGTGCATGGATATTCCCCTGGTGCGATTGGTGCTGTCGATTCGGGAAGATTATTTGCATTTATTATTAGAATTCGAGCTATTTTGCCGATCTAGACTCAGTCATGGCCAAAGTCCCAATCAAAGCCAGACCCTAACAGCCATTCCCGATCTGCTCAGTCGGCATTGGCGCTATCAAATTGGCAACCTTTCCCTGGCCGATGCCCGTGCTGTGATCAATAGCCTGACTGCGCAAGCCCAATGTCAATTTGAGCCAGCCTTGATCGATCAACTGGTTGCCGATCTGGCCGCTGATCTGGGGGCAGTACGACCGATCGAATTGCAAGTCGTAGGCGCTCAACTCCAGGCCGAGAATATCACCACGCTGGCTAAATATCAGCAATTAGGGCCAGCCCAGCGGTTGGTGGAGCGATCGCTAGGACAATTAATCAAAGAATGCGGTGCTAACGCCGAACTTGCCGCCCAACAGGTATTATTGTCGCTCACCGATGAGCATGACACCCGCCCGATCCGCACCTATGCTGAATTGGCCAACGATCTGGGCAAAGATGCCAATAAGCTGGATTTAATTCTGGAGATTCTGGTGGGTTCTGGCCTAGTGTTCAAATTGCCAGAAATAGCAACCAGGCGTTACCAATTAGTGCATGACTATTTGGTGGCTTTCATTCGCCAACACCAGGAATCGGGATTAATTGCTGAGCTAATGGAAATGCGGCGCAAGGCGGCACTCTCACAGACCCGGATCGATCGCTTAATCAAAGGTGCTCTAGTTGGTGCAATCACTGCCCTGGCCGCAATTTCAGGTTTGGCATGGCAGGCAGAGTCTCAACGCAAACTGGCCGAGGTGAAGGAAATTAAAGCGATCGTGGCTTCGTCTGAAGCACTGCTATTGCTCGACAATCAATTAGAGTCAATGATCACGGCGGTACGAGCCGGACATAAACTCAAACATTCACCCCATGCCCAGGCCAACCCGCAAGTGAAGCGAGATACGCTAGGCGCTTTGCAAGGGGCGATCCATGAAATGCAAGAGTTAAATCGGTTCGAGAGCGGGCAATCCCCAAGTTATGCGGCTAGATTCAGCCCCGACGGCAACATGATCGCTGCTGCCAGTTGGAATCATGGCATTAAAATTTGGCAGCGTAATGGCAAGCTCCTAAAGGGGTTAGTTGGTCACAAGCAACCAGTCAGAAATTTAAGTTTCAGTGCAAATGGCCAATATTTAGCCTCGGTAAGCGAGGATCAAACCCTGATTTTGTGGGATTTGAGTCTGGGCAGTGTAATTCGGATTGTCCAGGCTCATGCTGCTTCGATCCATGGGGTTAGCTTTAGCCCGAATAATCTTCAGATTGCGACTGCGGCTAGTGATGGCAGTGTGAGAATCTGGCAAGTTGCTGATTTGATCGCTGGCGAGGCAAGTAAAGAAATTATTGCTAATATTCAACCCTGGCGATCGCTAGTCGGCCATGAAGATGCGGTCTATGGGGTTAGCTATAGTCCCGATGGCAGAATGCTTGCTACTGCCAGTGCAGATGGCACGGTCAAGCTATGGAGTGCTGCGGGCGATCGATTGCTTACCCTTGACTTATCTGGATCGCAAACTCAGCCCACCGTGGTCTGGCGAGTTGAATTTAGTGCCGATGGGCAAAAGCTGGCGGCAGGCGATAGTAATGGCCAGGTTTGGATCTGGGAGTTAGCATCACTACCTGCAAATAATCACTCTGGATCAAACTGGGATGATTCAGATGAGATCTTAGCGGCTGCTCCAGGTGAAAACACTGGAACCAATGAACTCGATCGCACTGATCAAATTACTCAAACTGCTAATTCGCTTGATCATTCAATCCCAACGGCAAAGCTGATTAACACGATCGCTGCCCATGACGGCGATGTGTTGGGTTTAAGGTTTAGCCCCGATGGCAGGTCGATCGCCACCTCTAGCACCGACACCAAAGTAAAAATTCATAATTTAGATGGCAAATTGGAAGCCATATTTGAAGCCCATGAAGATGCAGTGTTTGATGTGGATTTTGCCCCCGATGGCGAAACTCTGGTCACGGCCAGCAAGGATAAAACCGTACGCTATTGGCGATCGACCAATAACCTGCTATTCAACGCCAAGGGGCATAGCTCTACGGTCTGGGCAACGGCATTTAGCCCCACCGGTGAAACGATCGCCTCGGTGGGTGTAGATAAGGTGGTGAGAATTTGGAATGCCCAGGGTGAGGAGCTAGGGCAGCTAAGTGGCCACAACGATACAATCTACGGCATTAGTTTCAGTCCCGATGGCAAGTCGATCGCCACTGGCAGCAAAGATAACACGATTAAAATCTGGGATCTGGCTAGTCGCAAACTTATGCATACGCTCACTGGCCATGAAAGCTGGGTAAACAATGTTAGTTATAGTCCCAATGGGGAGTTTATTGCCTCCGCCAGTGCCGATCAAACGGTTAAAATCTGGCAGCCTGATGGCACCCTGGCAAACACCCTCACTGGTCATACTGGGATTATTTGGGCAGTTGCCTGGAGCCCTGATAGTCAGAAGCTAGTTTCAGCGGGGGATGATGCCATGATCAAGATCTGGGATGTGAATGGCAGCTTGATTAAAAATATTGCCGATTCCCATGATGGTGGAGTATTGGCGATCGCCTATAGCCCCGATGGGAAGTTGATTGCCTCAGCGGGTAAGGATCGGCAACTTAAGCTCTGGCATGGGGAAACTGGCGAGTTCATTGAAGTCATAGAAAATAGCGATGATTGGATCTATGGCCTGGGCTTTAGTCCCGATGGTCAGATCTTGGCAAGGGCTGGAGCCGATCGTAAAATTAAGCTCTGGGATCTCAGTGATGGATCGCTCCTGAAAACCCTTAATGGCCATACAGCAGAGGTTAATGGGGTTAGTTTTAGCCCTGACAGCAAAGTGATTGCCTCGGCCAGCCGTGATGGTACGGTCAAACTCTGGAATGCGGAAACCCTTGATTTAGATACCATGCTGGCTCGAAGTTGTCTCTGGTTGACTGATTACCTGGAGCATGGCGCGGATGTGGCGATCGAGGATCGGCAGGTCTGTGCTGGGATTAACTAGCTTTTACTTTTTTATCTGAATTTATTTGAATTTGCTTGAATCTATCTGAATTTATTTAAATTTATTTGAGCTGAGTGAGGTCAATAATTATGTCTGAGCTTGCCCCCTATGATTCTTCCTGGGATGAGGGTAACCAGGAGCTATGGGATCAAAAGTACGAAGAATGGGAAAGAAGAGATTGGTTAACATGGCTTAGCGATAATTTAGTCTTCCCGTTTCAAGTGGAGCGGATGGAAGATGATTTTGGTGAGAGCCCTGAACCAGATCAAGCATTTGGCTTGGGGCATAAAATGAAAGCTATTGCGATCGATGATGAAATTAGTGATGATCTCTACGGCATCATAATTAAAGCTAAAGAAGGCCGCAAAACTGGCTATGTACCTCTTGCGGATGTGGAGGTGACCGATAAAGAAGACCCTAACTTTTGGGCGGTGCGGGAATATGTGGTTTGGTTCGCCAATCGGTAGATCAATTAGGTTTAGAATTAATTTGCACATAGAAGATTAAGGCGATGTTATTCAGCGATCTGGATTTGTGGTATTGCGATCGCCTTGACTCCACCAATAAAGAAGCCTGGCGCTTGATTGAAAAAGGTAAAGGCGCTGGACTGGTGGTGATCGCCAAGGAGCAAACCGCAGGGCGGGGCCAATGGGGGCGCACCTGGCAATCGAATGCAGGTGGATTATATCTGTCGATCGTGTTGCAGCCTGGTCAAAATCGAGCTATACCTGCGCCTCTGGCGGCACAAATTACGATGTTTACGGCCTGGGGAATTGTAAAGGCTTTGCATGGGGCATTGATCAGTGCGATCGGTGTGAGCGTTAATACTACTAGCCCAGACTCTAAAAATAATTTTGCCAGCAGCCTGCAAAAATCTCTTAAGAATTGCCAAACAGATCGCCATAGTAAGAATAATCTCAACTTGAACCTCAAATGGCCCAATGATCTATTGCTTAACGGCAAAAAGCTAGGTGGTATTCTAACCGAAACAAAAATAAGTCAAGGCATGGTCAAATATGCCGTGGTTGGGATTGGCATTAATTGGTTGAATCCAGTGCCTGAGCATGGCATTGCCCTGGGCTATTTAGAAACGCCGATCGCCACCCTCGAAGCCCTCACCAAGATCGTCCTATCGGGGGTAGTGGCAGGATATGAACAGTTTGCAAAATATGGAATTGCTAAAATCCTGAACGAGTATTTGGATTTATTGGGCGATCGCCAGATCCAGTGGCAAGGCAAAACAGGCAAAATTGAGCGATTGCACCAAACTGGGGAACTGGCGGTACAATGGCAGGGTCAATCTGGCTTATGTAGATATAAACCAGGTATGATTTCATTAGGATATATAGGGTAAAGGTTAGGCAGGTTAGCGATCGCCTGATGCTGGATTCAGCTTAAGTTAAATTCCGATTGACTAACTAAATTAACTCAAGTAATTTATCTATCAATATTGCTGGGCTAGGCTAATGCAAAAAATTTCACTCCAAACCCTGACCTTACTCACAATGGTTTGCTTTGTGGCCAGTGGCACAACCGCCAATCAGGCACAGGCAGCCAGCAAGTCCTATGTAGAAACCGATCCAATTATGATCGACGCGGCTCCCGCTGAAGTCGCACCTGCGCCGATCGCTCCAGGATTGCCCGTAACACCGCCCGCCGTCCAGCTCGAAGCTCCCGCAGTGCAAATGGAGGCAACGCCAGATTATGCCGCTGGAAATGAGAGCTATGACAGCTATGCAAATTCTGATTACCCAGAGTCCTCAGATTACCCAGAACCAGTGGTACAGATCGACGCGCCCGCAATCGACGCGCCCGCAGTTGACTTTGCGCCAGAGTCAGTGGAAGTGGTAATGGAAAACCGCAGCACCGGTTGCCAGACTGCCGAGAGTAATCTGGGTGCGGTTGATGCCAACCTCTGTGCGCCACCGGTATATCACGACTACCAGCCGATCGCTGCCAGCAGCTATGCCTACGTTGATTCCTATGGTCAGGAAGCGACAATTAATATTGCGCTACGGCAACTGAGTGATCAAGAACTGGCACAAATGAGCCTGCCTGGGAATGACGACACAACAATGATCTACCCGCTAGCGATCCCAGCGGTGATCTCGTCTTATTTTGGCTATCGCGTGCATCCCATCTCTGGGGTTGCCAAACTACACCAGGGTACAGATATTGCTGCTCCAACTGGTACGCCTGTACTGGCTACCTACAGCGGCACCGTAGAAATTGCTGGTTGGCTCGGTGGACTGGGCTTGGCGGTGGTGATTTCCCACGGCGATCAGCTCGAAACCCGATATGGCCATATGGCTGAATTGGTGGTCAAGCCAGGTCAGGAAGTGGCACAAGGCGAAGTGATTGGCTTTGTGGGCAGCACTGGCTACTCAACTGGCCCCCATTTGCATTACGAAGTTTGGCAAAAAGTTGGTCAGGAATGGATCGCCATGAACCCAACTCTTCAATTGCAGCTTGCCCTGGCAGAACTTAATCGCTATATTGCCCAAACAGTAGAGCCCTTAACATAGACGATAGAATTGCCAACATTCTCTAACAAAATACCGTTTTCTAGCGTCTCTTGGCGCTTTTTTATTGGTTTGATGACATTAGTGCGATCGCGCCTATCCTTTGGCTGATGGGCAATCCACCTTTTGTATATCCTAGGGCTGAAAAGATTAAGAACTGTTGCAACCTTCTTTATGTTCTGTTACATTTCAACTTGTAGGGTACAAATTTAAGAAGGTTAATAAAAATGGAAAATCAAGAACGCAACACATGGTCTTGGGGCTTCAGCACCGGCGCTGAAAACTGGAACGGTCGTCTAGCTATGATCGGCTTCGTTGCTGCTCTCGCTACTGAATTGATCGCTGGTCAGGGTGTTCTGCACTTCTGGGGCATCCTATAGATCGCATCAAGAATTAATTACTCATTTATGACGGCTTAGAGCTTAATTAAGGCTTCACGCAACTAAGTTTTTTGCGCCACGTCGAGTGATAGCCGATCAAAATCTTAAGTAATTTCTCTCCATCTAACCCGATGAGCTTGAATGTTCAACGGGTTTTTGCTGTTATGAGGCTGGATGCAAATGATCATCATTCCTAATATGCAGCACTTACCCGTTAGCGATCGATGATTGTTATCGCAAGATATCCCCTATAGGCCGCAGTAATCGTCATAAAATCGCAACAAAAAGGAACCTTGTTCAGTTCATAAACAAAGTCCCAGCTTAAATAGATCAATAATAGATCGATAATAGATCAATATTCAATTCAGACTATCAACAAGTTGTTCGTTCTGTGCCTACTATGAAAGCACCGCCACACCATTATCATTAGCATCTCTGGCTAGGGCTGCATCAGATGACTCATCAACATTCCTGGGCTCTTCTTCAGCTTCTTCTTCCTCTTCGATCGGCTTGACCTTAATTGTCATCGATCGAATCACATGATCATCAAACTTCATATCCTTTTCCATTTGCTTGATCGCAGATGGAGCCACGTTGTAATTCATCTGTACATAGATGCCCTCACGGTTGCCTTCGATTTCATAGGCGAGCCGCCGTCTACCGCGATGTTGCACCACCAGGGATTCTGCTTCTTTATCTTGCAGATAGGTTTGATATTTGGCAATTTCCGACTCTACGATCTGCTCATTAATGTCAGAGCGTAGGATGTACATGGTTTCGTAAGATCTTTTAATCATTTGCGCGCTAATTACTTAATTTCCTTATGGACATTTGGTTCCTACCTCGATCGCCGCACCACTCGGCAGCTAAGCCGTTAAGATTAGCCCTAGAGAAATTACGATCGCACTTTTAAGCCCATGCATAGAGCAAAATCTAATGATCCAGCTTTGCAAAAGTAAGGTGCGAATAAATGCAAATCAGGCAATCTTTCTTTTTACAGCTCTCGCTTAGCATAGAAGCATAGATAAGTACAGATAAGTTGCCGAACCAGCTTAAAGAACGATCGACAATCACATCTGGAGCTGCGGTGAGCAGAAAATGCGTTCGTGTAGAAACAAGGCTTAAAGATTATAGCAACTTTAAGCAGAGTTGATCGGCTGAACTGTTTAAATTAAAAAAATCCAGAGCGATTAATCCCATTGGGCAAAAAGCTTGGTTGGATTATGGTTAGTACCAAATTCTTTGCTTGCTGAAGAATCCATTGGTGAATTTAGACCGATTTTTATTCAATTCTTTTTTTCAAGACTTTGAAGCTGGAGCGATCGAGATACCGATCACCAATGCGATGCAGCTATTTTTACGGGATAACTCGCTATAACCAAAAGTAAGCAGCCGTGAAAAGCACGATCGGTGTTGAGATGCCAGTTTAAGATATTCAGCTAAGATATGAGGTGACTATAAATTGCCCTGATGGAAATTCTCAACATTGCCGATCGTCACCGTTGGTTAATTTGGTTAAGATCCTGATTCCATTTATGAGCGCTTGGCCTTATTAGTCGCTATGATTAAGGTTCTAAGATGATTGAGCCTATTTTATTTAATCCTAGACAATCCTATTTCAGGTAAACAGCCTTATTTAAATATAAAAGACAAGTTGAGCCAGTTAATTAAGCAAGTTACGCAAATAAAGCATGAGTGCAACCTTAAAAGACTTTTTAGAACAATGCCACAGCCTGGGCTTGGTGCGTTTGATCGTCAAAAATGAAGCGGCTGTCCTTGAAGCCAGAGGCACGATCGAGAAGCTGTTCTATGCAGAACTGCCCAAGGGCAAATATGCCAACATGCACACCGATGTGTTTGAGTTTCACCTCAACATGGACAAAATTGAGCAGGTGAAATTTGAAACGGGCGAGGCCAAGCGCGGCAACTTTACTACCTATGCGGTCCGGTTGCTGAATGCCGCCGCCGAACCAGAGCTAAGTATATTTTTGCAGTGGGGTAAGCCAGGGGAATATGCACCGGGGCAGATCGATGCTTGGCAGGCTTTGTATGATCAATATGGTGAGATGTGGCAGCCAACCCCCGTAGCCCAACTATAAGCATTACTGCGTCTTAAGCTATGGGTATCTATATGTACAAAATGTACAAAGATTGCGATCATCTCACGGAAGCGCAGAGTGTGTTGCTTAAGGTGCGTCGCAATTTCCAACCAGCTAGATAGCTTGCAACTAAGTACCTGATTAGTGCCTATAGAATTAGCTGCAACACCACGCCGACGCGATTGTCATAGCGAATCCGCGATCGCCGCCATTCAATATTTGTGCCCAATCGTAGCCGCTTGGTGACCGCATAGCTGGTGGAAATACTGGTAATACCCAACTCACTGGCTTTACCTGGTTCCGTAAAAGTTTGCGAAAGTCGAATATCAGCGCTGTGGGGTGACAGGACAAAAATGCCCTGTAAGCCAACTTCCACGCCAGAAATCTGATCCCGATCGATCATGTCCACATAGCGGTAACCTACCTGTGGAGCCACATTCACATAGGAGCCAAGCGGCAAGACATAGTAGCGCAAGTTGGCATTGACTTCCCGATCGTCACCATCAAACTCCTGTTGATAGCTCGCGCTCACCGTGATTGGGATGTTACCCAGGAAAATATCATCTACCCCGACTGCCACCCCCAGATCACTATCAGTAGAAGTAAGCCCAACTTGCAAAGTAGTATCGAAGCTAGGGTTATGGCGAATTTCTTCCAGTACATCAACCGGTTGCACCAACCAGCGCCGCAATACCGGGCTATCTTCAACCACCTGCCGATCGAGTTCGAGATGATTTGTGCCATCAGCAACTTCCTGCCCATAGACGGTTGGCGGGGGTGTAAGCATACCAATTAAATTAATTGCTAAACTGAATAGCCCAATCAAACTACCTTTGCGTAGAAATTGGCCAGAGGATGGGAAATTTTGGCTTGCGCGATCGCCGATCGGCCGCAGATCATTGGCCTGGGAATTAGAATAATTAGAATGACGAGACAGTGGCAAGAAGAAGCTAATCATTAAATTTATCAAAAACTTATTCTGTCTTCAGGCTAGCAGTTCTATGGCAATGGTTGATATAGTCAGTTTTGAGTAGCTTTTAGATTTTGCGCTTGGCCTAATCGGGTTAATTTTAATTGGTTTAAGTTAACTAAGCGGTTAACCAACCGAAAATTGTCTGACAAGAATGCGGATAATTTAGATTTTTTGGCAACTTTGGTTGAAATTAGGTTGCAGATCGCAAATACCTTAGCATTAGACAGTATTAGACGATCGCCCACTTATAGCAAACGCTGACTATAGCAGTAGATCTACTGGTGTAGGATTGTAGAGGAAATAAAATTTCTAATCATGACTAGCCCAACCACTGACCCAACCACCCCAAGCACCGCTGAAAATAGCCAGATGGCGATCGCTGATCCCGATTCAGATAGTCAGAATAATCAGATCGCACCTGAATCAATCAATGATGACGATCAGCTTGATGATGTGGAGATGTCGTTATTTGATCATCTTGAAGAGCTGCGTACCAGGATCTTTGTGGCTCTGGCAGCAACATTTGTGGCGATCGTGATTTGCTTTATTTTTGTCAATCCGATCGTGGCCTTGTTGGAAGTTCCGGCTCAGGGTGCGAAGTTTTTGCAATTGTCGCCAGGGGAATATTTCTTCGTTTCGATTAAGGTCGCCGGCTATAGTGGGCTGTTGCTGGCTAGCCCGATGATTTTGTATCAGATTACTAAATTTGTGTTGCCAGGGCTAACCAAGAAAGAAAAACGACTGGTGGCACCGATCGTATTTGGCTCTAGTATCTTGTTTGCGGCCGGTATTTTCTTTGCCTATGCGGCTTTAATTCCGGCGGCGCTCAAGTTTTTCATTAGCTATGGCGGCGATGTGGTTGAGCAATTGTGGTCGATCGATCGCTATTTTGAATTTGTGTTGTTGCTGTTGTTTAGCACTGGCTTAGCTTTCCAAATTCCGGTAATTCAGGCGCTATTGGGCTTTACTGGGATCGTTTCATCGAAAGTGATGCTCAAAAGCTGGCGATTTGTGGTGGTAGGTGCGGTGGTTTTGGGCGCAGTGCTCACTCCTTCCACCGATCCGATGACCCAAACCCTGCTGGCTAGTGCGGTAGGTGGCTTATATTTTAGCGGCATATTCTTGGTCAGGATGCTGGGACGATAACTTGAAAGCAACCTTATCAATACCTTGGCAATCTAAAATCCACCAGCCTGTTGCACTCCGGCCAAAAGCCTCCAAATTGGCATAAGATCGAATAAATAAAGAAATAAATTAAGTTGTGGCACGAAAACTAAGCCATTATTCAGGTTCAATTGTCAAAATGGTTGGACATATCTAAACCTTGAGGAATTTTTAGTGCTTTTATCGAAGGGATTTGAGGTCGAAGTTTACACTGGCACCCCCACTGGCGATGTAATTGGTTTCTCCGATCGAATTGTGGCCAATTTAAATGGCTTTGTGCGCGAGCCAGACAATCGCAATGTGGAATATACCACCGCCCCCTATCGTCAATATGAAAGGTTGTTAGTGGCTTTAATTGCACCGCGCCAGCGCCTCAGACAGTATTTGCGATCGCTGGGTGACTATACAATCATGCCCGGCAGCACCCTGGCTTTGGGGGGCACCGATAAAGTACAGCGTTCTGATCCACAAAACCCTTACCACAGCTATATTGAACAAACCTATGGCACTGACGTTGTAACCGCCAGTGTGCATATTAATCTGGGTATTCCAGATCTGGCAGAACTATTTCGAGCTTGCCGGATTTTGCGCCTGGAAGCACCGCTCTATTTAGCTCTCAGTGCCTCTTCACCATTTTTGAATGGCCAGGTCACCGGCTCCCATTCCAGCCGTTGGCAAATGTTCCCTAAGACTCCCGCTCAAGTGCCAATCTTTACCGATCATCAGCACTACATTGATTGGACTGAAGCACAACTGCGATCGGGGGCAATGCAGAATGTGCGCCACTTGTGGTCGTCGGTACGCCCCAATGGTGACAATCGCCCCCACGATCTCAATCGGGCTGAGTTGCGCATTTGTGATTTGATTTTTGATCCGCTGGCGATGTTGGCAATCACCACGTTTATTGAGTTGCGCCTGCTGGCGATCGGCATTCACAATCATCTAGCCCAGAGTACCGGAATGCCCTTTAACCTACCCGTTGAACTAACTGATAATTTAGAGTTGGGGCTTGATCCGCTGGTGGCTGGTACTACGCCATTTTCATTATCGGAGCTAGAAGCGATCGCCGATGCCAACGAAATTGCCGCCGCCAAGGATAGCTTGGATGCAGTGCTAACCCATTGGCAAACCGGTGAGCAAATTTTAGCCAGGGATTGGATCAAGCAGCAATATGACCAAACCAGGGCGATCGCTAAGCATCTGGGTTTGGCCTGTTTTGTCTCGCCCCTGCTCAAAATTCTGGAATGCGGCAATGAGGCACAATGCTGGTTAGCGGCCTACAATAGTGGGCTCAGTCCCAGGCAAATTTTGACTACGGCAATTAGTTCAGCGGCGGAACAGGAAAATAAGTTGGCCATAGACTTAGCGGATGTGTTGGAGTTGGCCTAAAATCAGGCAGTAATTTAGCGATAATCAGGTAAACAAGATGGCAAAGGGTAGTAAAGAAACAGTTGTCTTAATCACAACGCTAGCAATCTCCATTGGATTGATTGGTGGTGGTTTCTTGTTGCTACGCCGGAATTTAAATAATAACAATCTGGGTACTCTAACGAGGCCGAATCAACCTGCTTCTAATCAACCAACACACATTGGCACACAAATTAGCACCGGTGAGCGGGTTTTATTTACTGAGAATATCAGCGCCGCCAAGCAAACTGGCTCGGTAGCGATCGCCAGTGGCAACTATGATAATGCGATCACCCAGCTTGAAACCAGTCTGACCCAGAACCGCAATGATCCCGAAGCATTGGTTTATCTCAATAATGCCAGAGCCAAACAGTCTGGTAATACTCTAAAAATTGCCGCATCCCTGCCAATTAGTTCTAATCCCGATGCAGCAAAAGAGATCTTAAGGGGGATTGCCCATGCCCAAACCCAGGTTAACCAAACTGGCGGCATTAATGGAGCATTGCTAGAGGTGGCGATCGCCGATGATGCCAACCAAGCCCAACTGGCTCAAGAGATTGCGAATGAATTAGTGAAAGACCCTGAGGTATTGGCGGTGGTGGGTAGCTTTGGCAGTAGTACCACGATCGCCGCCGCCAAGGTCTATCAATCCGCTGGCTTGGTGCAAATTTCCCCCACCAGTACAGCTACGGCACTATCCACCGTGGGTGATTATATTTTTCGGACTGTGCCTAGCGATCTATTTGCGGCGAACTTTCTGGCAGACTATGCGATCGATGATTTACAGGTGCGCAAGGTGGCGGTTTTTTATAACTCCCAGAGTGATTATAGTAAATCTCTGAAAAATGAATTTACTAAGGAGCTAGTCAGTGATGGTGGTCAGATCGCAGCAGAGTTTGATCTGGTAGCTGGTGATTTCAGCGCTGAAAATGCATTGCAGCAAGCTCAACGTAATGGTGCTGAGGCGGTGTTTCTGGCCGCCAATTCGGCCACCTTAAAACCAGCCTTTGAGGTAATGGCAATCAATCGCCAAAATTTACCTTTGCTCGGCGGTGATAGCCTCTATCGACGTGACACCTTGGTATTTGGCGGTGAGAATGCGGTGGGAATGGTTTTGGCTGTGCCCTGGCATATTCTGGCCAATCCAAATGCTGATTTTCCTGCCGCTGCCGCCCAGCTTTGGGGTGGGGATGTAAACTGGCGTACGGCAATGGCCTATGATGCCACAGCAGCGATCGCCGCAGCTCTAAGCAAAGACCCTTCCAGATTCGGCATTAAACAAGCATTGGCCAGTGGCGAGATTCTCACCCAGGGCACCGATGCGGATATTTATTTTCAACCCTCTGGCGATCGCAGCCGTGCGCCAATTTTAGTGGAAGTGGTCAAAGCTCCAGCTAGTAATCCCAATGGACGTTCTGGTACTGGATATGATTTCGCACCTGTGGGGTCAGGGAATTAAGTTTTTATAATATAAATTCCAGGATAAATACTATGGCAAAGGGAAGTAAAGAAACTGTTATTTTAATCTCCACCCTAGCGATCTCAATGGCGGTGATTGGGGCTGGCTTTTTGCTGTTACGACAAAATCAGGGTAGTGAAAATCCAGTTGCTCTAACTACTAACGATCGCCCAAATAATTCAGGTAATTCATCACCCAATGTGGCGATCGAAGAACGCATTAGCACCGGTGAACAGGTTCTATTTACCGATACTGTCACTGCTGAAAAACAATCTGGTGTCATTTCGATTGCGACTGGAAATTACGAAAATGCGATCGATATATTGCAGGCTAGCCTGAATAAAAACCGCAATGATCCCGAAGCGCTAGTCTATCTCAATAATGCCAGAGCCAAGCAGTCGGGGAATGTTTTAAAAATTGCCGCTTCTTTACCAATTAGTTCTAGCTCAGATGCGGCCAAAGAGATCTTAAGGGGGATTGCCCATGCTCAAAACCAAGTTAATCAAACCGGTGGCATTAATGGAGCCCTCTTGGAAGTGGCGATCGCTGATGATCAAAATGAAGCCCAAACAGCGCAAGAAGTAGCCGCCGCATTGGCTCAAGATCCGCAAGTTTTGGCCGTGGTGGGTAGCTTTGGCAGTGGCACTACGATCGCCGCAGCCGAGGTATATCAAGCGGCCGGACTAGTACAAATTTCCCCCACCAGTACCTCTACCACCCTATCCACGGCGGGTAATTATATTTTTAGAACGGTGCCAAGCGATCTATTTGCCGCCAATGCCCTCGCCAAGTATGCGATCGAGGATTGGCAAGTGACTAAAGCGGCTGTTTTCTACAACTCTGAGAGTAATTATAGTAAATCACTGAAGGATGGATTTACTGGTGCGTTTGTAGGGGATGGCGGCGAAGTAGTCTGGGAAGTTGATCTTGCCGCTGCTGATTTTAATGCCGCTGCTGCCCTGAATCAAGCACGAGATAGGGGAGCGCAAACAATCATGCTCGCTGCCAACTCAGCTACTCTGTCCCAAGCTTTTGAGGTGATTGCGATCAATAGCCAAAACTTGCTGTTGCTGGGAGGGGACAGCCTCTATCGGCGCAATACGCTGGCAACTGGTGGTCAAAACGCGGTAGGAATGATTTTGGCAGTGCCCTGGCACATTTTGGGCAACCCCAACTCAAAATTTCCAAGTGAGGCGGCTCAGCTTTGGGGTGGAGATGTAAACTGGCGTACGGCAATGGCCTATGATGCCACCGAGGCGATCGTGACTGCCCTGAGACAATCCCCCACCAGGGACGGAGTTCAACAAGCATTGGCCAGCACTAATTTTGCAGCAACTGGAGCTGATGCAGAAATTTACTTCCAACCTTCCGGCGATCGCAACCGTGCCCCAATTTTAGTGCGGGTGGTCAAAGCCCCAGCCGATAATCCTAGAGGGCGATCGGGGACTGGTTATGATTTCGTTCCCCTGGAAGCAGGATTAGAAGGGTTAGAATAGATCGCTAAGCAGAATTAGAGCGTTAAGCAGAATCATTCTAGGCCATTTACCGATCACAAACCCTAGCACGAAATAATAATGACCAATCTTCAAGCTAAAACCCAAACTTCACCAGCCCAAGCACCGATCGACATGCCCAAGCGCGGTATGCCCGTCACGATCATCACCGGATTTTTGGGCAGCGGCAAAACTACGTTACTCAACCACATCCTGGAAAACCAGAAAGATCTCAAAGTTGCGGTATTAGTAAACGAGTTTGGCGACATCAATATCGACAGTCAATTGCTAGTTTCAGTCGATGAAAATATGATGGAACTGACCAATGGTTGTATTTGTTGCACGATCAATGACGGCCTGATTGATGCGGTATATGGTGTGCTGGAGCGCAGTGACCAGATTGATTATATGGTGGTTGAAACTACCGGGGTAGCCGACCCACTACCGATCGCCCTGACTTTTTTGGGTACTGAGTTGCAGCATCTCACCCGGCTGGATTCGATCTTGACTGTGATCGATGCTGAATCCTTTAGTCCAGAGCATTATGACAGTGATGCCGCCTTCAAGCAGATCATGTATGGCGATATTATTGTGCTCAACAAAACCGATCTAGTCGGCGAAGCCGAGCTTAAGGATATTGAGAATTATATTGAAGAACTAAAGCCCAAATCGAGGGTATTGCGATCGCAGCGTGGAGCTGTGCCATTGCCGTTGGTGTTGGATGTGGATGTCAATGATGCTGATTTTATTCAGCAGGCTAGTGGAGAGGATGAACACAGTCATAGTGATCATGATCACCATCACGAAAATCATGAGCATAGCCACGATCACCATGAGCATGAGACCCATCATCACCACGAAGATCATGATCATGCGCACGATCACCACCATGAACACCATCATCATCACTCCGACCACCTAGCCAATGATGGGTTTGTGGCAATCAGCTTTCAACGCGATCGTGCCTTTGACATCGACAAATTCCAGAATTTCCTGGATAAACAACTGCCTGTTGATGTGTTCCGTGCCAAAGGGGTACTGTGGTTCAGCGGCATGGACAATCGCTATGTGTTCCAACTCAGCGGCAAGCGCTATGAACTCAAGAACGATCACCGCGAGCTACCCCCTTTCAATCAACTAGTTTTGATCGGTCGCAACCTTGATCAAGCAGAAATCGAACAAAACCTGGAAGCATGTTTGGTATAGGTTGTAATTAATTAATCACTAGGCATCAAGTTTATTTGAAAGCATAATTGGGGCTTTGGATTATTCCTAACCTGACATTGGATTGTAATAACAAATTTTACATACATTAATAATCGCTACCCAGTAGCATAATTGCGATATTCGCCGCCTGAGCCATTCTTATTGGCCGATCGGGCGGTTTTGTCGTTAGAGCACATATTAAGAATCATTGATAAGCTTCTACTCCCCCGATCGGGTTAGGCTAAGATGCTTATTAGTAGCAAGCAGAATATGTTGGTGTGTAGAGTCGGTAACTATAATAATTTGGCATATTTGGCTTGCAGAGATTAAACCATAAGCTACGACAGATTCTTAGATGCCATGTTAAAAAAACTTAGTTTGTTGGCTTTCGCCACGGTAGGATCGCTATTCGTTTCAAAGCCTGCTTCAGCTCTTATTATTGGGTTCGGTGGTATGGCTGCGCCTCTTCCGCCCGGTGTTACCTCAGTTGATCCTGTTACACCAACCCCTGTCCTGCCACCATTTGGTGCTACAACATTTGCTTTTAATGAGTCGCAACAGGTCACGATCGCTCCTCCGGCAATGCCAATCTTTGCTGAAGTAGCAACAGCATTGCTGCCAGCCGGGCCATCTGGGCCACTCAACAAAGATACTTTTTTCCCAGGTCCTCTACCCTTCGGAACTTATAATAGTCATTTTCTCCATTTCGATCCTGGCGGTCCTGTGGGCATAATTTCAGCAGGCAGTGTAACTTTTGCGGAACCGATCGCTGGCGTAATTTTCTTCTCAACTACTTTGGCTGGTTCAGATGCTTTAGCTGCACCTCCGGTAGTTGCTTACCCACCACTTCCTTTTCCCAGGGGTACCGAAGAAGGGCCATCCCCAGACCCTGACTCTGTTGCGATTTCAGCCGATCGGCTTACCCTGAGTTTTTCGTTGATAAGTGAAACCCCTGGAGACTTTGATCAGATTCGCGTAATTACAGTGCCATTTGAGTTTGAGGCTACCGCTGGATTAGCATTACTTGGGCTTTATGGAGCCTGGGAATTTACCAAGCGCAAACGTAAATCAGCACTTAGGCCAGCCAAATAATTTTGCAGAGTCAACTATTTCTTTTCAGTAACAAAAGGCGGGGTAAACCACTATCCTGCTTTTAAGCTTTTAGTTATTATGCCTAGACTGGGAACCAAATCATCTATAGCTACGGGTTAACAAAAAAAACATCGTGGTTGCTGCTCCGATCGATCTAATCGAGTAGATGCTTGGTTCATGCTGAATAGGAAAGACAAAACAAAGCAACGGACGAAACCCATCCAGATAACTAAAAATTAGAATTATTACATTCCAACGTTGCCCGCGTACTATTCTTAGTAAACGGATGCGCGCCAGTGGCGATCGAGCATAGATAAACCCTCACCCGCTGATCGAGGTTTTTGACCCGTGAAAAATCAGCATTATCGATCGATCTAAGTGGCTCGATTTGGGTGCCGCGCAGGTTGGTGCCGCGCAGGTTTGCCCCCTGTAAATTCGCGCCGCGCAAGTCGGCATCGATCAAATTCGCACTACTCAGGTTGGTGACATCCATTCTGGCATCCATAAACGAAGCGCCAGTGAGGTTTGTCCAGCTCATATTTGCCCAACTCAAATTAGCGCGATTGAAATTAGAATTTTTGAGGCTAGCTCCCCGCAAATTTGTATCAGCTAAATTCGCCCCCTGCAAATCCGACGCAATAATATAAGCGCCACTGAGATCGCAACCGTGTAGATCTGCCCCTTTGAGGTTAATGCCATTGAGCTTAGCCCGGTGCAAATTTGCCTCGCACAGAACCAGGCCAGCGAAATCGCGTTGCCCCTGCTCGTAGGATATTAGTAGCTCCTGTGCGTTCAATTACTTACCTCTAGCTCAACTTGCGCTGTTAATTGTAGATGTTTTTGGCGACAATTAATGAATTAATGATGCTTATCCTTACATAACTTCAATCAGTAATTCGATCGCTTTGCATGGGTGATGCGCTCAATCTATGCTCAACTAATATTTTGGCCTGTTAATTATTCTCTAATTCCTTAGTTTCGAGTTGACCGGGTTGATTGCTGAGATTTTTTTAACTGGAATAGAACTGTTATACAGATCGATCGCCCCGTTGCTCACAATAAGTTAATCACAATAATATGTGCTTGTTATAGCTACTGGCTCACAATCCAACTCAATTAACCGCTATCATAATTTGAAGATTAATAATCTAGCCCAAAATCCAGGATTAGCTTAATTAGCTTGCTGGTCAATCGCTAAATCGGCACAAAACCACATAGCAAAGACTAATGCTATGGCGATCGCTCAAAGCTCAAAATCCCAACCAGCTATAGCATCGCCGCTCCCCTAGATTACTTAGATATGTTATCAGCTAATAGTTATCACCAAAACCTAGAATTATCAAGGATTCTAGCATTATCACGGATTAAAGATAGAGCATGTTTGCCATAAATTTACGCTTTTGGGGGCGCGACCAGATCAAGCGCGAATGGCGTGATGCCGACGTACTGATTTTATTACTGCCTGCCCTGCTTGCAATCTTAGGTGGCTTGGCGATCCGCAGCACTGAGTCGCGCGACATTTCAGCGGATTGGTGGTGGCAACATTGGGTTGCCGGCGGCCTGGGTTTGGTGCTGGCGATCGTGATTGCCCGTTGGTCCTACGATCGGCTCTTGCAAATTCATTGGCTCACCTATGCGATCACCAATATTTCTCTGCTAATCGTTAAGTTTGCTGGCAATACCGTAAATGGATCGCAGCGCTGGTTATCGATTGGTGGCGTGAATATTCAACCATCTGAGTTCGCCAAACTGGGTTTAATTATTACCCTGGCGGCAGTTTTGCATCAACGCCCGATCAAACATCCCCTGGATATGCTGAAAGTTTTGCCAGTAGTATCCTTACCTTGGTTTTTGATCTTCATTCAGCCAGATTTAGGTACTGCCCTGGTATTTGTGGTAATTACGCTGGGGATGCTCTATTGGGCTGGAGCCAAGCTAGGCTGGTTGATCCTGTTGGGATCACCCTTAATTTCGGCGATCATTTTTAATTTCCATGTGCCAATTTGGCTCGGTTGGGTAGCCTTTACTGGCGTACTGGCCTGGACTACTCTGCCCTGGTTTCGGATGATCTCTACGGTGGTGGCGGTGGTAGTTAATTTGGTGGCAGTGGAGATTGGCAACTTACTCTGGTCATTTTTGGCTGACTATCAAAAAGATCGGTTGGTACTTTTTCTGGATCCTTCCAAAGAACCCCTTGGTGGCGGTTATCACCTGATTCAATCGCGGATTGCGATCGGCGCTGGGAAGCTTTGGGGCAAAGGGATCATGCAGGGCACGCAAACTAAGCTGGATTTTATCCCAGAGCAACATACCGACTTTATCTTTTCCGCCATTGGCGAAGAGTTGGGGTTTATTGGTTGTGCATTCGTGCTGGTGGTGTTTATGGCGATCTGCTGGCGGCTGCTGGTGATCGCGCTCAAATCCAGGGATGATTTTGGCTCGCTAATTGCGATCGGTTTTTTCTCATTAATTTTGTTCCAGGCGATGGTCAATATCGGCATGACGATCGGCTTAGCGCCCGTGACAGGCATTCCGCTGCCCTGGATTTCCTATGGGCGATCGGCAATGATTGCTAATTTTATTGCCCTGGGGCTGGTTGAATCGGTCATGCTACATCGGCGCACAATCAAGTTTTGATAAGTCTTAAGCAAGTATTAATAGGCTTTAAATCAGACCATGAGCTTGTTATGGTTATTAAGCCTGATCAATCCAGTTTTTGCTAATCTTGTCTTTACCTCCTCGATCAAATAGTCCCCATTTTGGTATGTTGAGAGATGGATTAACTTAGGCTACAGGCTAGCTAGGCAAGATGCTTAGCCTGAACCCAGTCCTAGGCATGTGAATTTGTGGATATAAAATTATGAGCCAGCCAAGTGATGAGTTTCAAAATAAAGTAGCCCCCGATGCCATATCGCTGGGGTTGAGGGATGTGATGGCTCGCTTAATTTCTGTGCAGTTCCGTGATGAGTTGGTGAGTGAGGTTACTGAAAATCTGAGGACGCAACTAAACACCGATCGGGTCGCTCTTTACTATTTCTATACCCGCTGGAAAGGCCAGGTTACCTATGAGGCGATCGTCAATGATCGTTTTTCAATTCTGGGCGAGACTGGCGCAGATGATTGCTTTAACCAGGAATATGCTCAGCTCTATTTGGAAGGCAGATGCAAGGCGATCTCCGACATTGAATCTGAGCCGATTGATGATTGCCACCGTGATTTTTTACGCAGCATTGATGTCCGCGCTAATCTGGTAGTGCCAGTGCTGGTCAATGATAATTTGTGGGGATTATTGGCAGCGCACCATTGCCGATCGCCCCGATTGTGGACGGAGGCAGACATTGAGGCGATGCAAACTGCGGCTAAGTTACTGGCTAATTCCGAAGCGATCTACCCTGACGATTAGATTGCATTTGGGATCTATCTGTCTTTAGTTTTAAGGATGCTTATATTGTTAGCAGGAGCGATCGCCAATCTGAGCAAAGCAACCTAATTTTTGTTAATACTGCTTCAAGTGATGATTGGGAAAGAACGATATAGGTATTTAGTAATTGCATCTAAGCGATTATTACAATTACCAATCAGGCTATTAACGCTGGTCTAGATCAAAACAATCAACAACCCTTAAATAGTATCTATAGATATTTAGATATCTGCTGATAGTGTATTTATATGAATTAGCTTTTGGGAAAACCCTATATCTAGTGTATTCCCCTAGCAATTCTAGCGATCGGGGGCTATAATAGCTCACATCATTCAGCGATCCGGTGTGGTTAGTTAGCTGTTCTTTAAATCCATTAGACACACATTAGGCAGATAGGGTTATGACAGGAATCGGTATTATGACTGCTCAGGTGCGACCAGAGCGGGCAGTAGGGCAAATCCATGTCTATGATGGCATGGGCAAAGGCAAGTCTCAGGCAGCCCTGGGCGTGGTGTTGCGATCGCTGGGGTTGGGCATGGCAGCCACCGATCCAAAAGAAACACGCATTTTATTAATCCGGTTTTTGAAAGGCCCTGGCCGCGAATATGCAGAAGATGCGGCGATCGCAGCCTTGCAACAGGGTTTCCCCCATCTGATTGACCAGGTACGCACCGGACGAGCTGAATATTTTGATGCAGCGCAGGTGACCAAGTTCGATTGCCAGGAAGCCGAACGAGGCTGGGATATTGCGAAGGGGGCAATGGCTTCTGGGTTATATTCAGTGATTGTGCTGGATGAAATCAATCCGGTACTAGATCTAGGGCTATTACCCGTCGATCGGGTGGTGAATGATCTCAAGCGCAAGCCAGCCCACTTGGAAGTGATCGCCACTGGACGGGGAGCGCCAAAGGAATTGATCGAAGTTGCTAACTTGCATTCAGAAATGCGCCCCCAGGAGCATGTTCATGCCGATGAATATGGCATTTCTGGGATTGAAATTTATACTGGTGCAGGCAAGGGTAAAAGCACCTCAGCATTGGGGCGATCGCTCAAGGCGATTGGGACTGGGATCAGCCGCGATCAATCCCATCGGGTTTTGATTATGCAATGGCTCAAGGGTGGTTCTGGCTATACGGAAGATGCGGCGATCGCTGCCCTCAGTCGCAGTTATCCCCACGTGGTCGATCATCAGCGCTGCGGCCGCGATGCGATCGTCTGGCGGGGTCAACAACAGGAATTAGATTTTATCGAAGCGGAACGGGGCTGGCAAATTGCCCAGGTGGCGATCGCTTCCGGTTTATACAAAACGATCGTGCTGGATGAACTCAACCCCACCGTCGATCTAGAACTATTGCCCGTTGAGCCGATCTGTCAGGCATTGCTTAAAAAACCCCGCGATACGGAGGTGATTATTACTGGTCGCTGCATGAATCGCCCCGATTACTTTGACCTGGCCAGCGTACATTCGGAAATGGTCTGCCATAAGCACTATGCCGAGCATGGGGTTGATCTTAAGCGCGGCGTTGATTTCTAGACTTCCAAAATCGCTATTTTGATCGCCGATACAAGAAAAAAGCAGCTAATATACCTGCCGCTATCAATACTAATCCCAAAACAAGCGGCATATTGAAGTTCAAGGCGATCGCGGGTAAATAAGCTTTAAAGCGCCGACCTATGATATTCATTGTCTCAAATATGAGCAAGCCCAACCCGAATAAAAACAGGAAATTAACAGCCCACTTATAATTGGATTGCCAAAATATATGTAACCAGTTTTTCCTTAAAACAGTTGAGGATTCTGCTTTATCAGCGACTGGCTCGTTAGACGCAGGTGTTTCTTCTAAAAAATCAGATAACTCGTAAAGAAGATAATCTAAATCGTAATATTTAACCAATACTTTGATAACAGATGCATAATCACCCCTTACAGCGACATATATGTCAAACTCCCTTTCCCAGTCTCTTATAGTACCTTCAGGTAAATTCGTGCCCCTAAGCAGTCTGGATACCTCTCTTAGGAAACTATTGTCTTTCTCATCTTTGAGATATTCACCATCTACACTGAACTGACGCCCCAAATTAAAGCTTTTTAGTTTTGTTTGAATAATCTGTCTAACCTTTTGCTCGATCGATGCATCAAAGAACTCATAAACAAAATCACGTATTGTTTTTAATTGTTTGCTAATATCGTTGTTATCACTACCTGGGATAGGAATCTGAGTGATTATGCCAATAAAAGAACCTGCACCAATTAGTGACATAAAAATACAGTCTAGTTCAGAATGACCTATTACTGTAGTTCCAACATATCTTAGAGTAGATGTAACTAGTAATGAACCGAAGGCAGATAGTGCTAAGTATATCCACACCTGCCATAAGTTAAGGATATACTTGGTTGTAGCGAGATATTTTTTCTGAATACCAATTAGTGATAATAGCGCACCAAAAATAATTGGGAGAACCAGGTATAAAATATCAATGTATTCCAAGTTTTCCATAGCATGGCTGCGATTCGTTATGTGACTTTCTGACCAGTTATTCCCCACATAAGCTGTTCTATTGGGTCAGGGCTTTTACTTCTAAAATCTACCCAACTATAATAACTAAGAAATGCTGGCAGCTGTGGAGCCTTTGGCGCACTTTCAAGGATCACAGGTATGATAGGCATCATTGTCTTAGTTGATTCTCTCAAGAAAGCTCTGGTTTCTAAATTTTGCCAAGGACTGACAGAGCTTGCTCCTACAAAAACAATTGCAGACTTTGCAAATCTAAAAACATTGTCTAATTCCTTCTGCCAGTCTGTTCCTGGCCTAAGCTCCCAAATATCTAGCCATAACTTAATACCTTTTTCTTTTAGCTTTTCACAGATTTCAATAACCTCTCGTCGATCGTCAGCACTGTAAAAAACGATCGCATCATACTCAGGAGACATAATTTTATTCTTCTGCTAACCCATTAGACTCTTGTGCCGCGCTACATTTATTACGTCTTGAAGGCTTATAACCATGCAGCTTTGTCTGGACTTTGCAAGTTATTTATTTTGATGTTGTTGTCAGTATAGCTGAAATTCTATTACTCAAATACGTTGAATCATCAAGCAAATCTCCGTTGAGTTGGATTAAGATCAAGCTAACCTAAAGTAAGCTAAATTAATCAAGATTGATCCTGATCCGAATTTAATAAACTATGTTTGACGCGCTCTTTTCCACCCAAGGGGTAATGGTAATGTTGCTGGCTGCCTATGGCGTGGCCATGTGGATGTTTCTGACCAGTGCGCCCAAGGTGCATACAATCATGGTGTCAGACATGGAGCAGGCTAGAACATTTTACGAAGGGCAACTAGAGCTATCGATCGCCGATGTGCCCTTGCATTACTACTATGGCAATGAATATAGTCTAGGTGCGGCCTCTGACCCAATGTACTATAACCTGCCAATGGAGGCGCAACGCACTGCCACCAAAGATGTTAATGATGGCGGATACTGGTATCAACTGGGTAAAAATGCCCAATTGCACATCGTACCAGGAGCCCATCGCCGTCAGAGTAACCGCGATCGCCATGTTTGTTTCAACCGCGATTGTGTTGAGCAGGTGTTGCTAAGGGTGCAGATGCGCGGAGTCAGGCATAAGGTACGCTGCGAAAAGCCCTTGATTTTTATGGTTAAAGACCCCGATGCACAGATTATTGAAATTGAAGAAGTAATTTCTTAGCCTGGATGTAATTAATTAACCAACGATCGGTTTATGTCTCTCTAGCGCTAAATCTACTAACCGATCGCATAGGTCATGAAAACTAATTCCGCTCGCTTCCCACAGTTTGGGATACATACTGGTGGAGGTAAATCCAGGCAGGGTATTGATCTCATTAATTAAAACCATAGAACTCGCTTCCACATAGAAAAAGTCCACGCGCCCCAGCCCTGAACCAGCAACTGCTTCAAATGCGGCGATCGCCATGTCTTGCACTGCCTGAGTCACTGTCTCTGGCAATTGCGCAGGAATATGTAAATCCGCCATCCCAGGCGTATATTTGGTTTCATAGTCGTAAAAATCGCTATTGTAGGTAATCTCACCCACGATCGAGGCTTTGGGTTGCTCATTCCCCAACACCGCGCATTCAATTTCCCTGGCGGTAACGCCCTGCTCAATAATGACCCTGGGGTCATAGCTGGTGGCGCTGTGGATCGCTGCCTCTAGCTGGGAGCGATCGCGTACCTTGGAAATCCCCACCGAGGAGCCAAGGTTGGCAGGTTTAACAAAACAGGGATAACCCAGCGTAGTTTCAATGTGCTCATACCACTCTTCCGGTTCCTGCTGCCACTGCCACCGACTCAGCGCCACATATTTGACCTGCGCCAAGCCTGCCTGGGCAAACAACGCCTTCATCAAAACCTTGTCCATGCCCACCGCCGAGGCCAACACGCCATTACCAACATAGGGCTTTTGCATCAGTTGCAGCATCCCCTGCACGGTGCCATCTTCACCATTGGGGCCATGCAGCGCCGGGAACCACACATCAACTTCATTGGCGGCGGCGGGTAATTTAAACTGACCACTATTGTCAATCTGCTCTGGCTTACCGGCTTCTAATACGTTTAGCGATCGCTCTGGATCACACCACACCCCGTCTTTTTGAATATAGAAGGGCATGACTTGATTGCGGGGATTCTGCCCCAAGCCCTGGGCGATCGACTTGGCGGAAACCAGCGAAACTTCATGCTCGCCGGATTGACCACCAAATAAGAGGCCGATTTTTAGGGTTTGATTGTTGGTTGAGTTCATTTGCCACCTCGATCGCGCTGTTTGCCTTTGCGCAGGGATGGCGATGCGATCGATTGGTAACGGGCGATCGGTTTGCCTTTCCCTGGCGTTCTAAAATATGGGCATGATAGCTTAATTTGTTGGTTTTCTGGTGGTTAATCTTTGATAAACCGTCGCCAGCGCATCATCATCCCCCACATTCCCAGGAAACAAAACCACCGGCAAATTAGGTAAATGCTCCCGTTCCGCAGGCGTACGCACCACCGAACAACCAGCAATAATCTGCCCCAACAATCGCGCCGTAGTTAGTTCCAGCCCCTTACTCAGCACATCATTAGAAGTAATCCCGCCCTTGCTAATCAAAAAACTGGTTTCCGCAGGCAGCCCCTTCACGATCTGCATCAACAAGTCCGACACCTCCTCGCCAAACTTCAGCCGAGTTTGCACATCCTCAAACTGTAACTCTTCCCGTGAGGTATAGACCACCGGAGTTTTACCTGCCCCATGCGCCGATCGCACCTGCTCCAGAGCTTGCTGCAATAACAGATCTCGGTTGAACGGTGTGAGTAACTGCTTAACCTCAATTTCGATCGCTGCTACCCCTGGCTGTTTTAGTAATTGTGCCAGTTGGGCAGTGGTTTTTTTGACATGGGAGCCCACGATCACCGCACCAGGCTGATCTGTGCGCACATAGGTAGACATTTGCTCTGGCGCAACGGGTTGGGGCGGTAACTGTGCCAGAGCAGTAAGTATGCTGGCGGCACTCCTGAACAGGAATTTTTTACCCTGGGCAGCCGCAGCCAGCACATCAGCGGCAAACTTATCTAAATCGGCCTGGGTTTCCGCATCAACCACGCCACATTGATTGTTACTCAGCGCCAGCAAGCGATCGAGACTGCCAGCGCGAATGTCGGCCAGCAAGAAGCGCTCCACCTGCTCAGCAGCAATTTTGCCCTTGGTCTTTTCCGCCACATAGTCTGGTAAATAGCTGGTGGAATAGCCAAATACAGAATCCTTGGCAAACTCTGTGTCATGGGTCGGGACAGGCTTGCCATCAATGATTAAATAGTGGGTGCTGTCGATCGTGACCCTGCCCCCCTCAAAAAAGGCTGGCACCAGAAAATGGGCATCAAAGGGCCCTGTTTCCGCCGCGATCGCATCGGTTTCGATTGGATAATGGCCGCGCAGGGTTGAATCGGAGCGACTCACCACCATATATTCAGCAATGTTTTCCGCCGCGATCGCCTGTTTTAAATTATGGCAAACTTCGCGGGTGACCCGATCGGCTGCTTCAGGTTCGATCGCCCTGGTATTGGTGAGCACAAACATGATCGGCGCACTATCTCGCAAACCAAACCGCAGCGTATCCACATCCCATTTGGTTAGCAAAAGGCAGCTATGGACGGTTTGTGAACCGGTGGGATCATCGTCGAGAACCACGATTTTAGGTTTGGCAGTCATAGTTTCTGGTAGGTCGGATCAAAAAATAAAAGTGAAGGATATTATTCCTCCACTCTATCTCAATATGTTGCTGCCTCAGTAATCAGATCCAGTTGTCAGTAAGACCAGACCTGGAGTTCTGGATGATCGATTTTTTAACAAAAGCCCAGAACTTAATGCAATATTAATAAAAACAATAGCTTTGTTGATTGCCTCTATACCAAGATCAAGGCTGCACCAATAACAGCCTCAGGCGCAGTATCTGGGAATGCCGCCACCAATTCATCGGCTTGGGTGAGGCTGCCTGTGCCATCGGAATCTGTCCACAAGGCCAGACCAGAGAAGCCAAAGACCGCCGGATCAGTGCTGGTGAGAATATAATCCACATCAAATCTGAGTTGGAGCTTGTCACCTTCGAGGGGATTGAAGTCAAAGACGATCGCATAGTCGTCCAGGCCAGAATCGGTGGGATCGCCATTGTCATAGAAAGAGACACCCGCATCCGCTAGCACAAAGGTATCAGTGTCAATACCACCCACCAGCACATCAATTTCTCCTAAACCAGGCAGGCTACTGGATGGGGCTGCACCATAGAGGGTATCTGCGCCCTGATCGCCGGAAACCAAATCGCTGCCAATATCACCAAACAGCAGGTCGTCGGCTTTATTCCCAAATAGCTGATCGGCATCCTTACCACCCCAGAGGGTGTCGTTACCCTGCCCACCACTGAGAGTATCTTCGCCCTGGTTGCCAAACAAAAGGTCATTATCAAGATTGCCATTGACAACATCATTACCTTCATTACCAGTAACAAAGTCGTCGCCCTCGTTGCCATTCAGTTCATCATCACCGGCACCACCAACGATCGCATCACGGCCATTGAAGCCAAACACAGTGTCGTCGCCACCAAACACAAAAATACGATCGTCAAAATTAGAGGCGAAGTTAATTACATCAACTCCCTCAGTACCAAAAATGTCATCACCGGGATCTTCCTGGGGCGGTAGGATAAAAAATAGACAATCCTCGCCATCTTCACTCAAGTGAACGGGACAAATCTCTGTTTCCATGTGGTCTCCTCACGGATAAGTTTTCTCAGTCTTAAGGATTTTCTTGGTTCAGCGCCTAGCGCAAACATTTGCCAGTCAAGATCATAGTTAGCTAGAACTTTGATTTTGATGAGGCCGGCTTAGATGAGCTAATTACCATAAACCAATAAATATTTCTGGGCTTATCGATCGCTAGACTTTAGCAACATATTGCGATCGATTGATGTTTTGATGTTTCAAGCTATTTCACCGCTCGAGCACCTCAACAATTTAGCTAATGAAAGCAAATAGAGCTGTGTTGGTGCTTAAGGCATTCAATTTTAATCAAAAAATTTCAAGTAAAGACTTTGCCACTGCCATGTATTCCCGTTTCATAAAACCCTATGCCCGATCGCCTAGACCTTTAAATTAATACTTAAAATATTATAAAATATTAATAAAGGCCTGATCAATCAAACACTTTAGGTGTTTATACATAAGCAGGATTTACATTGGCAAGAGTATACTACATGTTTGCGATTAATCAATCTTTGCTCTTACTGGCACGATTTTTGACCTGATCTAGCAACGGCAATTGAGTTCATTAGGCAAACTAACCCCAAGGCGCTAGGATAATCATGCTGGTAGTTCTAGTTCTGTGCAGGTAGGGACATGTGGACAGTGAACTAGACATTTAGTCATTGATATTATTAGCAACATTATTTTGAAATGTGGGACGAAATAGCAGCACACATATCCCGATCGATCGGTGCGCCCTTTACGATCGCGGCCACTAATTATGTGGGTGGTGGCAGTATCAATCGCGCTTGCCAGGTGATTGGTGACGATCGCCAGTTTTTTGTGAAAACCAACACCGCCGCTCAGGTGGGCATGTTTGAGGTGGAAGCGATCGCCCTAGAGCAAATGCACGCGACCAATACAATTCTGGTGCCCAAGCCCATTTGTTGGGGGACGGCGGCGGGTTCGAGTTATTTTGTGGCGGAGTGGCTGGAGCTAACTCGATCGCAGGATTGGAGCGCAATGGGACACAAGCTGGCGGCCATGCATCGGGTCACCAGCAGCAAAGGTTTTGGCTGGGATCGACAAAATGTAATTGGCGCTACGCCGCAAGTTAATACCTGGGAGTCGGATTGGGTTGAGTTTTACTCTAAGCATCGCTTGCAATTTCAACTCAAGCTAGCGCGACGCAATGGGTTTAGCTGCCGCATCTCTGAGCAAGAGTTACTAGATGCGGTGCCGAAATTTTTTGAGACCTATCAACCGCAACCAGCGATGGTACATGGCGATCTGTGGAGTGGAAATCTCAGCTTTGCAATCGTGAATGGTAAGACCGAGCCAGCGATCTTTGACCCGGCGCTTTATTATGGCGATCGAGAAGTAGACATTGCCATGACTGAGTTGTTTGGATCACCGCCTGCCAGCTTCTATCAAGCCTACAATCAATCATTTCCGCTTGATCCGGGCTATCAAAAGCGCAAAACCCTCTATAACCTCTATCACATCCTGAATCATTTTAATTTGTTTGGGGCGGGGTATGGTTCCCAGGCACAACGCATGATTGAGCAGGTTTGTAGAATGTAGTTTTTTTCAGGGGCAAGGTAAACAGATGCTTGAAAGATGATTGAACCAAAACAGCGATCGCCTAAATCTCTAAGTTGGTTTGGGGTACTAAGCAAGTAAGAGTTCAGGGCAAGTCGAGGTTAATTATAATTATTAGGATTGAAATCACCCGATCGCTTCTAATCTGATTCAAGCCCGATTGCATTATTCTTTTCAGGGAGCAAATTCAAGGAGAAAATTCAAGGAGTAAATATTTGTGAGTGCCGTTCCGCCAGAGCAACCTAAGCCAGTACCTGATGTGACCCAGAATTTAAGCGATCAAGCGATCGATGATCCTGATGCCCTAGACAAGCTGGCTCGCCTCAAGGTTAAAAGCCTCACTGCGGCAAGGGGAGAGTTGGTTTTTCCCTGCATTCCCAGTTACAAAGATCGTTATTTAACGCAAATTAATGCATTGCTGGTGGCGCTCGGCCAGAACTTCACCACCAAGGAAAAGCAAGCCCTGGCAAACATTGTCGGTAAGCACCTGGAAGAAGGTTTTGCCAAGTCCCCCTACGCCCGTCTGGTGTTTAGATATATGCCGCCTACGCCCACAGTGGGGCTGACCAAGGGCTTGAATATTAATGTGAATAGCGAAGTACCCTCGATCGAGGATAAGTATCAGCGCTGGGTCGATACCAGAGAAGGCTCTTTGTTTGGTAGCCATGCCGATGCCAAGGTGATCGAGGTGGTGGAATCGATCGCGGCGAGTGATCCGGCTAAATGCCCAATTATGGATATTGGCGCGGGCAATGGTCGGAATACCTTCCCGCTGGCTAAGCTGGGTTATCCGGTGGATGCGATCGAGCTAGCGCCTGTGTTTGTAGAGCAAATGCAAAAGATCGCCACTGCTGAGGGGTTGAATATTAATGTGATTGAAGGGAATGTTTTAGATCCAGCCTTAAAAATTCGCCCCGCCCATTATGGCTTGATCTTTGCCGCTGAAGTAATCCCCCATTTCCGGCATATTAATCAGGTGGAATTGTTGCTGGCCAGGATGTGTGACTGTCTGCGATCGCAGGGTTTGTTGTTATTTAACCTGTTTCTAACCAGCGAAGGCTATGAACCAACCCCAATGATTAGGGAATTGTCGCAGGTGGCCTGGTCGTTTTTGGTAACCCCAGCGGAGTTGGATGCGGCGCTGCAAAAGCTACCACTGGAAATAATTGCCAATCAATCGGTTTATGATTACGAAAAGCAACATTTGCCAGAGAAAGCCTGGCCGCCTACTAATTGGTTCCCAAGCTGGTCACGGGGACGCGATCTTTTCCCTACCGATCGACAGCCCCCTGTGTCTTTGCGTTGGTTGTTGTGTCGTCGCACTTAATTTGTAACTCCTTAATTCTAAGTACAGGACAAAAAATTGAGAGCGGAACGAAATTGAGAACGCTTGGTAGTCAGGTTAAATCAAATATTGCGTAAAACCCACATTCCGCAGGTTTTGGAATAGGATAATTGTATTTTTGAAGTATGAATGAGTGGCTCAGACCCACATTTCGCGGTTAAGAAATAAAATAAGGTAATTTTGAAAAAGCCGAATCGAGCCAGTGGAAATCAAGGTAGAGCACCTAGACCATCTAGGCATCGTAGTCGAAATCATTGACGAGATGGGACTAGTCGAATGTATTAACCGGAATATTTTTATTTAGAGACTATGGTGCGTGGCTAACGACTGAGTTAGTAAATCAAGGATGCCCTGGGCGGCTCTGGTGGCTGCACCTGGTTTGCCTAATTTGTGGCGCATTTCGGTATAGTCCGTTAGGGTCTGCGATCGCACCGTTTGGTCTTGCAGCAGGGTTAAGCAAGCCTCAGCAATATTAGTGGCGGTGGCTGCTTCCTGGAATAATTCAGGCACAACTTCCCGCTCCAGGATTAAATTGGGCGGTGACATAAATGGAATCGAGAAGCCCAAGATTTTCCTGGCCACCCACACTGTACTGGCGCTGACTTTGTAGATCACCACCTGGGGTACGCCCAGTAGGGCAGTTTCTAAGTTAACAGTGCCAGATTTAGTTAGCACCAGATCAGCAGCCCGAATTAGTTGGTGAGATTTGCCATAGACAATTTCTGCCTCGATCCCATATTGATTCAGCATATCGGCGATCGGCTGGCGGAATTTTTCCGTAGACAGTGCCAGCAAAAATTTAACCTGGGGCAATTTAGCCTTAATTGCCTGGCAAGCCTCCAGCATGGGCGGGAATAAGAATTTAATTTCCTGTGCCCGTGACGCAGGCAGCATTGTTACTATCAGGTCAGATTCACCTAGGCCTAGCTCAGTGCGACAGATGGCACGATCGCTCACCTTGGCCATTTCATCGATCAATGGATGTCCGACCCAGTCTACATTTGCGCCATGCTTGCGGTAGTAGGTGGCTTCCTGGGGAAAGATCGAAAAGATTTTATCGGTGAAGCCAGCGATCATTTTGGTGTTTTTATCCTTAAATGACCAGACCCATTCCTGGGGCGCAATGTAATAGGTAACTGGCTTGTTGAGTATGTTTTGAAAAAAGCTCCCCATCGCCAGATTAGGGGTCACATAGTCAATCAAAACAGCCAGATCGGGCGGGTCTTGCTTAAGTTGTTGCTTGGCTTGGCGTTGCAATCGCATGGTCGGTAACACAAACGGCAATGCTTCGGTCAGGCCGATCGAACCGATCGCGGCGGTATTACCCAGCAACTTCACCCCAGCCGCAGCCATCCGATCGCCACCTAAAGCTACAATTTCCAGCTCAATTCCACGCTGTTTTGCCTCGGCAAACATTGCCTGCACTAGGATTGAACCATGCCAGTCGCCAGAGACTTCTCCGGTGCTAATAAATATGCGTTGCTTCATCTTGCGATCGATTGAACTCCTGTGATGGGAAATTTGGGAATTGGTTGATTTCGAAAACATGATCCCAATTACCTTGTTGCTAATATTTTTGTGAGATCATTAACTAGAAATTGCTGGCTCTACTTGGCTGAGATTGTTCCGCACAACTTCAAGAGATCTCGCTGGCAATAATAATGAATGCTTGGCCACAAACTTGATATAACTAGCAATGATTACACAGTAACTTGCTTGAAAAAATATTAGGTAGGTATTGCGAGAAGATCATATCAACTTATTTGCAATTCCTAGATCGATCGCATAAGGGATTTTGGATTTCATCTTTCTAGCTCCAGCATCATGCCCAGTTCATATTGATTTATGCCGATGCGATCTAGGCGATCTAGGCGATTTAGATTTGCACAAAAAGTTCCAAGAAATTAGCATAGATTACTACTGTTTACGTTTACATTTACATTTCTCCTGCTTATTCCCAAAGCTTCCCCGAAGCCTTATAACCCGAAGCCTTATAAATTGAAGCTAATTAAACTATGACAATCGCACCGCAACTGGCAACCCAACTGGCCGAATTACATGCTTCCTTGCGAGCCGGACAGCAACAGATGGCGCAATGGCAAAGCGGAGAGCTGGCAGTTTCGGCAGTGCCAGGGGCAGGGAAATCAACCGGCATGGCGGTGGCGGCAGTGATTACGATCGCCAACAATCAACTCAGTCGGCAGCGGCAATTGGTGGTGGTTACCTTCACCCGATCGGCAGCCAGCAACATTCGCCGCAAAATTCGTAAACATCTACAAGAGTTGCGATTGCCCCAAAGCGCCTTTACGGTGAATACTTTGCATGGTTTGGCTTTTAGTATTGCCAGTTCCCATGCTGAATTGTCGGGATTTAGTGCGGCGGAAACCCAGATAATTTCTGAGCCGCGCAAGCTGGGTTTAATTAAACAGGCGGCGAATCGATGGTTGCGGAAAAATCCTCGCTTATATGAGATGTTGTTGGAAGGTAGGGGGTTTGATGGCGAAGATGCAGAGCGATTGCGGCGGCAGACGATCCTACGCACCGAAGTGCTGCCAGCCCTAGCACGGGAGGCGATCGCCACGGCCAAGAGTGCCAAACTATCGCCGGATGACTTGCGCTATGCAGATGCGGGCGAAATTTTAGAGGTCGCCGCTGGTTTATATGAAACCTATCAAAGCCTGTTGCATAAGCAGGGCATGATTGACTATGACGATATGATTCTGGGGGCGCTGCGGGTACTGGCTCAGGATTCCGTGCAGCAATATTGGCAGGAACGGGTATTTGCGGTGTTTGAAGACGAAGCGCAGGATTCTTCACCATTACAAACTAAATTGCTCGAACAATTGGCAGTAGTGAGGCCACAGGGTAGAGATGCTGAGATGGGTGGCGATCGCGCTGATTTAGATCGCCAGAATCGAGATCTTGAGCAGAGGAATAATAGCCAATCTGTTGTTAATCTTGACGGCGCTAACAATCAAGAGGGGCAGCAAGAGAGGCATCCAGAGAATCAAAACTTAAATCTAATTCGGGTGGGCGATCCCAATCAAGCAATTAATTCCACTTTTACGAATGCCGATCCGCGCTTTTTTAATCAATTCTGCGATCGCGCCCAGAGCCGGGGGCGATTGGTCAGCCTCGATCAAGCCGGACGCAGCAGCAGCAGGATTATGGCCAGCGCCAATCAGGTTTTAGATTGGGTGAATAGCTCAACCTATGCCCAACCGGAACCACCATTCCGGCAGCAACATATTCGTGCCGTCGATCCTGGCGATCCCCAACCCAATGCCAATCCCGCCCCATTGCCAAGCCGTGGTAATGGCCTAGAAATTAATTTCCCGCCTAATATCAACCATACAGTACGTTTGCTCTACGATCGCGCCCAGCAGCTATTGGCGCAGAATCCAGAATTAAGCATGGCGGTGCTGGTACGGCAACATAATCAAGGTCGGTTTGTGTGCGAGGAACTGGAAAACTTCAACCGCGATCACCCTGATCCCATTCGCGTTTATGACGTGGAACAACGCGATCGCCGTTCCCGCGTACCAGAAGACATGCTAGCCATATTGCAATTCCTCGATCGCCCCCATTCACCGGATAACCTCAAAGCAGCGCTGCGGGTTCTGTCCAAACGGCAAATTATTAAGCCCCAGGATCTCGATGCCCTGGCCAGCTTACCGGAACAGTTTTTATATCCCACCGCACTTGATCCCAACTTCACCCCCATTGCGATCGCAGCAAGGCATATTTGCACCGGGCTGCTGCGTGCCAAACTGGAGCTACCCCCATATAACCTCATCGCTTTTATTGCCCTCACATTAAGGTATGACCAGGGAGAACTAGCTACTGCCGACAAACTTAGCGATCGGCTTAGTTCGCAACTAGAGGAATATAATCTAGCGGCAATGGTGGCAGCCTTGCAGGATATCGTAACTTCCGAGAGTTTTGAAGCGGTTGAAGATGAGAACCTCGAAGATCGCTACACCCGTTCAGGTCAATTGACCGTAATCAGTATGCACAAGGCTAAGGGGCTGGATTGGGATGTGGTATTCATGCCGTTTTTGCATAAGCGAATCATTCCTGGCGAACTATTTCAGAAGGAGGCGGTTAAGTTCTTAGGCGAATTCACGTTGCCAGAAGTTGCCCGCGCCCAAATTCGCGCCATGATTCACGGCGAACTGATCCCCGATCCCACTGTAGCCTGGAGTCGATGCCAGAGCCTCAAACAGGCGGAAGAATTTCGATTGCTGTATGTGGGCATGACCAGAGCGAAGCGATTGCTGTGGTTGTCTGCGGCTCGTTCCGCACCATTTAGCTGGAACAATCGAGACAATCTTACCGATAACGCTGATGTTTGCCCAGCCCTGAAAACTTTGGTAGATAGCTTCCCTGACGCGATCGGGAATGACTAAATCATGACTACATCTGTTCTATTAGCTTCACAAAATTAATCAACCCATTGAGAACTTAATTTTGAGCGGTACTTGTAATTCTCCACCCTCAATGAATTAATTAGGAGTAGTCAAAAACTGCTTCCTTCAAAGTTATTCTTTAACTATTGAAGTTGATTGAAATTCACTCCGGACAATTACGATCGCTAATGGTGCGATTCGGCAAAGTAGTGTGACAAAGATAAGCATCACTAAGTTGGTTTGGTGTCACGATCGCACTGGTTAAGTTAGCATCCACCAGCAAGGTTCCGGCCAGATTCGCCCCCGATAGATCTGCACCCGACAAATCCGCCTGGGAGAGATTGGCATCCCTCAAATCCGTATTAATTAATTGGGCATCACTCAAATTAGCTCCTGCCAGCACCGCCTTGATTAAGGAAATACCGCTGAGGTTAGCAGCTCGCAGGTTAACCTGTTGCATATTGGTGTTCTGCAAAACCGCCCCAGGCTTGTTACCGTCAATCAAGCTATGACTATGCTCAAGGCTAGATAACTTTAAAGTATTATTCGCATTGGCAGGGGCAATCATCGCGGGGGCGATCGCAATTGTGGCGATCGAAATGAGCGTAAATGTTTTCATCTCCTCACCTAACAAATGGCTACAAAAATCATTAGGAGCTTTGCCAAAACTTCCAACCTAATGCTAACTTGCTAATTTACTTCTAGCAATATTTTTTATTTCTGCGCAACCCATTTCTTCTATCACTAAATAGATCTACTTTGGCCTACAAAATCAGCTTATTTAGCCTACGACAACTGAATATAAAGGTCAATTAATTTTGCCAAAGTTAAGTTGGTTTAACTTTTTTAGTTTAATAGCATGAGACTTCAAAATTTCTGGTTAAAGCCTACTTGAAATCTAGTTTTCTTAATAATCAAATTTTTTTGGATATTGGCTATTGCTATTTTTCGTAAATTTCAAAACAAGCAATTTTGTAATTTAAATTGCTTAAAATCAATATAGATCTCGTCTATACTAAGTAGCAAGGGTATGTTTACGTTTTAGGAATGTTGAATTTGATCTGTAGATCGTAAATTTTCACAGCTCAATTCATACCAATTATTTTCAATTGCTGGCAATTAATAAATATTTTTGCCTCCGTTAACTAATGCTTAACCATAGTTTTGTAAGCTGACGCAGATAATAGCTACATCAGTGGTTAAGGGATGTAGAGTTTTTCAACTATTTCTATAGACTTAGATCAATCTTTTTTGCGAAAAGCTTTGGTTTTACTCTATGCAACCGCAAAGATATTGAATATAATTGAGCTATTCGTATGTGGAGAGATTTCGCTTGAGAAATAATCAATCAATTTTATTGTCATATGCCTACAGTCAAACTTGATAAGTCAAATCTAACAACCTCTGGTTTTCACGCTCTTTCCGATCCTTTGCGGATTCGTATTCTAGAATTGTTAAAGCAACAGGAATATTGCGTTTGCGAACTTTGCGATCGACTAGATGTAACCCAATCCAAGCTCTCTTTCCATCTAAAAACCCTCAAGGAAGCAGAGCTAATCACCGGTCGTCAGGAAGGTCGGTGGATCTACTATCGCCTTAATTTATCTCAGCTTGTTTTGCTAGAGCAGTATTTATCTGAGTACAGACGGTTCATTGATACCTTACCGGCTAGAACTGGTGATGATATCCCTCTTTAAGTTTAAACTATGCATTGGTTTGAGCTCAAAATTGAGATAATTGAGATATAAGTTCTAACTGCCTAATGTAAGCTGATACAGCAATTGGCTGATCGGAATATGAGTCGATTTAGCTCTAGATTAGCTTTGAATTAATCTAAGCTTTATGGCTAGGCAGCTAGAGTAATTAACTGGCATTTATATCGCAACTTCAATACTTCAGGTTTTTTATTAACCGATTAACCAACGGTAGAAGATCAGCCTCAGCCCTATTCTGTCGAAACTCAGCCGATGAGAGAGCAAGGCTTGGACACCTACTTTCAGACTTTCAGAATCAATCAATCAATTGATCGGATCAGACTGGCGCTTAGCAAACTACTAGCTATTAATAATAGCTCTGATTGCATTATAGGTGAGAGGAGGACAAACCTATATGCATTAGGTAATGGTCTAGAAGTAAGTTTTTTTAGTAAATGCAAATGAATCTTGAGTAAGTTGCAATTCTATGGCCAAATATCATTTATAGCTAAAACTACCCATGAATAATATGCCCAATCAACAACCAACTTAAAATGAATTGAATAATAGAGCTTTTCCCAAACGAGTATTGCCAGCATATATTTATTGTTCTGAGCAATTCTCTTTGCAACATATCGGAGTAAGGAGTAAGCAAGAAATAAAAAGGAGCACATGGTTTAGTTGCGCTCCTTTACTCATTTAAGAACTAAGAGAGGAAGTCAATAGTAGTCAACCTGTTCTATATTCCTTATCTGAACGGAATACCGTTGCTGTCAAGTACCTGTTGTACTTCTGGACCTGGTTGATAGGTATAACCATATTGGCTAGCATATTCACTATCATCAAGAATCCTTGGTGTAACTAGAATAACAACCTCGTTACGGGTATTCTCAGTGCTTTCACTTCTAAACAGGGTACCAAGGATAGGTAAATCACCAAAGAACGGTACTTTGTTTATAATCTGACGATCGACATCTTGAATTACCCCAGTCAGGATCAAGGTTTGGTTGTCACGCAATCTAATTTGACCAGATTCAAGTTCGCGCTTGATCAGCAAATCTACTGGGCCAGCAAAGTTATCGGTCGAAATATTTCGCGTGTCTCCAATGCTGGCGATCGTCGGCGCGATCGATAGGTTAATAAATCCATTATCATCAATCCGCACCACGTTGATATTCAAGCTCAAGCCCGCAGTTTCAATCACTGGGTTACCGGAAGTATCAATCTGGATGATTTCATCACCTAGATCAACTCTGGCCGTCTCGGACTCCTGTACCAATAGGGTTGGATCGGTTAGTAACTTGGCATGGCCACTGGTGATACTAGCTTCCAACCTGGATAGGAACTGTCTGGGATATTGGAAGATCTGAGGCAAGGAATAAGCTAGTTGTGCCGCTTGACCAATAAAGGATGGTTGTGGTGCTTGGGCATCAACAGGTGCTGTAGCCAAAACTGGGGCACCTGTGTCAGGATCAAGCAAGATTGGTGTATTCCCAAACGGTCCTGTCTGGAGCGCTGGTGGTAAGCCAGGTAGGTTAGCATTGATTACGCCACCGGGATTGAGGTAATAGGTGGCAGGAACACCAGGAACACCATTTGTACCATCCAGAATTGGTTGGCCGGTGGTTGGATCTACAACAATTCTAGGAGCATTTCCTGGTACAGCGTTGCGCTGTGGAGTTATTCCAGAAATACCAGGAGTTGTAGGACTATCTGTAAATGGTGAGCCTGGCTGGTTTTGTTGGAGTGGTACAAATTCACCTGAGATCGGATCTTGGGTAAGTTGTGTACCATCAGGATTGACAAATAATGGTGTGCCTGCCAAGGGATTATTACCAACTGGCCGTGAGAATACATCACCATCAGTGGTAGCAGGAGCCGCATTAAGCTCCCCAAAGTTGAGCACCGCCGTACCATCTCTCACGGTCACAAAGGTATTATCGATCCCAAAGGAGGAATTGGCCGAGAATCCCTGAGATTCGGTCAAGTTAATTTCCACAATCTTGACATTGATCGCCACCTGACGCTTGCGGATATCAAGTCTGGCTAGCTGGGCAGAGGCATACTCAACCTGGCTAGGAGTTCCGACCAAGGTAATTGAATTAGTCCGCTCTTCTGCGATTACGGAAAGCCCACTTAATGGTGCTAGAGAATTCTCATCCCGTTGAATACTTTCCAGAACCGGTACTTCTTCTAGGGGAATATTCTGAACGACCACGCCACCGGAGCCAACTTCTGCAGCTTGCGCCCCTGGGATCGGCCTCTGTCTGGTGATCGCCCGTTCTGCGCCCAAGCTAACCAGAAATGCCGAAGCTTCTCCAGCAGTGACTTGGTTCAGGCGATAGCTACGCGTGACAATGTTTTTGAGTGTAATTGGCAAATTAGCAGCTACAAAGATAGTCTTGCCAATCCGGTTAGCATCCAAACCAGTCAATCGCAAAACATTATTAAATACATCCTGTGCAGTTTCGTTCTCAATATCCAGAGAGATACGCCGATCGGCGGGATTACTTTGGTTGGCAGCAGTGTTTGTCTGACCCGACATATCATCAGCAAAAGCAACATTCAGACCCGCAACTCTGGCGATCAGAGCTAATACATCCCTAACCGGAGCCTCTCGCAAAGAAATTCTGGGCACTCGTTCCGCGCTACCCAAATCAATAAGATCAGGACGGAGCAGGGTATTGCTAACAGCGATGTCGCCAACCGGAGGTGGTACTGGGCGACGCTGCAGCGGTGGCACTACCCCTTGAATCCGGCCAGGTAACTGGGGATGCACTGGAGGCACTGTGGGCGGGATTGGTTGAGAAGTACGAGGCTTCCCATCTTTGGTGGTAACAGTTACCTGAGACTGAAATAGAGCCTCTTCTGAGGTGTTATCTACAGGCACTGTTGCAGTCTTAGGAACCGCATTATCGGGAATGTTACGTTGATTACTTCGCGCCTGAGCTATTTTTAAAGCCTCTACAGCCTGACGCCGACCCATAACTCTGGAATTAGGATTCGCTGAATTCGCTTCTACTAATTCTGATTCAGAAGCTTCTTTATTTGAATTTTGTGCTGCTCTAGCATTTAGTGGCATCGCCAGAAACATCTGGGGGAATACCGTTGCTGCCATCAGCCAGCAAAATAAAGATCGTTTATCCATGGTGCTGAACTCCTCATCATCTAAACCACATTGAAAACTATTAACACACTAGCTTGCGAAACTAAACCACCTGACCAAGACATGTTATCAAAATTTATGATTGTCTGGGTAAATTTAATGTAAATCTAACTACGGCGTTGTTGCTGCTTCTGCTTCTGCCGCTGCTGCCGCCGCTGCTGCTGCTACTGCCTCTCGATCTCGCTGCTCTAGAGCCAACAAAGCCTCTTCAGGAATAGCAACATAGGTTTGCAGGGTGAACTTGGTATCTAGCAGAGGTGGAAAATTAGCCAGAATCGCTTTTTCTTGCTCATCGGTTAATTCTAGACTGCCACCTAAGGCTATTTCCGTTGATGCCTTTTCTACACTAAAAGTTTTTACCACTAGTAAAGGTCTGAGCCTTTCAATGCGCTGCATATAGTCTAGGGTGTCTTGATAGGTAGCAGAAAAGGTAACCGAAAAGGTTTGAGCCACAAATTGCGAATCAATCTCTTCGGTTGCGATCGCACCGGTTGTGCTGGGGGTAAAACTCTCTAGTGCACCGGCAAATTCAATCGAAGCCAACGAATTGGAAACCACTCGTGGTTCCGGTAGCTGAGCATTCAAATCCAAAAGCAAGGTATCGGTTACATCGACATCAGGCAGGAATGAGAGGGCAGTGCGATTACGGTCTCTGGCATCATCAACTGATCCAGCCACACCAGCCTTACTGGCGATCTGGGCTTCCAAATTTTGGATCGATTGTTGCTTCTGGGTAATTTCGGCCTCAGCTTGATTAATTCGATCGAGGCGGGGCTTGGTATAGTTTAAAAACACCCAACCAGACACACCGACCAGACCGACACCAAGAATAATCCCTAATACCCGGCTAGAGAGGTTGACCCCGAATAGGGTGACTCCACCACCTCCTACGCCTTCTTCAAAATCGTCAGCCGCACCAAGGTTAGCTGTCATTTTCAATCACTCCCTGTTCTTTTAACAACGAAATTCTCTGGACTACCCCTTCTGCACCAGCTCTTTGTAGTTCTGGTAGCAAGGTGAGTAAGCTGGCATCGGTGATTCTGGCCGTGATTTTATAATCTACCAGGGGAACTGTCTGCACGTCCTGGCTACTAGCCGGAGCATCACCAATGGTGGCAGACACCAACTTAGTGCCACTAGGATCTAGGAAAGGGGAATCTTGTAGGATTAGAACGTAGTTATTGACATCATCAAAGGTAGAAGCTTGTCCAGAAATCGTCACTACCAGATTATCTCTAACTAAAGAGCTGAGTTGCAGATTAAGTGGGGTAGCTCGTCTGCGAATGTCTTGCATCAGAGCTGAGGCAGGCAGGTCAGAGACAAACAGATCGACCACCTGTTCAGTGCGCTGATTAATGGCCACGATTTCCTGCTCGGAAGAAGATAGCGCCGCCAGTTGCGAGTTTAATTGGGTCTCGGTTGCAGTGAGGGCAGCTAATTCAGTTTCTAGCTGATTCAGTCTGCCGCCTAGAACGAGAAAAATCATCCCCACCGCAGCCAGCGCTGCTGCACCGACCCCTAGACCAATAAAGATTAGTTTTTTATCTTCGATCGGTTGTTGCTCGGCTATTTCCGCCGCAACTTCTCGATCGTTAAGAAAATTGATATCAAGATCGTACATTTTTGTTTAAGCCTCCCTAATGCCTAGTCCCAAAACTACAACCATTGCCATTCGCTCTGGTACTGACAGATCATCATCTGCACTTACAGCTAGTGCATCCAGAGGATCAACCTGGGTGACGGCAATACCCAATCGCTGTGAGAAAAATTCATTGAGCTGGCCAATGCAAGCTCCTGGGCCAACCAATAACAATTGCACCACATCCGATCCAGCGGTTTGACTGGTATGGAAATCAATCGATCGCCGCAGTTCATCGGATAGATCGCCCAGCACTCGCAAAATTGCCGCATCCCCAGGGCTATTGCCACTACCACCTGCCAACCCGGCGGTATCGATCGTCTGGATTGGCACCGTCATGGCTGAGAGCATTTCCATGTCAGTGTTGCGCCGAGGTGGTAAGTTAATTGCCCGCAGTTGGGCATTTTGAATTTGCTCAGTACCAATGCCAACCGTGCGCGAGAATTGTGGTACGCCATCAACGGTGATCGTAATTTCAGTGGACTCATATTCAATGTCTACGATCGCCACTGCCTCTGCCATAGTTTGGAAGCGAGCGAGCTGCTCTTTGAGGCTGCGAATAATTGAAAAACTGGTCACCTCAACGATGTCAACATCAAGTTGGGCAATTTCCATGGTTTGCAGATACATGTCAGTGACTTCACGCGGCGTGGCCACCATCAAAATTTCTAATCGCTCGATCCCATCGTCGTCAAGACTTGTACCTAGCTTTTGATAATCCACATCCGCATCCTCGCGGGGGAAGGGCAAATATAAGCTAGCTTCCTGGTTCAATACCATTTCGCGCAGCTCATCATCGGGAATTTCAGCGGGTAATTTAATCAGGCGGCTGACTGTTTCTCTGCCTGGCACTGCGGTAGCAACTTTTTTGGCTTTGATTTTGTTATCCGACATCAAGCCGCGAATAATTTCACCTAGGGCGATCGGATCATTAATCCGCCCTTCTTCAACAATTCCCTCATCTAAAGTGGAAGTGGCGTGATTTACCAATTTATAGCCAGCCTGACCTTTAGATTTGAGTTGAACAATATTGACCCGTTCCGAATTTACTTCTATGCCGACACCTGGGGGTTTTCCACCTATTAAACTAAGGAAATTATTCATAGCTTTTGTGCACCGCTAATTAACTTAATCACACCACTAATGCTGGGATTATAGACTGATAGGTAACTTTGTCAATAGTATGTAAAAAAACATTAGATATATTTGAGTGTGTTTTGTTAGTTTATATTCTTACATAATTGAATGATCGCTAGTTTTAGAAACTAAAGTTTTTTATCAAGACTTAATTAAAATGTTTTTGTTTAATAATATTTAGCGATCATTAATCCCATGACAAAGGTTGAATTATTGCGCTTTTAAAGTGGTTTAGTAATGCATAAAGCTGTAGATAGTTGTGCGGTTGATTGTATTGTTTGTGAATGCTTGTTTGGCAAACCAGTCAGAGACTTGGCGATCGCCATTTATCAACCTGGAATTAGTTAATGATTCCACTATTTATAGCTAGCAATCTACATTATTAGATATAAACACTAAGGCCACAATAACTAACATATACTGACATGTATTGACCAGTTTACTCAATCGAATTGTTTAGTTATTTATGAACCTAGGCTTTTATTTGGTTTAAGCTATTTAAAGTCTCAAGTCTTGTAACAGTGAGAGAGTGGAATAGCGGCTAAATCATCGATCTGCATGTAAGAATCAAGGCACCGTAATATTTATTCTCAGCCGATTAGAGTTGGCTCTACCTGACTATTTGGTACGCGGAGATAGAGATGTTTAGCTGTTTGATTATTTTAGTTTTTTAGTCATTCCTGGCATTATCCCAGGCCAAACCACTGTAAATAGGTATTAATAACGGCAGTACCAAATAAGAGAGACAGGAATCCACCGATCGCTAAAAAAGGACCAAACGGAAATGCTTGCCTCCTTAATAGTTTACCCAGGGCGATCGCTAAAATTCCTGCAATTGAGCCGAGGGCTGCCGCGATCACGATCGCAAGTAAAACCTTTTGCCAGCCTAGCCAAGCACCGATCATTGCTGCTAGTTTGGCATCTCCTGCACCCATGGCTTCGGTGTCTAGCATGATTGAGCCCAGCACCCGCATCGCATCCAACAGCCAAATACCAACTACAGCGCCAGCAATTCCGGCTAATAAATGGTTAGCACTATTGCCACTTAAAGCAGGGGCGATCCAGGGCTTGGTAATTTGTACTGCCAACCCCGCCACCAATCCCGATTGGGTTAATACATTTGGCAGCGTCATGGTGTCAAAGTCGATCAGCGAAAGGGAAATCAACCAGCTAACAAATAGTCCATAGGTGGCCAACAGGGCGATCGAGACACTAAAACCAAACCGCCAGGCAATGCACCAGAACAAAAAAGCGGTGATTGTTTCTACCAAAGGATAGCGCCATGACACCGGGGCTTTGCAATATCTACATTTGCCGCCAATCAAAAACCAGCCTACGATCGGAATATTATCCCTTGGCTTTAGTTGGGTCTCGCATTTGGGGCAGTGTGACGGGGGCGAAACCAGCGAAATTCCCGCCGGAACCCGATAGACAACCACGTTCAGAAAGCTGCCTACACATGCGCCAAAAACGATCGCTAAAATCTGTAGTAGCAGGCTTTCCAACTGCTTTGCTCCTCTCTACTAATTTGCTGATTTGCTGATTTGCTAATTTGCTGGGCTTGCCGCTTGAATTGAAAATAAGCGGGATTATTCTTAATCTTAGGGTGGCGATCGCTATTTGTATATTTAGCTCGTATATTTAGTCCTGGAAATTATTGCCCTGTGCTGGGTTTGCCCATAATCCAGGCGTGGTGATGCCGTAGAGATACAAATTATATAAATAATAAATACCTATAAAGTGCCTCTATGCTATGTAACACCTACCAGAGCTAGAACTAAGATTCAAAAAATTAAGATCAAGATCACTATTGACTTAATTCAAGTTGGCTGCATGCCATGACTAATTACTTTGATTGATTAATTACTTTCCAAACATACTCCTAATCAGCACCAGAGCGATCGCTTTACCTTCCCTTAACCTGAATATTGCTGAATTTCAGATGATTAGAATTAGCAATATGATCGAGAGATGGTAATTTGGCAAGGCATAATGTTAGTAGCCTTGGTTGTTGAACTAGGTAAAATCATTCAGGAGCACTATGACAGATAAATCCGAGTTCTTGCATCCAATCAGCAAGTATCAAGGCGAGTTCAAGCCAGAGACTTTGGTTTTTAATGCCAACTTGCAGGAATTTGCCCAGAAAGTGGGTTATGTCTGTGCGTTGGAAACTGGGGGGAAAATTAATTCTAATCAGGCCTACCAACAGATTCGGGAATTGTGGCGAGAGCTAAAAAAATCCAAGAAAGAATTGGGGATTGGCGCTCCACCTGACCAGCAAGAATAATTGGTTTAACCGATCGCTATTCTTGATTCTTGTCTAAGCGGTTCTTTGAAGCTGCACAAGTAATCGATCCAATCAGTCACATTAAAGATTAATAGATTAAGCTAGGTTGCTTACTATACATATGGCCATATGGCCTGAAATAAAGCCATGCATCATAATCATCTGAGGTAGTGCTGAACAAGTAAGGATCATTGATGTGCTGGTGGGTGGTATTGATTAGGAGATAGTTGAATATCTATAACCCAAACAAGCTAAGCTCCGAATTTTAAATCGATTGCCAATTATCTATCTTTACTACTACATGACTACCCCATCTGGCACTAGATTGGCAAAGCACGAGTAGTAGTCCACCACAAAGAATTTGATGCTTAATTTGCGATTGTGATAACTCTTTTGCAAAAGTGCGACCAATCATAATTAACGTGGTCGAGTAGTAGTAACCACAGATTAGGGTTGATTAAGATCTGTCAAACTCAGGTTTAAATCAGCTATCCCCATCTCCTAAATATCTGTATCTGTGGGTACTCTTGTCCAGGGGATGATCGCCGATAATATTAAATTGTTTAGGGTTGAGTGCTAGTAGTAGAGTCGGGGCACGAAAAGATTTATTACTACAGCGATCGCTAATTAGGGAGCTTGCTGAAGGGGGATTTCAGCCACTTTTGGGCAAATTTCTGATCCCACATCCCTAGTTAGAAATATCAGTTGTTTTAGCTATTTGGAGACAGTCCGGTTTATGTTAGAGCCTTCAACACAAGTGCAAACGAATCCTGCTATGGCAGCACCAGATGCCGATCGTGCGTTGGGGAATATGGGTGAGACAACTAGTAAATCAAGCAAATCAAGTATTAATGGCGCTGAAGCCCAATATGCTAGCCTCCTAAATTCCTTGCCAGAACTAGCTGGGGATCAGTTTGCCGATCGCCACATTGGCCCTAGAGCGACTGATATTCAGGATATGCTTGCAGTGCTGGGTTTTGAGAACATAGATGAACTGATCGCAAAAACTGTGCCCGCCAAAATTCTCAGCGATCGCCCCCTGGATTTACCCGCCAGCAAGAGCGAATATGAATTGCTCAAAGAATTAAAAGCGATCGCCAGCCACAATCAGGTATTTCGTTCCTTGATTGGCATGGGCTATGCCAACTGCATCACCCCAGCGGTGATTCAACGCAACATTTTGGAAAATCCCGGTTGGTACACCCAATACACCCCCTATCAAGCAGAGATTGCCCAGGGTCGTCTCGAAGCCCTGCTTAATTTTCAAACCATGGCGATCGAGTTAACCGGCATGGAGATCGCCAATGCTTCGCTGCTGGATGAAGCCACCGCGGCGGCAGAAGCAATGACCATGATTTATGGCGTTTATAAAGGCAAAAGTAATCAGTTCTTTGTGTCCGAGGCTTGCCATCCCCAAACGATCGCAGTGATCAAAACCCGTGCCCTGCCATTGGCGATCGAAGTGATTGTGGGCGATCATACTAGCTTTGACTTTAGTCAGCCTGGTGAAGCCGGTGTATTTGGCGCTTTGTGGCAATATCCTGCCACCGATGGCGCAATTCATAACTATCAAACTTGCATTGAGCAATTGCATGGTGCTGGTGGCTTGGCGATCGTGGCTGCCGATTTACTCAGCCTGACCCTGCTCAAGCCCCCTGGTGAATTTGGTGCTGATGTGGTGGTTGGCAATACCCAGCGGTTTGGCGTGCCATTGGGCTATGGTGGCCCCCATGCTGCTTATTTTGCCACCAAGGAAGCCTATAAGCGTCAAGTACCTGGCCGAGTTGTTGGTGTTTCCAAGGATGTGCATGGTAACAATGCGTTGCGCCTAGCTTTGCAAACCCGCGAACAACACATTCGCCGCGAGAAAGCCACCAGTAATATTTGTACGGCGCAGGTGCTTTTGGCAGTGATCGCCAGTATGTATGCGGTTTATCACGGTAGCGCTGGCTTAAATCAAATTGCGCGGCGGGTGCATTTCCTGACCGCAATCCTGGCCGCAGGACTCGAATCGCTAGGGTTTACGATCGCCAATAATTACTTCTTTGACACGATCGCAGTTAATCTGGCTGGTGCTAGTGCACAAAATGGCAATACTCAAAATGGGCAGGCTAAAGCAACAAGTGAAGAGTTGATCAAGCGATCGATCGCTAAACAAATCAATCTCCGCCCCATCAGTGAAACTGCGATCGGCATTAGTCTAGATGAAACCACTACCTTAGCCGACCTGGATGATTTATTTACCATCTTTGCGAATGGACAGCCTGACTTCACGGCGATCGATATTGCCCAGGAAATCCACGTCCAAAATGGCGAGCTGCTAAATATTCCCACTGAATTAAACCGCACCAGTGCTTATTTGACTCACCCAGTATTCAATCAATATCACAGCGAAACCGAATTGCTGCGCTACATGAATCGATTGCAGGCCAAAGACCTATCGCTCACTACGGCGATGATTCCCCTAGGTTCCTGCACGATGAAGCTAAACGCTACCGCCGAAATGGTGCCGGTGACCTGGCCAGAGTTCGGCCAAATTCATCCCTTCGCGCCGATCGAGCAAACCAAAGGCTATCAAGTATTGTTTCAACAATTAGAAGCAATGCTGGCGGAAATTACTGGTTTCGCCGGAATCTCGTTGCAGCCCAATGCTGGCTCCCAGGGGGAATATGCCGGACTGCTCACCATTCGCGCCTATCATCAAAGCCGGGGTGAAGCGCACCGGAATATTTGCTTGATTCCCCAATCCGCCCACGGCACTAACCCAGCCAGTGCGGTAATGGCAGGAATGAAAGTGGTGGCAGTGGCCTGTGATGATGAAGGCAATATCGATCTTGAGGATCTGCGCACCAAGGCGATCAAGCATGAATCACAGCTAGCGGCGCTGATGGTGACTTATCCATCCACCCACGGTGTATTTGAAACCGAGATTGTGGAAATCTGCGACATTGTGCATCAGCATGGTGGTCAGGTTTATATGGATGGCGCGAATATGAATGCCCAGGTGGGACTGTGCCGTCCTGGTGATTTTGGCATGGATGTCTGCCATTTGAACTTACATAAAACTTTTTGCATTCCCCACGGTGGTGGTGGCCCTGGAATCGGCCCGATCGGTGTGGCAACCCATTTAGTACCGTTCTTGCCGGGGCATCCCCTTAACGAATCAGCACAAGCGGAAGGCGTGGGAGCAGTTGCCGCCGCCCCCTGGGGTAGTGCTAGCATCCTGCCGATCTCCTGGACCTATATCCGCATGATGGGAGCCACAGCGCTCAAGCAAGCAACCGAAGCAGCGATCCTCAATGCGAACTATATTGCCCACCGCTTGCAGCCCCATTACCCTGTGCTTTATCGCGGTAAGAATGGCCTGGTTGCCCATGAATGCATTATCGATCTGCGTCAGCTCAAAACCTCAGCGGCGATCGAAGTGGATGATATTGCCAAACGCTTGATGGATTATGGCTTCCATGCCCCCACAGTTTCCTGGCCAGTGGCAGGTACGATGATGGTGGAACCAACGGAAAGCGAATCCAAGGCGGAACTCGATCGTTTCTGTGATGCGATGATTGCGATTAGGGAAGAAATCCGCGCGATCGAAGCAGGTACAATGGATCGCACTGACAACCCGCTCAAAAATGCACCCCACACAGCGGAATCATTGATGGCCACTGAATGGCAGCATCCCTATTCCCGCGCACAGGCCGCCTACCCGGCAGCTTGGCTCAAGGAACATAAGTTCTGGCCAGTGGTAGGCAGGATTGACAATGCCTTCGGCGATCGCAACTTTGTCTGCTCCTGTTTGCCCTTGGAAGCCTATGCTGAATAATTAATAATCTAATTATTAGTTAATTATCAATCAAAAGATGGCGCATTCTTGATCAGTTCCACCGTGTCAAAATGCCTGCCATCCCACGCCCACATCAGTGGTGTCCAGCCATTACTATCTTCGGCTAAGGTGCTTGCGCCCACGGCCAGGAGAATGCGTACGATCTCATTGTGGCCACTTCCCGCCGCCCACATCAGCGGAGTCCAATTGTAGTCATTGGGCAGGTTCACATCTCCCCCCAGGGCGATCAAAGCTCTCACTGTATCCGTATGGCCATTCACGGATGCCCACAGCATTGGTGTCCAACCATATTGATCGCGGATGTTGGGGTTGGCTCCCTGGCGCACCAGCGATCGGATTGCTTCGGTTTGGCCAGTGCGGGCTAGTTCCAGTAGTTGTAAGTCTCTCTGGTAATTAGTTTGGAATTGGTCAAATTCGTTAATCTCTTGTAGATCGAGCTGGGAGAAGGGTTCTTGCGATCGACCTGGATTGGTAATTAACAAACTCAGGGATAGGCTGAGGAGGGAAGCGATCGCTAAGCTGGATATATTCAGTCTATAATTTGCTTTACTGGCTAATTCTATAGGCATTTTCCCTGTCTCCTATGCTTGCGTCTGAACATAGTTTAGGGATTTTTGTTATGCGCTGGCTTCGGTTGTTTTGCTGAATTGCGATCGCCCTATTTTTTGGGTGCAGATCAGCAAATAAACTAAAAGATGTTAACGCATGTATTTACAATGTTTATAGTGATCTATGGTAATTAATGAGTTGAGCCGATCGCATCCTGTTTAACGCTCTTACCTTAACTTTACCCATATCCTGGCTTAAATTTTTAGCAACATGGCAAAACTACCACCCGCTGCCCTCCCCAATAAAGACATCAAAGACATCATGTACGATGGCTGGTTTAACTTTCCAGTCCGGGTTTACCCGCACCACACAGACTATGCCGGCGTAGTGTGGCATGGCACTTATGTGAGCTGGATGGAAGCAGCCCGAATCGAATGTTTACGATCGGCGGGGGTGGATTTTGATCAACTGGTTGCCTCCGGCATGGACTTGCCAGTGATGAATCTATCAATTCGCTATCACCATGCGATCAAAATGGGTGAAGACGCGATCGTGCGTTCTCGGATCACCATGCCTAACAAGCTGCGGATCAATTTTGAGCATGAGGTAATTACCAAAACTCAGCTTTGCGTGACGGCAACGGTGACGATCGTGGCAGTGGATATGCAAAAGCAGAAAATTTTACGCAGCCTGCCACCAATGCTGGAAGGGGCGATCGCTAAGTTGCTCAGTGCAGGCAAAGAAGAGCCTTAAGTTTGACTACAATCAAGACAACAATTAACCAGAAGTTCGGTAATGCGATCCTCTATGAGGGTTAAAACCGAACCAGCTTATTTACTTGGGATTGATATAGTTATATCAGGTTGAGATTGTTCCTAATGCCTGACTGCGAAAGGTAGTGAGCCTAATTTTCAACAATTGGTAAATCCAATTTGATCAAGGCGCGTAGTCCAGCAAGAACACTTCAACCTGAGCACCTAGTCCCATTAATTAACTCTAGTCAGAATTCTTGATGGATTGGGTGAAGTCATAAACCTAATTAAGTTAAGTTAAGTTAAGCGAAAAGATTAAGTTCAGGAGGAACTATTATGGCCTTAGTACGTTGGCAACCATTCCGCGAAATTGATTCTATGCAAAGGGAAATGAATCGGATTTTCGATTCCTTAGTACCGGCTTCAGAAGGTATTTTTAACGGCAATACCTTTGCGCCAGCCGTGGAACTTGACGAAAACGATGATGCAGTATTGTTAAAGCTAGAATTACCAGGCTTAAATCCTGATGATTTAGATATTCAAGTGACTGCTGATGCGGTTTCGATCGCTGGTGAGCGCAAATATGAAAAGACCACTGAAGAAAAAGGGATGACTCGTTCTGAGTTCCGTTATGGCACATTCCAAAGAGTTATTCCCTTACCTGCCAGAGTCAAAAACACCGAATCCGTGGCTGATTACAAGGACGGCATCTTACATCTAACTTTGCCCAAAGCGGAGGAAGAAAAAAGTAAGGTTTTCAAGCTCAGCCTTACGCCTGCCAGTGAATCAGCATAGTAGGGATGGCATAATTAGCCGAACACATAAATTCATTGATAATAACCTGTTTGAACGAGTTAGGAAGCTGTTTAAGCGTTAGTTTTTCTCAATTTAGTTTTTCTCAATTAAATGATTACTAACCAATCGTTTGAGCAAGAGTAGAAGATAGATAAAAGATCTAGAAAGAGGTTGTGCATAAAAGCCTACCTCTTTTTTTTTGTTTATTCACTTCGACGATTTGTATTTACGATCAGCTCTTATATCTCATAGCCAAAAAATTGCAAGATCTTAATTATTTAGTGATTGTGAGTTCATCAATATTCCAAAATGCCTTAGTGACCACCCTGGATTGAATCGCTGAGAACTTGACCCCCTCCACCCGATCGCGCACTGCACCAAGGGAATAGGGAACCACCAGGTGAATCAGGGGTAAATTTTCCTGCACTGCCTGTTGAAACTCACCCAAGACCTTCTTGCGCTCCGCTTCATCGATTACTTGCGCCGAACTGACCAACAAATTATCAATTTTGCGTTCCCAATCAGAAATCTCATGGCCAGGGATTTCTGGCTCGCCGGGTTTGGCTCCCTGATTAAACATGTGAAGATTGCCATCTACCGCCCATAGGTTCCTGCCGCTATAGGGTTCAACCCCACCCGTAAACCCCAGGATGATCGCTTCATATTCCTTGGAATTATCAATTCTGCCGATCAAAATATTAAAATCGATGCCGGTAAAGTCTACGGTGATGCCAATTTGATCGAGATCGTTTTTAATCTGTGAGCCGATCGCCCCGCGCACAGGGTTACTATCGGCATTGGTGAGCAAGGCAAATCTAACTAGATTATCATCGCTATCGCGTAGTCTTCCTTCCGCATCGTATTTAAATCCGGCTTCTTGCAATAATTGCCTTGACTTTTCGGGATCATAGTCATAGGCTTTCAGCCCTTCTTCAGCAGACCTAAAATAGGGGCTGGGCACGGATACAGGGGAGTTTTGGGGATCGCCCAGGCCACGATAGATATTGGTGATCATCGATTCTCGATCGATCGCATAGGCCACTGCTTGCCGGAATTTAACTTCATTAAACCATTTGGATTTGTAGGGTTCCACAAAGGGCTTACCAGTTTCTGGATTGCTGCCCTTATTCAAATTAAAGAATATAAAAGTTTGGCCGGTATTCGGGCCGCTGTTATAGATCGTGAAGTTGCGTTTATCTTCTTCTTTTTTAAGCAACTGAAAATCTTCGCCGCGCAAACCATAGACATCGAGATCGCCCGATCGAAACCGCAAAAGTGCCGTATCCGCCGAACTAACCTGCTGAAACACAAATTCTTCGATCTCCGGCTTGCCCTGCTGCCAATAGTAGGGATTGCGCTTCAGGATCACTCGCTCACCGGGGCGATAGCTACTTAAAACATAGGGGCCAGCACCCACAATCTGGTTAACCGGATCATTTACACGCCAGGTTTCCAAAAACTTGAGCTTGCCATCGGTATCTTTTTCCAGGGTTGGCTCAATGATGTGCTTGGGCATAATTGTAGCTCCGGCCACAGTGCGCAGGAAGGGGGCAAACTTTTCTGGCAAGGTAAATTGAATCCGCCGTTGATCGAGCTTTTCTACCTTAGGCAGTTGCTGGCTTTGGCCAATCCGCATCACATCGCGGCTGCTGGTGGGAATGTCTTCATTGAAAATTAAGCGATTGTAGGTAAAATCCACATCATCGGCGGTGAGTGGTTCGCCATCCGACCATTTCAGCCCTTCACGCAGGGTGAAAATATACCGCAAACCATCATCCAAAACCTCCGGCATACTTTCAATCAATTCGGGGGTGATTTCGGCGGTAACACCATCCTGGCCAATCATGCTATTGGTGGCAAAGGTCATGATTGTGGAGCTAGTGGCATCGGTAATCAGGAGCGGGTTAAAGGTTTTGGGATCGCCCAGAATATTCGCCACCAGTCGATTGCTCTTAACATCGCCGCCAATACCATTATTGGTAGTTGTGCCCGCACAACCAACCAGGAACAACGAGCAGACGATCGCAAACAACAGCAAAAACAGCGATCGCCACATTAATCTTTGTTGTTTATATCGGCTATATCTGCGTCTGCTGTGATTCATGGCCTCATACTTTCCTTAATAAATTCTTGCGGTTGCTGATTGCAGTTGTGGATGGGTCAACCCTGATAATCTCAATTGAGTAGTTGATTTTGCGGAGGGCTATTGAGCTATTAAATATAAATATATAAATATAACGCGATGTGCAACTAAAACTCTGAAACCCTTATATCCTCGTGCTAGTTAACCTGGATCTTGATATTTTGGATCGCTCAAACGACCTAAAATCAATGGCCTGGAAATAGTTGCACACCAGGTAAATATAGCTAGCTGGATGTAATACCTATGATTGTAATCCAGATGTCTCTAGTCAGCCCAAGCTTACTGGCACGATCGTAGTTAGTCATGATAACTAGCCTAAAAGCCTAAACCAGCTCGATCGACTAACCGCATGGTTGCTAAATACCCTCAATATCAAGGAGCAATTGACTGGGAGCTAGCGATCGCTGCTTACAGTTAGTTACATAAGTTAAGAAACATCTAGATATTGCCAGAAACAATCGCCACTTGAGCTAGATTTACATATAGACAAAAACTAAAGCACACAATTAATCATTAATTTAAGATATCGACATGGTTGCACAGGCATATAAAAATACCAAATCCCAAGAAATATTTAGCCAAGCTAAAAATCTGATGCCCGGTGGCGTAAGTTCACCAGTGCGGGCGTTTAAATCCGTTGGCGGTGAACCGGTGGTGTTCGATCGCGTCAATGGTGCCTATGCCTGGGACATCGATGGCAATCGCTACATTGACTATGTGGGTACCTGGGGGCCGGCGATCGTTGGCCATGCTCACCCCGAAGTGATCGAAGCATTGCACAAATGTCTAGACAAAGGAACTAGTTTTGGTGCGCCCTGCGTTCTGGAAAACCAACTGGCGGAAATGGTGATCGCCGCTGTGCCCAGCATTGAAATGGTGCGGTTTGTTAATTCCGGCACCGAGGCTTGCATGTCGGTATTACGGCTGATGCGTGCTTTCACGGGGCGCGACAAGGTAATCAAATTTGAGGGCTGTTACCACGGCCATGCGGATATGTTTTTGGTTAAGGCTGGTTCTGGGGTAGCCACCCTGGGCTTACCCGACTCCCCTGGTGTGCCCAAGTCCACCACCGCCAGCACCCTCACTGCTCCCTACAATGACCTTGAAGCAGTTAAAAAACTATTTGCCGAGAACCCCGATCAAATTTCTGGAATTATTCTAGAGCCAGTGGTCGGTAATGCCGGCTGTATTGTGCCCAAGCCAGGATTCTTGGAAGGGCTTAAAGAAGTAGCCCATGCCAATGGCGCACTACTGGTCTTTGATGAGGTAATGACTGGGTTTCGGATCGCCTATGGCGGCGCTCAAGAAAAGTTTGGGATCACCCCCGATCTCACTTGCCTGGGTAAAATCATCGGCGGTGGTTTGCCCGTAGGTGCCTATGGTGGTCGCAAGGACATTATGGAAATGGTGGCTCCTGCTGGCCCAATGTATCAGGCCGGGACTCTTTCTGGGAATCCCTTGGCGATGACGGCGGGTATTAAAACCCTGGAAATCCTCAATCGCCCTGGCACCTATGAGCAGCTCGATCGCATCACCAAAAAGCTGGCCGATGGCATGTTGGCGATCGCCCATGAAACTGGCCATGCTGCCACTGGTAATCAAATCAGCGCCATGTTCGGCATGTTCTTCACCGATCGCCAGGTCTATAACTATGAAGATGCCAAAACCTGTGACACCGCCAAGTTTGGCAAATTCCATCGCGGCATGTTAGAGCATGGTGTGTATCTAGCTCCGTCGCAGTTTGAAGCAGGATTCACGGCGATTGCCCACAGTGATGAAGACATCGCTGCTACCCTGACAGCGGCTCGTGCGGTACTGAGTGAAATCAAATAAATCTGGCGATCGCTCGTCACGATAAGTTAGGAATTCCAAAAAAAATATCTTTCAAGCTCAGGTTGCTGTTAGCTATGCAGCGCCTGGGCTTTTGGTTATGAGAAGAAAAATATTAGTTAACGCAAGACATTAAAATGATAAAAACAAAATTTAAGACGGTATAATTAATGTGGCTAAGCTCTATGCATCTTGTGGCTGGAGTTATAATTAAGCAAGGATTATCCAGTGGGCGGCAAACCAATCCCGAAGCCTTCAATCCTAGATGAATGTAAAGTTGTAGGAATTGAGGCTGGTAGAAAAGTCTACAAAGATAAAGCTGAAAATCGCTACTACATGTGGGATTCACTTCATGGTGAAGTTGAAGTATTCAACAAAAGAGGTACACACATTGGTGTGGCATGTCCAATCACTGGTAAGCGAATTAAGCCTGCGGTTAAAGGAAGAAAAATAAGCAAACAGAACTAAGAAATGATGGCAACATTTATCGAATTGTGTCTTTCCGGCAATACTGAGGCTGATCAGATCGATGATTTTATTGATTTGTGGCACGATAACAAAGCAGGGCAAGATCAAGAATTGCATGAGTTCTTAGGCATGACTTGGGACGAATATTCGGTATGGTTAACTAAACCATCAGTATTCCCTTACATTTTGTCGGCACGGGCTAAAAATGTTTCTTTGCGTACCGAGCTTGAGTATGAGAAGAGCATTCTAAGCGCTAATAAAGATTCTTCTGCAAAAGTAGAAAAAATAGATACTTGGCTCAAACTGCTAACACTTACAGAAAGCTCATTGGTTGAAAGCAGCTAAGCTATAACTATGTATTACTGTTATGGGTTTAAGTGTTCTACAAAGAAATCGATCGTGTGGCCAATTTCCAGCACCTGATTACTCCGTTTCGCCGAACCATGCCCTTCATCGGCAAAGATAATTAACTGAGAAGGGATCTCTCTTTCTTCCAATGCCCGCTGGATCTGCACCGCTTCCCCCACCGGAACTCTGGGATCATTTGCGCCCTGAATAATTAATAAGGGATCTTGAATTTGATCGATGTAAGTAATGGGCGAGAGCTGGATCAATGCCTGCCGATCGCGTTCTGGATCGCCATATTCACTGATTCGCAACGGCCGACGGAACTCTGCCGTATTTTCCAGGAAGGTAATTAGATTACTCATTCCCACCAAGGCCACCCCAGCATCATAGCTACCCGCAAACTTAGTCATACCCATCAAAGTAGAATAGCCGCCATAGCTCCAGCCCATGATGCCCACCTTTGGTTCCATGTCATTCACCTGCCAGTTGGTGCGAATATAGGTAGAAGCATCGGCAATATCGGAAATTACCGCCAATCGCTTCGGGCCATCATCGGCACTGAGCCAGGCTTTACCATAACCATCACTACCACGTACATTGGGCTCCACATAAATAAATCCAGCCTGCACAAACAATTGCGCCAATCGATTGAATCCAGCGGTGCTCTGTGCTTCGGGGCCACCATGAAAATGTACTACCACTGGGCAGGGTTCGCTGGCATTCTGGCACTGGGGCGATCGCCACACGAACATGGGGATCTCAGTGCCATCTTGGGCAGGATAGGATTCTAATGTTGCACCGACAAACTTGCTCTGGTCTAATTCCGGTACGCTGGGCAACACCCACTGAGTCAGGTTTTGGGTCTGCCAATCATAGACATAGCTGGTGCGGGGGGCAGTGGCCGTACTCACTCCCAAGCTAATATAGCGACCATTGCGGGTTGTTGAACCTGCATAGATCAAATCCGCATTGGCAAATTCCGGTAAGGCGATCGGCTCAAATGTCTTGGCATCAAGCGCCTGGAGTTTTAAATAGCCGCGATCGTTGACGGTATAAATAATCCGTTGGCGCAGATAGTCAATCTCAAAGCTGGATACATCCATTGGTAGCTCTGGGGTGATCGGCGTGAATTCCCCATCATCACCATTGGTGTAGCGATATAAACGGCGGAATTGATCAAACTTGGGGGTTAGTACCAGCAACTCATCGGGATTGGCACTGAATTGTGCAACAAATTCTTCCGGCTGTTCCTGTCCCAGTAATGGTGTTAATTTCCCACTAGCTTCGTCATAGCGATAATATTCCCGCGACAGGCTGCCCGTTGCTTTGCCAAACAAAAAAGTTTTACTGCCAGTATTGCCATCCGGTAAAACATCGGCGATGTACCAGACCCCTGGTTCTGACAGGAGTAATTCCTTTTGCTTTGTAGCAATGTCATAGCGATAGATCGCAAAGGAAGCTGGGTCAACATCATTCGCCATGTAATAAATACTACGCGAATCATCTGATATGAAGGCAAAGGAAGTTCTGACTCCATCATCGTGCTGGATTACTTCCAGGGGGCTACCATTGGTAGATTGTAAATATAAACCGGGATTTTCCTGCCCCTGCCGATCGCGTGATAGCACCAGGAACTTACCATCAGGGCTAATTCCCCTCAACGCAGTAGAATCCTGCCCACCAGTCATTTGCACTGGAAAGCTTTGGGGGCCATCGATCCGCCATATTTGCCTGGTGCCAGTAATGCTCCAACTAAAGAACATGGTTTCACCATCGGGGCTGAGCAATCCCAAACCGGGCGATCGCACATCCAGAATCGATTCAATTTGCTTGGTGGCCTGAGCATCCAGACTGGGCGGCGCATATTTTTCTAGGGTGGCAGCATCCAGACTTTCTCGACCTAAGCCTTCGTAGGCGATCGCCTGATTTGACTGATTATTTGGCATGGCGGCAAACATAACGGCAACACCAACAAAGGAAGTAAACGAAGTAATGGCAGTAATTAGGGCGATTGACAGGATTCGGCTCATGGAAGGTTAGCTAATTATATTTAGGCAAGTATGTTTATGGCAGTAATTAGATTTCAAATAATTATTTAATCGGCACTTTCTAGCTCAGCACGGGGATATTCGCCCAACACTCGGCTCAGGAATTGTCCCGTATAGGATTCAGGTATTTCTGCCACTTGTTCTGGTGTGCCCTCCGCAATAATATGGCCACCTTGATCGCCACCTTCTGGGCCTAGATCAATCAACCAATCGGCACTACGAATCACATCCAGATTATGCTCGATCATCAAGACGGTATTCCCTTTATCAACCAAGCGCTGCACTACATCCAGCAGCAAATGCACATCGGCGAAGCTCAGCCCGGTAGTTGGTTCATCGATCAAATAGAGGGTTTTACCAGTCGATCGCCTGGCTAGTTCGGTGGCCAGTTTTACCCGTTGCGCTTCTCCGCCCGATAGGGTTGGTGCTGGTTGTCCCAGGCGAATATAGCCCAGCCCCACATCCACCAGCATACCTAGCTTGGCATGGGCTTGGGGAATATTCTCGAAGAAGTGCATCGCCTCCTCGATCGTCATGTTCAATACATCAGAAATATTCTTATCCCGATAGATTACCTGCAAGGTTTCGCGGTTATATCTAGCTCCCTTGCACACATCACAGGTAACATAAACATCGGGTAGGAAGTTCATGGAAATCACGTTTACCCCCTGTCCACCACAGGCTTCACAGCGTCCCCCTTTAACATTAAATGAGAACCGACCCGCTTTATATCCCTTCGCCTTAGCTTCGGTGGTGAGGGCAAAGGTGTCACGAATCACATCAAAAACGCCTGTGTAGGTGGCAGGATTGGAACGAGGCGTACGACCGATCGGCGATTGGTCGATCACAATAAATTTATCTAGGCTTTTTGCACCCTTGATCGCTTCTACTCCCTCTGGCATTGGTGTACGGCGATTGAAATAATGGCTGAGGTAATTGTGCAAAATTTCATTGATCAGCGTCGATTTGCCAGAACCAGACACCCCGGTAATACAAACCATCATGCCGAGGGGGATTCGCACATCAATATTCTTGAGGTTGTTGCGATGGGCATCGATGATTTCCAACTTGCGACCATTGCCACTGCGTCGCTGGGCGGGGGTATAAATTTGCGATCGCCGCGATAGATAAGCCCCAGTGATCGATTTTTTATTCTTTTCAATGTCCTTAACCTGGCCAGCAACCACGATCTCACCGCCATGAATCCCGGCACCAGGGCCGATGTCTACCAGATAATCAGCGGCACGGATCGTTTCTTCGTCGTGCTCTACCACAATCAGGGTATTACCCAGATCTCTGAGCTTAGTCAGGGTTTTGAGTAAACGGGAATTATCCCGCTGATGCAGGCCAATACTTGGTTCATCCAGCACATATAACACTCCAGTCAGGCCGGAGCCAATCTGGGTTGCCAATCGAATCCGTTGTGCTTCACCACCAGACAGGGTACGGGTCGATCGATTCAGGGTTAAATAGTCCAATCCCACATCAAGCAAAAATTGCAAGCGGTTCTTGATTTCCTTCAAGACCAATTCGCCAATCTTGGCGGTGCGCTGGTCTAGGTCTAGATTGTTAAGGCGATCGAGGCAGGTATCGATCGAAGCGGAAGTAAAGTCAGTAATCCGATAGCCACCGATTCTCACTGCCAGAGCTTCTGGTTTGAGTCTAGTGCCACCGCAAGCACTACAGGGCAATTCGACGATATATTGCTCTAATTTTTGTTGAAAACTGTCGGAACTGGCATCGCGGTATTGCTGATCCAGCATGGCGATCGCCCCTTCATAGCGTTTAAAATAACCTTTGCTACTACTAAACCGCGAGTCTGCCTTGATAAATATTTTCTCAGTGGTGCCATAGAGCACAATATCTTTTTGGGATTCGCTCAGCTTCTCCCAGGGAGTACCAATATCAAAGCCACAATATTCACCCACACTCACCAGCAGCGAGAGATAATAGGAATGGCTCTTATCAGCCCAGGGTGCGATCGCCGCATAAACTGGCAATTTGGGATCGGGAATCATCAATTCCGCCGAGAAGGTTTTGCTCGTACCCAACCCATGACAGGTCGGACAAGCGCCATAGGGGGAGTTGAACGAAAAGATCCGGGGTGAGAGTTCGTCCATTACTGCGCCATGTTCGGTGCAGGCAAAGTTCTCCGAGAAAGTAATTAATTCCGGTTTACGTTTCTGCTCAGGATTGACATTATTCTCACCAGAACCATTATTCTCAATCCCCTCAGCTTGGCTCTCAGCTAACTGCTGCGCCTCTTCTACGCCCCGATCGAGCACTTCAATTACCGCAATTCCCTCTGCTTTTTTGAGGCAAGTGGCCAGCGAATCGGTCAAGCGCTCTTGGATGCCATCTTTACGAATCAGGCGATCGACGACCACTTCAATATCATGCTTTTTGTTCTTCTCCAGTTCAATATTGTCGCTCAGTTCCCTTACCTCACCATTAATCCGCACCCGTGCGAATCCTTCTGTGACCAGATTAGTGAGTAGTTTTTTGTGCGTCCCCTTCTTACCCCGAATTACTGGTGCTAATAGTTGGAATTTCGATCGCTCCGGTAAGGCCATGATCTGATCAACCATTTGATCGATCGTTTGGGGCGCAATATTGCGATCGCAGACATAACAATGGGGATCACCTGCTCGGCCAAACAGCAGCCGGAAATAGTCATAGATTTCAGTGACAGTGCCCACCGTAGATCGTGGGTTGTGGGAAGTGGATTTTTGATCGATCGAGATCGCCGGACTCAGCCCTTCAATGTAATCAACATCTGGTTTTTCAACCTGACCCAAAAACTGCCGCGCATAGGCACTAAGCGATTCCACATAACGCCGCTGCCCCTCTGCAAAAATTGTATCGAAGGCCAAAGAGGACTTGCCGGAACCAGACACGCCGGTAAATACTACCAGGCGATCGCGCGGGATCGTAAGATCGACATCCTTGAGATTATGTTGGCGGGCACCACGAATATGAATGTGGGAGTGGTCAGGCATGGGTAGGCGATTGGCTAACTAACGGCTGTTTGAGAATTGATTAACCGAGGCAGGAGTAGTTCAGCTAAATATGACTATCTTGTCTTAGGTATTTTGTAGATAGACTTTAGTATTTTGCAGATATAGCAGATATATTAGATATATGGGCATGGCAGTCTATGCTGACACACGATTACTATAAACGTACAAATAATCTAAACATAGATCTACCCCCAAATACATACCCACACATGCATAAATATTTACGCATAGCTGAGCTTGGCGGTTTGGCTGTGATTAATTAGCTCAAATTACTAACCTTCAAATTAGAGCACGATCGAAAGTTACCTTAATCAATGCTCTCGGTGGGATTGCTTAATCCAGAAACAGAAATATTGGCATCATAACGATTAAACCGATGTACAGCATTTGTACAGCATTACCGATCGCTAAATTGTCAACCTATCTCAACGATCTGCAATGCCTAATAACTAGACTTGGCCGTCAGCTTAGACTTAGCAATCTTCGATCGGGCAACGGCAGTTCTGGCCTTATCTTCCAGATAGATTTTGATCATGCGAATATTTTTCTGGCATTCGGGGATTAAAACCTTCTCAAACAAATTAATCCGCTGCGTCACTTTTTTGAGGGCGGCATCCAGCTTTTCTACTCTTTCTTCTAAGATTTTGACCTGGAGCGTCATTCGCGCAATCTCCTGCAAAGACTCCACCAGATTATCAAACCACAGCGGTGCACCCAGGGTGGTGTAGGGATGCACCACAAAATTAATTTCACCCAAAACCGGCAAAATTACCCCAGCTACATTTTCATTGCGGGTTTCCCATCCCTTCAATCGCACCAGGCCATGCAACTGTACTGAAGTATCACCCAGCAGAGCAACCCAATCATCTATTTGTGCTTGATATTGGACTAGTCTTTGTTTTTGCTCACTCAACATCCGCCTAGCCTTGCCCGCTTCACCCTGGAGCTGTTGCTTTTTTAAATCCAAGGAAGGCAAGAACTTTTGATAGGTATCTTTTTGATCTTTCTGATTTTTAAGCGAACTTTTGTTTAGTGCGACCTTAGCCATATGAATTCAGTTAATGGGTTTGCGGATTAAGGAAAAGTTTTTAGTAAAACGGGTATGGACTTGAAGTGCATTGCAGTGTTTTACCAGTAAAAATATAAAATTCAATCAACACTGTAACTATATTCATACCAACATTTTGGCATCTTTCCAAACGCAATGACCAAATTAATCAGCTAATTAGAGCGCCGAATCGTAAGACAGCTCCACTCCTGCCGCTTCCATAGCGTCGCAATCACCCAATTATGTCGATCTAGCTCTTCTGCAATCAACGGTACTTGCTCTAGCAAAATGCCACTCAAAATACCCCAACCATTAGGTTTAATTAACTGCTCCATGTAGGGGATCATATCAACAATAATTTCCGCCAGGATATTACAGGCAAAGCCATCCACTGGGGTAGGTAAACTTTTGAGCAGATGTCCCATGCTGCCAACGTCTGCCCAGAGGCGATCGTCATCGATCTGATTGCGTTGGAAGTTTAATCTGGTTGCCTTGATCGCCAAAGAATCAGTATCAACCGCATAGACCTTACTCACCCCCAATAAAATTGCGCCAATTCCCAAAATCCCCGAACCACAGCCAATATCTGCAAAGACAGTGTCATCATCTGGCTTGATCCCCATCAGCCGCATTTCCAACGCTTCCAGGCAAAGTTGGGTAGTGGCATGGGCACCAGTACCAAAGGCACTGCCAGGATCAAGATGAATAATTTGTCGATCGCCAGGATCTTCTAGTTCAATCCAACTGGGGCAAATCACAAAGGCATCGCCAATTTTTTGCGGTTGCCAATGTTGCTTCCAACTGGTTGACCAATCCTCTTCGTTGATCATCCGCCAGGTCACGATCGGTGCTTCGGCTTCGATCGCCAGGGCATCTTGGGCTGCCCACAGCGCCAAAGCAGATAAATCCAGCAGGGATGACTTTTCGAGCGGTAAATAGGCCTTAATTAAAACCTGATCACCAGCGATCGCACTGGCAGTTCCCTCGCAGCCAAATTTTTGCAATCGCCAAAATAACAACTCATCAAGGGCATGGCTGGCTAAGATCTGGATTTCCCACCAATTATTATTGAGGGTTGGCATGGTGTTGACCAACTGAATAACTTCCCGGTGTCAGTCCTGAATATACTCTTGTTGATTAATCAAAGCCTGCTCAGCACGTTGTAACTCTCGTCCTAAGTATGCAGCATGGTCAAGCATAGTCACAAAGCAAATTTCACTGCGCTCAAAAATTTTTACACAGACTTCTTTGGCACTATGACCGCTAAAGATGGTGGTGGCCTCACGATTAACCTTGCCCTTAGCTGGAATTGGCTTACCAGTAGCTGGATCTACAGCCAGGCCGTTCTCATCGATCGCATTAGTAAAATGCTTAGCATGGATTAAACCTTGTTCCGGTTCAAGATAAATAATAAAGTAGCCACCAGGGTCAAGCTGAATTGACCGCTTTGACAACTGATCATCTATTTCTTTAATTTGTTGGGCAATGCTGACAATCATAATTTAAATTAATTTAAATTCCATCGATCAAACCGCTCAGATATTTTGTTTATCTAGTATAGACTTTACCCAACCCATGATCGCCTATCATGATCATTTGGGTGCTAGCAAATGATCCAAGTTTAATGATTCAGCCTAATCCTGCCATCTCTACGCCTCAGACTTATAATAATCCTGATAATTCTGTCAATCTCGGCAATCCTCCCGATCGCTTAGCCCTACCCGTCTCGATCGGCATTTTAGCTTCCGGTAGTGGTTCTAATTTGGAGGCGATCGCCAATACACTTAACAATGCCACAGTGGCTGGCCTAAATCCAGATACGGCCAAGCTCAGCGTGGTGGTGTATAACAATCCTAACGCCTATGTGCAGCAGCGGGCGCAAAAGTTGAGTATCCCAGCGGTATTGTGTAACCATCGTGAGTATGACAGCAGAGAGCAATTGGATGCGGCAATTATTGAGGTTTTCCAACAATATCAAGTAGATCTGGTGGTGATGGCTGGTTGGATGCGGATTGTGACTGATAAATTAATTAATGCCTATCCGCGCCGGATTTTGAATATTCACCCTAGTCTATTACCCAGTTTCCCTGGTGCCAAGGCGATCGTTCAGGCGCTAGCATATGGTGTGAAAATTACTGGCTGTACGGTGCATATTGCGATCGCCGAAGTTGATGCGGGGCCAATTCTACAACAAGCCGCTGTCCCGGTCTTGCCCAATGATACGCTGGAAACTTTGCATCAACGAATTCAAGTGCAAGAACATATTATCTATCCACAGGCGATCGCTGACTACATCAAATTGCTTAGCTCATGATTAGAGAACTTCGGATCATCAAAATCCTGAGATATTAGCTAAGTTAGATAAGTTACCTAAGTAGCATTGATTTCTAGGGATAGGGACTATTTGAGAGCTTTGCGAGCGTTTCTGCCTAATAAGACTCAGGGTATTGTATGGATTCACCTTAGCTGCCCAGTTAAGGCTAGGTATCTAGGTTTGCCAAACGGGTTTCATGGTGGACTCTAACTAACTGTAACTATGTCAATATTTAGCTTTTGGTCAATCAAAAGCAGTTTCGATCGCTATTGCGAAAGATTTCTATTAAGATAAAAGATAATTAGAGCAGCCCTCACCAATCTACTACAGTCCCAAAATCACACTTCAATATGTCCGAAAGCCCTCAGACCCAAATCCTACAGCTAGAAAATATTACCAAGCAATTTTCGCGTCATCAGCCCGCCGCCGTTGATCACGTCACCCTTAGTTTGGTGCAGGGCGAACTAGTTAGCTTCCTAGGGCCATCTGGATGTGGCAAAACCACGCTGCTGCGTTTGATTGCTGGATTCGAGCGACCTCAATCCGGAGCGATCGCCATTGCCGAAACCTTAGTGGCTGGCCAGGGGCAATGGGTGCCGCCAGAACGACGTGAGGTGGGCATGGTATTTCAGGACTATGCTTTATTTCCCCACTTGACTGTCCACAAAAATATTGCATTTGGGCTCCGCAATCGCTTTAAGCAGAAACAACCGGCTAAAGCCCAATTAAATCAGCGGATCGCAGTAGTATTGGCACTGGTGGGGCTAGAAGGCTTTGGCGATCGTTATCCCCATGAGCTATCCGGCGGTCAACAACAGCGGGTGGCTTTGGCCAGAGCCTTAGCGCCAGCACCCAGATTGATTTTGCTCGATGAACCCCTCAGTAATCTGGATGTGCAGGTGCGATTGCGATTGCGGCAAGAACTGCGCGAGATTTTGAAAAGCTCCCATACTACGGCAATTTTTGTCACCCATGACCAAGAAGAAGCACTCTCGATCGCCGATCGGGTGGCGGTAATGCGCTATGGCCGGATCGAGCAATTTGATACCCCTGAGAAAATCTATGGTAAACCCGCCTCTAAGTTTGTGGCTGAATTTGTGACCCAAGCAAACTTTTTGCCAGTCCAGCGTCAGGGCGATCGCCTCCTAAAAACCGAGTTAGGCTGCTTTGATCTGGATATTCTTAATCTAGATGCCATGAACTCAACTCAGACGGCTGCTGCTATGTCTGTTAGTAATGGCAATAATGGTCAAGTTGAGCCTACCGATCGAGAGAGCGTCGATCAGCCCATTAGCCCCCAAGAAGCAATTACGCGATCAAGCCGGAAGCCACAAATATCATTGCAAACTGAGCCAGTATTATCTCAAAACATTAACCTAGAGCTAAAAATTCCCCCCGCGACAGAATTGATGGTTAGGCAAGAAGATTTAAAGCTAGAGCTAGACCCAAGCGCAACGATGAAGATTCACGATCGCCAGTTTTTAGGGCGTGAATATCGTTATATCATTCAAACCCCCACGGGCAAGCTGATTAATGTGCTCGATCGGCATAAGTCAATTTTGCCCATTGGCGCAAAGGTAAGGGTGATGATTACACCACGATCGGCATTGTTATTTCCAGCCAGCGTGAAGTTATAGGCTGCCTTGAAATCATTGCTAAGCAGTTAAAATCCGTATCGATCATGAGCCTGCCCATATGCATGTGTTCAAAGGTCGAAAGAATCAGACCAATCGAAGACAGGTAAAGATAAATATTTGTATTCAATTCCAACACTCGCGCAAATACCTTATTTCTCGTTGCGTTGGGGACAGTGCGCACAAAGGGTTCGCCCTCCGTCAGAATCACCATGATTTTTTAATGCTGTTGCCATCAACGCTGCTGCCATCGGTGCCGAAGATTACGCAGCCGCTGGGTACGTTGAATTGGTCAAAGCTGTGGAACAGGTTATTACCATTAACAGTGCCGGGGCCAACTGGATTGATCTGATGGCCATCCACTGTGGTGGCGGTAGTTCCGTCGGTTGTGACCTGTGCCTGAATCGGTGGGATAGATGGGGCTAACCAAGGAAGACCGATCGAAAGCGCACCAAAAGAAATCCCGACAACGGCAATAAGTAATTCCGCATAGCTCCACACACTACAGAGATTGAAGTTAAAATAATAGATGGGCGTAATGTGTAATCGGAGGCCATTGACTTTTACTAAAGTACCGATCGCACATCACCTTAATATCGATTATGTCTTAGCATATCCTGTCTTAGACTTCATGGCTGTGGCATCGTGTATATGGCTTGTTTGTAGGTAACTGAATATTTCATTGATTTTCATTAATTTTCATTGGAACCAACAGACCTGGATTTCCTGATACATAAGCTCTGGTTTGCGCGAAATAGCTGAGGCACAACTGTAGGCTAAAATCGGTCGATCGATTAAATTAATTGATCGATCACATTACCTTAAGCATCAGAGGCAATCAGAGGCAATCATCAAGCTAGCCCCGATCGGATCAAATAAATTAGTACCTACTGGGAACAGTAGAACAGCAACTAAGAAAACTGAATTGGGTGGCGATTGCGATCGGATTGTTCACATTATTTCAAAATCAATAAGGTAATGTAACTTTATATCTGTGAGCCGTAGCTAGCTAGATATGCTGCTCTATGGCTGACTGGATATGATCGCCTAAAAAATGATTAAATCGTAATTGCGGCACCAAATTGTTGAACTGGGGATTGGGAAGCAACAAATGAAAAAAATTGTCGAGAACTCAAAAAAGGTAGTAACGATGGCGATCGCCCTCACCTTGATCATTGGATTGGCCGCTTTGGCTCAGGATGTTGCCCAAAATATCCAGGCAATTGGCTCTGCAGAAGTGGAAGGCACTGAGGCGAGCAATGACGAAACCGATGAAACCAGTAATCAAAATAATGCCACTACTGCCAATGATAGTGGTGTGGTTGCAACCAACCCAGACCCTAATCAACCAGAGCAGATCGCCAGTAAGAGTGCTAGCCGGATCAGTGAGAAGGTCGATCATTTGCTACTGGTCAAACAAGATCCAGATACCTACGCGACGGCGGATCAATTGCTGCGGATTCAAGTTCAACCTGGTTGTAATGGCGAAGGGGAAGCCAGGATTGCCCCTGGTGGCAAATTAGTGTTTCGGAATGCTACCTGTGACATTATTACTCTGATTAAAAACTAAGGTGATAATAAGGTGATAATTTAGATGCCTTTGATTAAAAATGAGGTAAGTAGCTTTTGATTCAAGCACCTACCCCATACCCATAATTAAGAGCTAAATCCTACTTAACCCAGAATTGGCGGATGTAGTTGATCTTGTGCTTTCTGTTTTTGTTCCTCTTGTTCCTGCAACAATCGCTTCGATCGCTCCTGTTCCTGGTGGTAGCGTTCTTCTTCTAAGCGTTCTTGTTCTCTTTTGGCATTGTTCTTTTCGATCGATTCTTGATCCAGCTTCAACACCAGCGTGGACAAAGGTGGCAAACATAGATCAATGGAATACCTTTGGCTGTGCATGGCAATTTCATCGGTAGGTTTACCACCATAATTACCAGCGCCGCTACCCCAATAATCAGCGGCATCACTGTTGAGCAACTCTTGATAAAAACCAGGTTCAGGCACACCGATCCGATAGCTGCCATGGAGCACCGGCGTGAAATTACACACCACCACCACAAACTCGCCATCTTTGCCCTTACGAATAAAGGAAATCACCGAGTTCTTGTTGTCATTACATTCCATCCACTCGAACCCTTCATAGGAAAAGTCGATCGTATGCAGAGCGCTTTCTTGCTTGAGTAAACGATGTAGATCGCGGATTAGATTAGCCATGCCAATGTGCTTGTCATGCTGGAGCAGCCACCATTCCAGATCGCCCCACACATTCCACTCACTCCATTGGGCAAATTCCATCCCCATAAACAGGCTCTTCTTACCGGGGTGAGTGAACATATAACCATAGAGACAGCGCAAATTAGCTAGTTTTTGCCAGATATCACCGGGCATTTTACCCGGCATCGCGCTTTTTTCATGGACAATCTCATCGTGGGAAAGAGCAAGGACGAAGTTCTCATTAAAGGCATACATCAAACTAAAGGTAACGTTAGTCTGATGGAACTGTCGGAACCAGGGGTCCATCTCGAAATAATCGAGCATGTCATGCATCCAACCCATATTCCATTTCAGGTTGAAGCCCAGACCACCCATATAGGTAGGCGCAGTCACCATTGGCCAGGCGGTTGATTCTTCGGCGATCGATAAGATGCCAGGATAGTAGCTATATAAAATGCCATGCAGGTGCTTGAGGAACTCTACACCAGCGATATATTCGCAGCCGCCATATTCATTGGGCACCCATTCGCCAGGTTCACGGCAGTAGTTGCGATAGATGATCGAGGCCACCGCATCTACGCGAATGCCATCAATGTGATATTTGTCGAACCAGAACAAGGCATTGGCGATCAAAAAGTTCTTTACTTCATTCCGTTCATAGTTAAACGCATAAGTGCCCCAGCCTTTGTGTTCACCGATCCGATCGTCAGCGGGATTATATAAATGCGTGCCGTCAAACAACGCCAAGCCATGCCCATCTTTGGGGAAATGTCCCGGCACCCAGTCCACAATCACGCCAATGCCATTTTCGTGGCACTTATCCACAAAATACATAAAGTCCTGGGGCGTGCCATAGCGCGAAGTAGCCGCATAGAAGCCAATCACCTGATAGCCCCACGATCCATCAAAGGGGTGTTCGGCCACTGGCAATAGTTCCAGGTGGGTAAAACCCAAATCTTTGACATAGGGAATTAATTTATCGGCCAGTTCCCGGTAGGTCAGAAATCTAGCTCCTGGTTTCATATCCGCCGCATGAACTACGGGATAGCCATCAGCGGGTAGTTCTTCCGCATTGCCATGCATCCAGGACCCAATATGCATTTCATAGATCGAAATGGGTTTTACAAGGGGATCGCTATTGCGCCGCTCGTCCATCCAATTGCGATCTTGCCATTCATATTTTTCTAGATCGGCTACGATCGAGGCGGTTTTGGGACGAATCTCTTGCTGATAACCGTGGGGGTCAGTTTTTTCGTAGAGATGTCCTTCCGAGTTCTTGACTTCAAATTTATACTTAGCCCCCTCACCTAGATCGGGAATAAAAATTTCCCACACGCCAGGATCGCCCTTGCGCATCTGGTGGGCGCGGCCATCCCAGTAATTAAACTCGCCAATCACCGAAACGTTGCGAGCATTGGGAGCCCAGACCGCAAAGTAGACCCCCTTAATGCCATCAATTTCCATGATGTGCGCGCCAAGTTTCTCATAGATTTTGTAGTGGTTTCCTTCCGCAAACAAATGGCGATCGAATTCCGTTAAAACCTCAACGCCAAAGCTGTAGGGGTCATAGAGCAGCCGATCTTTGCCATGTTCATGGGCTTTGAATTGATATCTAAATAATTCTGGCTCTGGGATTACACATTCAAAAAAGTTGGGATGATGCACTGAATGCATGGCATACTCTTTCCCCGGCCGTACTGGATCAACCAATGTCACCATTTCGGCATGGGGCAAATATGCTCTGATCGCCCAAACTGACTTACCATCCTGCTCAACTTGATGGGGTCCCAAAACATAGTAGGGGTCTTGGTGCAAATTCCAGATCAGAAGATCGATTTGATCGCTTGAAATAGTTGGATTCATATAATTTTGCCGCTCGGTAAATCACCCAATTGAGAAACTGCCAGATCCTATATATTTACCTTTAATCAAGCCTGGATTGTGGAATTGTTGATCCTGACAATCAAGGCAATGAGTTTAAATGTTTAGTATTAAATATATTAAGTATAGTCTTTGTATTTTTTTGACCAACCTGGATTTATATTCTAAGTCTAGATTTAAGCCCGAAGGAGTAGATTTGATCGCCCTGGCTGAATATTTAGTGCTTAATATTTAGTTTGGCATTAATGGGTGCGTCTAGGCTAGTTTCGGGCAAATTAATCTGACTGCAAGGCTCTAAACTGAACCATGCAGCAAGGTTGATTGATGGCGATCGACTCAGGCCAGTATTCAGCGACTAATAACGATTGCCATATCTACCGCGATTGCGGGCTTCTGGGCTGTTGGCAATGTCATAGCGGATCTGTTCCAGGGATTTACCACGGGCGAGGAGATCCTGGTAAGTCTTTAGGCCACCATGATCGGCATTGCGACCCAGGACTTGCCGATAGATTTCGTGCAGGTTACGGGTGGATTCTTCAGAATAAGCGAGCTGGCGGCGGAGCCAGTAATTATCGCGGCCGCGCTGTAGTTCGTAGGTATAGGTGTTGTAACCATTTCGATCGGGGTTACGACCTAGCACATCGACGTAGGCGCGCCGGATCTGGTTTTCATAATAGCCATTGTTGTAGCGATTATCATACCGACGATTGTTATGGCGGTTATCGTCATATCTATTGTCATAGCGACGATTATCGTAGCGATCATCATAGCGATCCCGATCGCGGCGGTTGTTATGGCGGTTATAGCGATCGTACCGATCGGATCTACGTTCATACCTGTTGTCATAACGCCGATCGTTACGTCTGTCATTGCGGCGATCGTTACGATTGTTGCGAGGGTTGATGTCTTCGCAACGCATGACACCATTGTGCCAATTACAGCGGGTTTGCGCTTCTGCTGCGGGGGCACTGAATAAAGTGGACAGGCTGAGCAGGGCAGCGATCGCCAGGACGCTGGGTTTAAGGAGTTGGGTTGATTTATTAGGGCTATACATGATCCTGAATCTAACGCAATTTTTTGCAAGGCATACATTGATTCGGGGACAGCTTGGGGTGATGCTAGGTTAATTGTCGATCGCGCTGGGTGTTTTGTTCCCGATCGCGCAAAATTCGATCGCAGGTGAGGGTTTGTTTAATCGAAGTCTAATTAATTGATCTGAAATCGATCTGAGTCAGTGGTAATTGTCTTGCTATGTCTATATTATCCAATATTTGCGCTGGCGATGTTTACGCCCAGTTGGCTGATCCGATCGAGTAGTTGATCGCGGGACTGGTAGTGTTGGGGAGCAATCGGGTAATAGCCAAAGATATTTCCCCTAATCTTGGCGGTATACTAGGAAACATAACCATTAATAGTATCGGGCAGGGCGATATGACGGACAATCGCAGACAGAGTAACCAGCGCATCAGCGTCGGCCGTGATTTCAACGTTACAGCAGACAATGGATCGAACGTAGCGATCGGTGACATCAGTGGTCAGGTACAGCAATCGATCCGACAAGTCCCCGACAAGATCAACGATCACGACATTGGCTTAAAAAATATTTTGCTCAGCCTGGAAAACGCGATCAAAAATGAGGCCAAGCTCCCCGATCCCCAGAAAGTAATCGCCCTGGAGCAAGTCAATACGATCGCCAAAGCCTGCCAGAACCCAAAAGATAATGCCCTCAAGCAAGCTGCCCAAACCGCCACTTTTACGCTGAATGGGATCGCCCAGATGCTCCCCACCGCCACCAAGATCGTCGAAGGGATCGGCAAGCTCACCAAGGCTCTGGCTAAAATTTTAATTTTCTAAAGTTATCAAAATAGTCTTAAAAATCAAACTGCTCGATCTCCACCTTGCTGCGTTGGAGCACTTGGCGATCGCACGATTGATATTGATCATACTGTTGCCAATGCTGAATCCCAGAAGGAGCATAATCATCAAACCTTGCGATCTCGATCGTCAGGCCGATCGCCCCGTTCCGGCTAGCCTGCTCTAAGATCACCTCTTCCAGATTGGCATAACTCAAATCAGCCTCATCCAGATTTGCACCCCGCAAATAGGCATAACTAAGATCCGCCTCGATCAGGTTCGCGCCCCGTAAATTGGCCTCTTCGAGATTGCTAAGTGAAAGCAACGACCTTTGCAGATCCGCCCCCACCAGGATCGCGCCGCGCAAATCACACAACCGCAGATCGGCATTAGCACATTTTGCCGCCGTCAGATCTGCTTCATGCAACCAGCACCGACTCAAATCCGCCTTAGCTAGATTTGTTTCCCCCAATTGGGTTTGTCGTAAATCTGACCAGCTCAAATCCGCTGCGATCAGGTGCGATCGGCGTAAATCTGCACCCCGCAAATTGGCCTTACTCATTTTCACAAATCGCAAGTTTGCCCCCTCTAATTGGGCATTGCATAACCTGGCTCCGGTTAGATCTGCACCCCGTAAATTCGCACCCTGCAAATTAGCATTACTCAAATCCACCAGGCTCAAATCCGCCTCTTCCAGGTTGGCATTGCTCAGATCTGCCTCGTTTAAATCACTGGCACTGAGATTAACTCGCTGTAAATTTGCTCCCGCCAAATCAGCCATGCTGATCACTGCGCCTTGCAGATTGGCCTTGTCTAAGTTTGCCCTACTCAGGTTAGTAGCGATTAAGCGCGATCGACTTAAGTCTGCTTGCTTCAGGTTCGCACCCTGTAAATTGGCCAGACTTAGATCCGTTGCCGTCAGATTAGCCTGTTGCAAATTAGCCTGATTTAATTGTGCTGCAACCAAACTAGCCGTGGTCAGGTTTGCCCCCTGTAAATTGGCTCCCTGCAAATTGGCATGACTGAGATCGGCTCCAGCCAGATCTTGCGATCGCTGCGGCACATGGGCCAACTCCAGACAAATCTTACTCAGGTCTGCACCAAATAGCTTGGCATTAGTTAGATCTGTATCGATCGCTTGGGCACAGGTTAATTTAGCCCAGGCTAGATTGATCCCCGGCAACTGCGCAGTGTTGAGATTTGCTTCACTCAAATAAACGCCGTTAAAATCACGGTGTCCATGCTGATATTGGGCGATCAGATCACTAGCCTTCATTGATGGATTAGTACATTTTTAGTACGTTTTTTATATTAAAGATCGGCAACTCGAACTCGGTGGGGAATAATAATTAAGCCCTAGATGTCTGGATACCTAAATATCTAAACTGCAATATCTAAACTGCAAACCGATCAATTTACCTGTGTAGATCCTTGATGCAAACAAGCCCCCAGCCTGCAATCTTTTGGTCAAATGGGCATAATCATGCAGAAGCTTCGATCCGATCGAACCGGTTAGCTCTTTATAGATGCTTAATCTTTAGATACTTAACTTACTTGAGACACAGTGAATTAAGCAAATAGCTTCTGACATTCTGACAATCTCTAGACAATGATGACTGTGGGGATCGCAATTTGGTTCTCTGGAAACCATTTGGCATCTAGATTAAGATACTTAGCTAGCAGCAGGCAACGCATCTAAGTAATATGTCCTCATCCTAGCTAGGCAAAGACGATCGCAAATGAGCTATATACATACAGTTAGCTACAATTGTTCCCATTCTGTCTGGATAGATCACATTTTGCAACTAAAAATATTGATCGCCTCGAATATATAATGTGGGGAATGAAAAAAAAATCTGTATATCAATCCCTACGTCACCAGTTGTGGGGAGTATTTTGCGAATTTGTTGGAAGTAGGTTTAAAACTAACATAAAAGGGAACCAAAGCTGAGTAGCTAATAAAGCTGCTTCGCCCCAATCGGGTAAATTTAGAGTGTTTTCGCTGGAGAGATAAGCCCAATGAGCGAGCAGATAGGCAATAGATGACAGTAGCAGCCAACGGTAGATACGCAGGACGGCACACGCCACTTCCCTATCACCAGATACATCACCACCACATGCAGAGCATATTTCTTGTTGTAGAAGCGCACCAAGCCATCAAGGGCTTTAAACTTGCCTGCTTGTTCCAAGCAACTCAAATCAATAATCACTTGCAGCACTGGTCTACAACCCAGCATCTTAGATGAGAGAATTTGCTCTATTAACACTTTGCGCGTTGCTGATAACACGCCCCGGGTTGACCAACCATATTTATTGAAAAAACGGCTCACGGCGCTGCCTGATTTTATTAGATTGTGCTCTGGCACTGGTTTACCTTATGCTTCTAAAAACATTGATACCACTACTTTTAAGCGCATTTGCTGATCCTTGCTCGGCATCAACTTGATCAGGGTATAAACTAATCCTTGGGCATGGGTAAGTATGGTTTCCATTGCTTACTTTATTTCTTTTTTCTATACCCTTTTCTCATATTTAATAATCTTGGTGCAAGATCTCAGATCTGCCGTAATTGCATATTTGCTGTAAACCGATCAATAGATTGAACTAGGATATATAGCTGTATAGCTAGCTCTATCAGATATCAGATATAGGTTATGGCGAGAACTATGCTGATCCTGACCGTCTGGGAATTGGCAAGAACTGATTAAGTCCTAGTCATCTCAGCGCTGGCAATCAAATTTCAAATCCAACATTTTATAGAGTCACCATGCTGGGAGCTTTCCTGAATCTGAATAAACCGGCAGGCATTACCGCTCATGGCTGCGTGGCGCGGCTACGCAAAATGCTCAATCTCAAAAAGATTGGCCATAGTGGAACCCTTGATCCTGCTGCAACCGGAGTATTACCGATCGCAATTACCAAGGCAACCAGACTGTTGCGGTTTCTGCCAGAGGGCAAAGCCTATCGGGCAACCGTGCAATTTGGAATTACCACTAATACCGATGATCTCGATGGCGAGATTTTAACTAAAACCGCCTGCCCGGAATTAACCCAAACTGCGATCGAAGCCTTGTTGCCGCAATTTGTTGGCCAGATCCAGCAATATCCACCTGCCTATAGCGCCATAAAAGTTAAGGGCAAGCGTCTGTATCAATTAGCCAGGGCTGGCCAGGAAGTGGAAGTGCCAATCAGGACAGTGAGCGTAAAATCATTGCGGGTGCTGGGTTGGCATGGTGGTGAATTTCCCCAAATGGAGTTAGCAATCGCATGTGGTACTGGCACCTACATTCGATCGATCGCCCGTGATCTAGGCGCAAAGCTTGGTTACGGCGCAACGCTGGCAAACTTAGAGCGTACCTATAGTAATGGGTTCAGCCTGGACAATAGTGTTGATTTTGATAAGCTGGCAGTTATATTAGAAACAGACGATCAAGTTGAAAAGTATTTGATCGCTCCCGATCGAGTATTACTACATTTAGAAGCAATTAAGCTGGGGCACAAATCGGCAAAACGCTGGTGCCAAGGGCAAGCAATTCCATTGGAGATGGTGGAGCGATTACATGGTTCATGGGCTCAACTGCCAGGCATGGCTGAGTCCCAATCGGCTGTAGAGGTTAGCTCAACGGCTCCAAAAAACTCTGGCACTGGTAGCGATGAACTAGATGGGCAGAAAGCTGCTGAGTCAGCCATAACTGACATCCCATCTGATGTGATCGATTTGGCTAATGTGAGGGTATACACAAGCGATCGCCATGATGCTAAGGAAATGGTGTTTTTGGGGATTGGTGTGATTCGTTCTGATTTTCTGACTCCCGAAGTGGTGCTGCGCAAGTTTAATCTTGAAGAAATTAGCTAAACTATTGCTAAACGAATAGACTTGTTGGAATATAGCAATTAGAATTGCTGCGGAGCAGACTAGTTAACCACAAAAAAGATGATGGGTAACTATTTGCGAGGGGAACCGCTTTAGCTAGATTACTATCCCAAGTATCTAAATTAGTTGATTACTACACAGACTAAGCTTTCAAAATTTGATCGCCCTGCATCTGTAATGATATTTAGCCATAGGTTAAAAACTGACTCAAAAGTCATTTGCTAAAAATCCTTGCTGATATCCCATAACTGAAGTCTATACCATGATCGAGGTCTATACCATGACTGAAGTCTATCCCACTACCAAAGATTTTCACTGAAAATTAACACAGTATTGGTTAGGTAGATATTGGTTAGATAAATGATTGATGCTTTTTGCAGTTTATGACCCAATGATTTGATTAGCCAGTGGTAGCTCCTGAAGACTTCAACTATATATAGGCTGGCAAGCTGAATCTCTATATAAACTTGTTTGGGGGTTGTTAAAAATAGTTTGGGAGTTCATTTGAGCCCATTGCCGTTAGTTCAAACGCAACCATGCTCAAATCCTGATCGTTAATATTTCTGAGCAAATAGTCCTAATCAATTCAACGTAATTAAGTTTGGCTATCCATGTGATGTTTCCTAGCCAGCCACCACCAAAAAACTAGAACTAGAATTAAATTATAAATCCGGCATAAATTCGAGGCATTATCTATGACTGTTACTGATCAAGAAGAAAAATACGGCGAGAGAGCGATCGCTGCGAACCAACTTAATACGTTCCCAAATCCTCGTCCTGGTCGGGAATACAAGGTAAATATCACCTTGCCAGAATTTACCTGTAAATGCCCTTTCTCTGGTTATCCCGATTTTGCCACCATCTACATTACCTATGTCCCCGATGAGCTAGTAGTTGAACTAAAGGCGATCAAGCTATATATCAACGGTTACCGCGATCGCTATATTTCTCACGAAGAATCGATCAATCAAATTCTGGATGATTTTATTGCCGCCTGCGATCCAATCAGGGTGCAGATTAAGGGTGACTACAACCCCCGTGGCAATGTGCACACAATGGTAGAGATTAATTACGAAAAGCCGATCGCTTAGCAATCATTAGCAAGTGAGCAGCAGCAGAGATTATCCAAATTTGTCTAACTTAGCTTGCTAAAACATCGCCATAGTTGCAATAGCTCTAACTAGTATGTTGGGGCTGATTTTGGCGATCGGCGCTCTAGGCGATCTAATTATCATTTGCTCTTAGTTGGCGATCCAGTTGTAAAACTGGCACATGAATTGCGAGCGTCAAAATAAACCAATGTTATGGTTATTACCTTGATATATGTCGGTTTGAGCAAATTGATTAAATTGATTAAATTGATTAAAAACGATCGCTTGAATGTAATTACGATTGAATGTAATCACTGATAGTTATATCGCTCTTGTTCAATACTTCGCTTGGAGAAATAATTACTACTTTTGCTAACGGTTTTTGCTAACTATTAGTTGGTTGTAATTGCCCGACTAAAGCAGTGGTAAATGTTTCAATTATCATGCCCCTGAGCGATTCAAGCCGATCAAAGGGCAACCTTAAATTAGATTGGTTAATATATTTGGTCAAAAATTTCAACCAATAAATGAACTAATTCCCATAATTTAAGTCACTAGATAGTATATGTACTAGGTGTTGATTCGGTAACGATCGCCATAGCACATACTCCCACAACCATATTGCAGAGACATTAGACTATTCAGGAGACAGCCATGAATTTTAATTTACGGCAATTAGAACCCCTAAGACAGCTTAAGCTGGGGTTGATTTTGCTAGCCACCAGCCTTGCTGCTGGTACAGCCGCGCTCACGATCGACTCAGCCGCCTTTGCCCAATCCCGTCGCACTAATTATGGATTGGGTCTGCCCAGAACCGCCACTACTGGCACTGGTGTACGTGGCAATTGCCCACCCTTAGTAACCGCGCTGGTGCCGCCCGATGGTGCAAAAACGCTGTCGTCTCGCCCAACTTTTTATTGGTACATTACGCCCCAGGATTGTAGTGATGCTGCTGAGCAAGTCGATCAAGTTAATCAAACTGATTCTGAGTCGCAGCCAACCAACGATCAAGAATTCGTGCTTAGTTTCAGCCTCAGGGATGTACCAGTCAAAGCAGGCGAACTACAACTAACCCGCCTGAGCACAATTTTTAAAACTAAGTCTTTTACGGTTGCCAATCAGCCCACGCTCTATAGCTATGCTTTGGCAGAACCGGCACCAGCATTACCCCATGACCAAGTACGCGCCTGGCATATTCGCTGGCGATCGGCGGATTTAGAAACCCAGGTCGATGCTAATTCACTGGTGGTATATGAGGCTAATGCCCAACTGGAGTTTGCCTTGGCTAATGCTGATTCGGTCTTGGGGCAGGCAAGACTGCTGGCAGAAAATGGCTATTGGTATGATGCTTTGCATGTCTATAGTGATTGGCTGCGCTTGAATCCCGATGATAATATGGCACGTCAAGAACGGGCAGAATTGCTGGCAGTGGGGATGGCTGGATATGAGGATATGACCGGGGGCGATCGCGCTAAGACTGTTTCGATCGAGGAGCTATTACCGCAAATTGCGGAAGCAGATGTAATTGAACTGGATGTTTTGCCCGAATAGCGCCTGCACTTGATGGTTATGCAGCATATTCGTATTATTGGTTTGAATTTAATAGTTTGAACTTAATAGTTTGAACTTAGTGATGCTGAAAAGTTAAAAATCAAATTAAAAACCAAATTATTAATATGTCTGTAACCATCTATCACAATCCCAAATGTGGTACTTCGCGTAATGTGTTGGCGCTAATCCGCAACAGTGGCGAGGAGCCGGAAATCATTGAATATCTAAAAAATCCACCCACCCGCGAAAAGCTGGTGAGCCTGATTGAGCAAATGGCGATCGCCCCTAGGGATCTACTGCGGCGCAAGGGCACACCCTATGATGAATTGGGCTTAGCTGATCCCAAGTGGAGTGATGATCAATTAATTGATTTCATGCTTGAACAGCCAATTTTGATTAACCGACCGATCGTGGTTACGGCTAAGGGAACCAAGCTCTGCCGCCCGTCTGAGGCTGTATTGGATATTCTGGGAAATCCCCAAAAAGGTGAATTCAGCAAAGAAGATGGTCAGGCAGTGGTAGACAGCAAGGGCGATCGGCTGGTCTAATTTAGCCCTATGGGAATGGGGCAGAATGACCTCAGCAGTTGTTTAGGCATTTAGACAATCAGCTTAGTTTGTCAATCGTTTTCTACCATTAGGTTACACCGGCTAGTTTAAAAACGATCAGGTTAAATATAGTCAGGGCGATCGAACCAATCACCGCACCGAAAAAGCCTTTTACCTTAAACCCAGGCACCAGGGCAGCAGCGATCATCAGGCAAACTCCGTTTATGACCAGTGCAAATAGGCCGAGGGTCAGCAATACGATCGGAAAAGAGAAAAATGCCAATACCGGTCGGATCAGGGCATTGACAATACCGAGCGCCCCTGCGCCAAACAGAGCGGAGCCAAAGTCGTCGACTTCAATTCCCAAGCCAAGTTTGGAGACTACGATCAGGCCAATCGCAACAACGAGCCATACAACTAAAAATTCAACCATAGAAAACCTCCTAGTTACACTATTCCTAGTTTAAGTTGTAGTTGTGAACGATTGGTGAGGGAGGGCGCAGATGCAACGGGTAAATCAAGATATGAATGCAGCTAATAGAGTGGCTGAATTGCTCCGGCTGGAGGCAAAGGCGATCGCCCAAACCGCCGATCGGCTGCAAACTAATCAAGTCGGTCAGGCCTTGAAGTTGCTGGTGGAATGCCAGGGTAAGGTAGTGCTGGCGGGGGTGGGCAAGTCGGGGATTGTGGCTCAAAAGATCGCTGCCACCCTCACCAGCATCGGCACGGTGGCGATCTGCTTGCATCCCTGTGATGCTTTGCATGGTGGTTTAGGTGTGGTCATGGCCAATGATGTGGCGATCTTACTTAGCAACAGTGGCGAAACCGAAGAAATCCTGGGCATGTTGCCCCATCTTCAATATCGGCAGGTGCCAATCGTGGCGATCGTGGGCAATCTGAATTCAACCCTGGCACGGAAAGCCGATGTGGTGCTAGATGCTTCTGTCGATCGTGAAGCCTGTCCGCTGAACCTGGCCCCGACTACCAGCACTACAGTTGCCCTTACGATCGGTGATGCCCTGGCCATGACCGTTACTCAAATCAAAGGACTCACTCCGGCAGATTTTGCCCTGAATCATCCCGCTGGACGACTAGGCAAACGATTGACATTACGGGTGGCAACCATAATGCATGATATTACCAACTGCGCGACGCTGACACCAAACGACTCCTGGCTAGAGATTGTAAGTGGTATTAGCAAAGGTGGCCTGGGGGCTGCGTTAGTAGTAGACGCAATGGGTCACCTACTGGGCATCATCACCGATGGCGATCTGCGCCGCACGATCGAGCATACCGATCTCAGCAACATCAAAGCATTAACCGCAAGCGCAATCATGACCCAAGCGCCCATTACGATCGCCGCTGATACCTTGGCCTATGATGCCCTGCAACTGATGGAAAATCGTCCTTCGCAAATTTCGGTTTTGCCTGTGGTCGATCCAGAAAATTACTGTATGGGCTTGTTGCGCATTCATGATGTGGTCAGGAGCGGATTGTAATGGAAATATTGGCAGTAGTGCCGGCAAGGTATGAGTCGCAACGCTTTCCTGGCAAGGTTTTAGCAAAGTTAGGCGATCGGCCGATGGTGCAATGGGTCTATGAGGCAACCAAGTCTTGCCCAGCTTTTACTAAGGTCTTGGTGGCAACGGACAGTGAAAAGGTGGCCGATTGTGTGCGTGGGTTTGGCGGCGAGGTGGCGATCACCCGCAGCGATCACCGTACAGGCACCGATCGGGTTGCGGAAGTGGCGCAGCGATATCCAGACATGCAGGTGGTGGTGAATGTGCAGGGCGATCAACCATTTGTGACGGCGGAGATGTTAACTAGTTTGATTCAGCCCTATCTGGATGGGGCAACGCCGGAAATGACTACCCTGGGTTGTCCACTGGATCTCGTAGATATTGAAACTGATTATAGCGATCCCAATGTGGTCAAGGTAATCACCGATCGCCAGGGCAATGCCTTATATTTTTCTCGATCGCCCATTCCCTACCGACGCAACCCTGCTCAGATTGCTACTTTGCCCGTCTTCCATCACCTTGGTTTGTATGCGTTCCGGCAGGACTTTTTAAGTAAATATGCTAAGCTAGCGCCAACCCCACTGGAGCAATGCGAGGGGCTAGAACAGTTGCGGGTATTGGAGCATGGCTATCGGATTGTGGTTTGCCATACAGCTCAATCAGTTTTGGAAGTGAACACGCCAGCAGAAATGCAAAGGGCACAGGCAATGATCGCCAATACCTGATAGTAAATCCTTGCAGCATATGCTAATCACCTGTAAAAGTAAGGCAAAGCATTGATTGCAAATACTTTAAGCAATCGTATTTTGCTGGACTTAATTTAGATTGAGGATTTAGAGCAGGATATGCCCCCAACCAATCAAAAAATCCAAACTCAAATTACTGATACTTTGTTGATCGGTGATGGTTGCCCATTGGCTTTGATTAGTGGCCCCTGCGTGATCGAATCGGCGGATTTCACCTTAAAGATGGCGGATGAAATCAATAAAGTTTGCGATCGCCTGGGTGTGCCCTATATCTTCAAGTCATCTTTTGATAAAGCCAACCGCACCTCGATCGACTCGTTTCGGGGGCAGGAGTTCGATCGGGGTTTAGAGATCCTGCAACAGGTCAAAGACAAAATCGGTGTGCCCGTACTCACCGATATCCATGAAAGCTATCAGGCGGCAACGGTGGCGGAAGTGGTGGATGTGTTGCAAATCCCGGCGTTCCTCTGTCGGCAAACCGATCTATTGCTGGCGGCAGCAGCGACGGGTAAAGCAATCAACATCAAAAAGGGGCAGTTTCTAGCGCCCTGGGACATGCAGAATGTGGTAACTAAGCTGGAGCATGGCGGTGCCCAGAATATGCTGCTGTGTGAGCGTGGTACTTCCTTTGGCTACAATGCTTTGATCGTAGATTTTCGATCGTTGCCCCAGATGCGTGACCTTGGCTATCCAGTGGTATTTGATGCCACCCATAGTGTGCAAATGCCCGGTGGTCAGGGCAATAAGTCCGGTGGTCAGCGTCAGTTTGTGCCCCACCTGGCCAGGGCAGCGGTAGCCGTGGGGGTGGATGCAATATTCATGGAGGTGCACGCAGACCCCGATCGCGCCCTTTCTGATGGCCCAAACATGGTGCCATTGGCTCAGCTTGAAGCATTATTGCAACAGTTAATTACAATCCGTAATATCCACAAGACAATGCCAACGGTAAGTTTTGACTAGCTGGGGTTTCGCTCTTACATGTTATTTTGAGCGAGGTATGATCCAATTGCGATATAACTATCCCTGGCTTGCATCTGATCGATTGCTACTCTTCCCAAGAGTTCTCTTGAAGTTGCATTAGGATTGGTGAGAGTAATTATGGATGCGCATTATGAATCACCAAGAGAGGCAATGAACCAGATCAGTGAACTGGAATTAATTAAAAAACTAGCCCCGATCGAATTGCTGGTGCTTGATGTGGATGGTGTGCTTACCGATGGAGGGCTGTACTACACCGAGACAGGGGCAGAGCTGAAGAAATTCAATGCCAAGGATGGGATGGGGATCAAGCTGGTGATGAAAGCAGGTGTGGCAGTAGCGATCATCACGGCTAGTGCTTCCCAGGTGGTTTTGAAGCGATCGCAAAAGCTGGGCATTCCCCATGTGTTTCTTGATGTGACGGACAAGCTGAATACCCTCAAGCAACTATGCCAGGAGTTAAGCATTGCCCTAGAGCAGGTGGTGTATATGGGTGATGATGTTAATGACTTAGAATCAATGCGATCGGTGGGCTGCCCGATTACGGTGGCTGATGCGATGCCGATCAATAAATCAGTGGCGGTATATGTAACTCAACATGGGGGCGGCAAAGGGGCAGTACGCGAAATTTGCGATTTACTGGTCAAGGCCAAAAGTCAGTGAGTATCGGTAAATATATGCTTGAATTTGCTTGTGGCATAACGCCTAAGCCAGGAATGAGCATATCAGCATTACAAATATTGTTAGTGGCATAGAAGCAAGAATTTTTAGTAATCGACAAGGAGCTATAAACTTAGATTTACACCAAAATCCGATTTAAGCCAAAACTATTAACACTTGCGCCAAAGTAATTACAAACAAAAAATGTTGCCTTATATCCTGCTGGTAGACGGAGAAACCAGGGGGGATTTTTATCGTGAGATTCGCCAGGTTTTTAAAGCTAACTGGCTAACCAAGATTGATCTAAGCCCTGAGCCTGAGTCAGGCCAGATTGTGCCTCAGCGTAATCAGATCGATCTGGCTTTAGTTAGTGATGAATCTTTTTCGCCCTGGGCAACCATAATTACTGAGTTAAAGCGCCAGCAGGTGCCAACTTTGCACTTGGTAGATGGGATTCTGGAGTGGCACAAAATCTGGGACAATCCGCGATCGCAATCCGCTGATCATGGCATGCCGTTGTTTCAGCCAATTTTATGCCATAAGGTTGCTTGCCTGGGGCGATCGCAAGCCCGCATTTTTGAATCGTGGGGCAACCTGGGAAAATGCGAAATTGTTGGCGCACCTAGATTTGATCAGTTAATTGACCGCAAGCCCCGCGATCGCCAACCCGATCAACCCTGGCGCTTGTTAATCATGACCGCCCAGCCCCCTGGCTTTACATCTGCACAAATTAACCAAACTAAGCAAAGTCTATTAGATTTAAAACAATGGTTTGAAGCCCATCCTCAACTTAATGGGATCAAGATCGAACCGGTCTGGCATTTGCCCAAGGGGCTCGATCGGGAAATTGGCAGATCTAGCATTTCTACTCAAATTACTACCCCCACTAATCTAGAGCAGGTGATCCGATCGGTGGATGCCATAGTTACCACCCCAGCAACGGCAATGCTAGAGGGGATGCGATTGGGGTTACCGGTGGCACTGCTTGACTATAACAATAGTCCCCAATATGTACCTGCGGCCTGGCAAATTACCGCTGCATCCCATATTCAACCTGTGCTAAGCGGCCTGGTTACGCCATCACCAGCGCGATTGCTATATCAAGATACTATTCTGCATGATGCCCTGGAATGTCAAACCCCAGCCATCGATCGCCTGGTGGTCTTAATGCGGAGCATGATCGATCATGGCAAGCAATGTCGGGCGATGGGGCGATCGCTTCGGCTTCCCGATCGGATTTTGTCTGATCCTCAAAAGGGTTATCATCTGCCGGAAACCCGTTTGGATATGCAATCGCTTTATCCCAAGCATCCTGTCTTTGCGAATATGGATCTGTGGGCATTGCAAGCGGAAGTGGGGCACCTGCGTCAGCAAAATCAGATGTTGCAGGCAGAAATAGAGCGAATGCAATCAAATCAGATATAGCAGTAATGTTAGTTTGCTCAAAACAATCATTAATGAATTAATAGCCAGAAAGATCAGTCAATGGTTTCAAACAGAAAATCGGTTGAACTCAGCTTATGTAATGATCCTCATCATCAATCCTGGCAAATATTTCTAGACCATTACTTACTTAAAATTCTGGTTAAAGTTGAGATAACCCGATCCTGTTGAGCCTCACTCATACCAGAGAAAAGCGGAATACTGATCGCCTCGCGGTAATATTGTTCCGCCGCCGGAAAATCCCCCCATTTAAACCCCAGATTTTGATAGTAAGGTTGGATATGGACAGGAATATAATGCAAATTCACACCAATTTGAGCCGATCGTAGGGCATCAAAAACCTGACTATGGCTGAGGCTAATTTGCTTTAACTGCAAGCGAATAATATATAAATGCCAGCTAGAGAGAGTATCAGGATGTTGCCAGGGCAGGGCGATCGGCAGGTCTTTTAAGAGGCGATCGTAGCGCTTGGCCAGATCGCGGCGACGTTGCACAAATTCAGTCAGGCGATCCATTTGTGAAGCACCCAAAGCAGCTTGAATATCGGTGATGCGATAGTTATAGCCTAGCTCCAGTTGCTGGTAATACCAGGTTCCGTGGGGATCGCCCACCATTAGGTTTTGGTTGCGGGTAATGCCGTGGGTACGCAGCCTGATTAGCTTTTCATACAGGTCGGGATTATTAGTAACCACCATGCCACCCTCACCGGTGGTAATGATCTTCACTGGGTGGAAGCTAAACACGGTCATATCCGAGAACCGACAATCGCCCACAGGCTGGTTTTGATACTTATTTTGATGCTTATTTTGATACTGTGCGCCGATCCCATGTGAGGCATCTTCGATTACTTTAAAGCCATATTTTCGAGACAGGGCTGCAATCTGCTCCATCTCACAGGATTGCCCCGCCATATGCACTGGGATCAATACCTTGGGCGATCGGCTAGTTCTTTCTGCCTGCGCCAACTTTCGCTCTAGCTCCGCGATGCTTAGGTTATAGGTACGTGGATTAATGTCCACAAAATCCACCTGTGCGCCGCAATATAAACCGCAATTTGCCGAGGCTACAAAAGTATTAGGCGAAGTCCAAAGCCAATCGCCCGGTTGTAAACCTGCTGCCAGACAGGCAATATGTAAGGCCGCCGTAGCACTACTCACCGCTACCGCATATTTAGCACCACAATGGTTGGCTACCTTTGCCTCAAATCGCTCGATCGCTGGCCCTTGGGTAATCCAGGGCGATCGCAGCACCTCGATCACACTGTCAATATCCTGCTGATTTATGTCCTGCTTGCCATAGGGAATCCACTCGCTATCACTCATAAACAACTTTTGCCAAAATCAGAGCATTTGAAATCATTTCATCTATCTCATCTATTGCGACAGATTAATCGATCATCTGCAAAAGCTGCTCCGCCGTCAGCCAATCAGTATTAGTCTCCGAGCTATAGCTAAAGCCTTCTGAGACTAGTTTGCCAGCCTCACCTAGGGCATTGCGTTGATAGTGATCTTGCTCGGTAAATTGGATCGTCGGTGCGATCACATAGTGGTCTTCAAAATCCCAGGTTAGATGCGATACCTCTGCTGGGCACATGGCTTCATGTAGTTTCTCACCCGGCCTGATGCCAATAATTTTGGTGGGAATGCCAGGAGCCAGGGCTGCCGCCAGGTCAGTGATGGTCATGGAAGGAATCTTGGGCACAAAAATTTCGCCTCCCTTCATCCGGGCAAAATTCTTGAGCACAAAATCGATCCCCTGGGGCAGGGTAATCCAAAAGCGGGTCATACGCGGATCGGTGATCGGGATTTCAGTTGATCCTTCTTGCTTTAGGCGTTGGAACAGGGGCACCACTGACCCCCGCGAGCCGACCACATTGCCATAGCGCACCACCGCAAATCGGGTAGGCAATCGCCCTGCCAGATTATTTGCAGCCACAAATAGTTTATCGGCGGCTAGCTTAGTTGCACCGTATAGATTAATCGGGTTGACGGCTTTGTCGGTGGAAAGGGCGATCACTTTCTTGACCCCGCTGGCCATCGCCACATCGATCACATTATTGGCACCATGAATATTGGTTTTGATACATTCCATTGGGTTGTATTCCGCCGCTGGAATTTGCTTGAGTGCTGCGGCATGAATCACATAATCGACATCGCGCATGGCCAGGTTGAGCCGATCGCGGTCTCTGACATCACCAATGAAGTAACGCATGGCACGATCGCTAAACTGCTGTGCCATCTCATATTGCTTTAATTCATCACGGGAATAAACAATTATTTTGCGGGGTTTATATCTCTCTAATAGGGTCTTGACGCATTGCTTACCAAAGGAACCGGTGCCGCCGGTGATCAAAATTGTGGAGTCGTCAAACATATACCTAATGTTATGTGGGGAGGTGAGAGAGAATAATTAGCCAGATTGAGAACTTGGCGATCGCCAGATCTATAAATCTATGCCAGATCATCATACCCAACTTAATCAGATTTACTGCGTTTATGGGCTGAGATTCACATAAATTAGGCGAATTAGGAGGACTAGTAAAACGAAAAGATAGCTCCCCAAGAAGTTCATCAATTTGCTTTGCAGTGCTGCGATCGCTTTGCTTTATCTAGCTTGATGATTAAAGCTTAGAGATCTTCCTTAGCTATTAGGGCAGCGCCTCACCGCGATCATCGTAATATCATCAAACTGATCGGCATCGGCAATAAATTCCATTAAGTCCTGATCAATGCGATCGAGTAATTGAGTGGCACTTGGATGAGACTCAGGATGTTCGAGGATCTCTACTAGGCGATTTTCCGTAAAGAATTTACTGGTGGGGTTTTTAGCTTCAGTCACCCCATCGGTATAGCCCACCAGCATATCACCGGGTTCTAGCTCAATTTGTTGAATCCGAAACTTCATCCCCGGCAACATTCCCACCGCAGGCCCGGTCGGCATCAGGCGCGATTTAATGCCAGTATCACTAATGATCGCTAAGGGTTCATGGCCACCATTAACATAAGTTAGCAGTCCAGTTTTGGGATCGATGATGCCAAAGAACAGGGTCGCAAACATATTTAGATTGCTGTGATTATCAGCTACATAATCATTGGTAAGTTTGACTGCACGCAAAGCATTCACATGCCCCAGGTTAATAATCTGCGTATGTCCCTTGGCTTTCTCTGTGTCAGCCTGGGTAATTGAAATACTGCCTAAATCGTTTTCGGTGGAAAATACGCGGATCAAGCTGCGGAACAAGGCCATAAACAGGGCAGAGCCAACCCCTTTGTCGCAGACATCGGCGATCACTACGCCAATCCCACCACTGGGCAACATAAACGAGTCATAGAAATCACCAGCAACCTGGCGGGCTGGTTTGAATAGCGCTGATAGTTCCCATTCTTTGGGTAGTTTTAGTTCATCAGGCAAGAAGTCCCGCTGCATTTTCTGTCCCTTTTCGATCTCATAGCGTGCCAGGGCATCCTTAACTTTGTTGTCCTGCAAAACCGCATTTTCGATCGCCTGAGCTGCCTGAGCTGCCAGGGTTTGCATTAATTGCAAATCTTCTGCTGTGTATTCAACTTCTGGATCTGAATTACTAAAATTAATTACACCCAAAACCCGATCCCTGGTTTTTAGGGGGGCGCAGATTAATGAACCAACCGGATTACTACCAGCAATGAAGCGGGGGTCGGAGGCTGCATCATTGACAATTTCCCCCTTGCCCGTGGCAAACACCGCACCGGCGATCCCTTCACTGGGTTTGATCGCTTTGATATTACTGGTACTGGCAAGGCCAAAGGAGAAATTTACTTCCAGTAAACCACTCTCTTCATTCATTAACATGATCGAGCCGCTAGTAGCCTTAACTAAGCGTCTGGCTTTTTCGGCAATAATTTCAATTACGGCGGGGATTTCTAGGTTGGCGGTAATCTTTTCCGACAGCTCATAGAAGAGATTGATTTCGGTATATTTGTTTAATACTTCGCTGGCGAGGCGTTTTTTATCAATTTCGTTGTGGGCAAGGAAACGAATTAGGCCGATCACCGTATCGTCAGACTCCGGCAAACCAACGATCCAGCCGATTGTTTGATCACCCACTTCGATCGGCGATCGCGCTTGGTCGGGATTGGCCTCGCTGCCTACCAGCAAGTTACCTTTAGCGTCATATATAGAAATTGGTGCGCCAATCGCTTCTATTATATTTTTGACTATGGGCGAAACCTCTTTTTTCTTGAGCAACCGCTTAAGGTTTACCTGACTCATCTACTTTGCCTATAGGGGAATAAAAAACAAAAATAGCCCTTTGCATTTTGCAGAGCTTAGTAAATTCTAACCTTCTAGTCTGCGCTAATGAATAAAGAGGTAAAAATATTTTGGTGACTGCGATCGCCAGCAATTATGATTTAAATAGTAATCACAGATGATATTAAAGCAATCTGAGCGCGACAGGTCGTTGTTATACCTGTAATCTCTAATTTGTAATTATTGAGATTTATCTAAAAAATCTACTGTTTCCCTGGCGATCGTTTTAAGCAAACTAATGTTATGAAAAGAAACTAATGTTATGAAAAGAGATTAAAGCTAGGAACCTAATTTCAGTAAACCTAGTCTAGATCTACATATAATCTACAAATACAAATCATAGTCCCTCGCCTAAATCATCTATTGCAGTCTCAAGAGACTTGCCCAGCAATAATCAGACAAGAATTCGGTAATAGTAACGATCGCTTAGGCAATTCCTGAATAATCATATTGATTAAATTGATTAATTAGAGTGACCTTGCCAACACCTCGCCTGAAAAGCAACCTGATAAACATACATATACATATACATAGTAGGTTTACTAAACAGCGATCAAAGTGTAATTTAAGGTACCTACTAACTCATTCATGCTTGAGTTGATTCCGGTTAAAGGTAGCCTGAGCGTAAATTTGTGGGAATATTCTACATAAACATGTACCCAGATATAGAGCAAGGCGCAGTAAAATAGCAGAAGGCAGAGAAAATGTCTAGGGGAACCTAACCATGCTTAGACAATCTACAAAATACTTTAATCAACGGCTCAGAAATCTGGTCAGGTCAGCCGTGGCCACGATCGCTTTTGTGGGGATAGTTGCTACGCCAGCGATTTCCCTGGCCAAGGGCACCTTCAAACCACCCAAGGATGAAGTACCACCAAGAACCAGAGGAACGGCGGCTGGACGCAGGGATGCCTGCCAGACCACCAAGGCGATCGCATCTTTTGAATCTGGCGATCGTTTCTTGAACCTGGTGCCGCTTGCTCCCGACAGCTATCTGGGCAAAACCACATCCAGGCAACCGACCCTGACCTGGTATGTACAGGATTGCTATATCAATCTACCGCTGCGCATCTCGCTATATGAATATGATGCGGCCAAAGATAAGCTCATGCCCCAGCCTTTGTTTAGTAAGAGCCTGACCACTACACCAGGATTAATGGCTCTGTCGCTGGCGGGTGAAGCCGTAGAACTAGAACCCAATCAGCTTTATGCCTGGGTAGCGGTAATTGAATCCAGCAAGCAAAATCCATCTAAAAATGCCTTTAGTCGTAGACCGATTCAAGTGGTAGCAGCGTCAGAATCACTAACCGAGGAACTTGCTAACGCCTCTAGCTCGGTTGAGAAAATTAAGCTATATGCCCAAAATGGCTTCTGGTATGACGCAATTGCCACTGCGATCGAGCAAATTGAAGCTGCTCCAGCCAATTCTATTGAATCTGGGCAGGTGGCAGCAACAATGCGATCGTTGATTAGTGATTTGGCTACCCTGGAAGAATTAAAGGAACCACCGCTGCAACCAGACAACCACAGATTTAGCCACAGCCTGCGTCAGGTGTTGGGGCAGCAGGAGCTAGATAATTTAGATAATAAGGCGATCGAGTTGGTGGAAGCTAGTCAGTAAAACAATAAAATTAAAGGCTACAATCATGCCTTTACCTCAGTTTGAAATTATTTTGAGCTGAGGAATCTTTTATGGCTTAATTTTCGTCTGCACATGGGGCATTGTTTAGATCCTGTGGTAGTTTTGGAAACGATCGCGCGGATTTGAACTCACCCCCCGATCGACCAATCCAAAAATCCAATCCCTAAATGCAATCAGACCGCAACTTAGACTCGGCCAAGCCAAAGATGGGTGATAAAAAAAGCCTGGAACAGAGTTTCGCTGAAATCGATCGCCGTCTGGGGCGAGCCAAGCCATTCTGTCAGGAGTCCTCTAGCCTATTGCGGCTAACCAAGCGGGACAAACGCCGTCCAGCTCTAGTGATTTGGCTTGCAATTTTGATCCTGGCGATCGGCATTGGTGGCTATTGGCGCTATCGAAACTATCCTCAGCTTAGCGATCGTAATGTGGAACTGCTGGCGCGGGTGTTGATGTCGGAGGCCTCGATCGGTACCGATGCAGAACGGCGGGCAGTGGGGCTGACGGTGATCAATCGGATGGAGCTAGAGGGCACTAATCGAGTTAGCAAAGTGGTTAAGGTGGGTGGTTTTTATCACTATGCCACCAATCAAGACCCCACCCTATATCCAGAATATTTTCAGTTGGCGGAGCAATTGTTAGCAGGGCAGATCGAAGATTTTACCGATGGCGCAACCCATTTCTTTTCGCCTCATTCTATGCCCAAAAAAGGCCAGAGCACCGCTGGGTTCGATTGTGAAGGTGGTTTAAGTCGCTATCGCAATCCAGTTAGTGCCTCAGCGGAGCGCATTTGTACGCCAGGGTGGAGTAAGACGCTGGAGTATGTGTATTTGGAAGATCGCAATGTGCGGCCTTATTATTTTGAGTTCTATCGCTAATCTTGCTAAAACCTGCTAGCAATTATTGCAATGACCAAGCCTCATAGCGGCCATTTACCTCAGTCAGGATCTGCGAGCTACTGCCAGGTAATAGCGAAATCCAGCGACGACTATAGCTATTCACAATATCGCTAAAAATCAAATCCCCCTGGCTATCAAACACCACCACCATTGGATAATGCCGATCGCCCAGGTCAATTTGAGAGCGATCGATCTCTAGGACATAGTCATATCTGCCATCACCGGTTAAATCAGCCGACTTAAATGTCCAGGACAATACCTCATAGCGGAAATCCTCAAAGGGGATCGAAACTTGACCCAGACTTTGCAATTCGTTGTAGATCGCCACAATGATTTTTTCTTCGGTGGTGAGCCCCAAACTTTCCACCGAAATATTAAAACTGCTAGCCCGACTGATTAGTCCACCGCCACTGACCATTGCTGGCATTGCTGATTGGGTTAGTTGCCCAGACAAATCACGATCGCCCACCGCCAACAGGCGCAATTGGCCATCGTCACCAATCCAGATTGCTTTAGTGTTGAGCGATTCCGTCACCGCCTGCCCAAATTCATTATTCACATTCACGGTCAGGAAGTTATTCAAATCCAGGTTAAATGCTTCCCAGATTACCAGGGGCGATCGACCTGCCAGCTCATTAAACGGCGCATTGCGCCAGCGATCGCCATCACGCAGCACCGACACCGAAACCTCATACCAGGCTTGATGCGGCAGCAGTTTACCATGTTTGCCAAACCACTCGGCACTGGGTTGATAGCTATCGCCCAAAGGACTAATCGTGCCGATCATCACCTCTGGCTGGATTCCCAATGGCGAAAGATCATAGCGTTGCAGCATGGCGATCGCCGCATCGGTTGCCCCCTTACGCTCAATCAGCCAACGTTGCGCGGTTGGAAAACCTTGTTTCTGGAGCAGTATTAATGCGCCCCAGGTTTTAATTTCGGGAGTAGATTTAACCCGCATCGCCACTTCCACTCGCCGCCACAAATGTAAATAATTACGATTGAGAGCTTCTGCCACACTCTGGGCAGTGAAATCAGAATTATTAGCGATCGTCAGCGCATCTTCCCAGCGCCCATCAATAATTAAAGCTGTGACCTGCTGCCCTGCATTGGCATAGGTTCTACCTGCCTGAGCCTTTGTATATTTGGCATGGAGCTTAATTAGATCATATTGCTCTTGCACATAGGGCGAAAGTTGCTTTCCCTGGGCGATCAATTCCGCTTGTACCTGGTCGAACTGGACTAGCGCTGGCGACCACAAGCCACCACTGGCCAGGATTAATGCATTGCTATAGGCTTTGGGTAGTCCTTGCCCCTCATTGAGGGTAATCTGACGTAGTTGCAGAGGGCGCAGCAAATTAGTACCGGCCGTGACCTTGAAAATCGCCCAGCTTGGTTCAAAGGCCTGGGATTGATTAATAATTAATTCCGGCTCACGATCGCTCAGCGGCAAGATCGCTGCTTCTAGATCCGGCGCTTGAGTTTGTAATGGTAATGGTTGGGCTGACTTATTTGTGCCAGAGGTTTCCGCCTCAATTACAATGCTTTGATCATCCTGGGAAAAATGTTGCCATTTGGGGATCGCCTCAATCGGACTAGTCCAGTCTGTTAATACGTTCAGGGTAGGCTGGGGCTCGATCGTAAAGCTGAAAATTTTGCCGTAGGTATTGCTGCCAGTCTTTCCCCAAACCATAAACCAGAACCCCTGGCTGGGTTGATCGCCTTCGATTTTCTGGAGCTGATTCAACGGCAATCGCTTATTGCCTGGTAAAAGCTTACTTTTGGTTTCGGAATATTTATAGTTGGGGCTTTTGACAAAATATTCATCCATTCCCGACAGCTTCAATTGCGAGACTAGATCCAACTTACTGCTGGCTTGTGGATCAGCTTTTTTAACGATCGGTTGATATACCCTGATCGCAATAATTTCTTTACTTTCCCGCTCCGCCAGGGCATAGATATAGTAGCCCTCGCCAGTTTGATCGCGGTTGGGTTCTAAATAGAGCCGATCGCTTAGTTCGATGCCAGCCTCGGCCAGTTCTGCTTTAATTTCCTTGAGGGTTTGGGGCGGGTTCAGTCTTTGGGCGGTGGTTTGAGGTGGATCATAGGGCAACAGCCATGCCATTGACTCCGGATTGGTCAAATATTTGAGGCTATAAAATGATACGAGGCCAATCCCCGGAATACTCAGCAAGAAAATCACACAACCAACACCATTGATAATTCTGGTAAAGATTGATAGCCAAGAGCGATCGCCACTTGATTGCAACCGATCATGACCGGGCGATCGGCGATCGGGGTCTGGAGCAGGACGATCAGTATGATTACTACCTAGCTGGGTTTTCATGCGTTACAATCAGAGCATTGTCAAATATCGTTGTCAAAAATGGCAATAGGTAATATGTCTACATCAGGATCAACCTCCCAGTCAACCTCTAACTCAACTACTTATTTATCTCAAAGGCCAATTAAAGGCGATCGCATTCTCATTTTCGATACTACCCTACGCGATGGGGAGCAGTCTCCTGGCGCTACCCTGAATGTCGAACAAAAACTGGCGATCGCTCACCAACTGGCCAGACTGGGTGTAGATATTATAGAGGCAGGTTTCCCCTATGCCAGCCCCGGTGACTTTGAAGCGGTGCAAAAGATTGCTGCTTCGGTGGGCACTGAGTCTGGGCCGACTATTTGCGGTCTGGCACGCGCGACCAAGAAAGATATTGATGCGGCGGCCAAAGCGCTCAAACCTGCTGCCAAAGCAAGAATCCATACTTTTCTGGCTACCTCGGATATTCATTTGGAATATAAGCTTAAGAAAACCCGCGCCGAAGTTTTGGCGATCGTACCGGAAATGGTGGCCTATGCCAAATCCCAGGTCGAAGATGTAGAATTTTCGCCTGAAGATGCGGGGCGTAGTGATCCGGAATTCTTGTATCAAGTTCTGGAAGCCGCGATCGCCGCTGGAGCCAGCACGATTAATATTCCTGATACAGTCGGCTACACCATGCCCGCTGAGTTTGGCGCTTTGATCAAAGGGATTCACGATAATGTGCCCAACATCGACCAGGCGATCATTTCCGTGCATGGCCACGATGATCTCGGCGTAGCAGTGGCCAACTTCCTGGAAGCGGTCAAAAATGGCGCAAGGCAGTTGGAATGCACGATCAATGGCATCGGCGAGCGGGCTGGTAATGCGGCGCTCGAAGAATTAGTAATGTCGTTGCATGTGCGGCGGCAATATTTCAATCCGTTCCTGGGGCGAGCTGTTGATTCGACCGAGCCACTCTGCAACATTGACACCCAGCAAATTTATCAAACCTCGCGGTTGGTATCTAACCTAACTGGCATGTTGGTGCAGCCAAACAAGGCGATCGTGGGAGCCAATGCCTTTGCCCATGAATCCGGCATTCACCAGGATGGGGTGCTAAAAAATAAGCTCACCTATGAAATTATGGATGCCCAGTCAGTGGGCTTCAGCAATAATCGGATCGTGTTGGGTAAGCTGTCCGGTCGCCATGCCTTCAGCACCCGCTTAACTGAATTGGGCTATGAACTGTCGGAGCAGGAGTTAAATCGTGCTTTCTTGCGGTTCAAGGAAGTGGCCGATAAGAAAAAAGACATTACCGATCGAGACCTAGGGGCGATCGTCAGTGATGAAATTCGCTCTTTCCCCGAATCCTACAAGCTAGAGCATGTCCAGGTTAGTTGTGGCGATCGCGCCATGCCCACCGCCACGGTGACAATTCTGACCCCAGAGGGCAATGAGCTAATTGATGCTGCTGTGGGGACTGGCCCCGTGGATGCGGTTTACAAGGCAATCAATCGGGTGGTGGATCTGCCCAATGAGTTGATTGAATTTTCGGTGCAATCGGTCACGGCCGGAATCGATGCGTTGGGCGAAGTAACGATTCGACTACGCCACGAAACCGGAGTGTTTTCTGGTCATGCGGCCAACACTGATATTATTGTTGCTTCGGCGAAAGCCTATATGGCGGCTTTGAATCAACTTTATTATTCACTGGCAAATCAGGAGCAGCGTAAGCATCCCCAAAAAAGTAAAATCAGCAGTAACGCCTAATTAATTGAAGCTAATCTGGTTAATATCCCCCGACCATTTGTGGGTTTGCGGGGATATTGTTTTTTTATGAGTCGATCGGGCGATCGCATCTCATAGGTAAATCGCAAGGAAGCAGTTTCCTCGGCAAATGTCAGGGAAACTCAACTTCAACCAGGTTTGCTTACCACTTGATTAACTCCTCCCCATCAAAATTGAGGCGATCAGTCACCACTGAAATAGAGCGTTATGACTGTTTGAGGGAGTAAGTCACTCAGACGCTTAATTTAAATTGCCTCAAGCCTAACTAAATCATCTCTGTGAGAGTCAATCATCGAGTTTTAACCGAAAAAACACCAATTAACTATAATTACAAGTCGATCGGCAAAATTTTTCAGCTTTCAGACAAAAAGCAACCATTGAATATTACTCAAACCAAGAAATTTTGATTAAGCACTAGCCTCTTTCTTAAGACATATAGAGTATTTATACCTAAAGAATTAGGAGCGCTGCAAGCCCTGATATGGTGGCGATTGGAGTTAAAGTTGATTTGGCGATCGCCTTAAGCATCTCAGAGCAATTCGTAAAGTGCCCCCTTTTTTCGGTATCATATGCATCAGATACAAATTATTAAGCAGTTATTAAAAAGGGCAATAATTAAGTGATTAGGGTAGCAATTAACGGATTTGGACGGATCGGACGCAACTTCCTGAGATGTTGGTCAGGCAGAAGCGAAACAAATCTGGAAGTAGTAGCGATTAATGACACTTCCGATCCCAAAACAAACGCCCACTTGCTTAAGTATGACTCGATGCTAGGCAAGTTTAGTGGTGAAGTAAGTGCAGCCGAAGATGCCATTATTGTCAATGGCAAGACAATTAAAACCACTGCCGATCGTAATCCTGAGAACCTACCCTGGGCAGCTTTAGGGGTGGATTTGATTATTGAAGCAACTGGTGTATTTAGAGACTATCCTGGTGCTGCCAAGCATATCAAGGCCGGTGCTAAGAAAGTTTTAATTACTGCGCCTGGGAAGGGTGATGATGTGGGCACCTTTGTGATGGGCGTAAACCATGAGGATTACGAACATAGCAAATATGAGGTGGTCAGTAATGCTAGCTGTACCACCAACTGCCTTGCGCCAGTGGTCAAGACCTTGAATGATAATTTTGGCATTGTCAAAGGCATGATGACTACCACCCATAGCTATACTGGTGACCAGAGATTGCTGGATGCTAGCCACCGTGATATTCGTCGCGCCAGAGCCGCCGCGCTTAGCATTGTACCCACCTCTACTGGTGCAGCTAAGGCCGTAGCATTGGTGATCCCAGAGTTGGCTGGCAAGCTAAACGGGATCGCTTTGCGGGTACCAACCCCGAATGTTTCTGTGGTTGACTTTGTAGCAGAATTTGAAAAGTCTACCTTTGCTGATGAAGTGAACCAGGTACTCAAGCAAGCTACTGAAACTAACATGAAGGGTTTCATGGCCTATAGCGATGAGGAATTGGTTTCGATCGACTATCGCGGTGTGGATGAATCCTCGATCGTGGATGCTTCGCTCACCATGGTGATGGGTGACAACATGGTTAAGGTTGTAGCTTGGTATGACAATGAATGGGGCTATAGTCAGCGCGTAGTTGACCTGGCTGAGCTGGTTGCTAAGAAATGGCAATAATGGCAATAGGGATTTCTAAACTCAGACACTTAAATACTTATACTCAAATTATTTAAGTAATTGAGTTGAAAATTCTGGTTTTAGCTCAACTTGACAGACTAATACTGAGCTAATACCGACTAATTCAGAAACAATAATCTAATCCTGTCTTGGATTTGGTCTACTGATGGCCGATTCAGGCAGGATTTATTTTGTTAGATTAGGTTTAAGTTTGGTATTTTTGGTATTGCATAATTCAGGGCTAGAAATGTCGTCAACAGAAATATCAAACATATATTTTTTGATGACAGTTGACAGTTTGGATGACAGTTTGATCGATCGCTTAATTGTTAAATCATCTCCATGTGCAGCGCCTTAAGTTTAGATTGTCACTGATCGGGTTGAGGCCAATCAGCGATCGCCCAATAGCTACAAAGCAAAACATTTAAAACATTTAGAATATTGTAAATAACCGTATTCTCTCTAGACCAACTTTGCCACCTTAAACCCTATGGAAATTACTAATGCCAAAGATCGCCTCCTAGACCTGGTCGATCGCTATCGATCGCAAGTGGATTTTTTTACCATTCGCCTAGAGCGATCGGAGGGCACCAATATTTTTCTGCGCACTGGGAAAACCGAAACCCTCAGCAGCGGGATTTCATTAGGTGGCCAGGTACGGGCTTGCCATCGGGGCGGTTGGGGATTTGCCAGTTTTAATAATCTCGATGCGCTGGAGCTGCGGCTCAAAGAAGCGATCGCGGCAGCTAAATGGGTGGGCGAAGATGAGACCCTATTAGCACCCGTAAGTCCTGTGCAGGTAGTGCGATCGCTAATCAAGGAAAATGGCCAAAACGATCCGCGCCAGATCCCCCTCGATCGTAAAAAAGACCTGTGTGCTCACTATGCTGAACTGCTACAATCTGGTTCTGAGCAAGTGGTTAGTACCATGGTGCGCTATGGCGATAGTATCCAGCAGGTGTTGATTGCCACTTCGGAAGGAACCCTGGTCGATCAATCCTGGGCCGATTTTGAAATGCGGTTTGCGGCTACTGCCAAGGCCAATAATCTAGTCCAAACTGGCCGAGAGACGGTTGGGTCGCGGCGAGATTATGCGGATCTGGAAAACTTAGACACCCAGGTAAAATCTGCAGCCGATCGCGCTGTAACTGCTTTGTCGTTGCCGATCGTGCAGGGGGGGACTTATCCGGTGGTGATCGATCCGGTGTTGGCTGGGTTATTTGTGCATGAAGCCTTTGGCCATCTTTCGGAAGCCGATATGGTCTATGAAAACCCGGACTTATTAGAATCAATGACGATCGGGCGGCGATTTGGCTCCGAGGCATTACAAATTTTTGATGGTGCTGCCCCCCCCGATCACCGTGGTAGCTACTTTTATGATGATGAGGGGGTTCCTGCTGCGTCAACCCAATTAATTAAAGATGGTGTGTTGGTGGGGCGTTTACATAGCCGGGAAACCGCTGGCAAATTGGCGGAAGCACCCACCGGGAACGCCCGTTGCTTGAATTATCACTACCCACCCCTGGTGCGAATGACCAACACCTGGATCGAACGGGGTAAAACGCCGATCGCTGATTTAAGCAGTGATATCTCAACCGGAGTCTATGCCAAAAATTGGCAGGGTGGCATGACCAATGGCGAAATGTTTACCTTTACAGCGGGGGAAGCCTGGATGATTCGTGATGGCGAGTTGGCAGAACCAGTGCGCGATGTAACCCTATCCGGAAATGTCTTCCAGACCCTGGCGGATATTGAAGCGATCGGTGATGATTTCTTCTGGGATGAGTCGGGTGGCTGCGGGAAGGGTGGCCAGAGTGGGCTTGGCGGTGGGTTGCGGCTCACCTAGCCTCAGGATTAATAATGTGGTGGTGGGCGGCGACGTGGCGGAATAGCTATAGCTAATGATTGTGGCGATCGCTGTAATACATGCTCATAGGGTTGCGATCTTTTCAAGCAACCCGCTTTGGCATTTAAACATTATTAGTTATTTATGCCCTTCACCAGCTACTTACTCAAAGTATCAAAAATTCAGACTACCCCACATTTAACCCAGTGGTATGATTACACATTGCCAAATGGGTGAGGAATTGCTACACCTACCTTTTTCCCACATTTTCTTAAACCTAATGCTGCGCATAGATTCTAGCCTGTTGAGGCTATAGCCCCTATCTACCAACACTTTCCCACAGCTATTTGCAGGGCGATCGCTTAAATTAAAGGCATGGAAGAGAAGACATGAAAAAGACACCAAAAACCAGTCAAGCAGCTTGCAACACTCACTCAGATAGTTCTAAATAGCTGATTTTGCAACCGGCTAAGACATGAAAAAGAACTACTTTCGGTTACCCAGGTTAATGTAATGGTTTGGACAAGACATGAAAAAGACCACTGGTTGCAAGTTGTTTGATTGCTTAATTAATTGGTTGGTTAATTAACTAAGCCAATTTCTCGAAAAGAAGACATGAAAAAGACAACTAATCAATCATGATTTATATTTTTATATTTCGTTAATTGATTAACACTCACATTTTATTAATAAAATTCTGAGACAGAATACACAGAATACACAGAATACACAGAATACAAGGTTAGCGATCGCCTAACCAAAACATCAAAAATTTAGCTAATTGCTGATCAGCCACCAAGTGGTTATATCTAATTCCCTTAGATTGCCAAATAAATGCAGTGTAATTATTCCCAGCATTTTTAGTGAAGGCCTTAACAGGAATTGATATTGATCAGCCAAGTTGGGGGGATAGCGGGGAGTACAAGCCAAAAAAGGCAAAAAGTGCTCCCCAAATATTTTTTTAGGCTGTATTAAGTATTAAGCCAGCTTAGTCAAAGCGATCGCCCGCAGTGATCGAATCAAAGGTTTCTGCCGCTGCCGCTGCCTTGGCTCGTTCGATCGTACTTAATACTGCTTTGGTCTGGGCATCGCCAAAATGCTGAAGCTCCAGGAAGTTGGCATTACGAGGCGCAGGCTTGTAGATCTTAAAGGTTTTCATGATCCCCAGGCTGGCGGCGCTTTCCAGGGGGCTAAAAAAGCTGGTATCTCGATCGAGAAAATATGGCTGCTTTACCCAGGTTTGCATCTGGACTTGATTCAAGAAGAAACAGCCCGAATGGGGATTAAAAGGACGATAGAAATTGAGCGGTTGCCCCATAATTCTGGCCTGGATCAATGGTCGATCAAGAGGATCTTGATAGTTGCTACTAAAATTGGGGTGAATGTCGCAATCGACATAGGTCTTTTGCAACGGGTTGCCAGTGATTTCCTGGTTGAGACACACTTCATAGCGATTTGGCTGGAGCAAATGTTCATTACTGGTCTGAGCACAAAACCAATTTAATTTGGTGAATAGCAACGCATCACTGAGGATTAAATCATCTTCTAAATAGCAATAGTAGTCATACTGCCCTAGGCGATCGCTGAGTACCTGATGGCATTCAAAACCCAGTAGCATGGGCTCGGCATGGGTTGAATGATGTTCATATAGTTGGCTGGGGATGGGCAGGCGATCGAGTACATGTTGATCACCCGTAGTACAAACCACAATATCGATCTCAATATCCTGGCTGCCATTGGCTGGCAAAACCACCAGTTCGTAGTAGCTGGTCACATATTGCGCTTGGCCAAATAACTGCTGCAAATTACCAATGCAGTTGGCGATCGCCTGGATGCGCGCTGCTTCCTGCGATTGGCGCTGCGAACCATATTTCCCTTCCCTGGTCGGTGCAAAATAGTGGGGGATGGTAAAAAGAATCCGCATTGATTAGTTTATGCAGTCTAACCGTAGTAGATAGAAATATTGGCTTAATCTAGCTAATTAAATTGATGTTATTAGTCATTAATCAACGCTAGCTAGCTAAAGAATTTGAGATAGGAACTTGCGAGTACGTTCATGCTTAGGATTCTGGAAAAACTCTTGGGGTTCGGCCACTTCCACAATCATCCCATCATCCATCAATACAATCCGATCGGCCACCTCACGGGCAAAGCCAACCTCATGGGTAACCACCACCATCGTCATGCCATCATCGGCCAAGCCACGCATTACATCCAATACCTCGCGCACCATTTCTGGGTCAAGGGCTGAGGTGGGCTCATCAAATAACATGATTTTGGGCTGCATTGCCAACGCCCTGGCGATCGCCACCCGTTGTTGTTGCCCCCCAGAAAGCTGACCGGGAAACTTGCTAGCCTGTGGGAGAATACCAACCCGTTCGAGGAGTTGCAAGGCGACTTCTTTGGCCTTTGGCTTCTTCCAACCCCTGACCCACATGGGTGCAAGGGTAATATTTTGTAATACGGTCAAATGGGGGAATAAATTAAATTGTTGGAACACCATGCCCACCTCACGGCGGATCGCATCCACGTTACCCTGGCGATCGCCCAGTTTCATCCCATCGATCGTAATTGTGCCACGCTGGTAATCTTCTAGGGCATTGAAAGTACGGGCGAAAGTGGACTTACCAGAACCCGACGGCCCCATAATTACTACTACTTCGCCTCGATTCACGGTCAGGCTCACCCCTTGCAAAACATGAAAACTGCCGTACCATTTATGTACTTCAGTGGCAATTATCATCGGCTCATCCGCTGAAGAATCAGATGCTTCAGTCATCACAGCTTCAGTTTTATTTTGCACACTTTCTTGCATTCTTTTCCGTCCCAACGATACCCGATCGTAAGCAATAAGTAATAGTGATATAACTATTATCCTGTATTGATAACATGTTAGATGTCAGATTAGCTGCATTTTTTGCTTAAATTTGTAAACTTACAATAGGTTTGCTATAGATTGATAGGATCAAATCCATGCGCCAAGAAGAAGAATCGGATTAATTTTAGGTTAATCACGGCTCTGAATCGATGCCAAGCAATCTCAAATAGTCCTTGAATATTCTTAAATTAAATTAATGTATGTACGTAGAATTATGGCCCGGTAAACCCTATCCACTGGGAGCCACATGGGACGGAAAGGGAACAAATTTTGCGATTTTCTCAGAAAATGCCACCGCAGTTGAATTATGTCTATTTGACCCGCAAGGTAAGGAAACAAGGCTGTTTCTGAAGGAAGCCAATCATTTTATCTGGAGTGGCTATCTGCCAGGGATTGCTCCTGGCCAGCAATATGGATTTAGGGTACATGGCCCCTATGCACCTGAACATGGGCATCGATTTAATCCCCACAAATTGTTAATCGATCCCTATGCCAGGGCGATCGCTGGTGATGTGATCCAAGGTGAGGAAATTTATGGCTTTGTGGTTATGCCAGAGCCAGAGCCAGAAATTGAGCTAGCGATCGCAGCGGACAATGCAGAAGAGACAAATGAGCAAGAGCCTCAACTCCCGCCCGATCGAGATCTTTCCTTTAGTGAGCTGGACGATGCCCATTTGATCCCAAAATGTGTAGTAGTTGACGATAGCTTTGATTGGGGAAATGATCGTTTACTGCGTACTCCCGCCGACGAAACAATTATCTATGAGATGCATGTTAAGGGTTTTACAAAGCAGAACCCTGATATTCCCGCCAAACTGCGGGGCACCTATGCGGGATTGGCTCACCCCACCGCGATCGCCTATTTGCAATCCTTGGGGATTACGGCGGTTGAACTTTTGCCCGTGCATCACTTCCTTAAGCAACCTGGCCATTTAGTGGGCACTGGCTTAACTAATTATTGGGGCTATGATTCGCTCAACTATTTTGCCCCCTATGCCGGTTATAGCGCCAGTGGCAGTCATGGCGAACAGGTGCGCGAATTCAAAGAAATGGTTAAGGCGCTCCATGCGGGCGGGATTGAAGTAATTTTAGACGTGGTTTATAACCACACTGGCGAAGGTAATCACCTGGGGCCAACCGTCTCCCTGCGGGGGATTGATAATGCTGCCTACTATCGCCTGGTGGATCACGATCGTCGCTATTATATGGACTTCACTGGCTGTGGCAATTCACTGCATGTCAGCAATCCCCAAGTGCTCAAGCTGATCATGGATAGTTTGCGCTATTGGGTGCTGGAAATGCACATTGATGGCTTCAGGTTTGATCTGGCTTCGGCTCTGGCCAGGGAACTCTATGAGGTCGATCGCCTTGCTGCCTTCTTTGACATTATTCATCAAGACCCGGTGCTGTCTACAGTCAAGCTGATCGCCGAGCCCTGGGATGTGGGCGAAGGGGGTTATCAGGTGGGCAACTTCCCGCTGTTGTGGTCAGAGTGGAATGATAAATACCGCGATACGCTGCGGGATTTCTGGCGGGGTGAAGATGAGACCCTGGCTGAATTTGGCTATCGCTTTACCGGCAGCTCCGATCTCTATGCTTCCAATGGCCGATTGCCCAGTGCCAGCATTAATTTCATTACTGCCCATGATGGTTTCCCACTCAACGATCTGGTTAGCTATAACGAAAAGCATAATCTGGCTAATCACGAAGACAATCGGGATGGCGAAAATTACAACCGCTCCTGGAACTGTGGGGTGGAGGGCGAAACCGATGATCCAAAAATCCTGGCCCTGCGCCATAAGCAAAGACGCAATTTCCTGGCTACGTTGATGCTCTCGCAAGGGGTGCCAATGTTGCTGGGGGGCGATGAGATTGGTCGCAGCCAGGGTGGTAATAATAACGCCTATTGTCAGGATAGCCCGATCGGTTGGGTTTCCTGGGAGCTTAAGCCCGATGGCCGCGAATTATTAGATTTCACTCGCCAGCTAATTTTCTTCCGGCGACATCATCCGGTTTTCCGGCAGACCAAATGGTTCCAGGGGCGTGAAATTCATGGCTCTGGGGTGCATGACATTGGCTGGTTTGATCCCGATGGCGCAGAAATGACCGAGGCTCAATGGCTGGGCGGGGTGACCAAGGCGATCGCTATTTTCTTGAATGGCGAAGAAATCAAAACGATCAACGATCATGGCGATCGGGTTTTTGATGATAGTTTCTTGCTCTGTTTTAATGTGCAGCATGAAGACCTGGAGTTTGTCCTGCCCAAAACCCTGAGCAAGTGGAATTGGATTGTCACGATCGATACGACCAAATCGCAGTTTGTGGAAAATGGCAAAATTTACACCAGCAAGATGGCGATCCCAGTTGAGGCGCGATCGTTGCTGGTGCTAAGGCGTGATGGCTAAAATTTGAGTGAGGGGAAAACAGCAATCCGATCGCCCATTGGGGGTATAATTCCGGCATGGAAAAACAGTTAGCCCAATTTGATCATTATTTGGCAAAGCGCGAATTTGCTAAAGCGGCTGCGATCCTCAAAAAGCTATTAAGTCAGCAGCCCAGCGATCTGCAACTTAAATTGTGTACGGCTCGGTATCACCACGCTGCGGGTAAAGTAGACAAAGCCGAAGCAATCTATCGGGAATTGCTCAAGTCGGCGGCACAACCTCAACTACTAGATCAGGCCAGACGCGGTTTGCAGGCGATCGAGGCGGCGGAGCTAAAGGAACAACGGGAGCGGATCGCTGAGGCAATTGAGCAACCATTGGGGCAGAGTGCGGGATTATTGGGGTTGGAACCGATCGCCTCGGAACTAAAACAAGAGGCGGCGATCAAGCTGGCACGCATCCTGCATCTCGATCCCTATACTGCCAAAACCCAGATCCCCAGCCGCAATTTGCGCCTGCTACGAATTGGCACCTATGGTGAATTATTGGTCTATGGCCAACAGTTGCAAGCAGTAGGTTTGCCTGCCTTTGCGATTAGTCTGGCGGCGATCGATCAAATCGAGGTGAAAAGCGTAGCCTATTTTGAATCTGAACCTATACCCCAGGGCAATAACGGCGATCGCCTCACTGCATTTTGCTTGAACGCGGCTCAGTCCCATCGTTATGTGGCCGATGAACTCGATCGGCTAGGGTTTGGTTGGAACGAAGTAACTTCCTGCGTAATTTCCGTGCTACCTACCTTTAGCGAGGTGGTTAACTTTGATGCCAAGCAAAAACTGATCAAAGAAGAGCAGGTCTTAGATTTAGTTAACGTATGTGATTTACACCTGGGCGATCGCAACTTGATCCTGCGGTTCCATGATTATTTATATCAATTCAATCAGGGTATGCAATTGGCAGTGCCGCAAGTCCATAAAAATTTGCAACCAACGGTGCAAGAGCGTTGGAGCAGTTTAATTAATTGGCTAGAGCCAAATCTCCCTAAAAATATCCAGGTTTACCGCGATCGGGATTTCAAAACCTTTGCAGACATGGCCTTGGCCTTTTCTGACTTCATCAAGCAGGTGGAGCCAAATCTGAACCTGGAGCGCAAAAAAGAGAGCGTTTGGGACAATTGCTTTCAGCTCTATAGCGGTATGGTTTTCCTGCGGCCATAAATTATTAAATTAACGATTAAACAATTAAATTAAAAGGCTACAGCTAATTAAACCTAAATATTTCTCAACTTAGTTGGCAATTCTAGATTGCTCAAGTTAATCTCGATCTAGGAATAAGTAAAAGTTCAAGTTCGATCAACCGCATTTGCAGCCATCACGATCGCCCACCCCCCCTGCAATCATGGTCAAGTTCTCGATCCAACTCGATAGCGAAATCCCCGCCTCGACCCAACTTTTCGATCAAATTAATTTTGCGATCACCTCGCGGCAATTGCCCCCTGGCCATCAACTACCCAGCACCAGGCAACTTGCCCAGTGGACTGGTTTACATCGCAACACCATCTCCAAGGTCTATCAACAGCTCAAACAGGTAGGCTTGGTTGAGGCGAAGGGGGGATCGGGTATTTATGTTAGTAGTGTAAGCAGATCTGGTGGTGAAAGCGAGGGTGAGAACTCCGCTGCCGAGACGCTGCAACAGCTTGTGCGGCAAAGCCTCGATCGGATGTTGGGGATGGGTTGCACCCTGGAACAATCGCGCGAGTTGTTCGATGCAGAGATCGATTGGCGGCTTAGTTGCAATGCCCAGCTACTGGTTACCGCTGGCCGTGAGGATTTTGGTTTGGCTGTAATTATGTCGCGGGAGCTAGAAAAAGCCCTGTCGATCCCAATTCAGACTGTCGCAGTCGAGGAATTAGATAAAGTCATTGCCCATACCAGCGCTGGCACGATCGTTACCAATCGCTATTTTCTGGATCGGGTGCAAAAAATTGTCGGCGATCGCCAGATCCGAGTGATTGCCGTGGATATCTATGACTATAGCGATGAAATCGATCGGATTAAGGCTCTGCCCAAGGGTAGCTACATTGGTCTGGTGTCGATCAGCACTGGCATTTTGCGATTGGCGGAAAGCTTGATTAGCAGTCTGCGGGGTGATGAGGTGCTGGTGGTGACCGTGTTGCCCCAGGATACCTATCGGCTGCAATCGATCGTACGCAGTGCTGATTTAGTAATCACTGGTAATTCGGGCGAGAACGAAGTCAAAGAGGCGATCGCCCTGACCAAAAAGGATCGCATTCGTCCATTGGATGTGCTCTACAGTAAAAATCATATTGCGACTCAATCGGTGGAGTCGCTTAAGTTAGAGTTGGGCTTAACCGTTTAGTTCGGGGCAAAATTAGCAGCAAAAATCAGGAGCCAACCAGATGATCCAGAGTGCGATAGGCAGGTAATTCTGGCGCGATCGCCATGCCGTTGCGGATTACCTGACGATCGACTTGGGGGCGGGAAAGCAACTCACTATAATTGCGGGCGTTAAATAAGACTAAATCAGCGGCCAAACCAACACCAAGCCGACCAGCCTGGGGTAGATCGATCAGGTCTGCGGCAGTTCTAGTTACAGCAGGCAACCAATCGCCATAGGGCTGATCCAGGTGGGCAATCAGCGCCGAAAGCTTGAAGGTTTCCAGGCAGTCATGATCGCCGATCGCTAAAAAGGGATCGCGGCAGTTGTCGCTGGCCAAAGCCACTGGGACTTGTGCTGCTTTCAATTCCCGTAATAAAGTCACACCGCGCCAGGTGGGGGTGCGATCGGGTTGGCGATTTTGCAAATAAAGATTACAAACGGGCAAACTGACAATGGCGATTCCTGCTTTATGTACCAACTCGATCGTGGTCTTAACCTGCTCTGGCTCCTGCACCGCCAGGCTACAACAATGCCCACAGACAATTTTGCCCTGGAAATCATGCCTGATCGCAGCCCTGGCAATGTGGGATAAGCAAACTGACTTTGGATCGCCTGTTTCATCCACGTGAAAATCTAGATTTAAGTCATACTTTTGCGCCAGGGTAAAAATCCGATCGAGATAGATATCTAGATCTGGCTGAGGCAGAAATACCCCACCCAGCAACCCATTAACAGAAGCCATGGCCATGGCAATTTGATCGCCTTTCTTGCCCAGATATTCCTGTGGCATGGGTAGCGATACTGCCTGTAATTCCACCCTGCCCGCCCAGCGATCGCGCAAATTAACAAAAGCTTGCAAACTCATAGACATTTGCGGTTCCAGGCAATCGAGATGGGTGCGAATTGCGCTGGTGCCGTGGGCATAGCTACATTGGATGCCAAATTCCATCCGTTGCTCTAGATCAGCAAGGCTCCAGGTTTGACGATCTTGAGTACAAGCAGCGATCGCCCCGTTGAAATCATTACTTAGATTCGGCTGGCGATTCCAAATATGCCCCTTGTCCAGATGGGTATGTATATCCACAAAACAGGGCAGCACCATGCCTTGATTTAAATTTATGATGGTGGGATTTAAATTTATGGCAGTGGGCTGGTTGGCCGATCGCTTCTCTTCAACTACTACCCCATCATTGTCATGAGAATTAGACCGATTACCGCGATTATGCCCCTGATGAACCACAGCAGGTTTGATCGAAGTAATCTTGCCATCCTTAATTTCTAGATCAACTGCGGCCAGACCTTCTCGCGTGATTTCAAAATTACCTGGCAAAGTATGAGCATATTGATTGCTTTGATCACTCTGATAGTCCTGATAGTTCCGATCGCTACGATCGCTACGATCGCTTTGATCACTAAACTCACCCCAACTGGCCAGCAAACTAGTCGGGACGCGGGCATTAGTAAGCCAATAATGCGATCGGGCAGGGATTTCAATCATAATCAGTCTAATCGACTTATGCGATGTGCTAACCTAGCCTACTGAATCTCCATCAAATTCAATCAACTTGAGCAGAGTTTAATTCTTCGTTCTATCGCGCTCAAACAGTTGGCTAGAAAAATCTATCTGATCTGGATAATAACTGGATAATAATTAATAATTGCCAGGACAAAACTTTAAATAGGTTATGCCCTCATTATCCTCACCTTTGCCTATGGCGATTAAGTCAAATACTCATTTCTTAACCTGTTGCTTTTTTTGAATAACTAACCCAGTGTCTAAACATTCCCTATCCCAGCGATCGCTAAATACCAAAGAATCCCAGATCCGCGAAGCCTCCCGCTATTGCCACAAGTTCGGTGCGATCAATCTGGCACAGGGTCTACCCGACTTCCCCGCCCCAGAAGCACTCAAGGAAGCAGCCAGGGATGCGATCGCCCAGGATCACAATCAATATGCCGACACCTGGGGGCTAGAAGCACTCAGGGTAGCGATCGCTGCCAAGATGCAACGGGACAATGGCATTAGCGTTGATCCAGATGCCCAGGTTACTGTATGTTGCGGTGCGACGGAAGGATTAAATATTGCGCTGATGAGCCTTGTCGATCCAGGCGATCGGGTGCTAATTTTTGAGCCCTTTTACGAGAACTACATTCCTAACCTGGCCACGGTGGGCGGCATCGCCGAATTTGTGACCCTGCAACCGCCCCAATGGCAGATCAGCCGTGAGCAACTCGAACCCATATTTCAAAAGGGGTTAAAAGTAGTGATCATTAACACACCAGCTAACCCCACTGGCAAGGTGTGGACAAGGGCAGAGTTACAAATCATTGCCGACCTGTGCCAACAATATGACGTATATGTGATCACTGACGAGATCTATGAATATATTCTCTATGAGGGTGAGCATGTCTGTATGCTATCGATCGAGGGGATGAGCGATCGCACGATCGTGGTGAATGGTTTTTCTAAAACATTTTGCGTGACCGGATGGCGCTTGGGCTATACGATCGCCTGCCCTGAACTAACCGCAGCAATGCGACGCATCCATGATTTTTTAACCATCTGTGCCCCAGCTCCCCTCCAATATGCAGCATTGGCCGCGCTGAATTTTGGCCGCGATTATTATCACCAAATGGCAGCAGATTACAAACGCAAACGCGATCTACTCTATCCGGCATTGCAACAAATGGGCTTGAATCCAGTTTTGCCCAGGGGCGCTTATTACATCTGGACAGATTGTTCGATTCTGGCGGCGGATGCCAATGCGGCAGCCTATCGATTGGCGAAGGAAGCCAAGGTGGCGGCAGTACCAGGTAATTGCTTTACTAATCCCAGTCAAACTGAGGTAACGGGATTAAGGTTTTGTTTCGCCAAGCAGGACAGCACCCTGGAAGCGGCGGTGGCACAGATGCAGCAGGTACAAATTACTTGAAAATTATTTAGGGCAGCCCAAAGGTTAACTTAATAACACTTCAGGCCACCCTGCTTTTGAAACTAATTATTGATTAACTAGCTGAATTAATTACCAGTTAATTATCGATCGATTACTGGAGCAAGCTACGCAACATCCAGGCAGTTTTTTCATGGGTGCGCATTCTCTCGGTCAGCAGATCAACTGTCGATTCATCGGCTGCCTTTTCTGCTGCCGGGAAAGCTTGACGCGCAGTGCGGACTACCGCTTCATTAGCTTCTACCATCAATCGAATCATATCAGTGGCTTCTGGCACATCGCGGGTTTCAGCGATCGAAGACAGCTCCGCATAGGCCGAGTAAGAACCAGGCGCAGTATAGCCCAAAACTCTAATCCGCTCAGCAATATCATCAACGGCGATCGCCAATTCTTGATACTGCGTCTCGAACATAAGATGTAGGGTTTGGAACATCGGGCCAGTCACATTCCAGTGGAAATAATGGGTTTTGAGATACAGCGTATAGGTATCGGCCAAAAGCTTGGACAAGCCCTCAACAATATCTTTACGATCGCCTTCGCTGATCCCTATGTTAATCGCGGCAATATTTGTAGTAGTAGTCATATTTGCTATTCTCCTTAATACTTTACTCAATTAGCCAATCGTCTCTACCTAGATAATTAATACTTGAGAAACTTGAAAAATCCTTAAACGCTCAAATAATTATTAAATAATTTAAGATAGCGATCGCTTCTTCCCTCAATCTAGCTCAAAACGGCGGGTCGATTTGCCCAGAGCTATTATCTCTCCTCTTTCTTACTCAAGCTTTGTTCTTTTGCCTAAAAACTTGGTTAGCTCGGGCGACCTTACTAATCGAGTAACTTAAATTTAATATAAATACGAAGTCATTACATCTGCTATACGATATATCTATATAACTTTGTCTATAACAGAGAAAACTATAGAACTTAAGTTAACCCATAGATATGACCAGCCGAATAGAATTTGCCTGTGGCGATCGATATCGATTAGGACAGATCAATTTAAACCTTGTAGGCAAACATTGGTAGGCAAATGAATTAATAGGTAGGAGCGATCGTTTCACTGCCTGCAAAAATTTGCCCCGCCTGTATTCAATCAAGAAATCAATCGAACAACCGATCGGTTTTATACTTATCTATACTCAAATTTATTACTTAATAAAGTCGATTGAGGCAGTTTTACACTCTATACTTTGTGACTAAATCATACTCGTTATGACTTCGACCTGTCAAGTCGGCTAGCCGTACTAGGTTGATCGCGTCAATTCATTTACCATAGTCACTAATAACTAATAACTAGATGTTCGACCTAGTCCAGCTCATCATTAGAGCATTCCTAGAATCTAGAATATTGATATATTCATCCATTCAATCAGCAGCTCAGTCAAAAAAATAAAAATTAGGCATGGTATTCAACTGGTTTCGTAGGCAGCAAGAAAAAGTTACAGGTAATCAGCCCGAAGCTGAGGCAGCGCCATCTTCCACCGCTCCTGCTCCACAAGCGGAGAAGGCGGAGATTGAATCGGACGATCAAGCCCCAGATGCAACCGCTAGCCCAGATCAGCCAAGTCCAGCTGAGCCAGCAACCAGTTCAGATGCAGATGAAATGTTGCAGTGGGCTAAGGCGGCCTATGCCAATATTCAAAACAAAGAGGCACAACCCACTACTACTGAGCAGCCAGAACCCCAAGAATCCACAACGATCGCTGAACAGGAAGAAACGGCGGCGATCGAAACGGTAGATTCTAAGCCAGCGGAGCCAGAAGCTACTGAGCCGAAACCAGCCACTTCATTAGCCTCGGATTTGACATCAGATTCGGCATCAGAGCTAGAACCAGAGCAACCAGAAACTTTGCCTGAACCAGTTGCAATAGTTGAAGCCGACAATGCGAGCAATGGGGCGATCGACGAGGCTGAACCAGCAGAATTAGTCGAGCAAGCTGATTTAACTGAGCAAACCGCTTCTATTTCTACTGATCGAATTGAGACGGCAGTTTCCCCAGCAGAACCAGAGCAAACGGCAATTGAACCAAAAGCTCAAGTTTCTCAAGCTGAAACTACTGAAATTAATGAGACGGTTGAACCTGAAGCTAGCGAACCAGCAGAACTCGTTGAAACCGCAGCGATCGATAACGCCACCACGATCGCGCCAGAGGTAAGCCCAGAAGAATCGATCGAAACTGCAACCGCATTGGATCAAGAACCTGAAGCAACACAATCTGAGCCTGAATCCATTTCCGAGCCAGAGCCAGAGGAAATTCAAGTTCAACCAGAAATTAATAACACCCAAACTAACGCTGAGTCCGATCCTACATCAGCGCCAACCCCTCCGCCCAAGCCAGCAATCCCACCCACGCCAACCGTTGATTTCGATGAAGGTTTTTTATGGTCAGCGGAAGTCCTAGCGGCACAGGGGCGCAGACCGGAGGATGTTTCTTCGGAGGAGATTGTGTGGTTGAAGCAGTTGCGGCAAGGCTTGACCAAAACGCGGCTGACCATGGTCAATCGCCTCAAGGCGGCAGTTGGCAAGGGGCCCTTAGATCAAGAAGCGATCGATGATCTCGAAGCATTACTATTGCAAGCAGACGTGGGGGTACAAGCTACCGATAAAATCATCACCGCTTTGCAGGACAAACTAGAAATTGAAGATCTCCCCGCCGAAGAAGCGATCGCTTACCTGAAGCAATTGCTGCGCGATATGCTGGATCAGCCAACGCAGGGCAAAGGCCGTCGCTATAAGCCCACTCTGGAGCCAGAACGCAATCAACTAAACATCTGGCTGATCACGGGTGTGAATGGTGCGGGCAAAACCACCACGATCGGTAAGATTGCCCATCTGTCCAGGCGATCGGGCTATAAGACAATTATTGCCGCCGCCGATACATTCCGAGCCGCTGCGGTGGAACAGGTAAAGGTCTGGGGCGATCGGGCTGGTGTGGAGGTGATTGCCAACCCTGGCCAAAATACTGACCCGGCGGCGGTGGTGTTTGATGCGATCGGTGCAGCCCAATCCCGTAATAGTGAGTTGCTATTGGTAGACACAGCGGGACGGCTCCAGAATAAAAAGAACCTGATGGATGAGCTGAGCAAGATCCGGCGGATCGTGAACAAAAAGGCTAACGATGCCAAAATAGAGTCTTTGCTGGTGCTGGATTCAACCCTGGGGCAAAATGGCCTGCGACAGGCGGAGGTTTTCTCCAAGTCAGCGGAGGTTTCGGGAGTGGTGCTGACCAAGCTGGATGGTTCCGCCAAAGGTGGCGTGGCGCTGGCGGTGGTGCAACAGCTTAAGCTACCGATCCGGTTTATTGGTGCGGGCGAGGGGATCGAGGATCTGCGGCCTTTTTCGAGTTATGAGTTTGTGGAAGCTTTGCTTAGTAATTAACGAAAAGCTAGCCAAATAGCGCAAAAACTAGTTAAACTACAGCAACAAGATTGGCGATCGAAAGAATATTCTTAAAAACCCATAAAAACAGGTCAGATTATTCGGTAATCAAAAGATGATTAATCGGCCTGGTTCAGCGCTATTTAAAAAAAATTTAACCAAATTCAACTCTTCCGCTAAACAACTTGCCAAGTTAAGCAACAGCGATCGCTAATGTGATGCAAGATCGGTAAACGCTAAATTAATTAGCTGCTCAAATATCTAGATCAATGCTAAGCTGTCGCCAACAAAGTTAGTTAAGGCGTTTGATTAATCAAAATAAAGTTAATTTGTCACGATCGACAAACCAATTTCGATCGTAATTGTTTACTAAAAACTTAACAAATATCTTCCAGCTACTATTCTTTATCAAGCCAATTTGCTACTATCCAACCAATATTGTTTAATTAACAATCAATCGCTGTGCAAGTGATTGGCTAATTATGTTAATTAAAGGTTATTCGATCGTATTTTGCATATTTGCAAGTCTAAGTCTATATATATGTGCTTAAGTGCCTTAATAGCTTGATCTAGACGCAACCAATCCAATCAGTTCAATCACAAGCAATTGAAATTGATACATCTAGTACATCAAACCCGCAATAAAGGTAGCAAAGCAATCTAGCCCCATTGCCTTTCTATGTCCATATCACTGCCCCCACGACGACCATCTCGATCGCAAGAGCCGCGCCCCGAAACCAGCTCTGGTAAGGTAGTGATCAAAGATTTAAAAGACCTAATTACAGAACTAACCCAGGAGCAAACCAAAATCCAGGAATTGCTCAGTTTTCTGGGGTTTGCCCTGCGTAGCTATAGCAATTTAAATCAATTTCTGGAACTAATTCCGCTGATTGCCACCAGGGTGACCGATGCCGATGGTGGCGCTTTAATTTTATTTAAATCCAGCGGCGAAATGTATTTGGAATCGCTGCATTGCATTGATGATCCGGCAGTGATGCGACCCCAACAGGTGCGATCGGCGATCGATCGGGCTACTCAACAGGCAAGCTCTGGCTCAGCCGCCGCCCTAGACGATATGATCAGTCGCTTTCTAGGTGGCGATGTCAAGTTATTTGGCACGGCGATCATTGTCAAAAATGCGGTGCGGGGCCGACTCTATGTATTCAGCCACAAGCCCAACTATGCCTGGGGCGAAAATCGTCAGAAACTAATGCGGTTGGTGGCCGACCAAACTGCGGTGGGGCTTGAGAATAATGCCCTGGCTGCCGAATTATTAAAAAAAGAACGCCAGGATCGTGAGCTAGAAATTGGCGCAGAAATTCAACGCCAACTGCTGCCCCGCAATTGCCCCGCGATCGCAGGGGTTGAACTGGCAGCCAAGTGCCTCACGGCCAATCGAGTTGGCGGCGATTACTATGATTTTATTCCGGTCAAAAAGGGCGATCGCTGGAGCCTGGTGATTGCAGACGTGATGGGCAAGGGGGTTCCGGCTGGATTAATCATGACCATGACCAGGGGGATGCTGCGGGCAGAGGTGCTGAATGGCCATAGTCCGGGCAGGATTCTAGAGCATCTTAACCAGGTGATGTATGACGATCTCGAAAAGTCAAATCGCTTCGTGACCATGTTCTATTCTGAATATGACCCAGAATCAAGGATGCTGGCCTATAGTAATGCTGCCCATACGCCGGCTTTGTTGTGGCGATCGCAAACTAATACAGTCCATGCCCTCGATACGCTTGGCTCCCTGATTGGCCTAGAGGCTGGTTCTAAATATGAAGAGGCCAAGATTATGCTTGAACCCGGTGATGTGGTGCTCTACTATACCGATGGCCTGACCGAGGCTGCCAACCAGGAAGGCGATCGCTTTGATGAAGAGAATTTGCGGGCTAGTATGCAATATGCCTGCGAAAAGGCAATGTCTCCCTCACCCCAACAGGATCGCTCCAGTACGATTCGAGATCATATTTTTGAGAGTGTGCAAAAATTCATTGGTAATAGCCACGGCCATAACGATGATATGACTTTGCTAGTGTTATGTATCAAGGAAATTTCAGGTTGAGCAATGAATTAAACTTGGGCAAAATTTTCAATCAGCCAAAAGCATGATAAAACTAAACTTGATCACCTTAGGCGATCGATAAAATTAGGCTTAAATTAATTTTGTCAGTAGTAAACTCAACTATAAATGTTTATTAGCGATCGTTTAAAGTCAAGGAAGATAATTTAGCCTCAAAGCTAAACATTTAAGCCAGGAGGGATGGGAAATTAGCAATGATTGACATAGCACATAGTTTGGTTCAGCCGATTCATGAGATCGCAACCAACTTCAGTAATTTTGATTTAACGCATTTAGATTTGGCCAATAATTTGAACCTGGTCGATCTTGATTGGGATCACCTGTTTGCCCAAAATAACCAGGCGCAGCAGTTTGATCAAGACATTGGTGCAGACTTTTCCAAGGCTTGGAATAATTTTATTGAGTCTGGTCAGTGGATTGCCCTAATTGTAGGATTGTTTCTGGGATATTTATTCAGAACTTTTACTTCGACCGGCTGATTTATCCTGCGCCATAATTGAAGCATTAGTAATACCAATCAACTACCTTGTTCAATTGTTCAAACTGATCAGGTGGTTGATTTTATCTACATATCTAAATATAAAATACTACATATCTAAATATATAAGATGTATGATCAGTTCAATCACGGCATATTCATTGTCTGCCAATACGCTGATTAATATGTCTACGCCAGACTGCAAGTAGTTCATATGAATTGCGTGAATATAGGCTCAACCATTCAGAGCCAAAAGCGAGAGGAAACTGCCACTATTCCATAAACAATGGAGCAACATTGGCGCTAATAAATTCTTCGATCGCACATACACAAATCCCAGCACGATCCCCAAAATGGTCAAGGGAATAATATCAGAGAGGTTTTGATGTGTGACCGCAAAGGTTAGTCCACTCAGGCACAGCGCCGCCCAGAATGGCATTAGCTTGGTTAATGAGGGCAACAGAAACCCTCTAAATAAAATTTCCTCAAAAAATGGCGCAGCCACCGCCAGGGTCAGCCAGAGCACTATTTTGGCAACACCATCATTATTATCCGCCAATATTTCCAAAAGCGGATTACCACCACCATTGCCCTGCAACAGTTGTTCGCTTAGCACCGAGGCCACAAACACCATCGGGATCGCCGTCAGGTAGCCACCAATACCCCACCCTAACCAGCTAGGAGGATTTAGCTTCAGCCTGAATAGTGTTTCCGGCAGTGGCATAAATGGTTTAAGACGCTGCTGCAAAATGATTAACACTGGCGACATGTAGGCCACATAGGACAAAAGCACAAATATTGCCCGATCGCGCGATTGCCATGAATCATCGGGGATCAGACGCAGGAGCCCTAAAACTACTGGCAGCAAAATCTGCGAGATGCCCACAAACGCAGTAAACCACAACAACATGACTTCCCATGTTTCTTCGCCATCCCAGGGCACTGGCCATTTGCGATCTTGATCGGTTAATTGGAGCCAGGAGCGCTCCGCCGCTACCAATCGTCTTATACCCAAATAAACCCACAAAACTAGCCCCAAGCCACCACCGAGGATCGGCACTGCATTGGCCAGCGCAATTCGATTAAATGCCTGGATTGCTCCCTCTTGGCGCAATATTACTAGTTCCTGGAGGCTTTCCTGGCGCTGCTGCGATCGATAGAGTTTCTCTAGGGCTTGGTTGCGAAACCAACCGGATAGGGTGGTATTGATCTGGCGTTCGGCCTCTGGCAACAGCAAAATTGGCTCATTCCATAATCCCCTCAATACCTGGGCGGTCAGGGCATAAGCGGATGGATCAACAGCGATTATAGGTTGATTTTGAGCGGTTATCTCCCACGTCGATAGGGCTTGAGAGGGACGATCGAGACTGGCCATGAGTAAGCCGATGTTGACATCCAGCTCAGCTAGACTGGCATCTTGCTCTTGATATTGTTGATTGAGCCGACTGCTCTGCGCCGCCGTGATCGATCGCTGCTGCAAAAGCTGGTTGATTTTAGCCAGCTCCTCTTGGCCCGCCTGCCGCACTGTCAGATATTTTTCTAATGCCTGTTGATAGTATTCATTACTGCTACTACCACCAATCAAAATTTGCCGTGCAGTATCACCGCCCTCTTCAGGTTGCCATTGCAGTGCTTCCAGAACAACATCAGTTTGCATCAGATCCAATCTGGTCTGTACTTGTGGATGAGTCCAGCTATTTGCCAGGGTCAGCCCTAAAAAGGCGATCGCCAGCACCGAAAGAATGGACAGGATTACGCGTTTCAAGCTTGGCTAACCTATATCAAATATCAATTAATCGATCGACAAAATGAATATAGCAGCCCAGCGTAACGGTGCAAACATTCCCCGCAGATATGCATCAATATCAATGGGGATGATCGGGTATTGCTATATCTATCAGGATCTATATCTATCAGAATCTATCAGGAGCGATTAGGCAAGATCATGATCGACCTAATATCAACCTAATATCGGCTTAATATCAACCTAGTTGGGAGCCAGCCACTTTTGGCCATTGAGCCGCTGCTGCACATAGAACACCAGTAAATCCAGCGTCGTTTTGCGCTCATCCACCATGAATGGTTCGATCGTGGCGGGTTCAAACCCCCGATCGGCGCAAGAAAAAGCCTTTTGGCCGCCAATATCTGGTATAGCAAAATAAACCGTAAATTGGCGTTGATTGCCTAGCCATTTGCCCCGGACTTGACCATTATCAAACTGAAGTTGCAGATCGCTCAGGCCGTCTTCCGCTAGAGCCTTGGCCAGAGATGGCAGGTAATGCTCATTAATAAACTGCTCAAATGGCAATTCTTCTGGTTCGGGGGGCTTTTCGGGCTTTGCTTTCTTTGCTGTTTTTTCTTCTGCCATGATTTTAGTAGGTTGATTTGCTAATTATTTATGGTCTTAATGGTCTGATTATTCCTCAGCCGCCTGAGCTTCGGTGTTTACTACCTGGGGCAGACCCATACTATAATTAAGCGCTCGGTGGTTCAAGTTATAGGTGATTTCACCCTTTTGCAGTAGCGATCGCACAAAATGCTCTAGATCGGAGCCAATCCGGCGCAAATTATATTCAGTTAAATCCGCACCACTATAGGCGGCAACGAGGGCTTCAAACTGTTGATAAACCTTTTTGATCGCATTATCAGTCCAGTTAAATTCATCATCTGGATCGACATCCAGGGTCAGTTGATTGTCGCTATCAATTAACTCGTTTCTCTCAGCATCAACTGTGGCAGTGTAGATTTGGATGTGACGGGTGGTTGATTTTAAAAGCATAGACGGAATCAAGATCCTGAAAATTTACTAGTGAGCTGGTATTAATTTAATTAATATTTACCCAAGACATGTGGTGGGTAATCATAGTTGCTGCAACGTCGCGGCTTAGATGCCTGAATCGAGCAGAACGATCAGCATAAGTAAGATCATGGCGATCGCCCTGTTAATTAATGCGTAAATAAATGCCAAGAGGTCTATGTAATTCTATTACAGTTCTTTGCTTCTAATCTACTCCGCGGTAGACAAGCCGAAGACAAAATCTCATTGCTATATGTAATTGCTCTATTTAGATAAAGTAATAAGTGGCGATCAAAATTCGACTGTGTTAGCAGGACAAACTGGCTCGCCATCTTGAATTTGGATGTGCCAGTTCATTTAGGTTTGAGTTTGCCCACCCACATGTTCTAACTAAGCCGACCACTTGACCGAGCAACCGATCGCCGGAGACATATCAGCCGTCACAGTTTCACCCTTAAGTACCTGATCGATCGCATCGCGTAGATTATGCTGCGTCACCGCCGCCGGATCACGATAGCTATCATCAATCTGGCCGTTATAGCGCAAAATTCCATCTTGATCGAGCACAAACGGTTCTGGTGTACATTTCGCGCCGAATGCTTCAGCTACATCCTGGGTGCGATCGCGCAGGTAAGGAAAATTCAAGCCCCATTCCTGGGCATATGTTTTCATTTTGTCGAAGTCGTCTTCGGGGTATTTTTTCGAGTCATTGGCATTAATCCCCACCAGCAAAACGCCTTGATCTTGATAATCGGCCTGGAGCTGCACCAGCCGTTCCCGATATGCCTTGACATAGGGACAATGGTTACACATGAATACCACCACCACCGCTTTGTAGGCTTCCAGGCACTTAGATAGATGAATCACATCACCTTGAGCGCTTGGCAATTCAAAATCTGGAGCGTATGCACCTATTTCCATCGATCTTTTCCTAGGCAACTGATCAGCTATATTTTACCCCTTGATCAACATCTCCTGGTTGTATAAACAGGATTAATAAATAATCCCCACCATTTTTTAGTTGCCATAGATTACGTTGCCATAGATTACGTTGCCATAGATTACTCAGGGGCGATCGCGCCTCTGCCTGAAGATTTATAACTTGAGGTGGTCGTTTTTGGAGCAGATTTAGCCAATAATAATTCTAAATAATTTCCAGCCAGTTGCTTTTGCAATCTTTTCCTAACCATGAGTCCTAACACCTCCTCATCCGACTCCGCCGCTAATGCCAACCAAAATTCTAGTAAATGGGATCTAGGTAAGTTTTACCAAACCCTGACTTATTTTGAAGTGCTGCCCTGGCTCCAGCAGATTGATGTATTGGGTTGGCTGGGTACTCGCAACGATCCTAAGCCCGATCCTTCTGTGCTGGCTCCGTTGCTGGCGATCGTGGTAGGCGATCGGGGCATGGTGGGTAAGCAGTTAACTCAGTTTTTAGGTAACTCTGGCTATCGAATTCAGTCGGCTAATTTTTTTGCAGCAAATGCTACATCTACTAATGCTGTAACTAATGCCGATGTAGTTTTTCTCTGTCTAGATGCTTTGCTCAATCTCAATGTAGATGATTCTGAAACGCTGGGCAATCTAGATCCAAATGAGTTGATCGATCGCATTAAGTCCTGGCTCAAGCCCGATCAAGATCGAATGTTATTTGATTTTCGGCAGGCTGGAGAGCAAGAGTCTGCAACTAACCCAGACCAGAGCAATACGAAGAATTTAAAAGAAATCTGGGGCATCCTTGATGATGTGGTGATGGGCGGTGTGAGCGCTAGTAACATTACCCTGGGCGATCGCTCGGCGTTGTTCTATGGCAATGTGTCTACGGCCAATTCCGGTGGGTTTGCCTCGGTGCGATCGCGCAACTTTGAGCCAGGCATTGATCTAAGCGCCTATGATGGCATTGCTTTGCGGGTACGTGGCGACGGCAAACGCTATAAGTTTATGCTGCGTGATTCTGGTCGCTGGGATGGGATCGCCTTTTGTGCCTCCTTTGATACGGTGGCTAATAACTGGATTGATCTTAAAATTCCCTTCGATCGATTTGCGCCCATTTTCCGCGCCAAGACGGTCAAGGATGCTGAGCCGATCGCCACTGAGCAAATTTGTGCTTTTCAATTGATGTTGAGCAAGTTTGAGTATGATGGGGCGTTAAATCCCCGGTTTGAGGCTGGTAGTTTTCGCCTGGAGGTAGAGTATATTAAGGCATACAGCAGTTCTAAGCTACCGCAGTTAGTTGTAGTCAGCCCAGAACTAAATATTAATCCTAAGGCTGAGCATATTGAAAAGATAGAAAACCAGGTGCGGCGCAGTGGCATCCCCTACACGATCGCTAAACCTATAGATCTAACCGACTCAAGCCAAAGCCAAGCGATTGCATTAGGGCAATTAGAGCAATTAGGGCAACAAAATAGTAATAGCAATCAATCAGCAAAGCCACCGCAACCAGTTAGCAGCCTTGCGATCGCCCAGCTCTGCATCGAAGCCCTCAAACATAATCAGGCCACCCAAAAGACCTATAGAATTACGGCGTTGCCACCTAAGCCATCCGATCGGATCGCGCAAACAGAGCAATCAAAGCAAACAACCAGCCAAACCAATCCCTGCGCTCCTGGTGATTGGGATTGTCAATTTGCACGGCTGACCCCTGACATTATTGGAATTAATTAATATTCATGCTGCGATCGGTCAGCAAATTGGGCATAATAGCTTAATAGGAATGTGCTAGATCGTTACCGAGAAGGCACAATTTCTAACCTAATCGTGGGGGACGCTTACACAATCGGAATGGCAATTCACGATTCGAGCAATTAGGCAGGCTTAATGGAACATAAGATCAGGTGGCTAGCGGCTCTTACCACTGTGGACGGGCCTGAACAAGATAGCCACACTTTTTGGTTTAATCGTGCTGTTTATTTGATGAAACAGGGTAATGCCACTGAGGCGATCGCTGCCTTTGAGAAGGTGGTGAAGCTTAATCCTGAGCATTATCAAGCCTGGAATCTGCATGGCAACTTACTGCGCAAGGCCAAACAATATGATCAGGCGATCGTATCCTATGCCAGGGCGCTGGAAATTAAACCAAACTACTACACTGCCCTCAATCATCAGGGCGTGGCGCTGCATCAACTCAATCGTTTCACGGAGGCAGTAGCTTCCTTTGACCTGGCGATTAATGCCAAACCTGGTTGCTATCGCGCCTGGAATAATTTAGCGGGATCGCTGGTTGAACTGGAACGCTACGATGAAGCCCTGGAAGTATATGACGAAGCCTTGAATATCAAGCCGGATTTCTATCAAGCCTGGAATAACAAGGGCAATTTACTGCGACGACTCCAGCGCTATGAAGCAGCATTGCTGGCATACCAACAGGCGATCGTCCACGAGCCAAATCTGCCGGAAACCTGGCTCAATCGCGGTAGTGTGCTGGCCAGTTTGCAGCGCTATGCCGAAGCGATCGAATGCTATGGGCAAGCAATCCGGCTCAAGCAAGATTATTATCTGGCCTGGTTAAACTATGGCCGCATCCTGGTCAAACTAGACGACAATGAAAATGCCATTACTTGTTATCAAACCGCGCTCCAATTAAAATCAAAACCATGTGAAGCGGCGTACGAGCTGGCTAGTTTGCATACCCAACTCAATAATTATGAAATCGCTGATGACTACTATGCCCAAGTGTTGGCAATCAAGCCAAATTTTCAGGGTGCAGCGGTCGATCGCCAGAAATTACAAAAGTTCTTGGCTAAGTCATCTTCTACTCAACCTCAACCCCACCCGGTAACTTGAGCTTGACAGAGGTTTGCAAATCCCAACTCGATTACTGCTCACGATCGCCTGATACCAAATTAGGAAATAGGTGATCCAAATGCCGAGTCATAAGCCTTGCTCAGATGGATCGCCGCTTAAAAATATGTTTCATCTAAAAACTAAAACGGTATGAAAGGTTGTCATCACTCAATCTAGAAATGGAAGGAATTCAATGCGATTAAAATAATTCCTTCAAACGCCGAAACCGATCGGAATAGCTACGCATCACTTCGATCGCAAACATGGGGGTTTGCTGAATGGCAAATAGAAAATGTTTTTGATCGAGAAAGCCAATGAGACATTCAGTTTTAGCGATCGCAGTAGAGGTGCGTAAATGATCGTCATGTACCAGAGCGCCTGCACCAAACACATCACCCATGCTGATTGTCTCGATCACCTTGCTATTCAATTGCATTTCCACCTCCCCACTGATCACCCCATACATAAGGCTGCCAGTTTCACCCTGACTAAAAATAATTTCACCAGCGGCATAGGTCTTGGGTGATGGTGGTTTTTGGTATGCTTCGATTGTTTTAATTGGTTTCATGATTATTGAAAAGTGCTTTGATAAGCGGTCACTGACGCAAGCCGATCGCAGGACTAGGTTACCTTTAACCGGACACTAAATTGAATCAGGTTAAAAATAAAATAAAAATAGAATAAGGACAAACCATCGCAGCTTGTCCTTACCCAGAAATTTTATTGGTGATTGGAAAAAATTATTCCTCGATCTTAACCGAGATAATCTTATCCTTGCCTGCGATCGCATTCACCACATCCATATCCTCGGTCTTACCAAACACAGTATGCACACCGTCCAGGTGGCGTTGGGGGGAATGGCAAATAAAGAACTGACTACCACCGGTATCGCGGCCAGCATGAGCCATTGAAAGCGAACCAGCTTCATGCTTGTTTTTATTAATTTCACATTTAATTGTGTAGCCAGGGCCACCAGTACCAGTGCCGTTGGGGCAACCACCCTGGATCATAAAATCAGGAATGACGCGGTGAAAATTGAGCCCATCATAGAAACCTTCCTTGGACAGCTTCACAAAATTGGCAACGGTGTTGGGGGCATCTTGATCGAAAAGTTCGAGATTAATCGTGCCTTTCTCGGTTTCCATGATCGCGCGAGTCATGCTCTACTCCTTAACTTAATTTTTTGACTTATGGGTACTTAATAGAGATGCAATGGTGATTTGCAACTATTAGGTGCGACTTGTGTTTACAAAAATCATCGCATGTTTGCATATTTAAGGTTACATGAGTATGGCGATCGATGGTTGTTAACATAACCTGAAAATATCGCTTTGGCTTGTGGTTGATTAGTTGGTTAGGTCTTTAACAACGATCGCTAGCGGTGGTTGAGGATAAACTCGGCGATCGCCAAGTCCTGCGGGGTGGTTACTTTCAAGTTGGTTTCTTCCCCCGCCACAATGTTGACAGCCAAGCCCACCTTTTCAAATAAGGCCGCATCATCGGTGACCACCCAACCCAACTCTTTAGCCTTTGCATGGGCTTGCTTAAGTGGATCGACCAGAAAGCCCTGGGGGGTTTGCGCTGCCCACAAATTATCCCTGGTGGGCGTATCGACAATCACCTGATCTTTGACCACTTTGATTGTGTCCTTGACTGGGATCGCGGCAATGAACCCTTCAAAGTCCGCAAAGGCGCGATCGCAACGATTGAACAACTCCGGCGTAGCCAAGCACCTCGCCCCATCATGAATTAATACTTGCTTAGCATCACTGGGCAGAGCTTGCATGCCGTTATAAACCGATTCCTGGCGGGTGGTTCCCCCCTGTACCCATTGAATTGGTTTGGGGCTGGCTAGGCGCTTAAAAATCTGTTCAAAGTCTGGTAAGTCATAGGGCTGACCGATCACACCGATCCAGCTAATTGCTTCGGCGGCGATCGCGGCTTGTAATGTCCATGCCAGGATCGGCTTGCCCAGCAGGGGGAGTAGTAGTTTGTTGCGATCGCTCCCCATCCGGGTGCCTTTCCCGGCGGCGGGGATCAAGAGGTGGCAGGACATGTTTTTATGTTTTTATGTTTTAGATCTGATCGTCGGCATATTCGGTATAACAGCTATTTTATGATTTAGATGACAACAATTCCTGAATCATGAGCAAAGTAGAATAGGGTAGATGTTTGGTCGATTTGATGATTTTTGGGCAGGATGTGGGCAAACCTCACCCCCCTGCTGTCAGTACCACAAATGATATGCTAATAGTATAAAAAAGGTATAATAACTATACCTAAGTCGCTGGCAATATGGAATTCGAGTTTGACGATCGCAAAAACCAAACTAACCAAGCAAAACACGGGATCGACTTTCATGAAGCTCAATTACTCTGGGACGATTGCGATCGGATCGAAATTCCCGCCCGCACCGAGGATGAGCCGCGCTATTTGGTAATCGCTCGATTGAATGCCAAGCATTACTCCGCCGTGATTACCTATCGAGACGACAAAGTCCGCATTATTTCAGTTCGCCGCGCCCGCGTGGAAGAGATAGAAATTTATGAAAGCAAAAGATTTTGATCAGAAATTCAACAACGGGGAAGACATCACGGCATTCCTCGATCTTTCAAAAGCTCGCCGTCCCAACCATGATCAGCGGCGGGTTAACGTAGATTTTCCAATTTGGATGATCGCAGCGCTCGACTATGAAGCAAATCGCCTTGGTGTGACCCGCCAATCGATCATCAAGGTATGGATCGCCGAACGATTGGAGCAAACTGCCAGGGCTGAATTATCCTGAGATCACCTTAAATACTCTACTTTACTTAATATCCAAAATCCCTTCCGCCTTCCGCTTGGGGTTAAACCGGATCGCAAACTTAGCGCCCCGTGCCTCGATCTTGGCCATGATCTCCTTTTCCACCCGTCGCGCCACATTTTTAAGGATTCTTTCTATTTCTATATCTAGGATCGTGTTCGATAACTGCTCTTGCTCCGCCTCGGTCATCAACTTTTTACAATCGAGCGGTTGCTCCCAAAGCTGGCGATCTTCTTCCGCCAATTCCAGGTCACCCTGCCAACTGGTTTGAATTTCTCTCAATAAGGTGCGGCTGGGTTTGTCCACCGTGGCCACTTTCAGCCAATGACAGCGATCGGGCACTCTGACCAGATGCAGCCGTAAACTGGTGGCAATATCCCGCGAGATGCCCACATATTGCAAGTTGCGATCGGCATCAAAAATCCCATATACGCCAATTTTGCCAGCCAACTCTGGCGCAATGTCGCCGCTTTCATCCAGGTAGGGCAAAAAGGACTGGTCGGTAATGGTTGGGCTTGATTCGATCGCACTCATGGGCAAAAGGGTTAATAATATAATTATTTGCGGGAATATTTGAATATTCGATCGGCTTTGAAATAACCGCTGATCGAGCGTTGATGCATGATTAGGTTTGTAAGCGATCGCGGCGATCGCAGAAAGTAGAAATTGCTAATCCACCAACTGCCACCAACCCAAAGCAGGGCCAATGAAGCGAATTGTAATCCAGGTGGCGATCATCAGGCCGATGCCAATCCAGGCCGCCTTGGAGCTAATTTCAATAAACTTAGCTGCACTTTGTTTCGTCCAGAATGGCAGCCAGGGCACGATCGGATCGCCCTTGCCGTAGTTCTCGCCGAGCATTTCTTTCCGCCTTTTTGCTTCTCCCATGATCAAATTTCCTTAATAATCCAAGTATCCAAGTATCCAAGTAATCAAATCGCTGCCATACCATCTTGGCGCTTGCTGGTATACTTCGACCCAAATTTTAAGATCTATTCGGATTTATTGTTACAAGAGTTAAACTTCGAGCTTTAATTGCCAAATGCGATCGCCGCAAACCTAGAGAAATCTCTCAACAAAGCCTTCGTTTTGCAGCATATTAATTAAATCGGTACGTCCTTTCCCAGCCGGATGTCGATAGTGCCAGTGATGAATTCGATCATTGATGGTAAGCAAATCGTCTAGTTTCCCAATTCCACAATCATTCAGATGTAGGCAGAGCTTAGCAATGACATCTTTATCGTAACTTAGGGCTTCTATATATTTATGATCGCTAAGATTAAGGTTAGTTGCCCCCACATCAGAGAAGCAGGTCAACACCAGATGGCCATTTTGCAGGATATCTATGCTATGGCCTTTAATAAAATCTAGAATAAGCTGTGGCGTATTCAGAGATTCATTAGCAAATATTTGTTCTTGCCCGTACTTTTCCCAGTCTTCAACAATTCTGATCCAAAAAACACGGATGCTGGGCAATAAGCTAATTAAATGTCCATAGATTTCTAAAAGCTCTTTAGCCTCAACAACTGCTGTTAGATCTAATAACCCATCTGCATTAACACTCACATTCCAGCCTGGTTCTATATCATCTGGTTCGTTATCACCCTCTATGCAGGAAGGCACTATTCCATAGGGGAATTTATAACTATACCCAGGCACAAATGAATATGCTTTTTCACTATAAAAAGTAATGCCATAGTCATCGGTTAAAACATCGGCACGCAAATTTTCTGGGTCAAAAGGATCTAAGCGATTGACTAACGGGTTGTGGATTTTTTGCCGTTTTGCTGCGCCAAGCATTCTATGGATAGCTTCACCACGATGATTTGCCCAAGCCCAGAAAGTATTTAAATAGCCAATATCCTGAACTACCCAACGAACCACTCCTACATATAACTGACTCATAATCTATATGAAAATAGTTGATAAAACCTTGAGTTGATCAGTTGGCACGGATAGGCTAATTCTCTGGTTGGTAAATTAACTAAAAAGGCCGAAATTGCGGATACTTCGATGGTGCGCCTGGTTCTTTTTCCAATTCAAAATTAATTACCTGCCAGCGTGGTTCCTGCTCCCCAGTTGGGCTAAATTCCACTGGCAAGCCGTATAAGCGTTGGGTAGTGCGATCGATCGGGTTCGATTCCAAATAGGCGCTGACCAATTCCTGGTAGCGATCGGCAATGATCACCTTGGTGGCGCGGAACCCCTGAGTATATAAGCGATCTAAACATTCATGGATCTCAAACCGGATTCCATCTGGATGACTGTGCTGACGATACCACTCCCCCTCCCACAGCCGCCAATGCCGTTCCGATTGCAAATGCACCAGGTCATGGGTATCGGGCTTGGCCTCAAACGCCCCATGTCTTGGACACAGATAGGTATCGGTCAGGATCAAAGCGGGAATCACCTGCCGACAGTGGGGACATTGGATCTCAGCACCAAAAATTGGGTATTGCAGCGATGGCATTGCATTCTGCATAGAAATATATAAAAGTACAGGACTGGATAAGTCTAGCTGGTTAGCTAATTAAAGTTTATGTCTTTTCTGGGTTAATTTAAACTTGGCTGATCTTAGTTCAACAGTTAGCGACAAACCAGGCAACCTTGAATCACCTAAATCCTAGCATCGCCACCACGATCGCTCTGCTCTGGGAGAACTTTTGGCGCGATCGAATGGGGTTGGGCTACTAACTTAATAAACAAAAATAAGTAAAAGGGAGCGTCGTTTAAATGCCCCCTTCCTTAAAATTCAAATAAAATTTAAAATCTGCAATTTGCTACCTAATTAAAAGTCAAACTAGGAAACAACAGCGGCTAATTCTTCGGTACTTGTCTGAGTCAGTAGCTCATACTTCGCCCGCATCTTCAGGCCAACAATCACCTGCAACAGGCCAGTACCATTGTTAGAACCAGGGTAATCAGGATGCTTGCGCAGCAATTCAGTCAATTCACCATAATGCTTGGTAGAAAGGTTGCTGAGGTGATTTTCAATATAGATAACTTCATCGAGGCGATCGAATTGGCCATCCACTTCCAGTACCGAAACTGGATGCTTGTAGTAGGCATCGGGGCCATAGAAGAAGCGCATACCTGGATAAGAGCAGGTGAGTTTTTTGCCGCAAGGAGTCCAGCTAATCGTCGAGCCTTCATCAAATAAATAGGCATGTTCAAAGTTGTCTACGCCTTCTCGCTGTAGCAAGCGTACTCGCAATACCTTATGCTCTGGGTCTTCTTTGACCAGGTTGGTCGGCAAGATTTGAATGACCGCATCGGCATGTTCTTTTTGGGGATCGATGTAGGCGGTAAAGTCCGGCTTGCGGGCATTGATCGCCTGCATTACGTCTTCGAGGGTATGACCACGCTCTGCCATATCCCGCTTAACTTTCCAGGCCGCCTTCACTGGCTCAGACAGATCAAGATAGACACTAAAGTCTAGCAAGCCTCTGACTCTTTCATCATAAAGAGGGTGCAAGCCTTCGATCACCACAACATGATTGGGCTCGATCAACTCAGGCGGATCAAGCTCACCAGTTTCATGGTTATAGATCGGCTTCATAATTGACTCGCCACTCTTGAGCGCGGCAATTTGCTCATACATTAAGTCGAAATTATTAGCACGTGGGTCTAAGGCAGTAATGCCTGTTTGCTTACGTTGCTTGCGATCGAGGCTATGGTAATCGTCTAGACAAATAACTGTCATAAACTCTTTGCCAAACAGATCATTTAACCTACGCAAAAACGTAGATTTACCACAACCAGAATCCCCTGCTACTCCGATTAAAACAACGCGCTCCGGCTTACTGCTCATAATGCTAAACTTTTCCTTAAACCTTGTATTTATGTATTCAATACTACTACTTTATTAGATTAGGGCTCAATCTTGCAAAATGCAAAGACCCGGTGTAAGGGAGTGATAACTTCATCACACCAGCGATGCAATAGCAATGCATTTTGGGGCACGGAAAAATTGCTTTTCGCTAACTTATTAAAGCAAAACTTGCTCTAATTGTAGATTGTTAGCTTTAGTCACAAACAGAAATAAGTAGTAATACTTTGCAATACAAGTGTAACAACTTGTCGCGCATTTGCACTAACAACCCTAAAAAACAGTAAAAAATATTTTTTAAGGGCGATCGAGTCAAGTTTCCTCGTTACCTATTTTATTGATCTCCCACCTAGTTATTGATCTCCACATTAATAGTCCGCTTGCGGCGTTGCGGCTCCTCGCCCAGAGCCACAGTCAGGGTAAACTGCGCTGCTTCGGTGGCAGAAGTGGTTAACTGGAGCTGATATTCGCCTTCAGTAGGTAGCTTACCCGCCCAATTATCCGTATTGTTGGCCTCAACACTAAGCACCTGATTGTCGGGGCTGACGATCGTCATATAAACTGCTTCTCCGGCCAGACTCGCATTTAACTCCTGGCCCTCCTTGGCATTCAACGTAAAGCTGAGATTTTGGCCAGGGTTCAACAAGCCCGTACTGGTACTTTGTTCACCAGCTTGGATTGGCAAAACCTGAATCACGTTGGCGGCTCCAGGTGCAACGGCCACGGTTGGTGTAGTTACTGCATCGGTCGCAGGATTACCATTGGCATCGCTAGTGTTGGTTGAGGTGGTTACTGGCGGCGCTACATTGGGATTGCCTGGGCTAGTCTTTGGTTGATTTGGCAATCCTACTGGGCTAGCAGTTCGTGGTGCTGATTCTGGCTCTTTTTGATCGGCACTCAGCAAGATAGGAATACTCATGGCCGCTGCACCAATTACCGCGATCAGACTCACGGCAATTAACCAACCGCCTTGATTCGATTGACTATTACTTTTGGCAACGGTGCGACGTGTGGTGGCGCGCTGACCGGAACTAGTCGATCGACTATTAATTTTACTGGCCTTGACGATCGCTGCCGGTGGCTGTTTCTCTTGCTCCACCACAAAGGCATTCAGCGCTTGGATCGTCTCTTTGGCCGATTGATAGCGCTGGGTATATTGATAGCGCACCATTCGAGTTAACACCATTGCCAATCCATTAGTGATCTTGGCCTTATCGCGCCAGAGTAATTCACCGGATTCGGGGTCAGCTTCGATGTCGGTGGGTTCTAAGCCCGTCAGCGCCTTGATGACGACCATCCCCGCCGCATAGATATCACTGGCGAAAGCTGGCCTGCCCGCACATTGCTCATTGGGCATATAACCAGGCGTGCCGATCGTGACGGTGAATCTCGACTCGCCACTGCTGCCAACTTCTAGCTCGGTGCCTTCTTCCTGCATTGCCTTGACCGCACCAAAGTCAATTAGCACCAATTTGCGATCGCTTTTGCGTCGGATCAGGTTCTCCGGCTTAATATCCCGGTGGATCACCCCCTCTGCATGGACAAACTCCAGCACCTCCATCATGTCTTTGAGGATGGCGATCGCCTCGGTTTCCGTGACCTTACGCCCTAGCTTTGCATGGGAAGACTTGGCTTTCTTGGGTTCTGAATTGCCAGAACTATTTGAATTGCCAGATGGAGCCGAATTTTCTCCTTCACTTGCATCCGCACTTGAGCCGGATACTGCTGATTCCGATTGCTCCTTAGATACTAGCTTTAGCTCATCATGGAGTGATTTGCCTTCTATATATTCTTGTACCAGGAAAAAATTCTGGTCTTCCTCAAAATAGGCCAACAATTGCGGGATCTGGTCATGATTCCCCAACTGCTCCAGGGTATCGGCCTCGGTGCTGAATAATCGTCTGGCTTCACGAATAAAATCAGCATCACTGCTGGCGGGCTTGAGGTGCTTTACCACGCAAAGAGGCGTGCCGGGGCGGCGCATATCACGGGCAATGTATGTATGCCCAAATCCACCAGAGCCGAGCTTTTTGACAAGTTTGTAGCGCCCGTCTAGTACCTTTGCTGCCATGACCTAAATCCTTGCATCCACTTGCATTTAATTGCTTCTGCTAGAGCTATTCTAAATCAACAACCTAATTTAACGTGATCTTGGCTAACGCCTGTGGCTCTGATTACTCTGATTAGCCAACCATATCGATCGCCCTTATGACCTAATTATCAATATTCACAAGCTTTTTAAATCGATCTGAGATAGTTCAATCAAATAGCAATCTTTTCATTTCGTTACTTTGACCCATTATTCACTAGCCATCAAGCTAGGCTATTTATTAGGAGGTGCGATCGCGTTAAACACTCACTTCAAATTTGCCTGATCTTAGCTTACCCAACTAAATAGTCATGAATGCTAAAGCTGGTAATTTAAACCCAAAGTCACAAATAGGCAAAAATTTTTCATTGCTCACTTATCTGTTAATTGTCTTTGCAATCTCCTGGCCATTTCAATCTTTTGTATTCTTTTTTCCAGAGCAGCTCTGGGCTTCCCAGATGCTTTTGGTTTCCATGATTATGGTTACAGTTGGCACCTTGATCGCGGGTAAATATGTCTTCCAGGATACATTCAGAGATGCGGGCTGGAGCTGGGGTAAACCTAAACATTACATACTTGCATGCGCGTTACCAGTTTTTATTTGGGTGGTGCCCACCATCATCAGCCTAATGTTAGGCATTCAAGCATTGCCTGAAAAATTTAGTGCTTTTGGTACGCTCAATTTATTCTTAGGGTCATTCTTGATTACACTAATCCCTGCCTTTGGCGAAGAATTTGGCTGGAGAGGTTACCTGTTACCGCGTTTACTCCTAAAGCATTCGATTAGAAAAGCGCTATTAATTCAAGCTTTGATCTGGTGGGCGTGGCATTTACCATTTTTGATTTTTCTTGGCATCCATAAACCAACCATCAAAGGAAACATCTTACTTTCAATTGCAATTATCCTGGCGGTGAGCATTATACCGGCAATGATGCATGCGGTAGTATTTTCCTATTTTTGGTCTGCGTCTTCTAGCTTGGCCGTGGTAACTATATATCATGCCAATTTTGATGAGATTCGAGACACAATTCAAACTACAGTAGGCACTGGATCTTTAGTTGAATTTTGGCAAATGTTCTTCTTAACTCTGATCGGTGCAGTATTACTTGCTAAAGGCAAATGGCAAAAATTGGCGACCATCAGAAATGCCATTGAGCAAATGTGATCATGCTACATAATCCAGCTTTGGCAATTTAATTACGGCTGCTTTAGATTTATTTTTGAGGATTAGGGAAGAAGGCCATTACAGGAGATTAATTATGCCCACACCAGGAACCGAGCCAGAAGCAACTAATGCCAGGCGATCGGATAACTCAATCGTTAATAGTGCGGTTAATGATACTAATGATACTAACGAGCGTAGTGAGCTTAATAACGGAGCTACTGGATCTACTAGCGAACAAAGCGATCGCCAGCTTGCCCTGCAGCCCTATCTGGTGACCAAAGCCAAACGGGGTGTAGTTGGCCGCAGTCGTTATGCCAGCCGATTGCGCAGTCAGATCCAGGCCGCCAGCGATACCCGCGATTCGGTGCTGGTATTTGGGGAGCCAGGCCTAGAAAAAGACAACATTGCCGCCTTGATCCATTTTGGTTCCGCCCAACGGCGCTTGCCGATGATCCAGGTTAATTGCAAGTTGCTCGATGCCAGTGGTTCTAAGCTATTTGGTCGGATTGGTGGTGAACCTGGTTTAATCCAGTGGCTGGGTGAAGGCACTTTGGTGCTGAATAATATCCATGAAACGCCGATCGAACTAGTCCCCAAACTAATCCGATTGCTGGATATGGGCACCTATCAACCGGCTGGAACGCTCGAACCAACTAAACCAAATTCAACCCAGACAACGCAGCTAGCCCTGGATCTTAATCCAGAGTTGTCATCCCCCAATGAATTTGTTTGCCCCAGCCAGGTGCGGATTATTTTAATTTCCGAGCGATCGCAAATGGAGCTAGAAAGCCTGGTCGATCGGCAAATCAAAGTGCCACCATTGCGGGTGCGTAAAGCAGATCTGCGTCAGCATGTGGAATATTATATTTCGATTATTAGCCGCGATCGAGGCATCAATAAACTCCAGGTCAGCAATGAGGCGATCCGGCGGTTGCAAACCTATGATTTCCCAAGCAACTTGCGTGAGTTACGCCTATTGGTAGAACGGGCGATCATTCAGGCTGGAGATTCATCATTACTAACCGAAGAACTATTCTGGGCAGGACAAAAGAAGGGCAAGGAGCTAAGGTTTAATCTGCTCAATGCCTATCCCAAATTACGCCAATTTCTGCGCAGTGATTGGTGGCCCGATCGCATAAATTACGGCTTTACGCTGGCGTTTTTTGCGATCGTGGTGGCAGTGTTGTTCATTGGCCCGCAGAACCGCGAAGCTAACTGGGCTTTGAATATGTTCTGGGCCTGGTGGTGGCCACTGGTATTAATTGGTTATTTATTTGTGGGGCGGCTTTGGTGTGCAGTTTGCCCATTTATGATCTATGGCGAAGTAGCCCAAAAATTATCGCTGTGGCTGGTGCCGCGCCAGTTGAAGCAATGGCCACGCAAATCGGCAGAGCGCTGGGGCGGTTGGTTTTTGTTTGGTCTGTTCACGTTGATTTATCTGTGGGAAGAACTGTGGGATCTGCCCAATACTGCTTATCTATCGGCCTGGTTGCTGCTTTTGATCACTGGTGGCGCGGTGGTTTGTTCGGTAATTTTTGAGCGACGATTCTGGTGTCGTTATCTCTGTCCGATCGGCGGCATGAATGGTTTGTTCGCCAAACTCTCGATGACGGAGCTAAGGGCGCAGCAGGGTATTTGCTCAGCCGATTGCACCACCTATCAGTGCTATAAGGGGGGCCCCGCCAAGGGTGAGGGCATCGAAACCAACGGCTGTCCGCTTTATTCCCATCCGGCGCAGATGCAGGACAATCGGGATTGTGTATTGTGCATGACCTGTCTGAAGGCTTGCCCCCATCGATCGGTGCAGGTGAATTTACGCCCGCCAGGAATCGAACTTTGGACTACCCATATCCCCCGTGCCTATGAAGTGGCGTTGCTGTTGCTGTTGCTAGGAGGGATTTATTTGCATCGATTGCCGGAAGCGATCGCCAAACTCTATCACTTTGTCCAAAACTCTGCCTATTTAGCTAACCTCACCAACATCAATCAATGGGATTGGCTGAATCCGGCTAATGCACCCCTGGAGCAGTTTGGCCTGCATTTTGAACTTTCGGCGATCGTTCTACTCTTGCCACTGATCCCCCTCGCTCTGGCACAAGGCTATATGTGGCTTGATTACCGCATTCGCAAACACCTCAATCAGCAGCTTGCTCCCGAAGAAACTACCCCCGATCGATTTGCTTGCCTCAAACCGCGTCCCTTTATTCAATTGGTCTATGGCTATTTGCCGCTGGTGTTGGGCGGTAACCTGGCGCATTATTTAAATATGTGGCTAGAGGAATCTGGCCGAATTTTGCCAGTCACGTTGGCCACGTTTGGGTTGGGTGATGTTAGTTTAAATTTGCCTGTGCTGGTGGCGCATCCAGCGGTGATCGCCTTTTTGCAGGGCGTAACTTTGATTGTGGCGGTGGTGCTGAGTTGGGCACTGACCCAAAAGATCGGGCGACAGGGTTTGCGGTATTTGCTACCACAGCATTTGGTTACGTTGCTCCTGGCGATCGGCATGTGGGTTTTGATTGTGCCTGCTTAGTTTTTTGAGTCGATTAGTAGGCTTTCCTCTAATCCCTCTTCTTCCAGCTCAACTAGGTCAGCTAGGTCGGTGAGTATAACGGCAGGGCGATCGGGAAATTCTGCCGTTAGCTGCAGTTTGCCGCCCAGTTCTTCAACACAACTATGCAGAGTGGTCAGGAAAAGATCAGTATGCTGTTCCAGTTTTAAAACCTGAGCGCGATCAAGATCCAAAAGTTTTGCCACCTTTTCTAAAGAGAGCTTTCGTGCTTTCCTTAGCTCTTGGAAGGTCATTTGCTTAGCGATTAGCTCTTTTGCTTCCGCTTTGATCCTATCCTGACGCTCTTGCGGAAGTTTTGCCATAATCTCTTCAAGACTTACAGTCATTTCCTTATCCTCCTGCTTCTTCTAACTTGCTTAGATGTGAATTGAAACGTTGATCAGCTTTGGAAATAAGTTGGCTATAAAAACGCTTCTCTTTAATGCCAAGCTTATCTCCAGCTACGAGCAAGACTGCTTGTCGGTTTGGGTCAAAAGCAAAAGCTATCCGCCATACTCCATTATTCACACTAAAGCGCAACTCTTTCATATTGACATAACGAGATCCCTTAAGCGTATCAACATCAGGTCTACCAAGATTAGGGCCGATCGCTTTGAGTGATTCTGCACGAGCCAATATCTTCTCTTGAACCCGTTTCGGAAAACCATCAAACTCTAGAGCAAATTCTTCATGGAATAATACATGCCATCTCATTATTTGATTATGTATTAAGGTTTATACATATCCAAATATATTGGATATTATATTTGATTTAAAGTTTGCTTTAGTATATTAGTTTAACAGATTTAATTTATGGCTAAATTGTTTTCAGTATATGCTAAGTCTATAAAGTGATTGGCGATCGGGATGTGGGTTTTGATTGTGCCGGCTTAGTTTCTTGGAGGTCAAAAACTATGCATATTCTGGATGAGAAAGAGTTACAAGAAAAGGCTTTACCTGCGTGGCGTAGGGTATTTACTGCAGAAAACAATAATATATATTCATCTCCATTCACACCAGAGGTTGAGTCAAGGGCGATCGTATATCCTGCCCATGATGATCTTGAAGATTTTATTTCTGTTGAAACTCTTGTAAACGCTGCTGCAAAGGTTGGCGATCAAGGCATATATATTTTTGCACCATGGGATGGAAATTTTGTAGGAGGTAGCAAATGCTATGTGCCTTTAGCAGAATTTATTGATGGATACACATATGGAGGAAATAAAGAAAAAAGTATTTATTACCAGTTGGGAGCAAATGTGCATAACAAATGTGTTAGCTTCCTATCATCAAATGGTGCCTGGGGAATCATGATGGATCTCGATCATGTTGGCATTATTGGTGGTTCGCTGGAGTTTATGGCGGAGATTCGCAAAGGGACACCAAATTTAGACCAGCAAGTATATCAATTTCTAGCTGAGCTTGAGTACCTAGTTGCGGATGGTTATAAAAGAGCCATTAACGAATGGTTACCTGAGCTGCTCACCCATGTCTATGGGAAAAAGAAAGCAAAGATAATGACTGAGATAACTGGTTGTGAATATACAATCTAAAATTCTATGAGCCTAAACTCTGTAACCAGATAAAATAGAGCCATGAAAGCGATCCTGATCTGGCTAATTAAAATCTATCGACTAGTGCTCTCACCGATCCTGGGGCCAAACTGTCGATTTAATCCCACCTGCTCGCAGTATGCGATCACCGCGATCGATCGGTTTGGCGTGTGGCGCGGCAGTTGGCTAGCGATCAAGCGGATTGCCCGTTGTCATCCCTTTCATCCTGGCGGCTACGATCCGGTGCCAGAGGAGCCCTGTCAGCATCAGCATAATTAAGCGCTGGATCTAGGACTGGTGTTTGTGATAGCGATCGACTCACGCCATAGACCGCCGCCAGTAACATCCAACTCAGCATATTGATTCTGGGTTCGTTGTAGATCACGTCCAAAAATCCCGACAAAAGATAGAGCAAAAAACCCATCAACGCCATCACGATCGCATCCTTGGTCGATTTATCATGGCGATCGCTCGCCGCCCGCCAGCCCAACCAGCTTACCCAACCCCACATCCCCAGTAACGCCAGCAAGCCAGGAATACCCAGCCCCACGGTAATGCTCAGGAAGAAATTATGTTCATGCTTGAGGCCAAGCAGATCGTAGTTAAATAAGGGCGCAACCAATACAAAATTAAATAAGCCCCAACCACTGATCGGCCTGGTGGCGATTAATTTAAGCGCAAATTGCCAGGCGTTCAGCCGTTCGGAAGTGGAACCAAAATCCTGTTGATTTGGGTCGATCGTGCTAACCAGGCGATCGATAATTGCTGATGGCAGCAGCGATCGCAACCATTCACCACCAAACCCAAAAATTGGCCCCAACACCGCCCAGCCAATTACTAATGCGGCCAGCATCAGCAAAACTACAATTAACCAGTAGCGATAGTAGGCGGCCAGACTGAAAATAGCTACGATCGCCAATCCCCAAGCATTACGGGATTTAGTTAAATAAATGGTTGCCAGTGAAATAACCAAGGCAAAAATCGCCCAAAGCCGCTTATTTTCATACCATTTGGGGCGATCGCTTGTTACTTCCAGGTCAGGATCTGGAGCACTGCTAACGGCATCAGCCGACGTGGGCTTATGCTTTCCCAACACAAAGTAAGCAATAATTGGCAGCAACATTGCCAGGTAAATTCCGGCTTCATTGTAATAGCCAAAAATCGAGTCAACCCGGCCATCATTGCTCAGACCAAAGGTGACAAAATAGCCTTTGAACAAGCGGGGCACAATCCAATCGGGGCGATTGATCACTGCTTGCAAAATCCCCATGATCCCCACGGGAATAGTGCTGAGGGTGAGTAACCAGAGGAAATGTTTAAGCTGGGCAGCGGTGCGGATAATCGCCGCAGTGATCGCAAATAACAATAAAAATGGCAAGAACAACACTGAGCCAGATAAGGCCGACCCCTTGTCGTGGGCAAAGGCGATCGTAATTACAATCCAGCCAGCAAATCCTAGCCAACCGCGATTGACCACCGTATCCAGCTCGCGCCAGCCCCGCCGCCATAAAAACGTAATCATCAATCCCCCCGCTGCGGCTGGGACAAAAATACTACTCCAGGAAAGGGATAACGCAATGCCTTGAAGCCAGTACCAATAGGGATTTAGGTTTGGTTGAGGTGCGGGTTTAAATAAGTGCTTGACTAGCTTGCTGGCGATCGCCATAGTTCTTGATTCTGGTGAGGTTGGTTTGCCAACTTCCCAGTGTACAGCCGAAAAGCCTCGATCGATTTGAGCTATGACAACCTAATCAGGCTAGCCCAATCATGACATCACATAATCTAATAAAGATTTAATAAAGAGAAAAATATCAACCAAATAAGATTCGTGATCTTGGCATCAAGACAGCGGCGAATAGCCAAAATTACTCTTAAATTGGGTGTGCAGAGACAAATTTTGATTTCAGGCCTAGAAATTATACCTTTCTTAATCGAATTTGACAATCAATGTTTTGACGAATCCAGGAACTAGTGATATGGTGCAGGCAAAATTTGGCAACCTATCCGAACTAAGCTATGGCAGACATCACAGGTAACGACACAAACGAGTTCTTGGACGGCACCCAGCAAAACGATTTTATTCGTGGGCTTGGTGGCAATGATTTTATTCGCAGTCTTGGTGGAGAAGATTTAACTAACGGTAATCAGGGTAATGATACCGTCAATGGCAACGCGGGAAATGACGATGTGCGCGGCGGCATGGACAACGACCAAGTGCTGGGCGGCATGGATAATGATCTCGTCAATGGCAATCGGGGCGATGATTTAGTAAACGGTAATCAGGGCGATGACTTCGTCTATGGCGGTCAGGGCAATGACACGGTGCGCGGCGGTCAAGATGCCGATCGCGTCTTTGGCAATATTGGCAACGACGTAATTTATGGCGATTTTGGAGTTGATTCCCTCACTGGCAACGAAGGTAGAGATTTATTTGTAATCCAAAATGGTAAAGGCACTGATGTCATTACCGATTTCCGTGATGGAGAAGACCTGATTGGTTTAGGTGATGATCTTAACTTTGCCGATCTCACCATTTCTCAGGTTGGTGCTGATACCATAATTGCCCTGGGAGCACAAAACCTGGCTGTCATCTCTGGTTTTAATAGCGCTGCTTTGACTAGCGATGACTTTACCACTAATCTTAGCGCGATCGGTAGTGAGTCTGATGGCTCTGGCCCTGGCACATTTACTTTTAGCACCACTGAATTTAGTGCTAATGAAAGTTCTGGTAGTGGAGCCATAACGATCAATCGGACTGGTGGCAGCGAAGGTACGGCTAGTGTGGTGTTGACCTTCAGTGATGTTACCGCCACTGGCTCAGGCGTTGACTATGACAGCGATCCAATCACGGTTGAGTTTCTTGATGGTGTAACTAGCCAGGTAATTAACTTTGATATTACTGATGACGAGCTAGTAGAAGGAAATGAAACAATTACGGTGGGGTTGATTAATCCCGCCGGTGGAGCCACGATCGGTGCGCCTAGTAGTGCTACCTTTAATATCCTGGATGATGAAACTGGCGTTGCTGGTAATGATATTACTGGTACCGATGCCGATGAGTTTATTGGCACATCTTCTTCGGAAACAGTGACTGGCACCCCTGGTAATGATGCTACCGAACTAAATGACACGATCGATGGTGGCGGTGGTAATGATACAGTCGAGGGCTTAGCTGGAGATGACTCGATCGATGGTGGCTCCGGTAATGACAGCATTGAAGCGGGTGCTGGCGCTGATACTGTGATCGGTGGTGGTGGCATGGATACGATCGATGGCGATCCTGGCAATGATGTTATTTCCGGCGGTGACAGCGAAGACACCCTGGAAGGCAATGAGGGGAATGATTCGATCAATGGTGGTAATGGCGGTGATGATATTACTGGTGATGCTGGCACTGATACCCTGAATGGAAACGATGGCGATGATTCGATCCAGGGTGGAGCTGGCGTTGATGTCTTAAATGGCGGTAATGGCCTTGATAGCCTGGTTGGTGGTGAGGGGAATGATACTCTCACTGGTGGCGCGGATGGTGATGATTTCCGCTACCTCACCCTATCTAGTGGGCCTGACACAATCACCGATTTTACTACTGGCGAGGATGAATTCAAGTTTGTTAATGGTGAATTCGGCAATCTGGGCACCGAAGAACTCTCTGCCAGTGAGTTTGCGGTCATTGCTAACTATGATGGGGCAACTGGTGCGCCCAATGGCACTGATGCAGCATTTATCTTTGATAGTGGCACTGATCAATTGATCTTTGATTCCAATGGCACTGACTCCGGTGGTACTACGATCATTGCTAACCTCAGTAGTGGTTCGGTGGCGATCGGTGATATTGACATTATCTAAGCAGCCATTGGGCAGCCATTGGGCAGCCATAGATTATTGGGGGCGATCGCTTGATCGCTTAAATAATTAGGCAATTACTTAGGCAATTACAATTAGTTAATTAATTACATCTAAACGCACGTAGTCGACAGACAGCTTAAACCCGATCGAGTGGGTAGGCTCCTGTCGATTATTTTGATCAAATAAATCTAAGTAGATCACCCAATTAGATGATTAGAACTTATGGGATCTGGCTGATTAGAAATTACCATCTATACATTTGGTTTAGATTACAATCCCCATATTTAAATCGATTTTAAATCGATCGATGACTAATCAACCAGACTGGATTTTGATCTGAATTAGCAAAATGATAAAGTAGAGCGTAAGGGAAATCGATCGGGTGGGAGCTAATATTTTCAAGAGCTTAGTAATTGTCAACCGGCGCTGCTTTTCTGCGCTTTACCAGAGAGTTGGACAATATGTCACCAGAGGTGCCTCAAATCAAGGAAAATCAAACCCTAAACCTGATCAAGGCTTATCAATCTAATTCGTCTACAGAAATTCAGACTAAGTTGGTCGAGCTCCACGAGCAACTTGTACATGAAGCAGTTGGGGGAATTGCTAGACGAGCAGATAATGTCTATGGCAGATTGTTTGACGTTGGCTTGGCAGGGCTGTTGCGATCGTTTCAAACCTATCAACCAATCGAAAATAGTGAATTTGTCGATTTTGCTGCTGCCTGTGTTGACGATAGCCTGAGGGGCTATTTGATGGAGCTGTTGCAACGATCGTCGGAGCATGATTGCGCGATCGCTGCTGCTAACAAGGCCGATCGCCAAAGCCAGAAAACTACATCTACATCTATACCAGCACCGCGAAATCCTAGCAGCAAAAACAGTCAATCGGCTACCGGCTCAAAATCATCCAAGAGTAATCAAGCGGCAGCGTCCAATCAGTCCAATCAGATAGATGCTCGCAAAGCAACTCAAGCCCATAAAAGTTTTCAGCTATCTGCCCAGGATCGTGAGCGGTTAGTTAAGCTGCTCAATCATCCTGACAATTTCAAACTTTCAGGTAGCGATCGGCGGCGATTTCAACAATTGGTAATGATTTGGGACTTTGTAGACGCAACGTTTGCACAATCTGAATCTAATCTGGCAGCGCCTGAGCAGGATGATGATAACGCAGAAATTTCCGCTAGCGACTATGTTAAATATGTTGATGCGATCGCCGAGCAGCGTGAAGATCACTCCGGCCCACTCAAATCAACCAGTATGCAACTGTTGCAGGAATATCGGCGGAGCCCTTCGGCCGAATTACGCAATCGCCTGGTGCAAATTAATATTGGCCTAGTGCGTAAAGAAGCTTTTCACTGGACTAATCAATGTACTGAGACCTTTGATGACCTGGTGCAGGTCGGTAGCATTGGCTTGATCAGGGCGGTAGAACGATTTGATATTGCCAGGGGACGGGCGTTTAGCTCCTTTGCAGTTCCCTATATTCGTGGTGAGATCCAGCATTATTTGCGTGATAAAAGCCCTACTTTGCGGATGCCCAGGCGTTGGCTGGTGTTGTATAACCAGGCTAGTAAGGTGGTGCGTGAATTACGAGCGCAGCTAGGTCGTGAGCCAACCGATCGAGAGGTGGCTAAGGTAATTGAAATTGAAGAAGCTGAATGGCAGGAAATTAAACTGGCTTGCCAAAATCGATCGCCGCTTAGCCTCGATGCACCAATGAGCGATGACGATGACACCACCCTATCATTGGGAGATTTGTTAACTGACCATAAATACCGCAGCTTCCAGCTATCCCAGGAAGATAGCTTGCGATTATATCAGGCTCTCTCGCACTTGGAAGATCGCACCCGCCAGGTGGTTGAATTTGTGTTTTTAAAAGAGTTAACCCATCGAGAGGTGGCCGATATTTTGGGCATTAGCGCCGTTACGGTTTCGAGGCAAGTAAAAAAAGGATTGGTAACCCTTAAAAAGGTGATGACTACGCCAATTGAGTAAGGTTAGATCGAGTCGGCACATGCGCTTAAAAGCAGTGGTATCAATGTTTTTAGAAGCATAAGGTAAACCAGTGCCAGAGCACAATCTAATAAAATCAGGCAGCGCCGTGAGCCGTTTTTTCAATAAATATGGTTGGTCAACCCAGGGCATGTTATCAGTTAAAGCTAAAAGACTCACAGCGATTGTACGGAGAGCCTTCATTTTGCGCGCTTAAAATTAAGTAACTTAATTTCATCAGCTAGGAACTAGCGATCTAAACAAACACCAAATCAGTGACTGTGTTAATTGCTTGCTGCTGCACGATCGCCACCAGATCGCCACCGTTGAAGATGCCCTGACCAGTGAGATTATTTACCGTGGTATTCGGCACAAACATATAGTCCGCCAACATGCCATTCAGCACGATCGTATCCACGCCAGAGTTGAAATCGCTGATGTAGGCAAAGTCAGCATCGCCATTACCAAGATAATAAGCACCCAACTCACTACCCAAGATAAAGGTATCTGCGCCAGCGCCACCACCACCAGTGAGCCGATCGAATTGGCCAACGCCTAAGCTAGTGCCAGCGACATCAAGGGTGTCGTTGCCAGCACCACCATTGAGGAAGTCGTTGCCGCTGCCGCCATCGAGGAAGTCATCACCAGAGCCACCGTTGAGCCGATCGATGCCAGGACTACCAAACAGACTGTCATCACCAAAGTTGCCATTAATGGTTTGATTGCCAGGGCCACCGATAATTACATCATCGCCAGGGGTGCCAAAGTTACCACCCACAGTGGAAAGGGCAACGCTGAAGCTTTCATCGGTATCGGTGTTATTCGCAGGATCGGCATCCATATCCCCACCAACGACCGCGATCGAGGCAGTGTTAGTAATTGTGGTATCACTAACCAGGTCAGAATCAACAAAGCCAGTCGCAGTAATCACCAAAGTATCACCAGCATCGATCACCACGCCATCTACGTCCAGATCACCCATGCCCGCGAAAGGAGTTCCTTCGCTATCGGTGAATGACCATTCCACACCCAGCAATTCAGCGGGGAACATGTCCGTAATCGAGACATTACCAGCATTAGCCGCGCCTTCAGCAGAAACTTCAATGTTGTAGGTGATTTGTTCACCGGGCAGAGGGGTTAAATCAGAACCAGGTGCCGGGAATTTATCTACTGTTAGATCGATTTGGGTTTCAAAGGCACCGATGTCAACAATGCCGTTGATGATGCGAGCAAAGCCAGTACCACGTTGATCGAAGTCGGGGGGAGAGGTGAACGCCGGATCACCTGCATCGATCGCAGGACTACCATCGAGTAGCTCGTGGGTGAAGGTGGAGCCGCCATTATCCTGCAAGGGGCCGAGCAAGGGATCGGTATTGAAGAGGTTGCCAGCGCCACCCACATCAAAGGTGCTGCCATCGCTAATCAGGTTATAGCCACCACTGCCATCGATCGTAGCAGTGCCTGCGAGGATATAGTTCTCAATTTGTACACCACTGCCACCAGTATTGCCAGAAATAATTGTGTTATTCAGGTTGGTGGTTGCATTATCAAAAACGGCGGCATTAGAAACACCAGGGGAAACTCCGGCAGCATTCGCACCATTGGAGACATTGTCAGCGATCGTGGAGTTTGACAGGTTTAGGGTAGCAGCAGGACCAAAACCTAGATTCCCAATACCGCCACCTGCCCCAAAACCATTGGCAGTATTACCACTAATCGTACTATTGATTACATTGACAATGCCATTTTCATTATTAATGCCCCCAGATTGGTTAGCACCAATGTTATTGGTAATCAGACTGCTATCAACGGTTAAAGTGCCATTAAGGTTCTGGATGCCACCACCACCGCCACCGCCCGTCGCAACACTATCCCTGACTATACTATTCACCACAGTGAGATCACCACTGTTGGTAATTGCACCGCCAAAAAAACCTGTACCATTAGCAATATCAAGGCTATCGAGAACTGCGGTTACACCCCCATTAATATTAAAGATTCGACTGACATTACCGCCACTGACGGTAATAGCATTGTCTTCACCATCGATCGTCATGTCGCTACTAATCACCAGCTCACCAAGGGCAAGGGTAATGGTTTGATTCGCAATCAAGGGATCGAAGGTGATCGTATCAGTGGGGTCAATATTGGTATTTGCCTCGACGATCGCTTCGCGCAGGCTATCGCCAACTCCCAAACCCAAGCCACCATCATTTTCGTCTACTGTGGTGGTTACTAAAATATTTGCCAAGGTAAAAACTCCTCACGCTAAAGTGACATGATGCAAGAACAACTATAATTCAGGCTAGCTATATAAACTGATATGAGTTTAGCGTAGATATCTCTTTTGCTTACGCTTTAAAAGGATTAATAGCAAAAGCAAAACAACTGTCTTTTCATTACTCCGCCAACTTATCCAACTTCTCACGCAATATTAACTTCGCAAACGATCGCACCAGGAAAATCCCCCCCAGCCCAGCAAACATAAACAAAGCGATCGCCCAACCGGTATAGCCCGCCACCAGCAGCACCGTGCCAGAGAGCAATAAAAATCCACTCATGCAAGTATAGGTAAGGGTTTTCAGCACTAGATTAATTCTTTTTAGGGTGCGATCGCTAGCGGTGGAGCGAACCTTGAATTCCAATTCGCCGCGCTCAATTCGCCCTTCGAGATCGTTGATTAGTAGTTCGGCTCTGGTGGGCTTATTGAATTGATCGGCAATAAAACCTTTGGCCTGCCGCGCCAACTCACCAACGACACTGCCACCGCCCTGCTTGGATTTGGCCAGGGTGATACTTTTCACAAATGGTTGCGCCGCCGCCGTGATGTTATATTCCGGATCCAGAATCCGGGCGATCCCATCCAGAGTAGTCAGCGACTTGAGAATATAAGTCATCTTGGCTGGCAATCGAAATGGCTGCTGCTCGAAGATCGCATATACCTCCCGCTGCATTTGCTCAAACGCCTTGAGGTCAACCGGCTTTTCAGTAAATTTATCCAGCATAAACTTCATTACCCGCCGCACTGGAGTCATGTCCGCCACTGGCTCAAGCAAACCCATGGTGGTGAGGGTATCGATCACCTGATTGGTGTCTTTTTTGAGTACCGCAAAGAAGGTTTTGACCATTTGATCCTTGTCGATCGCAGGCACTTCCCACATCATGCCAAAATCATAGAAAATCAGATTGCCCTCCTGACTGACGGCAATGTTCCCAGGATGGGGATCGGCATGGAAAAAGCCATCTTCTAATAATTGTTTGAGATAGCAACTGATGCCCACCTTGTTGATCTCTTTGGGGTCAAGGCCGCAAGCTTCCAGGGCTTGGCGATCGTCGATTTTTATCCCTGGCAAATACTCCATCGTCATCACTTTGGTGGTGGTGTATTGCCAATAGACCGTAGGGGTCAGAATGTGAGCTTGGCCATTGAAGTTTTCGGCAAAGCGATCGACATTGCGCCCTTCCTGGCAATAGTCAATTTCTTGATAGAGAATAGTAAAGAATTCGCTATAAATCTCTTCCAGTTGATATTTTTTACTGCGAGGGAACCATCGCCGCACGAGTTTTAGTAACTTGGCGATTACATGGGAGTCAAGATCAAACAAGCTTTTTAGCCCTGGTCGCTGCACCTTCACCACCACTTCTTCGCCAGTATGCAGCTTAGCTTTGTGCACCTGCCCCAAACTAGCCGCCGCGATCGGTTCGTGATCGAAGTCCAAATACACCGAATGGAGCGATTGGCCTAGTTCTGTTTCAATGATTGTGACCGCCTGAGCCGCATCGAATTCTGGCACCTGATCCTGCAGGCGAGATAGAGCCACAACATATTCCTTGGGCAGCAGATCTACCCGCGTTGAGAGCGATTGACCTATTTTAATAAAGGTTGGCCCTAAGTCGAGCAACGTCGTGACTAGCCAGTTGGCGCGGCGGTTGCGTACCTTGGCTGAATTATTTTGCCAGAGATTATCCCACCACAGAAAAAAGGCAAACGAAAAGGCCGCCCTAAAAATATCCCGTTGGCGAGCGATCGGTGAATATTTAGTTTTCTGCCAGCGCAAAGGCTTATTAGCAGTGGTTGTTAGCATTATGGGAACAATCTTTAATGCTGAGTTGCATGGAACATGGGCAAGGAGGTCAATCAGGTTAGTGTAAGCTGATGCTGATCCAAATGTTTGAACTTAAAAATAGTTTTGCCAGCCCTAAAAAAATAGTCCACCCCGTTTAATTATATTAGCTAAAGTTGGTGACATAAGCTGTGATTGGAGCCAGCTTAACCATACCCAAACCAATAAAAACTTATCCCTCCTATCCGAATGAATCATCGACAAGACCTAGATTGGATGCAATATTGCCTGGAACTGGCAGCCAAGGCCAAAGGACAAACTGCCCCAAACCCATTGGTAGGTAGTGTGATTGTCAAACAGGGCAATCGCCTTGGTGCTGGGTTTCATCCTAAAGCTGGCCAACCCCATGCCGAAGCATTAGCGATCGCCGAGGCCAGGGCAAAATACGGCAAGGCGGCGATCGAGGGGGCAACTTTATATGTCAATCTAGAGCCTTGCAACCATCATGGTCGCACCCCCCCTTGCACCGAGGCAATCATCAAAGCAGGGATTAAACGGGTAGTGGTCGGTATGATCGACCCTGACCTACGGGTATCAGGGACTGGCTGCGATCGGCTTCGGCAGGCGGGTATTGAAGTGATTACCGGGATCGCTGAGGCCGCATGTCAGCGACTAAATGAAGGTTTTGTGCATCGGGTGCGCCACCAGACCCCGTTGGGCATTTTTAAATATGCAATGACGCTGGATGGCAAGATCGCCACCGCTGCTGGGCATAGCTTCTGGATCACGGGTGAGGCAGCCCGACGGGAAGTGCATTTGCTGCGTGCCAGTTGTGATGCGGTGATTACTGGTGGTAATACGGTGCGATTGGATAACCCGCTGCTCACAACCCATAACCTCACTACCCATAATCCCTTGCGGGTGGTGCTGAGCCGCAGTCTTGATTTACCCAGAGATGCAAAATTGTGGCAGGTTGGCAATTCAGATCGTGGAGATAATAAAGGGCAAAATCACCCAACCCTGGTAATTACTCAGCCCCATGCTAACCCAGAGCTTCAAAGTTATTTGTGCGATCGCGGTGTGGAAATCCTGACCCTCCCAGAATTAACCATTCAAGCTGTGATCCAAGAACTGGGTAGTCGCGGCATGAATCAGGTGTTGTGGGAATGTGGTGGCAATCTGGCGGCTGAGGCGATCGCCGCTGGTGCGGTACAAAAGGTTTATGCATTCATTGCGCCAAAACTGATTGGGGATTTCGCGGCCCCCAGTCCGATCGCCGATCTTGGTTTGCGGCAAATGAGCCAGGCTCTAGACCTCAGGCAGACAGAATTGCGCCAGATCGATCGGGATTGGTTAATTACTGGCTATTTGAATAATCAATCGTGACGATCGCTAGCTCAGATTCCAGATTTGAACGATCACCCTGGTAATAAGAGATCAGGTACAAGCCAGGCGCAATTGCGGCATAGTTATATCAATCTTGACTAATATCTTGCTCGAGCAAACCTTAAGCACTTTCCCAGAAGCAATTATTATTATTCACCACAATCTCTAGTTCTTCCGGTGGGATTGGTTTATTGAATAAATACCCCTGCATCTCATCACAACCACTCGATCGCAGCAGTTCCATTTGTTCCATTGTCTCCACCCCTTCCGCAATCACCTTCAGATTCAAGCTATGGGCCAGGGTGATGATCGACATGGCGATCGCAAAATCATTGGGATTGGTGGTAATGTCGCGCACAAACGATTGATGAATCTTGAGCACATTAATTGGCAAGCATTTTAGATAGCTGAGCGACGAATAGCCCGTGCCGAAATCATCGATCGATAGATTTATGCCCATGTCCCGCAATTGGCGCATCTTATCAATGTTTTCGTCTACGTCTTCCATCACAATACTTTCAGTTAGTTCTAGATCCAAAGAGCTAGGGTCTAATTCAGTCTCGGCCAGGATGTCCCTGAGACTATTGATAAATCCCTGCTGCTTAAACTGATGTGCCGAGAGATTGATCCCCAATCGCAATGGTGGCAAACCCATTTTGAACCATTCTTGGTTCTGGCTACAGGCTTTGCGCAACAGCCAATAGCCGATCGGCACAATTAGCCCGGTTTCTTCGGCCAGGGGAATAAACTTACTGGGTGGTAATAGCCCTTCTTCTGGGTGTCGCCAGCGCAATAGGGCTTCTACCCCCACCACCCTACCCAGTTCCAGGCTCACCTGGGGCTGATAATAGATAATTAACTCTTCGTTTTCTGCTGCTTTGCACAGACGATTTTCGAGGGAAAGCCGATGCAAGGCGCTTTGATTCATGGCGTGGGTATAGAGCTGGTAATTATTTCGGCCACTCTCTTTGGCTCTGAACATAGCCTGATCAGCATTCTTGACCAGGGTTTCCACATCTTTGCCATCATAGGGAAATATGCTGATTCCCATGCTGGTGCTGATGTGTAGCTCGTGCTCATTTAAATAAAAGGGCGCTTCAAAGGCACTGAGCAAACGGCTACAAATTTTGAGGGTGCGGTCTGCCGAATCAACATTGCGCAAGAGCATCGTAAATTCATCCCCACCCCACCGCGAGACAATATCGCCCTGGCGCAAATAGTTTCGCAATCGCTGGCATACTTCCACTAAAAGGCGATCGCCAGAGGCATGACCCAGTGAGTCGTTGATCAATTTGAAGCGATCGAGATCTAAAAAAACTACCGCCAGCTTTTCGTCTGTTTGCTGGGCTTGTAGAATTACTCTGCTCAAATAATCATCAAAATAGTTGCGATTGGGCAACCCAGTCAGGGCATCATGGGAGGCCTGATATTGAATGATCTCCTGCGATCGCTTGCGCTCAGTAATATCAGCCACATAGCTTCTAATTAAGTCACTACTGGGGATATAGTGCAAAAACTGTTCAAATATGCGACTGCCAACTAAAATTTCCCGCACCAGAAAGTCTTCGTGTCCATTTTGGAGCTGTTCTACTACGTTTGCCAGCCCTTGCAAAGCGGGGTGTTTGGTACCCAGTTCATGAATGTTGGGGAAAACACGCTCGGCGGCTGGATTCAGATAGGTAATCACGCCAGCGGGATCGGCCTCCACGATCGGATTGGGGTTCAGTTCTGGAATTGACGCTAATCTAGATACTAATTCATCGCCATATTCTGAGAAATCCTCGGCAATGCCATGACCATTCATGCCATTACCATTGCTAACTAGATGAGACAAGCTCTGATTGGCAGCGATCGATTGATGGATGCGGCGGCCTTTGCTATCTTGAATATCCTGATCGGGTTCTCCTGAATGCTGGGTTTGGGTTACCCGCTGCAAATAAACTGCCCTGGTATCACTACTAAAAATCACTTCATCGCCATGATTGAGAATATGGGAAAAGCGGCGATCGCCATTAATTAAGATCCCATTAGTGCTGCGTTTGCCCTGCAAATTACCATCAATGATCCGAAATAAATAGGAAGAAGTTTTTGGGATCGGTACCCTTAGCAAAATGGCATGCTGCCGCGATACCAACTCGGAGTTAAGCACAATCCCATTGGTAGGATAACGACCAATTGAATAGGTCTTGGCATCAAGTTCAATTTGACGCTTGCCATTTACATCTTCAACCACTAAAAAGTGAAGAATCTGGTAACCTTCAGCAGCCGTGTTTTCCTCTTTGTGCTCCACAGAGCAACTCCTCCGTATCTCTAAGTCAGCTATCTCTAAGTCAGCTAATTGCATGGCCTAGTCATCGCCTTGGTTTAGGTTTTCTTGAAGCCATAATTAGGCTATAGATGCGAAAAAATGGCTTTTAGTTATGATGACCATCCAAACTTAGTTATTCATCGGTTGATTGAGATGTTTTGCTTACATTATCTGCTTCACATGATCCTATGGGATAGATTGGGAGCAATCGGCTTGTAGTTACGTAGTTACGATCGATGCAGTTGAATGGCTATTACCCACCACAAATTGTCAATTCACTTAACATATAATAGGCTTATTCCCAAGTAGCAAATTAAATGGGAGCAATAGCTTGCACGCCACCAAAATTAGCGATCGTGATGTTCTCAAATGATCTTAGATAATCAATCAGCTTTAGATTAAGCCCACTCAACCACCAGGGTTAGCATATTCTGACCAGCTAACCAGCACTAACATATTAAATAGTTTAAATAGTTAGGTGCTGCCAGGTTTTCGTAATCTACATCATCACTGGTGTTGAATGATTGCTCGCCCAACTCAATATTTTAATTTTGGGTTTTGGCCTACTACCAATCATCCTCAATCTTACTCAAATAGCCTGAGTAGATCGAATCTGACTTATGTCATTGTAATACATGCCTTTATGGGATATGGCGCTTATGATTGGCTCGGTAGGATTCTTAAAACATATATTCTTAAATTGTCCATAGGCAAAAGCATGATCGCATGAGCTGAATCGGGCATATACCCACAACTAGATCTAAATATTGGCAGATAGATCCTAATATTGGCAGATAGATCCTAGGATATAATTCCGCGTTTGCAAACGCATGACAGTCACTCTAGTTTGCCAGGTTACACAAGCAGCAACCACCTGCTGTTTAGCTTGGTTAGACCAATGCACAATGGATAGTTACCAGCGATCGGCTCTGTCACTACTCTTCATAAAGGTTCACAAAATTAATAAATTTAATCTTAGGGTAACCAAGCCAATCAAGCAAGCTAATTTGCTTAACATAGATGGCGGAAAGGACACAATATCTCGCTCGTCGGTAACCACAAACTAAGAATACAAGAATACAAAGACCAACAAATGCAGAACTCAGACTGCTTAAACCTCATGGTTACTTTTTAAGGGCAAGGTAAATATAAACGTACTACCCTGCCCCAATTCACTTTCCACCCAAATTCGCCCACCGTGATATTCAATGATTTGTTTGCAGATCGACAGCCCCAGCCCCGTGCCCTTTGGCTTGTCGGTGAGGGTGTCTCCCACCTGCTTAAACTTATCAAAAACTTGATCTAAATCAGAAGCGGCAATGCCAGCACCAGTATCGATTATTCGCACCACAATGAAATCATCTTCCTGGCTAGCTTGGCAAGTAACTGAGCCCTTCTCGGTAAATTTAACCGCATTGGAAATTAAATTGATCACCACCTGAATTAGCCGATCCCGATCGCCAACCACTGATGGCAAGTTACCAGATACTTCACTAATTGGCCGTAATGCTGGCTTTTGGGCAAATAGGGCGGAGGTAGCAGCCATGCCAGCGTTAATAATTTCCGGGATCTCCAGCCTGGTCATATGCCAATCAACTTTACCTGCTTCCATTTTGGCAACATCCAGCACATCATTAATCAGGGCTGTCAACCGAATCCCTTCGGAAACAATGATCTTCAGATTTTCATCCACCTGTCTTAGCGATCGCTGTAATTTGCGATCCTGGCTACTTTCTAGGAATGGAAAGATATTTTCACCCAGCCTTTTTTGAATGATTTTGGCAAATCCCAGCACTGAAGTTAATGGCGTTCTGAGTTCATGGGAGACCGTAGAGATAAAATCGGTTTTCATCCGATCGACCTCCTTATCAGCAGTAATATCTCGAATCAGCACCACTGAACCAATACTGGTTGAGCCCAAGGCTCCCTCCGGCTCGGTTATAGCCGCATTTACGTTTCCCTCTGTCTCGAAACAATCATCTTCAATTTCATGATCATCGGTTACCTGACTGGCGCGATCGCTCAGAATTGCTGTCGCCACCGCTTTACCAATTCTCTGACCGGGCAAGCTGATCTCCGCAATAAAAGTGCCGTGGCAAGAAGAGGCCGTTTCGGCAATTAAATCAACGATCGCATCGCCAAACAAAGCATGATAATCCTGGCCGACAAAATCTTGATCTTCAGGCAGGGCAAACATAGTCATCAGCGCCGGATTAATGTGGCTGATCCGGCCGTCGGGCATGGTCACCAATAAACCATCGGCCAAATTGTCCATAATTGCAGTCAAAAAAGCCAGCGTATGCTGGAGCTCACCAGCGATCGCATCAGAATGTTCAGTAGTGGTCTCAAGCAAAATCTCTAGATCAGCTTTTTCGGCCTTCAGTGCCTCTAGTTCATTTTGAAGCTGGGTCATGGCTTCTAGCAGTTGCGCTCGAGATAGTTTTTCTGACTGCATGTGCTCTTGTTTATGATTAATCAACCCTAGGTCAAAGCCCGATTTTCATGAAGATGCTAAAAAACTATTCTAGATCCATCCCACTAATTACTTAACCCCCCATCGCTGTTACGGCCGAAAAATGTAACCTTGGATACAGGCGATCGCTATACCTAGTAAGAGGCAATCGCATCTGTTGGCAAACATCAAAAATATTCAATATCAATTCTTACCTCAACCTTAATCCAGGCTAAAACAATATAGCGCTTGAGGATGCTCTTAGGATAAATGTATCTGCTGAATTAGCTGACATTAATAGCATTAGGCATGTCTAGTCAAATTCAACTGAGCCACAATTGCTAAATCAAGCCAGATTTAAAGCTAAGCGCAACTACCAGATGATTAAGTGACCAAATAATTAATTAACTAATTTGTAATTCCAGGCTTGGCATCAGGCGCTGCAAATTTTTTAAGGACTTACCCTGCCAGGGAATCCGCTTTGAGCCCTTCACCACCATAGCGATCGTTTTTTGTTGGCGAATATTAATTACAAACCTGGATAACACATTAATACCGGAACTATTGAGAAATTCTAGCTCCGTCATATCTAATACAATCTGGGATGGCGCATCAGCCGCGATTGCATTGAGAAAATCAATAATGGGGCGATATTCTTCCATCCCATTTAGGCGCAGAGTGCCCATCCAGGCGATCGTATTGTCATCTAGTTCATAGACAACCCTATAATCGTCAGTTTTGATTTCCTTCATTCCAAGTCTCCTAGCAATATTCTGGCACTAAGCAACTTATTACAACCCGGAGCCAATTCAGTCTCAATCTAGTCAATCTAGTCAATTTAGTATAGCTGAGCGGTTCTAGATAATTCATTGTAGATCTTGCTAAAACGCGAAAACCCCTAAATATTCCCATAATATTCTCATCTAAATCAACCTGGATATTCTGGATATTCTGGATATTAGAACTGTCAGCAACTTAAACTAGCTAAAATCAATACTCTAAAAATAGTAATATATCGATTTACCTAAGCCCAGATAGGCAGTTAGATATCCAGTGAGCTACTTAGCCCTGATTCATCCTAGAACTAAACCGTTAATTGCACCATAGTGGTAAGGGTATAGTAATCACCCCGATCGCCCTTTGGTTCAACCTTCCAGCCCACCTTCGCGCCATAGTCATTGATCATGGTCAAAATCCCCAACCCAGAGGCATTAGCCTGCTCGGAAGCTATACTATCTTCTAACTGGCTAATATATAAATCCTGGGGATCGTTGGTTGTCAGCTTAGATGCAAACTGATAAAACCGCTCCAAAACCGCCAACTTCACACTATTAGTAGCCATAAAAATTAGTCTACTAGGATGTAACTGCAACTCAATGCTAGTTGGGTATTTTGATTTTTCGTCCCCGTATTTCATGGAATTTTCAAGCAATTCATTAGCAATGTAGCTAACCGAGCTTTTAATCTCTGCACTAGTATCAACCTGGCCATCGCTACCATCATCATTGGGGAAAAACGCCGCAAAATAGTCGGCCATGAAATCAGCCGAAAGCCCATTATTATTCCAGCGCTGTTGTACTGAGGTTGAATCCGGAGCAAAGGTAATTGCTAGAAAGTGTTGAACAGCAGGCAGGTTATCATCATAATTGCCAAATATTTTAGCCTTCTGCGCTGTCATACTAACTCCTCCTGAGCTAGCTACTGCCAGACCATAATTGTTTTGTCGGCACTACTGCTTACTAGTGTATGATCAACCGGGTTGAAATCAAGGGAAAGCACTGCCGCTTGATGGGCACTTAGGGTTTGCAACTGGTTGCCAGTGGCTGGTTGCCATAATTTAATTGTGCGATCGTGACTACCGCTGGCCAGGACTTGACCATTGCGATCAAAGGCGATCGTGGCCACCGCATCGGTATGTCCAGTCAGGGTCATAATTTCTTGACCGCTTTGGCGATCCCATAGCTTAATTGTGCCATCCTGTGCGCCACTGGCGATAGTCTGGCCATCGGGGCTAATGGCGATCGCTCTGACTGGGGCACTGTGTTGCCAGCTCCTGATCTCTTGCCCCGTATTGAGATCCCAGAGCTTGATGGTGCGATTACGATCGCCACTGATAACAGTTTGGCCATCGGGGCTGATGGCGATCGCGGTGACTTCGGCATCATGCCCAGCAAAGGTAAATGTATTTTCGTGGTTTTCCAAGCTCCACAGCTTAACGGTGCGATCGGCGCTGGCACTGGCCAAAATCAAACCAGTGGGATCAAAGTCCAGATCTAGTACCTGTCCTGCGTGGCCATTGAGGACAAAAGTAGGCTCACTGCTGCGGGCATCCCAGAATCGAATTGATTTATCCAGATTACCGCTGGCGATCGTATAACCATCAGGGCTGGTGGCGATCGTATTCACGCCAGAACTAAACCCCAGATGCTTTGACATCACTTCATAGGCTTCCACCTCATTGAGGCTCCACAACCGCAACGTGCGATCGTAACTGCCACTTACCAGCACATTACCATTGGCCAAAAATGCCACTGCTCGCACCCATCCGGCATGACCAATTAAAGTAGTTTGCAGTTGTAACTCAGTGAATGCTGGCTGAGTTTGATTATTTTGATTATTAGGATCGGTGGGTGGATTAGGTAGATCAGTTGGTTGGGGGGTGCTGGGGAAAGGCGATCGTGGCAGCGTAATATTAATCTGCCTGAGTCTGGACAACAACGGCTCGAATACATATATGCCACCACTGATCAATGCTAGTCCTAAAAGCAAAAGTGCCAGCGGTCGCCACAACAAACCCGATAACTGCGGTAAAGCCGGTTTAGTTATTTCCGTGGGTGAGATCGGCTTGAGCAACGGCGCAAGGTCGGCCAGCACCGATTCAGCGTTGCCATAGCGCAAGTTGGGATCAGCAGAAACCATCCGCTCTAGAATCTCTTCTAGTTCATAGCTGGCATTGGAGCGATCCTGCCAGAGAATTTCTTTATTTTTATTGTCATAGCGAAAGCGACTGGGGTGCATGCCGGTGAGTAATTGAATTGCGGTAATCCCCAACGCGTATAAATCAAAACTGGGTTGAAGTTTCTCTTGTGCCTGCTCAACGGGCATGTAGCTGGGGGTGCCGATCGCGGTGAGGTTTTCGAGTTGGCGATCGCTTGTGATCCTAGGATTGGTAGCGGAATGATTTGTATTGCCAATTTCATTAGCGATCAACGCAATCCCCAGGCTGTTCCGTTTAGCAGCATTGGGATCGCCATTATCTAAATCAGAATCTAAAGCAGGATCTAAATCAATCCCATTATTATTTGCAGCCTCTCGATCGTTTTGCTCAGCTTGACTTTGAGCGTTTACCCGAACCTCTGATTTATCTGCGCTAGATTGTGCTGAATCTAGGTCGGTTAGTTCAAAATCGCTAAAACTAAAGCCTGAATCATCTAGGTCGATCGCCTTGTTATCTTTACTTCGATTACTAGTCTGAACATTCTCAGCCCTTGCAGGATTATTATCACCAGGTTGATTTTGCTGGCTACCTGGATCGAGATTTAGAGAACTTGTGCCCAAACTTTGAGCCAGATTAGGTTTACTGGATGGCATGGGGCGATCGCGTTCTTGCCAGATTGAATTAGTGATTTTTTGCAACAACGAGAAATTAGCCAGATGAAACTTGCTCTCATCTCCAGGCTGCCAGATATTCTGAGGATTGATGTCACCATGCACCACCTGGTGATTGTGAACAAACTTTAAAGTAGTTAAAACATCGCCCAGCATTAACAGCACATCCTGTTCACTCCAGGGATCACCGGGACGAAGATGGGCAGCGATCGACTCACCGGGGATAATTTCCTCGACCAGATAAAACTCACCGCCCTGCTCAAAATAATCAATTAAACGGGGCAATTTATCATTTTGATCGCCCAATTCCTGGAGCGTTTGGGCTTCAGCGGCAAACAGCTTCCTGGCATTTTCCAGGCTAATTAAATCCCGATCGAGGGTTTTAAAAACTTTAATCCGGCAGAGTGGCTCCCCCGCTTGTGCTGCATCTTTGGCAATACAAGTTTGACCATAGCGATTGGTCTCTAATACCTCCGTTACCTCATAGCGCTCATGGAGGCGCTCTCCTAGCATTAGTAGCGGTACTGTCGGCATCGATCGCAAAGATCCTTATTAACTAAACCTGTTGAGGCCGAGTTTTTGTGTCACAATGCACGACAGGATAACGCATAGACCCATAGATCGCAATGTCTAGAAAAATCACCTTTGGATTGCTTTGGTTACTACTGGTTGGCTATGCCTTTTTTCTGGCTCCGCCCAATCAACCGGACACCTTTGAACTAATTAAAAATCTCAGCACTGGTCAGTGGCAGGATATCAACCCGGTTACGATCGCCCTGTTTAATTTAATGGGCATCTGGCCAATGATCTATGCCTGTTTGATGTTGATCGATGGGGTGGGTCAAAAAGTCCCCGCCTGGGTGTTTTTGGTGCTTTCGTTTGGGGTGGGCGCGTTTGCGATCTTGCCCTATTTGGCACTGCGCGAAGATAACTATACTTTTACTGGTTCCAAGAATGCCCTGCTCAAGGTGGTCGATTCACGCTGGACCGGCATGGCGATCGCAGTGGTGGCGACGCTGTTTTTTTTATATGCCATAGCTAATGGTGATTGGAAGGCGTTTAATCAGCAATGGGTCAGCGATCGGTTTATTCATGTGATGAGCCTGGATTTTTGTTTGTTGACTCTATTATTTCCCTGGCTGTTGGGGGATGATATGGAGCGACGCGGGATCGAAGATGAGCGCCGATTCTTGATTTTTGCGTTGATTCCGCTGTTTGGGGCGTTGATTTATCTGGTGACAAGGCCACCCTTGCCCGATGAAGGGGAAGATCGGTCTGATGATCTTGATTCTGGGGCAGCAGCGGCTAGTTAATCTGAGCTAATTGCTCTAATTATTGTTAATATCGCTGGCCAAATTGTTGAAGTATAATAATTACAGGAATCGGCGATCGATCGCTGCAACTTTTTCCCATCACTGATCCCCTCCAGATACTCAGATGAACCTGGGCTAAGCAACCGATAAAGCCTGGTATGGTACATAGCTGGATACATCAAAATACTCATCCTATCCCTGAAAGCCCTGAGCTTTATACCTGAGTTTTATAAAAGTCAAACAGTCAACTTCCGGTCAGAGTCAGCGATCAATTTAAAATCAAATCGATCGGAAATTAGCATCTAGTTGCAGCCTGGTAACTCCACTTTGTGGTATGAACGCCTAAATCCTAATACCCCAAATATTTGATTTGGAGATGCCATCCAGGGGAGTATGTTGCTGATTACTATACCTAATCAAGATTTGCCTAACTAGCTTTATTCTCTTTAATTCTTGGGGGTTCCCCATTGAGATCCGATCGCTACGATCGCTAACTTAGCCTGGTTGTGTGATTCATATCTTGGTTTAAGTGTGATATAAATCCTTGAGTACAGTTGCCCAGAGTGCAATATTTACTTTATATAAGCTTTATATAAGTAAGTTTGAATTATCGATTGCTGAGGTTAAGCAGTTGAGTAACTATTTATTTCCTTATTTCCTGCTCCTAAATAATTACAATCTGGCGATCGGCTGGGTTTAAAGCAGGTCCTAGCTGACTGAGGTCTAGTCGATGCTATCTAGATCCAAGAATCTAAATATGTGGCTAATTCTGTTTAAGACAGTTTTTGGGTATTAAAGCTCGAAGATTTATTAAGTAAATGCCCTGATTTGGTTATTTAAGCTAGATTGCATAATTTAAAAGGCATGGTGTTGCAATCGCGTGGTGAGCAGTGCGTTAACCAGCAACTAAATTGAACATAACCATAATAATTAGAGTCATAAAACTAAGAACTAACTAGCCATTTAATATGCGCGATCGCCCAGGGTTAATTTTATTGCTGAGTTTGAGTATGGTTGCTGCATCCCATGCTCCAGTTCATGCGCAGATAAACCCGGACGGCAGCACCAACACAGGCGTAATTAATGGCAATACGATCGTGCCCACCAATGGTGGCACTGTGTCGGGGGGTAATCTATTCCACAGCTTTGACCAGTTTAATGTACCCAATTCTGGCGTCACTTTTGATGCGGCAAACCTGAATGGCGCAAATATCAACAATATTATTAATCGAGTGACCGGGGCAGATCCATCGGCGATCTTGGGCGCAATCCGCAGCAGCGCCAACTTTCCCCGTGCTAACGTCTATTTGCTTAATCCCAATGGGATCGCCTTTGGAAATGGTGCAAGTTTGGATATTAGTGGCTCTTTTTATGCCGCGACAGGCAGTGCGATCGAGTTTGGCAATGGCGATCTGCTCAGTACCAGCGCCCAGGATCTCGGTTTCTCGGCCAGCAACCCAATCGGCATTCAATTTGCGATCGAGCAACCCGCTGGGATCATCAATCGTGGCAATCTCTCGGTCAGGCCAGGTAAGAATATTAGCTTAGTAGGCGGCACTGTGGTTAGCACTGGCGCATTACTGGTGCCCAATGGTTCAGTGGATGTGGCCGCTGTGCCTGGGAATAGCTCGGTGGTGTTACGATCGCCCAATTTTATTGTGGGCTTGGAAGTCAGCGCTGGGGCAATTGGGGAGCAATGGCAAGGTACGATCGCGGAATTGCCAGAACTAGCCAGACTCTTAACCGGTGATACCAGCGATATTAATGCAGCGGAGCAGTTAGCGATCGCTCCTGATGGCTCATTGCAACTCTTGCCTGCCAGTGCGGAAACTGGCCTGAATACTTTTTTGTTGCCTACGGGGGAATTGGAAACCAGGGGCAGCTTTAAGGTGGAACCCGGTGATGCCACGATCAAAACCCTGATTGCTGGCGAAGCACAGGTGAATGCAACCGGAAATCTGGCTCTGTTGGCGGCCAGTGTGCAAACGACCCGCAGCCTGCTGGCGGTGGCCACTGGTAATTTAATTGTCCGCGATACGATCGCCACACCCACATCGATTCAGGCGGGTGGAAACCTGACCCTGTGGGGTGAACAGGGCATTGACCTGTTGGCTCTTAATCACCCCCAGAACCCAATCCAGAGCGATCAGGCGTTAGTGCTGCGTAGCAGTGGCAGGATTCTGGCTGATGCTTTTTTAGAAGCAAATGTTGGTGTATTTCCGTTTAGCCGTGATGGTGTTGAGAATCTATTCAGTGCGCTGGAATTCACCATTACACCCGGCGGTCGGCTTGTTTTTGTGGCTCCAGAAAATCGCACCACTACAATTCAAGAAAATATTCAGAATCACCGCGATCTAACCGTAGTTAGCGATCGCACCGTTGATTTAATTAATAATCCGGAACAGACTCCCGGTGATGCCACCAATAAAGATCCGATCGTTAATGATCCGGTGGAAGAAACAATTGATCCAATTACTAGCGATCCTGGCGTGATCGAGACCGATGATAGCCCTTCGGGAGCGCCAAAGATTAATAGTGATGATCCTGGGGCTAATCCTGATAACGCCAATAGTGACTCGCCCAATAATCAAGCTGATCGCCCTTCGCCCAGAGCAGGACAAACCACCCTGCCCGTCGCCAGCCTTGCTGCGCAAACTAGTTTAAATAGTCTTGGTCGCATATCTGGACTGAACTATGGCAGTCATGCCAATAATCCGCTTAGTAATGTAGCAGATTTATTGCTCCAGGAAGGCCGCATCCTGGAAGCGCAGCAGACCCTGGATTTATCCTTGATTGCTGAACTTGAAGACTATTTAGATACTGACATTGAGGCTAAACAAATTCCCGCACAGGTATTGGCCAAGCTCACACCATCTCAACGATCGCTATATGCCAAGTACCAGCAAATGCAAATGGGATTGGTCGAGGTTGCCAAGCAAGTTGAAACCCTGCAAAAGATTCCAGAACCAAACCTGACGGGCGTTCAAAAGCAGCGTTTAGCAACCCTGAGCCAGGAGCAGCAACAGCGAGCCGCTGACCTGGAAGCATTCATCGATCGCCCGGAAGTTAGTAATCTGGCGCAGGAAATTAGTACCGCTTCCTATCAGAATCTGCAAGCGAATCTAGGTAGCCTCCAGCAAAACGCAGTCCTGCTCTATCCCTTGATCCGTGACGATCGGGTTGAGTTAATTTTAATTACACCAGAAGGTGACCCGATCAGGCGGACTACCTTCGTCGATCGAGAAACCTTCCTGGCTGAAGTACAGGCCTTTCGGATTGCCCTGGAAACTGTCTATGATCCAGCGGTGGATGCCAAGGTGCATGGCCAGAAACTATACGAATGGTTGATCGCGCCGCTAGAAGCCGACCTGACTGCTGCCAATGCGGAAAGTTTGCTCTATGCGCCCTATGCCCAGCTCAGGTATATTCCCCTGTCTGCTTTGCACGATGGCGATCGCTGGTTGATTGAGCGGTTCCGGGTGAATAATATTACCGCTGCCAACTTGCAGGATTTTTCGCGTCAGCCCCAGGCTAAGCAGAAGGTTTTAGCTGGAGCCGTAACCAAGGCAGCCAGCTTTAAGATGGGCGATCGCTACTTCAATTTTGCTGGGCTGCCCTTCGCCAAACGCGAAATCGAAACCCTGGCTAGCATCATTCCCAATAACACCCAGCTCCTCGATCGGGACTTTAACCCCACCACGATCGGTAAGCATATGCAAGACCATTCGCTAATTCATCTGGCTACCCATGCGGTGTTTACGTCTGGCAAGCCAGAGGATTCGTTTATTTTGTTCGGTGATGGTAAGTATTCCACCCTGGCTGATATTCGCAAATGGAAGATGCCGAATGTCGATCTAATTGTCCTGAGTGCCTGTGAGACAGCGGTGGGAATGATTTTGGGGAATGGTGAAGAGATTCTTGGTTTTGGTTATCTAATGCAGCAGGCTGGAGCCAGGGCAACGATGGCTTCGCTGTGGTCGGTGGATGATGGCGGCACTCAAACCCTGATGGATATTTTCTATACTATGCTCAAGCGTCCTGGGATTACCAAGGCGGAAGCGATGCGGCAGGCACAAATCACCTTGATTACGGGGGACTTCGCCGCTTTGGGGGCGGAAGGAGCGGCGATCGAAAAGGAAATGCGCGATCGGCTACCCGTCACTGTAATCGAAGACCTGAAGCGCCCCTACTATTGGGCTCCGTTCATTATGATTGGCAATGGTTTGTAGGCTTAATTTAGCTAAAGTTTCTGCATTACATGCAACGCAGATAGGAATGAGGTGGGGAAGGTATTTCCTACTCCTTTTTCTAAAACCTGACGTAATGCTGTGAAGAGACGATCGCATTGTTCCTGTTCCAAACCAATATAAGGAGAAAGGGTGCTGAGCAAGGCTAGATAATCATCGATCGAATAGTCCAACTCTAGCATCATTTGCGCGGTTTGGAGATTACCAAAATAGCCAGAATCGATCGCACTTTGAGCTATCTCATCCAAGTTCTCTTGATGGCTGTCCCCGTCGGCATAGTTGGCCAAATGGGGGGCGATCGCCTGATAAACTGGCTCCATTTTTTGATAAATCTGATAACTGGGAACGGGTGGTGTATTCCATAGCAAAATCAGGGAACCATGCTGGGGCAGGAGGCTGGCGATCTTTTCACACCTGGTATCCGGCGAAAGCCAATGAAACGAAGTTGTCGCCAGGACAGCATCAAATCTTTCTTCCTTTTCGATCGCCTCTGCCTGCCAGGATTCAAAGGTATTATTAATTACTTCAACCTGATCATAGGGTTCGCATTTTTGCCTGGCGATCGCCCATTGCCCTTTACTCGGCTCGATCGCGGTAATCTTTAAACCCATCTCGGCAAAGGTAGGTGTAGCGATCGCGGGGCCACAACCAATTTCCACGATCCGATCGCCTTTGGATAGGTTGGCTAATTGCACAGCGCGATCGCAAATTGAGCGGGGATACCTGGGACGAGCGCGATCGTAAGCCGCCGCCGCTTCGCTATACCAGTTTCGCCGCTGGGTTTCGGCCATTTCGCCGTAGGTCATGTATTCTGGCTTCACAGTAATCATCGCTTAGCATAAAGTTGTAGGGTTTAATTATTGAGTTCTAGATAAACAAAACGAGGAGTCACTACAAAACTCCAGAATTAAAGTTGCGCGAAGAAAATAGAAGTTTAAAAGTAGCTTGATTGTTTAAATCAGTTAAAAAACCTACTACAAAACCTAGTTTCATATTATCCCAGCCTAGACTATCAACTAAATCCTCTAACTCGCTTTCTAAAGCTAATAAACTTGGAGTTTTACTGTTAGCAAAAACTATAACCAAAAATCCTCTATCAATGTCTTGATTTTGTAAATAACTGCATATTTGAGAAAATCCATTAATTAATTTCTTCCGTATAGACGGTGGATACTGCAATTGATATTCATGCACGAACTTTACTTCATAACCATCAATTACGTCTTCCTTATGATTTACATGAATTAAATCAACTCTTCCACTACTAGTGGTTGATTTCCCAATGTAATCGTTTTCTAGAAAGTTTTGAAAAGCTTCTACAGCATCCCGCTCATTAAAATTCTGGAAATTGCCTACACCAGGAATTATTTCCCTTACGATATTTATTGTATTTATATTTTCCTTGATTTCTTCAATTGACTCATCCGGTACATGCGCATCAAGATATTTATTTGCCCACTTCAAAAAACTTTCCGAGCTATACATATAGAAAAGCTTAGCTCCTGCCTCTTTAATCTCCCGAACTAACTCTGGATGGGGGCCGAGTGTCCAGTTACCTTTCGTCTTCCACCACCAATCCTCCTTACGATCGTCGGTAATAAAAATTATGCTTTCAATATTCTCAGAACTTACCTTCTCAAGGATTTGCTTCCAAATAATGAGATCGCCAAATTCTCTTTTGAATTCTAATCCATTGTAGAAGCGTGAGCTATCCTTCTTATTTTCCCAATCACAAAAGCCTGGGGGATACTCTGCCTTATACCTCATTTCACCTTCGCGGTATATTTGGTCTAGCTCATCTTGTGATTCAGGAGATTGACCAACGCAGTTACTAAAAAGATAGTCGATCTTTTCTCTGATGAAATCATACTGGTCAGATTTCACCTGATCCTGTTCTAGACTTTCAAATTCAGCCCGAAATGAAGCAATTAGAGTGTCTATTTTGTTGATAAATTCTGTTAACTTAGCTTCGGCAAATCGATAGTTAGTATCAGATTGTAGAGTTTTAAGGCCGCTTTTTGCTTTATTTACATATGTTTCAATAGTCTTAAATTTACCTTCGCAATCCTGTACTGCTTTGATGCGATTAAATTGATACTCAAGTGCAACTTGATAAGGCATCCAGAGTCGATCTTTAACTTTTTGCAAAACACCTAAAAAATCATCACGAGCTTTTGCATCAAGCCTGTAGAGATTAAGCAAAACATTTGCATCCAGCACAAAAATACACTTTTCCCAAAGCTCCTTAAACTCATCCTCAGTTGGTCGATAATAGCCAGGGAAAAGATCGCGCATTGCCACCAGAAAAAATCAACACCTAAACCTAGAATTTTTCAGCAACAAAGTCAAGCGCCATAAACACCCATACCCCACCTAAAAACGTCCAAACCATAAAAGTAGGGAAATCCCCACCCACAAAAAAACAACAGAACCCATCAACAGTTGTAAAATAGGCACAGTAGGTAAGTAAAAGCACTGACAAACCATTATGGGATTTTTTGACTCTGAGATCGTTCAACAAGAAGCACAGAGCCTATTTAGAGACTATCAATCGCTGATGGAGCTTGGCGGCAACTATGGCAAGTTCGATCGAGAAGGCAAAAAGCTATTCATTGCCAGAATGGAAGAAATCATGGATCGCTACAAAATATTCATGAAACGGTTCGAGCTATCCGACGACTTCATGGCGCAAATGACCATGAAACAACTCCAAACCCATTTAGGCGGGTTTGGCATCACGCCCCAGCAAATGTTCGAGCAAATGAACACCACCCTGGAGCGGATGCGATCGGAAGTGGAAAACAATACCTAACCGATTTTTGGCTGCTGCCTAGCCACTCAACTTATTAATAAACTTCAATAGCTTCTTCGCCATCGGCGTAACCAGGGTTTTACGGTAAGCCGCCGCCGCCTTTTTGATTCCATCTGCTTGCACCGGATAGGGATGAATCACGCTGGCGATCTTCTTCAGGCCAATCTTGTTATACATCGCCATCGTCACTTCACTGATCATTTCACCAGCATGGGGAGCCACAATCGTAGCGCCCAGGATCTTATCGCTACCAGTTTTGTGATGCACCTTCACAAAGCCTTCCGTTTCACTGTCAGCGATCGCGCGATCGACTGTATCCATTGGCACTTTGATCGTGCTAACTGAGATTCCTTTTTCCTGAGCCTCATGTTCATACATACCCACATGGGCGATCTCCGGATCGGTGAAGGTAACCCAGGGCATAGTTAGATCGCTAACCTTATACTTTGTCAGGCCAAAGGGTGAGAGCAAAGCATTTTTAATTACAATTACCGCTGCTGATTCCGCCGCATGGGTGAATTTCCAATAACCTTTGCAAATATCGCCCGCTGCCAGAATTTGGGGATTGCTGGTTTGTAAATAATCATCCACATGCACGCCGTATTTATCGTATTTGACTCCCATCTGCTCCAGGTTCAAACCCTCTACATTGGCAGCCCGTCCTGCCCCCACCAGGATTTCATCCACTTCGATCGATCGGAGTTGGCCATTCTGCTCGAAGTGCAACACCTTGCCAGTTTCCGATTGGGTAGCGCGAGTTAGTTTTATGCCCAGCTCTACCTGCAAACCTTCTCGATCGAATACGTTCTGGACAATATCGGCGGCATCGGCATCTTCTTTATTGAGAATATGCGAACCACGATGTAATAGCACGACTTCACAACCTAACCGCCGGAATGATTGTGCCAATTCACAACCGATCGGTCCGCCACCGATTACTGCCAATCGATTTGGCCTGGTAGTGAGGTTAAATACAGTTTCATTGGTTAGATAGCCAACCCCTTCAATGCCATCAATTTTGGGGCGAACGGCTCTTGCACCAGTAGCGATCACTGCTTTCTTGAATTGCAAGGTGCGATCGCCCACCGCGATCGTGTTTTCGCCAGTGAAAGTGCCACTGCCCAGAAAAACATCGATTCCCAGGCTGGCAAAGCGTTGGGCAGAGTCATGGTGACTGATGCCAGCTCGCAACTTGCGCATTCTTTGCATCACTGCCGGAAAGTCGATTTTGATGTTTTCAGGCACACCAATGCCGAAGGTGGCCGCATTCCTCATTTCACCCACCACCCGCGAAGAACGAATTACACATTTAGATGGCACACAGCCCACATTCAAGCAATCGCCGCCCATCAGGTGCTTTTCGATGATCGCTATCTTTAAGCCAATATCCAGCCCCGCCGAACCAGCCGCTACCACCAGTCCGGCTGTGCCTGCACCAATTACCACCAGGTCATATACACCAGTGGGCTTCGGGTTCACCCAATCATTGGGATGGAGATGATTAACCAATTTCTGGTTATATTCATCCATTGGGGGCACGGTCACGCGATCGAAAGCTGGGCTGGTCATAATCTCTCTCCTCTAGGTTTCATGCCAAGTTTACTAACGGCAGTTCTTAAATCTAAATCAATCAATTTCGATGAAATATTATTACGCTCAGGTTATGCAAAAGAGCTACGGCTAAGTTTAGGGCTAGCCAATCTCTTCGATCGAATCCACTGAATTCTTCTCATCTTCTGCATTGGGTGCATCCAGATCGCCGTCGACAGATTCAGATAGAGCTTTACGGGCCACACGAGTAACCACCACGGTTACCGCAACTGTAGCAATAAAACCAATAATCCTAATCGCCCAGGTAACGCGTGGATCACTTGCTTGCGATTCCGTGCCGATCGCTGCCAAATTTCTCACCAACGAACCCAGATAAACGTACATGATCGTACCGGGAATCATTCCCACGGAACCAATTACATAGTCTTTCAGCGATACTCCGGTCAGCCCATAGGCATAGTTAAGCAGGTTGAATGGAAATACAGGCGAAAGGCGGGTTAGTAAAACAATTTTCAGTCCCTCTCGGCCTACTGCTTCATCGATCGCTTTAAATTTCTTATTCCCCTCAATCTTTTTCGCAACCCAACCCCTTGCCACATATCGCCCCACCAGAAAGGCTGCCGTCGCACCGATCGTGGCACCAATAAATACATAGACCGAGCCTAGCACCACGCCAAAGACCACACCTGCACCCAGGGTCAGGATCGAGCCAGGTAAAAATGCTACGGTTGCCACAATATAAAGCAGCATAAACACTATGCCGCCGGTAGCCCCCTGGTCTTTGATCCATTGCAATGCATCAATAAATGAACCCCTGACATTAAAGCCGCTACTCTCGGCTGCTTCCTGCGCCATTGCTGGAGCTGCATCGAACATCAAGGCAATTCCCAGCCCTAGCACCAATAAAGCCACTAAAATACTCGGATCGCTGAATTTGAGCGCTTTGAACCGAAATGGCGATCGCTTCCTGGACAAGCCAAACCGATCAGCATAATTAGTTTTTTTGATGACTTGATTGCTTCTTAGCATGGTGTTTTCCCCAGATTAGAGTTAGAAAAATAGTAGAGGTCAGGAAGGTTCAAAATATCACAGGTATCCCTAAACTATGATGCGTATGAGAAGGCAGAGTGGATTTAAATATTTTGCTGATTGCGTAAGTTAGCTATAAACAATGACAAATAATGGCGATCGCCACCATTTTGCATAACATGAGCAATTAATTTAATCTATTAAGGTTTATTGCGTTGGCATGAATGTTGATATGGGTCTAGATTAATTCGCCCAATCAATAATATGATCCATTGGTATCGCAATTAAATAATTAGATTTACCTGAGTAAACCTTAAAGAGAACCCTTACTTTCGCTTAGCAATGGCTGAACTACTTGTCTAGTCGCCCTCTTACCAAGGTAGAAAGGATATTAACCATGCTAAATAGAACCGAGTTCAACGGTTTTTTGCAATAGCTAGCCTGCTGACTATGGGGAAACGCCTAACCATAATCTTTCTTACGTTCGTTGCTGATTAATCTGATTGTGAAGTAATTAATACTTGCGCTCCTGTGGCGTAAATCTCTGCTCATCTTTCGCAATCAAACTGAGGTCAACTGGGCGATCGCTGGTTCCCACCTGGCCATCCGCCAGATACCCCAGAGTATGATGCAGATACTTTTCGTCATGGCGATCGGTGAAGTCAGTGCGATAGTGAGCACCACGACTTTCCTGACGTTGCAATGCACTAGCCATAATGATTTCACCCACATGGATTAGGCTCCGCAGTTCCAAGGCAGCGGTTAGCTCCATATTAAAGACCATACCCCGATCGCTAACATTTAACTTGGTGGCATAGTCATGCTTTATTTCCTGAAGCTTAGCCAGACCAGCAGCAAGGCGATCGCCATCCCGATAAATGCCACAATGATCGGTCATAGTATCTTGCAGACGAGTGCGAAGTTCATAACTGCTCTGTTCACCGGATTGATTGAGTACCTGCTTTAGTTCCGCTTCGGCCTCAGCATAGTAGCGCCGTGCATCCAGATTTGGCTGAGGGCGATCGCTAACATAATCACCTAGTTTCTCTCCCGCTCGCTTACCAAACACGATACATTCGAGCAAGGAATTAGAACCAAGTCGATTCGCACCATGCACCGACACACAGGCACATTCCCCAGCAGCAAAGAACCCAGAGATCGGTTGACTATGGCGATCGATTGCCTGACAATCTATATTTACAGGAATCCCACCCATCGAATAGTGAGCAGTAGGACGTACGGGCAAAGGCTGATCGACACAATCGATCCCCAGCAGGCGCATTCCTTCTTCACGGGCAAAGGGAATCCTAGATTCAATGCGTTCTTTGCCCAGATGGCGGACATCTAGATGCACATATTGACCACCATTGATGCCTCGACCTGCGGCGATCTCGGCCATAATATTGCGCGAGGTAATATCCCTGGGAGAGAGTTCCATTTTGTTCTTACTGATTGGATAGTTGGCCATGAAGCGATCGCCATGATCATTGATTAAATATGCACCCTCGCCGCGCACTGCCTCGGAAATCAGCACACCCACTGGATATAACCCGGTGGGATGGAACTGCACGAACTCCATATCCTGAAGCGGTAATCCCGCCAAGGCAGTTAAGCACAGCCCATCACCCGTGGAAGCGAAGTCATTGGAGGTAGTATTAAACACCCGGCCATAGCCACCAGTGGCGAACATCACCGCTTTGGCGCGCATTATCTCGATCTCGCCTGTTTCAATGCAGAAAGCAACTAATCCTTTCACTTCGCCTTCTTCATAGATCAAACGCATCACATACCATTCGTCATAGATCTTGGTGCCGAACCGGAATAGATTACTAACCAGTTCATGCAAGATCGCATGGCCGGTTTTGTCAGCAGCATAGCAGGTGCGGCGATTGGTATGGCCACCAAAGGCACGCTGGGCAATGCGTCCATCCTCGAAGCGGGAGAACAATACGCCCAAATGTTCTAGGTCAATAATTACTTCGGGAGCATCCCTGGTGAGAATCTCAACTGCGTTCTGATCGGCGAGGTAGTCGGAACCTTTGATCGTGTCGAAGGCATGGGTGAGCCAATCGTCTTGCTCGTCGAGGTTACGCAGGGATGCGGCGATCCCACCCTGGGCTGCAACCGAGTGCGATCGGATCGGATGCACCTTAGACACCAACCCCACATCTAAATGGGGAAAGTTCTGGGCTAGTGCCACCGCCGCCCGTGATCCCGCTAAACCACCGCCTACTATGATTACGTCGTGTTCTATCATGGGGCTATTATAGGGGTGCTATGTTACGATCGCTGCGATTCTTTAGATATTTTTAGGTATATCGAAAAATGGCTTATAACTTATCGCCTTCTCAAAAAAGCTTTCTTGAGTGGATTGTTAAAGAAATAAATGAGGGTAACCAGGAGCGTGATTTTTTTGTGATTTTTTCATCCAATAGCTACGGGGATTCAGTATTACAGACGCTTGATTATCCTGATGAAATTAAAGAGATAGATTTTAACTTTCTTTGTGATCAAGGTTTTTTATATTGCTCTGACAGCCGCAATGCTCAAGTTACTCAACAGGCTTTTGATGTAATTAATTCAAATTTTAAAAACGAGGCTAACTCAGAAAAGATTTGCAACTTAACTGAAGGTCAGAAAGTTCTTGCTAGATGGATCATAGAGAAAATTAGAGGAGAAGGCTTAGATGAAACTTTTTATGCTGAGTTTGGGGCAAATGTATTAAAAAATAAACTTCAATCACTATTTTCTTCCAGAGGAGAGATAAAACTGACTAGAGTGTATTACAAACATGATTTTGATGCCCTAGAAAATAATGGATTAATGTTCAAGATTAATACAGTCATTCCATCCATGAATAATGAATTACTTCAGTACGCTATAAAAGAGCGGTTATATAGTGCTGTAGATTCTGGCTTTAAGGATCTAAGTTTATCCGCTAAAAAGTATCTTAAGCGTGATTTAGAAGGTATTGAACATTTTGATCAGGAGATTCAAGATCGATGTATTCCTCCTCTGTTAGCTGATGGCTCTAATCCAAAAAACTGGGATAATGCAATTCGTGCTGCAGGAGTTATACTTGAAGAAAGACTTAGAGATATAGGTGGTTTTACGAATACCAATGAAACTGGTAAGCCTCTGGTTATGAAAATCTTTAGGCAAAAAGATGGCACTCTTGCAAATAAATTTGCGGATGACAAAGAAAGAGAATCATATATGCATCTATATGCCGGAGTGGTCGGTGTTTTTAGGAATCCATCTGCTCATAGATTCATTGATCCTACTCCTGAAGAGGGCGGTGCATATATTGCCTTTGTTGATCTCTTACTCAAAAAACTAGAAGCTTTACGATAGAAGAGACATTACTTAGATTTAGAATTTAACCGATCCAAAAAATACAACTGTTGATACAGCATCTCCGTCTTCGGCATCGCTACCCCGCGTTCCTTTGCCAATCGCAATGGGTTCGCATAGATCGCTTCGATCTCCAGCGATCGCTTATGATCATAATCCAGCTTCATACTAGTTAAATAGGGTTGCATCTTGGTAGTGAAATCGATCATTTGGGGAACGAACTCAGTCGGAATCTGACAATCGCAAGCCGCCGCTGCTGCTAACACTTCATTCATCAAATCCGCTGAAAGTTGCCTGGTGGCATCATTCGCCATCATTGCATCAGTCTTCGCATCCAACACCACCGACAAGCCATTAAAGGGAATATTCCAAACCAGCTTGCGCCACCGGGCTAGTTGCAAGTTTTCGGTTAACTTAGCAGGAACGCCAGCAATATTAAAGTCAGAGGCGATCGCTTCCATCTCTTTGGTAATCCCCGCAGGCGCGTAGCGATCGGCATAAGCTCCGATCGTAATATCCCCATAGTCAAGGTGATGCACATGCCCCATCCCCACCTTATTGGAGCAAATAAAACATAGGCCACTAAGGATATAATGATCCGGCAGGAGTTTCGCTAATTGTGGTTCCACACCGATCCCATTTTGGAGCAGTAGAATAGTCCCATTGGGCTTGACGATTCTGGGCAGAATATCTTCTAAAATATGATTCTGGGTGGCCTTAATCGCCGCGATCGCCACATCGCATCTAGGTATCGCAGACGCATCACAATAGGCATTCACTTCTGGTAAGGTGAAATCCCCATAAACGGAATTAACCACAAGACCATGCTGTTGAACATATTCATAGTCGCTCCTTAGCAAAAAATGAACTTCACAACCTGCCCGTTGGAGCAGCGCACCATAGAAGCCGCCGATCGCTCCAGTGCCAATCACAGCATAGCTTAAACCACTTTGTTGCCCCACTCTTTTTTAGCCTTCCTGAATCATGTATCTATTAACTTTGCGTAAATATTGGAGAATTAGCTTGACAAGCTTAGATATTTATCAATCAAAGGGCGAAAGCGATCGATAATCTGTTCATACATACCTCGCTTGAAAGCCACAATGTACGTGGCTGTTTCTTCTAATGGCATATATTTGACGCGATCGAACTCGCGCTGATGTAATTCCAGGTTGCATTCGGAAGCAGGCTTATTCCAATAGAACAAATACCATTTTTGCTTCTGGCCAAGATACTTGCGCCACTTACCCTTCAGCTCTAGATCTTCCGGAAAATCATAGCCCAACCAATCTTCTGTTTCATGGATCAGCTTCGCGTCATTGATTCCTACTTCTTCATAGAGTTCTCTGATTGCCGTTGCCTGGGGATCTTCGCCATCATCGATTCCACCTTGAGGGAACTGCCAGCCATTGGCAACACCGCTGCGCTCGCCGACGAGAACTTTACCTGCTTGATTAAATATCACCATCCCTACACCCTTGCGATAGATAGTTCGTTCCGATCGTGCCATATCTATTTATTTTGATAACAACGCCTTAAACAGTTGATTCTGATTTACTAAATCTCACAGCTCTGGGCATCTGCTTTGCGGCTAAAGCGAAGATTCTCGGAATAATCCACTGGACAATCAATAATTGTGGGTACATCCTGTTCTAGTGCTTCTTTGAGGGTTGGTAGTAAATCAATCGCTGATTCGACGCGATAGCCTTTCAAACCCATGCTCTCAGCTAACTTGACGAAATCAGGATTATTGAATTCAATAAACGAACTATGGTCATAGTGGATATGTTGCTTCCATTCGATCAAGCCATAACCACCATCATTGAATACCAAAGTTACAAAGGGGGTTCCTACTCTTACGGCCGTTTCCAACTCTTGCATATTCATCATGAAGCCACCATCGCCCGTAGCCGCTACCACCTTACGATCGGGATAGACCAATTTAGCTGCTAATGCCCCTGGGATCGCAATTCCCATCGCTGCAAACCCATTGGAAATCAAGCAAGTATTCGGGCGTTCGCAATGATAATGCCGCGCGATCCACATTTTATGGGCTCCCACATCAGAGATCACAATATCCTCGGGAGCCATTACCTGGCGCAGATCATAGACAATTTTTTGTGGTTTAACAGGGAATCCTTCATCATGGGCATATTGTTCATAGTCTGCCCGAATCTGTGCTTTTAGCTGGGTCGCTTCACCCGATTCCGCATAGTTGCGTTCTGCCCGTCGGGCGATCTCATGGAGGGCATCGGAAATATCACCGACCACTTCAACTTTGGGAATATAACTACTATCTACTTCCGCCCTACCTTCACCAATATGAATGATCGGAATGTTACCAATTTGGTTCCACTTTTTAGGGGAATATTCAATCAAATCATAGCCAACACATATCACCAAGTCAGTTTGGTCAAAGGCACAACTAATGATATCTCGCTGCTGCAAACCGATCGTCCATAGTGATAGGGGATGTGTATAGGGAATGATACCTTTCCCCATGAAAGTATTAACCACCGGGATATTTAAGCGGGTGGCAAACTCAGTTAAGGCTTGACTGGCTCTGGCTCGGATCGCGCCATTCCCTGCTAGAATCAATGGGCTCTTGGCATTGGCGATCAACATAGCTGCTTCCCCAAAACTGTGAGAAGAAGCATACATCTTGGCATTACTATCCGAAGTGAGCGGCTGCCCCTTTGCTTCCATGGCGGCAATATTTTCTGGCAAATCAATGTGAACTGCACCGGGCTTTTCAGCCTGAGCTAGTTTAAAGGCTTTGCGCACAATTTCCGGTGTATTGCTCGATCGCACGATCTGAGTATTCCATTTTGTTACCGGCGTGAACATCGAAACCAGATCGAGATATTGATGGGATTCAATGTGCATCCGATCGGTTCCTACCTGTCCAGTAATGGCGATCAATGGTGCACAATCAAGGTTCGCATCGGCCACCCCAGTCATTAGATTTGTCGCCCCTGGCCCCAGGGTAGAAAGGCAAACCCCAGGCTTACCAGTCAATCGTCCATAGACATCGGCCATGAAGGCTGCGCCCTGCTCATGACGGGTAGTAATGAACTTAATTGAGGAATGTTCCAGGGCTCGTAGCACTTCCATATTTTCTTCGCCAGGCAGCCCAAAGATATACTCTACGCCCTCATTCTCCAAACACCTGACTAGTAATTCCGCCGTATTCATATTTAATACTAAAAAGCTCTTAATCTAATTAATTATCTTGATTATGCACATTCTTTTTTTGCTTGATTTATTTTGCCGATCGCCACATGACCTTACTGCGATCGCCAACAATTCTTTACTTCAGCCACACCGTCTTAATATTCACAAACTCATGAATACCATGCTTACCTAGTTCGCGGCCATATCCAGATTTTTTGATGCCACCAAAGGGCAACCTGGGATCGGACTTGACCATGCCGTTGATGAATACTGTGCCTGCTTGTAGATCCTGAATAAAATGCTTTTGCTCGATCGGATCATTCGTCCAGGCACTTGCCCCCAGGCCAAACTCAGAACTATTCGCCAGGGCGATCGCCTCATGCATATTCTCCACCACAAACACAGTGGCAACGGGGCCAAACAATTCTTCGCCATAGGCAGGGCTACCAAAGGGAATATCGGTCAGGATCGTGGGTGGATAAAAATTGCCAGGTCGATCGCCCATCTTTTCACCGCCAATCAGCGCCTTTGCACCTTTGTTGATCGAGATGCTCACCTGTTTATCGAGATCATCAAGAATTTGCGGCGTGGCCAGAGGGCCAATGTTGGTATTTTCATTCATGGGATCGCCAATTTTGAGATCCTTAAACTTGGCCAGTAGTTTATTGGTAAAGTTTTTGGCAATTTCTTGATCCAGAATAAACCGCTTGGCGGCAATGCAGGATTGACCATTATTTAATAACCTGGCGGTCACAGCCACATCCACCGCATCATCCAGCTTGGCGGAGGGCATCACAATATAAGGATCGCTACCGCCCAACTCCAGCAGGGTTTTTTTGATTAATTTGCCAGCATTGGCGGCCAGACTTGCGCCAGCATGTTCACTGCCGGTCAGGGTGGCGGCCATGACCCGATCGTCCTCGATCACTTCTGCTACCTGGCTTGCACCAATCAACAGGGTTTGAAATACCGCTTCTGGGAAGCCTGCTTCGTTAAACACTTCAGCGATCGCCAGGGCGCATTGGGGCACATTCGAGGCATGTTTGAGCAACCCGACATTACCCGCCATCAGGGTAGGGGCAGCAAATCGGAACACTTGCCAGAAGGGGAAGTTCCAGGGCATGACGGCCAACACGATCCCCAACGGTTGATAGCTGACATAGCTTTTGCTGGCATCGGTTTCGATCACTTCGTCGGCCAAAAATTGCTCGGCATGTTCGGCGTAATACCGACAGACCCAGGCGCATTTCTCGACTTCGGCGATCGCGGATTTGATTGGTTTGCCCATTTCCAGGGTCATGAGTTGGGCGTATTGCTTTTTGTTGGTATCTAAGATGTCGGCGGCGCGGTTCATCAGTTGCGATCGCCAGGAAAATTCACTGTGCCGATAGTGACCATAGGCTTCGGCGGCGCGATCGATCGCCTGCTCGATTTCGGCGGCGGTGGCGGGGGTGAAGGTTTTCAGGGTTTCCCCGGTGGTGGGGTTGGTGGTTGCGATCGCCATGATGCGCTCCTTTTGCTAGACAGTCAGGGTATAACTATTTGTAGCCAGCATTGTGGTCTGGGATACTTTTTTACCCTTACTTACTATTGCACTGCGAGTTTTGGCTGGTGGACGGGTTTGGTTGTATTTCTTTGCAATTTTTAATGTGGTTTACATTTGGGGTGGTTATTTAGTTTTTTTGATATTATTTTGCTGAAGGTTGTTTGGGGTTGGTTGGTGTTATGGCGAATGAGGAGCAGTTGAAGATTTTGCGGCAGGGGGTTAATGCCTGGAACCAATGGCGAGAGAAGAATTCAAATATAAAAGTAGATCTTAGTAGAACTAATCTGGTCAGTATTGGTAATAGCTTTATCCCAGAGTATTTGCCCTACAGTAAGATAGCGAATTTAAAGGGAATAAACCTGAGTAAAGCCAACCTATCCTTTTCTATTTTTACTGAAGTAGATTTATCAGGTGCAAATCTTTCACAAGCTATCTTGACCAACGCTCAATTTGATTTTGTAGATCTCAGTGGAAGTAATCTTGCCGGTGCTCATCTGGTCGAAACCGATTTTGTAGGTGCTTTACTTATAGGTGCAGATCTGAGTAGAGCTGAGCTAGAATCAACCTCACTTTATGGAGCTTGTCTTAATGGAGCAAATCTCTATGAGGCAAGTTTTAGGCATGGAGCAAACCTTATAAGTGCAAGTTTTATTAAAGCAAATCTTCGTAAAGCAGATCTTAGTCAGACTCTAGCACTGAATGCTGATTTCACCCGCGCGAACTTAACTGGTAGTTGCCTTCAAGACTGGAGTATAAATAGTGACACTAAACTTGATCGTGTAGTCTGCGATTATATATATTTAGGTGGAGGAGGCGTAGGTAGATACGGTAAAAGACTCTTTACTAATCGGCTTCCTATAGGGAGAAACTTTAGACCCAGCGAATTTACTAAACGATTTCAAATTTCTAGCGATATCGTTGAGTTAGTTTTCAACGATCGTATTGAATGGGAAGCCTTTGCATACTCACTAAACAAAATAAAAGCAGAGCATCCAGATTCACAAATCGAAGTCAGCGGACTTAATAATAAAAATGGTTTGCTTTATGTAAATATCACTGTTTCACCTAATCTTGATAAACAAGCCCTGGAAGCAGAATTTTTTAAAGGTTATGAATTTGCTGAAAAGAAGATAGCTAGGTATTACCAAGACAGGCTTGATGATAAAGAGGCAGAAATTAGTTACCAAAAAGCTTGGATTGATCGTCTCCTAGAAAAAGCTTCAGACCCTAAAGTCCAAAACATAATTACAGGTCGTGATTTTAACCTTGATGCTGATGGCTCTAACGTTGCGCTTGGTAATATGAGCGGCAGTATCAGTAATACTAACGAAAATAACGATCGCTCAGAAACCAACTACGATCTCCGCGAATCCCAGATAGGAAATCTCGCCGACACCGTCAAAGACAACGCCCAGCAACAAGCCAACCAAAACCCACCAGAACCAGAAAACTAAACCTTAAAATCAAACCGCCTAAATCAACAAATCGCGGCGAAAGGTGATAGGTTAAAAAGCCAGAACCTTCATCGCCAAACCCATGACCGACAACGCACCCACCGACAACGCACCCAACGGCATCGAAATCGACACCGAAACCCTGATCACCCAACTGCGCCAGAAGCAAGGAACCTGGGTGGATTGGGCGATTGCTTGCCAGCAACTCCAGAAACACGGCCAGAGCGCCCAGCAAATTTTTGAGCAAACCGGCTTCGAGCCGATCCAGCAGAATCAGATTATCGTCGCCGTCCAGGTCTATGCTGGCCTGGTTGAGGACAACGCCTCCGAGCCAACCCTGAATCATTTCAAGCAAAGGGGTAGCGACAGCCTCCATGAGTTAAGGATTTTGAGTAAGCCCGATCGCCTCGCCGTGGCCGAATTGCTGGTCAGTCGTGGCATGGACTCGATCGCCGCCAAGGAAGCCGCCAAAGCGGTCAAAGAAATTCAAATTCTCTCCGAAGCACCCAGCGGATTTACTAGACATCCTGGTGATGCGATCGCCTACCAAGCCTGGAAATCCGCCCAGAATCAACGCGATCCCCAGCAACGGGCTAAGTTTATTTCCAAGGCGCTGCAATTTGCCCACAGTGATACTGCCCGCACCGAGGTGGAAAAACTATTAACCGGCCTGGTCGATCCCACCGTCGCCAAAGCGCCCCGATTGCCGATCTTCCGGCTCGAAGAAAGCGACGAGATGCCCCGCGTCTTGCCCCTGGCGGGTAAGCTGCCCCTAACTGTTGCTGACTTGCAGGCGATCCCCACCGTAGAGACGATCGAACCGTTCAGGATGGTACGCACCTCCGGTGATTTTACCTGGGTGGCACTGCCCGGTTGGCAGGTAGTGCGCCGGGCGATCGATGCGGTGGTAATCCTGGCGGATACGGATACGTTTAAGGAAGCTTCCGGCCAGGAAATTAGAAGCAGTTTCCCTAACCAAGCAGAAGAAATTTTGCTGCTGGTGGATCGAGCCCAAGTTGAGTGGCAGAGCGATCGCTACTATGCGGTGGAAAAAGATGGCAAAATTGCCCTGACCTGGTTTGGCCAAGCACCAACCCAAGAACTATTGGGGCAAGTGTTGTTGATTCTGCGCCAGCCTAGAATTTTAGATGAGGAGCTAGCGGTAGATGTGTGGCAGGTTGATGAGTAGTTTTAAATAACTATTGCTCTTCGACCCGAAACCGGACAGAATCACCGTGGGATGGTAAGCCCTCTGCTTCTGTCAGGGCATCGATCGCCCAGGCTGCATCCTTGAGCGCTGCTGGACTGTAGTGGATAATGCTGGAGCTTTTAATAAAGGTTTCCGCCGTAAGTGCCGAGGCATACCGCGCCGCGCCAGAGGTGGGCAGCGTGTGGTTTGGCCCCGCCAGATAATCACCTACCGCTTCCGGGGTGGAATGCCCCAGAAAGATTGCTCCGGCATGGCGGATTTGCTCCAGCATGTCCCAGGGTTCCGCTACTTCCAGTTCTAAATGTTCCGGTGCAAACTGATTCGATAATTCTGCCGCTTCTTTCAGGCTATCCGCCACGACCACCAGGCCATAGTGGGCGATCGATTTTTCGGTTTGAATCCGGCGTGGATGATTTTCCAGTTGATGGTTAACTTCTTCGACCACCAGACTAGCAAGGCGATTGTCAGTGGTGATTAAGATCGCTGCTGCCAATGAGTCATGCTCCGCCTGAGCTAGCAGATCAGCGGCCACATGGCGTGGGTTAGCCGTATGATCGGCAATCACCAGCACTTCCGATGGCCCCGCCAGTGAATCGATCCCCACATGGCCATAAACCTGTTTTTTCGCCAGGGTGACGTAAATATTGCCAGGGCCGGAAATCACATCTACTTTGGGAATTGTTTCAGTGCCATAGGCCAACGCGGCGATCGCCTGCGCCCCGCCCACCCGATAAATTTCTTCGACCCCGGCCACCTGAGCCGCCACCAGGATCGCGGGATTAACGGATTTTTCTTTGCCCGGTGGGGTCACCATTGCAATCCGCTTCACGCCCGCGACCACCGCTGGCACGGCATTCATAATCACTGTGCTAGGATAGGCCGCTTGCCCCCCTGGCACATAGATCCCAGCCGCATCAACTGGATTGTAGCGTTTGCCCAGCACCACTTCTTTGTCGCCAAATTGCACCCAGCTTTTGGGTACGCGCTGACGGTGGAAATCGAGCACTTGTCGGTGGGCCAATTCGATCGCTTTGAGTAATTCACCGGAAACCTGTTGATAGGCGGCATCCAGCTCTGAGCCACTGACCCTCAGCTCGCTCGCATCAAATTCTTGGCGATCGAACTCCGCTGTGTAATGTAATAGGGCTTTATCCCCCTGGCGGCGAACTGTCTGGACAATTTCACTGACAGTGGCTTCCTTGTGGGTGATTTGGTCGTCATAGATGCGATCGCAGATCCGTTTGAGTTCGGCTTCTGCCTCCGATCGCTGGGTAATAATTCGCAGCATAGTTCAGCGCAGCAATAGCTACTCCTAGCTTAACCTGAATTTATGTGAATGGTGGATAAGAAATAATGCATGAATCAAACTGGTGTAATTGAAATCAAGTTAAATTGTCCTTAACCAGTTCTTAGGCATATATTCTAACGCCTAGTAGCTCTTGGTGTGGGTGCGATCGCAAAAATATCGGCCAGAATGTCATAAATCCGCCGCGCAATCACTTCCTGAGCCGCGGGGGTGAGGTGAATTGGGTCATAGAAAGCCTGTTCATTAAAATCGCTGTAGAGGTCATAAAAGCTGGTCATCCTGGTATTGGGCAGCTCTTTGCTAAATTCACCAGCGTAGATCCAATCAAAGGAGGTCTTAGCCCGATCGCGGTATTCTGAGCCGAGCGCTTCCAAAACTTGCGATTCTGGCGGTGTGAGGGCATTTTCTTTGCCTGTAATTTCCGGCTGCACAATTACTACGGTGGAAATATCACGGGTGATCCTGGCGATCTGCTTGAGGTTATAGCGATAGCGATCGAGTCGGGCATTTAGTTCATCGGCATCGGCCGCCAACTGACTGGCCTGAAACGGCTTGGCTGCGGAAGTCTTCTGGCCAAACCAATGGCGATAGACCTTAACTAAGTAATAGGAATTGAGAAAGTTATCAAAGCGGCGGGAAAGATGCAAATTATTATGGGCGCTGGGGTCTTGCAGCAATTCTTCCACATTCCCCAACTCGCGGGCAACCCGATCGCTAGGCAGCCGCAGATCTTCATACCCATCCACCACCACCACACAATCCGGTGCATAGGCCATAACCTGATGCACTAGCAGTGACAATTCATTGCCAGAGGTATAACCAGGTACCGCTGCCGTAATCACCCGATATGTCCCTTCTTTGATCCGGGGTGGCAACGCTTCCATTTTGGCCACTTCATCGGCAAAATAGGGCATTTCCAGCGGTTTAAATTTTTCCGGTGCATTGGCCTGTTCCTGCAAGCGCCGCGCCATTAGTTCTTCAATCCGGTTAGCCCACAACTCGTTGTTACTTTCAGCCATTTGGCCAAAGGCGGTAGAATTACCCAGCACAAAAATGCGAGTTTCATTGGCAGGCTTTTCAATGGAAATAGGCTGGCGATCGCGGAATCCCTGGGGATTGATTTGCCAATAGTCATTGCTCTGGTCTGGCACCAATTGATAACCCATGATTGGGCTAAACCGCACCCGCAGTTGTCCCGATCGATAGGACTCCTCTAGGCCGGGGTAGGGATTGCCATCCTCATCTTCCAGCTTTAGTTCATAGGCTTGGGCAATATTAATATCTTGCACCGCCCCCAACTGCTCAGCCATGCCAGTCATATTCACAATGCCGCGCGTAGCAAACTCAGCGACCACCAGTAATAGGGGGATGCCGATCAAAATGAACAATAAAATATTTCGTAGCCAGGCCCGTGGCTTAGATCGATAGGAGCCAAAAGAGTACGAGTTGCGACGACGCATGAGCAACAAACCCAAAAAATTCAATGCTTAACCTAGCACATTCAAGCCCCCGAAAGGGTGATTGAGTAAATTTGCTTGTGCTTTCTAATCTAAATTCACTTAATCTGCGGTCTTTTGTCTGTTATTGCTGTAGCACTACTGATATAGCAACTGATATAGCAATAGTAACCTGCGACGAAAATTTAGATCCAAAGTTCCGATCGCTTAGGTGCTTTAGGTGCTTTGGCTGAATATTAGTTTGAGAAAACAAATCACCAAGGTCGCAATCGGGGTTTTGGATGATTCTTGATGATAATAAGCAGGAGATTATGATAACAAGCAGGAGATTACAAATATCGGCCGAACTCAAGTTAAGGATTCTGGTAGTTCCGCACCTGATCGTTATTGTAATTAATATTTAGCCACAGGATCGAGGCTGGTTCAAGATTACTTTGATCAAATCCTTGCTTTTGGCCTACCAAGCAATCAATACCTGTCGCATAGGGTTCAAAAACGCCAAGAACCAAAAACTCCAAAATCAAAAAAAATCTCAACGGCTGATCAAAGACTGTCAAAGACCTACCACCTACCTAGTAACTTAAGACTGTCGGGCGGCTTGTAGCTCATTCAATTGCAAGTTCTGGCTGCGAATCCGGCGTGACAACAGGCGAATAATATTGATCGCAATGCCAGGGGTTTCATCGATCGCCTCATAGAGCTGTTGCTGGGTTAGCACCAAGCATTCACAATTAATTACTGCTGTGATCGAGGCCGATCTTGGCTCCGCATCAAATAAAGACATTTCCCCAAAGCAACTGCCTTTGTCCAAAAGGGCTAAATCTTTTTCGCCAATGTGTACCCGCACCTTGCCAGCCACAATAATATAGAGCGATCGCCCCTCCTGCCCCTCCGCAAAGATGGTTCTGTTGGCAGGATAATAGACTTCGGTCATGATCGAAGCCAGACGCACCAGAAAGTCGTCGCGCAATTCTTTAAAAATAGGCACGCCTCGCACTAACAGGAGGCGATCGAGGCTAGTTAACATCACTCCCCCTCAGCGGAACAGCTTTAACGCTGTTTTCCTTCTGATATCTTACCTTGTCACTAGCTCTGCCATCGGCGATCGTCAAGCCGTCCCCATTGGGGCAGTTGGATCGCAAGCAGGCGGTAGGGGAGGGGTTGGACATTGATTGTCTAAGCTGGGTTAAATTTTATCTAGACATTGCTTTATCTGGGTTGTGTGTCTGGGGGTTTGTCTGGGTTGTGTGTCTGGGGTTGCAAATAAATTACTGGAGATTACCAAAAATCTGGTTTATGGTTGAAGTAATAGAACTTGAACAATCCATGCTAGCTATTGGTGTTTGAGGTGGGCTGTGTCATGACGCTCACAGATATACCTCACAGATATACACAACTAATTTTGCTATTTCGATCACCGATCGGCAACTTGAAAGAGAAAATTTTTAGCTACTGATTCGCTAGAGACATTAGCACATTGTTTTGGCGATCGCCTGCTAAAAAAAATATTTTTGGCTGTCTTTACTGTTATTAAAGCTTAGAACTGACTTTTAGACATCATAGAAACCACCATTTTCACGGAAATAAGTAGCGATCGCCCTGGCCTGAGCGCCAACCAGCTTGTCTCGATCGTTTTCCAGCCTGGGTAGCAACTTGTGCAAAGCCCTCGGTGAAGCCACCTGCAAATATGCCATCACTGCTTCGCGCACAAATCCGGCGGAATGCTCCAAACAGGCCAATACATCGGCGCTATGCAAACTCCACCATTGGGTACGAGCCACATGGAAACAACAGGCCAAAGTCCAATCCGAGAGGCAATAACGCAGCCCCACCAGATAGCGCAGACGTTTGATCCCCGACATTGGTTGATAGGTATAAATTTCTGCCAGGGCACGCAATCGTTCCGCCAGCGGGCGATTATCTACGATCGATAAAATGCACTGCTTGCAACTGAGATCGAAGGTATTATCTAAAATCTCAATTCCCCTGGCCACATTGACCTTAGCCTTGGAACTAAGATTAAACTCTGCGGCCTGGATCGCGGAGGGGGCATAGAGCAATCGCATCAACATAAACATCCGCTTAATACAATCTTGCGCCTCGTCTGCTAGGGCATTACGGAGTAGTTCAGCTTCAGTGGTAGCAATTTGATCCTTAGGCAGGTCTTGAATTCCGGCCAGCATCTCGCCCATGATATAGAGTTCTTGATGCACCATTTTTTCTACGCCACTACGGCCAATTTTATCGATCGTCGCTTCGATCCCAGCTTCAGCAGGAATTTTGATCAGTGCCTTTAAAATCGTGCGGCGGCGAGCACCCCAGCTTTCCACCAGCCGATCGCCAAGCAAAGAGATCGCTGCGGTTGTGCCAATTTTGCCCATAATCTCCCAGGCTCTAAGTCGAATATGGGTCGGGTAATGGGAATCTATACCCAGTTGATCGAGGTAATCCAGGGCATCATCACCCAATTCAATCAGTGCCTCATAGGCTGCCTGTCGGGTTGCCTTGTAATGAAGGCCACGAATCAGCGAGGGATAAAACTCCTCCGCTTTGGTAGCCGCGATCGCCCCCAGCAGAGTGCAACGCACTTCGATCGAGCGATCCTGGAGCAATTGGGGCACATAGAACCGTAGCGATTGTAAATAGGCCGCATCCGCCAACGCCCGACAACCCAAGACACGATCGGATTGATAGGGGCTGGTCAACATCTGCCGTAGGGTATTGGTGGCCTCGGCTACCTGCTCCGGTGTGCCAAACCGCATCATCATCGCTACTGCGGCACTGCGCACCAAGGGGTTCTGGGCTGGTTGTAAATAATTCCGTAACCCCGACACATCCGGCACCGGATCGGCCAACATGCTATATCTCAGGCTCAAGGCTTTCACGTCTGGCGTGGTAGTAGGGGCATAGAGCAACTCCCGCACCGTGGGTAAATATTTCTCCTCCGCTGGTTGCAGCAACATCGCTTCCAGGCTGCGTTTTTGCATCTCTGGGGTCATTTGGGGGAGCAATGGCGAGAGGATTTCCCCCACCATCTCTGGGGCTACCTGGGTGAGCAATTCCACATATTGATCGCTGGCGGATTCCGCCCTGGTCAATGATTCGGAAACAGCGCGGCGGACTTCCTTGGCATCGACATTCACCAGGCTGAGCTGGCCCCGCTCCACATTTTGAATCAATAATTCCGTATAACCCTGTCGCAGCAACAAAATTACCACCAACCAGGCCAGTGCCAGGGTAATAATCACGATCGCAAAGGATCTGGCAATCGTGCTTTCGCCATACCCCATAAATCGATCGAACAATTGGGTCATACCCCAGATAAACAATCCCGCCCCACCCGTAGACAGAGGGTCAGCGATCCCCCGCACCTGGGATTGCACCCGCGATCGAAACTGTTCTGGCACTGGCTGGAACAATACTGGCGCAGTGGTAGCCACGATCGTGAATCGGAATAGCTCATCAAAGAACTTAACCGCCACAAACCCCCACAGCAACATTGAAGTAAATCCGGTAAAAGCGCCAGTGGCAGCGATCGCAATCGGCGGCATCATTACCGCGATGAATAATCCAATTCGCTCAATGATTCGGCTGGAGCCAAATAACTGCAAACAAAGCTTAAAAATGCCCAGAATACCGCCAAAGATCCCCACAAACTGGGCGATCGCAATTTCTGTGCTGTAGGTGGCATTGAGCTGGGAATAGAACTGATAATCGATCAGGAAAAATAAGATCTGGGCGGCAATGAAGAAAATAAATAGCAGTGCTTTGTAATTGCGGATATTGCCCTTCAGCCGCATGGCCGACAGTTCGCTTTCCGCGTCCGGCGTATAGACTGAATTGGGAAAAGCCTGCCGATAGCGTTGCGAGACATAAAACAAAATCACCGCACCCAGCATCAACATTACAAACGAGGCCAGCGCCACATTACTAATGCCGATCGCCCTGATGATGAATGGCAACGAAAAGCCACTAATGATCTCAGCCACAATAATGCCCGTACTCACCAGCGGAAATGCCCGCTTGACTTCACGGATATTAAATAGCTGGTTGGCGGCAATGTCATTGTTAACATTACTGAGGGTATAGATCGCTTCCACCCACAGGCGCATCGCAAACACAGTGGTGGCATAGACGGCAGTACCCTTTAGCCCCAATCCATACCAAAATCCGAGCAAAGGCAGCGCCAGCAATACCGACACGGTCAACATCACAATCCGCAATGGCAAATGTCGTTGCAACCAGGAATAGAACACGCCCAGGGTAGTAACGATCCCAGCCGTGGCCATATATACCAGGGTGAGCGCCTGCACCGAATATTCACCCAAGAACAAAGCGGCACTGGTGGCCTCCAGCCAGATCGCGCCGATCGAAATGGAGGCATAGAACAGAAACATCAACAGGGTGCGTTCTGCCTCTTCTGGGCGTAAATTCACCCACCTGAGGATACGGCGGGCAAGTGGATTGAGTTGTTTACGAGGCTGGGTGGGGGATACCGCAATCATATTTTGGCGCTGGGGATAGGCGATCTGCCGTATGTTACTACACAAGTCAAATCGACGGGAGTGCTGCAGGAGTGTTAAGCAAAACTCGATCGCTGCTGCTGTCCTCAGCAAGTCCGTAACGAGGTGGCAATATTATTTTTCAGATTGATATATAACCGCGATCGTCTTTCTACCAGGCGATCGACTTGGGAAAAGCATGATCATCTCCACCACAATCCAGTGATTTGAGTTGGTTATTGATAGTTATTGCGATCGCAACCGATGATTTCGTGCGCCAGCCTTAAGTATAAAAAAAATCTATTTGAAAATCTATTCAAGCTTTATTTATTGATATGCTTGATGCCCTATTGCCTATTATCCACCCTAATCAAGCGCAATGATATTTGAGTGATGCGACTAAATAGCTTAAATAGTCTAAATATCGTAGCCAAATAAATTCGGATCAACCTCACCCAATTTAATATCACCGAGGCCATATTCCGCCCAGCGTGAATCGCACAGCTTAGAGGTTTTTGGATCACTCTCCAACACATCGCCCCACTCATGCTCGGTTTCCGGCGGGATCTTGGTGGTGGCATCGATCCCCATTCGACCGCCGAGGCCAATCTTTTCACTGGCAAAATCTAGGGAGTCAAACGGCGTGCTGGGCAGAATAAACACATCCCGCACCGGATCAACTTTTGAAGACAGCGCCCACACTACTTGTCTTGGATCTCTAATGTTTATACCTTCATCCACCACGATCACAAATTTGGTGTAGGTGAACTGGGGCAGAGCCGACCAGAACGCCAACGCCGCCCGTCGCGCCTGACCGGGATAGGCTTTTTTAATCGAAATAATCGCCGCCTTGTAACTGAGCGCCTCCATCGGCAAAAAGAAATCGGTAATTTCCGAAACTTGCTGACGCAGGATCGGCGTATAGATCCGATTCAGGGCGATCGCAATCATCGCTTCTTCCTTGGGTGGCCGACCGCTGAAGGTGGTTAAATAGACCGGATCTTGACGGTGCGTAATGCACTGGAACCTGACTAACGGAGAGTCTTCGATTCCGCCGTAATAGCCCATGTGATCGCCAAAGGGCCCATCGGGTAGGTATTCACTGGGATCGATCGTCCCCTCCAGGATCATTTCCGCCTGGGCTGGCACATCAATGTCGATCGTTTTGCATTTGGTGAGCTGAACGCCCTCGCCACCATAGAGTCCGGCAAAAATCCATTCTGATAAATCTACGGGAATCGGCGTGGCTGCCGCCATGATCAACAGCGGATCGATCCCCAGGGCGATCGCAATTTCCAGCTTTTTGTCCATCTCCTTCGCCTTACGCAAATGCCGCGCCCCACCCCGCACCGAGAGCCAATGGACGGTCATGGTGTTTTTCGATTGCTGTTGAAGCCGATAGACGCTGACATTGGGGATGCCATTTTCGGGGTCTTTGGTGATCACCAGGCCAAGCGTAATCACCCGACCGGCATCCTTTGGCCAGGGGCGGATCAGCGGCAGCAGGTTTAAATCCACCGCATCGCCTTCAAGCACCACTTCCTGACAGGGCGCAGTACCAAATAATTGTTTCTGGGGGCGACCCTTAACCACGTCGAACAGGATCTTGCCAAAATCGATCGCCTGAGAGATTTTCTTGGGCGGCTTGGGGCTTTGCAGCTTGCCCAGTTTTTCGCCCAGCGCTTCCAGCTCCATCTGGTCTTCCATGTCCATTGCCCAGCAAACCCGCTCCACTGTGCCCATCAGGTTCACCGCCACGGGGATGCTCGCTCCTTTCACGTTCTCGAATAGCAGCGCCGGCCCTCCTGCCCGTAACATTCTGTCGCTAATTTCGGCGATCTCCAGGTCGGGATCAACCTCGGCGGTGATTTTGCGGAGTTGACCGCGTTGTTCAAGCAGGTTCAAAAAGGAGCGCAGATCGCGGGGCATGGATTTTAATTGTTAAGTTATGTTGCTTTTCTATTTTAGTGGGTGGTGGCGGCTTGTGGGCGATCAAAATGAATTTTGGTCAGTATCAGCAAGATGCTCTTGTAAGGTGATAAATGTGTGGTATAGTCAATTTATACCTATACCAATCATATTTCACAATGGCTAAACAAAAGAAGAAGCCAGACAATCCTGATCCTATGGCAATAACGCAAGCAGAAGAACTTGTGCTGTCTACATTACGCTATGGTAGAGAATTCTATGGGTTAGCAATCTGTGAAGCTGTAAAGCAAGCTAGTGGTGGTTCACGGACAATTGGCCTAAGTAGAGTTTACTCTGTGCTTAAAAGGCTTGAGGAGAAGGGCTATGTAACATCAAGGTGGGGAGACGAGGCACCCTCCGAGCTAACTGGTGCGCGTCGGCGCTATTACAAGATAACTGGTGCTGGTTCAAATGCCTTAGATATTAAGGAAGCTTATTTGAAAGGATTGGGAACATTTGAGCCCGTGCTTAGGGGGGCGACATGATTGAGATGACCAACACAGAATGCGAATTGCTTCTATCAGAGGCTTTCAGTAAATTTATGGGTAGAGGCAAAGAAATTTCTAAAGATAATAATGGTTTAATCCCCATCGAAGAAGTTTTTAAGGATTTACACGAGTTTGTGAAGTCAATTCTGAGGATTTTCTTATTGAAAGAATTTCTTTCAGAAAAGCAAGTATTTGTCTTGTATATTTTTAGACTTGCACTATACAGAAATGAATTTGTTGGTTTATCAGCGCTTCCTCTATTTCTTTACGGAATTGAGGCTAGGCTAAATGAATTAAAGATTCAAGCCCAATTGCTTCCCTTCGTAATTGATTGCTTTTTTAAACTTATTTACTTGGATAGTTTTTTCGCTTCAAAGCAAAGGAGACTGCTTGCATCCTGCAAAGAACTTATCGGTAAATTTGCTGGACACAAGTCTTTTGGAAAATCATTGCCTGTGAATGAGAGTAAATTGTCCGAGAACATGTTAAGAAAGCAGGCAATGGTAATTGTTTGGTTCTCTAATCATCTTCGGGTAATGGCTCCAGAAGAATGGAGCAGCACTCAAACTCAAAGTGAGATGTTTGACATTGAAGAAAAGATGTATAAAAACGCAGAGCGGCACCCCAGTTATATTGTCTCTTCAACTCTCATTCTTGATTTATTGTCAATAGCATTCAAGGTATTAGCAAAACGAGTAGTTACAGCCAAAAGAATTTTGTAATTTTTGAGAATTTTCTGCTGAGACCCCAATAAATATGTTTGTATTTAAAAAGAAAAAGCCTGATAAGCCATTAACAAAAGCAAAATACTTATCCAAACATGGATTGTCACTAATAGTTGAGGACGGAGAAATATTTTTCGGATTACGGTGTGATCAAAAAGCTGCTACTAACTTTCTAAAGTGGTTTATCCCAATAATTCTATCTCTAGCTGGTCTGGCTCATGTGTTAAATGCTCAACCTTCTACACAGAAAACCTTACCCCCGCAAGAGACCAGACTAGAGCAGAGACAATGAGAGATGGTAACTACTCAGCCGATGGGGTAACCTCAACAGCAACGATCTCACAAGTCGTATTCCTGAAAACCAAACTAGACCCCAGATCCCGCGCTTGCCCCACGCCAGTGCAACCCTCCTTCACCACATACACCAACCCGATCTCATCCGCCACATACCGATCCGCCCCGACCCGTTCCAGCTCATACCGCGCCCCCTCGACGATCGGCGGTTGCGCCCGAATATACAGCCGCCACATCTGCGAAAACAGATAGATAAACAGGAAAAAAGCGACCAGATTAAACAGCGTATCAAAAATAGTCTTCACCGCAGCAGGTAGCCCGACCCTACCAATCTAGCACCTGCGCCAACTACACTGCATCCCGTGCCTGCTCGTTCTTGGAAAGCAGCGAAGTCGTAATCCAGGGACTCAGCAAAATAACCATCAACATCCGCGTCATCTGCATCGCCATCACCAGGCCGCTATCTCCTCCAAGCTCCACCACCGTCGCCAGCATCGCCGTCGTCCCACCAGGACTCGAACCCAGCAACGCCGTCATCGTATCCACATGGGTCACCTGATGGAAGCCATAGCCGATCGCCACGCAGATTAAAATCAACGCCACTACTAAAAATGTCTCCAGCACGATCGCCTTAAAAATCTTACGGAGCGTCTGCAAATGAAACTTCAGGCCGATCGACAAGCCCACCAACAGCAGGCCGATCGTAAACGCTAGCGGCGGCATCTCCAGGTCATAGGGCAACAGCCACAGCCCCGCCAAACCAGCCAGAAATGAGCCAGTAAACAACGAAGACGGCAGTTTTAACTTTTTACCCGCCCATACGCCCAATAACCCCAGGATCGCCAGGGTCAACACATTGATCGCCGCCGTGAGGATCGAAGCATCATGGATCGGCACGATCGCTGACTTCGCAATTTCTGCCGCGATCGCCGCATCATGGGCAAAAAACGTACCCACGATCATCGGCAGGATCGCCGACACCAGCAGCACCCGCAGATATTGCAGCATCGTTACCGCCACCGCATCCGCGCCCATCTCCTCGCTCATCGCCGCAAAGCTGAAACTTGCACCAGGAAACGAGCCTAATAAGCTAGTAACGCGATCGATGCCAGTCCACTTCCACAGCAAATAACCATTCCCCAGGCTCAGTGCACCCGTAACCACGATACACAGCAACAATGGGATCGCATATTGACTGGCCGAAGCCACCGTCTCCCAGGTAAAGCGCATTGCCGTCGCCAACCCTACGATCGCCTGTCCTGTAATTCCCAACAGTGCTGGTAGCTTGGGCGTATCAGTCGAAAGCAGCGCTAAACCAATCCCCGCCACCATTGGCCCCAACAGCCAACCAACCGGAACACCAATGCTGGAAAAAATAAAACCAATCAGCGAGGCGATCGCTAATATCCCAGCGATCCGCAGCCCCTCAGCCATTAGCTGCGGTGAATTTTGCCAAAGAGTCAGACTAAGCTGCCCAATCCGTTGTGTTGGTGTGGTTGGCTCAGCAATAGTAATTGCGATCGCTTCTTCGCTCACAGGTCTCCAGCGCGATTAACTCAAATATCATGAATACTTGAATTATTGTAGCTAAGCGATCGACCCGCCTGAATCAACCCTCAGCCAGAGGAATCCTTTCATAATTGGCTAATAATGCTGATAATTTAGCTTAGAGTACCCTTATTAACCAACACCCTTCAGCTTACGCAGCTCCACCAACAGCTCACTATCCTCGCGCTTGAAAACTGGCAAAAATTCAATGTACTTGAAACGCACAATGCCTTCAATATCAATAATAAAATAAGCGCGTTTGCTGCCAAATAAACCAGCCACACCATATTGACGGCTCACTTCCCGGTTACGATCGCTCAGCAATGGAAACTGCAAGCCCAGCTTTTTGGAAAATTCAATGTGCTTTTCGATCGGGTCGGTGCTGATCCCCAGAATTTCTGCGCCCAACTCCCGGAATTTAGTCCAATCATCGGCAAAACACTGCATCTCACTGGTACAAACAGGCGAAAAGTCACCGGGATAAAAGGCAAGCAACACATTGGTTTTGCCCCTATAGCTACTCAGGGTGATTTCACCGCGATCGCTAGGCAGGGTAAAGTCTGGGGCTGGGGTTCCGATTTCAGCGGGCATGGGTTAAGACTTGAAGGTTTAATAGTTGAATGTTTAGATTAGATTGCTCAGACACTATCATAGCAACGCTTTAGCAAAGTGGATTGATATTTTGCTCCCCTAACCATAAGCGATAACTATTGGCGGCAATGCCAGCGATCGTCTATATGTGAATTATAAGCAGATTGTCTAGCAGGGCAAAACTAACTAGTTAGCGATCGCCTCTTTGCAAACTTATAAGCCCAAATGTATAGGCTGATTTTAAAACTGGCACAAGTACATAGCTCTAATTGAAAAACTACAGCCATACTTACATTATGGTCATTCTGGTAGGACAGCCTATGGTCAAACATCTGCCGCGATCGTTGTGATACTTGGCTACACCAATCGCTCAAAGTCTTGAAAAAGTTTTGAAATGAAGTAATTAAAGCTGATTAAGAAGATTGCCCCGACCACACAAATATATTGGGAATAGCAGATTTAGGCTACCCCTATTAATTCCTACCAGTATTTCAAGTATTTATTGATTTACAAAAGTCGAGAGCTAAGCAAACTATCTTGCAACTCCAGCCCAAGCCGTAAATTCTGGTTGAATACCCCAAGCAAAGAAAAATGACAATTACCCAAAACCCAAAACCACTCGATCATAGTGAAGCCAATAACCTGTGGCAGGTGTGGCAAAAGACCGTTGCCGTCTATCCTGACATCATTGCCTTACATGATCCCCACGCCAAGCCAGAAGTTAAGTTGACCTATCAAGAAACCTTTAGCCTAATCAATCAATTTGGAGCGGGGTTGCGATCGCTTGGGGTCAAAGCAGGCGATAAGGTGGCCTTGATCGCGGACAATTCTTCGCGGTGGTTGATTGCCGATCAGGGCATTTTGGCGATCGGGGCGGCCAATGCTACTCGCAGCTCTCAGGCAGAACGGACTGAATTGCTTTACATTGTCGAACATAGTGATAGCACTGCGCTGGTGGTGGAAAATTTAGCCACGCTGCAAAAACTACAGCCAGATCTGCAAGATTTACCAATTAAGCTAATTGTTTTGCTCAGTGATGAGGAACCACCGGAGGGCGCATACAACTATCAGCAGGTATGCGATCGCGGTGTTGATAAAGATCTCGGCGATCCCCAAATCACCCGTGATACCCTGGCCACCCTGATTTATACCTCTGGTACTTCTGGCAAACCCAAAGGGGTGATGCTCACCCACGGCAATATTTTGACCCAGGTTAGGGGTGGTACGGCGATGGTAAAACCTTTTCCTGGCGATCGGATTCTGTCAATTTTACCCACCTGGCATAGCTATGAACGTTCCTGTGAATATTTCCTTTTCTCCCAGGGTGTAACTCAGATCTATACTAATTTGCGCAAGATCAAAAATGACCTGGCTACTTTCAAGCCTCAATATATGTTGGCAGTGCCTAGATTGTGGGAGAGCATTTATGAGGGGATTCAGCGTAAATTTGATGCCGAATCAGCCACCAAACGCAAGTTGATTAATTTCCTGCTCAATGCCAGTAATACCTACATCAAGGCACGACGGGTGGTAAATGGGTTGAGTTTAACTGGGGGCAATCAACTTAAGGCCAGGCTAACCATGTTTGCCTATGCACCGCTCTATTGGCTGGCGAAAAAGCTGGTATTTGATAAAATCCGCGCCGGAATTGGTGGTGAGTTTAAATATATTTGCAGTGGCGGTGGTGCGTTGCAGCCCCATTTGGAGTTGTTCTACGAGGCAGCCCAGATTGAGATTCTGGTGGGCTATGGCCTGACCGAAACTTCACCAATGGTGACGGCAAGGCGACCAGAGCGGAATTTGCGTACTACTTCTGGGATTCCGTTGCCCGATGCGGAAATCAAGATTGTCGATCCCGAAACCAAGGAAGCCTTTCCACCGGGCAAGCGTGGTTTGGTGATGGCCAGAGGCCCAATGATCATGCAGGGTTATTACAAAAACCCGGAAGCGACTAATAAGGCGATCGATGCGGATGGTTGGTTTAATACGGGTGATCTTGGCTTTTTGACTCACAAAAACGACCTGACGATCACTGGTCGCGCCAAAGACACAATTGTGCTTTCCAATGGCGAGAACATCGAACCACTCTCGATCGAGGATGCCTGTTCCAGCAGTACATATATTGACCAGATTATGCTAGTTGGCCAGGATCAACGGCAACTGGGCGCATTGATTGTACCCAACCTCAAGGCTTTGGAAGTTGATGGGCTGCTACCGGCTGACTCAGAATTGGCTGAGTCGATCGATTTACTCAATCAAGACAAAATTCGCAATGTGTTTCGCAGTGAGCTAACCCGTAAAGTCCAGGATCGCCCTGGCCAAAGCATCAACGATCGAATTGGCCCATTTGAATTTCTGCCCGAACCATTTGACATCAGCAATGGTATGATGACCCAGACTTTTAAAGTGAAGCGCAATGTGGTGACGGAGCGCTACCGCGATCTTATTGACCAAATGTTTACCAAAGCCTAGACACAGTTAGAGGAAGAAGATAATCGACTTATGGGTTCTATAGACTTTGAAAATCAACTTTTGCTGAAGCGCACCGCGAATATTAAGGTAATTGTAACGGCACGCTGGAAGGACGAAATGCAACAACAACTACAGTTGCAAATTGGTCAGTCCGATACTCAATTGCAACAGCTTGATGCTCAGGCGCAGCGTGTGATCGCCGAAATTGAGCGCCAAAGTGTGCAACCCCCTGGACCAGAAGTGACCAGAGAAATTGAGTCGATTCGCACCCAGGCGAATAATCAAAAGGCACAGTTGCTAGAGCGCAAGAATCAATTTTTACAACAGCTCAACCAGGTGCAAGTATTAGAGCTAGAACAGGAAGTTAGTCAGGGGCAGATCGACAGCTTTTTCCCGATCGCCCAGGGTGATAATTTAATCGCCGAAATGTATGTGGAAATGGTTTTGCGCGATGGTGTGGTCGAAGAAATTCGCAAGGGATTTCCCAAGGTAGTGCAACCTGCACCCCAACAACAGGATATGTCAATGGGCGGCTAGCGGTTAAGAGGATAGAGGATAAAAGTTGCTATGCTACCGCGATCGGCAGATCTGATCTATAACCTGATGATGCTGGTAGCCAATTGGGTGTTGCTGTATTTGGGATCGCGGCTGGCACGGTGGCGCACCTCGCGGCTGTGGCTCCTGGGCTTTGCCATTTTTGGATCAACCTTGCTGGCAGGTTTGGGGGCGATCGCTGCTAAGTTAATTGCCCTCCGCCTTGATCAGCACTTGTTTGGTATGGCACGGTTGTTTTCCTACGCGCTATTTATACATGGCGTGATTTTTTTTGCGGCGATCGCGGTAATTGCCATGTGGGGAGGCCGTCGTAGCCGTACCCGCCGTCATCGCTTTGATGGTAGCCGCAAATTGGCGATCGCTTCTTTTTTAATCGCCCTTACGCTGGCCTTGGTGGGTGCTTATGCGTTTTTGATTGAGCCCTACTGGTTGGCTGTTTCGCGGCATCAAATTGTTTCATCTAAAATCACTGCCCCGATCAGGGTTTTGGTGATTGCGGATTTACAAACCGATGTGTGGAGTAATTATGAGCGCAAGGCGCTATTAACGGCTCAGGCTCAAAATGCCGATTTGATCCTGTGGGCGGGGGATTATATCCAGGCCGATTCAACTGAGTTTTTAGCACTTAGTACCAAAATTAATAATTTTTTGCAGGCGATCGAGCTAAATGCACCCCTGGGCAACTATGCGGTACAGGGCAACATTGATTATGACAATTGGCCCCAAATTTTCTTCGATCTGCCGATCCAAACCATCACCACTACGCAAACCATTGAATTACCAGGGCTATGTTTAACGGGATTAGCCTGGCGTGATTCCTTTAGCACCAAACAGCAAGTGGCTGGCTGTGGCGATCGCTTTCATATTGTGCTGGGTCATGCGCCGGATTATGCCCTGGGCGAAATCGATGCAGATCTTATGCTGGCTGGACATACCCACGGCGGTCAGGTGAGATTGCCCTTTTTTGGGGCGCTGATGACAGCCTCAAAGATACCGAGAGCATGGGTAGCGGGATTAACTAATCTACCGGACGATCGCGCCCTCTTGGTTTCGCGTGGCGTAGGAATGGAGCGGGGCTATGCACCCAGGGTTAGATTTCTCTGCCGCCCTGAGCTGGTGGTAATCGATTTACTGCCTGCGGCTTAACTGAAGTCTAATTGATGGCAATGGGCGATCGTCTTATGATCGTTACTCGGTTGCGATCTTAGATTGGCTAAGATTGAATTTAAGATTGAATTATTGACTTACTTGAATTCAAGTTTTCTAAAACTTGCTAAAACTTTCTACAACCACGATCGCTCAATTCTAATTTGATTTTTAATTTAATGAACCAATAGCAACCAATAGCAACAAACAGGTCTAATGAGTGATGATGATTTTTCCCTGGCAGACATTATCAAGCTAATCGAAACCGCATCCACACAGGCAGAGGCAGATATGGGGCAGTGCAACATCCTGGTAATTGGTAAAACCGGCGTGGGCAAAAGTACACTGGTGAATGCCATTTTCAGAGAAGAGCTAACCGAGACAGGAACCGGCAGGCCAATCACCCAGCATATTCGCCAATATTACAAAGATGGTTATCCAGTCACGATTTATGATACGCCTGGCCTGGAGCTATCACCACAGCAAATGGAGCAAACCCAATTAGATGTTTCCCATCTGATCGATGAATTGCGCCTGGAAAGTGCCGATCGCCACATTCATGTGATCTGGTATTGCCTCAATCATGAATCAGGACGAATCGAGGACGTGGAAGCAGACTGGTTACAATTGCTATCCGAGATCAAGGATGTGCCGACGGTTTTGGTGCTGACTCAAACCCTGACCCGCAAACAAAGTGAGTTTCAAACCTATTTAAAAAGCCGCAACCTACCTGTAAACCAGATTGTGCCATTGTTGGCCAAATCCAAGCTTATTAATGATGAGTATGAGGTCAAAGCCCACGGCCTCGATCGATTGGTGGAAGTAACCCTGGCGCGATTGCCAGAAGAGGCTAAAAAAGCATTTGTGCGGGAGCAGATCACCAATATTAAGCTCAAGGCCAATACGGCGCTTAAGTATGTGGGCGGCTATGTGACAGGTGCAGCAGGAGTGGGTGCCTCGCCGATCCCTTTCTCCGATGCGATCGCCCTGGTTCCTTTGCAAGCGGCAATGTTAGCTAATATCAATGTGATTTTTGGGCTCCAGTTCGATCGCGCTGTGATGGCGACAATTCTATCGGGGATTGGTGGTACGGCAGGGGTTACGTTTGCTGGCCGGGCGATCGTCGCTAATTTGCTCAAACTAATTCCGGCTGCGGGTACAGTGGCAGGGGCGGCAATTTCCTCCACTACGGCGGCGGCGCTGACCTTTGCGATGGGGTTGGCTTACATTGAATTACTAAAAAAAGTAGCCAGAGCCAAACTAGCCGGTCGGCAAATATCCAATGAACAATTGCGCGATACGTTTGCGGACTTGTATGGCAAGTATGCCCGTTCTGGCAGGCGCAATCTCGACCAAGAAGAGGATGACTGGGGTGATGATTGGGAGTTTTAGAGTTTCAGCGTTTTAGACCTTGGTCATGGTGCTTTTCGGCGATCGCTATTTTACCAAGAGGTCCTTTGAGCCTGACTATGGTAGAGCGCTTGCTCGGAAACCATTACAACCCTGGTTAGAGCAAATCCTTTCGAGCGCCTGGAGGCATAATGTAATTGGGGTAACGATCGCAATTATTTTAATCAAAAGTATTCAACAATACTTGAATATTAGCAGGCAGCAAGAATATTAATCTTTGCACAAATCAAATTTATTAGATATTGATTTTAGATATTGATTAAAGTTAATTAAACTAAGTTGGTATTGGTAGTATTAGTCTTTATCGATCGGTTGAATTGATAGAGAACCATCAGAACCATCAGAACCATCAGAATAGCCAGATTTAGTTGTTCCTGAATACCCTTATAATGTAGGGCTTTAATCTGGGGTTTTAAGACGGGGTTTTAATCTGAGGCTTTAATGCATAGGCTTTAATGCATAGTATGATCACGGCTAAGTCTGCGATCGCTAAACCATCCCATATTCTCTACCTATCCATAAAGATAACTCAATAGGAGCAATGGTTACAGGCATTTTCATCGAGGCAATTTAGAGGGTGGCTATCAGGTAATAGGTCTCTAACCGAATGTGATAGCAAGCCATATTCGGCAATAACTAAAACTACAGCAAGATTATATTAGCTGCTTAACTTCAATGCTCAATCTTCCGGGCTTTCGCATCTCCCACCAGGTTAGTCATAACTCTAAACGGGTTATTTTTCGTGGTGTGCGTACGATCGATAATCTGCCAGTTTTGCTGAAGTCCATCCCCGATGAATACCCCAGCCCCACCAAGATTTTAAGGCTCAAACATGAGAGTACGATCGCCCGCAACTTAAATATTCCCGGCATTGTTAAAGCTCTGACTCTGATTAATAGCGCCCCAGCTCCCGTAATCGTGCTGGAAGATTTTGATGGCATCTTGCTCAAGGATTTACTCAGCGATCGGCGATTCACACTGCGTGAATTTCTCGAAATCATGATTCAGCTCACCGAAACCCTATCCGCCCTCCACCAGCAAAACATCATCCACCGCGATCTCAATCCCTACAGCATTTTAATTAATCCAACCACTTTGCAGGTAAAGATTGTTAATTTCATGTGTGCGGCTTCCCAATTAGCAACACTCAATCAGGTGATGCGCACCACCTCCTATGCGGATCTGCCGGATGGCAATCTGGCCTATGTCTCGCCGGAGCAAACTGGGCGCATGAATCGCAGTGTGGACTATCGCACTGATTTTTATTCCCTGGGGATTACCTGTTATGAGTTGCTCACTGGACATCTTCCCTTTGATCAACTCGATGCCCTGGAACTGGTGCATTGCCACATTGCCAGACAACCAGCCGATGTCCAAGAGGTCAATCCAGATATTCCTGTTGTGCTTTCAGACCTGGTAATGAAGCTGATGGCCAAAAATGCCGAAGAAAGGTATCAGACCGCCTGGGGGCTCAAATCCGATCTGCAAGAATGCCTGCGTTTGTTGGTGGAAGACGGCGATCGCCCCTTCATTCCCACGTTCCCCTTGGCCGAGCATGATCTAGCCAGCCATTTTCAGATCCCAGCCAAAGTCTATGGCCGCGATCGGCAACTGCAACAAATTGAAGCGGCGTTTGAGCGCACTAGCACAGGGGCAGCAGAGATGTTGTGGATATCTGGCCAGGCAGGTTTAGGCAAAACTACTTTGATCAAGGAGGCCTGTCAGTTTATTGCCCAACAGCGGGGCTATTTTATGCTGTGTAAGTTTGATCAATATCAACGTAATATCCCCTACGGCCGCTTGATCGCTGCTTTTAGTGAGTTTATTCGCACTATTTTGACCGAAACCGAAGCCCAATTGCAACGCTGGCGCGAGATTTTGTTAGAAAACCTGGCGGGGAATGGGCAGGTGATTGTGGACATTATGCCAGAGTTGGAAATTATTATTGGCAAGCAACCATCCCTACCAGCCCTGGGTGCGATCGAATCGCAGAATCGGTTTAATCTGGTCTTCCAGAACTTTGCGCGGGCGTTTTGTCGGATTCACTATCCGCTGGCAATTTTCTTTGATGGCTTGCAATGGGCTGACCCCACTACTTTGAATCTGCTAGAGCTGATCATGATGGATAATCAAATCCATTCTTTGCTACTGGTCGGTGCCTATAGACCCTCAAAGGTAACCTTGCATGAAGAGCAGTCTCCTAGCGTAAAGCCAGAAACTCCAACTAACTCAGCTAATCATAGCGATCGCCTCCTCTTGGCAACAATCGCCCGGATCGAAGCCATGCAGAGCCATCCGGTCAGTGCGATCGACCTGCCGGCTTGGCAACGGCAGCAAGTAGTTCAGCTTCTGGCAGATACGCTGCATACTCAGGCTGAGAACGTGGAACCACTGGCAGAGGTAGTTCTAGCCAAAACCCTCGGCAATCCTCTGTTTGTGATTGAGTTTATTCAGCAACTGGCCGAGCAAAAAGTAATTCAGTTCAATGCCAAAAGCATTAGTTGGCGCTGGGATCTAAGTCAAGCTGAACGGCTGAGTATTACTGATAATGCCGTAGATTTGATGGTGGCAAAGTTACAAAAGTTGCCCACTGCTACCCACGATCTTTTACAGGTGGCGGCCTGCGTTGGTGATGCGTTTGGAGCCAAGTTTCTGGGGATGATCGTGGATTGCGACCCCGCCGCGATCGAAAATCAATTAATCCCTGCCACCAAGGCTGGTCTCTTGGTGCAATATTATTTAATTGAAACCAGTGATCAAAAGTCGCTCTCGTTTTTATTTGGCGAAGAAGTTGAATATCGATTTGCCCACGATCGGGTACAAAAAGCGGCCTATGCCCTGCTGGAAGATCAACGTCAGCAACAATTGCATCTCCAGATTGGCCGAGTAGCGCTGGCTAAATATGAACAGCACCCCACCAGTGCAAGCGAACAAATTTTTGATATTGTGGAGCAACTCAATTTGGGGCAAGAGTTAGTTCACAATCGCCAGGAAAAACATCAATTGGCGCGTTTGAATTTGTTGGCTGGGCAACGGGCAAAGCAAGCCACCGCCTATGCCCTGGCGATCAATTATTTTCAAGTTGGTACTGATATTTTGTTGCATGATTGCTGGCAGACTGAGTATCAGCTTGCCTTTGAGCTATTCCGCGATCGGGCAGAGTGCGAATATTTATGTGGCAACTTTGCCGCAGCAACGGAATTTTTCCAACTGTGCCTGGAACATGCCCAAAATGTTCAAGATCGGATCGATATTTATATCATCCAACTGGTGCTATGGATCAATCAAAACCGCAACCTGGAAGCGATCGACCTTGGCCGTGATGGTCTTCAACAATTAGGGCTTGAGCCGCTGCCCAGACATCCCGATCGTGATTTGATTTTGCAGCGCGTCAACCAGATCAAAGCTCAAATTAAGCTGACCCTGAGTAGCCATAACCTGGCGCAAATTGAAAACCTGGTGGACTTGCCCAATATGCAATCGCCAACCCTGCAACAGGCGATGAAGCTGATGCAATATATGGCAGCGGCAGCAATCCGGTGCGATCGCAGTTTTTATATTCTAGTGATCCTGGCAATGGTGCAGCTTTCGTTGGAGCATGGCAACTGTGGCACTTCGGTCTATGCCTACTCCGCCTATGGTTCAATTTTAGGGGCTGGGTTTAATGAATATGAAAATGGCCATCAATTTGGCAAGGCTGCTCTGGCATTAAGTGATAAGTTTTCCACCCTGGCCGGGATCAGTCATTTCAGCTATGGTGGCTTCATTGGTCATTGGCGACGACCCTTCAGTGAATGCCTACAATATCTAATCCATGCCTTCCAACTTTGCGCCGCTAGTGGTGAGCTGCTATATGCCGTATATACGCTGGTTTTGATCGCCGAGACAGCGATCATCAGCGGTACGTCCCTGGGCAATGCCTTTAATGAGGTGATGCGCTGTAAACAATTGGCTCAGCAACGGCAGTATGAAGCGATCGTCAATAATGCCCTGGTGATGCAACAATATGTGCTTTGCTTACAGGGGCAAACCGATAGTGTCACTGACTTTAGCGATCGCCATATGGATGAAGCTAGTCTGTTCGATCGCTTACATCACTCTGGCCAGGCCGATAGTGCCCTCAGCCGCTACTACATCTACAAAGCCCAGTTACATTATTTATTTGAACAATATGATCATGCCCTAGAGTGGATTATCAAATCTCGCCAAATTATTGATATTCACTTTGGCGTGGCGATCTTTGCCGAGCATTTTTTCTATGAATCGTTGATTTTAGCGGCGATCTATGACTCAGCCGAGCTAGACGAGCGCCGTGATTATTCCCGCTTGCTCAAACACAATGAACGCCGGTTGGCACGCTGGTCTCAGAACTGTCCGGCTAATTTTCGAGCCAAGCATTTATTATTAAAGGCAGAAATTGCCCGCATTTGTAATCGACAACTGCTGGCGATCAACCTCTATGACGAAGCGATCGCCGTCGCCAAGCAATATAAATTTATCCAGATCGAAGCCCTGGGACTAGAACTGGCGGCCAAGTTCTGGCTAGCTCAACAAAAATTTGACTTTGCCCAACTCCTGTTTAAAAAAGCCTATTACACCTATCAAATATGGGGTGCAGCCGCCAAAGTTAGCCACTTGGAAACTGCCTATGCCCAAATGCTGGCCACCACCTTTCGTCAGGCTAGTAAGGAGAGCACCGATTACGGTCATGGCTCGCTGGATATTGCCACCGTGGTTAAGGCGGCTCAGACGATCTCCAGTGAGATTGTGGTGGATAAGCTACTGGCAAAACTGATGGTAATTATGCTGGAAACAGCCGGGGCAAGTAGAGGTTGTCTAGTATTGTTGCGCCAGCAGAGTTTGTATATTGAAGCCGAGGCGATCGTCAATCAGCCTGAGGTGGCGCGACCATCAATCCCAGTGGCCGAGAGTGATTATTTACCGCTGAGCATCATTAACTATGTAGCCAGGGTAAAAGAACCAGTTTTGTTGGATAATGCGCTCCAGCTAGGTCGATTCACCCAAGACCCGCAGGTGCAGGCTCAACAGATGCAATCGGTGTTGTGTTTGCCAATTATCAACCAAGGCAAGTTTTTGGGCTTGCTATATTTAGACAATAATCTGGTGGTGGCAGCCTTTACGCCAGAGCGACGCGAGGTATTGCAAATTCTCTGTGCCCAGGTGGCGATCTCCCTGGAAAATGCCAAGCTGTACGAAGAACAGGGCAATTATTCGCGGTTGTTGGAACAAACCGTGGCTGAGCGCACCAAAGAACTAGAACAAGAAATCCATGAACGCAAGCGAGCCGAAACCGCACTGCAAGCCTCGGAGGCAGAACTAAGAGCCCTGTTTGCCGCGATGACCGATGTCATTTTTGTCACCGATGCAAATGGCAATTTTATTCGGATCGCCCCTACCAATCCGAAGTACCCTTCGCGCCGTCTGGATGAGATTGTCGGCCAAAACATGAGCGAATTTTTCCCCGATCGCCAAGCCCTTAAATTTCGCACCAGGATTCAACAAACCCTGAATAGCCAAGCGACTCAGAACATAGAATATGAGATGAACCTGGAGGGGCGAAAAGTCTGGTTTGCGGCCATTCTCTCACCCATTTCGCGCACTGAGGTAATTTGGGTGGCCCGTGATATCACCGATCGCAAACTTTCTGAGCAAGCCTTGCAAGAGAGTATGGCCAGGTTGGAGAGCGCTAACCAGGAAATTACCTTGCTGAGCGAACAGCTCAAGGCTGAGAATCTGCGTATGAATGCGGAGCTAAACATCACTCGTCAACTGCAACAAATGATGTTGCCCAAGGAAGCGGAACTCAGGCAAATTCCAGGGTTGGATATTGCTGGATTTATGGAGCCGGCCCAGGAAGTAGGGGGCGATTACTATGATGTGCTCAGCCATAATGGACGGGTCAAAATTGGCATTGGTGATGTGACTGGCCACGGGTTGGAAAGTGGCATGTTGATGGTGATGGTGCAAACGGCAGTACGCACTTTGCTCTTGGATGAGCAAACTGATGGCAATCGCTTCCTTAATGCAATCAATAAGGCGATTTACCATAACGTACAACGGATGAATTCAGACAAGAATTTAACCCTGGCCTTACTAGACTATGAGGTGGTGCCGCAGGGAGGACGCTTGCAGATGTATGGTCAGCATGAAGAGGCGATCGTGGTGCGAGAGGGTGGCCAAATTGAACGCATTGATACGATCGATTTGGGATTCCCGATCGGCCTGGAACCAGACATTGCTGAATTTGTTGGCCAAACTGGAATTGATTTAGCCCCAGGGGACTCGGTGGTGCTCTATACCGATGGCATTACGGAAGCCGAAAACCCCGCCCATCAGCAATATGGGATTGAACGTTTGTGTGAAATGGTGCGGCAAAACTGGCATCAAAGTGCCGATCGGATGCGAGAGCTAGTGATCGAGGATGTGCGCCGCCACATTGGTACTCAGCGGGTTTTTGATGACTTCACCCTGCTGGTGCTCAAGCAAAAGTGAGCTTATGATTACTTGGCAAGCAAACATGAATGACTAGCTCACCAATTCTCATATTTAATAATCTTGGTGCAAGATCTTCAGTTTATGACTTTAATTTAATCAAGAGTGATTAGGTTCTATTAAATCCATTCATATTCCTGATCGAGGAACGGCTCTAATTTAATCATCTCTCATGATTTGGCGATGGCTGTAGCCTCAGAAATGGGAACGAGAAAGAACACAGCAAAAGAAGATACTCACAATTTCGATCGCCTCATTATATTTAGCAGTTCACTATCAGAATTTTTAAATTGTTAAACATAGTTAAGTAACCTGATAACTCAAGCCTAAATTTATAATTTTATTGATAGCTGAGCCATAACTAACGGCATTAATGGGTAGAATTGAATCAATATCACGATCGGCGAATAAATCTATGGTGAGAATAATCACATCCACAAAGATATTCTCATCACAGGTAAATGCGATCGCAGGGTGGACACTAAAAAAGCATTACAAAAACCTTAGATGTACTTTACCTGGACAGAGTTTTAAACTATGGCAATTATTAATGTTGACATCACTACCGATGAAAATGATGGCATTGGTGTTGGTGCAGGAACTAGCTTGCGCGAAGCAATTATTGAGGCGAATACCAATGTAGATGCGATCGATACGATCAATCTGGTTGGTGGTCTCACCTATAACCTGACGCTTTCAGGGGCGAATGAAGAAGCGGCAGCCTTCGGTGACCTGGATATCCTCAACAACAACAATATTACAATTCAAGCATTGGGCGGTGGGAATGCCACGATCGATGCTAGCACTTTAGCAGCCGGCGATCGGATTTTTGATATCGTCAGCAGTGGTGTTACTTTAAACTTGCTTAACCTCGATCTCACTGGTGGTGATGTCAGTGGTGATGGTGGGGCAATTCGGATCAGTTTTAGCGCTGATGCCACGCTCAATATCACCGACAGTAATATCACTGGTAATACGGCGAGTAGTGATGGTGGTGGTATTCAGACTTATAACAACGACTTTATTAATATTAGCGGCACCACAATCAGTGGCAACAGTGCCGGCACCTCTGGCGGTGGACTTCAGGCTCAGGATAATAACAGTGTCACGATCGATGACAGTGTAATTTCTAACAATAATGTTGGTTTTTCCTCCGGTGGTGGCCTCTTTTTTGATGATAATAATACCGTCACGATCACAGACACCACGGTTTCTGGGAACAGCGCTGTTGAGGATGGGGGCGGTATTTTATTCGACCAGAACAACATCGTAAGCATTACCAGCACCACTGTTTCCAATAACACTATTTCTGGTGGTAGCATTGGCTCTAATGGTGGTGGCATTTTTGTGGGTGGAGGGATCAATAGCGATATTGAGATTTCCAATTCCACGATCAGTAGTAATACTGCTGATGAGGATGGCGGTGGGATCTTTTTTGCCGCTAATGCCAGTGAAGGTTCACCGCCGATCAATATCAGTAATTCCACGATCGCCCTTAACCTTGCTCTGGCTGGTGGTGGGGTTTTTATTGGTGCAGGCGATACCAATGTGCAATTCGACAATACGATCGTTGCCACGAATAATGCTGCTGAAGGTTCCGATATTTTTGATAGTGGTGCCACTGTCACCAGTAATGGCTTCAACCTAATTGGTGACAACACCAGTGTCGGAGCTACTTTCCCGGCTGGCAATCCCAATGGCAATAACGACATTGTGGGTACTAATGCTGTACCGATCGATCCGTTGCTTGGCCCCTTGCAAAACAATGGCGGTCTAACTGAAACCCATGAGCTATTGGCTGGCAGTCCCGCGATCGATGCTGGTGATCCTGGCTTTACTGCTCCGCCTGACTTCGATCAACGTGGTGCCGGGTTCGATCGGATCGTCAATGGCATTGTGGATATTGGTGCCTTTGAATCTGGTAATAATGGTGGTGGTGAAATTGACCTCAGTGTAATTAAAACCCCTGCCCCTGGCGCTGATCTGACTCCGTTACCCGGCGCGCAAATTACCTACAACATTGAGGTTGCCAATGTCGGTGATGCGAATGCTGAAAATGCATCAATTTCTGATATCTTCCCTGCTGAATTGTCCGGAGTGGAATGGTCATTCACTGACAGCGAAGGCACTCCGTTTGAGGGGAATGGCGATCTGAATGTTGATGGCGTAGTAATCAATGGTGGCGATACGGTTACGATTACTGCCACTGGCCATGTTGATTGCGATTTAACCGATGGCACAATCACCAATACGGCTAACGTCTCGGTGGTGGGCGATGTAGAGGAAGCTAATCTGGCCAATAATACTGATACCGATAGCAGCTTTAGCCTTGCCGCGAACTCACCTGGAGTGGTTAACTTTGGCAATAGTTTCTTTGGTACTCCCAATAGTGACGTGATTATCGGCAATGCCAATAACAACAACATTAATGGTAATGCTGGGGACGATCGCCTATTTGGTAGTGCTGGTATCGATCGCATCAATGGGCAAGCTGGCAATGACCTGGTTGTTGGTGGTTCTGGGAACGACTTCCTCAATGGTGGCACAGGCGATGATACGCTTGATGGCGCTTGCACCACCTTGGGCGTTGGTCAGATCGATCGGCTCACTGGTGGCGGTGGCGATGGTATGGATACCTTTATTTTGGGGAATGAACTAGGTGCATTCTACGTGGGTAATGGTAATGCTGACTTTGCTTACCTGACTGACTTTGCCACTGGCATGGATACGATCCAGTTGGCTGGGGCACTAGAAGACTACACCTTTATGCAAACCACTGTGAATAATATTTCTGGGCAAGGCATCTTCCAGGGTGGCGATCTGGTGGCGATCCTGCAGCAATCTAGTGCAGCGCCTGGGGATTTTGTATTTGTTTAGCTAAGTTAGCCAGCTAACGGTCAAAGTTAATAATCTAAAACATGGCGATCGTTTTTCTACTTAATTTCTATGTAGGCAGAGGGGCGATCGCTCAACTAATCTAGATTGCTGAATAGGTTTAGATCGGGGAGGTGGAAATTTAAGATTGTGATCAAAATGTTCTAATATGTGATTTTTAGTCTTAGTATTGTATTGCTTTTAAACATTTATCCTTGATAGTGAGGAGCTTTAACTGAATGGCGGTAATTAACGTTACAACGACGCTGGATGAAAATGATGGCGGCCTTGGTCTTGGCGCTGGTGATAGTTTGCGCGAAGCGATCATTGAAGCGAACACTAATGCCGACGCGGTCGATACGATCGTCCTGGTCAGTGGTCTTACCTATACTCTGACCATTGCTGGCGTTGGTGAAGACTTGGCCGCAACTGGCGATCTCGATATTAATTCAGTTGTGGCTAATGCCAACATCACAATCGAGACCGATGGCGCTGCACAAGCCACGATCGATGCTGCTGGCTTAGATCGGGTGTTTGATGTGCGTAATGGCGATGCCACGGTTAACTTCATTGGCCTGACCATTACTGGTGGTGATGTAGCAGCCCGTGGTGGTGGGGTGCGACTGGTCAATAATGCCACCTTGAATGTGACCGACAGCACGGTTACTGGTAACACCGCTGGTGATGGTGGTGGAATCGGTGGCCGCAACGGCAACATCATCACGATTACTAATTCAGAGATTTCTGGTAATACTGCCGATGATGGTGGTGGAATTTATGTCTACGATACCAGTGGCATGAATCCCGCGCCCAGCCTGACTATCACTGGCAGTGTGATCAGTGGTAACACTGCCACTAATGATGGTGGTGGAATTTATGTTTATGAAGACCACACCGTAACAATCACTAATTCGCAGATTACTGGTAACAGTGCTGGCGATGAAGGTGGTGGGTTCTACACCGATGACTATAACACTGTCACGATTACCAACAGTACATTCAGTGGTAACACTGCCAATGATGATGGTGGTGGTGCCCATTTTGAAGATGAAAATACTGTCTCGATTACTACCAGTACATTCAGTGGTAATTATGCCAATGATAATGGTGGTGGGATTTATTTTGAAGACGATAACAATTTCACGATCGACAGCAGCACGATCGACACCAACACTGCCGATGATGGTGGTGGCATCTACTTTGATGATGGCAATACGGCCACAATTGTGCAGAGCACGATCAGTGGCAACAGCGCTCTCCAGATGGGTGGTGGTATTTACATCGAAGATGCAGATAACAACGATATTACAGTCAGCCACAGCACGATCGCCTTTAACACTGCAACCACTGGTGGCGGCGGTATCTTTATCGATCCTGGTAATGCCACACTGACGATCGACAACACGATCGTGGCTGCAAACGTTGATCCGGCTACTCCAGATATCGACAACGGCGGTACGATCGTTACCAATGGCTTTAACATCATTGGTGATAACACCGGTGCAGTGGCCGACTTCCCGGCTGGCATTCCCAACGCCAATGATGACTTTGTGGGCACGGCAATGGACCCGATCGATCCGGGCTTGGCTCCCCTGGCCGACAATGGTGGCCCGACTCAAACCCATGCCCTTGGTGATGGCTGTAGCTTAGCGATCAACAATGGTGATCCTAACTTTGTGGCTCCGCCTGACTTCGACCAGCGTGGTATGGGTTTCGATCGCGTCTTTGGTGGCCGGATTGATATTGGTGCATTTGAATTGCAAAACTCCGCTGGCGTTCTGGTCTTTGGTAATACTTCCTTTGGCACGCCCGGCTCTGACACGATCGTCGGTGATGCCAATAACAACACCCTCAATGGCAACGGTGGTGATGACAGCCTGTTCGGCAGTGATGGCATCGATCGGGTCAATGGCGGTTTAGGTAATGACTTCCTTGGTGGTGGCCTGGGCAATGACTTCCTCAACGGTGGGGCAGGCAACGACACAATGGATGGCGCTTGCGGCGGCACTGGCACTGGAGAATTCGATCGCCTCACTGGTGGTGGCGGTGCTGGTGCAGATACGTTTATCCTCGGCGCTAGCTTTGGTTCGTACTATCTCGGTAACGGTGATGCTGACTTTGCCTACATCAGCGATTTCAACTCTGGTGTGGATACGATCGTGCTGAATGGTGTGTTGGCCGACTACACGTTTGTGCCGAATACCACGGTAAATAATCTCACTGGTCAGGGCATCTTCAACGGTGGCGATCTGGTGGCGATCGTGCAGCAGCAGATGATTAACACCGTCACTGATTTGGTGTTTGTCTAAGTCTAGTCAGCTTGCTGGAAAAGTTAATAATCTAAAACATGGCGATCGCTTTTCTCTTTATGCAGAGGGGCGATCGCTTTTAACTATTATTTATTCATGCCAATTCTTTAACGGCGACTGAGAAAGAACATTAGTGGATCGCACTGGAACCATTACCAGAACTAATGCCGATCGGCTGGAGCACATCCCGATTCAGGATCGACATCAAATTCATACCAAACTTGATTCCAGCTTTCTCAAAGGCATTCTTAAGACGGCGACGATATTCGCGTACTACTTTGCGATAGATCCCCGGCTTGGTTTCAAACCTTAAGCCCACGCTATAGCCAAGGGCATCGATATCTTCTACACCACGAATTTCTGATTCAATGATTTTATCGCTCCAGAATGGATCGGCGCTCATTTCATCGGCCACCTGTTTAATCACCTGGTAGGCATAATCAACTTCGGTGGAGTGATCAACATAGATATAAAGTTTATAGCGTGCCCAATCCTTGGAGAGGTTATTCACCAGCCTAATATCGCTGTTGGGCAGGGTGATCAAGTTTCCCTGGCGATTGCGCAGCGAAGTAGTCCGCAAGTTCATTTTCTCAACCCGGCCAAAGGTTTCATTGAGAATTACAAAATCACCGATCGCATATTGGTCTTCTACCAGAATCAATGCACCGCTAATTAAATCCCGCACCAGGGTTTGCGCCCCCAAAGAAACCGCCAAACCTAGAATCCCTGCCCCAGCCAGAATTGGCGCAACTGGAATCCGCAGGCAATAGAGCACAAACAGGATGGTAAACAACCATAAAAGAGTATTAATGCCCGCCTTGACGATCGGCCCAAAGCTATTGATGCGCAGGTTCCAGCGTTGCATCATATCTTCGTTAATCGATTCGCGTTTAGCCCATTTATCCAGGGAGCGATCGATCCAAATTGAACTATAGCTGGCGGCTGGACGCACCATTAAGATTACGATCACCATCAATGGCTGCGAAAGAATAAAGAATTGCAGCCAGCGGCTATAGGGGAATAATCCCACAATCCAGGCAATCCCACCAAACCAGATCACAACATGGGCAATTTGCAGGATTATACGTCGGAAGTTATAGCGATTTACCTGGCGAGTGCATTGCACCTCATGGCCAATAATCTGCTCCATCACATACTGACGCTCGTCGGTGATATCTTCTTCCTCGGCCAAATTCTTCTGGTGGGTGTCCGCCAGTTCTTTCGCTTTTTGTTGGTTTACAGCTTTGGATTGCCCCCATTGATGATTGAGTCGTTTTTGAATAAAAAACAAGATCGTACTAGCGCCAATCATCCCCATAATTGCCAGGACACTGTAAAGGGCATGACGCTGCAAATAAGCTGGCTGGCGCTCGAGCATGGCACGGATCAAAGCATCGTGGAGAATATGCACAATGTGATCGCCCGATTCCGCCAGGGTCAGGCCACAGACGGTGGCATCAATTTGGGTCAGGGTCAGTAATTTAAATGGTTCGGCTAGATCTAAACCGCTGACTAAAAAGATTTCGGCATTATCATTGGCAGTAAGCTCATAAATAATTTCCAGATTGTTAATATCTATGCCCCGATCGATCGCCAGTTTCAACCTTTCTTCGATCACCCCGATTTTGGTATCTACTGGCCTGGGAATCCCAGGAACATTTGTCCCAGCCGATTCTGCTCCCACCGAAAACAGGTTATGTCCATCCAACATAATTGGCGCGTAGACAATATTACCGATCTGGCCGGCGGTGTTGACCACTGGGCGATCATTGACAAAAAGTTGATTACCCGGAAATGGCAGTTGGGCAGATAGGGGCAAGGGATTAACGGCGGCGATCGCCATACAAACCAGGCAGCCGATCAAAGCCGAGCGCAAAAACCTCAGCAACCGATTGACTCGATTGAATTGTCTGGTTGGTGACCAGGTAAGTAGTCGTCGCTTTAGCGCCGGAGCCAGAAATTGAGTAAGATAATGCTGCAAGAGAGATAGAATCTGCATCGGACTAGCCTTAATTCAATGATGAAATGTTCAACATTTGTGCCCATAGTGCTGCCTTGATTTTGCCAGATCTGGATTAAATTAGATTAAAAAACAGTGAAGATGAGTAAAGAAATCATTTATACCGTCAAAGCTCCTAAACCAGTTGGCCCCTATAGCCAGGCGATCGCCGCGCCCACCAATGGCAAGATGGTGTTTTTGTCGGGGCAAATTGCGATCGACCCTACCACTGGCCAGGTATTAAGCGATGCTGATGTGCAAACCCAGACCAAGCAGGTGTTTGAGAACCTGAAGGCGGTTCTGGCTGAGGCTAATGCGGGTTGGGCAGATGTGGTGAAAACTACGGTTTTTCTGGCTGATATGAATGATTTTGCGGCCATGAATCAGGTTTATGCTGAATATTTTGATACCTATGCCCCGTCGCGGGCTTGCGTGGAGGTGGCCAGATTGCCAAAGGATGTGTTGGTGGAGATCGATTGTATTGCGATCGTGGCCTAGTCGCTTTGGGCATAGCGGGTGGAGATTATGCATAGCCAAAGCATAGTTAAGTTAGCTAACTTATTTATTAGCAGACTCAAGCATCCTGGATTTGCTAGGTTAGACTAGAAATCGGAATTGGCATAGGTTGATGAAGTCAAAAGCAACAGTTAAGTTCTTAGCCTGTCTGGCGATCGCCGCATTGACAATTGCTGGTACTTCTAGCTTGCAGCTCAATCCCTGGCTAGAAACCTATTTAAATATCTTGTTACTAGAAGGCACTGTGGCCGGGGTCTATTTCCTAATGCCCTGGCTGTCGAGCCGATTCCAAGATCTGGATTAATAACTTAGTAGATTGGGTAGAGTGGATTAGTGGGTAGATTAGGTAAACTAAGCCGATCGATTAATTGGAGTCATTGGCATTAGTTTATTCATCTTATGTAGTTTTATCTGGTTTGATCGAGCTAGTAGATAGATTGATTAAGTAATTAGAGTCTTGGCAGAAAGCAATTTAAGTAACTCCCATAAGCCATGAAGAATAGAGGCATCACCGTTCTGCTTTGCTTTTTCCTGGGTGCGTTTGGCGTACATAGGCTATATCTAGGCCAAGTTACAGCAGGGCTACTGTATTTTTTGTTTTTCTGGACTGGCATTCCTTTCTTGCTTGCCATCCTGGATTTCTTTATATTTTTATTCATGAGTGATGCCGATTTCGATCGCCGCTTTAATGGCACTACTGGTCTGATCAATAAAATTCATTCCGCCGCCGATACTACCAGTGCCCTAGCTGAACTTAAAAATCTCTATGATATGGGTGCGCTCACTGCCGAAGAATATGAACAAAAGCGCCGCAAATTGCTCGATCGACTCTAGGCCAAACTTTAGGGCAATGCCAGCTTGAATCTTAAGTTCTAAGTTCTAGGTTGCCTAAATAGCCTGAATCTTATGAGTATTGATTAACCCATGATCAACAATTCACCCGATCGATTCTAAACAACGAGCAGGGCTTGACATAGGCTAATAATACGAATCGGTAGAAGGCTTAAGTCTCAATTGGCACAAGCTCAGCCCAATTCTTACCGTTCAATTTTTACAGCGCTTGAATCGCTATCAGCCTTTTTAATTTGGCTGTAAATTGATTCTCAATGATCTCAATGACTTTAAATGATCGCAATTTTATAGTCATTTGTGGTTTAAGTCTGTGATTACCACGATCGACCTGGCTAGCTAATACTTTTTAAACTTGCTAAACAAATTGGGCATCCTAAAAAAAACATTCTAAGAAACATATTGACCTGGCTTTGCAGTCATAGAATTAATAGAGTCAAGCTTTATTTATTTAATTTATTGCTATTGATTTTTGCTTTTTGGCGAGTTGGTGAAAAATATTGCCCGAACAAAACTCCCCCGATTGGTTTAAGCGCACCCCCAATTGGGTCTGGTATGCGATGATCCCGGTCTTTGGTGGCCTGGCACTCGTTTATGCTGGCCTCAAAGTTCGCACCAAAGAATGGATTGGCATGGGGCTGGCATTTGTGGCTGTGGCGATCGCCGCCAATAGTTTTGGCTGGGTTGCGATTGCTGGCCTGGGGTGGATTGGTCAATTTGTCGCCGCCTATTCACTCAAGCAAAATTTCTTGATCAAAACCTACCCCAAAGATTTGCCGATCCCCCAGGAAGTAAAACTAGCTCAAATGATTACCGCTGGCCGCGATTCGGTCGAAATTAATAATTGCACCAAACATGAGTTGGTATATAACCTGGGTTTACCGATCGTCTATGCCAATGACATTATCACCATGCGTAACGAGGGTTATGTATTTACCCACGCGGAAGAGTTGACCGAGTTGATCGGCGTGCCCGAATTAACCGTGCAAAGGATCGCACCAATGCTCACCTTTAGTTACTTTAGCCGTGATGCAACTACTTCTTGGAAACGCATGAATGCCTTTTCGGCTCAGGAGTTAGCCGCTCAGGGGTTGAATGAAAAGGTGGCACTGGCAATTGTGGCAGAACGACAGCGCAATGGCGAATTCAGGTCACTGGTGGATGTCAAACGTCGCACTGGCATCCCGATCCAGGAATATAAATCTTTGATCTAGTTTTGGTCTAGTTTTGATCTGAGCGATCGCTAATTACGGCAACCGCTACTACTAGTTGATTGGCTAATCGATCTAACTTAGCTACTATAAAGATTAAACTGACCGTCGATCGAAATCTAGTCGTTAATTAGTTGGGTGATAAAGGAGTGCCAAGATCTACAAAACGCCGATCCGCCAGCAAAGTGAAGTCAAATAATAAAAATAATCAGGCTCAGCCAGATAGTTTTGATTTCAAATTTGATTTCAAGAAAACCTTTAAAAATATTCGCCCCTGGCTCTATATTGCGCTGGGGTCGATCGCCTTCACGCTCACTTCTACTGCTGATTTGCCACCTTTGATCAGGAATTATATGCTAATTGGCGAAGCACAGTTGGGTTTGATTTTTTTATACTTTTTTATTCGCAATGCGCGGCGGCGCGATCGGGATCAGTAATTTTTATGGTGCTGCCAAAGTGGCATAGTAAGCCTATGGTGCTGTTGGCGCGATCGTAGCCCTGTAAGTAGTCCTGTAAATCATCAATCCGGCGTTGGGAAAACTACCCAAACACTTGCCAATTAAACGTTTTGGGTAACGATTCTAGCTGATTTGAACAGCAAAATCGATCATACTCATACTTGATAGATCTAACAAGGCAATGAATCTGATTACCAATTTCGATCGTCTATAGCCTCAGCTATTGCGACATACCTGACTTGCAAATTATTACTACCAGCAGGCTAGAGCTTAACTAACCCTCACAGCCCTGGTTGATCCACTCCTATGCGATATTGTTTAAATCCTCGCTGCGTCGATCCGCGCAACCCTGATGATGCCATTTTTTGTCAAAATTGTGGCACCAAAATCCCCTTAGCCGATTGTTATTATGCGTTTCAACCACTGGGGCAAGGCCAGGCCACCCGCACTTTCTTGGCGATCGATGAATGCAAACCGTCTAAGCCCAAATGCATCATTAAACAATTTTCGTCGCAGCCCCAAGCTGGGATCAACTTCCAAGAAGCCACTGAACTATTTCGGCGCGAAGCCACCCGCTTAGATGAACTGGGCGATCATGAGCAAATCCCCCGCTTGCTAGCTCACTTCGAGGAAAAAGAGCGGCTCTGTCTGGTGCAGGAATATATTGAAGGACAAAATTTAGCCCAGGTAGCAGCAGCGTACGGCGCTTTTGGGGAAACCGAAATCAAGGACTTACTCACACAAATCCTGCCAGTATTGCGCTATATTCACAATCGCCGCATCATTCATCGTGATATCAAGCCCGCAAACATTATTCGCCGTGCCCAAGGCACTCAACTGGTGCTGGTTGATTTTGGTGCAGCCAAGCTCACCGTTAGTCCGATCAGTGGCGTGGCCAAAAAATCCGGCACCGTGATCGGCAGTGCCCGGTACGCTGCGCCAGAGCAAACAATGGGCAAGGCCACCTACGCCAGTGATATTTATAGTTTGGGTTTGACCTGCTTGAATTTATTGACGCTGGTTGATCCGTTTGATTTATATTCTGATCTTGAATATAAGTGGGTATGGCGCGATTATTTACCCAATAACAATCTAATTAGCGATAATTTGGGCAAAATCCTCGATCGGATGGTGGCCACGGAGCTAAATCAGCGTTATCAATCGGTGGCAGAGATACTGAAAGATATCGATCGCCCCGATGAAACTAACAACCAGGAAACAGATTATTTATTTTTATTCAATGAAGTAATCAGCCGCAACCTGCATCCCAAATCTAGCTCTGCTGCGAGTGCCAGTGAGCATAAGCAAAGTCAATCAGGTGGCTCAAATAATCAGTCGACCGTTCAGATTCCCCATATTCCTGATGTTTCCTCGGCTTCCACCTGGAGCGGGCAAAAGAAAAGCCGCGCGATCGCAATCATGCTTTGTTTCATTGGTGGCTGGGCGGGCTTGCAGAAGTTTTATTTGGGGCAAACTGGCTGGGGTGCTGGTTACTGTATCCTTACGGTGCTTTCTGGCGGGTTTATTCCCAGCATTCTGTCGATCGCGGAGGGGATTTATTTAATCAATATCTCCGATGCGGATTTTGCCCGGATCTATGGCGTTGAACTGATTGAACCCAGCAACCGTCGTCCTCGCTATCCAATCTCTGGTAGCAATGGCAGGTCAGGAACCAAAACAGCTAGACATAATCTGGGCTCGGAGCCGCAAAATCTATCAAAGCGGGACATTCTAGCGGCCTTGGCTGATTTAAAAGACCTCTACGATCGCGGCATCATCACCGCAGAAGAATACGAAGAAAAGCGACAGAAGTTTTTGCGATCGTTATAATTCAAATCGTTATAATTTAAATTAAGCAAGCTTGGTTCACAAACTCGAAACGACCTTCTTGCTCATTTGCTCTAAAAATACTGTGCAATCAAGTTAATCAGGCTTGCACATTGGTAAGCACATTGGCGGAATAGCTTGAATATTTAGCCTAGCGATCGGTCAAGCGCATACATATTTTGATATTTTCAATATCCATAATCAATATCCATAATGCTGATATTTCCATTTCTGGATTACTTAAACCGGATTACTTAAGAATGAATATTTCACCCATTGATGCAAAAATTCGATCAATTGCCGGAGTATCTAACTAGCAGGTTAAGCGATCGCTCAATTGTAAGACAATGTAAAGATTGTAAAGACATCTAAACAACTAGAAGAAAACATTAAAGCAGGCTCAATATCCCTAAACTAATCTTAATATATAGGCTGAGTAATTACTCTCCTTTAGGAAATTTGGGCAGCTCAGTCGGATTTAGATTTCTACTCTAGACTTAACAACTGACTAGATTTAATTAATTGCAGAAATTAATTGCAAATAAATTGATTGTTTTGGCTAGTCTGCTCAGTATTTGCGATCGTGATGATTCAATGATTAAAACAAGATGATTGAAATTGGCTCCGTTGGTCTTTTGTCTGGACTAGTAGCCAACCTGGACTAATAGCCAACCAATTGTTGATCGGTAATTCGGTAATAGGGTATTAAATGGCAGAATCTTCGTTCCCTTCTTATGGCTCGGTTAGTTCGGCTAACTCGACTAACTCTTCATCAGAAAATAATTCCCAAGCTCGCACCCTAGAGCCAGTTGTGGTGGTGCGGCGATTTGTATTTTCTTTGGCGATCGCCACTTTGTTCTTGATGGCGCTGGGTAGTGCCACCAGGGTAATGAACGCTGGTTTATCCTGCCCCGATTGGCCGCTTTGCTATGGCGAAGTGATTCCGGCGGCGCAGATGGATTTGCAAGTTTTCCTGGAATGGTTCCATCGTCTGGTGGCCTCTACAATCGGCTTCCTTACAATTACACTGGTGGGTTTGACGCTGTGGTGGCGGCGATCGCTCCCTAAATGGTTACCCTGGGCGGCTGGCTGGGCATTTTTGCTGGTTGTCTTTCAAGGCATTTTGGGTGGCCTCACCGTAACGCAGCTATTGCGCTTTGATATTGTGACTGCCCACCTGGGCACTGGCCTGCTGTTCTTTTGTACCCTGTTGTCGATCGGCATGTCGCTATTGCCATATCAACCCTGCCAAACCTCTGGCAAGTTGACCTGGATTGGTGGAACGGCGGCTGGTTTGGTCTATGGTCAGAGTATTCTGGGGGGTCTGGTGGCTTCGCGTTGGGCGGCTCATCAATGTCTGGCTGGAGCTGATTTATGCGCCGTCTTAAATAGTCACTTTGTGGGTGTTGTACCGGCGAGCCTGGCTACCCTGACTGTGGTGGTTTTGGCCTGGCGGACTCCAGCTTTGAATTCAATCTTACGCCGTTTGGCCTTTGGGGCAGGTGCCTTGCTTTGGATCCAGGTTTTGCTCGGTGTAGCCACCTATGCGTTGCGGCTTCAGGTTGAACCATTGACCGTGATGCACCAGGCGATCGGCGCAGCCTTGTTGGGCACATTGGTCAGTTTTACGGTATTGGCAATCCGCGATCGGAATTTTATGTCTAGCCCAGTAGCACCAATCGCATCAGTAGCAGCCGATTAATACTGATTAATACTGATTACGATTAATACCGATTAATTGTTAATTAATTAGTAATTAGACAATAATTATTCAGCAAACACCAGACTCCCTTCCAAGTATTTATTAGGAGCTTTTTGATGCAAGATTTTATCTTGACGAACGTCGCCAGTAATGGAGAAAAACGCAATCGTAATCTGGGTGAGGTGCTCTACAGCTATTATCAGCTAACTAAGCCTCGGATTATTGTGCTGTTGTTGATTACCACCGCTGGCGCAATGTGGATCGCTGCCGAGGGGCAAGTCGATCCAATTCTGTTATTAGTAACGGTTATGGGTGGTGCGTTTGCAGCCGCGTCGGCAAATACAATCAACTGCCTCTACGATCGTGATATTGACTACATCATGGAACGCACCCGCCTACGCCCGATCCCCTCTGGCAAGGTTAGCCCTCGTGATGCGATGCTGTTTGCCTGTGCCTTGGCTGGCCTGTCGTTTGGTTTGCTCTATACCTTTGCTAACCTTTTGGCGGCATTATTAGCCATGTCTGGAATCGTGACTTATGTGGGTGTATATACCCTCTGGTTGAAGCGATCGAGTACCCAAAATATTGTGATTGGTGGTGCGGCTGGAGCCATTCCGCCGTTGGTGGGTTGGGCGGCCGTAACTGGCGATCTAAGCTGGGCGGCCTGGGTCTTGTTTGCGATTATTTTTATCTGGACTCCGCCCCACTTTTGGGCTTTGGCGTTGATGATTCGAGATGAATATGCCCAGGTAAATGTGCCGATGTTACCAGTGGTGAAGGGGGAAGCCGCCACGACTAAGCAAATCCTGGCCTATACGTTTTTGATGCTGCCGGTTTCGTTGTTGCTGGTTTATCCACTGCATGTGATGGGGGTAATTTATGCGATCGCTGCGATCTATTTAGGTGGCCTGTTTATTCAAAAAGCCTGGATCTTAAATCAAACCCCTAGCGATCAGCAGATGGCTCGGTCTACCTTTAAATTCTCGATCTCCTACCTGATGTTGCTATGTGTGGCGATGGGGATCGATAGTCTGCCGATTACTCAGAATTTAATCAGTCAGCTCGGTGGATATTTGAGCCCATATGTTGCTGGTACCTGGCAGTTTATTGCTGCTCAGATGTGTACTGGCTCAGTCTAGATTTTTTGCTAGCTGCGAAATAACCGCGAATATAAATCTGCATGTTGCATACTGGCCTGGGCTAGACCAAAATTGCAACTTTCTAGCTCTCCGTCATCCAGGCGGAGAATTTGCTCTGTGGCTTGAGCGATCGCCCCTTGCAGCGAGAGGATCAAGATTTGGCCATTGGTTTGCCCCAAGGGAATTAGTTTTACGCCCGCCGCGACCAGATTGTTACTCCAACTTGCCAAATAGGCCATCGTGGTAGCGGATCGATCGATCTGCCAGATTGCCGCTGCCATGCCAAAGGCGATCGCAAAATTAGCACCCCAGCTAGCTGAAAGAGCAGCAACGGCCTCACTTACAAACACCTGTCTATCTTTACTACCAGGCTCGCTCTCAGTTGGATTAACGATCGCCTCAGCTTTGACCATTTCCTGGAGTAATAAAAGTAGCGATCGACCCATTTGCCAACTTTGCTGCCGCAGTTCAGCGGTTTCACGGCTGGCCGAAAACCAATCATTCCATTGCTGAAGCTGGTTTAGATCTTTTTTCAATGTTGCTGCGTAGGCACGAATCATCACCGCTGTTTCCACCCGGATTGAACCATAGTCCAATTCGATCGCCAACCAATTTTTTAGATCATCAGCATTCTTGACTATTCCTTGCTCACAAAGAGCCTCCAATCCTTCAGAATAACTATAGGCTCCCACTGGCAGGGTGGCATTAGCCAGTTGGAGTAAATGCAGCAGAGCAGAGGCATTAATATTAATTGACTCTAGATTAGCTGAGTCATTAGCACTGGGATAATCACCTTTTTCACCCATAGGCTTCGAAACACTAATGGGCATGGCTCTTACCTGCGCGACCACTATGATGATCGTGGCTACTGCCATAGGCTCCCGCTTCTGGCTGAAAGGTCACAGTCTCGGCGGTAATTTGTAATCCCATTTTGGTGAGCATGTCGGCTAAGACTGAATCCGGTGCTAGACGAAGGTAGTGGGGCGTAAGTTCGAGCGGTACATGGCGATTGCCCAGGTGATAGGCCGCTTTGAGTAGGCTTAATCGATCGGTTGCGGTAATTGTCAACACTGCTTCTGGCTTGGCGATCACTTTTACCAATTGCTGCTCATCGGCAGACAGCAATAAATCTCCATCCCGTAATACAGTGCCCCTGGGAAGCTGGAGCTGGAGCATTTCCCCTTCGATCGACTTAAACTTTAACCGCGATCGGGTTCTTTCCTCTGAATCCAGGGCTAGATGGTAGTCAGGTTTAGATTGCTGCTGATTCTCGATCGGATCAAGCTGATCAACTGCAATCCGTCGCACTAGGGTGAGCAAGGGCATTTGTTTGTAAGTTTAATGTTTCAATTTCCTAATCTCAAATTCTATCTTTTAATTCTACTAGCCAAGCAAAAAAAGGCAGAGGAAACTCATCTGCCTGAAATGACTGGAGGTTTTAGCTTAAATTGGCTAACCCAAGATTAAATTGTCCTAGGTTTGGCGATGTGAAATAGGTTTCTAGATCTAGTTCTTGCCAAACCTGAATAACTATATCTAGGGCAAACTTGTTGATCTTGTTGATCAGAGCTTGGATATTTTATTTTAGATATTAATAAAATTATCCGCGCCCAATGAACCGGCGGCGATCCCACCAACTACAACTAATGCATCAGTGCTGCCAGCTTGGGTAATTACGGCACCAGCGGGGCCATCGGTGATCACCAGGCTACCAAATTGAAGACCGCCTAACAGCGCCAGTTGGTCAATGCCCAGTTCAAAGTCAGCAATGTAGTCATAATTATCGCCAGGGCCAAGCACTTCAACGGCAAAGCGATCGGCACCTTGACCACCATTCAGAATATCAATGCCGCGATCGCCAGCCAACAGGAAGTCATCTCCCATTTGGCCAAACAGGGCATCATTGCCACGACCACCTCTGAGCACATCACCATCTTGGCCACCTAAGATGGCATCATCACCAGCATTACCATTGATGAAGTCAACACCACGATTACCAGAAAGGCTATCGTTATCTTCCTCACCAAAGATCTGATCAGAGCCATCCAAGCCCAGGATCGTATCATTACCCAGGTTGCCGAACAGACTATCATCACCATCACTACCATTAATGAAGTCATCACCTTGGGTTGCAAATGTGACAACTGGGAATGGGGTGAATGGATTGAAACCAGGATTTGAACTAGGCGGAATGCTAGCACCAGGGCCACTGTCATTGTCAATAATATTAATCACAGCAGAAGAAGCACCTGGGAATACCCCTTCTGTATCACCTAAGGAGATACTAAAGCTTTCTGTGATTTCAGCAATACTATCGTCAATGATCGGTATTACGACTGGGAAAATGGTGCCATCAATCCCGGGCGCACTTTCTAGCGTTAGCTCATCAAAACTGAAATCAATTCCCTGTACAGCGGTGCCATCTGCAGATTCGACCGTAAAGTCAAAGCTTGTGGGAATATTACCACCGGAGAAGACCAGGTTAACAGTAACTGCACCTGCACCTTCATCGACAGTGTAAACGACAGGATCAAAATCAAGAGAGCCAATTCCAGCACTACTGTCGTTATCTTCGATCGTGACAATTGCAGTCTCAATTACTTGCGTCTGACCAGGGCTGATTGTCTCAATTAGATCAACACTGAACTGCTCGGTAACTTCGAGCGGATCGGTGTCATCAATAATGGGAATCCGAATCGTTTTCGGACTTGTATCACCATCACCAAAGAAGACCGAAGTTTGGTTTGGGGTAGTGTAGTCACCAGGAGCTACGGCTGTGCCGGCTCTGGTTAGCACTTCCGCATTAATTACACCATTTTGGCCGCCAACCCGAATTACACGCAGGTCAACAAAGCCTTGGCCTTCAACGGTGTTATAGCTATCAAATTCAAACTGAATCGTGCCCCTAGCATTGGGTGTAGGCGTGCCCTGGCCATCATTATCAGCAATGAAGGCAACCTGAGTGTCAGTGCCAATGAAAGCACCATCCACATCTTGCAGAACCAAGCTGAATGACTCGGTTTGCTCAATGATCGTGTCATCATTAATCGGTACGGTGATGAAAAAGTCCTGGGTAGTAGTTAAGCCAGGGTTATCATCCTGGGCAGTATCACCAAAGGTGAAGGTACGATTAACTTCAATATAGTCGATCGTATTTTGGTTAGTCGCAACATTCGCTTGAGTACCTTCTCGAGCAGTACCATCGATCGTTTCCACTGTAAATGACTGCAGACCGATCGGAGCAGTACCAGCAGTATAACGAACTTGGAATGTAACGGAAGCATTCCCCTCTACTACAGGATTTGGGGTCACAGAGATGATGCTTAACGTACCAGATCCAGCATCAGCACCACCACCACCAACACTATCGGAAATAGTAATTGCGCCGGAAGAACCCGATGCAGGGGCTTCAGCCTGCAAAATAAACGTTTCTTCGCCTTCAGCAATATTATCTGAAGCAACGACCAGGTTAAAGGTTTGGGTGGTGCCAGCAGTAGTACCTGGCGGGAAACTAACCGAAAATGGAATATTTGGGGGCGGGTCAAAATCAGCAGCACTAGCTAGACCAACCACATCAATCGTAAAATCAAGTGGATCGCCGGTTTCGAACTCAACGGTAACAACTATAGTATTACCTTCAGTAAAGGTATCTGAATCAGTCGTAATGATTGCCATAGAATTAAACTCCTCCAGTCAGCAAACTCATATTTTCTGATACTGACAAAAACCACTTTCAAGGATATAGCATACTATTCAATAAATGTCTCTTCTATCTACACTTATTGGTGCGCTTACAATGAAAATCTATTGCCATTTCCGCGGCTAATTTTACACAAAACCAGCATTAAATGATGGGTTGGACTTGAATTTGAATATGCATTTTAATGCAGACTTAATTGCAAGACGTTGAATAGCAACTAGATTAGCGATCGGATTAAATCAATAGACTATATATTAGCTAATATTTCCTATTTATCAACTAATTAAATACTTGTTAATCAATCACGAACTACTATCAGTTAGTTTTGTTGATTTTACAATCGACAGTATTACTATTTATTAAAGATAAATCTAAAGGGGATCGACTTTGGCAAGTCAACTCAGGCTATAGCAACCACTGGTTATACCAAGGCCTGTAAGCATTTCTTTAATGGACTTTAAGTGCTTAGGGGACAAGCCCGCACAGCATATATAAAGACTAGAGCGATTGTCAAGCTCTACAATAGAGCCAAAATAATCTACCTACATCCCAAGGTACTAACGATAATGTTTCGGTTGGATTAATAACTGCTTGATCATTGCTATATATTAAAAATCAAAATGAATAAAAATGTCGAAATGCTATTCTTTTTGATATCTTTTATTCAAACATAAATTCAATTTGCGGCTAAATTAAGCGCATAAAAATGAATCATTATTTTCAACATTTTGCTTAATAAAAGGATATAGTTATAGCTATTAGATTGCCTTAGATAGCTATAAGCCTTGCTGATTATATATAGTTTCCTAAAGCAGCTACTTTTTATTTTTGAGTGGAATATAAATGTTGTCACAAAAAGCAATTTATAGGCTAAAATCTATCACCATAGATTCAGTTGCTTTGTTTGGGCTTGGGTGCTAAATAAGATAGGTAATAGTTATTTTTAGCTATTTATTAAAAAGTATTTTTATGATCATATTTACTTGACAGTTTGAATTTCTCTTTTAATATTTGAGAGCTGTGATTCAGCATAGTAAATCTATGGATTGGTTTTAACTTTAGCGTTTGGCATATCTGTAATATTGGCTCGAGATTATTTGTGGAAATGAGCGCATTTGTTCGTGAGGAGGATTAGAAATGGCAATTATCTTTGGTACGCCAGCTGGTGATTTTTTAGATGGTACTAGTGAAGCGGATACGATTGTCGGTGGTTCCGGTGATGATGCTGGACGTGGTTTTGACAATAGCGATCGCCTAGAAGGGAATCAGGGCGCAGACACCCTCAATGGCAATCAAGGCAGTGATGTAGTTTTTGGAGGACAAGGCGTTGACTTGCTTTATGGGGGCAAGGGTGATGATTTTGTCTCCGGTGATAAAGACAGTGACTTTCTGCTGGGTAATTTTGGTGAAGACACCATCCTTGGTGGGCCAGGCAGCGATTCGCTCTTTGGCGGTCAACAGAGTGATGAACTGTTTGGTGATGAAGGAAATGATGCCCTATTTGGCGATCTCGGTACTGATACGCTTACCGGCGGTGGCGGTGGCGACACCTTTGTAATTGGCCGTGACACTGGTACTGATACAATCACTGACTTCAGCGACGGGACAGACTTGATTGGTTTGTTGGATGGGATTACACCCGCCGACTTAACCATTACTCAAGACGGTAGCGACACTGTAATTACCCTGACTGATTCAGGGGCAATCCTGGCCGTTCTATCAAATACTGCCGCTGATACGATCGGGGTGGAGGACTTCATTGCCACCAGCACCATCACTGGGCCGCCTGATAGCCCTGGATCACCCGATGGGCCGATCGCATCGGTGGTTTCGGTGGTAGCGGCAGATCAATTTGCCGAGGAATTCCCAGCCGCTCAAAACATATCGCCAACCAGGGGCAGATTCGTAATTTCCCGCGATAATATTATTGGCGATTTGACCGTGTTCTTCTCGCTGTCGGGCACCGCAACCAACATAGCTGACTATGAAGAGTTACCTACCAGTGTGGTCATTCCCGATGGTCAACGATCGGTAGAACTGATTGTTACTGCGATCGATGATGCCTTGGTGGAAGAAGATGAAACCGTTGTTCTGACGATCGATCCTGGTCCAAATTATACGATTGGCCGCCCCAATGACAATGCCAATGATACTGCGGCTACGGTGATAATTCGTGATAATGAGCCGCCTATTCCCCCAGCCCCTGAGCCAATTCTACCCACTGTGGGCATTGAAGCAACTGATTCTGGCGCGTCTGAGCTGACTGGTGACAAGGGCTTCTTTACAATCACCCTCTCTGAGGCAGTTGCTACCCCTGTGGTGGTGCCAATTACGATTCCTCAGGGTGAAGGTTTCTCTACCAATGGGATCGACTATGTCAATATTCCTTCGTCGGTGACAATTCCCACGACTACTCAAACTGGCGTAGTGGTTCCCGCTGGTGCGACCTCGGTAATTATTGAAGTGGTGCCAGTAGATGATGTGGTCGGCGAAGCAGAAGAAAATGTGACTGTACAGATTGGTGCCCCTGCCGGGTTTGCCTTGGCTACAGGCTTGAGTGAAGCGACGGTTGTCCTGACCGATGAGCCAATTATCTTTAGCTTCTTCCCCGGTACGATCATTGACGATCGCATTACTGGTAGCGATCCTACTGATCCTGGTGAACTAGGTGACGATCGCTTATTGGGCGGCCCTGGTGACGATCGCATCTTTGGTCGGGGTGGTAGTGATCAATTATTTGGTGATGATCCGGATGATGCTGGCGTATCTGGTGATGACAGTATTAATGGTGGAGAGGGTAATGACCTGATCACTGGTGGCCCTGGTAGAGATACGCTCACTGGTGGTCTTGGTAACGATAGTTTTATTTATGTTTCTCCTGACGAGGGAATTGATGTCATTACTGACTTCGAACAAACAGCGATGATGCCCGGTCCCGGTGATGGATTTGTGCTAAGTAGCAGTGGCTTCGGCGGTACTCTTACTATCGGTAGTTTTATTGCAGCGGATGAATTCCAAGATGCACCAAGTCTTGCTGGCATAGCGATCGAAACCACAGCCAGAATCTTATATATTGAAGATACCGGAAGATTGTTCTTTACACCAACGGGTATTGGTGCTGCTGGAGCGCTTCCTGGCGATGCCATCCAAATTGCTAATGTCTTCACTGATTTTGGGGCATTAACTCCACCAGTACTTGATGAAAATGACTTCCAGATCATTTCATAAGTAACTTAACTGAGCTGAACTAATCGACTCAGGATGTATCTTTTATTTTTACAAAATGTCCTTTCCGATCGCTGGAGGGGCATTTTTCATTAATAGCCAAAAATAAGAAAATTGCTAAAACTGACAGGCAGATTGATTGGCGATCGGGCAATTATTAATGCTCATATACCTTTTCTACCAACACCTGAGTAACATACTCATTCAAAATCGGGTAAGGGCTAAACCCATCTGTAGTTTTTTCAATCAGCGATCGCCGCCGCAAAGATTCCAACACACTGAGCAACTCTTGCCGCGAACTAGCTGGCACCATTTCCTGCTCAATTTGCATCAGGTGGGGCATAGTTTGAGTGACTGTCAGCCAGTAAAGCACCTTTTTTTCTGACTCAGACAAGCGAGCAAAATGTTCATCCAAGAGTTGGCGTACCCCTTCAAACACCCAGCGATCGCTCTTGATCTGCTCCACCAGCAGCGCAATATTACTCCCAAAGAACTCTTGCACCGTGGCGGCGATCACCTTCAATAATTGCGGATTGCCTGCATAATGGTTAATTAAAAAATCCCACTCCGCCGCCGAGCCCGTAAATTCACCCTTTTCTTCAAATATGGCTTGACCAGCTTTAGGATCAAGCCCCTTTAGAAATAGCGATCGCACCTTGGCTCCTTCCAGCAGCGTAAACTCCTGGGGTTGCTCACGACTGGTCAAAATTAGGCAGCTCTGGTGTTGTGATTCAGCTACCCGCCGGAACAGTTCACCATAACCGGCCAGATCTTCAGCATATACACCAGCGCGATCGCCACCGGCCAGGATTGCTTCTGCACCATCGAGAATAATTAAGCAGCGCCGATTGCGGAGGCACTCAATCAAAACGGAGATCCGATCGGTGAGGGCATCTGGTAAGGGAGTTGTTTGCGCTTGGTTATTCTGATTATTCTGATTGCTTTGATTACCCTGATTACTTTGATTACCAGGATTACCGAGAAAGCCAATTAGGGCTGCGAGCAGATCGGCAACCGATTGATTGGGACGCAATAGCCGCCAGATTGTGCGATCGAAATTAGGATAAACCTCTTCAGCCAGGGCGATCGACAATGCGGTTTTGCCCATGCCGCCCATGCCCAGAATGGCAATCATGCGGCAAAAGTCTTCTCCCAGCCACTCTTTTAGAATTTTCAACTCATCAGTATGGCCATAGAAATTAGATACATCGATCGCTTCACCCCAATCCACCAGAGGCGATTGTGAATCACTTGACCTGCCAGTATTTTCACTTTCCAGTTGATTCGCCCTGGTCTCTTGCTCTTGTTTGTAGCGCCGCAAGACCGATTGAATATTTTTCTTAGTTACCTTCTCACCAATTTCTGCGGATAGCAAATTCCACAACGAAGAACCAACCTCGCGCACATAATCGAAATCATAGCCAGCATCATTAGCAATTTCTTGATAGGTGCTGCCTTCCCAGGACTTACAGAAAACCAACTCCTGTAAATAGCTGAGTGATTTACTATGTAAAAACTTATCTAGTGTAGCCAGTGCTTCGTTGCTATCCATTTAAATCAAAGCAAAATTACCAGTCTATCTAAAAAATTACTTCAAGCAACAATATATAGCAAATCAGAGGAAAGACAATAGAACCAACTCCTTGGTGGTCGCTTAGCAAACTAGGCATCATTACATAAACATAATTTCAGAGATGGTAAGGTCAGAACAACAAATACAAATAGATTGGCGCAATGTTGTAAGTAGTAAGTAGCTCTAATTTTTTATTTATGCCAATAATGCCAATAATGTTAATGTGCAATGCTAATTCTCTCTAGATCTCCCAAGACGATCCAAAAGTTTCTACCTTATCCTAGATCCTAGATAACTCTGCAAGCACGATCGCGCTCCGATCGATGATCGAACTAATAGCAGCTTCAATTAAAAGCAATTAAAGTAAACAATCTTTCAACTATAGTGCCAATAAGTAGTTAAGTGTGTGATCTAAAGCGCGATTTAAATATAGTTATCGTTATTTTAACTATTTCGCAGTCAAGCAATCTGCATAATCTAGCGATTGGATGCAAAAACCGCATCTGTGATATTGCCTAACCCAGAGATGACAACACCCCTAGCATCACAACTATAAACACACTACTATCTGTGAGTATCACATTATGAGATCGCAAAACTTAGGAATATTGGTCATTAATAGCCGAGACTCAGAGCGATCGTGAGTTAAATAAGCAATATTGCCACCAGTTTAAGTGGATCTGATAGGATTGCAACAGCTTAGCATCAACAATTTATGAGTAAAGCGCAACAGGCGATCGCCGCCGCAAAGCAATGGCTAGCAGATGCTCCAGCAAGGGCGATCCGCCAGGCCTATGAAGCTGCATTAGAAGTTAAACAACTTGAAGACGACTACTTCAATGGTAATCCTGTATCCGAACAGGCTGGTTATAGCGAAAATACCTATACCTATTTCCGCAATGAGTTAGATCGCTGCCTCAAGCTGATCGAGCGTAAACTGGCCAGCTATCGTTTCGCAGCTAAGTTACCCTGGACTAGCAATAAAACTGCGGTGAATGGCTCGGCGCAACTGGCAGGTCAGATTGATCCTGAACAACCCCATACCTCGGTGTTAGAGCAACTAACTTTTATCGATTTTATTCTAGAGAAATATGATACGGCTACAGCTCAAATTAAATGCTCCAGCATCAAATCAAGCATAAGAGCAGAAATGGCACAAGGCGATCGTAATGCCACTAATACCACTGCGCCCCGTCTCAAAGGGAAACCAGGTCAAACCCAATCCAGCAGCCCCACGCAAACAAGGCAAATTAGAGCTGCTAATCCACCCGATTCAGTGCAAAATGGCTTGGAAGACGAAGACCGAGAGAAAGAAAGAAGCATTATCCCCGGCTCATTTCTGGATTCTTTCAATCGAGTCAGGGCTAATCTATTTGACTATCAAGGTTTTGAGAAAGAAGAAGTTACCGAAATGCGCCAGTATCGACGGCGTACGATCACCGCATTCTGGTTCATTTTAATCTTAATTATCACTACCGTTTCGACTCAACAACTTACTAAAAACTTAATCTTCAACCAATTGGTTCGCTACGATAATCCCACCTTTAGCTACCTGGAGCGGGTAATCAAGCCCAAGGGTAAATTGAATACCCTAGAAAACCAGGGCTCCGTTTTTCGCAGTCAAGAGCTAGAAGACGAGGCGTTTGCTTTATTCAGGAAAGCCAAGGAAGAAATTGAGTTCAAGAAAATTATCGGTGCCTACCAAATCACCCCCCAAGAGGAGGAGGAACTGCTCAAGCAAGAAGCCGATCGCATTCTGGATTACTATAACGATCTGAGCCTGGAGGGGATTAGAAACTTTTTTGCCGATACCTGCGCCTTTTTTGTGTTCTATGCCTTGATTTATATCCGGCGCGATCAACTAATTGTAATCAAGAAATTCCTAGATGATACGCTCTATGGCTTGAGTGATAATGCTAAGGCGTTTTTGATTATTGTGGCCACTGACACATTTGTGGGATATCACTCCAGCGATGGCTGGGAAGCGCTGTTGGGAGTATTGCTACAGCATTTTAGCATCCCAGAGAATAAAACCTTTTTGCTCACCTTCATTGCCACCGTGCCGGTGTTTTTGGATGGCCTGTTTAAATTCTGGATTTTCCAATACCTGCGGCAGGCTTCACCTTCAACTTCGGCGATCTACCGAGAGATGGATGGTTAGGCGGTTAGCGCTTTGAGTTAGCACGACGACAGCGATCGCTACAATATTTGACCTCATCCCAGCATCTTGCCCACTTTTTGCGCCAGGTAAATGATTGGCCACAGCTAACGCAAGTTTTGGCAGGTAAATGGGATTTATTCCCCCTAAAGCCTTGATTGGGTTTACCAGGTCGTGCCACGATCGCTAATCTCTCTGCTTGGCAAACATTCGCGCGCCCAGGGCTCCCAATCCCGCCGAAACCGCCAGCAAAACCAGCCAGCCATACCAGGGCGAATGACCTCCACCAACCACGGCTCTTAGGCCAACACTGGTGTGGGTGAGGGGTAAAACATAGACGATCGACTTGAGCGGTTGGGGCAACAGCACCGGATCAAAGAACGTGCCACCCAGAAACGACATCGGCACAATTAAGAAGTTATTAGTTAAACCAACTGCTTCAAGCGACTTGACCGTAAGCCCAACAATCACTCCCAGGCCAGCAAACACGGTGCAATTGAGGATCAGCAGTAGCAAAAACTCGGGGTGTAAAAAGCGCCAGTTGCCAGAATAAATCGTAGCGATCGCAATTACTGAACTCGCCGTCAGCAAGCCACGACTCACTCCAGCCAGCATATTTCCCAAATAGAGCGCCAGGGGATGAATCGGCGCAATTAATAATTCCTCAAAGGTTTTTTTATAGAGCCGATCGCCACAAATCGAAAAGGTAGTACCGCCAAAGCTGATTGTCATCGAAGAGAGCGCCACCATACCGGGCAAAATAAACTCTAAATAATTGCCCTCAAATGCGCCACTGCTGCCGATCGTGCTCCCCAGGCCAAAGCCAAATGCCAGAATATAGATCAACGGTGATATCAGACCAGAAGCGATCACCTGATAAATCCGCACCCGCAGGTTCAACCAATCCCCCCACAAAACCGTGAGGCTGCCCGACCAGATCGATCGCCAGAGCGACTTTTGAGCTTGGCTCTTGAACTGCTTATATATTTCCGAGTTGTGATCTAACCCGATCGATTGAACCGATGACAACTTTTCTACCTCGTTACTATTTGCTTACTTGCTCACTATAATCAGTACCTGATTTTGGCTAAACCAAGCTACTACCATTGGTCAGAGAAGTAATTAAAACCATAAAAATAACCTCAACTGGGATACATTTCCCTGGTCAAGGTCAATTAGTTGAATATATTTTAAATTTTATATGCTCAATATGCTCAATATGCTCAAGTAATTATTGGATTTACTAAGCCAAGGCGATCGCCCATCAAGCTTGTCTCGGTTTGAGGCTAATTCATTAGTTCAATCTATCTTGATAACCAACTTGATCCGAACTAACTGGGCTGAAGAACGTTTATCGATCGGCCAATCAACCACAAACCGCAAAATACACTCAGTTTTTAATAAAATATACTCAGTATTTAAGTATTTAATACCTGGATTGGTCTGAGTCTCATCAACTACTAGTCTGATTACTGTAGCTATCTATTGACGGGAAATGAGTTTTTCAAACTGAGCCTGGGTATCATGTAAAAGCTGGTTACGATCGCGTTCCAGGCCACCATTGACCGATCTAGGGCTATTGGGGCTACTGAGGTGGGGAACAAGATTACGAGCCTGTAAAGCCATATGTAGTTGAAGGTGAGCTACATATTCACTCAAAGCTTCATCGCAGCTATGTCCATGAGATCCAGAATTTAGCATATTAAAATTATTTGTCTTCATAATTAGCCACTAGCTTAAGAAACAATTAGGTAATGGTTCGATCGTGCTAGAAAAATTAAGGAGATAGATGCGTTTGCGGCTAATGCCTATCTATAACTTACTGCCATTTTATTGCTCTGAATAATTGAGCATTAGCATCTACCTTAAGAATTATAGTTCAATAGTCTGAGGTAATAACTAATTATTGAATCAGATCTTGAACTAGAATCCTAAATCAAGCTGTCTAGATGTTGTGTTTAAGCCTTAAAGGTCTCTAAACGCAAGATTTTGAAACAATAGCTGAGCAACAACCAAATGCTTCAAGATTTAGAGCAACCAAACTGCCACAGCTCAAACAGCTTGCATACCAACGCTTACAAGTATTGACCGTATCACATTAGAGCGTGCCTACCATCAAAACCGAAAAGAAGCGTAACTTTTAGCCGCAATACTTAACATATCTAATAAGTTTATAAATCACTTGATTTAGCTGCGATCGCTACCCGCGATTGCGATATGCTATAGACGTTCCCACATCAGCTCTATTTCTTAATTTATTTAATTTATAATAATTCGTATATAAGACCTCATAAACCTGATAATTATGTTAAAGCGTGCTGTCTGTCTCCTCCTCATTGTTCTAACAATTGGCCTCAGTGGTTGTGTTAGTAAAGCGGGTGGACTGGTTCCCTATAATGACAGCAAGGATGGTTACAGCTTCTTGTATCCAAATGGCTGGCTCGAAACCAGAGTCCCAGGGGGGCCAGATATTCTTTTTCATGATCTAATTGAGCAATCGGAAAGTGTATCGGTAATTATTTCTGGTTTGAAAAGCGTCAATCATTTAACCGAGATTGGCAGTGCGAAAGATGTGGGTGAGAAGATCAAAACTAATATGATCGCCTTGCCGGGTACTGATCGTGAGGCGAAACTGGTTAGGGCGCAGCAGCGCGAGGCAAATGATAAGACCTATTATCTGCTTGAGTATGTTGTAAATGAGGCGAATACTTCCCTGCGCCATGATTTGCTCAGTATTACCGACAGCAACGATCGCCTGTATGCTCTGAGTATATCTACGCTGGATCAGCGCTGGGACAAGGTCAAAGATATGTTCTACAACATGGCTAGTTCTTTTGCGGTGAAGTAATGCGTGAAGTATGCGGTGAGTAATTCAAGGCGTTCACCCAGCCGGAAAAGCCATCACTGTAGTTATTGGGCTGCTAAAACTAGTAGGTTTGTTAATCGATTAAATCCATTAAATGGTTTCAAGCTGGTATCTCTTTGACCTGGATAACTTTTTTATCAACCCTGGTCTAGCTGAGCCAACACCTGATAATTTGCCTGACTTCAAGCTGGGCAATTGAGTTGATTTCGGTTTGGTAGGGATTAGCCTGGCCTAGATTAATGTCAGTTTGATCTTGATCATAAACTTGATCTTGCTCATAAACGATCGATAACGAAGCAGTAATAAAGAGCTAGGGATTGCCAAGAGCAGTTGAACTCACCTAGCCCTAGCCCAGCAATAACCCAGTAATAGCAATGAAGGCGGCATGAGCAGTAAAAAGTTGCAGAATATTTTATTTTGTAGAAAAGTGTAAATCTGGGTGCAATTAGTTAATCTAGTAGTTACCGATCGCCGATCGTTTGTTTGCACATTCATTCCCTATTTCCGGGCAACCAATGTCCTTAATCTTAATTATTGACGACGACCCTACCATGCGTCTGACCCTGTCTCGACTTTTGAAAAAGCAGGGGCACAGTGTTGCTACGGCCACTGACGGTGAGGCGGGATTGATCCAAGTTAAAGAAATCCAACCATCGCTGATCGTCTGTGACTGGATGATGCCGGGGATGGATGGCTTAGAGGTATGCCGTCGCCTCAAGTCTGATCCAGAGCTAGCCAATACCTACTTCATTTTGTTGACTGCCAAGGATCAAATTGGTGATATTGTTCAGGGCTTAGAAAGCGGGGCTGATGATTTCTTATCCAAACCGCCAAATATGAACGAGCTGCGTGCCAGGGTTAGTGCCGGATTGAGGGTATATGATGCTACCCATGCGCTCCAGGTTCAAAAACAGCTCCTAGAAGCAGAGTTAGCGGAGGCGGCCGAATATGTGCGATCGCTGCTGCCTGCTAATCTGGCCGGTGAAATCAAGGCAGAATCGTGCTTTCTGCCCTCGACCCAATTGGGCGGTGATTGTTTTGATATTTACTGGCTAGACGATGAACACTTAGTTTTTTATCTGCTGGATGTGGCTGGGCATGGGGTTGGTGCGGCGCTGCTCTCTGTATCGGTGCTAAATTTACTCCGCACCAGGAATTTGCGCAAGAATGCCCAACTAGGATCAACGGATTTTCGTCAACCAAATGAAGTATTAGCGGCGCTGAATAATATTTTTCAGATGTCCAACCACAAGGATATGTATTTCACGATCTGGTATGGCGTATATAACCGTTCTACCCGACTATTGAATTTTGCCAGTGGTGGTCATCCTCCGGCCGTTTTAGTCGATCCTAATAGTAGTAGTAAGGCAACTCGATTGCGAACTTCGGGGCTGCCGATCGGCATGATCAACGACATTGACTTTGAAAGTGCCACCTACAAAGTAGCTCCCAATAGTAGGCTATTTCTGTTTAGTGATGGCGCTTACGAAATTACGATGAAAGAAGATATTATCTGGGGGATCGATTCGTTTATTCGTACGCTGGTTAATTCCTGTCCAGAAACCGATGGCTCTAGCCTAGATGGTGTCTTAGCAAAGATCAAACAGACCAATGGCCATGGCTCTCATTTTGATGATGACCTATCCTTATTGGAAGTCAGATTTGATTAATCCAAATATGGCTCTAAATATTGATCCAAATATAGATCAGATCGCTAATCGCTTAGCCAAACTAGAGCGATCGCCAGCTAAATATGTTTTAAAGGCTTAAGTTATAAAGCATAGATCGCTATCGCTGATGGTAATAGGCTAATTGAGGTTAGAAGAGCTTGTCTGGTAAGGATCGCGTTGACCGTTGACTATAGTGCTATTGATCGATGTGCCAGCATTGGCTGCATTAATCTAATCTACACATACAGGTAATCAGAACTAATCTTGCAGAGGAAAACCCCTTGAAGATGTACCAGATAGCACAACCCAACCTTGGGCAATAGTTCAAACTAGCCTTCAGAGATCTTTTGTTCAAACTCTTGGCGATCGCTATAGATACTAAAAATCTTACTCATGCTGGTGAGATCAAATAACATTTTTACCTGCTCATTCAGGGAGCAAATCGCCATCTCACCATCTACAGTTCTAACGGTCTTTAAGGCTGAGACTAATGCCCCCAGGCCAGAGCTATCCATAAAGTTAACTTTTGACAAGTCAATCAAAAGATATTTAGGCCTTTTGGCAGCAATTAAATTTACTTCTTTCCTGAAGCTTGCTGCGCTGGTCACATCCAAGCGACCATCCGGCACAATTACCTCAAGTTCTTCACTCATGCAGTAACTCCTCAAATATCCAAAAGCTGATTTAGTTTTAGCAATGCGATTCACAATATTTCTGGTAATTAGTCGGCTTCAGGGAAATACCAAAGTCCCCCAGCTATAACCATAGCTAATCTGTAGGTGCTGGATTTATGATCCATACAGAATTCCTACCCTAGCATTTTACACATCTGGTTTTGGCTAGCCATCAACATCTAAGATTTACATGGTGAGCAACTAAAAAAGAAAGCTTCCATATGGTTAGACTAATCAATCTCGTCCAGTTTTAAGGTTGTGATTAGGTCAAACAACAATGAACCAAATTGCTAAGAGTATTTCTATATCAATCAAACTTGATTCTTACTAATTAGATTTTTTGGTGACTGTAATGTACTTTAGCAAGTCTTACCCCTAATTTATTAGACCAAAGTGCAGAAATTTGGACTAGATTCGATCGCTTAGTGGGCAAGATTGCCGATATCATAGAGAGAGTGGATTAGCCAAGCTATTTTGAATAGACTTAAGTTTATGGAATTATTGCTTAGCTGATACTTAATTAGAATAATCAGGGTTACTAACTCACCCGATCGTAACTGGGCTTTAGTTGAAAGTACCGCTTAAAATTATGGCAACCGTGTTAGATTCCGTGTGATTCAGGCACTTAACTGATGTATCGTTATGATCGATCGCTGGAGATCGAGGTACTACCCAAAAATCTAATCCGGCCACGATCGCCAAACCAAATAGACCGCTTTCCTCTCTCGCTTGATTGCTAACCTTCCTCAAATTATGACCGACTTACCCAGCCAAGACCAGATTCTTACTGCCCTGAGGCCGATCGCCGATCCTGTCTCTCGCAAAGGCTTGATCGCCGCCGGAGCAGTAAAGGAAGTCAATATTAAACCCTCTGGCGTAGTGGGGCTGACTCTTGCCCTGGCCATAAATGATGCCACTGCCAGGCAGGCTACGATCGACAGGTGCAAAGAAGCAGTCAAGGCGATCCCCGGTGTTAGCGATGTCTGGATTAAGCTAGCCAATCCCCCGGAGCAGGCTGCGCCATCATCTCAACCTCAATCTGCTCAAGCTAACCAATCTAGCCAACCTGGCCAACCTGGCCAACCAAGAATAGACGGCCTGGTGCCCGTATCCGGCGTAAAGCATATTATTGCCGTATCCAGTGGCAAAGGCGGCGTGGGCAAGACCTCGGTGGCGGTTAATCTTTCTGTTTCTTTGGCTGAAACTGGCGCTAAGGTTGGCCTTCTCGATGCCGATATCTATGGCCCCAATGTGCCAACCATGCTGGGGATGGCTGATGCTCAAATCATGGTGATCAAGGGCGAAGACGGCAGCGACATTGTTGAACCCGCCTTTAATCATGGCGTGAAAATGATTTCAATGGCATTTTTAATCGATCGAGATCAGCCAGTGGTTTGGCGCGGCCCGATGCTGAATGGGGTAATCCGTCAGTTTTTATATCAGGCCAACTGGGGCGATCTTGACTATTTGATTGTGGATATGCCACCAGGCACAGGTGATGCCCAGCTAACTCTGACCCAGTCGGTGCCCCTCGAAGGAGCGATCGTAGTGACCACGCCCCAGACCGTCTCTTTACTCGATTCACGCAAAAGCTTGAAAATGTTCCAGAATATGGGCATCCCAGTATTGGGGATTGTCGAGAATATGAGCTATTTTGTGCCGCCCGATCTGCCCGATCGGCAATATGATATTTTTGGCTCCGGCGGCGGTGAGAAAACAGCAACAGAATTGCAAGTACCCCTGTTGGGCCGAGTACCGCTGGAAATTGATTTACGGGTTGGTGGCGATCGCGGTGTGCCGATTGTCCTAGCCGCGCCCGAATCTGCTTCGGCTCAAGCATTGAAGGGGATTGCAGAAACGATCGCTACTAAGATTGCTGTACCTGCATCTTAAATGGTTTAAATGGTTGGATTAAGACAATTAAGCATCTAAGAATCATAGAGTCGAGCCTATTTATCGTTTTTATCGCTTGGTATTTATTTTGAGATGCCTCGCCCACTTGCAGGAATTAGATTAAAGCTGGTTAATACATCATTATCCTGGCAAAATAAATGCGATCGAAAGGATCTCATATAGTCTCTATAAATAGAAATCGAGCTAGATTAACATAGCCAAGCATGGGCGCAAAAAACACTGCTAATTCTGCCAATGACTTCCTGGCCAGATTTCAGCGATTTGGTATTCATTTAGGGTTAACCCGGATCAAACAACTCCTGGATGATCTGGGCAACCCGCAGACGCAGGTGCCGATCGTGCATGTGGCAGGTACCAATGGCAAAGGTTCGGTATGTGCCTATGTGGCCAGTGTGTTGCAGGCAGCAGGCTATAAAACTGGGCGCTACACATCCCCCCATCTAATCGATTGGCATGAGCGCATTTGCATTAACGATCGCTGGATTAGTAACCACGATCTGATCGCGGCTCTGGAAGTGGTGCAAAGCAAAATCAAGCCCACCACACCGGAGCAAACGCCAACCCAATTTGAGGTGTTTACGGCGGCAGCATGGTGGTATTTTGCCCAGCAGCAAGTCGATATTGCGGTGATCGAAACCGGGCTGGGTGGCCGACTAGATGCTACGAATGTGTGCGATCGCCCTTTGGTTTCGGTGATCACTTCGATTAGCATGGATCACTGGCAACGTTTGGGCAATACATTAGGGCAGATCGCTGGTGAAAAAGCTGGCATTATCAAACCCAATCGTCCGGTGGTGGTGGGTGAATTACCTGCTGAAGCCGCTGCCGTAATTGCCAAGCAGGCCAATGATTGCCAGAGCCCAATTACCTGGGTTGAACCAGCCAGATTTATTAATTCTGCTGTTTATATTTCTGAGCCTAGTTCATCAAGCTCATTAGGCGATCGCACCATCGAGCCAAATAATCAAACTAAGCAAACCAATCGAGCTGATCTAAATCAAGCTAATACCATTAGCAATAGCTCCAGCCAGAATCAAAGTAATCAAAGTAGTTTTGCCAAGCTACCAATGGCGACCTGGCAAGACATTACCTATCCTTTGTCGCTGTTGGGCGATTATCAATTAATCAATTCAGCGATCGCTCTGGCCACAATTCAGGCCTTGCAACAACAGCAATGGCAAATTGACGAGCAAGCAATTCAAACCGGCATGGCGCAAACCTCCTGGGCGGGTCGATTGCAATGGGTGGATTATCAAAATCGGCGATTGCTGATCGATGGAGCCCATAACCTGGCCGCCGCTAAGCAACTCAGACAATTCTGCGATCGCACCTTTGCCAACCAAGATCGTTGCTGGATTATGGGCATTTTGGCCACTAAGGACTATGCCGGTATTTTGAAAGCTTTAGTGAATAAGGGCGATCGCCTGATTACCTTACCAATTCCTGGCCATCAATGCGTTGATCCCCAAGAACTAGTAGCGATCGGGCAACCTTTGCTCAATACCAAACCAACTTTGGCAAATAATCTAGAGCAAGCCCTGAGTATTGCTGTTAACCAATCAGCATTAGCAATGCGATCGTCCGAGCCAATAATTATCTGTGGCTCTTTATATCTGGTGGGTGAATTTTTGAGTAACCAACGCCAGCAGTAATCAGGAATTAACCCTCAAATTGGGTGGGTTTTGCGAAAAATACATCATCAGGTTTAACCAGGAACGATTACTACCAAACTTGACCGCTTCGCCGCCAATGGAATTGCTCGATTCTGGTTCGGAGCTAATCAAACCAGGTAGTTGGTTGGCTAGATGATCAGGGCGATCGCCCAGGTCAAAATGGGGCTGAGTCGGGATAAAGTTCTTAAGCATCTTATCCTGCACGCTCTGGGGTAGGCAGCACCAAACACTAGCCTCTTCTGGCTGATCGAGAATCAGAGTATTAAACCCCGCATCTGCATCTCGCTGGCATTCGGCGATCGCTAGCTCTAGATTTTTATAAACATCGGTACATAAATACACTTGTCCTTCATAGAAAAGCACCTTTTCATAGCCCCAGGGGGTAGGTACTTCCCAAAAGTGCTCAACTTCTCGTGAAGATAGAATCATCATGGCTGTCTTAATCATCGTTAATAACTAAGTAAAACTCTGCAAAAGTAATAGCTTGAATGGTTTGAATAGTCTGATTGAACTTAACTTTGGTGCTCTGGAATCAAAAACCAAATAATTAAATTAAATTAATTAGTTAATAAATTCTGGCTAGCCTTAATTGTTCAACCCTGCTGAAAGGGATATTTTGAATATCCTTGAGCAGTGTTTCAATTGTCTCCCTCATACTATTGCCTTTTTTTAGGGTTCTCTAAGTGATTGGGAGTTGAACGGGTATGTGATTTTTATTAGTAAGTTGATTGATCAAAATCGCTATGGGGTAGCGATCGCTATCACTGACCAATATTTGACCAGTAGCAAGATCAGGAATTCTGGCTGAGCCAAATGATCAACTCGATCGGCTCACCACCATAGTAAATAGCGATCGATCGCATTTAAGTTAACATCAAACCTGGTTAGCCCTATGAATAGAAATCGCTATGGAATTGCTATTTAATTTATTACGATCGTGTTCGCCCCAAAGGATTTAATCAGGCCAAAAATAAATACCAAAAAATTTGCCTGGACGTAGATCCTTAAATCATCATCCAGACAAACCATTAGTTCAAATTAGTTAAATTAAATCGATCGAACTAGAACCTGCTGTTCCTACACTATCAGTCTCCAATCGATGATCAACTCGATGCTGCAAGCTAAATAGAACTCTTGCAAAGATTGATTGTAGCAACGAGAGAATCATGATCTCAGCTACTATTTGATTATTTAGGCAAGAAATCAAATGATATAGAGCATCAAGAACAGAATAATCCAGACAATATCGACAAAGTGCCAATAGATTGAAGCCGCTTCGATCCCATAGTGTTTTTCGCTGGTATAGCTGCTCTTTTTGAGCGAAGTTAATAACACACCCAGAATCAAGCATAGACCTACCATCACGTGCATCCCGTGGAAGCCCGTTAGCACATAGAAAGTGCTGGCAAACAGATTGCTAGTTAGGCCAAACTCCAGATTGCTATATTCATAGAGCTGTCCGCCAATGAACACTGCGCCCATAATGAATGTGGCCAGAAACCACCAGCGCACTGTTTTTAGATCATTCTTTTTGATCGCATGATCGGCCTGATGGATCACAAAACTACTAGACACCAGAATGATTGTATTGATGCCAGGAATTAATATTTCCAGCTCAGGAGTGCCTTCAGGTGGCCATGATTCTGCCACAACGCGATAGGCAAGATAGGCTGCAAATAAGCCTAGAAATAACATCCCTTCTGAGATTAGGAAGGTAATTAAACCAAACACCCGTAGATCGGGATGCTCTTCATGGTGGGCTTCACCTGCGGCAATCGCTTGCGCTTGATCTAAGTTAGTAGATTCGATCGCTGAACCTTGCATATGTTTTAATCCAATTTTGTCCAATCAAATGTTCAATCGCTGTGGTTGTAATGGTTAATGGTTTAGCTAGGAGCTAGGCAGTGGGTTCTGGCATTAAGCCGCCCCCATCGCCACCACCGGCATTAGGGTCGCTATCCATCTCATCCATTTCACCAGGTTCAACCCCATAGTCATAGGGGCCAGTTAGCATTACTGGTTCACCTACCCAGTTATGGGGAATCGGTGGTGAGGCGGTTGTCCATTCCATCGTCAGGGCATCCCAGGGGTTACCTGAGGCGATCGGGCCTTTGAACCAACTAATCACCGAATTGAACAGGAATGGGAAGGTGGAGATCGCCAGGATAAACGCGCCGATCGAGCAGATCATATTAATGTCAGCAAACTTAGGATCATACATTGCTACCCGACGTGGCATCCCTTGCAAACCAAGAATATGCATGGGAAAGAAACAAAGGTTAAAGCCCACAAAAGTAAGCACAAAATGCACCTTGCCCCAAAATTCATTCATCATCCGCCCGGTCATTTTCGGGAACCAATGATAGAGGCCAGCATAAATGCCAAACACGCTACCACCAAACAATACATAGTGGAAGTGAGCGACCACAAAGTAAGTGTCATGGACATGAATATCGATCGGTGCCGAGCCCAGCATTACGCCGCTGAGGCCACCAACCACAAACATTGAAATAAAACCGATCGCAAACAATAGGGCACTATTCAGGCGTAGCTTGCCGCCCCAGAGCGTAGCAATCCAGCTAAATACTTTAATTCCAGTTGGTACGGCAATCAGCAGCGTAGCGATCATAAAGAAGACTCGCAACCAATCCGGTGTACCGCTGGTAAACATATGGTGTGCCCAAACCAGTAAGCCCAAAAAGCAGATGAACATACTGGAAAAGGCGATCGTTTTGTAGCCAAAAATCGGCTTACGCGAATGCACTGGTAAAATTTCGGAGATGATCCCAAACACGGGCAAAATCATTACATATACGGCCGGGTGGGAATAGAACCAGAACAAATGCTGATACACGACCGGATTACCGCCACCAGTGGGGTTAAAGAAATTTGTACCCCCCAGCAAGTCAAAGGCCAGCAGAATCAAGGCACCAGCCAAAACAGGCGTAGCGATCGCCACCAAAAAAGAAGTGGCTAGCATCGCCCAGCAAAAGAGGGGCATACTAAAAATGTCCATCCCTGGCATCCGCATCGAAATAATCGTGACGATGAAATTAATTGCCGCCAGGATCGAAGAAGTACCAAACAGAAGCACACTAAAGATCCAGATTGCCTGCCCCACGTGCTGCTCAGTTAAAATACTCAGCGGTGGATAGGCGGTCCAGCCCGTTGATGGCAACCCAAAGAAGAAGCTGCTCATAAACAAAATCGAGGCCGGCGGAATCATCCAGAAGGCGATCGCATTGAGCTTGGGAAAAGCCATATCCCGTGCGCCGATCATCAGTGGCACCAAATAATTACCAAATCCACCGGTAACCGCTGGCACAATCCACAGGAAGATCATAATCGTGCCATGCATGGTAAACACGCCATTGTAAACGGCAGGATCAAGCACATCGGGATCGGGGGTGGCCAATTCAAGACGCACCACCGAAGCTAACGCACCACCAATTAAATAGAATACAAAGGTGGTTACCAGATATTGAATGCCAATTACTTTGTGATCGGTGCTGAAGCTGAAATATTCCCACAGTGGGGTTTTCTCGTGTTCATGAGCCGTCGAGGCTTCTATATTCTCAGTTGGGTCTGCTACTTGAGCCATAGTTAATTGACAAATTTAGAACAGATTTAGATTTGAATTGTTTTTATGTACTTAAGCAAATAATTAATTGCATTGCCGTAACTGCAACAATTGCCACATCCTAATCATGGTGATGATGTGCAGTCATTTGCATTTGATCGAGCATGGGGCGATCGAACCCAATTCGCTGGGCAATATCAGTGGCATGGGCTTGTAAATAGCTAGAATCACTTTCCCTGTTTGGGCGATTAGCAATTACCGGATTACTATTGGCGGCCATTTCCTGTTGCTCAATCAGCCAAGCATTGTAATCTTCTTCTGTTTGCACAATCATCTGCGCCTTCATCCCACCATGATAGGCGCCGCATAGCTCAGCGCATACGATCGTATATTCGCCTACCTTATTGGGCCTAAATAGCAAATTAGTAGTAGAACCAGGGATCACATCCTGTTTGAGGCGGATTTCTGGCACCCAGAAGGCATGGATGACATCACTAGCGGTCATATTTAAATGCACTTCGCGGCCTGTCGGTACATGTAGCTCAGCGGTAATCACATCGCCAGGATAGGTGAAAATCCAAGCAAATTGCATCGCTGTCACATCGATCGCCACTTCATCTGGTCTGGGCGGATCACCAACTTGGGCTACTAATTGATTTTGTTGATTTTGATTAGAGGCAATTGATGGCGCAGTTACTGGCTCACCCTGACCAGGAATCTCATCGGCTCTAGCTTCTGCCATTGCCAGGTTGACGATCGGCGCACCATTGTTGTCTGCTAGAATTTCCAGGGTGGGATTACCACGCATGGCACTATAGACATCAAAGCTGTAAATGCCAATCCACATCACCGTAACCGCTGGAATCGCTGTCCAGATTGTTTCTAGTAAAAAGTTATCGTGGATTGCTGGCCCGTCGGTTTCATCCCCTTCGCGCTTGCGGAAAACAATCATTGAGTAAATCAAGATGCTTTCGACTAATAAAAATAGGCCAAAGGCGATCGTGAGCAGGGCATTAAAGAGAGCATCGTAAAGAACTGCTTCCTCTGAACTGGCTTCTGGCAATAGACCATGATTCTGGCCATACCAGAGACTGGCCACAATGATTGCGGATATATAAGCAACTATGGTGATAGTTTTTCTAGTCTTCATTCATTCCTCTACTTGAAAATCTGCCGATCGCTAATTGTTTGGTTGAGCCGTTGACACTGTTAACTATTTTGCAATTGTTTTTCTGATGGTGGTACAGGAAGTAAGAATTTTTATCCTTAAGATACTGGGACTAAAGTCAATCTTAAACTGCGGATTATCTAATCTATCCTTTCTATCCTTAAACTGAATACCTTTAAAAACTGTGCAGAGCTATCGTTCTTACGGTCAAACTTACTGTCAAACTTCCATCGATTGGCTAGTTAATGCTTAACCTAAATAGCCAGACTTTGAACATGGAGTTACAAAGTTTTGAGTTTTGCTCGAAATATAATTTTTTGCCTCAAACAATAACTTAACCTGCCTACATGTTAGTTAACAAAAAGGTTAGTTGGGGGCGTTTTTGGCATTTCTTCAGGATCGGCTCCCTCAATCAGATCTCAATCCTATGGGCAATGTTGGCAGCAAATCAAACTGGGCAACTTTAACCATGATCAAACTCAACCCACTTCAACACATATGTATATGATTATGTTTTCTCTATGATAAGTGAGCAATTTTTTTGGATTGAGGGCTAGACATTGCCGCGATCGACTGCGATGAGCTGGTTCTAGGGCGATCGCAGCATTTCTTTGCATTTATAAACATTTAGGCTAAACATTTAAGCTAAACATTTAAGCTCAATTCCTAATAAAGCGATCGATCTGCGTAAATTGAAGTTTTCAGTGCCGTCACTTAATCCACATGCAGCAAGACCTGACAGTAGAGACTCTTCAAAAGCACAAATCGCCACCGACTCTAATAAAATAAGAGCAGTAGCGATCGGGGGGTGGCAGCCATATTCAAGCCAAAAGATATTAGTGAAATAGGCCAAGTAATCAAGAGGAAAGATCGATTACCTAGAGAGCAGGACAGGTCTCATTCTCGGAAGTTTTAAGACCACCCAGGATTGTATCAATATAAATGCAGCCCTTATTGAGATCGGAACTAGTGCCATCGGGATTACGCATCGCCAATACGATATAGCCCAATTGGCCAAGGGTGCCAGGCTCACCACCATTAGCTAAATTGCCCCTGGGATTAAATTGCACGGCGTAGTAATCGCTATTACCTACATTTTGGAATAATGCACTATCAGGCGGAGTCCCAGCTGAAGTTATATTTACAGTATTAAAATTCAGGGCATTCCAGGTGCCGCCAGATATATTTTCTAGGTTATCCCAGTCTGTGGCAACGGGATTGGGTGGGAAAGTATGCACAAAATAGCCGGTGATTCGATCGGTACCTAGGGTGGCATCGGGGATGGTGCGAAAAGTGACCTGGACATTTACCTTATCCTTCTTGGCTCGGCTTTGAGCTTCGCGGATCGCCCGGTAAATTTCGCCCTGATCCGATCGTAACCGTTGGCGATTGGTGAACCCCAGTAGGCCTGGCGCAGAGATCGCTGTCAAAACACCAATAATCAGCATTACTGCCAAGACTTCCAACAGTGTAAAACCCTGACTATCATGAGCTTGCTCATTCTGGCGATCGAGACACTGAGGTTTAAATAATATCTTTGCTATTAATGACTTCCACAACTGCATGTTTCTATTCTCCTGTTACTGCCGCTATTCCCTACTAAATACCTACTCAATTTTTGGTTTAACCTAGTAATTCATTTAAATGATCAGCCTACTGTCTTATTGTGATTTCACGATCGCTCAAAACACTTGGATATTAACTTAGGTTCTGGCGTTTGCTATGTGCCACCTGCATATAACTTAAACAAGCTTTTTAAATATTGACTATATATCGCCAAGCTCACCGCGACCACGAACCTGTACATCTGCGGTGGGAATAAACGCAGTAGCCGTTGACGAAGCGATCGGACTGGTGGCTGTGGCGGGATTGCCGATTCTGGCAGTACCATCAGCAAATAGGGTGCGTTGGGTAATATCCCGGCGGAGCCTAGCCAGGGCATTGCTGCGCAGAAAGACTCTGGTGTTATATTCCAATGAATTAACACAGGCATAGAAGCCCGTTACTTGATCCTCAACTGGGATCGTACTGCCATCAGGCAGGGTATCAAATGCTCTTGGTACCCGCTGGGCATTAGCTCCGGTTTGACCAAGGTTGGGATTAGCGCAATCATTCCCATTAGCATTCCCATCCAACCCAACCAGAATATCTACATTCGATGCAGTACCAGGGTCTTCTTGGGCAGCAGCATAGGTTGTGTCATCCACATAATCAATCAGCACCTGCGGTTCTTGGGTAGGGGGGGCGCCAGCTAGATTATAAGGAGCACTCTGCCAATTGGCCATGCGATCTTTGAGGCTGCCAGCACCAGTGAGGTCAAAGCGACGGAACCCGGAATCAGGCAATACATAATAGAAACCAAGATCGGTTGGATCTTGAGAACCCCGTTGCGCAGTCAGGCCACAATTTGGTGTAGCCAGAGTGTTCCCTGCAGCAACAGTACAATCGGACTGAATCCCACCTCTTAGTTCCCAACGCAACAGTCGAGCAGCACCAGACCAGCCCGTACCCGGATCGTTTTTAGCAACAAAATAGACAACCAGTGAATAGGTGTATTCATCAGTGCCAATCATATTAGTGTCATTACAGCTAGGGTTGGGATCGCGGAGGCAACCGACCAAAACATCAGCACCGCTGGCCGTTGTTTGGGTCTCGAACCGATCGTAAAAAGAGCGCTTCCAGAACGCCAGAATGGGGATTGGATTGTCAACTTCTGTGAAAAATCCTGGCGCAGGTAATTGATTCACGCCAGGTGTGGGCGAAGCAGGTCCACCCATCAGGGCTTCCAGGCCGTCAGCATCATAGACAAAGATCGATTCCTGCAGGTCATCGGCAATAAAATCCATTGCGGCTTCTTGCTCTTGCTGGGTGTCAACCTTCGCTTGCTCACGGCGATCGGTTTCTAGGATCTGCACCACAAATGCCATCATGCTAGAGACAATTAATGTGCTGATAAACATCGCAACCAGCAGCTCGGTGAGGGTAAAACCGCGATCTGCCTTGGTTTTGCGTTTGCCGATCAATCTCAGGATAAGTTTGCCAATCATGGTTAAGCTGCCCTTTCTAACTGGAATAACAAAAAACGATCGTGACTTTTGCAGGATTTGCTTGTATCTAATAACTTTAATCAACAATTAACCCTAACAACCACTGAGAACCGCCTGATAGTCATTACTCGTGGTGGTATCAGTAGTGATATAGGAAGTTTGCACCGCCAAGGGGGCATCAGGACTCCCCAGTGTGCCAATAAAGGAATTTGCAGTTTGCTCAGTACCTGTAGGAAATGGTGTACTACGGAAAGCATCGGCTCGATAAACTCGCACCAACACTTGATAACCTTGTTGGGCAGGGCATTCTGGTCCACCTGTGCAGGTAGAAGGGCTCCGAATTGCCTGGATCACTAAATCTTGCACATCTGCTGGACTAAAACCATTGTTGTTGGTATCAACCAGCGTACCAAGATCGGTGGGAGGGTAAGAACCCGGTGCGGCCACAGCATCCAAACTACATAGGTCGGCGGCAATATATTCCTGCGGTACTGGTACAGCGGTGGATTTGAGCTTCTCAATATAGGACTTGGCGCTGCTAGTAGCTAGACCGATCCGCCTTGCTTGCACCCGCGAGGCCACACTGAGGGCGATCATTGGCGCTACCGATGCCACCAGAATGCTGACTACAACTACTGCGACCAGTGCCTCAATCAGGGTTACGCCCGATTGTGAGTCAGACCATCGGCGCGATCGCAATAGCATCATTAAAAAAATAGTGCGCCAGGATTTAACTTTGCCAGATCGATTGGGTTTTAGTGGTGCAAACATGGTGGATCGCCTTTGGTTTTCTGATAGTGCTGCAATAAATGATTTCGTGATTATGCGTAATTATTGATCAAGATTACCCAGGTGGATTATGACTAAATCCCTAATTTGATAAATATCTATACGTCTCTACTAACTATTTTAATCTGCAAGTTTGTAGTTCATTGTGTGCTCAACAGACTTGAAAATGACCAATAATCAATAAATTGAGCGCAGGGGATAGACATAATTCCTACCCCCCACTTGTTTGGCTTAGTTAATCACGTAGTTGGGAGGGGTACCCACAGGACAAGTAGCAGGTCTAAATTGTCCTGCGATCGCCGGTTCAACGTAGTCTTGAGCCTCAGCATCAGGTCCCTGGCCAGTCACAGTATCCACATCGAGGGTACCTGGCTGATAGGCACAGAGCAACGATTGGACAAACGGATCATCACGATCGACTTCCCTAAAGAACTCGTTTGGATCGGGCACTGCGGTTGAGAACCGTTGCGCAAACAAGTCAGGCGATTGGGTCAGCAGGCCAACATCATAACCCCACAGGCGATTGGGCGGGTTATAGAACGGAATCCGCTGCGTCGTACGCGACTGATAGAACCGCCAGAAGTTACTCAATGGCCCATTCACGTGGTTGGGATCGGTAAACAATGTCTGCATCCCATTGCGGGTAAATAGACCCAACGCATCAGTCGCTGGATAGGGTGCAGTGGCCGAGAATGGCGCAGTGGCAAATCGACTACGGAAGGACTGAATAAACCCACCATTAATTTGGATGTTGGTATCAGCCCAGTTCTCAATGAACCTGACGAAGTTGTGCAGGCCACCACCGGTTTCACCAGTAGTTGTGACTGGCTGTGGGTTACCAAGATCAATCCCAGCGCCCGTATCAATCCCACCGGTGCTATTGCCATCGACTGCATTAACTGGATTCGTAGGATCTAGGTCAGAGGTTTGGTAGGTAACACCAGCGCGGGATGGGGTATTACCGGAGACAAAGTAGGCATTGACGATCGTGTCGCTGGCCTGCTCTGTCCATCTTCCACCCGTGGAGTTGATATATTGATCAAACTCCTGGGGCATCCGACTGCCAAGTCCATTATTGGTGGTCGGATTATCCTCTGGTGAATGCAGTTGAGTAACTGGCATCATGATCGGTTCATCGGTCGAAGTTACCGCCGTGATCCAGGCATTGAACATTAAATCAGGTATCCCCGCCGGTGGCTGATCGTAGGTACTAAAGCCCAGGAATCTGACCCCACGGAAAGAAGTACATCTTACTTCCATCCCTGGTGGTAAATCATCATCGGGGAGCGATGAATCAGCTGGTGCTGGTAGATTTAGACCCAGGGCCTCAAAGCGATCGCGATTACTTGTCAGGGGATTATTGCCCCCCAACGCAATCGGATAGGAGAGACAGCTACCGGCATTGTCATTGATCAATAGCTCGGTGGCATTAGCAGGAGTTGAACCGGATTCGATCGGGGTTAAGAAATTCCCCGCCATTACGGTGCCATTGCGAAGTCCTCTAAATTGCAACCTGTATTGTGGATCAGTGCCGCTGATCGAGCCAGCAGTCTGCCTTGGCATCAACCAGTAGATATTATTGGGGCTGACCCCATCCAGTTGCATCTGCACACCATCAAAAATGACGTTGGAGATATTGAGATTGCCGGCTGGGTTAGCCTGAGGTTCTGGCAACTTGATTACAAAAATGGGATCTTTTTGATCACCAGCTCGCAACGTGATACGAGCATCCCTAAAGAGCCGACCCTGGGTGATTCTGGCTGCATCCTGCTGTGCCGGCGTTGTAGTTAGTGGGTTCTCGTTTGTAAACGTATTAGGTAGCGTCAGGACATTTACCTGCCGATCGGCATTGGCAGTCCATTCTCCGACCAGACGGCGTTCTTCATCACCACCGACAAAGAAAGTACGGGTAGGGGCAACTGACCAGACACCTGTATTAGACAGATTACTCAACTTAGTATAAACATCATTGATTACTGTCCGCGTGCCGTCGGGGCAATTGCCAGACCGCATTTCTTCTTTTTCGGCCATGTAGTGACGATCTTCACCGTCATAACCACAGAACAGATAGGCCGATGCCGACTGAGAGTCTCTGACAATATTTGTACCACCGCCAGCACCAGCATTTTCAGTCACTGGCAGGTTCAGATTGACTTGATTGGCAGGAATAGTAGGCGTAGTGCCATAGCCAAATGCAGTGTCTATGTCTGGGCAGGCAGATTTGAGCACATCATTACCAGAGATGACCATGCATTCGGCGCGCGGTAGCACATAACGATCGGGGCTGGATGGGCGATCGTTACGGTTCGTAGCGCCAGTGGTGAAGGCTTCAAATATGAATGGATGATTAGCAGGGTTATATCTAGCCATCCAGGAGCGACCCAGCCACATGTCAGTACTTTGAGTAGTGGTGGTATACCACAGATTTCGAGGCTGGGGATTTGGTTCATTTTCTGAATCCCGATCCAAATCGTAGATCATCACCGTGTTACCACGACCATCACCTTGATTGCCAGCGAATAGGCCAGTGGGCGGTACGATCGGGAAGTTAGGTGCTCGATGTATCACCAAGTTAAGAGAATTAGGCGCTGCCTGCTCTTGCCAGGACTCGGTGTCATTATCATTAGAACCATTGGTTGGGTTGGGATCGAATTCCTCATTCGCATCAAACTGCCAAGGGTATGCTGCGGCAATCCGACTCGACAATTGAGTATTGAGTGGTGGCGCTACCATAGCGATCGGCATCCCATTGAACCCAGCCTGAGCCACGGTTGGGTATTCCACTGCACCGACTCCAATGTCTGGTGTTGGTGTTGGTGCCGGGGTTGGCGTTGGCGTTGGTGCTGGCGTTGGTGCCGGGGTTGGTGTTGGTGCCGGGGTTGGTGTTGGTGCCGGGGTTGGTGTTGGTGCCGGGGTTGGTGTTGGTGCCGGGGTTGGTGTTGGTGCCGGGGTTGGCGTTGGCGTTGGCGTTGGCGTTGGATTAGTGGTCTGACACAACGAACCTACATTGTCAAATGGTGGTTGTGTAGATACATCAGCATACCTATTCGAATTACCCGTAGTTAAAGGCGAATCAGGATTTGCCTGTCTGCCTCGGCTCAGGATTTTACCTCTGCGTCTGCCAGCACCACCTGTTCTAATCACAGGCACAGATGAAGGATTGTCAGAACTACCATCCTTCATTACCATCCAGAAATATTCATCATACTCACATAACCGATCTTTATAGATCTGAACATTAATAGATATTGTGTTGTTGTAATTACTCTTTTGGTAAGCAGGATTGCTTGCATACGTAGCCGCATTAGGCCCCCATGCCAAGTATTGACCATTAGGTGGATCAACTGGGAAGCTGGGGACTGGGGTGATTTCTGGCAAGGCAATAAAGTCTTGTGGTCCTTCCAGTTCGTGCACATTTACAGGATCACCTGCTAATGCGGTCAATGGTGCAGCCGCAGGTTCATTATCAACTAGGTTGGTATAAGGAACAGTACCAGGTTTAGGATTACCTAACTGTGTGTCATATGGAGGAATACTTTCACCAGGGCTAGCACCACCAGGACGATTACCTACACCATAGCCAGATGGGCAGGGCGAAAATAGTGCAAGAGCATCCTCAAAGGCACATGTGAATGGTTGCACATAGTATGTTGTCCCTGGTGTAGTTTGCCCTCTCAAACGAATTTTAAACTGGATAGTGCGGTATAGCCCATCACTACCATAGTCTGTACCTTCAGTATCGGCGCGAGAATCGCCGCCCCTAAACTCAAAGTAAGGACGTTCGCGTGGTGGGCAGGGCACTGTGCCATAGGCGTTCCGGTAGTTACCATCCTGGTGGAATGGAGCCTCGCGGGAAATCCCAAACACATTAGGATAGGTACGGCCACCGGCACCGGCACCATTGACGACCCCCAGGGCGATCGGGAACATTTGCCAATCTTCCGTGTTGCCGCCCTCACCCTGGTATAGATGATTCTGGCCAGAGAGATCGCCATCACTGTCGCAACGAGCCACAAATAGCAGCGACTCATTCCCATCGTGGTAAATGTCGTCATAGCGCAAGAACGAGAATCTTCTGGCAAACCGTTGATCCTGCTCATCGATCCATCGGGGGGCAGCGACATTAGTACCTGCTTCCCTCATACCAGTGGTGCCAGCATAGTCCTTGACCCAGTCCTGGGGTTCGCATTCTGAAACCGGCAGCTTGCGGCAGATTTCCATGCCGTATTCATGCACGTTCTCACGGCGCTGGATCGGTGTGACACCATTGGCATTAAAGGTGCTGCGATTGTTGCCTGGGTATTCGTCGGCTACATCAACCCAATTGGCACTGGTGACAAAGTTGTTATTGAAGAAGCCATTCTTGAGCCTTGCCTTGGCAGCAGGACTGAGAATTTCTCGATCGAAACTACTGCCAGGTGAGTAGGGATCGCTCTGGTCATTATAAACAGAGGTGTCCTGGTTATTACGTAGGTCAAAGTCACCATCACTACGGAAGCCGTCATTGGAGGCCGCCGAAACGATCGACACCGCATCAGAGATGATCGTGGCCGGTCGCCATTCATCACCATTAGTACAGTTAACATTTGAACCAGGGCGGCAGGCAAAGTCAGGATTCAGGCCGTAATCTGGCGGGGTGCCATTATTACGGGTATAGAAGTTGCCCCAGTCTGCGGCCAGCGCAGTATTAAATTCCTCTTGGGTATGCAGGTTGAAGTCGCCCTTAACGTATAGCGGCAAGTTAGAGACCATGATCAGCCCTTTCTCACCCTCCGTGGCAGTAGTCACCGCAGGTTGACCAGTACCAGTACCACGCCACAAGCGTTGACCATCAACCAGGCGAATACCATTGGGACGACGGGTCGGGTCTAAGAGGAAGTCAGTTGGACTGAGCGCTTCGCGGGTAGCCTGAATCGTATTAGTATCGCTGAGATCCCTGAGTGCATCATCACGAGTGGCATAGACAATGCCACTGTAGGGTAATAAATATTCAGTGGCGACCCCACTATTATTACCACCAGCTACAGTCTGTCCCCGCAGCAGGTTCATATCGATGTCGGTAACCCGAATCTCCAACGGTTGGCGCTGTTCGATCTCAAGGTCATAATTCACCGAGTCAAGCTCAGCTAATGATTCACGGCGATTGATTGCCTTGATTTCTCTACCATCGAGGAATGCAGCTTCCTTGAATGTGCCGTGGGGAACAGCCGCATTAGTCGGCGCAATCGCACCACTGAGAATTTGCAGTGAACAAATCGTAGAATCGATCGCGCTTTGGTTAGCCAGGGATAGATTCACGCCGTTGGCAGCATTGGCTAGAGCCTGGCGCAAAGGCTCATTCACTAAGCGGCCATTGGGGAATACCAGATTAGCCTGGAAATAAAGCTGATTGAGAATACTACCACCACCTGGTGCTGCTGCTGTCGTTGGTGAGAACAAGCCATCCGCATCAGGAGCAGTTACTGCACCGAGCGCAGCGGCAGTGGTAGTGGGCGGGCCATAGCTAATCCCGTTATTAGATCGACCTTGAGCAGATGAGCCAGGACCAGGATTGGTGCCGTCGTAGGTGGGCAGGCCAGTTTGGTTCTGGGCTGTCTCTGGAGTTGAGTTGTCGTAGTAAGCACTGACACAGGCGATCGGTGCCTGATAGGTGCCAGGGATCGCTGGATCATAGGCGCTATTTTTGTAGTGGTAAACCGCGATCGCCCGCATTTGGAAATGGCCATTGCGCTGATCGCCAGTAGCAGGATCATTAACCGCGTTATTGGCACCTAATAGTGCACCGCCATCCGTAGCAGCAGCCCAGCGGCCATTGCGATCTAATCGACCATTACCATTAATATCTTCACCGGGATCAAGAACCCCATTAGGATTTGTATCTTCAGTCAAGATACGATCGGGAGCCCCTGGATCAAACAATAAATAAGGCCGCCATGCCGATCCATCCCAGCGCACTGCACCGGTCATTGGCATCGTGTCAGGCCAGACTACCGTAAATGCACTTTCATTGATATTCGGTGTAACAGGACTATTAAGTACATTTGGTGCCTGCGGCAGGAAGGTGTCAGCCGGATTTGGATCATAAACACCAGCGCTGGTGACTACCCGTAGACCACCAGTGACTGGGAAGGACTGGGGATTAGTATCAGTTGCTTCGCCAGGGCCTGCGCTGGGATCATCAGCCGCATTACGTTCCCAGAAACCACTTCGACCAGGGTCACCCAAGTCAACCAGGGTACTGATCTGGGTGGTGCGATAGCGTTCTCGTTTTTCGGGAATACCACCAAATTCATCCCACTCGATCGAGCCAACTGTAGCACCCACAAAGTTGCGAGCACCAGAAGTGCCTGTACCACCGACGAATTCAGGATTACCACCACCATCCAGACGGTACCATAGACCAGGCAGGTTATTTCCAGCCACAATCCGATCGCCCAGGAATTCTTCAGTGCCAGCGCCATTTTGAACCGTTGGCTCGGTGGCCGGCAGATTAACTAATGCGCCCGTACCATTAATGGTGAGGCCATTACCATCAGCGGGTAAACCATAGGCGATTGTGGGATCATAGGGGCTATAGCTACCAGCCGTGGCCGGTGGCAGCACCCAGTCCAATGGTGGTGAGAGGAAGGTAGCGCTATTGGGGAAAGCACTGAGGATATTAGCAACCGTACATTCGTTGCCAGCGCAATTACTGCTATAGAAAACACTGGCAGTATTAAGGGTGCCATCACCAAAGGGTACTTCTGCAAAAGGCACTTTGCGAGTACGGTTGCGGAAATAGCGATCGTACTCAATTTGATAGGCATCGGGAATACTGAGGCTAGGATCTTCCGTTTGCAGAGCGGCAACGGCATCAATTAGTTCCTGGGGATCGGAGTTAGAGCCTAGCGGCGTAACTGGTGCTCCAGCCGCATAATTCCAGCGGGAGGGGGCAAAAGCAGCCTGCACCAGCATATTAAGTCGCTGATTATAGGCACCATCATTGAAACCAGCCTCTGCACCAGGATTAGTCACAGTTTGGTCAGTGCCAGTAAAAGGAATTACCCCACCGGCAGTAGCAAGGGGATTGATGCCAGCACCCTTAAACAGGTGGAAGCTGGCTCCTTGAAGCGAAGTCAAATCAGGAGTTAGTGCATCACCATTGATTACATTCCCTGCCACCAGCACCTTAGCATTATCTTCTTCGTAATAGCAGGAGCGGGGGTCACTAACCTGATAGATATCGATCGGGTTGGTGGCGTTGGCAGCACCGATCATCAGGTTACTGTTGGTAAACACGCGACCATTGAGCCGGAAAGCTCTGGGTCTGGCTAGTTCTAGATCACTCTCAAACCATACCGCGTTGTTGTTCAATGGGGTACGCGATCGGTCTTGTTGCAGTTCCAGAGCCGAGATCGAGGAATTACCCTGGATCACCTCATACTGATTAACATCAAAAGCATCAGAATTGAAAGCTGGATCGCCGCTGACCGTTGGGGCATCCACCAGGTTGGTAAGTTGACCGGGCGTAATATCAGAGGTAATCGGGATTGTGGTGGCAAAGATAAAGAAGCTTTTCTTCAAACGGTTACCCGCAGCTTCCCAACCACCACCAGCGGCACCGGTTCCAGCGGCAGCAGCCTGGGCACAGATGTTTGAGTTGGCACTTTCATCCATCGGTGGTGTTCTGGATTCCAGCACACTGACCGGGCGGCCTGCTTGTCTGGCCAGGGCAGGCGATCGAAACTGAATCGAATAGATGCCAAATGTATCGAATCGGCCATTACCATCGGTGTCAACCGGGAAGCGCCAGACCGAGTTTAAAATTTCCTCTGTCCCTTGGTCAGCACTAAAGCCATCACCTAGATCGATTTGGGTATCACCGTCAAGACTAGCTACAGTTTGGAGGCGTGTTTCATCGGCAAAAGTATATCGCCTATTTTCGAGAGTAGTACCAAGTGCGCCATCGCTGGGTAAGCCGCGACCGAGGATAGGGTCATTCAACAACTGCTCAATTTTTGCCCTGGCCCGATCGACGATCGGCGTAGCCGCATTTCTAAACGCATCTTCAACCCGTTGATTAGCGGCAGTTGTGGCTCGTTGGGTGGCTCTACCGACCATCACCACCACTAACAGGGTGACAACGGTAGTGACCATTACCGTAACTGGCAACACAAACCCCCTCTGCCTGCCCGATCGCGGCACATTAGTACGACTCTGACTCAGCAAAGTACGCACAAACCGACGACTCAGGCGTAGGGGGCTGCCAGTACGATTCAGCCAATCCCTGAGTTTGGCAATCAACTGCGCAAAGAATTGTTGGATCTTCCTACGAGTATTTTCAGTGTCTCTCCGGCGCTGCTTGGACATGATCCCCTCAAATTAACCTATAGCGAGTATCTGTGGATTAAGGAACTTAAAAGTTGTGACTAGAATGGATTCTACCCATACCTGTTCTAAAAATTAACTAGGTAAGACTACTGATCTAGAATTTTTTTCGATCGGCATTAAAACTTTTTGCTTTACTTTTGCCCTGGTTTTGCTCTGGTTTTGCTCTGAAAGCCTAAGCATTTTGGCTGATCTATGGCTCACTGCTAACGGTTCATGGCGATCACAAGAAATTATCTGCAATTATTTTTAGCCCCAAATAATTGTTGTTTTAATTAAATTAATTGAACAATGCAAAGCCTCTCTGTTTAGGGAATGACCAGTAGGCTTATACTTCCCAGCATTTTAGTTAAGCTTTTTGCAACTAATTTCTAAGCTAGCCATGACAAAACGGCAAACCGATAGGTGATTAAACCATGAAGCAGGCCAATTAGAAAGCCGCCGCCTGTGGTCATCCCCATTAGCTTGAGCCGATCGCTAGCTGGTAGACCCAAATCGCGGATTTGTGGGCCAGCTACCACAATCGCCCCACCGATTAAGCCAATTAAAACTGTGGCCAGGGGTGCGGCAAACTGATGCAGGGTGGAAAGGGTCAGGGCGATCGTCAAAAGTAACATTAGGGCAACGCCAATATATTCATACCAATGGATTGGGGCGAGCACTGCTTGTTCATCTTCAGAATCAGTTTCACGCAACCCCAACCACATCACTACGATCGTGACTATTGCAGCCAGCAACGCCAATCCCCACCCCACCCGCACAAAAATAATTGCCAAGGCGGCGATCGCAGCGATGATGCCACCCAAGCCCACCGGAATTGCCAATGTGCCCAAAGTTAACACCCCCAGCCAGATCAAAAGTGCTTGCCATAGGTCAAAGATGCGATCTCGAAATAGATCGGCCAGGGTATGCCCCAGAATTGCATAGCCAATGGCGATCGCCAGCAGGGGGAGCCAGAGTTGGGGCGATCGGGACAATATTTGCTGCATAGCCTCGAAATTAATATTAATTGAGGGTTTAGGCATATTTAAGGATTAGATCGACATTCAGGTAGATTAAATCAGCAACCAACAATCTTGCGATCGAAATATCGAAATCACGACCAGTATTTACAAAAGTTTTCACAAAAGTTCGCCCTAACCTGCCAACAAAAGAGTGCGATTTACCCAGATGTCTGCTAAATTGCTGCCATACTGTGACCTGATCTGTGATCCAGTTTGCGATCGCGGTTAAGGCAATTAATTATTTATAAGTATCCCCGCCCAAAATTTTAAAGATCAAAAAAGATCAAATATGTCAGCGTTTCTCACTCAATCTCAGAATTATCAGAATTAATCGATATCGATCATGAAACTAAAAAAATATATAGCAGGATTTCTGCCAGCGGTTGTGGTTGCCGCTGCTGCTGGTTCAGTTAGTTTAAGTGTGGCGATCGCCGCCCAAGCAGAAGACATTCAAGATCTCAGCAAGCTATTTAATATGCGCGAATGCTTGAACTGTGATCTAAGTGGATCGGGGTTAGTATTTTCTGACTTTGCCCGATTTAATCTCAGTGGCACAGACTTTAGCGATGCCAATTTATCCCGTTCTGATTTACGTGGTGCCAACTTGAGTGGTGCTAATTTAGCGCGAGCTTCATTATTGGGAGCAAAGTTAAACGGTGCAGACCTTAGCAATGCCAACCTGAGCGGTGCTGATTTGAATGGCGTAGACTTGAGCAATGCCAATCTCAAGGGCGCTAATTTACGGGGCGCAGATCTCAGGGGTGCTTATCTGGTGAATGCGGATCTAGATGGCGCAAATATGGAGGGGGTCTATCTCAGAGGCGCGATCGGCATCCCCACCAGTGCTGCGACGGCAAGCGAGTTTTATACCTGGGGGGTAATGGAAGCCCAGGGTGGAGCCCACAAACAGGCGATCGCCTATTTCAATCAATCGTTGGAAGTTGATCCAGATTTTGCCTTTTCCTACTTAGGTCGGGCGATCTCGCGGCGGTTTCTGGGTGATTGGCCAGGGGCGATCGAAGACTCGAAACGAGCGGAAGAACTATTCACCGCGATCGAGCATTCGGAGGGCGTAGAGGTATCTAGTGCCCTGACCGATGCCTTGGAAAATCCACCAAAACCGGGCAAGTCCAATAGTGAGTTTGGCGCGATCGTCAATACGATTGGCTCAATGCTGTTGCAGTTCTTGCTTTAGGCTATAGCCTCGATTCGAGTGAAGCTATAGATCCGGCTTACTCAAAATAGTTATTAATATAGATGGCAAATTTGCGATCGCAGTTTAACTCTGGTTATTTCAATCAGGGTGATTTTGAGTTGCAAAAAAAACCTGATCAACTAAATCAATCCACTGGAGCAAGCAATTTTGGGCACATTCTCCAAACCAGCGATCGCTGATCTAAACCTAATCGATCGTTGAACTGATCACAATAACAAAATAAATCATCAAAAAAATACAACCTGACAATTTCGATCGCCAGGCTGTTTTGAGACTATCAAATTAAATTTTTTTCTTTGCCCTGTAGATATTGCCAAGCGCAAAATAATTTAGCTACGGCGCTTAGTTACCTGGTCGGCGATCTCCAACAAGCTGTCTGGCATATTTGCACCAGTGAGGATCACATCGACATGATCGGGACGATTGGAAATTGTTGCAATAATTTCTGCCTCATCGATCACCCCCAGCGGGATTGCCATATTTAGCTCATCGAGCAGTATCAGACCATGTTCACCATTGGCGATCGCGGTTTTGACAAATTGCCACAGGTTTTGAACTGCTTCTATCTCTGGCTTAGTTAGTTCGGTCGTGGGATCGATGTTACGAGCAAGATCGCAGCGCAACCAATCCAAGGTTTGGGCAAGCTGGCGGGGCGATTGGGTTCCCTGCCGGATGCCGCCCTGGAACATTTGGGCGATCAGCACTTTGGTGCCATGTCCAGCATGGTTGAGTGCCTGGGCAACTACTTTGCCGTAGAAGCGGGTTTGCGGCGCGGTGAAGATTTGGATGGTGCCTTTCTGCGGCACGACGGTGAGAGTCACTTTTCTGGTTTTCTGGGATTTTTTGCTGGGCTGGGTGTTTTTGATTTCGGCGACCATAACAAGTCTAGTGCTGGTTGTTGGGAGTGATATCTATCAAACACTAGATGTAGGAATAAGTCAATGATGATGTTATCTTATGTATTTATAATATTTGGCAAGATTTAACAACATAGGTTGACTTAATCAAAGTTATTGGTTCCTATTTTGTTAATTGAGGGTTTTAGCTGTTAGGTAGGGCGCAAATCATGACTTCATTTTCAGAGAGATTAGGCATAGAACCAGTTGATAGAACGATACAGATAGAAGGTGTTAACAAAAAATTAAAGACAGATTTATGGAATGCCTTTGCAGAATTTTACTGGTCGGGGGCACGGATACATAGCAAGATTAATCTTTATGATGCCTATAAAGAATTTCATCAAAACTATGAAACTGATTATGGAAATTATCTTTTTGTAGTGTTTGAGTTATGGACTAACTTCTTTATGAATGCCGTTGACGATGGTCCATTAAAAGTGGGTGATTGGAGCAAAAAAATATACAAGCTTTACGATAATCTAGAGTGGAATGAGGTTTTCGATTTCATAGAATTTATTCCTCGTCATGATAGAGATTTAGAGCGTGGCAAAGAATTTCGTGATTACTGTAATGTGATTTTAGATAGAGGATTTTCAGCCTATAGATTTGTAGGAGATATAGTAGCCCCGATTACTTTTGAACAAAATAGTAAAGAAATTGAGATGGCAATGGGCTATTCAGAGGCACTCCAGCCCGTATCAAACCATGTTGAGCGCGCATTGAAATTCACGTCGGATCGAAAATCTCCGGATTTTGCAAATTCAATTAAAGAATCTATAAGTGCTGTGGAAGCTATTTGCAGGAGGATTGCTGGCAGAGAAGATCTAACACTAGGCAATGCTCTAATAAAAGCTATGGATATTCTAGATTTAGATCCTAATTTAGCTGAAAGCATCAAAAAAGCTTATAAATATACCTGTAATTCTGGGGGGATACGTCATGCAGAAAAGGAAGGCGATAATATCCCAGAGTTTGAAGATGCCCAATTCATGCTGGTATTTTGTTCATCGATTGTCAATTATCTGACAGAAAAGGCACGCAAAGCAGGGATTGAATTATAGTGATTACTGATTCTAAATAACTGCGCTGAGATTAAAGAATGAGCCAAACACCCCAACAGCCCTGGAGCCAGAGATTCGAGACCGCCCTGCACCCCACGATCGTGCTATTCAATGCCAGCATCGGTTTTGACATCAACCTAATCGAATACGACCTAACCGGCTCCCAGGCACATGCCCAGATGCTCGCCAAAACCGGCATCATCAGCACCGAGGAAGGGGAAGCCCTGGTAAATGGCCTAGAGCAAATCCGCCAGGAATATCGAGAGGGTAAATTTACCCCCGGCGTGGAGTTTGAGGATGTTCACTTCGCCGTGGAGCGCAGGCTCACCGATCTGGTGGGTGATACGGGTAAAAAACTGCATACCGCCCGATCGCGCAATGATCAGGTTGCTACCGATGTGCGGCTCTATTTACGCGATCAAATTAAGCAAATTCAAACCCTGGTGCGGGAATTCCAAACCGCTCTGGTCACCAAAGCCGATCAATATGTCGATGCCCTGATCCCTGGCTATACCCATCTGCAACGGGCACAGCCGATCTCCCTGGCACATCACCTGTTGGCCTATTTTGAAATGTGCCAGCGGGATTGGGAGCGATTGGGTGATGTTTATAAGCGCACTAATATTTGTCCGCTTGGTTCAGGGGCGCTGGCTGGGACTCCCCACCCGATCGATCGGGCGCTCAGTGCCAAACTGCTTAACTTTGACTCCGTCGGTCGCAACAGCTTAGATGGTGTATCCGATCGGGACTTTGCGATCGAATTTCTTACCGCCAGCAGCCTGATCATGGCGCACCTGAGTCGATTGTCCGAGGAGATTATCCTCTGGTCATCCCAGGAATTTGGGTTTGTTTCCCTCAGCGACAAGGTTAGCACTGGCTCTAGCATTATGCCCCAGAAGAAAAATCCCGATGTACCGGAACTGGTACGCGGTAAAACTGGGCGGGTGTTTGGGCATCTGCAAGCATTGCTCACCCTGATTAAGGGTTTGCCCCTGGCCTATAACAAAGATATGCAAGAGGACAAGGAAGCGATCTTTGATGCCGTAATCACCACCAAGAGCTGCTTGCAGGCCATGACAATTATGATCGCCGAGGGGATCGAGTTCAAAGTGCCCCGCCTCGCTGCCGCCGTAGCCGAAGACTTCTCCAATGCTACCGACGTGGCCGATTATCTGGCCGCCAAAAATGTGCCCTTCCGCGAAGCCTATAACCTAGTGGGTAAGCTAGTCAAAACCTGCACCAGTGAGAGGATTTTGCTCAAAGATTTATCCCTGGAACGCTGGCAAGAATTCCATCCCCTATTTGGAGAGGATATTTACGCGGCGATCGCCCCTCAGCAAGTGGTGGCAGTGCGTAATAGCTATGGTGGTACAGGGTTTGAGCAGGTACGCCAACAGGTGGCAGCAGCCAAAGAGATTTTGAAAGCAGAGGTCTGAGCTATAACGCTTACCAATTAAAGGTTTTCTAGCGTTGGCCTGAACCCCGCTTGCGAGAGCAGTTGCAGTCGTTGTTCGGCTACCTGACGCTGGGCAAATGCTCCTGCCTGGATTACGGTGCGACCATTTTTATTACTGCGGAAGGCATCCGGCACAACCTTACGAACTGAGGCTAGGTTGGAATTTCCACCCATCGGCACCACCACCCGATAACGCAATGTAGCTGGGGCTGTAGGCGATAGGGCGATCGGGCGATTGCCAGGATTACTTGGTTCTCGCTCGATCAAAATTTCAGTGGGGAAGTCGTAGTTATAGTTATTATTTGGATTACTTGGATTGGTTGGTAATGGCAATGCATTATTAGTCGGTCGGGGGCTAGGCAGAGATGCAATGGTAGTAGGCGATCGCCGATCCAGATCAGAGGGCACATTGGCCACCGTATCAAGCGCACCGGCAATTTTGTTGCGATCGAATTGATTCCCCGCCGCAATTACCGATACGCCAGAAACATTATTAATATCTTTCTCACCATTGCTCCGAAACACGTTCCGACCAGGGTTGCTTGCAGTGCCAAGATCGGGGCTGGGTTGGCGATTGCGATCTTTGAGCACCACCAGGCCATTACGGCGATTGTTGGCGATCGTATTGCCGCGCAGGGCAGGAGTCGCCACATTGGAAATTATCACCCCATCCATGTTATTAACAATCTGATTATCACGCAGCACCACCCGCGATCGCTGTCCGATCGAAAGGCCAAAGCCAGTGTTATCAAAGGTGTTACCGCGAATTTCACCATTGCTATCACCCACCGCCGAGATGCCACTACCGCGATTGCGCGTAAAAATATTCTCACTAACTAGAACATTAGCCTTACCAGTGAGGAACACGCCATCATGACTGGTATTGGTAAAGGTATTATTGGCGATCGTGACGTTGTTGCGCCCCTCCACCCACAGGCCATAGCCCCTGGTATTGGGATTTGAAATCGTGATGCCGCCAATGTGCGAATTATTTGCCGCCAGGATCGTAATATTTTGACCGCCAAAGGTAGGACTAACAAACCTACCGCCGCCTTGGATGATAATGTCGCGGCCTTTGGTATTACCATTCCCCCGTAGTTGTACGCCAGGACTGAGCTTGAGCGGGAAATTTTCGCCCGTATTGGTGCTATAGGTGCCAGGGGCAAGCCGAATTACCGTACCTGGTTGGGGATTGGTAGCCAGGGCAGCGGTGATGGTGCGAAAGGGTTGCGATTGCGATCCATTACCATAGGTATCATTGCCATTGGGATCGACAAAAATAGTCACCTGGCCAATATAATTTTGGGCGATCAGCGATCGATTAGCTAGATTCTGGCTGGCAACATCATTACTTGAATTAGAATTAGCCAAATTTAAGTTAGAATTAGCCGAATTTAATTTAGAATTAGCCGAATTTAATTTAGAATTAGCCGAATTTAAGTTAGAATTAGCCGAATTTAAGTTATAAGTATGAGCTAAGGCTATTTGAGGCGATAACAAAGCCATACTAATTGCTAGTCCGATCGTCTGAAGCTTGGGCATAATTGATAATTCCTGGTGAGTAGGTATTAATCAGAGCTTCTGCCAGGACAAACTAACCACAAGCGCATAAGCATCTCAGCGGCAATTCACAGATTTAAACAGAAGTCTATTAATGAGAACTGTTAGATATTGACCAATTGGGCGCGAATTTGTTTCGATCGCGCAGCTTTTTCTGCTTCAGCATTTAGGCTTAAGGATTTTGCTTGACTGACATATCGATAACCTGCGATCGCTCTACTAATTCCCAGATCTCTTGGGCATATTTACTACCCGCCAGCTCAGCCGTATTACCATGATCGGCATTGGGGACAAGCACTAGTGCTTTTGGCTCTGGGGCTACTTCATAAAGCTTCTCGCTCATATAAGTAGGGATAATTTCATCTTCTGTGCCATGAAAAAATAAAACTGGCATGTCCAGATTAGGGATTTTGGCGATCGAATCAAATCGCTCCGTTAGCAATAGGTTGATGGGAATCCAACTTGGCGCATTAAACGAAGCCATATCCAGCATTGAAGTAAACCCACCTTCCACCACTAAACCGCCCAGATCTGGATTTTTTGCCGCCAGATCGATCGCCACTGCTCCTCCCAAAGAATAGCCATAGGCCAGGATATCCGTAGGTGGGATTTGCTTCTTTTCAATCAAATAATTCAAGGCTGTCTGGGCATCTTCATAAATGTTCGCTTCCTGGGGAAAATCACCACCACTACAACCATAGCCACGATAATTGATGATCAATACCGAAAAACCAGCTTTATGCAATCGCTCGGTCACATAAACATACTCACTCAGATTGCCACCATTACCATGAAAGTAAATGATTACCTTAGATGGCTTCTGCTGTTTTAAATCATTTGGCACCCACCAGGCATGGATGCGATCGCTTTCATTTTCCCTGAGCCATACTTCTTCGTAGTCAATACCCAGATCAGTTGGGACTTTAGCTGGATAGTCACTAGTTTGCCCACAGCCCCAGGGGAAATAGATCATCTTTCGTTGCCCCAAGCCAAAATAGGCACAAATGCCGCCATAGCCAAGCACAGCTAGACTAATCAGGCCGATCGCAATTTTTTTTAAATGTTTTTTCATCAGACTTCTAATGCTTAAATAATGGCTGAGATTGTGATTCCCTGATTGCTGCACTGGACTTTTACAAGAGTTCTATCAACTTAGCCAGCGGATTAGTAATATTAAGATGATTTAGATTGAATATAGTTGGCTGGCAATAGTAGCCAGGTTTTTAATTGTCTAATTTACCGGGTTTAACTGGATTGAAGCTGAGCAGAGAACCAGCATCATTAGAACAAGTGAAGCAAGTTATTAGATAGGTCAATCCTGGCGTGGAGCATACCCAATGTCTTGAATTTTGATTAATGTAGTTGAGGAAATGAAATAAAACTATAGAGCCCTGACTAACTGATCCGCTGCAATCATAATTACACTGGTGAATCTAGTATTTTTAATATTTTTAATATTAAAGTGTATGAGCCTGCCGGATTAAATTTAATTGTTAGGCCAGCAGTGCAGAGGATCTTTGCAGAATTGCAATTAATTTGAATTTAATTAAGGTAGTCAAGTAGAAGTAGCAATTCAAGCATGGAATTTTTAAATCAAATAATTGCCCATCCCCAGGTGCAAAAATGGGGTGACACGATTCTGGCTGAAGCACCTACCTGGATTACCTTTGTGGTGTTTATCTTAGTCTCAATCCTGGTGGGTAAATATACACCCAACCTGGTCAAAGCCCTGGTAGAAAAGTTTGCTCCCGATCGCTTAGTGGCTCCCTTTGAAAAGCTGATCGAGCCCCTCAAAGAGCTATTTGTGATCACTGGCACTTTTATTCTGGTTTCCATGTCCCTGGTTTGGATTCGTTCCTATGAACCGCTCTATAGTCTACTGAAGCCATTTGCTGATCTTGCCGTAATCGCTAGCATTGCCTGGTTGGTGTCGCGCTTTATTAAGCAGTTGCTGCGGGTCTATGGCATTGACATTGTGCGGCGAATGGGGCTGGAAGTTGACGAGCTATTGTTGGTGTTTGAAGCTTTTATTAATTTCCTGATTGGGTTTGTGGCCATTTTGGCATTTGCCCGATCGCAAAATTACGATCTGCTGGGCGTGGTGGCCAGTGTGGGCTTGGTGGGGATTGCGATCGCCTTTGCGGCCAAACAAATCCTGGAGCAATTACTAAGTACGATCGTGTTGTATTTGGATCGTCCCTTTGTGCCCGGTGACTATATTCGCCTCAATAGTGGTCAATTGGGGCGGGTGGAATCAATCGGGTTGCGATCGACCAAAATCCGTACCCTGGCCAAAAGCACCGTGGTGATTGTGCCAAATTCGACGCTGGTGGGGATGGACATTGAGAATGTGACGATGGCCAAGAAGGTGATGGTAATGCTTTATCTTGATTTCGATCGCCATCTGGAAGACAAGGAACATGCACTGGTGCAACAGGTAGTTAGAGACAGCACCAATTCACTATTTGGTATTGATCCTGGCAGTACCCGAATCACAATCATGAAACATGATCACCTGGAGACAAGCCGCGCCAGGGTTACTTTCTTTATCCTCGGTTCCAATGAAAATTCGCTCGAACTAAGAAAGCGTTTGCTGGAGCTGGCCAACGAGAGTATGACTGCAGAGCTGAGAACCTATGGGATTGAATTTGCAATGCAAGATCCGACTATCTATGTGGAATCGCCTGTGACTATTTAGGTGATTTACCAGGGGCGATCGTCTAGCGCTATTAATATTAATTGGGACAATCGAGCGTTGCCCTGGTAGCCCTGCGTTGCTCTGGAGATTCCGCAAAAGTTTGTCCCGCTGCAATTTTACAAAAATAAGTTTTGCTAGTATCCGCTAAATTCACCACATCCGTAAAATCAGCCCCATCAATACTCGCTAGCTGATTCACATCCGTACCGCGTAAATTGGCTCCACTCAAATTTGCCCCAATTAAATTCGCCTGGGTCAAGTCCGCTGAGCTTAAATCCACCTCTCGCAAGTCGGCATAGTTGAGATTCGCTAATTTTAAATTTGCCGATCGTAAGTCGGCCAGCAATAGTACCGCTGCTTCCAGTTGGGCATTCTCTAGCTCTGCTGCACTTAAATTACTTTCCTGCAAATTTGCCTTCAATAAATTGGCATCATTCAAATTAGCCAGCAACAAATTAGCCGCACTGAGATCGGCCAACGAAAGATCGGTTTGGCTCAGATCCGCCCGCATCAATTCTGCACCGCGCAACACCGCAAAATTAAGATCGGCCTGTTTCAAATTAGCCCGCAATAGCCGCGCCCCGGTTAAATTCACCTCCGACATGATTGCATTGGTCAGGTTGGCTTCGGTTAGGTCGGCACCGGAAAAATCCACACCGCGTAAATCTGCGCCTGTTGCGATCGCCCCAGTTAAGTTCGCGCCGCCCAATCTGGCATCACTGAAGTCAGTTTCGGAGAGCAGGGCATTTTGCAAGTTAATCTCGTTTAACTCTGCGCCGCTGAGAATTTCACCGCTGAGATCGACATTGGCAAAGTCTCGTTCGCCCTCTGCATAGGCACTCAACAATTCGGCGGCGGTGATTGGTGCTAATACAATTTCTGGATCATTATTTGCATTTGGGCTGGGAGCGGGATTAGATGTGGCAGTCGAATCGGTTGCGTCAGGATTAGTCTCGCTATTAGTGGGCTGGCCAGGACTGGGTTGAGTAGGGATCGAACCACGATTACTAACGCGATTACTCAGCGTACTGATCACGATCGTAGCCATCAGGGCACTGAGCCCCAGGGTTAAACCCACCACCGCAGTGAGCATCAACCATTGCGATCGCGGTAGGCTTGCGCTGCCAGTTTTAAGCGTTTGCAAGTAATGGCCTGATTTGAGGCGTTGCCATAGTCCAGGTGGCTCCACCACGATCATATCGCCCCGACAGCGGCGGATCAGTTGCGATCGTAATTTTTTGGTGGCCGGGTCTTCGATCGTAGCGATCGATTGAAATACCGGTGATGATTCCGGCTCTTTGAAGTCATCCTGCCGAAAAATCAGGTTCTTATTGTCTTCGTGGAACGATTGCCAGAGTTGCGGTTGCTGCGCCAGGGCATGGAGCGAGAGGGAAATTACATCAAAGGAAAACTCATCCACCGATTCATCAAAGTCATGGGGCGATCGGGCGGGTGCTTGATAGTTGGGGTGTCCGGTTTCGATCGGTGGGTTGCCCCTCAGCGCTGGCACATACATGCCGTCATAATCAACCAGCTTTAATTCACCACCATTGGTGACCATAATGTTGCCATGCTGCAAATCACCGTGGCCAATCCCGGCCGATCGCAGGTCTGATTTTAATTGCTTAAGCTTTTGATCCAGGCTTAGTAACTCTTTGGCATCATTAATATGCTCACCAATATAGAGATCTAATTCCTGGCCGTCGATCCAATCCATTTTCAAAATTGGATACCATTGCCCCTGCACCAGAATGCCATGATCAATAAATTCAAAATCCACCAGATAGGGCAAATTAGACTGCCGCAGATGATCGCCAATTCTGGCATAGCGCTCTTGCACATCAAACTGGGGTGCCCTGGTGAAGCACCGCACCGCCCATGATTGCTCTTGATTGCAAAGTTTATAAACCGTGGCAAAGTTACCCGACCACAGCAACATGCGGCCGCGCTGGTTTTTGGCCGGATGCGATCGCCGCAACTGTTCGTCTTGAAAACAGATCTGCGGATTTTGCACCGCCGCGGTGAAATCAATGTTGAGGGGCCAACTTTCGGAAATCATGACCTTCATAACGTTAAGACAACCTTAGGTTACGCTAAGGTGCAGCATGGTGGTGTCGTCATTTTGCAACAGGTGCCGATCGCGCAAATGCTCGACCCAATCGCCAAAGGCATGGCGATCGCTAAATTTATTTAATTCCTGCCAGGGATTGGCATTCGCCTCAATTTGCCTCAAGATCCAACTGGCTAAGGCATCGGTGACTAGATAAAATTCGTCGCCCACCACGGCGCGATCGCAGAGATGTTTAATGGTGGGCAGGGTCTCGGCATTTAGCAATGAGCCAACCAGACTGGAACGGTGGCTAAATTGACTAGCATGATCGATCGGAAAGCTGTGCAAAAGTTGACCATCTCTGACCACAAACAGACAAGAATCACCGATCGCCATGGCGCGCCAATAATTGTTTGCGTCTATTTCTAATCCTAGCAAAGTAGCGAACGTGCCTGCTTCAGCCTTGCGCTTAGCATACCAGACCAGCTCTTGTGCGAGAATCCATTTTGCCCAGTTTAGTTGCAGCGGCATCAACCAGTTACTTAGATTACTTAGATTATTTAGATTATTTAGATTATTTAGTTGCTGATGATTTTTACCCATCGGCTCAGTTGAGTCAGTCAGTTCGCCATTGTGATTCACTAATTGATCGCTTTGATCGGCATTAACAAAATCCAAAAAACTTGATGGCTGCAAATCAGGCCGATCGCCATTATTAAGATCAACAGCATTATTTGCCCCCAAGATTTCGCCAGAATCAATCCCCCTTTCACGATCAGGCCAAATTGGTACATCTACAAACCTGGTCACCAAATCCTGTGCCCATTTTTGCGCGAATGATGATTCCGTCGCGCCATCGGCGATCGCAAAACAACTCGATCGTTCATTCTGTTGCCAGGCATAGGCATCTTCGCATTCAGACCTTGTATTCCCAGCCTTAGCCACGCTATAGCAACTAACTAAGCGGATGTTGCTGGCGATCGGCAGATTATTAGTAGTGTCTGGGGCGATCGCCTGGGTGGGCATGTTGCTTTGGTCTTTAGTTTGAGAGTTATTGAAGTTGATTTGGTTGGGATGGGGATCGATCGCTAAAGAGCCTAACACAGTTGATTGATTGGGGCTAGCGGTGTTTTTTGCTTCACCTTTCTTAGCAATTGAATCACTTCCAAAATTACTAGCTTGATTTCCTTGCTGGTTCTGCTCATTAATTCGAGCAATAGTTTGCTGGTTAGGGCTATACAAAGAAGACCGCCCCGGTGCAGCATTGTTCCCATCAGCATTGGCGGAGCGATCGCCACCCCCCAAACGACCATAGATATAGTCAAATAGACTCTTAAACATCAGCTAACCCTATCCACCAAACCGATCGCCAGCTATTTAATATCCCCCGCCGATCTCCTGCTTACTTTGCTGACTGATTAAATCATGAGCTAAATCACGATCGGAGACTTTGGCGCTGATCCTACCTCAATTTCTAATTAGCTGTTAGCTTAATTCAAACCTAAGCCGATCAGCCGACTGATACTGCTGGTTATCCAGTTTGAGATTGCGTCTGGCTCAAACAGCAGCCCAACAATCCAAGATGTTGTTGTTAGAAGGGTGAAGGCTGATCGCTCTTGTAAGCAATATTAAATTCCCTCGATCGTCCATCTCCCATAGCCACAATGCAATAAGCGGGTCAATCACTTGGAGCAGGATTATTTAACTGAACTATATAACTGCAGCAAAATGCGACAGCCAACATTAGCGCAAATTATCTACTCTTGTACCAATATCCAGAAACTGAATCAACTTGACTGGATCGGCATTAAACATAAAGGCGCGGGAATCGGCCGACACCTTGTAGCTCTCATTCTCAGCCGCTTTCTGGGCAGAACTGGGCAGAATACTAGAAAGCTCATACATTAACTTGGCATAGGGATCATTTAGCACTTCTGCATGATTAGGGAAGCAAACCGGAGCCGCATACTCAGAGGAAAGATGGATGTTGTAGAGCAGCACATTGCCATCATTGGTATGTAGTTGCTTGAGGTTTTCAGCTTCTTCGCGGGGATCGCCATCGGTGGACTCGCCATCAGTAATATTAATTACCGTCGGTGGATAGCTATTGGGGTGTTGATCGACCCATTCCGCCAGAATCGTGTGGGCAAAATCAAATACACCACACATCGCCGTACCGCCATGGGCCATTGGCTTGAACCAAACCGGAAAATCATTGGCAACTTCGATCATCCCGCCCATACCGTCTGGCACTTCATGAATGCGATTTTCTAGCTCAGATGGGTTTTCGTAAATTGTACTAATCGGGGCGATCGTCCGGCCAGAGAGCGCACCATTAAAAGCAGGACTCACGTCGCTACTATAGCCAATTACCCCCACATCAAAATAATCATAGATCTCATTGCCCTTCACACAACGCTGACCAAGGGAGTCGATCAAACGATTTACAGCATCAGCCACTGCCTGTGCCTTTTGGGTCTCAGGGCTGCCCTGCCCGCTAAAACTGTCAGCCATCGATCCAGAACGATCGATCAAGAACAGAAAGCAACTTGGATTGCGGCGGCTAATTTCGGCGGTATAGGGCATATGCGGATTAACCAGATCTTGGATAAATTGGGCTTATTTGTCACATAGTCTATCAAAGCTAAACTGACCCTTGCTACGGCCATTTGTCTTTGCTTGTGCTACGCGCGATCGCCTAGGCTCTGCTTAGTTACACTAAGATTAATTTAATTCTGGAGTAATTCAATTCAATAACTAAACATCATGACCGATCTATTTGCCAGTCTGCTTGACAATGCCCTCAAAAAAGAAAACCTGTTTGCGCTGTCGCTATTTCCCTACCTGGCTTTTCTATGGTTTATCACCAAGTCCAAGCTCATGCCCAGAGTGGCGCTATTTGGCTTCTATGGCACGCTGGTATTTGTGGGCGTAACGATTCCGGTGGGCATTTATGCTGAAAAAACCTATGGCACTTCGCTGGCCAATGTGGATTTTTTGCATGGTGGCGCGGAGGTGTTTTTAACCTTGGCAAATATTCTGGTGGCGGTGGGGTTCAAGATTGCGATCGATCGGTTTAAGGAGCAGCAATCAGATCAACCGGAATCACCCCAAAATTAGTTTTAATTTTGGCTATACCAAGCGCAAGACTTATGCTATTAACTAGCATGGTGAGATTATCAATTTGAGACGTTGATTTTCCAGTAAATAATTTGTTGATCGATGATGATGCTAAACCCGATCGGTGCTAATCGGTAAGCATAATTTAGTCAATGATCTAATGAACGAATCATTTAGAATCTTGCCTGATTGTGGTTTGACCTGGGTGGCTGAGGCTTGTGATTTTGATATTTTTGCAGAGGCTAAAAAGGCTATGTGGAGCTTTTTTGGATGCTCTGGCAATTATTAAAAAATCGGTGTTATTGGGTTAAAGCTTCGGAGATTCTGCAGGGATTTAGGTATGAGGGGATATGAAATTAAATAACTTGGCTAGTAATGGTAACTGGTTGGTTCATTCTTTTAGGATTAAGAGTCTAGGGCGATTTGGTACTGCGATCGCTACCTTGTTAATTCCTTTATTGCCAACAGCGATCGCCTCTGCCCAGGTGGATCACGTGGATCACAAAGATCAGCAACCGATTGTCAGTAATTCTGCCGCCGCAAAACTGGAATTACTCGCCCAATCAGAGCCAGATGCCAAGCCGATCGAGCAACCCTCCAGTGCTGAATTCTGGGCACAGGTCGAACCGATCGTCCAAAACCAGGTCAAGTTAGTTGAGACCCTCTATCAGGCCAGCCAGACCCAAGATCCAGCGATCGTGCGCAAGGTACGCAATCAATTGATCTTGCATGTAAGCGACATTGAGCGATTGCTGCGTCGCTATCCCTATACGGGCGATTGCCCTGATTTTGCTAGTCCTGTTAGTAATAGTCCTGCCGTTAATGCCTTTGCCAAGCTTTCCTCTGGCAATCTCACCCCGTCTGAGGCCTATTGCGGCTTGCAGCTCACCCGCGCCGAACTTTTGCCCCTGTTCCATCGCCTAGCATTTCGGAACCTGATTTTGCAGCGGGAAGGCTTGGAGCTAGAGCCAGTTTTGCTGGTGGATGGCAGTGAGCCCTATTTCGATCCGTTTGAGGATTGGTATTTTCAGAGTACCCGCTTTCCCCGTGAGCGCTACTATGCCAGGCTGCGGGCACAACGCTTGCCACCCCTGGAAATCCCTGAAACCAAGCCCATAAATAAATCTGCGATCGCACCCCATGTGGTGATCAGCACCAAGACAGCGATCGGCTATACCCAACCAGAATTATTTGCGATTACGCCCCCCTCATTGGCGCCCGATAGTTTCATTGGTCAGAGTGCTTTGCTGGCGTTGCGATCGCCCCTGCGCCGCGAGCCCTACGTTTACCGCGACACGATGCAGGTATATTTCCAGGCGATCGATGTCCAGGATTATGCTGACTTTTTAGATACCTATACTGGTACTGGCTTTGCCCTGTTGCAGCCGGAACCGGACGACATCTATACCTTTGCGGTGCAATCTGAGTCATATATTCCACCATTACTAGCAGCCGCACCGACGCTGCCTTCTGGGGGCAAGATCGATCGCCTAGCGATTTCCACCCTCAGCAATCCCTATCAGGGTAATCCCGAAGATTTATTTGAGCCTACTCAAGCCTTGCAAATTGAGCGCGGTGAATTTGAGTTGGCGGGGACAATGCGACCTTTCAATGATTCGCCGTTGATGCTGACGCTGGATGGAGAGCAACTGATTATTAATGGCTATGACCTGGATTATGGCTTTATCCAGAAGTTGGGAGATGTGCCCTTAGATGCGATCGATCTTGATGCCGAGCAAGCGCCGGAAACGGTCAATCCAGCGCTATGGAATTATTTCTGGCGCTATCAACCACCCACCCTGGTCAGTGCATTGAAGTCCCAAAAGCGGCTCTATGCCACAGAAAAATTAACGATTGGCAATGCGGCGATCGTCAGTCAGTTGCCGATCGAGCTGGAGCAAACCTATTTACTGCGATCGGTGGCCTATGATTTACCAGAAGCAGTCACCAATCCGCGTTTATCGATTAGTCGCAATTTTCCCTATCTAGAAATTGCCAACAGTAGCGATGTGTTGATTGCGCTGCGGCCGATCCGCGATCGAAATGGCAGCTATACTATATTATGGCGAATCCTAAAGCGATTCCCCTCGCCACAGATCGAAGACCTGGAACAATATGCACGTATTCGCTAGAACGGCAAAGCTGGGTAAGACTCGTAAAAACAAACGATCGCCGCAACGGTTTTCAATTGCGATCGCTGGTTGTGCGCTGATTTCCTTGCTAGCTGGTTGTAGCGGTACTGATTGGGGAAACCTTGTCGAACGCCGGGTTAGTCCCATTAACAGCGAGATCGAGGTAATCGAATTGCCAACCGATTTCCCCAGCACTGTGCCAATCTATGAGACGGCGCAGCTAGTTGAACTAAAGCGATCGCCCCAGCCAGAGTTCCCCACCTCGGAAAGTTTGGCGGAGCAAGCTAATCGCACCAGTCAGGTATTCACCCAGTGGCAAACTAATGATTCCTTTAACGAGGTAGCTGGTTTCTATCGCGGTGCTTTTAGTCGCAATGGCTGGCGGACTATCTTAATTCCTGGTTTGGAATTACCAGAGGGCGATCGCCTGAATAATTCATCCAATTCGATCGATTCTACTGCTCCCTCTAACTCAACTGCTCAGCCCGATGATTCAAGCAATCCTACAACTCCAACCGAGCAAATCGAGCAAATTGAGCAAACCGAGCAAATAGATCAAACTAATTCACCAACTACAAATACTGCTTCATTCTTGGCACAGAAAGATGATTTACTGGTCACCGTTTCGATCGTGGCCGATGGCGATCGCAATGAGACCAAAATCCTCTTGCAATATGTCCAGAACAATAATTTAAGCAACAATCTCGCTGGTATAACGGCTGGTAACGCCTTACCCAAACCGCCAGGATCATCTGAGCAAGATCAAGATTCAGAGCGATCGCCGCAAGATCAGCAAAGCGATCAATCAACTAAAAATGAGACGGACAATCCCATTGCCGATCAAGATCCGGACGATCGCCCGATTAAATCAGCCGCCAATAACTCCAGCCCCACTGAACCGATCAGCCCCACAAAATTAAGCGATCTCAATACTGTCCCGGCCGCATTACAAACCTTTGTCAAAGATATGGCTAAGCTGGGTGCGATCGATCCTGCCCAGGGCGATCGGCTGCAACCCAATGGCGAAATCAAACGCCGTGACTATGCCAGGTGGCTGGTGCTGGCCAACAATCGCATACATCAAAGCAACCCCAGCCGCCAGATTCGCTTGGCGCTCACGTCAGATAAACCCGCCTTCGCAGATGTAAAATCTGGCGATCCTGATTTTCTTTATATCCAAGCCCTGGCCAATGCGGGATTGATTGGCAATGCCAGCGGTGGGAACCAGAATTTGTTTAGACCCGATGCACCGCTGAGCCGCGAGGAGATGATTGCCTGGAAAGTGCCGCTAGATCTGCGCGATGGCTTACCCAATTCAGCCACGGTGGCAACAGTACAGCAAGCTTGGAATTTTCAAGATAGCGATCGGATTGCACCGGGTGCATTGGTGGCGATCTTGGGCGATGATCAATTGGGCGATCTGTCGAATATTCGCCGCAGCTTTGGCTATACCACCATTTTGCAACCAAAAAAACCCGTCACTCGCGCAGAGGCAGCGGCAGCCCTATGGCATTTTGGCACTGCCACCGATGGCATCTCGGCCAGGGATATTTTGCAAGCCAGTTCAGTAAATCCATCCAATTAAAATCAGGATATACACTTTCTGAACCATTTCCTTTTCAAATTCAACATTAGAATGTAACTTTAATAAAGACAGTAGAGAATATTAAAGGTAAAAAGGAATGAGTAGTTGGGAGCGTGGTGCAGGGCTAGTGCTTGCTTCTGTTGTTATAGCAGCATTTATCGTTTTTATTTTTTTTCCACCTGAATTAAGCGGAGCAACCCTTGCTGTAATTAGATTTCTTGCTGCAATTTCAGCAGCATTATCTGCTTATCTATTTGTCGGGGACTTTTATGCGGAGGGAAAATTACCTTTCTCTAAACTACAAGTGAGGGCTACAGGTGCATTTGCTGCATTTGTTTTAGTGCTTTTACTCTTTTATTACTCTTTAGACCCAAGTGAAGAGAAACCTACAGCCCCAATAACTTCTAAGCAATATACTGCTAGTAATGATTATCTTTTATCCGTTTTATCTGTAATAAAACCTAGCTTCGAAAATCCCTTAGTAAAAAAAACTTTGAATGAAGCTTTAGAGGTTGATAGTATTCCTTACGTTTATGCAGCAAGTCCTGTCTTTAAGACTGTTGAACAATTCGTACTTGAAACCGGAAATAAGGAAAATCTTGATAGTTATCTAAATAATGCCGTGGTTGTTTACGATAGGAGGTATAGCTCAAGTAAAACAAGTGAAGGTAAAATTTACAATAATTACGAAAGTGGCAAAACAGAGGTGACAAAAGTAGATGTTAACGAAAGTGAGGATGAATTTTTTAATAGAAAGCGGTTCAGTGGTCATAATGATGCAGGGTTCTACTTTGCACCGGTAATATCGAATATTCAAACCTCGTTAGAGGATAGTAAATATACTACTTTCTTATCTTACCTGGATTCAGAGAGACGAACTCATGGTTTAAGCGGAGAAATATTCCAGTTCCCAAAACTTGGGAGTATTAGTGATTTAGATTTAACTGATAGTTATTGGAGCAAAAGGTTAGGTTGGATTAAAGGCATTATAAGCAACAATCCAGATGTTCGTGGATTTCTGTCTTTCTCTCATCCATACACTTTAGAATTAACAAATTTCTATAGAGGCTGCAACTTAGAAACATATCGTATTACAAAACAAACACCACTACCTTATATTAAGTTTGTAGATATAACTAATAAACGTCAAAGAACAGTCAAAATAGAAGAGATAAGATACAAGCAGATTGAAGCAATACCTCATAAATTAACTCCTGTAGAGAATAGGGTAGTATTATTTGATGGTTTACCAGAACTAACAAATGAGATAAATTTCAATCTTGAACCTGGTAAGCATTTTTGGATTCCTATTGAGTTTGGATTTGATACACAGTCTCATTTAGTCGAATTAAAAGATTCATATTCCAAAGGCTTAGAGAGTGCTAGTCAAGAGGATTTAGGAAACCTCATTTCAAACAGAGTCTTTATTTCAAGAAAAGTGCAAGATAGTGTCAGAATCTCTCTTGGCCGTGGTAGTGCACCATTAACAAGTGAAGAAGCTCAAGAATTAAGCAACAGCTTATTCAAAGAAGTTTACTTTGATAAAGAGTTTGTAAATCAGACGCAGTCTAGAGACGAGTTGCTAGATTCAATCCCTAAGAGGTTTGCGGTTGGATCAATTTTAGACATAAGTACATTAAAAGTAGATGGAAAAAAAATCAAGATAGATCCCCCTGCAAATGAACCTCCTGTATATATTTCACAGCTTTTCAGGGGTGGAAGCTGCCCTTTTTTAGTCACCTTTAACCATAAGGCTCAAAAGCTTGAGTTGGGAACGGTTTTGTATGGTTTAAAAGACAAATCACTACAAAAGACAGAACTACACTCACTAGGTAGAGGTGTCTCGAGATTTAGAATTGAAGAAAGAGAACCCGAAATTTCCTATATAGATTCCCTCTCTGTCATTTATACAGAGCCTGCAACGGGTGATTCACTAGAAAAGGTTTACCCTCTTCCAGAATTAGAAAGTATTGATGAGCAGTACCTAGTGCTTAAACAGGGTGAGTCATTTGAAGTTGATATCGACAGTCTAATACCTAAAAATGCAACTGAGCTTCAACTAAAAATAAATGGCTACTACGAGGTTTTGGGGCAAAACAATGACTGATTTAAGCTATTTTGCTGATACAGCTCTCTGCGATAAATAAGTTAAATTTAAATTAGTGAGTACGCTAAAAATTTAGCTGAGCCAATAATTCAACAAATTCAGTTGAGGGGAATAGGCTCTTGAGTTCGGTGGACAAGCTGGACTCCAGGTTGAAAAGCGGTTGTTTTTTGCTTAAGCAATTTAAGTAATCAGTTTGTTTATTGATCAGCGCTAAGTAAACATCAGAAAAGTATTTGGGCACGGGCATAATTACGGCATAACTTAAGTTGACATAGGATTGGCTTTAGTTAATTAAAGACCACAAAACCGATCGATTAGTTGGGGTAGCGATCGCTAACCTTTTTACTCCTAGCTTGTAAACCTGGCTTAGGCGATCAACACGTTGGCATGGGCTAATTTCAAGTCATATATTTATTTATAGACTTTTGTGATGTATTTTTTGCACGGCCCTTCTAAGGACAGGTAGAGGCAGGTTTAAAAATACGCCAGGGTTTTAGGAATCTAGTCAGACAGGCTAGAACTATAGCCAGGATGGTTAATTAATTTACAGTCAGTCAGTCAGTCAGCCAGCCAGTGCAAGATTCTCGGTCTGATCAATTAACTGCATCATTTTTATGAAGAGAAGAACTAGAGCCTGTGGGCATTTAGTTCCGGGTGGCTAAGACCGGTTTGGGCGATCGATAGAGCCTGAATCAATCAGTTTAGTACCGCAAATTCAGGAAGGGAACATGACATCACAGCAACAGCTCTTGGATCAAATCGATCGCGTTTTGAGCACCAAACTACGTCAAACACCAGCGATCGTGGCCGACAGTAGGTATTTGATGATGCTGGCTAAAACCTGGCCTTCGACTAAGTTTTCGGTTTCAATCCATGACAACGATAGCGCGTTGACGAAAACCGATAATTCGCTGCAACTGGTGAAAGAAAATTTACAAAAGCTACGCCAGCAATTAGTAAAAACTAATGGTAGTGAGCTTGATCCCAGTGCTGGGCAAGAAGCGCAGGAGATTAATAATCAGTCTGAATTTAATTCTGGGCGATCGCAGATGCCGCCGTTGGAGAGCATTTTACAGGTGGTGTTGTCTTACTATGGCCTGGAAAAGACCATAGACGGGTTAGCAAAGCTGGTGGAAAAAGATGCCAAAGCAGCGTTAAAATTACCAACCCCGAATAAATATTTAGTCAGGCGTTGCCTGTCCCAGAGTTTGCGAATGGCTCATGCTAATTCAATGCTGGTGGGTTCACTTGTCGATACTGAGTAGGTCTGTCGTTGGCTGATCAAGTTCGAGCAGTTTTGCACAGTAAGGATGCTGTCAATAGAATCATCCAAACATAAACGCTAATTCTCAATGCCCAAGGCCTTAAACAGGGCATCAAACTTAATTTTGGTTTCGCCCAATTCCGCATCAAACTTAGAATCAGCCACGATCCCTGCCCCCGCATATAGCCGCGCCTGGTTGCCATCTAGATAGCCAGACCTGATCCCAACTGCAAATGCGCCTTCACCATCACCATTAACCCAGCCGATCGGTGCGGCATACCAACCCCGATCGCACTTTTCCAGCGATTGCATCACCTCGATCGCCACCTGCCGAGGTTCACCGCCCACCGCCGCCGTGGGGTGTAATTGCCCCAAGATATCAAATGCCACGAACCAATCATCCACATTCAATTTGGCCGCGATCGGTGTATGTAGATGCTGCACATTAGAGAGCTTTAGCAATTGCGGCGATCGAATTGGTTCAAGCTCGGCTCCCAGATGACCCAGGCGATCGCAAATCGATTTAACTACAATCCGGTGCTCACTCAGGTCTTTACTACTACGAAGGAGCCGATCGCCCATTTCTTGATCTTGGTCTGGAGAGTTACTCCGCCCGGTTGAACCAGCCACCGCGCCACTTTTGAGCTGCAACTGCTCTTCTTCATGCTCAAATTGCAATAACAATTCGGGCGTAGCCCCCAGGAAAGTGGCTTGACCACCAAAATTAATCGCAAAGTTAATACATTCAGGATAGCTTTGGCGCAACGAATCCAGCACTAAATTTGGCTCAAATTGATCGGCTACCCTCAGCTCCAATGCGCGAGTTAGCACCACCTTATCCAGCTTTCCGGCCTTAATTTCACCTACTGCTTGTTTAACTGCATCAGTCCAGGGGCGATCGCCATTAATCTCATTAATTTCCAGTAGCTTGGGGGAATGGCGGCGATTCTGTTCTATGTTTTGAGCTAGAATTTGATCTTGAGATAGAATTTGATCCTGAGCTAAAGTCTGATCTTGAGCTAAAGTCTGATGAAGACTGCCGATCGCAGGATTAAATTTGGAGCTATTATCTCGACTCTTCTGATCTCGACCAGAGCGATTGAATTGAACTGGTTGAACCGATTGAGCTGGTGGAGTTCCTTGGTTGCTTGCTGGTGCTGGGAATAATTCAACCTGGGTAACCTGGGAGGCAGTATTGCGATCGATTAATCGCATTGGTGGTTCTAGATTCGCTGGGCGATCGCCTGTTAAATCCTGAGCTTGATTGCCAATCACCTCTTTTTTTAGAACATTATAAACATCAGTCAGTTCAGCCTCAATTTGCTGCGGTTGGTCATTGGCGCAAATGCAAGAATTGATCGCCAGGGTACAAAGATTTGCGGTTTTGCGAAGTAGCCACCGGGGCACAAATAATCTAGCGGTGGGGAAATCTGGCCAGGTTTGGTGCATGGGGCGATCGTAGAAGCTAAATCCACCCACAATATATGGCTTGAGGGGCTGACAATTGGGCTGGCCGCCCACCACTGCATCGCTGAGCCACTGTCTGCTCCATTCCCTCGATCGCCTAAAACGATCATGATCATGCTCCTGCTCAGTCGTTAGATCTGGCTCAGCCGCTGCGGTTGATATCACCTGTGGCAAGACTAAAATCATGCCACCCGCTGCGATCGCCAAATTTTGCTGCGGTTGCTCCCAATAAAATCGATACTGACCGGCTTGGCATTTTTGACCAAGGAAAAATAATGGATCAACTTCCTGCCAAGCATAGGAATAAGAGAGTATTAGCGACCGTCCAAGATTCTGGGCTTTGGCGATCGCACCCTCGATCAAATCTTGCAAGGAAGGAGAATTAGTCTTAAGGTCGGCATTTCTGAGCTCTAGATGCATAACTTATATTCTAATAGCTCAGCGCGAATCATTGCCGTTTATCTCTATAGGTTTATATTTCCGTTTATTTCCTGATCCTGGTGCTGCCAAACCTATGTTCAAAAGATCTTGGCAATGCTTAATTCACTGTAAATGGCGATCGCTTAAGTACCCTAATTGCAACCTAAGCGATTACTTTTCAAACGATTACTTTTCATCAAACAGGCATTATATATTGACATAGCATTTATTCAGCAGACTAAGGTTACTGCGGCTATTTTGCTTGCCAATACTGACGATAGGCTAATTCCAGCGCATTGCCTGCCCGCCTAAATATTTTTACCTGGCCAGCATGTAAAGCCATAAACAAACGTTGGAAAGCCAGGGTAAAGATCGCTACTACTAAGCCCGTAGCTGTAGAGACTAAAGCCTGACCAATTCCCTGGGTTAAGTTTTGGGTTTGGCTATTGCTGACGATCTCTCCCAGTTGAATCGAGCTAAAGGATTGAATCAGCCCCAGCACAGTACCCAACAATCCCAGCAATGGTGATAGAGCCACCACTGATTCCAATAGCTTTTCATAGCGCAACATGGCTGATAATTCTTGGTCAGCAGCACTCTCAAGCGCCAATTGGAACAAATCTGGTTCCGGTTTAATTAGAGCCAGCGGGGCATAGAGAAATCGTCCGATCGCTGAGTTGGTGGCAGACTTGGCAATTTCAGCAGCAGCGGGGAAGTCCTTGGCCGCGATCGCTAATATCTCAGTGACAATCTGCTGCTCTTGGCGCAATAAATTAGCCCAGAACCAACAACGCTGGACGATCGCCGCCGCCGCCATAGCCGAAAGTGCCATCAGCGGCCACATCACTGCACCACCAGCCAGAAATAGCTCTTGCATCCTAATCACTTATCCCCACTTAGCAGCGAACGCTAATATTTTAGCCTTTTCAGTTTTAGGCAAAGTTTTTATATAAGCGTTAAATTCGATTGCCAGAAATTGTAGATAGATACTAATATTTGTAGGTAGTGGGTACTTAAAACAATCAACTTTTCTAGATGCAAGCCATAAGGCTTAAGCCAAAAGTCTATCTAGTTGTCTTAGTTTCTTTCCTATGTTGCTAAGGACTGCAAGGGGGGCGAGAGCCTATTTTAGTTAGTTCTTAAATATTCGATTATCAACCATAAATTTGATTCATAGCTAAGTGATGGGAGTTCCCAGATCTATTTCAAATCTTAGTGTTGAGCCTGAATCTAATTAGGGCGGGATTTAAGCAAACAGGAATCTTAGATATATAGATATCGTAAGTATCTAAACTTACTGAATTCTCATGTTCTGTAGATGGGATTATATCAATTTATGTTTTATGTTTAAATTTTGCCATCGAGATGGGGGCGATCGTTGGTAGATATGGTCTACATGAGTCCAATCGGGGAATCAAAATTAATTACACATCCGAATAATTCATTGCTTTAGTAGTTTTGCTCAAAACCTTTGGGCACCTAAAGCTACCATGTGTGGCGGATATTTTAGCCCCTTAGCGGGTTAGGCCAATTAGCGTTTGGAATATTCGTGATGCTTAGAACCTTAATTGCGTCTTGCGTTCGATCGCCCTGAATTATCCCCACAACCGCTTGTAGTTGATCACAAAGTTAATGGCCAAGGGCTAATGCGATCGAAGCCTATTATGTCAAATCTAAATATCTCACCAAGCCTAGATTTAAATAGCTAAGCGATTTAGTAAGCGCTAATTGCTTGGTTGTAAACCTGGCGTATTGAGAACCAAAACAAAAACTAATTACTAAATAATCACAAATTATTGAGGAGTGAAATAGGAGCAGATGGCAGTAAATTTTTTCTTGAATAAAGAAGGTGAGATCGATCCAGGTGTTAGCCAGCGATCGGTCGTTCCCGGTGATTTAGTCACATACAACATCGGGGTGATCAATACCGGTGACATGGATGCAACCAATGTTACCATTTCCGATATTTTCCCGACAGAGCTAACCAATATCACGCCCCAGGCATCCAGTACAGTGCTTGGTTTGACTCCGATCGGCGATCTTGATTTTGGCTCTGCGGTCGGGAACACGTTTGCGGATGATGGTTTAACCCTGAGTCCAGGCGCGGGGATTTTCTATGTAATCGAAGCCACGGTGGCTGACTCTGCCTCGGTTGGGGCAACCATTTTTAACACGGTCAGCGTAGAGGCTGATATGGCTGAGCCGGCAACGTCAACCGATGATAACTTTTTGGTGTCTGCCCCTGTAGATGGGGCTAGCCTGATGGTTAATAAATCTGCTGTTGACGGTGGCACCGTTCTACCCGGTGAGTTTGTAGACTATACGATCGAAGTTGCTAACCTTGGCACTCAGGATACCAATAATGTCAGTATTTTTGATGACCTGCCACCGGAACTGCTAAATGCCCAGTGGACTATTTTTGGCGATGAGGGTGTGGAGCTGGCTAGTGGCACGGGCGATATTGATGTTACTGGGCTAACGATCACGGCTGGTGATACCATCACGGCCACGCTCTCGGCTCAGGTCGATTGTGATCTATCCAGTGGCACTATTCATAATACGGCCACTGCCTTTGATGCGGTCATCAGTGATACGAACCCAAGCAATAATACCGACGATGACAGTAACTTCTCGATCGCTAGCACTTCACCGACCGTCAACCAATTCGGTAACTCATTCTTTGGCTCATTTAATCCTGATCTGATTATCGGCACCATGGCCAATGAGATTATGAATGGTAATGCTGGCGATGATAGTATTTTTGGCAGTGGCGGCATAGACAGGATCAATGGCAATCAAGGCGATGACTTCCTTAATGGTGGTTCAGGCAATGATGTCCTCAATGGTGGCGCAGGCAATGACACGCTCGAGGGTACTTGTACCTCTCTGGGAGTTGGCGAGATCGATCGCTTGACTGGTGGCGGTGGCGCTGGCGCAGATGTATTTGTGCTTGGATCTGAAGTAGGTGCTTACTATGTGGGCAATGGTGATGCAGACTTTGCCTACGTCTCTGATTTCCAATCTGGTGTAGATACGATCGTACTGAATGGGATGTTGGCAGACTATACCTTCATGCAAACCACTGCAAACAACATCAGTGGACAAGGGATCTTCAGGGATGATGACCTGGTGGCGATCGTGCAACAGGGCATGGCAACCCCAGCTGACATCATGTTTGTGGGTGGTGACATGATGATGATTTTATAGAACCCTGCGATCGAATCTGTCTAAACATCAACCTGGCAAATTTGTTTTTTTGCCCATAAGTTAATCTTCAATATTCTTCGATCAAAGCTTCTTGTCTTTATGGCAGGGGGCTTTTGTCGTGATCGCAGCATAATAATAGAAAATCATGATCAAAATATATCAATTACTTACCATTTACGTGGTGGCGGGATATCAAAAAACTTGAGATAGAAAGCGCCCACAAAAAAGCCGCTAATATGCGCCAGATATGCCACCCCTGGCTGTCCCACGTCAGCCATAAAATGCAGCAAAACCTGCAAGGCGATCCAATAGCCCAGAAAAAAGATCGCCGGAATCCGCACCGTGGTAAAAAAGATCACGATCGGAATCAAGGTTACAATCTTGGCGCGGGGAAAGCGCACCACATAGGCTCCCATCACCCCAGCGATCGCCCCACTTGCCCCCACCACCGGAATTTCAGAACCTGGCCCGATCGCCGCCTGTGCCAGTCCCGCCACCAAACCACATACCAAGTAAAAACACAGAAAGCGGATATGGCCAAGTTGTTCTTCGACATTATTACCAAAAATCCACAGAAACCAGACATTGCCAAGCAGGTGTAAAACACCGCCATGCAGAAACTGCGAACTGACCAGAGTGATCGCCTCAGCGGTTGGTCGCTTAAATAATTGCTGTGGGATTACCGCCCAATCGTCAAAGAATCTGATGACTACCTCTGGTGCAGTTTGAAACAGATAAAATTCATAGCCAAAAATCAACACATTGGCCAGAATTAAGCCCCAGACAACCAAAGGCTTAGTTCGGGTGGGATTTTCATCATAAAGAGGGATCATGGGGGCAGTGCATCCAGCGCATCCAGCGTATTAGTTGGGTAGATATAAATAGATTGAATAGGAAAGTAGTAAAAACCGTTACAAATTACTAACCAATCTAACCTCAGGTACTATAGAAATAGGGCTAAAGTCAGATTAAATAGTACATATCAATATTTTATTAAAATAATAATTAAAAGTTGACGTGAGATTAAATTCGAGTCAAGTGCGCGAGTAAGCATAGATTCTATTAAAATAGCCTCTGGTCGATCTGCATGTATGCTCGATCTGTACGATCCGTACGATATTGTACAAAGTTATTTATCAAGTGAGTTATTAAAACTGTCGTGCCAAGCCCCTGAACAAGTTGATTCGATCGCTTGTTGCAGTATTTGGACAATCTCGATCCTAATCCGCACAATGCTCAACTATCTCCTCATTATTAATTAATATCCTAGGCTGTTAGCAAATACCTTTGACCACATATGTTAAACCTGAAAGCTATATTTGGCGATCCCAACAAACGCAAATTAGATAAGTTTCGTCCTGACGTGGCTTTGATCAACTCTTTGGAAGAGGAGATGCATGCCCTTAGCGATGAAGAGTTGCAAGCCAAGACTAACGAGTTTAGAGAACGGATCGAAAAAGGCGAGGATCTCGATGAAATCCTGCCGGAGGCTTTTGCTGTGGTCAGAGAAGCAGGGATCAGGGTATTGGGAATGCGGCACTACGATGTGCAGCTAATCGGCGGCATGGTGTTACACAAAGGTGAGATCGCTGAGATGAGAACCGGTGAAGGAAAAACACTGGTATCAACTTTGCCCAGCTACCTCAATGCGGTCTCTGGTAAAGGCGTTCACATCGTTACGGTGAATGACTATCTGGCTCGTCGGGATGCGGAATGGATGGGACAAATCCATCGGTTTATGGGCTTGAGCGTGGGGCTAATTCAACAGGGCATGGATCCGGCCGAGCGTCAGCGTAACTATGCTTGCGATATTACCTATGCCACTAACAGCGAATTAGGGTTTGATTATCTGCGCGACAATATGGCGACCGCGATGCAAGATGTGGTGCAGCGTCCCTTTAACTATTGTGTGATCGATGAAGTTGATTCGGTGCTGATCGATGAAGCCCGCACACCGTTAATTATTTCTGGTCAGGTTGAGCGCCCCACGGAAAAATATATTGGTGCGGCGGAAATTGCCAAGCAACTGGAGGCGGAAAAACATTATGAGGTGGACGAAAAAGATCGCAATGTGATCCTGACCGATGAGGGATTTGAAGAGTCTGAGCAACTTTTGGGTGTAACCGATCTCTACGATCAAGATGATCCCTGGGCGCATTATGTATTTAATGCAATCAAAGCAAAAGAGTTGTTCAAGAAAGACGTTAACTACATTGTGCGCGATGGTGAAGTGACGATCGTGGATGAATTCACCGGGCGGGTGATGCCAGGTCGGCGCTGGAGTGATGGCTTGCACCAGGCGATCGAAGCTAAAGAGGGCGCAAAAATCGAAAATGAAACCCAAACCCTCGCTTCCATTACCTATCAAAACTTCTTCCTGCTCTATCCCAAGCTGGCGGGCATGACCGGGACAGCCAAGACCGAAGAAGCGGAGTTGGGCAAAATCTATAATCTGGAAGTAACCGCGATCGACACCAATCGTCCCACGCGGCGGGTTGATATTGCCGATGCGGTCTATAAAACTGAAGCAGCTAAATGGCGCGCCGTAGCTGGTAATTGCCAGGAAATGTATGAGCTGGGTCGCCCCGTACTGGTGGGGACTACCAGTGTGGAAAAATCTGAGGTGCTATCCAGGCTGTTGCAGCAAGCAGAGATTCCCCATAATTTGCTCAATGCCAAGCCGGAGAATGTGGAACGGGAAGCGGAAATCGTGGCTCAAGCGGGACGTAAGGGCTCAGTTACGATCGCTACTAACATGGCCGGTCGCGGTACTGACATTATTCTGGGTGGCAATGCCGACTATATGGCAAGGCTGAAAATGCGTGAGTATTTCATGCCCCAGATTGTGCGCCCCGAAGATGATAGCTTGATGGCCAGAGGTCGTGGCGCGATGCCCACCAGACAGCAGGGCGGCCAGGGCTTTAGTGGTGAAGCGGAGCCAAAGAAAAGCTGGAAGGCGGCCACCGATCGACTTTTCCCCACTGAGCTATCCGACGAATCTAAAAATACACTCAAAGCGGCAGTTAATCTTGGTGTTGAGACCTTAGGGTCACAGAGCATTACGGAGCTGGAAGCCGAAGAAATGTTGGCGATCGCTTCTGAAAAAGGGCCGATCGATGATCCAGTAGTGATCAAGCTGCGCGAGGCTTTTAATCTAATTCGGAAAGAATATTCCAACTACACTGATGCAGAGCACGATGAAGTAATTGAGCTGGGCGGATTGCATGTGATTGGCACCGAACGCCATGAATCGCGCCGGATTGATAACCAGTTGCGCGGTCGTTGTGGTAGGCAAGGTGACCCTGGTTCAACCTTATTTTTCTTGAGCCTGGAAGATAACCTGATGCGCATCTTTGCTGGCGATCGAGTCAAGGCTTTGATGAATGCATTCCGGGTAGAAGAGGATTTACCAATCAGTTCTGGCTTACTCACCCGCAGCCTGGAAACGGCTCAGAAGAAGGTGGAGACCCATTACTACGACATGCGCAAACGTGTGTTTGAGTATGATGAGGTGATGAATAATCAACGCCGGGCGATCTATGCGGAGCGCCGCCGCGTGCTAGAAGGTGAGGATCTGCGTGGGCGGGTGATTGAATATGCGGAGCGCACCATGGATGACATTGTCGAAGCCTATGTCAATCCCGATCTACCACCGGAAGAGTGGGATATTACCAGCATGACCAATAAGGTAAAAGAATTTGTGAACCTGTTGCAAGATCTTGAGCCAGAACACCTTGATGATATGTTTATGCCAGAAATAAAAGCTTTTCTGCGCGAAGAGGTACGCCGCGTCTATGAGATCAAAGAAGCCAAGATTGATTCAATTCAGCCAGGTTTAATGCGGCGGGTGGAGCGATTCTTTATTTTGCAGCAGATTGATATGCTGTGGCGTGAGCACCTGCAGGCGATGGAAGCATTACGAGAGGCGATCTCCCTGCGTGGCTATGGCCAAAAAGACCCATTGGTGGAATATAAAAGTGAAGGCTATGAGGTCTTTTTAGACATGATGACCAATATTCGCCGCAATGTGGTTTATTCGATCTTTGAGTACGATCCACAACCACAACCGCAGCAAATCACGGCTGAATTTGTCTAGTTTTGGCCTGGTTACTTGTAAGCAATAAGAAGCTATTGAATTATATTCAAGCAGCGCAAATCTAGGCTGAACCGCGTAAAACGGAACAACTAAAAATGTTTATTGGTCAGAGAGCTTGTGCATCATCACAGGCTCTCATGTTTTTTATTAATCACCGTCAATTTCAATCGAATCCTAGAAAAAAATCTAAACATAATACGATCGACCAGGCTTTAGATCGATCGCCATACCTCTATCTCATCTGTAATCCGTTAGTCCGTTTGGTTAAATTCCCTCAGCCAATACAACGAGCTATAAAAATAGCGATCGCCGCATGTCTATGGCTTGCCCTACCAATCAAACCAAGTATGGCCAATGATTATTCATATCTACCCCGCAGTTATATTGGCACTTCCGAGTTACTCACCGCCGAAGATTCACCCCTGGCGATCGGCGATACATTTAAATCCTTTAGCGAGCTAAGTGATTATGGCGATCGAGTCATGCCAAATATTACTGGCCGTTTGAAAATGGGTAGCTTTTCGTTGCGCACTTCACTTTTAGTAAACGAAACCCAAACCGCATTGGTGCCAGCCCTCTCCTTTGATCTACCCGTAGGCCAATTCACCAATGTTTATGTGGGCGCGGGGGGATTAATCCGCAAGGAAACCACCACCACCGGCGATCGGCACAGCCGCGATTTTGCGCTGCAACCGGGTGCAGAAATGAGCCTGAATCGAAATTTATTGTTATATGGCAATCTGGTGATCCCCTTCGATCGGCAATGGCAAGTCGATCAAACCCGCACTTCAATCCAGGGTGGAATCGGGATTCAGTTTTAGCTAACTAAATTCTTAAAATTGCGATGGCATCCCCTAAATTAACTTATATAAAAGCAAGCGTGCTCCATAAAGACGGCAAATGCTATGATTTAGACGCTTATCGGAGCGGATAGAAAAGCCTGATAATAGGGTTTACTAGAGGTTAATAAGGATTAGGTAGTAGTGGCACAGACAAAAACACTCAGCGATCGTGACTATGCACCTTTGTTCAACTTAGCCAACCAAAATAACCAGCGGTATAAATTACATGAACATGCTGGTAAGGTGGTGGTGCTGTTTTTCTATGCCAGCGATCGCCTGCCTGCCTGTCAAAAGATTGCCCAATCGTTTCAGGCCAAAATCGAGCAATTCCACAAGCTAGGCGTTGAAGTAGCATCGATCGCCCCTGATTCAGTATCTGAACGAGCCGAATTTGCCCAATCCCAGGGCATCTCGTTCCCTCTACTAGCAGATCAAAATGCCAAAATATGCAAAGAATATGGCATCTTGCATGAACAGCAAGCCGAGGGCAGAACTGATTATGTTTTCCATCGCGCCATATTTTTGATCAATCCCAATTTGCGCATCTTTAAAATTTATAATGCCGCTAGTCTGGCTGATCCTGCCGCTGCTGTCTTGAGCGATATTACAGAAATGTTCCCGTCCCAGGTGCCCCAACATTTGGTAAATCATGCACCGGTATTATTAATCCCCAATGTGATTTCGCCGGAATTCTGTCAGGAGCTAATTGATGTCTGGCATACCAGGGGCAATCAGGATTCTGGGTTTATGCGCTCTGAGGGTGAAAAGACAGTGGGTTATCTGGACTATGAACATAAAATTCGCCGCGATCATTTCGTGCGGGAAGGACAACTGCGCGATCGAATCGATCGGATCATGAATCGTCGGGTTTTCCCAGAAATAAAAAAAGCTTTTTGCTATGAAGTGACCCGCCGCGAAGCCTATAAGATCGCCTGCTATAACTCGGCATCCGGCGGCTATTTTCGACCCCACCGCGATAATTTAACCGGCGGCACTGCCCACCGTAAGTTTGCCATGACCCTCAATCTCAATGTGGAGGAATATGAGGGAGGGTATTTGAAATTTGCGGAATATGGCCCCCATTTATATAAACCAACCACTGGAAGCGCGGTGATCTTTAGTTGCTCATTGCTCCATGAGGCCACTGATGTGACTGCTGGCATTAGGTTTGCATTGCTTAGTTTCTTTTATAGCGACAATGAGGCGCAGCACCGGACTGAATATGAAACCAAGGCAAAAAATGATTACGCTCAGGTTGTGGTTAAGCATTAGAGCTTTGGCACTAAAGTAAATACCCTTCTTATACTTGCGATCGGTCAAAAAACCCGAAATCACATAAAAGCAAAGCCCCCGATCATGTTCAGGGGCTTTAACTATTTAATTAGTAGGTTAATTAGTAGGGCAAACCTCAGTTAGAAATTAAATTAGACTATTTTACTAGCTCAATTCCAACTTGATTTAAATAACCTACTTATCCAATGCCGGCATTTCCAATACAGCTTCAGTCTCACGGGTAATACCTTTCTCGAACCCAGCTACGGCAGCACGGGCACGACCAGCATGCCAGAGGTGACCAACCAGGAACATGAAAGATAGCACGAAGTGAGAAGTAGACAACCAGGAACGGGGCGAAACAAAGTTCACCGCGTTGATTTCGGTAATAACACCACCAACTGAGTTCAAGGAACCCAAAGGAGCATGGGTCATATATTCAGCGGCACGACGAATCTGCCAGGGCTGAATGTCATTTTGCAGCTTGTCGATATCCAAGCCATTAGGACCACGTAGGGGCTCCAACCAGGGAGCACGCAAATCCCAGAAACGCATTGTTTCACCACCAAAGATAACTTCTCCAGTAGGCGATCGCATCAAATACTTACCCAAACCAGTCGGGCCTTGCGAAGTACCAATGTTAGCACCTAGCTTTTGGTCGCGAACAATAAAGGTAAATGCTTGCGATTGTGAGGCTTCAGCACTAGTTGGGCCATAGAATTCACTAGGATATACGGTGTTGTTAAACCAAACAAAGCAAGTAGCGATAAATGCCATCAAAGACAGGGCACCAAGGCTGTAGGAAAGATAAGCTTCACCGGACCAGATCGAAGCACGACGAGACCAGCCAAAGGGCTTGGTCAAAATATGCCAGATACCGCCACCGATGCAGATTAAACCAATCCAAATATGACCGCCAACCACATCTTCCAGGTTATTCACACCAACCATGTTACCTTTGCCGCCAAAGGGAGAAGCAAGCACATAGCCAAAGATTTTAACCGGGTTGAGGGTGGGGTTAGTGATGATTCTGACATCACCACCACCAGGAGCCCAGGTATCATAAAGACCACCAACGAACATAGCCTTGATTACTAGCAAGAGCGCACCACAACCAAGCAGGATCAGGTGGAAACCGATGATCGAAGTCATCTTATCCTTGTCCTTCCAGTCATAGCCAAAAAAGTCGGAATAGCTCTCTAGGGCTTCAGGGCCACGTAGGGCATGGTAAATACCACCTAAGCCAAGTACGGCAGATGAGATCAGGTGTAAAACCCCTACTACAAAGTATGGAAAAGTATTGATAACTTCACCACCAGGGCCAACACCCCAGCCTTGAGCAGCCAGGTGAGGCAAAAGAATCAAGCCCTGCTCATACATGGGCTTTTCGGGCACAAAGTGAGATACCTCAAACAAGGTCATCGCCCCTGCCCAGAATACAATCAGGCCAGCATGGGCGACATGGGCACCCAGCAGTTTGCCAGATAAGTTGATCAGGCGAGCATTCCCAGACCACCATGCAAATCCAGTGGTGTCTTGGGTACGGCCGCCAACTCCCAATTCATTAAAATTGATAGTTGTTGTCACGAAGGATTTCTCCTCTACTACTCTCTATCTAAAACAAGAAAACAAAAAACGAACATTTAGCAATTATTTATGATTGCTGATTAAACATTAGAGCCTAGGAATTAGGGTATCTAGCTAGTTGATTTTGATTCACTACTAAATACAATAATTCATTTTTAGTAACTTTTAGAACCAGTGGCCAGTCGCTACATGCACATCGGCTGAACAACTGACCACTGCAATACTAACCTTAACGCGGTACTAGCCGAATTTGACCAAATCACCAAAGTTATAGGGCGTTACCACGAGGTAGAACTTCTTCAGGGAAGACAAACCCACGACCAATTTGATCTTGGGGAGCCATCCAAGCACGAATACCATCGTTTAGCAGCAAGTTCTTGGTGTAGAAAGTTTCAAATTCAGGGTCTTCCGCTGCGCGAATTTCCTGGGAAACAAAGTCATAGGCACGCAAGTTGACAGCCACACCAACGATCCCAATGCTAGCCATCCACAAGCCCATGACTGGTACAAATAGCATAAAGAAGTGCAACCAGCGCTTGTTGGAGAAAGCAATACCAAAGATTTGGCTCCAGAACCGGTTAGCAGTAACCATGGAGTAGGTTTCTTCAGCTTGGGTTGGGGTGAACTGTACAAACGTGTTTGCACCCTCACCATCTTGATACAGGGTGTTTTCAACCGTTGCACCATGAATCGCACAAAGTAATGCTCCACCCAGGATACCAGCCACGCCCATCATGTGGAATGGATTGAGAGTCCAGTTGTGGAAACCTTGGAAGAATAGGATGAAACGGAAGATACCGGCTACACCGAAACTAGGTGCAAAGAACCAACCAGCTTGACCCAAAGGATATAGCAAGAACACCGAGGTGAATACGGCGATCGGGCCAGAAAATGCGATCGCATTATATGGACGGATACCGACCAAGCGAGCAATTTCAAACTGACGCAGCATAAAGCCAATTAAGGCAAATGCACCATGCAGGGCAACGAAGGTCCAGAGACCACCGATTTGACACCAGCGGGTAAAGTCACCTTGGGCTTCAGGCCCCCACAGGAATAAGAGAGAGTGGCCAAAGCTGAGTGCAGGTGTAGAAACAGCTACAGTCAAGAAGTTGGCACCCTCTAGATAGCTAGAAGCAAGTCCGTGGGTATACCAAGAAGTAACAAAAGTAGTACCAGTCAACCAGCCACCCAGAGATAGGAAAGCGGTTGGGAATAGCAACAAGCCACTCCAGCCTACGAATACAAAACGGTCTTTTTTAAGCCAATCGTCGAGGACATCAAACCATCCTCTTCCGGCTTGTTGAGACCGACCAATTGCGATGGTCATAGATACAAACCCCTCTAAATCTTTTCCTCAATTGATATAATTACAGAATTTTTTATTCCGCTTTCTAATACTCGATATTTCGCAAAACACAGCAGTAAATTGCCGATCTGCAAGGGAGTTAGTAGTATTTGCAATCTAAAAAAAATAGATTTACAAGTCTAAAAATATAGATAGATATTTATATAGGCAGTTGCTAAATACAACTATACTAACTTTAACCTAAGCATAGGTACAATAATCACCGCTGGATATGCGATTTTCAAGTCAGAGTGCGGGTAGCAGATATGGGCAGAACTTAAAATTCATGCCAAGCCATGCACTGCCATGCTAAGGGAGAAACTAAATCCCTCAAATATTGAGTGTTAGAGATATACGAGTATCTTAACACAACTTTACTTTCAGCCCAAAAACCTTTACATAGTTACTTTTTAGCGATCGCATACCAACCTTATAAGCACTCAATCAATTGCAGGGCAAGCATCCTAGTACTTTGGCTGTATAGACAAATACTTCGCAACACTTCGCAAAGTTTACATTTTCTTAATCTTTTTTTGGTGCTGTTTGATAAGAATCACCTGGTTTCGGGGTATTATTATAGGTATTATTACCCAATTTATTCCTTGCCGATCGCCACAGAATTGGTAGGATTGCCAAAATGGTTAGAAATAATAGGGCAAAAAACAGCGATCGGCCATCATGACTATGCATTGCCTCGTTTCCTGATGCCCCTAGCCAGGTGTAGGCAAATGTACCAGGAATAATCCCAATAAAAGTACCAATGCTATAGGGCCAGATATTCACTGGCGTAAGACCAAACAAAAAGTTAATGATGTTAAAGGGGGCGATCGGCGAGAACCGAACTGCAATCACTACATTAATCTGTTGTTTTTCAATACATATACAGATATTGTTCAACAGGCAATACTGCCCTAGCCACTTCTCTATGCGGTTATTGAGGAAGTAACGCGCCAACAGAAAAGCACCGATCGCGCCAAGGGTTGCGCCGATCGCCGACCAAACAGTCCCCCAGAACACGCCAAATACCACACCACCGGCCAGGGTTGGCACTAGGCCAGGCATACCCACCATCGTGATCAGAGCGTAAACCAGAACAAACAAAACCGGTGCCCAAAAACCCAGCATTTCCAGGTACATCACTAGTGCATCCTGATCAAATATTTTCTTCAGGGGGGTAACGCTAAATATTAAAACAATTAAGATTAGCCAGAGCGATCCCCTTACGCCACGTTTTAGCCAGCGTCGCCATCTGTATTGACGGGCAGCATGGGCATATTTGCTGGTTTGGCGATCGCAGTTAGGCATAATTAGGCATAAATCCTTACAACAGTGCACCGCCGCAACTAGAGCCACTGCCAGCCGTACAGCCGTAGCAAAAATTAGCAGTGCGAATTCGTTCAATTAAGTCCAGTTTCCCCACCGCCAACAACTTAGCCACAGTTAGCTTTTCCCCTTGACCAGAACAGGCTGGCAAGTCTTCCATCTGGTTAAAATCGCAATCGAAAACATTGCCCAGATAGTCGATCGACAATTGATTGCGGCACATCAGACCAGGGATTGTATCAGCGTTGTAACTGGTTTCCAGAAACTTGGTATAGGGCTGGGCTAACTTCAATCGCTCTAGATGAAACTTGGTGCGCCCCACAGGCAGGTTGGTAATCGTAAACAAGTTGTTGAACACAATGCCAAAATGCGCTTGCAGAAAAGCTTTATAATCCTGTTCTAGTCTGGCTTGCTGCGGTGGCAAGGAAAATTTTTCACTAATCGGCAGGGCTGGATTATAAACCAGGTCTAAAATTAAGTCAGCATCTTGGCCATAGCCCAATTGATTGAGAATCTGGATCGCCTTAATCGATTCATCATAAACGCCTTTGCCCCGCATTTTATCCACATTATCTTCTAAATAGCAGGGCAACGAAGCTACAATTCGCAAACCCAAACTAGCGCAATATTCTGGCAGGTCTTCATAACCGGGCTCAAAGTAAATGGTCAGATTCGATCGCACAATTACTTCTTTGCCCTTGGCACGTGCTGCTTCGGCGATCGCCCGAAACCCATAATTCATCTCCGGTGCGCCACCAGTAAGATCAACTGTTTCGATTTGATCGAAGGTTTGGATTACCTCAATTAATTGCTCACAAACTTCCGGCGAAAGCTCCTCGGTGCGCTTAGGGCCAGCTTCAACATGACAATGGCTGCAGGCCAGATTGCAACGTTTGCCCAAATTTATTTGCAAAACCGTGATTTCTTGCTTAGTGAGTGGCTCACCCAGTTTTTGGGTGAATGGAGTGACTTTGTCAGCGCTAGTTGCGATCGCCTTTGTTTGCATAAGCTTTCCTTAATCTAGTTTTGTTAGTGATATGCATCATACCTAACTAAACTGAGATACGGCTTAGGAATGGACTTGGATTTCGGTTTTAACCAGATTTAATCAACACCAGCCCGATCAACCGTGGCTATATCTCCCAAGCTCAAGCCTGGTTTTATTAAAGTTATTTAAGCAAAGGCTGCAACTATTAAGCTTTACCTACGAGCAAGATGCTGGCATTGCTGCCCCTGGATTAGCCTAAAAAAAATCTGCCTACTATGCCAAACCCCTAAAACTAGAGAGTTGGCAATGGTAGACAACTAAGTTGATTCAAATGAGTTGATTCAAATGAGTTGATTCAAATGAGTTGATTCAAAATATTTGATTTTTTAGCGCTAGCGCTCTAGCCCAGATCTTCCGGCGGATTGGGCGGCATCATATCAATCCTGCCCGGTACTGGTTTTTGATTGGGCTGTAAACCCGATAGCATTTGAGACAGTTGGAAAGAATCTAAAGCGCTTCTAGTCTCGCGTACCTTATGCCACACCGATCGCGCCATCATCAAAGAATAGCGCACTGGCTTGGCCTTGACTTGTTCTAGGTATGCTTCCCGCTCTGGCTGATAGTCCGCCGAAGAAACTAACAAGCCGATCGCTTCTTCTGAGTCAGCTATTTTTTGCTGGGTCAAAATTTGCGCCACCTTGGTAATTAGCTCTGGATAGAGCCAGGTATGTGCTGGATGCACCGTCAGTTGGCATTTATGACCATTATTACCATTGGCTTGACCAGGCTGCAATAAGAAATAGCCGATCGCCGCCTTGCGCTGGGGCTCATATACATATGCCTTGATTTCTGTAGCAGTGTTGAGCATCTGTTGGGCATAATCGAGCAGCCCCTCGACCAGATTCTGGCGAAAATCATTGGGGCCAAGGTCATACACCTGTCTGATTTGAGGCGGCATTGAGGCTGTATCTAGTTGATAGAGCAAACTGGCATCGGCGTTGTTCACCGACATCAAATTGGGCAATGCAGCTTGATTTTGAGCTAGTTCAGTGAGTAGCTCCGCCGAAATTTCCCACTCGGTAAGTTGCGCCAACGGTTGGAAGCCATTCTGGCGATAGAGGGCGATCGCATCCTTTTCATTCACATCTGCTTCGGCCACCCAGGTGCGTGCCTCCCAGCAAGAATCGAGGCAACAACGAATTAACTGGGTACCAACTTTTTGCATCGAAGCACTAGCAACCGTAGCGATTCGCTCAATCTGCCAGGTACTATGGCTACTGTTGATCGGTGCTACCTTAATAAAACCTACTACCTGTCCATTTTGTTCAGCCACATGTAACCTGAACATATGTTGCCAGGGAATCGGTAGCCAGCTAGTTAATTTAGTCAGGCCAAACAAGTCATCAGCACGATCGAAATCAGCATGATCGGGCAAGGCAAAATCGTTGAGTTGCCCATCTCGTTGCAATCGTTCAATCGTTTCTAGGTCACCGTAATGGGCAGGGCGAATATTGATAGAAGCGGATGGAAAGGTTGACATAGCGATCGCCTCATAATTGCAGGCTAGGTTTGATGATTGAATTGCAATTGTTTATGTTTATTTTGAGCTGCTTAACCCACGATGGTGAAGGCATGCTTGCTCTTTTGAGAGCTCTAGGAACTTAACTAGTTGTAACCTTAGCCGTCAATATAGCCTAATTTTTACCAAGCCAGTCTTTAAATGTTTACGAGCTTGTCAAGATTAGATGGACTAAGATCTACAACCTGTTCCCGTTACCTTTCTAGATCTGGTTTTAGATCTAGTCTAATATTTTATTTGTCAAGTTTGACTTGAGCGGGTAATAACCCTGAATAGATTTCTTACTTTGCAAGTATTAGCAAACAAAGCTCCTTATTTTTTTTAAATATCTTGACGAAATACTAATTTAAGTATAGCAGTCAGCCAGTGGGTGTATTTAGGCTGAGTTAAGCAGGCTGGTTGACTGAAAAAGTTGCCAGCATAATTGAGCTTAAATCATCTATTCGCCATAAGCACAACGGAATCCAGCTAGAATCTCCCTCACATAGGCGTAATACCAATTGCGGGTAGACGATCGCAACAGCCAAGGCCGACTCGCCCAGCTCCCCCCCTTCAAGACATAGTGCAAGCGATCGAAATAAGCACCAGAGTAGCCCTGGTAGGGGAAAGAAGCAAAATCTGGATAGGCATAAAAACTGGTCGCCGTCCATTCCCATACATTTCCCAACATGTCATCACAACCAGCGGGGCTCTGACTGTCGGGATAGGCATCCACAGGGGTAGTTGAATGGCGATCGCTATTACAATTGCAATGGGCTGCTATTTCAGTGATATCAAGCATTGCCGCCAGCTCTAACTCGTTTTTTTGCTCGATCGGATTTTTTGCGCTAGCGCTAATCCCAAGACCAGATTCACGCCGCCAGGGATAGGTGAGTTTTTGGCCCTGATCACGCTCTTGATCTCGCTCTTGATTATGATTACCCGATCGCCAAGCGGCGGCTTTTTCCCATTCCGATTCGGTGGGTAGACGTTTCCCCGCATATCGAGCATAGGCATTAGCCTCATACCAGCTCACCCCACAAACCGGATGATTGTCGTCAACCTGCCATGAATGCCAATAGAGAGGGCGATCGATCGGCTCAGTTTGGCTCTGCAACCACTGCCACCCAGACTGCGACCACAAGGCACGATCTTGATAGCCACCTGCATCCATAAATTCCTGAAACTGCCCGCGCGTGACGGGATAGCGATCGATCCAGAAATCATCCACAAACACCAGATGCGCCGATCGCTCATTGTCAAAGGCGGCGATCTCATTGCTGCCCTGCCAAAAGTTACTTGCTGCTATCTGCACCATGTTTGCAAAATCTGGTTTTTGGCCTGGTTGAATTGGCGAATCAAGTAAGTCATGGGTATATTGTTGGGCATATTTTTGGGCAGATTGATCGTGGGGCTGATTAAGTTGCAGTAGCGATCGAACTTGCCCATTCAGAACCGATTGAGGTGTATCTTGAGATAGATCAGATGCGTTCCGATCGCCATTCCGATCGCCGTTCCGATCATGATCTAAACCTAAACCATTGCCAGACCTGTTACTAGGATTACCAGGAGTGGATGAACTATCGGTTGAACGCTGCTTAGCTCCATTTAAAGAACTAGATAGACTACTATTTCCTAATCGGTCAAAACAACCAAGGCGATCGCTAGGATCTAGTTGATCTGAATGCTCCAGGTGATTTGAGAAAACAATAGATTCTGACTCGTTGCTGGTTACCCCCAATTGTAAATAATGCATTTGCACCACAAAAGCAATCGTTTCGCTGTGGTAGCTTTCATGCTGAGTCAGCCATAACCACAGCCTTGCTTGTTCTTGAATTGGGGCGATCGCCAGATATTCCCACGCCTGGTTCCTAACCTGCTCTAACCATGCACAGGTTTCAGTAAAGGTGGGCAAATTCACCCGATCGTTCTTGGGCATTCCATCTGCCGCATAAAGCTGATGGTGTTCTGGTTCCAAAACTTTCAAGCCAGCGCAGTTTTGCAGAATCCAGATCGATTCTACATAAGCAATGTGGCCAAGATGCCAACCAATTGGGCTAAATTCAGGATGCGACTGCTGGAAAAATAATCGATCGAAAAGCTGGCGATCGCCATGCGTAACCCTGGTAATATTAGTAAACAAATCCATTGTGCCCTGACGGCATTGTTGTAAATCCAGGATTAGCCTGGAGCGCAGTTGTGAAGAATCGCAATCTGTAGCTTGCATAGCAAAAATTGAGAAAAGAAAAGCAATAGTAGAGCTTGGCCGAGCTAAATCATAGCAATCGGAGCTTAGGGCTAGATTAACAGCATTTTTGCCTGGTCTATATCCCCCGCCAAGGCGAACTAGGCTCAAATCGATCGAATTTGGCTCCTTGGGTATATGCGCAGCTAGATGGAATTTCAAAGTTTGCTAAATATCTCAATATCTCAGCGCCTTGAGCACCGATGGACTGATTAAAGTCCTTGCTGTCTGGTGGTTTAATAGCATTCTCGATTGCAGGATGTCCAGAGAATTACCAAGAACCGCATTTCTACCTCAGTGTTTTTGCTGAGGAACCCAGCCCAAGGAACTTCTGTCAATTTATAAAGCAAAGTGAAGATAAGAAACAGGTGCGATCGCCTTTGTCGATCTAGTTACCCTAGCTTTAATTTACTTTCACCAAAAAGATTGGCTGACTCATTCAATTTCAATAAACGTATTGAGTGAATGTATTTAAATTAACTAATGTAACAATAGCCCGCAAAATCTTACTATTCCCACCAACTCTCCCACCCAAGCCCACCGCGCAATGTGGGAATTTGTGGGTAATCTTGATATAGATAAATCTATATATATTAAGCACGCATAAATATCAAAACATCATAAATATCAATAATATCAATCATGTCTCGTAGAATACATCCGGGCACTTTCTTAAGAATGCTGCGGGAGCGGGGGGTCACGAGAGAGATATTAGATGAGGCGATTAGTATTGCGGCTAAAGTTAGTAATGATCAAAAATTAACTGGTTATGAACGACAGTTCTTAGACCGGATGAAGAAGCTACTGGATCTACCGCCAGAAACGGAAATCTTACCTTAAGATATGCCGTAGCTTTGTGTTTGCGATCGCCTAACCGATGGCACGCTAATTAGTCTAATCTAAATGCGACGGATCTTGGTAATCCCTAACTTGTGACTACTTGAGATCACCTAAAAAACCCTATTGCGACTTTAGCAAGCATTTTTCCTTGAACTGACGTTAATCTTAGTAATACTAAACGCCAACGCAGTTTAATATAAATAAACATCCAGATCCAGATTGGCCTGCACGGTCAAAATGCTGTGTTCTGGAAAAGTTGCCCAGCCAAAATCATCGAACATTGGTTCAGAAGCCACGATCACTGCCCCTGGGAAGCGATCGCTATCTTTGAGCCAGTAAAGCGAAGGAGCCGGGGAATTGGTGGCACTGCGACAGGCCACGAGCTTATCGCCATCACCAATCACCATGTTTAATGAAGCGCTCACGCTACTTTGCTTTGCCCAAGCCAATACCTGCATCAGGGTTTTTTCAACTGCTTGCGTTAAATCCGCCTCAGTCCGTTTGAGGTTGTTGAGCAGCAGCGCAAAAATATGCTCTGAATCAGTGTGGCCATCAATACTAGTATAGAACTCATCATCGAGGTGATCGCGGATTGGCCGATAGAGCGATTGGCGAAAGTTTTCGATATAGCCATTGTGAATCGCAGTAATTTGGCCAAAACAGAAGGGTTGACAATTGGCTAAATCTACTGCCAATCCTGGCGTAGCGCTGCGTACATTGGCCAGAATGCAATCTGATTTCACATAGCGATTGAGATGGGGCAGGTTCACATCGCTCCAGATCGGCAGCGTATTGCGATAGCGAAAGGGTTCGATCGCTAGCTGGTTTGAATCTGAGCGCTCTAAGCGATCTAACTGTCCTGCTTGTCCAGACTGGCCAGCTTGATTAGATTGATATATTTGATTGGATCGATCAACGTGATACCAACCAATGCCAAACCCGTCTGCATTCAACAGCCCTGCTGTCATCTCCTGGGGCTGATAACTTTGCACAATCAAAGAATGCTTAGGCTCCGCCAAAATTTGGCCTAGCTGAATCGGCGCACCAAAATAACCAAGTAAACGACACATGGGCGATAGGAGAAGAGATTTGTACTAAAGGATAAGGATAGGGATACTTGCCAAGGGGCTCTGAGCAAGTTAGCTTGTTGTAAGCATCAAGTATCAGCGATCGGGCTAAATTCAAAATTCTAAATCACCTGGATTTACGGTGCTAAAAGGTACTACAAACTGATGGGATGCTGTGGCTATTAGCATTCTGGCAAACTAATCCTGGATATCTGTTGGATATTTATGGTGCTAATCTCTAATTCCCTGAATAATGCAATGCCAAATTTGTTAATGTTAATTGACTTTACTTGATTAGAAGCAACTTTGCATTACAATCAATCCTCCCAGGGCTAAAGCAAGCATGTTTGAGCCAAACCAGTCTCAACCTAGACCACCACACCGCAACAAGTCAAAGCGATCGAAACAAGGGGGGCGAAAAGTTGTGCCAATAGTTGGCGTACTTGCAATTATAACGATCGTGGCGATCGTCTACTTGACTGTTACTTATCAGTTGATGAGTGACTATGCTTATAAAAAATCTCCCACTGAGGTGTTCAAGCCTGGGGCACAGTTCACGATCGCTAGCCCAGAGCCGAATTCAACAGCAAACGATCGGCCAGTAGCTAACCCGTTCCGATTGGTGGTAATTGGCGATAGCACTAGTTTAGGTCAAGGAGCCCATAACCAAAAAGGTAGCTATAGCTATCAATATGCTAAATCTACGCTGAGCCAGAAACACAGCCCAATTAAACTATATAACCTGGCAGTAAGTGGTGCGACCTCGGCAGATGTAATGCGCCAACAGGTGGATGCGGCGATCGCCCTGAAGCCAGATTTAATCATGCTGTCGGTGGGGGCAAATGATGTGATGAAGCTGGTGGGGAATGGCCAGTTTAAGCTTAATTATGCGCTGATCGTGCAGAAACTTACCAGTATTGATACCCATCTGGCATTGCTGAATATTCCGGCCTTTTTTACAATCCCGCTATTAGTGCAACCATACCGCGCGATCACTGACTATCGGGTACGGCAATTAAACAAAGTGATCGCCAGGGTGGTAGCGAGCGAACCCGATGATTCACTCATAACTCTGGTGGATATTTACAATGGCACCAAGGATGAGTTCAAACGCTATCCAGATCGCACTTTTTCTAAGGACAAGTTTCACCCTTCGACCTATGGCTATAGTGTGTGGGCCAGGGTGATCGCGGAAACACTGAATTAACTTAGATCACTATGGGGCGATCGGCTTAACCAAGTATGCGGCCAGCCCCACCCGGATTGCCGGAGCTTTATTTGTAATTCTGGGTGTTTCGTTGGTTGCCTATGTTAAACGCTAATTGGGGGCTAGTTAATCAGCCCAGCGATCCTTCCATTTCATCGTGCCACTTTTGGCCAGAATCCAGCGCCGTGCCACCGAGCCTTCTTCATATACGGGCATTTGTCCTGGTCGCCGCACCGCATACTTATAGGTGATCGCATTACCCACACTTTGCTCAAAGCCCAGTTCACCAAACCAGGTATTGGCATTGATATATTCCAAGCCATAGGCTTTGTCGATGTCCCAATTGCCTAGCTCTGGGCAATCGCCTACTACCACCACCTGTTCGCCCGGTTGCGTTGAAATGTCATTGAGCTGCACCCGCACGATCGTTTTTCCCTTGACGCGAGCACCAATATAACTGAGCACCAGCATTTCCTTATGATCTAGAAATAAATCCGCCAACTTGCCATCCTGAACCTGAAACTGGCGTTTGGTTAACATACAAATATATTCGCCTTTTTCCAACCCAGTATTTTCCACTGTGATTGCAGTTGGGCCGCCCTTATTGAGCGCCACAAAGCAACGGTGATCGCGGTAGCGGCGCAGATAGCAGAAAATATCATCGCTAACATATTTTTGTTCCTGCGATCCCAACGACACGGCAGGATTGACACGGCGCAGCTTCGAGAACATATTAATTGCTTCATACAGCGGTGCATTTTGATCCCATTTGTCCATCATTGGCCGATTGTAGGGATCATCGCCGCCATTGGTGTCATTGTGTAAATATTGCTCAGTGCCGTAATAAATGCAGGGGATGCCACGACAGGTCATTACCAGGCCAAGTGCTAAATGTAATAGCCCAGGATCGCCATTGAGGCTCATGAAGCGGGGCATGTCGTGGTTGTCAATGAATGTAATCAGTTCCGAAGCGCTGTCATAGAGATAATCGAGGTCAAAGATTTCCTGTACCTTGTGGAAGCCGCCGGGGGCATGTTGGGCGATCGCCGCTCGCAACGATTCACACAGGCCAAAATCTAGGATCGACATGCCAGATCGATTGGCAAAATTTACTGAGCTTTTTTCCCAGGGTTTACTAAAGCCCCATTCCCCAAACGAAAATAGTGATGGCTTGTGGGTTTGCAGGTCGGTATTGAATTCCTGCCAGAACCACATCGGCATATGCTTAACCGTATCGATGCGCAGCGCATCCACACCCCGATCGAGCCACATCTTGATTGCCGATTTCATATAATTGCGATATTCAATATTGCTCTCATTAAAGGTGGCCAGTCCAGCCATCTCGCCATAATAGAGCTGCCATTGATCTTCCCAATCGGTGATTTCGGGGTTGTGATGGTACCAGTTATTAGTGTCGTTATAAAAGTCGGCGATCAGCGTGCCATTGTCATAGAGCTTGCCCTTTTCACCATTTACATCGGGGCTGCTGTGGTTACAAACAATATCCAGCACTAGTTTCATGCCGCGCTTGTGCATCTCAGAAATTAGCCGATCGAAGGAACTACAGCTATAGAGTGAGTTGTCTTCTGTTTTGGGCAAGAATCTGGGATTGATCCGCTTAAAATCCTTCGTCCAATAGCCATGCATGGCGGCGCGATCGAACTGTAATTCTTCCACCTGCTCAAATAATGGCGACACCCAGATCGCGGTCACGCCCAGATCTTTGAGGTAATCCAGCTTTTCGATAATGCCTTCAATATCCCCACCCCAATATTTACCCCAAGCCTGTCTGGTCGGGTCATATAGCTCTGGGTTTGGTCCTGGATTATTGTTCTTGTTGCCATCGTGGAAGCGATCGACAATTAGAAAGTAGATGGTTTCTTGGCGAAATTCGATCGCCCTGGTGAACATGAACTCAAAATCAGCATCACGTTCCTGATAGAGCTGATCGGCATAGCAACCGGCAGCGGCTCTGATTGCGGTTGACTCACCATCAAGCATGTTCGCCACATTGGGCAGATTTGGTTCCGATGGAGATGCGGGAGTTGGATTGGGGGGATTACTGACCATAGAACTTCCTGGTTTAAAAACTAGCGCTTTTAATACTGCAAGACATTAGCTACCCATCAATATAAACTCGCACGGTACGAATAGGCTATTGGGATTACTTAGATTTAAATTAATTAACTTGAGGTGTGGTGTAACTTTGTTTTAACTATACGATCTGATCTAAGCGCTGATCTAAACGCAAGTTCAAGCAATCAGCCGTAGTAACAAGTATGGCAAACATCATGACTACATTTTTTTGATTATGGCGATTTAATCGCACTTCCGCCGTGCTTAAAAATCATTACCGCAATACCGCTACCCAATTAGGATCGGATTGGAAAACCCAACTCCCTAACTCATAATCTTATCAGCGAGATATTGTGCAGGATCAATATAGCTAGCGATCGGTACGCGATCGGTAATTGCACCTGAGTAAACGCTATTCTGGCCAAAGAGATATTTAGATTTAGAAATTGCCCTAAGTGCCTAAGTGCCTAAGTGCCTAATGCATCTTCAAAAGACTTCTTTTGCATGAATACCTCATAGAGCAAAGCATTCAGGTTTCTACTTACACAACATCTCACTTGAAATAGCACTAAGTAAATGTATTTATTGAAGCATGACCCATCAACCTGACAAATATCAAGCCTTTAAGGCAAAATTGGCAGCGCTCAAAGATGAAATTGCGATCGTGGATACGGCCTATCCAGAAAGTGCCCGATCGGCCAGATCACATCTAAAAACCCATGCGGCACTGCAAAACTTCTTTCGCACCGAAATATTAAATCAGCAAGATCAGCCAGACCAGGGCGATCGCCCCCATGAGCAACAACTCAACGAACAAATCCTGGTGGCGCAATATGTGGAAGTTAATAAACAATTGCGATTACTAGGCGCGGATCTAAATATGCTCCAGGCTGCCCGTAATCCAGCTACCTTTCAGCAGCGCAAAATGCAAATTAGCGATCGGCTCAATACCCTGATTGGCATGTGCAACGCACTGATGCAAATTTAGCGCCATATGTCTATTTCTATTACAGATCATGCTAAGGACTTTACCTTTACTTCTGGCTCACAAGCAATAAACCCTATACCTGCTTCTAAGTCCAGATTACGCCCGTAAAATTGGTCTGCTCGGTTTTGGCATTGTCTAAGTTCACATCAATCAAATTCGCCTTACTAAAATTCGCCATATATAAATTAGAAGAACTTAAATCAGCACCATTCAAAAAAGCATTACTCATATTTGCCTCACTGAGATCGGCGTTGCGCAACAAAACCCCATACAGCTTGGCTCCGGTCAAATCCGCTTCGCTCAGATTGGTATAGCTGAGGTTAGCACCACTGAGGATCGCGCGGCTTAAATCGGTGCGGTGTAAATTGGCTTCACTCAAATTCACACCATACATCCTGGCTTCGATTACAACGGCATCCGAGAGATCGGACTTTGTTAATTTACAATTGCTCAGGTTCGCACCATGCATTTTCGATCGCTGCAATTTGGCCTTGCTCAAGTTGGCATCCGATAAATTTGCACCATATAATTTGGCCTCGCTCAAATTCGCCTCACTGAGATCGACTGTGCCCAAATCCGTACCACACAAATTAGTGCCAATCAAGGTGGCGCGATAAAGCTTGGCACCACTAAGATCAGATCCATCCAGATTTGCCTTGGTCAGATCAGCACCATATAAACTGGCCTCGCTCAAATTTGACCCGCTTAAGTTAGCACCGCTGAGATCGGCTCCATTTAAATCCACCTTACTCAAATTCAAGGCAGAAAAATTTCTCCGCCCCATTTTGTATTGTTGAATTAGATCGGCGATCTCCATGGCTTATTTCCCTTGCGTGGTTACCTGATCAATTAATAATCATAATCACCCATAATCACTAACTATTTATTCATTTATCCACTTATGCACTACCTTGTCATTGGCCTAAACCTTTAACAACTGCCAATTGAATCTGCATCTCTAGATTGGCCAGGTAGCAAAACCTTGATCTTGGATTAGTTGCGATCGGCTAATGAAATGTGGGCGATGCGGTTGGCGATTTTTTAGGTGGTGATTGATTACTAGCAATTATCTAGCAATTATTAAAAAACTATTTTTAAGCCCTGGATTTAAATTAGATGGGTTGTTGGGCGATTACTTTTTCCGCCATGTTTAATTAGCTTTATGCTAGCCAGATTGACGAAAAATCTATCAAAATAAGCCCACAGCAATAACAAGAGCCTGATCATCTGATTCAGGATTGATTCGAATTTTAAAGCTCTAAGAATTTAAATCCATACTTTACATGTTTGAATTTGGATTATCGAAATTATCCAGGATTATTTAGCCATCCAAAATTATGCGGCTCCCTCCCCTATGCCCATATAAGAGCTAATTGAGCTAACTAGATGATTATTCGCTATGTTTGCTCTTCGTCCTGTTCTTGTTCTGCGATTATTTGCGCTTCGATCGCTTCGAGCAACTCTTCTTCTTTGGCCATAAACTCGTCTTCTTCAATTTCCCCCAGGTCAAATTTAATTTGTAAAGTAGTCAGTTGCTTTTGCAAGCTCTCTTTATGATCAAGCTCTTGGGTTGCGCGATCTTCTACTTGTTCTGCGATCCAAACTAAGCCTTCGAGTGGCCAGGTGAGTAGTTGCCAAACCATAATTGCTGTTCCCCTCAATGCGGGAATGTTACCGTTTATGCTGTTGTTAATACTTTAGCTATTTAATCGTTAATTCTCTAGGGGCAGCAGGTCAATTTTTGATGCTTAATCAAATATATAAACATGGTTTACGAAATCTATTGTTTACGATCGAGCCCGAACAGGCACATCGACTGGTGATGAATCTGGCCAGGCAGGTAGATCAAAATGCACCAATGCGATCGCTAGTAACCAATCTTTGCACCTATGGCGATCGGCGGCTAGGGCAAAAACTATGGGGTTTAGATTTTTCCAATCCGGTGGGCTTGGCGGCGGGATTTGATAAAAATGCAGAAGCAGCGGCAGCCTGGGCTAGCTTTGGGTTTGGGTTCGCAGAGCTGGGTACAATTACGGCCTTGGCGCAAGCGGGTAATCCCCAACCGCGATTGTTTCGATTGCCCAATGACCAGGCGCTCCTGAATCGGATGGGGTTTAATAACCTGGGCTCTGAGGCTGTGGCTCACCAACTAGAACAATATTTAGCTGCCCATCCACCCACCATGCCGATCGGCATTAACCTGGGCAAGTCCAAAGTCACCGCTTTAGAAAATGCCAGTGATGATTATTTGACTAGTTTTCGGCGGTTTCAAGCGCTAGGTGATTATTTTGTGGTTAACGTTTCTTCGCCCAATACACCGGGACTGAGGGATTTGCAGGCGATCGATTCGTTGGCCAAAATCATTACTACGCTGCAGCAAGCCAATCAAGCCAATAAACCAATCCTGGTCAAGATTGCCCCTGATCTTAGTGATGCAGACATTCGCCAAGTGGTGCAACTGAGTATGTCAGAGCAGATCGCGGGGATTATTGCCACCAATACCACGATCCGCCGCGATAACCTGAGCACGCGCAAGCTAGGGGCAACGGGTAAATCAATTACCGACGAAACAGGCGGCATTAGTGGAATGCCCTTGAGATCTCGATCGACTGAGGTGATTAAATTAATCTGGCAAGAAACCCATGGCCAGCTACCGATCATTGGCGTGGGTGGCATTTTCACTGGCACGGATGCCTGGGAGAAGATTACCGCTGGAGCCACAATGGTGCAGCTATATACGGGTTGGGTCTATGGTGGCCCTGGCGTGATTCGATCGATTCTGCAAGATCTGGTGCAACGGCTTGAAACGGCTGGATTGAGTAATATTTCTGAGGCGGTGGGATTGGCACACAAATGATTTTTGAGTTTTAGATAAATGAGATTTCAACCAATTCCCAAAGGGATTTGCGGCGAGGTAGAAATGATTACTATGCAGAAATTAAAGTCTTTCAGCAATCTACCGTAATGGCAAATTTGGTTACTGAGATCCAATCAACTCAAGGTGTCAAAGTATTATTAACTCATACCCTTGATGCCCAGGAAAATGATAATGATGAGTCAGGGATGGGGCAACAGATTAACCCACAACTTGTTTTTTAAGGATATCGGCTTGGCGCAGCAAAGACTCAGCAAAGGCGATCGCACTATCTGGGGTGGTTTCCGTTGCCGTCACTAGCTCGGTAGCAGCAGTATTTGATTTGGATTTAGTCGCAGACTTGCTATTGCTTTTCCCCCTGGGCTTTTTGCGGGTGGTGGTACTACTGGTGTTAGTGACCGTAAAACTCACGCCACCAGCCAGTTGAGCCAATTCTTGTTTGCGCTGATCTTGCTGCAATAACTGCACTTTGACGATCGTGCGCTCTTGCTGGTTGGCCTGATTAGCTTTGGTGGTTGATTTAGATTTAGTAGATTGAATCGAGGTTTGCTCAGGCTGATGATTATTAGCAGTGGATTTGGCCGCGTCAGACTTGCTATTTTTAAGCTGATTGGATTTATCAGACTGACTAGAATTAGCTGTTTTACGTTTGCCATTAACATTAGTAGATCCAGCAGTTGAGCTAGTCCTATTGACACCATTAGCACCAGGATCAGCAGTTTCCGCTTGAACATGCTTAGAAACATGGAAATGCCGATCGGCGATCGCGGCAATAATTGGCTGGTGAGTAACGCAAAGTACCTGGTGGGAGCGGCTAAGCTGAAAAAGTTGCAGGGCGATCGCCTGGGATACCCGACCAGAAACGCCAGTATCGATCTCATCAAAAATCATCGTACCCACTGGATCGCTTTCCGCAAAGCTGGTCTTAAGCGCTAATAAAAAGCGGCTGATCTCACCACCGGAGCCAATTTGATCTAGTGGTTGCAATGGTTCGCCAGGGTTGGGGCTAAATTCAAATGCCAATCGATCGGCACCATAGGCAGTCGGCGCGATCGGCGAAAGGCTCACTTTAAACTGTACCTTTTCCATCGCCAATGATTGAAGCGTGGCCACGATCCTTTGTTCCAGGGTGTGGGCAGCCTTCTGGCGCAATTTGGTTAGCTTAGCGCAGGCAGTCTCCAGGATTGCATAATCGGCTTGGGCCTGTTGCTCTAATTCTTCGATCGATTGGCCATCATCGGTTAACTCGGCTAGCTCGGTTTGCAGTTTTTGCTGATAGTTAATTACCTCTTGCAGCGTAGTGCCATATTTACGACAGATTTGCTTGAGTTGCCGAATGCGGGCTTCGATGTTGTCCAGTTGATCGGGATCGCTTTCGATCTCTTCGCCATAGGTATTAATCTGGCGACCGGCTTCCTCTACTTGAGTGAGGGCACTGGTAACCAGTTCTAAAATTGGTTCCAATGTGGTATCAACTGCGGCCATCTGCGCCAAAATTGATTCTGCCTCGCCCAGCAAATCCGCACAGGCCAGACCATCTTCCGCCTGGTAGAGCTTTTGATAGACCTCATAACTTTGCTGTTGCAGTTCAACACTGTGGGCAAGCCGATTGCGATCCTGCTCCAGGTTTTCCAACTCGTTGGGGGCTTCTAGCTGAGCAGTTTTTAACTCCTCCAGTTGATATTCAAGCATGTCGATCTGCTGGAGGCGAGAGCGATCGCGGTTTTGGCGCTCCTCCAGTTTTGCTTGCGAAGCTTGGCTGATGTCATACAACTTGGCTACTTTTTGGCGTTGTTGCAACAGGCTGCTGCCACCAAAGTTATCTAGCCATTCCCGTTGCATGGCGGCTTTGCCGATCAATGAGGTTTGCCCCTGGGCAGTGATTTCCACCAGTTGCTCCCGCAGGGCTTGAATTTGTGACTTGTTTACCACCACACCATTAAGCCTGGTGCGATTGCTACGGGGTGTGATTTCGCGGCTACAGACAAAGTTTTGGTCTTCGAGGGGTTCTAGCTCTTGACTGGCTAGCCATTTGTCGATCCTGGCATTACTACTAAAAGTGGCTTCGATCATTGCTCGTGCTTCACCGGCTCTGAGCAATCGCCCCGATACTTTGCCCCCCAGCGCCGCATCGATCGCATCAAGGATGATCGACTTCCCCGCCCCTGTTTCACCCGTGAGAATGTTTAGGCCAGCATAAAGTTCTAGCTCCAGGCTATCGATCAGGGCAAAGTTTTGAATCTTGAGGCTAACGAGCATAGATTAATGTTTATCAGGCAGCTTTGCTATTTATCTAGCAATTGGTTTGAGCATAGATGTAGGCGGATGATAATCGTTACATAGTTTAGGCTATGAAGTCTATTTCTAGCGGTAGGAATAATACCAAGCTTCTTAAAAGCCACTATATTTAAATTATTCGCAGAAAAACGATCTAAGCTATTGGATGCTCATGATAATTTCTTATTTAGACGAAAATTATATTGGTTAAGGTAAATGGAAAGAAAGAGCGTGTCATCATCTAATCTTGCATCTGTAGGATATGCCCCAGATACTCAAATACTTGAGGTTGAATTCATGAATGGTGGACTCTATCAATATTCATCTGTTCCACAATCAGTCTACGCTGGTTTAATGTCTGCTAGCTCGCATGGTTCATATTTCAACCAATATGTCAGAAATGTATATTCTTATCAAAAGATTCGTTGAGGGAAGAATATTCAGATTTACCCAGTGGATTATCAGCTTTCAATTTATGAGTATAGTCAGGCCGCAAGGCTCCAATCATAATGTTATTAAGTCTAGTCTATAAGTCATGAGCTTACCCATAGATTTAGTCTTGACAGCCCACCAGGGATTAAGCAAAAAAGCGGTCTATCGTCATTGGAGCATAAGTTACTATATTTGCATGGGCATTATTAGTTGCAGACAACATCCAAATAGAGCGATCTAAGCAGAGTAAAACCATTCGCACAATAGACCCAAAATGAAACTTTCTAAACTAGTCGGACTTGGTTTAACCAGCCTTGCGGTCAGCTCACTAGTTGCTGCTACCGCGATCTCACAAACTTTCAGCGATCGCCGTGGGGTTGCTACTAACCCAGCCGCCGCATCGAAGCAAAATCTTAAGCAAGCAAAGAAAGCGATCGCCAAAGTAGAGCTAATTGAAGCCAGGCCAGTTTTAATTAAGCCCAGCGGCGCTAGCCGCGAAAGACCCGCCAGAGTAGGCATGAATCTAAGGATCGCTGACGTAATTCGCACCGCCCGGAATGGCCGTACCCAGGTGGAATTTGATAACGGTGTAGCATTTCGGATTGGCGGTAACTCAATTTTAGAAATTCAACCCCAAAACCAGCTCAAGTTCAACAAGGGCAATATGATTACCTGGGTAAAACCAGGGCGCAAAGTACCGGCCAAAATTATTACCCCAGTAGCGACGGCCGCAATCCGAGGGACGACAGCATTTGTGGAAATCCCAGAGGATGTAGAAACCAAGGGGATTAGAATTTTCTCCTGGGAAGGAGACGTGGCGGTCAGCCTCAATAGCGATCCCAGCCAGGAAGTTTTGCTCACCACGGGTGAAGAATTAATTATTATGCCCGATGCGACGGAATTGCCCCCAGTGCGGCGATTGAGCATGGAGGAATGGCAGAATCGAATTGGCAAGGCTGATTTCCTGCATAGCTTTGATGATCCACTGCCCACCCTACCTACGATCAATCAACTTCTGCCAGGTCAGTCTAGCCCAGAAGATCCAGTGCCTGGCGCAGAGATGGAATAGACTTAAATCAACCTTAGTTTGACCTATTCTTTCTCTTCCCGTTCAAATCGAATTGTTTCTTGATTGGGCTTCTTCTCCGGTGGGCAGCCCTCTTTTGATTTAATTCCATCGGGCATGATCGCGCCACATAGCTTTGCTTCGCCCAAATCCGCCCCAGCCAGGATCGCCCCAGTCAGATCAGCGCCCCTGAGATCTGCTGCATATAGATTAGCCGCCGCCAGATTCGCCTCACGCAAGTCAGACAACTTAAGATCGACACTATACATATCCGCACCGAGTAAATTAGCACCGCGCAAATTGGCGAGACTGAGATTAGCCCGATAGAGATCGCAGTAGGGGCATTGCCTGGTCATGATCAAGCGATTTACATGGGCAGGGTTCTCAGCCTTGGCGATCGCACCAATAGTCAAATTAGCGATCGTGGCCGTACAGAGAGTTGCGATAAAAACAGTTAACTTCATCGCTCTATGGTTTTGTTTATATTGATTTAGTTGGTCTTATAGATCAATTATGGCTCTGGAAGCGAGAATTGGGCAATCGGATATTTATGCCCATATTTACGCCCATATTTACGCCAAGTGTCATTGCGATCGGCTTGAGGCAGCCTCTTCAGCTTTATTCGCTGTTTTTTTGAGCGAGCGATCTCAGAAAAGAAATACAGGATTTAGTTGCGTTTGCAATTAGTTCGTGGTAAAAATTATTTATTGCATGTGCAATCATTGCGATCGCAATTAAAATTATCTACTTATCTAAATTGGGAGTAATCACCATGACAAAAACTATTTCGCGCCAGCAAATCAAGTCGCTTCTAGACGATCATGCTGAGCTGACTCTGGTTGAAGCATTGCCGCTTAAATATTACCGCAAGCATCATCTGCCAGGGGCAATCAATCTCCCCCACGATCAAACCCAGGAACTTGCCCCGGAATTGCTGCCGGATCATGATGCCCTGATTGTGGTTTATTGCGCTAATGGGGCTTGCACAAATTCTGGCATTGCGGCTGCAGCTTTAACTAATCTGGGCTATACCAACGTGGCCGAGTATGTGGAAGGGAAACAGGATTGGCTTGAGGCGGGTTTACCCCTTGAATCCGGTAGATAAGCTAAATAAGCTTTAAAGCTCGCAGACAACTAGACGATTGGCGATCGCTTCCATCCAAAATCCCCCCAGCCACCAGTTATCAAATACCAAAGTACCCCACCAGGGTAGATGGCCAATTGGTGCAGCCAGGGAAAAACTAATGGTTTCATATTCCTGCCAAATGCCATTAAACCGCCAACCCAGGCGATCGCCCACCGCCATATAATCACCCGCCAGTTGTTGCCAGATCTGGCGCTGGACACTAAAGCCAAAGTGAGCATTGCTATATTTGCACCAGAGTTGATTAATTTGGCTTAAATCATGACAGGGAAACATGGTTAAATCTTTCTCGGTTAAATATTCCCGTGGCTCCAGTACCATTAATAAATTCCGCTGCACCGTTGCTAAAGCTAAATATTCTTGCTCCTGTTGCAGTGCGATCGTTAGCATGATTTGCCAGGTAAGGCGATCGGCTTGTTGCCATTGCCCCGATTGTAATTGTTGCTCTAACGCTTCAAATGTATTTAGCTGCATATATTATTTAGAGCTAGATCGTAACTTTGGGCGCTTATAGCAGCCGAGGCAATGATTAGGACGCGATTGATCTTGGCAAGCATTCTTAAAGATCCTGGCTGCAATTTACAAGTTGTCCTAATCCAGTCTTCACTTGCTATATGCTTTTATGAGCCAAAATCACTAATCCTGACTAGAAAGTTCTTAGACAAAGAGTCTTTGCGTCAATGGTTCCCCCAATCCGCTAAATTAATACATGCTGAGAATGTGCTCTAACAACTCAAATAAATATAGGAGCCAGAATCAATTACGATCCTAACTCCTACATATGCTTAATTTGATTTTCTAGCCTATAACCAGGTACTTAGATCATCAATCACATCATCTAAGCCTAAATAAAGGCATTGTGTGCTAACTAAAATTAACCCAACACTTTTTTGCAAGTAGCGATCACATTTTCAACCGTGAAGCCAAACTCCTTGTAGCAAGTAGGGCCAGGAGCCGAAGCACCAAAGGTATCGATGCTAACCGTAGCGCCTTCACTGCCCACATACTTGTGCCAGCCAAAGCTCGCCGAGGCTTCAACCGAAACCCGCTTGGTGCCAGGGGTTAGTACCGAATCACGATATGCCTGGGGCTGCTCATCGAACAGCTTCCAGCAAGGGAGCGATACTACTCTCACCGACTTGCCTTCACCCTTGAGGCTTTCTGCCGCATTCACCGCCAATGCTAACTCAGAGCCAGTGGCGATCAAAATTAAGTCAGGGTTAGCAGCTTCTACTACCGTATAACCACCTTTTTTGACCCCTTCTGAAGAAGTGCCAGCCAGGTTCTTCACGCCTTGACGGGTAAAGGCTAGCAAGGATGGGCGCTTACGCGATGCGATCGCCACTTCGTAGGAACCAACGGTTTCATTGGCATCGGCGGGGCGCAATACCAGCAAGTTAGGGATTGCTCGCAAGGAAGCCAGGGTTTCTACTGGTTGGTGGGTGGGACCATCTTCACCCAGCATGATCGAATCGTGGGTCATGATGTAAATCACGCCGGTTTCAGACAAAGCCGAGAGGCGGATCGCGCCACGCATGTAGTCGGCAAATACCAAGAAGGTAGCACCATAGGGAACCAGGCCACCATGCAAGTCCATACCGTTGAGCACCGCACCCATACCATGCTCACGCACGCCAAACCGGAAATTGCGACCTGCATAGGTTCCAGCTTGGAAGTCAGGGTAGTCTTTCAATACGGTCATATTGGAGTGTGCCAGGTCAGCCGAGCCGCCCAACAAACCAGGCAATACTGGCATTAATGCATTCAAGCAATCCTGCGATAGCAAACGGGTTGATTTTTCGTTTTGCTTGATTGGCTCCAGCGCCTTTTGCCAGCCGTCGGGCAATTCACCAGCCGTCATTTGCTTAAACTGAGCCGCTTCCGCTGGATAGGCTTTTTCATAGGCAGCAAAGCGATCGTTCCATGCGGCCTCTGCTGTAGCGCCCTTGTCGATCGCAGTTCTAAACCGCTTTAAGGCATCTTCGGGGACTTCAAATGGCTCGTACTCCCAGCCTAGATTCTTGCGCGTAGCAACCACTTCATCACCACCGAGGGCGGCACCATGCACGCCAGCAGTACCAGCCTTGCCCGGAGAACCATAACCAATAGTAGTGGTCACCACAATCAAGCTGGGCTTGTCGCTGATGGTTTTAGCCGCTTCGATCGCCTTGGCAATGCCATCCAGGTCTTCGTTGCCTTCTTTAACATATTGCACATGCCAACCATAGGCTTCATAGCGCTTACCCACATCTTCAGTAAAGGCCAGGTCAGTGCTACCGTCGATCGAAATATGATTGTCGTCATACATCATGATCAACTTGCCTAGCTTGAGGTGGCCAGCCAGAGAAGCAGCTTCCGAGGCTACCCCTTCCATGTTGCAACCATCACCCAAAATCACATAGGTGTAGTGATCGACAATATTATGACCGGGCTTATTGAAACGAGCAGCCAGATGCGCTTCCGCGATCGCCAAGCCCACTGCATTACCAACGCCTTGACCAAGTGGCCCAGTGGTTACCTCAACCCCAGCGGTTTCAAAGTTTTCGGGGTGGCCGGGAGTGACGCTACCCCATTGCCGGAATTGCTTAATTTGATCGAGGGGGACACTGTCATAGCCAGTTAGATGGAGCAAGGAATATTGCAACATGCAACCATGCCCAGCGGAGAGCACAAACCGATCACGATCGACCCATTTGGGATTCTTGGGGTTGAACTTAAGGTAGCGATCGAAAAGGGTAAAGGCCATAGGAGCAGCACCCATTGGTAAACCAGGGTGTCCGGATTTTGCCTTCTCTACGGCATCGATCGATAAAAATCTAATTGTATTTATGCAGAGTTGTTCTAGGGTTTGGGTCGCTACAGCCATATTTGTTACCTGAGGTTTTCTCTTAAGTTTATATTCTCACCTAAGCTTGTCCCCATTATCAAACATAATCAGAAAATCTGTCTCATTTGATGCCATAAATCCTTAATTAAGGTGATTTGCAATCCTAAACCAGGGCGATCGGCTTGGGTTTAGCTGAAACTTAGTGGCGGCAAGCATGTGGTCATTTATTTTCCTGCTCCAGCGATCGACTGATGCCCAAAATGATTTTGAGATGATCATAAATATTCGATCGGCCTTGGCATTTATTTGATAGATTATTCTTTATCAAAGCTATGCGCCAACCATAGCCAAAAAAAGCCACGCAATCACCTTTACTCAGTCGTTTAACCAGGCACTATGAAAGATTTTTTTAAAAACGTTTTTCGCTACTTCACCTACTTCATCACGATCGTGTTGGGGATTGCCACCGCTTCGATCGAGCCTTTGTTGCCATTGCTAAAACGTCCGGTTACGGCAGTTGCCTTGATCACCGCTACGGTGAGTGCCTTTATTGGCCTTACCTTAGTTTTGCGAGCCATGCTGGGTTTAGATCTTGCCTAGGCTAGTAATTTATTAAGTGAGTTAGATTAGATCATAAATCAATCAATAAAGCTCGATTCAGTTAGGAGCGGTTTAAAAGCGCGATCGAGTCAGGATCATAATCCTAGCTTCTAATCAAAATCTGGGCATTTACTAAGCACAATATTGCATAGACTTTGAGCCATGATTGCATTGATCCTAATTTTGCTCCTCAGCCTCCTCCCCGGTCTATTCTCCATCTGGATCCTAAGCCAGGGACAAGCATATCGGCCACGATCGCTCGCTCGCACCAGACATCGACACAATTCGCGTCGGGTTGCCGATCGCTTCTATTTGCGATTAGCCGAGACAGCCCCATCCAGGTTACTACCTGCCGCCGACCCGGAAATTTCCTACATCAAAGGGATCGGCTATTTCATTGGCGATCGCAGTTGTATATACAATGCCAAATCCCGCTACATCAGGTGTACTGTCAATCCCGATGGCCCTTGTCAGGGTTGTAAACATTATCAAAAGCCAGGACCAGAGCCAAAGCAGAAAGCCAAAGCAAAAAGTTAGTGCAAAAAGTTAGTGCAAAAAGTTAGCTAAAAGCCTTGAATTAATCATGCTCAATTACTAATGTTCTACCAATTTTCTATCAATGTTCAACCCTAATCCTAAAAACGCTCTAGCAGTGCATAGGATCCAGTAGTTTGAGCTATGCTAATGTAGGGGTTTGGCTGCTGTGGCATCGATTTGTGCTAACCCTAAACCAATTAGCACTGATCAGCCAGGGACTAAAAGCCAGGCAGCAGGGAAATGGGAAGTAGAGAAAAAATAATATGGCTACCAGTCGAAGAGTTGCCCGCGTGGCAGAATTAATTAAACGAGAAGTGAGCACGATGCTGCTGCATGAGATCAAGGACGATCGCGTTGGCATGGGCATGACCAGCGTCACGGCGGTTGAAGTGTCCGGCGATCTCCAACATGCCAAGATTTTTGTGAGTATCTATGGCACTGAGGAGGCCAGGATAGAGACGATGGAGGGTTTGGAGTCGGCTAAGGGTTTCGTGCGCCGGGAATTGGGGCAAAGATTAAGCTTACGCCGTACCCCAGAAATCTTGTTCAAAGAGGATCGCTCCTTCGAAGAAGGCACCAAGGTATTGTCTTTGATTAATAAGCTCAGTTATGAACGAGCAGAGAAGGAAGAAACTGAGCCAGAGCAATCTGAGTCAGAGCAACTAGAAACACCAGCGATCGAATTGACTCAATCTGAACATTCTGAGCATATCGATCATACCGAGTCAACCAAGCAGCTAACTGATCATTCAACTCATTCAACTCATTCAGCTAATAATTCAGCCAATAATTCAAAGGATTTAGATTAATACCCTAGCGTAAAGCCACGGCAGCGATCGGGAATGAGTTAATCCAGCTATGGCATCGGCGATCAGGCTCAAGCCCTAAATATTTTGATTGTTTATATTTATGTGCGCCAGCAATGCTCAACCAATTTTGGCATCATCCCAATCAAGTCTGGCAGAAATATCGGCGATCGCTTACTACCACCATGTCAATCCTGGCAGTATCCGGGGTGATTTTATCGCTGCGTAGCATTGGTGCGCTGATGCCGTTGGAGCTAAAGGAATGGGACTATTTATTGCGATTGCAGCCAAAGCAGGCAACTAGCGATCGGATCACGATCGTCGAAATCAGCGAACTCGATCTGCAACAGCGGGGTGAATGGCCCTGGCAAGATCAAGCCTTTGCCCAATTAATTGAAATTATTGATGCCGCTGATCCGGCTGTAATTGGGATTGATAAATATCTAGATATTCCCGTGGGTTCGGGGCGCGCCGAGTTAATTGCAGCGCAGGCTAAAGCTGGTAATGTGGTGAATGCAACGCTGTTATCCCTTGACCGAGCTGAGACCGTAGAACTACCACCGGATCTAGCGGCGGTAAGTAGTTATGGTTTCGTGAACGTGCCCAAGGATGCGGGCGAGGTGGTGCGGCGAGCGCTTTTGGTGGCTGACTATGAATCATTCGCCTTCACGATCGCTCAGGATTATCTAATCCAGCACGATATTAAAATTATATTTGATCCCGATCGGGTTGAATTTGCCATCCATGGCCCTGCTGGTAAGCGAGTGATTCCCCGCCTCGATCCTAACTATGGTGGATATCACAAAATTGATGCCAATGGCTATCAGGTGATGCTTAATTATCGCGGCGCACCTGGCTCATTTAGGCATGTTTCAGCGGTGGATGTATTGTCAGGGCGATTGCATCCCGATCTATTCCGCGATCGAATCGTGTTAATTGGCATTACCGCGATCAGCGTCAATGATTTTCATCCCACGCCCTTTAGTTTGGGTGAGCATGTGATGTTTGGCGTGGAAATCAATGCCCACATCATTGATCAGATTTTAGCTGCTGCATTGGACGATCGACCATTTATTCAAGCTGCACCTGATTATGCCGAAGCAATCTGGATTTTGGTCTGGACTGCCGCTGGCGCGATCGCCGCTGCCCTGATTCCCAATACCTTCAAAAAACTGGGCGTGTTGGTAGTTTTATGCCTGAGCCTGGTTGCAGTTGTTTATTTGGCCTTTAGCCAAGCCTGGTGGCTGCCCTTCTTTCCGGCGATTCTGGGTTTAGCGATCGCCCACGGTTTGGTCATAACTGCCGAATATACCCAATCGCAAGCCGATCGCCAATTATTAGTTAGCCTCTTTTCGCGGCATGTGTCATCGGAGCTAGTGGAGCTAATCTGGCAGCATCGTGATCAGTTTTTAACCGAAGGGCGGATTGTTGGCCAAGAAGTATTTGTAACGGTTTTATTTACAGATATGCGTAATTTCAGCACCACCGCCGAAGTGCAGCCGCCCCACGAGGTGCTCTGGTGGTTGAATGAATATCTGGGCACGATCGCCACTGAGGTTCTGGCACACGGTGGCATGGTGGATAAATATATTGGTGATTCGGTGATGGCTGTGTTTGGCGTGCCCATTCCCCACCGCCATGCATCGGAATGGCAGCAGGATGCCGATAATGCGATTACTGCGGCGATCTCGATCGGCCAAAAGCTCCAGGCCATGAATCAAGTTTGGCAAGCCCAGGGACGACCAAATATTGTCACTGGCATTGGGGTTAATTCCGGCAAGGTGATCGCCGGTAGTATTGGCAGCACCGCCCGAATGGAATATTCAGTGGTGGGGGATGTGGTGAATATTGCGGCGCGACTGGAGAACTTGAATAAACAGGTAGATGGCGGCGAGTACCATATTTTGATTGGTGCGGAAACGGCAGATTTACTCACCCCACAATCTTTTGAGCTTGACTTTGTCGGTGATTATGCACTGAAGGGACGGTGTCAGGAAACTCCGGTATATAGGGTCTTGGGGCATGTGGAGGAGGCCACCAAGCAACCAGAAGCTGAGATATAGGTATTGATACAGTGACCATCGATAATAGCTATTGGTGAGTCGATCGCCCAAATCACATCTAATGTTCTTAAATACCTAACCCATCCTATGCCTATGTCAAGCTAACGATCGGTTCTAAGCTGCGATCGCCATCATACTGACTTTATATTTAATCAAGATATTTAATCAAGCATCCTGAATCATCTCAGCAATTTTAAATTACAGTCCAGTAAACTAGTACAGCTTAAAAAATGCCTACCAGTACCACAAAGACAATTACGCAGAGCGCCAGGATCGAAAACAGGATCAAATCAAAAGTCGTTTCCTGATGTCTAATTTCGACTGGGGTTGGATGAGTCATGGTTTTACTCCTCAAAATCTAATTCTATTGTAGAAAATTACGCGAGGCGATCGGGTCTAAAAAACACTGCAATAGTTAAATTTAATTAATCGTGAGAAAAATTAAACATGTAAATCCCGTAGTCTAGATTAGAATGTGCATATTAAGACTAAGCAGTTAGGCAATTACTACAGTGCAGCATAACAGTAGCATTTCTTTTCTAAATAAGCTGTAGTAAGTCATACTAAGTTAGCTAATTGATTCGGTAAGTTGATTTCAACATAAACTGGCAAGCAATCAACACCTAGCAATACCTAACAATACCTAACAATCAAGAACCAGAGCGTCTGCTTTAGCCCTCTTACTTTTAATTATTAAGTTAATTGTAAATTTAAAGTGTAAGTTCAAATTGTAAGTTTAAAGGCTGGTTAAGCATTGTAAATCTAAATTCGGGGAGCACTCAATCACAAGAATTATGATGGATATTGCTCAGACCACCTAAATACTTTGCGGAGATGGCAAGTTATTTTAAATTGGTTAAGTGATATACATTAGTGTTTAGGTGCACTGTTATATTGACGTTAGGGTATTTAAGCATGAGCTTAAAACTGGTGCCAGGATATTTTTAGAATATTTATGAAAGCTGGTTATTTGCATTTCGCCAACTAGGATTCACCGAAATCATGCTTGATCATCGGCATCAGTAATCAGCATTAGTAATCAGCTACCGATTATTGATAGGGGAATGTTTCTAGTATCTAGAGCCAATGATTAACAAACATAACTTTAGGTATAAAAGATCTTAAATAGGATCTAAACCTTTGGCTGGTTATGCTCCTGAAATTTGGTAACTTAAACTAAGCCAAATATAGTTTGCTTAGAAATAGCTTTATATGGGGGGCTAATTACTTACTGAGCCAAACTACCAATTCATTTTGGCTCATCACTATGGCGAAGATATTTTAGAAGTATCTAGCTAAGCTTGATTAAAATGGCTGTTTGATAATGAACCAAGTTTTCAGGATCAAAGTAGCCAATGACTTAAGACTGGGGGGGGAACAATATAAGATTTTTGAACCTATGGTGGGTATCCATCATGGTTGAGTCTGTATGTAACTAATTGCAGCAATATTTCCGCTGGCACAACAATCAAGGTCGCCGATCGCGGAAAGTATCAGCAGCATGGATGTTTGTTACCCGATTGCTAATTCATTCGTAACTAACAACTATCCCAAACGTTCACTTCATGCGCAATAAACCTGAGACGATCAACATATTAGTAGCAGAGAATGATCCGGCCGATCGGCTACTAATTCATAAATCCCTGGCTGAAAGAGAGGAAAACTTTAACATTCACTTTGTGACCAATGAAGCAGAGTTACTGGCATATTTATATCACCGGGATCAATATGCTAAACCGGCTAGCTCGCCAACTCCGCATTTGATTTTATTGGATCTAAATTTGCCCCATCGAGGCCAAAAAGCAGCGCTAGAGGAAATTAAAGCACATCCCCAGTTAAAGCTTATTCCGGTAATTGGTCTCACCCCAACCCAAAGCGATAAAGAGCTTTTCTGTAATTATCAGCCTGGTGGTAGTTCATATATATCAAAACCAACCTGCTTTGAAGAAATGGTTGATTTATTGGAAATAATCGATCGCTATTGGTTTGAATTGGTCAAATTACCCGATCGGCGATTAATTGATTCCTTTGAATAACTTGTAAATAAATTACAAATAAATTGTGAATAACTTGCTGTATGAACCAGGTTTGACAAATCGCTGTACTCCTTGATTTGTCTTTACGAAGAATCGCACCACAACCTATTGCGACCTTAGCGAATAAATATTTTGCAGCAAACTAATGTTTGTTGAGCGTTAGGGCAAACCCCAATGATCAGCCCGCTCCCTCAGCCAGCCCGATTCACGCCATTGTTCGATTTGTGCATAGACTCCATGTCTTAATTCTTGGTACTGCAACCCTTTGGGCATAGCGATCGCTAGACTGGTAGGCGCTAAATTTTGCTCTATGGCCACAAATTCAGGATGGGACTGGAGCCAAAAAGAAAGCACACTACGATCGCCAGCAAACGCATCTACTTGATTGGTTTGCAACGCAGCCAGACCAGACTGATAGGAATCCACACCGATTAAATCTGCGGTGGGAAAGTAATATTGCAATGCTGTAATGTTGGCCGAGCCACCCAGGACAGCAATACGAGCCGATCGATTGAAATCATCTGATTCACGGCCTTTTCTAGCGACCAAAGCCATTCCATCGGTGTAATAGGGCAGGGTAAAATCTACCAAACGGGCGCGATTATTGGTGAGGGTGATCTGGGCGATTACAATATCCACCCGATCGCTCCAGAGGGCATCAAGGCGATCGCGGTTCGCCAGCGGCACAAACTCCACTAATGTTTCATCTCCCAATAGCTCTTGGGCCAGGCGTTTAGCAATATCAATTTCTAAGCCCACTAACTGATCCGCTTCATTTCTAAACCCCAATGGTGGCAGGTTATCTTTCACCCCCACCACTAAATAGCCGCGTTTTTGGATCGTTGCCCAATCTGCACCGATCGCGGCAGCAGGAGTAATTACACCAACTGCCAGACCAAATAGATTGGTCGCAATCGTCAAGGGTAATAAGGGTAATAGAACTTTTTGCCAGTTAGGCCAATTTGTCATGGGCTTAGATCAAATCCTCTAACGCGATCGTGGGAGTCCAGCGCATAAATCCAATCATTAATATACGCTAAATCATGGTCTTTCCAGCCTGATCAACCGATTCAACTGGATCTGGATTTGGCTGTTCTAGAATATCACCATACTTTTCGATCGCCCAATGCCAGGTAGCCTGGTCGCGCTTTTGATAGCGCAGATTATTAAAAATTCTCGCTAACCAATAGAGCGGCAACCGGATCAGGTCAAATATAAAAAACTTGAGCCAGGGGAAGTCAAAGTTATAGCCATACTTATGCAAATAGGGCGCGGCTACTAGTTCATAGGTAAACTTTTGCAGGCGCGTCATTTTGTGCACATATTTACTGGTGTTGCTGGGATCGAGTGCTGACTTTACTTTGCCATGAAAGGCATTCATATAGTTTTGATCAACCAGTTTTTGATTGCGCTCTAGCTTATAAAAATCCTGGTGCATCTGCGATCGATAATCGATCTCCAAGAAGTCGCAAAGCTGCTTGAAGGTTAGATCTGGCTCTCTGAGCATATCTTCATAACGCAGTTCGATCGCCTCGATTTCCTGATCCTGCCGTTTGAATTCAGCCACGCGGCGTAAACCATCAATCCAGTACAAGGCATTGGCAACTAGTCCCTTTGGGCCAAATTTTACCCTACTTTTGAGGTGTACCTGCTGATAGGAAAGACACACATCCCGCCCATCGCGCACTATATGCACCAGCTTGGCGGCTGGATAGGTTGCAAACACCCGATCGAGACTAGCAATTAAAACAGGGGACTTAATTCCATAGGCAAATTGGGTTAGACCATTAGCCTGCAAATAGGCACTATAGATCACACTATTTACATCTGCAAAAGACTGGGGCGCAGCTTGGATCAGGCTTTCAAGAATAAAATCTGCCGCCATCTCCCAACCAGCCACTTCCGTCGTCTCATAAAATAGCTTGATGATTTGGCGATAATCTACTTCACTGAAGGTCGTTTGATCGTGATAGTAGGGATAGACCCTGGCAATAAAATCGCTTTCATAGGGAATATAAATCTGCTCTGTGGCATTGAGAATCGATCGCAACAGGGTAGTGCCCGATCGACCAGAGCTAACAATAAACAGCTCTGGGGCTTTGAAGGGTTGAATTTCAGTCTTACTAGTCATGCATGATCAAGGGAGCGGCTGTCACTTAAACTTAATAAACAATAAACAGCCAGCCATGAAGTACAAGGTTAAAACCAATAGTTAATAATAGTTAATTAGTTATAACGCTTGAAAAATTAATTGGAACTAAGCATCCGTCAACCCTAGGGTTTGGGTACAAGTCACTAATCCTGGTAGCTCAAGATTCAGAGCCACTAAGAACCAGGGGAAACCCGCTTAACCAAAGCATCGAGACGGCGCTTAGCGGTTTTGTTGTCTGGTTCTAGTTTTAACGCATCTTCATAGGCAGCGATCGCCTGGGGAATTAATTTTTTACGCTCATAGGCATGTCCCAAATTATTGATCGCGCCCACATATTCAGGATCAAGGGCGATCGCTTCTTTATAGTTTTTGATCGCCAGGTCATATTGCTCTTGGCTGAAATAGGCAAACCCGATCGCATTATTCACCTGCGGAATACCGGATTCACTGGCTTTGAGAGCCTTATTAAATTCACTGATCGCCTTGACATAGAGCTTTTTACGCAAATAAACGCTGCCTAATTCATAATGCTCTTCTGGTGCGCCTTTCTCCTTTTGTAGTTTTGGTTGCAGCTTGGTAATCACCGATTCCAAACTGCGATTTTTCAAGATTTGGCGAATAATTAATGCTCCTACTGCACCAAGCAGCACAATTAAAGCACCCAGATAAGCGATTGCTAAAGAACCTTCCATAAGCCAGACAAATAATATTGATTTTTAGTTAATTGAAATATTCAGATATTGAGATATTCAGATATTTAGATCTCTAGATTAAGAGATTGAGAATTAAGCCAAACAGCGATCGACCCGGACACAATCAATCAAGATGTTAATTAATCATGGCAGGCAATTGCACCACTACTTAAAAATTAAACAACTATCTAACATTATCTAAATCTAAAATAACCCAACCACTAACGATCGCCTACCAACCGCCCTGGATCGATCGCGGCAACCCCAGTTTTTGGCAAACCTGTTGATCAAACTTAGCCTGCTGCCAATTATTAGCTGATCTAATTTGATTGAGGGTCAAATTCGCTGCATTCCTGAGATCGCAACCATATAAATTAGCACCAAATAAATTAGCACGGTGCAAATCGGCACCCCGTAGATCGCTACCAAACAGGCTGGCATTACTCAGATCAGCACCAAATAAGTTGGCATAGTAGAGGCTTGTTTCATCTAAGATCGCGCCACTGAGATCAGCATTAGCCAGATTAGCATCACTCAGGCTAGCACGACGCATGTTTGTCCCCGCCAGGATTGCTTGCTTCAGGTTGGCTCCCTGTAAATTTACCTTGTAGAGGTTATAGCTGCTTAAATTAATGCCCGTCAAATCAGCATAGGTAAAATTACGATTGCCTTGTTTATAGCGCTGCCAAAATATCCTGGCCCGATCGCTACCGCCCAATACTGCGCCGTTGGTTGGGGGCGGTGAATTGCCACCCAGGGCAGCGTCTTGTTTACTGGGATTAAATTCATTCATGGCGATATCTCTAAGCTATTGCTTGATGCGATTGTATTTGCCAATGCAGATTAGAGAGTTTCTTAGCCAAAATATTCAAAATGCATCAGAAAATGCATCGGAAAATGCATAAGTGTAAATGTTGTTGATTAGATTTTGGTTTAACTAATCCAACCTAACAAAATCTGAGTTCAACAGAACCATAACTACATACCTAGAGAGGCATAATTCAATCAGAGCGGTGGAAGATCGATCGCCTTTTGCAAAAACTCTCGATAAGCCCGAATCATGGCCTGGGTGCCCTGCCGATCGCCATCTTCTAGATCTCTGACATCTTTAAATAGCTGATCAGCCAGCTCAACCCCTGGCATTCCCTCACCAAAAGTTTCGTCTGGCACCTGGTAAAGCACCTGTGCTGCCTGGTGATAGGCTTCTAGCACTAACCGCAAATCCTTAAGCATATGTTTGATCATAAACCCTGGTTGAAAATCTGCCTCGGCCACCTTCATGCCCAGGTTAGTTAAAGCCCAAGAGCCCGCCGCGCCACTACCACACACATCCACCACCAATTGCGGATCGATGTCAAGCTTTTCCGCCAGGAGCATCGCCTCGCAGATTCCGACCATATTTAAGGAAACCAAGACCTGGTTACATAACTTTACACCCTGACCACTACCGGATGGCCCACACCAATGGATGCTTTTACCCAGCACCGAAAATAGCGGCATGCAAGCCTCAAAGTCAGCCTCAGAGCCACCCACCATGATCGTCAAAGTTCCTTTTTGAGCGCCAATGTCACCCCCTGAAATCGGTGCATCGAGGAACCTGAGGTTGTGCTTTTGCAATTCTGTTGCTATTTTCTTGGCAGCACTGACACCGATGGTGCTAGTATCTACAATCATTGCTTCGGACTTAGCAAATTCAGCTACTCCACCGTCTCCTAATACGACCGCTTCTACATCCGGGGCATCACCCAAACACAAGAAGATTACGTCTGCATCGGCGATCGCTGCTTCTATTGATGGGGCAATGATCGCACCTGCTGCTTCCACCTCGCTAATGTGGGGGCGATCGGCAGTCCGATTCCAGGCCGTAACCGCATATCCTGCTTTGGCCAGATTAATAGTCATTGGCGCACCCATTACGCCTAGCCCTAGGAAAGCAACCTTTTGTGTAGTCATTTCAGTCAGTTACGTTATTAAAGTTACTTTAATTTAATTAAATATCTGTTTTATTTGGATTACGCAAAACCACGGCTTAACCTAGTTTAAGTCGGCCTAAATTCAAATCAAGTTCAAAGTTCAGCGCTTAATGACTAGCAACGATCGATGTTACTGGTTTGATAGTGACTTGATTTAATCAGGTAGTTAGTGATAAATCCATTGAGCAGAGCTAACTTAGCTCAGTATCGAACCAAGCTAACCAAGCTAATTAATAGTTAATAGAATCAACAGTAAACAAGTCTCATCAAATTTAGCTTAGCCAACTAAATTTTGTGCATTTGGACTTAGATAGGACTTAGATACAAAATCAGATTACAAAACTGAACCATAGGTCTGATCAACTAAAAATCAAAAAAAATCAACAGCACAATCCCCACACTAGCCTAACTGTTTCAACCAGCCAACAATAATTCACCAGCAAGGCATTAACTAATAGTTAATTGTAGTTAATTGCCATAGGTAAATTATTACTAGCCATTAAAGCACAGAGGATAGTATGGGGATTCGTTCCTAGCAGCTTGCAAATTAATTTGCGGCTAGAGTCTAGCCTACGAATCTAGATTACCGATCGGGATCGCTAAACTATATGTATTGCGTTGTTGCTGCCAATAGCAAAGTTACTATCTAGCCATAGCCAGCTCTTCCGGAGGCCTTAAGCTAGGAAACAAAAAGTGATTTTCTTCTACATATTGCGCACCAAAGAGACCTTTTTCTGCCCAAAAGTAACGATCGGTGGTATGTTCATTACGTCTGACCAGAAGTAGCGCAGGGGGAGCAATCCCAGAGTTATGGATGAACTTCCGCGCAGCAGTCACTGGTTTATCACTACCACTATCGATACTGAATTGGGGTATCATCTCCAGGATCTTACGACCTTCTTGACGACGTCTACTTTTCCGTTTCCGTCTCCTAGCCAATTCAACTACCTCCTAATTTACGACCCATTATTTAGCGTTTGGATTGTTATTTGGATTACAAAACCGTTGTCTATTATATCTATCTTATGACTGAACTTCAAATTTTCTTTACAATTTTAATAAATGCTTACTCGGCATAGATTCTAGCGATCCAGTCTGGGCAATCTTCCTGGCTCTGCACTGCGAAATAGCTCGCAAGAAATATATCCAGATACTTCTATGGGATTGACTTGTGGCGATCGGATTGCTTCTTTACACACGATGAATTAGTGCTCACATTAAAATCGCTTAACTTAACATTTAGCAAAGATTATGACTTTACAAGGATTAAACTTTTGCACGGCTATTATATTTGCTTTTTTGTAGGGATATTTCCCTGGCGGAAGTAAAAAAGCAGAATATTTTGAGCAATTATTGGATTGACAGGTTACTTTAACAAGAGTGGCGATCGCCAGTAATGAAAAATTAGGGGTTGCCAATCTCTGTTGCACTCAAGTTGATTTAAATAATTCCCCCAGGTTCACAAAGCTAAAATATTTATTAGCTCTGTATGGTTGCGTAAATTAATCTAAAGATCAAGTTTGGAAATATTTGGATTCAGTTTAGCTGCAACGCTTGCTTCTATTTAATCGTGTTAATCGTGAGCATTACCAGGTCACAGCACCAAAATTCAGGTATTTTGTGTTTTTAGATATTTAAGCTGCTTTACGGCTTAGATCCTGGCTGAGATTTCGGCTCAGGCCAACACAGACAATCAACGCTACAAAAGCGATCGCCGTACCAAAAGCTCCTTGCGCCAAGGTGATCGCCTTAAGATCCGGAAAAATAAAATGAAACACGCCATTAATGCCGCCAAACCCACCAAAATAGAGACCGATCCCAAAGCCACTTAATTTGTTTGGCATCAGTTCCAGCGCTAGGGGAATAACCCCATTGATCACCACACTCCAGCAAGCCGCGATCGCTAACATGACTAAAGTTACGATCGCCGCCACCTTTATCCCCAATAGAGCAACGAGCAAAATGGCAAACCCAGCCGCCGCGATCGTCATCATTAATTTATTGCCAACCTGAGCCGCCAGCCAACCCATTGGCAATGCAAAAAACGCCATTGAGATAAACATCAAGCCCATCCCCAGGCTGATATTATCGGCAAAGATGCTATTGGCCATGAAGGCAGGGAAAAGACGAACGACTAGGAATCTAAACGTGCCACCGACCAGAATCCCAATCACAAAAATCAAAATGGCATTGAACACCCAGGGCAGCTCCTGGTTCAGACTGGCTAGGCCAAGGCGAGCACTTGGTTCGATTATTACTGAAGCAGCTTGGTCTAAGGCTTGATCCAGATCATTGCCAGTGATCAATCGCTCTGCTAGATCAGCATCAGAAATCTCGCCTTCACCACTTAAATCTTCAATTTGATTCGTGGAAGCTGGTGGATTTGTCAGCCTTAGCACGGCCCCAGCCACCAACAGGGCGATCGAACCAGTTAAAAAAGTAATCACTGGCCCCATGCCCAAAATCAGGTTATAGGCCAATGGTTTCAGCGAGCCTACTAATCCCCCCGCCAGGGTTAAAATACTGGCTGCCTGGGGTAACTTAGAACCAATCGCATATTGTCCCAGTAAGCTAATTGCTGGACTGCGGAACAGCGACATTGTAAACGCCCAGGCCACCAACACCACCGGTAACAGCCAGCGTAATACCCCGGCAGGGCTACCAAAAATAGCGATCGCTGGAATTGCCAAAAATACCGTCGCGGCCAGGATGATTCCCAACACAATCAATGGCAACTTGGTGCCAGTCCAACGCTTAGCACGATCGGACACTCGCCCCATAATTGGCTCAACCGCTGCCGCCATCAGTCCTTCAAAGAACAAAATAAAAGCCGCGATCTGAGCCGAGAAGCCAAATTGACCAAGCAGATCGGGAAAGTAGATGTTGTAATAGACCCAGGTAAGAGAGATTGCACCCTGCATAGCAGCAAGAGCCAACACCCTCGACCAGAGAATACCTGAGGCGACTAGCTTTGGTGGCGGGTTCATAGCTATTAATAATTGATTTTAATTAACTAAAATTTCTAATTTCTATACCTGTCTTAAACCAAGCTCTCGATCACTAAGTATCGATTACTAAGCATCTAAGAGTCTCTAAATCTCTAGGCCAAGTTCATGGCAGCAAGGCGATCGATGTTTTCACGCACTGACTTAGCAGACGTGTGCAAAGCATTTAATTCTGCTTTAGACAAGTTCAGCTCAACCACCATATCGATCCCCTCCTGCCCCAATTGCACCGGCACACCCATGAATAAATCATGCAAGCCATATTCACCATCAAGATAAGCGGCAACGGGAATAATCCGGCGACGATTGAGTAAAATTGCTTCCACCATCTCTGCTGCTGCCGAAGCGGGGGCAAAATAAGCGCTGCCCGTTTGCATCAGCTTGACGATCTCCGCGCCACCATGACGGGTGCGATCGACCAGGCGGGTAATGGCATCTGGGGTCATTAGTTCCGTAATTGGCACCCCAGAGACAGTGGAATAGCGCGGCAATGGCACCATTAGATCGCCATGTCCACCCATCACCATTGCCGTAATATCGGCGATCGAAATGCCCAATTCCATCGCAATAAAAGCTTGAAAGCGGGAAGCATCCAAAACGCCAGCCATGCCCATTACCTTACTCTTGGGCAGGCCGCTTACCTTCCAGGCCAGATAGGTCATTACATCCAGCGGATTGGTCACCACAATAAAAATTGCATCCGGCGAATGTTCCACTGCCATTGGCACCACAGAAGCGACCACCTCCGCATTCACTCGTAGCAAATCTTCGCGGCTCATCCCCTGTTTCCGGGGCACCCCAGCAGTCACCACCACCACATCGGAATTGGCGGTGTCTTTGTAATCAGAAGTGCCAACAATCAGCCGATCGTGATGTTCGATCGCGCGAGCCTGCATCAAATCCAGCGCCATTCCCTCCGGTTTACCGGGAACGCGATCTAGCAAAACCACGTCAGCCAGATTCTTCTCAGCGATCCGTTGCGCCAGGGTGCTACCAACATTCCCTGCGCCGATTACAGAAACGCGGGTGGGAGAATGGTCAATGCGTCGATTGGGTTTAAACATTTACTCTGCAGGCTCAAAATAGCTAATGGTTAAGGTTGACGATTAGTTACCTGTCAACGTTCCTATTTACTATTTTGACAACTCAGCGCCGCAGATGGCTGGTAATTACTAATTAATTAACATTCTGGCCATGTTCAACCCCCAGCCAAACCCCAACCAAACCCAAGCCAAACCCGATCGGCATGTCATAACTTTCAATTAATTTAAACTTTTAATTTAAACTGAGAGCCTAAGAGCTGTTATTCCTCTTCGTCTGGCAAACTTTCTGCCACAATCTCCGCCAGGGTTTCTTCTGCCAGAAGAGGCTTAGTATCGTCCAGGAGTTTCTCACCCCACAAATTCTCCTTGAGGAAGTCGAGCTTGCCATAGCGGGGATCGATGCCCAGGGCTTCTTCGCCCAGCTTGAGGGCGCGATCGCGGTTGCCAGCTTGATATAAAACCACGGCCAGGGCTAGTTTTGGTTCCGCTGCCTGTTCGTCTCCTTTTTCCGCTTGATTGACTGCTTGCTCCCAGAATCTGACCGCTTTGTCCTGGTTGCCACGCTCATATTCCACCAGACCAATATTATTGGCAGCCGCCCAGAATTTTTCATCCAGGTTAGTAACAATCTCATATTGCTCGATCGCCTCGTCATAGCGATTGCTGAGAAAATAGGCATTACCCAGGTCAAAAATTGCGGTGGGTTCCTTGGGGACGATCTTGAGGCCAGCTTTAATATTTTCGATCGCCTTGGGATATTCCTGAATCCGGATGTAAGCCGAACCAAGGCTAAATAATACAGCAGGATTATCTTGCTTGAGGCTATAGGACTTGTTGAGGATGGCGATCGCTTTTTCGTATTCGCCCTGACGCAAATAGATGCTGCCTAAGATCGCCTGGGTTTGAAATGCCTGGGGAGCGAGTTGCACAGCCAATTTAGCCCTGGCCAGCGCCAGTTCATATTGCCGGAATTGAGCCAGTTGAGCGGCATCTCCTGCCAGTGCCAAGCCTTGGTTTTCTAGGTTGGTGAAGTTAACCTTGAGGGTGTGGGGCAAGAGCGCTTGCGCTTGAACCGGAGCAACGGTTGCACCACCACAGGTAAGGCCAGCCAGGATAGCAAATAGAAATAGGCGATCGCGCACGGTTATCCTCTCAGATTTCTCAAATACAATTACAAATTTAATGCCAATCAAATCACTAACAAAATTATAACGCTAGCAATTTGGATCGTTAGTTTAGATTTAGACTAAGTTAGCTAAGTTGTTAGTTGTTCTACGATTGTTCTACGATCAGCATCGAGAAGTATGCGTTCAATTAACGGTAGTTTGATCCAGTCATGAGCATTAGGGCATGAGCATTAGGGCATGAGCATTAGGGTAAGAATATTTGCATATTCGTTTAGCTACAATGCTTTTATTCTGGCCAAACTAACAATTAATTAACACCACTCAATTAACTAAATATCTAGCTTACTAATTTAATAGAACATACCAGCCAATCCAGTTAGTTGAATTGTTCTAAATATTCTGGCAGGTTGATTATACACATTAATTCAATAACTTGGGTTGGAGCTGATGACCGACTATGTTTAAGATTAATTTAGTTAGATTATGCAAACTGATTAGCGTGCTTTTTAGCTAATTATTTATAAATCCTAGCTTGTCGTCAATGGCGATCGCCCAAAGACCTGGTTGCTCTACTAGAGATAGTTACTAAAAATCGCTTTTTATTGACCTGAATATTGAAGAATATTGAAGAATATTGAACTAGCGCGGATCATCTAAGTAGGGCGATCCCAATAATTCAAGCCCATAGCCTGGTGTTAATTAATCGATCGCTGAGCTAAAATTTAGCAAGTGTTGCATGTGTTAGGCGATCTTAGGCTTAACCACCACCTAATCACCTAATTATAATAAATGATTAGATTAATTCATCTAGATTAGTTGATCACCGCTCTCTGCTTTTATCCTAAATCCAAGCAAACCATAGGCAATTGTCATGACCCCAGAAAATATTAAAACTAAAGTAGAAGCGATCGCCTCACGTCGTTCTGTTCTGGCCAAGCTACTCGAAAAAGACAACCTTGGCAATCTCAGCATTGATGTTACTCAAGCGCTCGAAGAAATCGATGATTTAATTGCGGAATTTAAGGTTGCTTTCCCCGATTGTACGATCGTAGGTGATGTTAGCCCCACTAGCGCTGGCATCAATATTGATTAAAATAATGATTAGGATCAGGTTCAAGCGTCCATTGTCCAGTTGCTGATCTTGTCGTGAAATAAGGAGTTGTGGCCTGTGAATCCCTTCAAAAAAGCGATCTATTTTGGCTTAGGTCTGGCATCGCTAGCTGGTGAAAAAGTCAGCGAAAAGCTGAATGATATCCAAGATCAGGCGGCGGCGATCGCTGATGATCTCGTCGAGCGCGGTGAAATGACCAGCGAAGAAGCCCGCAAGTTTGTGGATGATATGGTGAACCAGGCTCAGCAACCGGTTGGTGCATCCAAGTCTGGCGACGGATCGACTAGTCAAACACCACGTACGATCGAGATTCTGGACGATGATGAGAATCTACCCGGTGCCGATCCCGAACAGGTGCAAAGCCTCCGCGATAAGGTACAGGAATTGCAGCGAGAGCTAGAAAAAATGAAGGATAGCTAGGAGAATCAGGAGAATTAAGCTATCTTCAATGTGCCAAAGATTTAAGTTGAGATTTGGGAGTAACTTCAACTTAGTCATACTTCTGGGCAAGTTGATCTAGGGTATGGTAAAAAGCTTGGCGATCGCGCCACCCCACAAACCCCGCATATAATAGCTGGTTCTTTGGATCGGCCAAAAAGACATGGTCAACGCCAACTGGATTACGCCACACCTTAATCTGGTAATTACCCCGTAAACTGGCAAATAGTTTAGCTCGCTTAAAATCACGGGGGTGGGCATTGGTGATCCCAGGCATAGCCCGCAGTGAGGTTATTAGCACCTGCCCCAGGGACAACTCCAAATTTTGCTGAGGCATTTGAGGTATCTGGGGATCTTGCCAAAACTGAAGGATCGCCGCTGCCACCTGGGGGTGGTTTTTCATTTTCTCATGCCGTAACCCTGGAATCAAATGAAAATTGGCATTTTCAAACTGCGTGCATTGCACCAGAACAGTGCCATCACTGCCACCATCCACGTCGCCAGCAATACTCAAGGTGGGAATCGATCGCGCTATTTCCGCCGCAATCTGGGTGCGATCGGTAGCGAGATCCTTAGCAATTCCCAGTCCCCAACCACCAGGGTCAAGAATTTTGCCCAGGTTAGCGCCGCCTACTGGTGAGGCCACCAAACTAAGCGAATGAATTTTGGGCCACCATTCCCGCCGCCGTTGCAAAATTTCTAACCAGATCAATCCACCCATCGAATGGCCAACAATGATAATTTGCGCTTGATTATGTTGGGCGATCGCCTCAGCGGCAATATTTTCTGCCTTATTGATCAATGGCTCGATCCGCCACCAGGTATTCACCCAACCTAGATCGGGAGCAATCACGAGGGTATCTGAATTAGCAATACTATTGGCCAAAGCGCCAATCAATCGATTTGTATCCGCCCAGCCATGTTGAGCAAACAAAATATATTTATAGCGATCGCCATTAGCAGCATTAGAATCCACGGCAACACCTCAACAGCTAAGCTGTAGCTAGATTAAGCCAAGCATAACTCGATCGCTCTGATCGGTAATACTGCTAGTAGTCCAGTTTTTGATCTGTCCCAGTCTGGATTTTATGGATTAATTGATAAGAAAAATGAGGCTTGCCTAGCTTTTATCCTCAGCAAACCCGATCATAAATATGCCGATCGGTCAAAGCGGCCAAATTAATTAACGGTCAGAACCGAATTAACTACTTTTTGACTTTAACGCCACGATAAATCAAACCTGGTTTGGGCTTGCGTCGCCGCCTGGGAACTGGCTCATAATATTCTGATTCAGATTCTAGTTCTGATTCCTCTGGCTGATCATCAACATCCTCGATCGGCGCAAAGTAGTTGGTGGTCGGCGGAACCTCTGGCGCAGTCCCAGGCATAGAATTAGCGATCGCCTCCAAGGATGACTGCTCCAAAACTGCACCCATCAGTGATACCACCCTGGCTACTGAAGCAACTAAATTCTCGCTGTTCAGCCGGGGTAAAACATCCGCCGCACCCCGTCGCACTGCCCAGCTTTGTTCGATGCTTTTGATCTTGTCTTGTCTGGGATTAAACAGCACTACTTTAAGTGCAGGGGAATTTTTAGCCCCCCACTGACACACTGAGCTAGATTGAAGGGTTTGTGAATCAGGTGCTTTTAAACCAGAATCAACTAATATTAAGCCTGGAATTGGGTCGCCACTTTGCTGCATAGAGTCGAGTAGCTCCACCAAGTCGATCGCCGAGCTTTGGCAGCTAACTACCAAGTTTTGGGATTCAAGGGCACTAGACCATAGCTGCTCTTGCTCAGAATCCAGATGTACCATTAAGACGGTCTTTTTCAATTCAGCCATAGCGGTCAAAGGTAAAAGTATAGTTTTAATAAAAGCGCGATTATTGAATTTGCAGCAGTTTGCCTCGTTTAATTAAAAATCAAATTAGGTTACATGTTAGTTATATGTTGTTAGGGCGACTAATCTTATTTGCCCTTCATTTAGTCGATATTTAGTCGATCTAGTTTTAAACAATCACAAATCATTATGGTTATTTGATTATTGATCGAGTAGCTCTGGTAAGAGCCAATTTAGACGAGGTAGATGCAGGCTATGAGGCAAAAAATTGAAGCTAGCAACCTAACGATCGCCCTGCCAAGCCTTAGTAAATAGCGATCGGTGCCAATCCGTCAAAGTTAATCAGTCAATCCGTCCGAGCCAATCCGTCTGAGCTGATGCTGCTACAACAGGTTAAATAACAGGTAACAAACTTAAAACTAGGGTGGGCTATGTCTAGGAACGAAAGCGCACACAGGCCGCTTCCCTAAACTTCTAAACATCAAAAGGTGATGCTTAGGTCTTAACAAGGCTTTAAATTGTGGCGATCGAGCCAAACCAGTCAAGAACTTAGGCTACCAGTCGATCCATTTCAAAAAAGTTCTAGCCATCAAATCACCTTGCCAGTGAACCTAAACCAGCTTTTTCATTAATATATTTTATTAATATAAATATTAATACAAAAACAACTAAATCATAGATGTTAACTCAGTCATTGCGTCTCGGCCTGAGACTTTTAAAACCTGTTATGAATACAGTTTTAGTAGCCTGATTATTTATGTTAGTTATTTATACTAAGGGTTTGAGTGGCCTTAATTATGTTCAAATTGCACATTTATAAACTCGTTTATGATTAAAAAAACTAGCGTGGCTTATTATTTTCTGTTATCTAGTTAATTAAGTTGTTAAACAGATATAATGTGTCGCCGTGACGATCGCATTATGGGCGCTGCTATCAGTTCAGTGGAGGAGACGTAGTTTATTTTGGCAAATACTGAACATATTGATCTTTTGAAATCGGGCTCTGCTATTTGGAATGACTGGCGAGCGAAAAACTCACATATTCCAGTTGATCTCAGTGAGACTGATTTATCTGGGCTCGATCTTGGTGAAACCAACCTGAAGGAAGTAAATTTAAGCGGCTGCGATCTGCGTAATACTAGTTTTCGCAATGCAAATGTTAGCTGGGCAAACCTCAGTGCAGTGCAACTGGATGGCGCGGATTTGAGCAAGGCAAATTTAGTGCGGGCTGATTTGAGCGGAGCAATTTTATGCAGAGCAAATCTGAGCGAGGCCAACTTGAGTGGGGCTGACCTGAGTGCGGCGGATCTGTGTGAGGCGAATTTGGGCGGGGCAGATCTGAGCCGGGCTTGCTTGATCGGGGCAGATCTAAGCGAAGCCAATTTTATTGTCGCAAATCTGAGTGAAGCGGACTTGAATGGCGCGGATCTGAGTCGGGCGAACCTGGTGGGGGCAAGTTTTGTGATGTCTAGCCTGGATAGTGCCAAGTTGGAGGGTGCCTATATGAACAGGGCTAATTTCCAGGGCGCGATCATGCCGGATGGCTCGATTCACGGCTAGTTATCTAAAACAAAAGCCTCGCCGCCCCCTCCACCCTGGTTTGTGGTTCCACCAGACGCGGCAAATTGGGCAATCGCACGATCGTTTGCGCTGTGCCAAAATCCTGCGGCAGCTCAATCCCAGGCACATAGCGATTGTGAACAATATAATTCTGGGCAACGCCCTTGGCCTGCAACGTTTCAACCAGACGGGCATGTTCCGCCACGATCGCACTCTGCGCCTGCACCACACCAATAAACTCAGTATGATTAGCATCCTTCAGCTTTTTCTGGGTCTGCACCACCTGCAACCGCAAGTTACGCAGCCGACCAATCAAATCGACCCCACCAATTATGTCTTGATATTTTAACCACAGCCGCAAAATCCAGGCCAGCCAATCGCCCATCGCTGCTGGCATCTCCAAAAATCGCAACAGATGGCCAGTGGGAGCAGTATCGAGAATAATCAAGTCCTGTTGCTGGGATTCCAGTAATTCGATCACCTGCACCAGCGCCAGCATTTCATCGATCCCCGGTAATGCCTGCGCCATAATTTGCCGCCATGCCTGGGGACTATAGGCGATCTGCACCGCTCCATCTGACTCACCCTGACCGCTGATAATTTCCGCCAATTCCCACAGGTAGTCCTGGCGAAACTGCTCCAGCATCAGATCCGCATCGATCTCCTGGGCAGAAAGATTTGCACTTAAATTTTGGGGTTGGTGGGTTAATTGCTTACCAAAGGCATCGCCCAGGGAATGCGCCGGATCGATCGAAATCAGGCGGATATTTTGCGCGGGATATTTTTGCGCCATCGCCCAACCGATCGCCGCCGCCACAGTGGTTTTACCCACGCCACCTTTGCCACCAATTAAAATTAATTTGCGATCATTGGCAATGAAATCAGGCAACCCTGGCGGGATTTTGGCGGGGAATTGCACATTGATCGTCTCAGGGATGGCAACTTGATCCAGCGATCGCAATTGCTTAATTAACTGATCCAGGCGATCGCCACCAACCGGCTCCTGCGATTGCATTGGGAGGGTGAAAATCGGGCTAGAATTTTTTGATTCTGATTCTTGCCCCCCTTGAGCCAGTTCTAAAAATCGTTGCAAGAGTTGCTGCTGTTCCGCATAGCGATCGCTTTCCTGGGCATTGTTATTTTCAATTGCTATGACATCAACTTGATTAGCTTGATTAGAATTTGATTCATCCTCAAGACCAATCAGACGATTAACAAAAATACCGCCACAATTAATATCTAGCTCTTGCAATCGGGTTAAAAAACGTTTCGACTCCAGCAAACTCATCGGCTCAGCGATCGCCACCAACAAACAAGCCGTAAACTCTCGATCCTGGAGTAACTTTTTACCAGCTTCATGATCGGCGCGAATTTGGGTTAAAAATTGATCGACCCGATCGCGTTGATATTTCCCCGCCAGGGCTTGACTGACCACCCGATGCTTTTCTTGGAACAAGTCCAGCGAATCGATCAACACATCCAGAAAATCGCTCAAGCCAAATAAATTCAGCGTATGTCCGCTCGGAGCCATATCCACCACCAGGCGATCTGCTTCATTCTGGGTCAGCAAGCGTTGGATTTCCAGCAAACCAAGCAATTCATCTAACCCCGGCCAGCCCATATCCCAGACTGGTTGCAGATCTTCCCCGGCCACAAAACTGCCCCGCTCCACCAGCAGTTCCAAATCATCGCCATGCTCAGCCCTGAATTGTTGCAATAAATGCTCAGCGGAGAGCGATCGCACCCGCAAGTTGGGCAAATCCGCCAGGGCGATCGGCTGATCTGTCACCTCCGCTTGCAACACATCCCCCAATGAATGAGCCGGATCAGTGGACAGAAGTAATATTTTTTGTTGTGGAAATAACTGCGCCCAGCGCCGCGCAAACCCACAAGCGATCGTGGTTTTACCTACTCCCCCCTTGCCACTGAACATGGCCAGATGCAGCCGATCTAATTCTTCCATAACTCCTTGGCAGCCTAATTATTCTGCATCAACCCAGGTGGGCACTACTTGCCAGCAATCGTTCAATTCTGCATCTAGTTGCTTATAATTCGCTTCCATTTTGCTCACCAATGCCCAAAACCTTTTGGAGTGGTTCATATGCACGGTGTGGCAAAGTTCATGGATAAACACATAGCGCACCAGGGGCGATCGCAAAAACAATAATTTGTAGTTAAGGCTAATGTTTTTCTTGCTCGAACAACTGGCCCAAATGCTCTTTTGCCCCCGCACTGCCGTTTTACTATAACCCATGCCAAACTCTATACTCACCTCCCGCAACCAGGGCACCAGATGCTCCCAGGCGGTTTGGGTGAGCCAGCTTCGTAAGACGGATTTACAGGTAGGTATGTTTTCGATCGCACCACTTACCAACAGCAGACGCTCAGAATCACTGGCATCGGGCTCAGATAGCTCGGCGGCCATCACGTGCCTAGAGCGACTGGCTTGATATTCCACCTGCCAGGTTTGATTAATTGAGGCTAGGGCGATCGACTTGGGCAGAACATCAGGGTTCTGGGCGGCCAGATATTCTTGCTGGTAATTGATTTTGGCGATCGCCTTTTCTAACCAGGCTTGCTTTTTGTGCAAGATAGCAGGGATGTTTTTCTGGTCATAGCCATAGGGCACGATCACTTGAATCCCTTTCCGAGGTGAGACTTCGATCCGCAGATGCTTGGCTCGTTTACTTTCGCGCACTGAATATTGAGGCAAATCGATCGTCATCTGGGCTCTCCCCTACTGCCTTAGCTGTGGCTAATTCACCAATTAATATTATGCCAATACTTAAGATCTGGTACTAAGATCTGGTAGTTAAATTAATGAATTATTCAACCCGATCGGTTTGTTGTCTACATTTACACAAGGGCAAATTCAGTTCCATAAAACTGTCGTAGAAGCTTAGCGTTGAAACAAGATAATCATAATCTCAGCCATATCTCAGCCATTATTTGAGCATTTAGAAATCTTGTTTAAGCTGACGTTTTGAACCTGCGCCACGGCAAATGAGTCTAAATTTTAAACCTGAGTATGGCGAATCCCCCAGATTAGGGATGTAATAATTCAATGGCAACGCCCCGTGTAGCCGGAGTAGTGGCTTTGATGTTGCAGGCCAATCCCAGACTTTCCCCCGATCAGCCCGATCAGGTGAAGAATATTTTGATCGCCACTGCCAACCCCACAGGCATTACTGTTTAGAATCACTCTAATTACTGATCCTTAGCTCAGACCAAATAACTTTTTTTAACTGGATTGCTTCTCTGATTAGCTTTTGCCTTTCAGATAATGATGAACTACCTGTCTTAACTTCGACAAAGATAATATTCTCTACTTTTCCGTTATCAAGCCCGTCAAAAATGACTAAATCTATAGGGCTACCAATAAAACGGGCATCCTTTGGGTTGAAACTCATATTAGGAAAGTAGGGTGAAAATTGCTCCCTAACCCTCGCCGCAATTGCAGACTTGCTACGAGAAATTGCATCATTCCTGATTGTTTTTTCTTTTTTACTTTTCCATTCTTGCAATGAAACTTCTGCCTCTCTTAGGGCAATCGCCTTTTGTTCCTGAAGAAGATTTTCGTAGTCGTTGGCACGCCATTCTTGATACAAGCTTCTTGCTCTATTCGATAGATTACTGCTTAATTTGTATGTCAACAATGCCAAGAAAGCAACACAGGTTGCCAAAATTACTATGATTATACTTAGCAAGAAATAAATGATGCCATCTGACATATTTAGAAAACCCAACGATCAAATATTTTACTGCAATATTTTTTAGATTAGCATATCACAAATATTTATTGCCAAAATCTCACTTATAATTGAGACTCATTGTTGTCGAAGATGAGTATGCTTAGGAATTATTTTCACTATCCTCGACCACTTTTTGAGTGCGGCGCTCCAGGACTTCCTTGAAAATCAAAGTAACCAAGGCCAAAGCCCCCAGCACCACCGCCGCCGCAAAGGCAGCTTGCGATTGATAGTTCTTATAAGCCTCCTCCACAAACAGCGGCAGGGTTTGCGTTTTGCCAATAATATTACCCGACACCACCGACACCGCCCCAAACTCACCGATCGCCCTGGCATTGGTTAGCAACAGTCCATAGAGCAATCCCCAGCGAATATTGGGCAGCGTGATCCGCCAGAAGATCTGAAAATCGCTTGCGCCCAGGGTGCGTGCCGCCGCTTCTTCTGAAGTGCCGAGTTCTTCTAGCACTGGGATCACCTCCCGCGCCACAAAAGGCATGGTCACAAACGCGGTCGCCAGCACGATTCCCGGCAAGGCAAAAATAATATTAATGTCTACAAATTCTAGGAATGGATTGAGCCAACCCCGCCGACCATAGAGCAGCACCAGCATCAGCCCCACCAACACTGGTGAGATCGAAAAGGGCAAATCGATCATACTCAGCAACAGCGTGCGGCCACGAAATTGATTTCGGGCGATCGCCCAGGCGGCACAAAGCCCAAAGACAGTATTAATCGGAATCACAATTAAGGTAGTAACGATCGTCAATTTGGCTGCACTCAAAAATTCTTCGGTGCTAAGCGCCTGCCAAAAAGCCCCAAATCCATCCGCAAATGCGGCATAAACCACATTCAGAACCGGAAATACCAGTAACAGCCCCAGATAAGTGACAGCGATCGCAATCAATAAATATTTCACCCATTTGCGCTGCTTTTCGCGCTCCTGCAAATTCTGGCTATATTGACCTTCCTGGCCTGCTCGATCGACCACCACGGATGATTTAGTTGCCATGCGGTTGCCCCCAACGCTGCAAGAAATTGATCACCAAAAGCAAAGATAGTGAGATTACTAGTAGCACCATGCCGATTACCGTGGCACCAGCATAGTCAAACTGTTCGAGGCGCTGAAATATCAAAACTGGCGCAATCAGATCATTAAAGGGCAAATTGGCAGAAATAATTACCACCGAACCAAATTCACCCACCGCCCTGGAAAAGCCCAAGGCTACGCCGGTCAGGATCGGCGGCACCAATGGCGGCAGAATCACATACCAGAAAGTTTGCAATCGAGATGCCCCCAAGCTCCGCGCTGCTTCTTCCACATCTGGCTCTAGCTCCTGCAACACTGGCTGCAATGTCCTGACCACAAAGGGCATAGAGCTAAACAGCATCGCCAAAAACACCCCTGCCCTGGTGAAGGCGATCTTAATCCCCAAAGGCGCTAGCAATGCACCGATCGGGCCATTGGTACTATAAACCGTGGCCAACGTGATTCCCGCCACCGCAGTGGGCAGCGCAAAGGGCAGATCGACGGCAGCATCAATTAACTTACGGCCAGGGAACTCATAGCGCACCAGCACCCAGGCGATCAAGGTGCCAAATACACCATTTACCAATGCTGCTCCCAGCGCCGTGATGAAAGTTACGTCATAGGCAGAAAGGGCGATCGCACTGGTGGCAATTTCCCAGAACTGCTGCGGCGTGGTACTCAGGGCTTTGGTAATTAGAGCCGCGATCGGCAAAAACAGCATCAGGGCTAGATATGTCCAGGTGACAATCCAGATGTAGGGAATGCGGCGATTTTGACGCGATCTTGGTGGCGGAGCAATAGTCATGCGGTCGAAGCAGCGATCGAATTGAGTTGAACTAGCTTGTCTATCATAAAATTAATGGTCGTTAAATTAGCGATCGATTAATTAACGATCGCCCAGGCTAGCTTGAATCTGGTCGAACTCCGCCCCATCGGCAAAAAACTCAGATTGAATGCGATCCCAGCCCCCAAAATCATCCACTGTCAGCATTTTATTGATAACTGGATATTTATCGCTGAATTCGGCCTTAATTTGCTGATTAACCGGACGAAAACCAGATTTAGCAAATGCTCGCTGAGCCGTGGGAGTAAACAAAAATTCAGTAAAAGCCTTAACCACTTCCCCGTTACCATGCTTTACCACATTGGCATCTATGGCCGCAATCGGCGTATCGATCGCAATGTTGATGTCGGTTGGCACTATAAATCTATTATCAAGCCCTTTCTGTTTGGCCAGCAGTAGCTCATTTTCATAGCTGATCAATACATCCCCCTGACCCTGTTGACTAAATACTGTCATGGCTTCGCGCACATCCCGACAAAGCACGATCGCATTGCCATAGAACTTACGCACAAATTCAAGTGCTGGTGCAGGTTGCTTGAATTCTGCCAAGCCATAGCCATAGATCGCTAGGAAAAACCACCGTGCTGCCCCAGAGGTCTTGGGATTAGCGGTCACAATTTCTACGTCTGGTTCAACTAACTCTAACCAGGTGGTGATCGATGGCGTAGGCCGATCGCGGTGGGATGAACTATTATTACGCTGTGCCAAGACCAGGGCTGTATTCGCAACGATCGAACCATTGGGTAATTCTTGCTGCCAACCGGGGTTGATTAACTGCTCCTTTTCAATTTTATTTACATCCAGCGACAGCGCTAGATGTACTACATCAGCAGGTAAACCATCGATCACAGCACGAGCCTGGGAACCCGAAGGGCCAAAGCTACGACTAAAAATCACCTTACGGCCAGTCCGTTCATGCCATTGCTGCTCAAACAGGGGCAAAATTTCATCATAGGCGGATTTACTGGCGGCAAAAGCAACCAGGGTAATCTGATCGGTGCCATTGTGCCCTAGTTGACTGGATTGAATCGCAGGATCGATCGAATTGCCCGAATTACTACAAGCCGCAATCGTCAAGCTTATAATAATTCCCACCAGAAATAGCCACAAACCTTTGAATTGCGATCGCCACATGTGCCACCTGCGCCAAAATCGATCGGTTGATTTAAATTTCACTGGACAAACACCACTTACCCGATGTAGTTACCGTAGATTGAATAGCCTTAAGCTATCCTAGATGGAAAGGGCAACCCTGGCAACTTACGGCTGAGAAGGTTGATTTAACTCGTTAATTCAGGTTAGCAAGTGTTTTCTCGGACGAAGTATTAAGCAAGATTGATCTAAATATTACTAAATTACTAATAGTACGCAAGTGCTGATCATACTTGCCAAACCGAATCCCTTGAATCAGCAGTAGTTTAGTGTTAATCATTACCAGGATAAAGGGCACAGGATTTGTAGTTCTTAGCTGTTCGCTACGTTAAATTATATTTGCCAACTCAATTAATGCTATCGTCTAACCTGGTATCAATTATCTTGATCTCAATACATTGCGATCGAAGCTATTTGAGATTTTTGCGCTTGCCTTTATCGATCCAGGATCAGGCTAGATTGATTCAATTCGCAGTAGTTATTACGAGTCAGTGATTTAAAGCTAAGGTAAATACCAAATAGATTCTGTAGCAGTTTTGTTAAAAACAGTAAGAAGTAATCAATGGCTATTTTAGATCGACAAGGGCGCTTATTTGGCAAGGTCAGCATTCTCGATCTCGGTGCAATTCTGGCGATCGTGATTGCGCTGTTTGGTTTATTTTTAGTGCCTGGTAAAGGTGGCGACACCATTGCCCAGATTGGGGCGGCGGAAATTAAACCAGTGGAAGTAGAAATCATGGTACGTGGTCTGACGGTGCGCTATCCCGATGAATTGGTGCAGACTGGTGAAAAGACCCAGATTATTATTCGTAACAATCCCCGGGGCGAAGTGGAAATTACCGCCGCCGCAGCCCTGATCCCCAAAGTGCCAGTGCCAATGCCAGATGGCACAGTAGAGGCGCTCGAAGACCCCCGCCTATCGGAAATATATGTGCGTGATTTTGCAATTACCCTGGCTGGTAATGCCCAGGTCACTAGTGATGGCGTGATTTTTAGTGGCGAGAAGGTGAAAATTGGCACCCAGGTGCAAATCGAAAGCCCCAAATATGTAATGCGCGGTAGCGTGATGGATATTCGTTACGAGGAATAGGCCATGCTCTTGCAATTAAGTCAGATTGTGGTGCCACCGGGCGATCGCACTTTGCTAAATAATTTAACCTGGCCAGAATTTGAACAGATTCTAGCGGAGTTAGGCGATCGTCGGGCAGCACGACTTTCCTTTAGCAATGGCACTTTGGAGATTATGACCCCGCTCTTTACCCATGCACATGCCAAATCTTTGCTAGGGGATTTTGTGAAGGTTTTGCTCACTGAATTGAGCCGGGATTATGAATGCGCTGGTTCAACTACCTTCAAGAATGCCAGCATGATGCAGGCGATCGAGCCCGATGAGTCGTTTTATATTCAAAACTGCATCGCAATTCGCGGCAAGCAAAGGATTGACTTGAGCATAGACCCACCACCGGATCTGGCGATCGAGATTGATATTACCTCCCGCACCAAATTTGACAATTATCAAATCCTGGCAGTGCCGGAGTTGTGGCGCTATAACGGTGTGCGTTTGCAAATTAATTTGCTCCAGGATGGCAGTTATGTGGAATCTGCTACTAGCAGTCTTTTTCCTGATTTGCCACTAGTTACTAAGATCCCGCAGCTAATTACTCAGAGCCAACAACTTGGCAGTGCTGCCACCATGCGCGAGTTTCGAGATTGGGTAAGAGCATCGATCGCTACTTCTGAATAAAAGCCTGAAAAATACTATCTGATCTAATTTCTAATTAAGCGCATAAAGACAGGGGGCATAGATTATAGATTATTATCAGATAGGCAAAGGTTTAGCGATCGGCTCACTAAATCATCCCAAAATAATTGCTCGTTATCTTGGCAGTGGATTATTTATTAATGCTAATCAAATTCAAATTTGCCAAATGCCACTACCGCATTCTGACCGCCAAAGCCAAAGCTGAAATTCAAGGCAACATCGATCGGGCGATCGGGTTTAAGTGCTTGCGTCACGAAATTAAGCTCAAATGCAGGCGATCGTAACCCCACGCAGGGTGGCAGCTTTTGCTGGTGCAGACTCAGTAAACAAAAGGCCGCTTCGATCATTCCCGTTGCCCCCAAAGCATGACCTGTAGCTCCTTTAGTCGCACTGATGTAGGGACGGTGGGGGAAAAGTCGTTGGATTAAACTGGCCTCAGCGGTATCATTTAGGGCCGTCGCCGTACCGTGGGCATTGATATGCCTTACCTGAGCGGGAGTAATTCCAGCTTGTTCCAGGCAGGTTTTAATTGCCTGTGCTGCCTGTAGATGATCCCGATCGGGACTAGTAGGGTGTCCCGCGTCATTGGTGAGGCCAAAGCCCAGCACCTCGCCATAGATTTTAGGGCGATCGCGTTGCTTGGCAGTTTCAAGCGATTCAATGATCAATACTGCCGCTCCTTCCCCCAAGGCTAAGCCTTCCCGCTCCTGGCTAAAGGGGTACAAGCCTGTTTTGGCCATTGCACCTAGCTTTTTGAATCCAGCAATCCCCAAGGGCGTGATTGGTGCTTCGGTACTACCAGCGATCACGGTTTGGCATTGGCCAGTTTTAATTAGCTCATAGGCGTAGGCGATCACCCAGTTAGCCGTAGCACAGGCGGCAGTGGGGGCAGTAACGATCGCTTGGGTTTGAATTTGTTGGGCGATCGCGGTGGCAAAGTAATTCGGCAGCAGCTTGTAGATATCTAGATCTAGCACAGCCTGAGACTGATTGCTATTTTTATTGCTGGAGGCAGATTTATAGTGATGCAAAGCGCGTTCAATCTGCTGCTGTTGTCCGCGACTGGAACCGATCACCACACCGCAATTGCCTAGCTCACTCGACTGTGCAGCTATTCCCGCATCAATCAGGGCTGCATTGGTGGCAGATTGCAGGAAACCTAAGGCGCTACTTTGAATTGGTAGATGCGCTGGGGAAATATATTCTTTCGGCAGCAGCGGCGATCGATCCTGGGGGGTAGCGATCGCCAGGGGGATTTTGGCACCGTCATGGTTAAATAACCTGATCCCCGACTTGCCCCTTAGCAAATTATGCCAACTTGAGGCCAGATCCTGCCCTAGCGCCGAGACTAAGCCTATGCCTGTGACAACTACCCTGGTCATGCCTACATTTAGTTTTGGTCTGGCTCTAGCCTAGCGCGATCGCCTTGGTCACAGTTTTGGTCACAGTTAAGGAAGCATTCCTAAGCCCAAAATAGAGGCATAACTGATACTAATCAAAATTGGTCAAAATTGGCAGAACCAGTTCCGTAGCAAATTGGAGTTACCAGGGTTTTAATCCTCTTAACCTTCTGTAGCCGTCGGTTGGGGTCGCTTGAGCTGATCCAGGCCACTAATCACCTCGATCGATTGAATTCGATCGCCTTGCTTAACCTGCTCCACAGCATCCATTCCATCAGTGACATAGCCAAACACCGCATAGGAACCGTCGAGGAAGTTGGTATCAGCTAAGGTGATATAAAACTGCGAAGAGGCCGAGTTGGGGAACTGCGATCTGGCCATTGATAACGCACCCTTAGTATGGATCAAAACTGGCTTTGTACCTGGGGAAAGCACCTGGCCATAGGTGGGGGTGTCTGCGCCGTCGGGCAAAATTTCGAGCGGGATATTGCGTTCTTTACCAGTGGCCGGATCAACATATCCACCAGTGCCATTACCACGGGGATCACCGCCCTGGACTACAAATGGAGTGGGTTCCTTGACCACGCGATGAAACTTGAGGCCGTCATAGAAACCTTGATCGACCAAATCAATAAAGTTACCCGCCGTAACCGGAGCATTTTCACCATCAATACTCATGGTCACAGTGCCATAGTCTAGCTCCATCTTTACGATCGCTTCGCCTTCTAATTTGGCAAACCCCGCTAGTGGGTCTTCGGTCTGAGCTACTTCAGTTTCCTGGGGAGTATCTGCCGCAACCGACTCTTCAGCCGCAACAGCTTGATCATCGATCGCAGCATCATCTACGGCTTCGACTGATTCGGTCACTGCTGAGGTTGTCGGAAAATCGCTGGGATCATCAACTGGCAATCCAGGCGCACTACAGCTAGTCAACAGCACCAAACTAACTACACATAAACCACTAATTAGCCAACGCACCATAGTTTTCCACCCAATAATTAAATCGTCTTAATCGTCAATATTGTTATTGATATCTCTAGAGCTAATCGAATCAAGGTTACTATTATTGCCCTTTTCGGCAATGAACCTAAGACTAACTCGCATTATATCTTGCCATGTTTTGGCTCGAAGCCCATAGCGGCAATCATTAAGGTAAGCGATCGCAGTATGAAAATATGAAAATACGATCGATCATAGGCCAGTCATAGGCCAGTCATAGGCCAGTCATATTAATTGATTGCACTTTGGCTCTATTGAAGCTGATACCAGGCAAATAGTTCCTCAATTGCAAAATTAATTCTGCCCTGGGAAGCAGTTAAATTACATTGCTTAGTTGCTGTGATCATTTCCAGCATAGGGCTACCTATTACGGCTACACACACCCAAATTAAGGGGTAGAACCGATCCTGTCGATCGAGCGATCGCGCCTACAATGTGAACAATGATTAAAAGCAATCGCATAGAAATATTACTAAATAATCCAGTTTTATTATTATTAAATGTAATTTGAACCAGATTTTAAAATAAAAATCAAATCCTAATTAGAGATGCCGCAATAGGCCAAGCAACTTAAGTTAAAAAAAATCAAAATATAGCAATTCCAATCAGCGAGCAGGGCGAGAGAGAAACATGCAACCAACCAACCCCCAACAATTTACCGAAAAAGCCTGGGCAGCGATCGTACGCACCCCCGATATTGTCAAAGCGGCTCAGCAACAGCGAATCGAGAGCGAACATTTATTTAAATCCCTCCTTGACGAAGAAGGATTAGCCGCTAGTATTTTTACGAAGGCAGGCATCAGTGTGCAAATGTTGCGCGATCGTGCTGAAGCCTTTATTAATAGTCAGGCCAAAATTTCTGGTAGCAACTCTTCGGTTTACTTAGGTGATAGCTTAGATAAATTATTCGATCGGGCCGAAAATGAACGTAAAGCCTTTGGTGATGACTTTATTTCGATCGAACATATGATATTGCCCTATGGCGAAGACGATCGCTTTGGCAAAAGACTATTTAAGGAAGTAGGCTTAACGGAAGCCAAGTTAAGAGAAATTATTGAGCAAATTCGTGGCAATCAGAAGGTGAACGATCAAAATCCTGAGAATAAATACGAGTCGTTAGAAAAATATGGCCGTGACCTGACCGAATTGGCACGGGAAGGTAGGCTTGATCCAGTTATTGGCCGCGATGATGAGATTCGCCGCACAATTCAGATTTTGTCCCGCCGCACCAAAAATAATCCGGTTTTGATCGGGGAACCTGGCGTAGGTAAAACCGCGATCGCCGAAGGTTTGGCACAGCGGATCATTCGTGGTGATGTGCCAGAATCACTGCGCGATCGCAAATTAATTGGCCTGGACATGGGTGCGCTGATCGCTGGCGCTAAATATCGCGGTGAGTTTGAAGAACGCCTCAAAGCGGTGCTAAAGGAAGTGACTAGCTCCAATGGCAATATTGTGTTGTTTATTGATGAAATTCATACGGTAGTTGGTGCTGGCGCAACCCAGGGCACAATGGATGCGGGAAACTTGCTCAAGCCAATGCTGGCCAGGGGTGAACTGCGTTGTATTGGTGCAACTACGCTGGATGAATATCGCAAATATATTGAGAAAGATGCCGCATTGGAACGTCGTTTCCAACAGGTTTATGTTGATCAACCGAATATTGAAAACACGATCTCAATTTTGCGCGGTCTGAAAGAGCGTTATGAAGTTCATCATGGGGTCAAGATTGCTGATAATGCTCTGATCGCAGCGGCGGCTTTGTCTAACCGTTATATCAGCGATCGCTTTTTACCGGATAAGGCAATTGACTTGGTGGATGAAGCAGCGGCCAAGTTAAAAATGGAAATCACTTCCAAACCGGAAGAACTGGACGAAATCGATCGCAAGATTTTGCAACTGGAGATGGAGAAACTCTCCCTCAAGCAAGATAATGACCCCGATGCAGTGGAGCAACGCGATCGGCTCAATCGAGAATTGGCCAATTTGAAGGGTGAGCAATCGACCCTGACGGCACAATGGCAAGCCGAGAAAGAAGTGATTGACCAGATTCGCCAACTCAAAGAAGAAAGCGATCGCGTCAATGTGGAAATCGAACAGGCCGAACGCAACTATGACCTTAATCGTGCCGCTGAACTGAAATATGGCAAGCTTACGGATTTGCATCGCCAACTGGAAACCGCTGAGGCCAAATTAGCGGAAGCACAAACCAGTGGCCTGAGTCTGTTGCGCGAAGAGGTAACTGAAGAAGACATCGCCGAAATTATTTCCAAATGGACAGGGATTCCGGTTAGCAAACTGGTAGAGACAGAAAAAGAAAAGCTACTGTTCCTGGAAGATGAACTGCATCAGCGGGTGATTGGTCAATCGGAAGCTGTGACCGCTGTATCCGATTCAATTCAACGATCGCGGGCAGGTCTGGCCGATCCCAACCGACCGATCGCCAGCTTTATCTTCATGGGGCCGACCGGTGTAGGTAAAACAGAACTGGCTAAAGCATTGGCAGCCTATCTATTCGACGCTGAAGATGCGATGGTGCGGATTGATATGTCGGAATATATGGAAAAGCACAGCGTCTCGCGCCTGGTTGGTGCGCCTCCCGGCTATGTTGGCTACGAAGAAGGCGGTCAACTAACTGAAATCGTGCGTCGTCGTCCCTATGCGGTGATTTTGTTTGATGAAATTGAGAAAGCTCATCCGGATGTGTTTAATATCATGTTGCAAATCCTGGATGATGGTCGGGTGACCGACTCCCAGGGACGCACAGTGGACTTCAAAAACACTGTGATTATCATGACCAGTAACATTGGTTCACAGTTTATTCTGGATGTGGTCGGCGACGACAGTCGCTATGAGGAAATGCGCGATCGAGTAATCAATGCCCTGCGCGCTAATTTCCGCCCAGAGTTCCTCAATCGGGTCGATGAGATCATCATCTTCCATGCCCTGGTGAAGGCAGAGCTGCGGGAGATCGTGAAGCTGCAAATCAAGCGATTAGAAAAGCGGTTGGTCGATCGTAAGATGGGGCTAAAGCTCTCGGAGGCTGCGCTGGACTTCATTGCAGAGGTAGGTTATGACCCGGTCTATGGGGCAAGGCCGCTGAAGCGTATCATTCAAAGGCAGATCGAAACCCAGATCGCTAAATCTCTATTGCGCGGTGAGTTTGGCGAGGGCGATACAATTTTTGTGGATATTGAAAATGAACGCCCCACCTTTAAAAAGCTCACCCCTGATTTTGTTGAGGCTGTAACTACTTAGTTAATTTGGTCTAGAACTCTTCCCAGACGGTCATCGTTGAGGTGCTCTGGCGCAATTCCTTCCCCCAGCAGATGCTCAGTTGCTTTGCCCACAAAAAATTGCTCGAACAAATACAGCGGCGCACTCACAAATCCCAAACCGTTCAAAATCATCGCTTTCACTACTTCGCCGGGGCTCACGATCTCTTTTGGATGCGTCCCTATATTCCGGTTAATACATTTATTTGACTAGTCCCATCTCGTCAATGATTCCGGCTACGATGCCTAGATGGTCTAGGTTCTCTACCTTGATTTCCACTATCTTGCTTTGACTGTTGCAAAATTATCTAATTCTATTCCTTAACCGCAAAATGTGGGATAAAACTAAAAAAGCCCGACATCGCTGCCGAGCTCATTAATTCTTCCATCTCAACGAGGAGACAAAGTGAACACCTGAATATACTTTGCCTGCTCTGGCAACTTTTTGCTTCGTGCTGTGGCATTCACCCAATCGGGTGAGACAGTGTGGATTAATCCTAGAGATCAAACTAGATATCAATATTTCCCGATCCAGAAAAGTAATTATAGCTAAGATGCCGGAAAAAGCCAGAAAAGGTCGTACTCGAATCTACTGAATGTCGTGCATATTTGTGACTGTGAAATTGCAGGTTTGAAAATTTACGCAACTGCAAAATAGGCGCATTATTATTATTGTTACCATTTAATTTCCGGGTGGAGATTTAATCAAGGATCCGGTTAAGTCGAATCCCCAAATCAGTTAAAAGTTCATTGAACTCACCATTCTATGAACTAATCACAGAGCTTCGGCTCACCCAAGGCACTGCTTACCACCAGCGGTGCCTAATATTTTAAGTTTTTATGTGGCAATGATTCTATTTTCTAAACAGACTCAGGCACTGTGATTAGTAATCTTATTAACTTATCCAGTAACTACTGGTGTAAAAACATTCAACTCAAATGCAATTACCTCTCTCTATGCAAGCATTTGGGAACTTTTAGCACTCTCTGATGGTCAACATCTATAGGCCTAGAGAAGCGGTATATTTTGATCCCTTTAGCTCAGCAAAGTTGAGTTAGAATCAAGCTTTTCCGGGACTATTTATCCTGTCACTATTTTGGGAAGAAGGTGGCGATCGTTGTGAAAAAACTACTTGCTTGTTTAATTTGTTTAGCCTTTTTGTCTGGTTGCCTGCCTACGGTGCAGCGGGGCAATGAGAATGATCCTGCGACCACTGAAAATATTGAGAATATTGAAACGGTCGCCGAGCCAGCGGAAGAGACCAAACCCACGGCCGAAACACCTGCTCAGCCTAGCGATCGCACCAACAGGGAAGGCCGCGAAAAGACGATCGCCAAGACCGCTACGGTGATGATTTTTCACCCCGATAGTCAATGTGAAGCCTTGGTCTCAGACAAGACTGAAATCCCGATCCCATCGGTGGGCACTGCTTCAAAGGAAGTGATGGTGGCGGCTACGCTGCAAAACTTGTTTGAGAATCAAGATATTGACCATTTCAATGTGGCGGAATATTACGTGACGCTGGATGGCAATACGGCGATCGTGGATATTACCGTGGCGCCAAATTCCCGTCGTACGATTACTTCGCTTTCGACCTGTGAGCAGTTTGCCTTGTTCAAGGCGATCGAGGCGACGTTAACGGAAAATTCGTTTGATGTGAGTGAGGTGCAGTTTACTCAGTCGGGTGGCGAGAATATTTATTTGTGATTTGTTGCATGGCTTTGAGTGGATATTTTGACTTTACCCCGCTTTTTAAACCAACTTGCCGGGATGATCCCCTGAGGGTAAAAAATACTACCAATCACGATCAACACGCCAAAAATAATTAACCTGCCATCGTGCAAAAACTGCTCCAGCCAAGTAGGAATACCACCGATCCCCGCCATCTGCCGCAGTAACTCTGGCAAAGCGGTTAGTACCATACCACCCACCACCGGGCCAAGGAAATTACGCGATCCGCCAATGATTACAAACGCCAGGTAAATAATACTGGCGTCAAAAGTCCCCTGCCGTGCATTCCAGGTATTGAGGAAATGGGCACTGATCGCCCCAGTCATGCCAGCCAGGATCGCCCCAAGCGTAAAAGACAATACCTTGTAGTAGGTGGGATTAATCCCCATTGCAGCAGCGGCCAGCTCATCTTCGCGGATCGCCGTAAACGCTCTGCCCACCCGAATCCGCTCCAGGCGAAACACAAACAAGGCGCTGAGCAGCAGCAACGGCAGAGCCAACCACAAATATTCGATCGAGGTTTGGAACGGTTGCGGGATCGCAAAAATCCCCACCGCACCACCAGTAATTTCCAGGTTCAGCGCAGCCACCCGCAGGATTTCCACAAATGCGATCGTGGCGATCGCCAGATAGATGCCCCGCAGTCGTAGTACCAGGATGCCAACAATAATAGCAAGCACAGCCGCAGCGATCGCGGCAATGCCAATTTCCAGCAATACCAGTGGAATTGGGAATAAACTGGCCTCAGTGGTAAAAACCTGAGTCGAAAAGATCGCCGCAATGTAGCCACCCAGAGCATAGAAACCAGGCGTGGCCAGCGAAAGTTGCCCAGCCATTAAGGGTAAATACACCGATAGACCCAGCACTGCACCAAATGCCATCGAGACAATCAAAAAACCGTAGGCATTAAAAAAATCAGCCATAAGCAAAGCTATATCTGTAATAAAGATGGATTTTGCTAGAGTAGATCTGGATTGTGCGATCGCGCCAGAATCAAGATATCAGGAACTATCGCCCAGCGCCACCGTCTTAAATCTAGGGCTATCAGGCCATTAGCATCGCCAAGCTTTTCAACTTATCCTGGTATCTAGCTAATTCTACCGGTAAATATATCTAGCCCAATCATTGAGGTAGGTAGTACGATTGTATGCAGTTAGAAAATCCTTCCGGTACGCTCAATCCCCAGCTTAGTAGTCAGCTCGGACATAGCAAAATATCTATGCAACCCTCACTCCCACTGGATTCAGTTCTCCGCGATCGCTATGAGATCAAGCAAGTAATTGGTCGCGGCGGTATGGGGCGCACATATATGGCAATGGATCGAGAGCGCTTTAATGAAGTTTGCGTGCTAAAGGAATTTATCCCCACCAATCAATCGCCGGAAATAATTGATAAGGCTAAGCAATTGTTCCAGCGCGAAGCAAGTATTCTCTATCAAATCAAGCATCCGCAAGTGCCGGAATTTCGAGCCACCTTTGCGGTAGATGGGCGTTTGTTTTTGGTGCAGGACTATGTGGAAGGCCAGACCTATCGGGAAATTTTAAAACAGCGATCGCTCGAAGGAAGAGCTTTTACTGAGTCAGAGATTATTAATTTACTCTCGCAGGTTTTGCCAATTCTGGGCTATATCCACAATCGCAATATTATTCACCGTGATGTGTCGCCGGAAAATTTAATGCTCAGGTCGCGCGATCGGATGCCAGTTTTGATTGATTTTGGCGTAGTCAAAGAAACTGCCACCAAGCTATCTCGGCTCCATTTAGGCGATCTGCCTGCCTCCACCGTAGCCGGGAAACTTGGCTATGCGCCACCGGAACAAATGCAATCTGGCCGTGCCTATGCCAATAGCGATCTGTATGCCCTGGCGGTAACGGCGATCGTGTTGCTAACGGGCAAAGAGCCGCAGGACTTGTTTGATGATGCGAGCCTGAGCTGGCAGTGGCAGCAGTATGTAAGTGTAAATTCTGGGCTGGCGCAGATTCTCAATAAAATGCTCAGCTATAAACCTTCTAACCGCTATAGCAGTAGTGACGAGGTTTTGCATGCATTGGAAATGAATCAGGCAGCGGTTTCGGAGGTGCGCACGATGGCGGTCGGTGCTCCTCAGCATCGAAGTAATGCTCCTAGCTCCACCTATGCGGCTCCCACACATACAGTTTATGCAGAAGAGACTGCATCCCATGTGGCAGCGCGGCGAAAACGCCGGAAATCCAAGAACAAACTGGGCGCTTATCTGCTGGGGGCACTGGTAGTGCTGCTCTCTGGGGTCGCTTCCTGGGGCATAACTTCATTGATTTTTAACCGCGATCGTACTGCTGAAGTAGAACCGGAGCCAGTTGTGGTCGAACCAACGCCCACCGCTGAGCCTTCGCCCAGGCCTACTGCTGCGACTAAGCCACCGGTAACCAAGGTCAATCGCAATCTTTTACTGAATGATGGGACTGAACCGGGGGTCAAAATTGCCGCCGCCAATGGCAAAGTAAATTCCCGCCAGGCGATCGTCTACCGGATTTCCGGTGATAAGGGGAATGTGCTGACCGCATCACTTGCGGGGAGTGGCCTGGTGATGAGCCTGGATTTTGAAGACCAAGACCCGATTAATAGCACTTCCAACCAGATTGAACTGGGCTATTGGCAGGGGGAGCTACCAGCTAGTGGATCGTATTTTGTAACAATCCAAACGGTGCCGGGGGTTTCCCAGAGTGATTTTAACTTGGATTTGCAATTAACCGATCCGGAAGCTCAAGCGGCGGCAACTTTGGAACCAGAAGAGCCGGAATTGCCAATTCCAACCGAAGCACCAACTCCAAGCGTGACCACTGATCCCAACTTCAAAGATACCGATAGTGATCCTGATGCGGTGGTTTCTGATCAAGATGTGGAAGTACCGCAGGGAACTACCCGGCAGATTGCGGGCACGGTTAATGCGGGAGAAGTGAAGGAATATAGCTTTAATGTCGATGCGGGGCGTACGCTGGTAGTGATGATGACCGAGGGGGATGCCCGAATTGAGGTTTATGATCCCAATGGTGGGTTTGTGTGGCCGACTGTGCCCAATAGCAATCAACAACAGATTAGTGGCACTACAGCGGGGCAATATACAGTAAGGGTATTTAGCGATCGCGCCACTGACTTTCGGATCAATGTGGCGATTAAGTAGTTTCTATAGTCACATAGTCACAGTTTTAAGGGTTATTTAGGTTATTTAGAGCCTGCTTAATACATAAAAGAAGTGAAAGCTAAGGGATATAAAGAGCAAAAAAACTGACCAATCTGTTGGCGATATAACAATATAACCAGGATGATCAGTCAGATTTATGTGAGCCTATGTGGAGGCTAAATTATAGCTGCATTAAGGTTGGGCTATAGCTTATGTCACTTTTATCTATGCTTGATTAACAGCTACCGCAGGTAGATCGACATTGCAACCACCCAAACCACAATAACCAGCCGGATTCTTGGCCAGGTATTGCTGGTGATAGTCTTCGGCATAATAGAAATCAGGTGCATCAATGATTTCAGTGGTGATCGCGCGATCGTAGCCAGCCTGATTCAGTGCCTGTTGATAGCTCTGCTGTGAAGCTAGTGCTAATTGCTTTTGAGCTTCGGTATAAACATAAATGCCCGATCGATATTGAGTGCCCGTATCGTTGCCTTGGCGCATCCCCTGGGTGGGATTATGATTCTCCCAGAAGGTCTTTAGCAATTGCTCGTAGCTAATTTGATTTGGGTCATACACCACCAACACCACTTCATTGTGGCCAGTCATGCCGGAGCATACTTCTCGGTAGGTAGGATTCGGCGTAACCCCGGCAGCATAACCAACCGCCGTAATATAAATACCGGTTTCCAGTTGCCAGAATTTACGCTCTGCACCCCAGAAGCAACCCATGCCAAACATGGCGGTTTCCATGCCATCTGGGAACGGTGGTTCAAGTGAATTACCATTGATAAAATGCTTCTCGGCGGTAGGAATTGGTGCCGATCGGCCTGGTAATGCTTCTTCGGGTTTGGGTAGACTTAATTTTTTCCCTAGACCTAATCCAAATAGTCCCATGTGTTTTTCCTCTTGGTTCTGTTTTATTTTGCTATGTTCTGTTAGTTTGATGCTGCTTATATTTTGGGGGTAAATGAGTGCTGATTAAGCTGATTTATAGCAAGAATTACGATCGCAGTTGTGGGCTAGTTTTAATTCATTATATTTATTACGTTTATATTTATTACGTTCCAGCTTACTGATCAGATAAAAGTAATTAGGTTTGGTTAACCTGACTCCTTTGCTTTAACTGTTTAGTTCTCTGAACATGAATAAACTGTGCGATCGATACGTTGATCTTATTTGCTATTTTCAGGGAGATCGCTGTTTCTGTCATGTATCCACAGGGTAAATAATAATCACAAAAGGGCTACAAAAAAATCCACCAGGATCAACCTGGTAGATCTATTAGTTAACTAATATTTTGCTTCACTAATTCCAGCCTTGCCCAGGAATCTCAGGGAATGCAAGGCCTAGTTAAAAATTAAAATCTACTTTTCAATCTCTTCAATAAACTTTTCCATAAACTCCTGGGTCACGCCGGGATGTTTGCCAGAGATGAGATCGCCATCCACCACCAGATCAGCGGTGACATCGTTGTCATAAATCACTTCAGCGCCAGTGTTTTCCACATCCGAAATGATGTTATGGGCACAGGTCACCTTGCGGCCAGCCAACAAATCCTTATCCGCACAGAACAGCCACAAACTATGGCAGATCGTGCCCAGTTTGAGGTCTTCTTTAGCCATTGCCTTACGCAAGAAAGCCACTGCCGGCGCATTGTTCTTTTGGCCAGGTTTTACGTTAACTTGATAGCGCAAGCGATCCATCGCATAGGCACCAATGCAGATAAAGCCAACATAGTCATCTAAGCTCACGTCATTAACTTCTTTCTCAACCGTGACATGGGCTACGTTATAGTCACCATCATCGGGATTACCACCAAATGAGAGTGAGTCTTGTCCCCACAAATGGGTAATATATTCAACTTCATAGCCCTGTTTAGGGAAATAGTCGTTGAACATATGGAATTCGGTTTGATCGAAGTGATCTTCAATCAAAACACCGATTTTGCCTTTCTTTTCGGTTTCTGCTGCTACTAACATGGGTTAATTTCAATGGGGTGGAATCAGGTTTACAAGTTCGCCTAGTAATTTTTTATCAAGGTACTATGCCCGGTTGCTCTAATATCAAGTCCTATTGAATACCTGCACTAAAAATGATTGGGATCTTTATGCCTATTAGTTGACATCTGCGGGCGATCCAGAGGATTTGATCTAACTATTCGAGGTTTGTGGTTTGTACCAAGGCGATCGCTATTTCTTGCCAATGCGATTTCTAGAATCTGCACTAGGGCTATATTGATTGGTCTTGATTACTGGATCATGATAACTAGCTGAGCCAGACATAATAACTGGCAGAGCTAGCGATTAGTAGTTAATGATTGAAGCTGAAGCTAAATCTAAGTGGTGATTAGTTTTAATAGCTCTGGCGAGGCAAACACATCACGATAGAAGGTAAGCTGTTCACTCTTGTAGTAGCAAGCGCCACGATGGCCACGACGCACCCAGGAAACCGTACCCTTGGCAAGCGCTTCGTTGGTTTCATCATCCACGCAATACCATTCAAAATGCACAAACTCTGACCAGAACATCACGATCGGCCAGCACATCGTCACATTCGGCTGAGCAATCAATGCCCACCAGTGCTGCTCCCGTTCTTTTTGTTCATCCAGGCCATAATATGGGCCGTCTTGACAGAAATAAACCAGGTCACTGCGATACTCTCCGGTTAGCAAATCGCCCCGACCCTGGCGCAGGGCTTCGCAATGGGTTGGCCACCAGTCTTTATTTTCCTTCTCGATCTGCTCGGCGGTATAACTAGCATCGATCGCTGGCAAGGTATCTTCCTTCAGGGCAATATACTTGGCCGCATCTTCGAGTAACTTGGCTTTCATTTGATCCGAGACCAGGCCAGGTCTGGAATAATCAGCGCTCAGGTCTTTATAGTAGCTAGTTCTCTTCTTTACCATTGCGTTTTCTCCTTGTTTGGAATCAGAAATAGAATCAGAAAGATGTTTGCGATCGCCCCTAAATCTTAATTGCCAGCTTGCAAATTAATCGCATCCAGGCATTATTAATTAACGAACCTAATAAATTAAACTAGCTCATCATTAGTTCATACCTGCTGGAAGTAGTTTAGTTAATGCCTTTCTGTTCGCACCTTGACATCGCAGCACTAATAGATCGGCACTAAAGTTGAAGTCAGGACAGAAATAGAGTACCAGTCTTATCTTGCTCACTTAATTGATCACTCGTTATTGCGGCATCTTTACCACAGACCTGCTTAGATCTGGAAGTTAGATATTAGTCAGCAGCCAGAACAAACTAATAAGCTTAAGAAGCTAGCCCAACTATTGCAAGTCACTATCTTGAAGTGATTGCAGTTTGGCAAAGAAGCTAACTCCCTTGTTAAACCCAGCATATACACAGGTAAAGGTAATCACTTCCTTGATCTCAGCTCTGGTGGCACCATTTTGGCTGGCAATTTTGACATGGGCAATAAATGGATCAACTTCACCAGCGGCTTTATCCTGGTGGGCAATGTCGATCGCAATCGCAATTAGTGCCTTGTCCTTCACACTAATGATCGGCAAACCCCAAACCTGCACTGCCAAGCGATAGAACAAGCTACCAAATTCGCTATCCAGCTTAGCTAGATCTTCTTTGATGCCTGTACTCTCTAGCACCTTGGGATCGTAGTCCAGGGCTCCATCCGGCAGTTTCTCTGGGGCTGGCCCCAAAATCTCGTTCAGAGCGCCAAAGGAGCCGGCTGCTTTATTGAACCCAGCATAGATACAGGTAAACAGCAGCACCTCTTCGATCTCATCGCGGCTAGAACCCTGCATCATTGCCATATTCACATGGGCACCATAGGGATTACCGGGACCGACTTGATCCTGGTTCACCACATCAATGGCGATCGTAATCAGGGCTTTCAGTTTCTGGTTGATTAGCGGCAAGCCCCAGACTTCTCCAGCGGCACGCGTACAAAAATCCCCAAATTTGGGATTGATGCCACTTAAGCCAGCCTGGAGGTCAAGATCATCTAGAACTGCATTTTCGTAAGGCATTTTGCACTCCTACTAAAACCTATTGTTTATCGCCCTGCTTTACCAATCATCAGATCCATCACATCTTCTTCGAGCTGGTTGATCGCGCCGATGCTGCTGATCAATCCTGCTACCGTCGAACTGCGCTTGCCAGAAAGCGTCATTTGGCCATCGTAGACGAAGGTGTAGGTACTCCGATTGGGGAAAGTGTAAAAATCCTTGATGTATTTTGCTTGATCTTGACAGGCATTGGAATAGCTTGGGCAATATTTGAAGAAGTTTTCCATATTCAGTTTATCTTCAAAGCAAATTTCGATCGCCGCTTGATAGTTCAGCTCCGCATCCTCGCCATGGGCAACCCCAGCGGCGGGTGGGCGGGTATTATCTACTTCCTCAAACAGATGCAAGCGCAGTTTCAAGATGTAAGGACTTTTGGCTATTTCGGCGGCATAGTCTTTAGATAGGAACTTACGGAAATCCTCAACGCTGACATCGTCTTTTTTGCGGATCATTACCAACAACTTGGTCAAAGAGGCGAGCGCCTTGCCATTCGGTTGACCGTTGACAATCCCATCGCAGTAGGTAATCGAATTGCCGGGGTTGGTGTTATAGCCGATCGCCTTGCTGAAAATATTATGCTCATCATCCATCAAGATCGCCGCTGCCTTAAACCAGATATTCCGATCTTCTGCTGACTTAAAAGTAAGCTCGGCAATGCCATCAAATTGCTCCTCGGGGGTTGAAACCGAATTAATCCCATCGGTCTCTGGCCAAATCCCACCCTCATTGTGGGCAACGTGGTATTGCCAATATTGATATTGACCGGGCAACCTGGCACAAACTGGGCCATGCACATCCCGCCAATAATCATCGAACATTTCCAGGGTGATGCCTTTGCGCTTCCACAGCAAAACATAAAAGGCAACTTCCCCTTCCTGATCTCTGGCTGAAAAATCAACTCTGGTGTTGGCAGCTTCGCTAGACATTTGACAAATTCTCTTGCTTGTTTCAACCAACAGCTTAGCGCTATGCTTCAACGGCTGCTGAGTTTATCAGGATTAGTTAATATTTGCAGCAAAGATATTTAATAACTTTTCGCAATTTGAGGCAATCAATCAATTATTAGAAGCATTTAGAAACATTTAGATAAAGCGATCGCCACCAAGAGCCAGTCTTTAATATTGAGCCAACGTCACTATGTCTAGCTGTTTACGGTGTTTTTTCTATAGCGCTCTTAGTTGCACATCGCGTTATATATTTATATTTATGTATCAGGATAAGCAATGCTATGGGCATGCAGATATTCAGGATTCACGCCCGCCTTAAGCGCTGCCACTGCACCGATCGCCTCCAGGTAACTAGCCACCACGATCCCCTTTAGCGCCAAACTTTCTGGCGGTACTTGTAAGACGGTGCTATTTTCGCGCACAAAGATCAATCGTGGTTGATGGGTTGCCATTGCCAGTGCCAACAAAGCCGGACTACCACAGGCATCATAGGGGGCGATCGCCACATCAATATCCTCCGCCCACAGATCGCCTGTGGCAGCATGATTAGTTCTGGTAATAATTTGCGGCGCACGGCTCAACCCAGCCAACACACAGGGCAAAAATGTATAGCCCAACTCTTCCGCTGCCGATCGCGCGCAGACAGTTGGATCAAGCGGCAGAGGTAGCAACGCTGGGGCATGGGCACAGGGTAATTGCAATTCCCGACTGATCAAATGGGAGATCACCGCTTCCGCACCTGCCAGCGCATCCACCCCCTGCCCCTGGCGATATTGCTGGAGCATTTCATTCTGCATATCATCGGGGAACCTGGCCACCACCGCGATCGCCTCGGCGCGAAATTGTTTAATTAATAATTCTGCGGCTCGTAACAGTGCATCGGGATTGGCGATCGTGCCCCAGCTTATGCCAGATTCCCCCTGCCTTAGCTCTATGCCTAAATCTTGATCGGTAGTAATAACGCCACTAATATCAATGCCCAGCGTGGCCTTGGCCGCATCGATTACTTGCCGATGCCGCAGAGCCAAATCCGGTTCGATCGCCCGATCCAAAACCACCCCCAGACGATTAAAATGCCGGGGACGCAACCCCCAATTGCCGATCGCCACTTGATCGAGGGCAAAGCCTTCCACATACCACACATTGGCTAGCGGCCAATAAAGGCTAGCACCATTGAGGACATTGGGATGGGTGATGAGATTATCTGCCACTGCTGCCAGGGCACGAGCCACCGGCAACGCATCCCCCGCATACCCACCGATCGCGGCACCGATGCCAGTGGGGACAATCAATAATACATTCAAAGATTTATGAGGTATTTGCACTTGCTACTTTCCTGGATAAAACCCCAAACCCGCTTTACCTTAATTTATGCTCTAATATTCTCTCACCTGCCACGCCATTACATCTCAGCAAGTAGATACTGTAGTTTTTGCATGATTATTTCCGCTACACCATTTGCAACGCCAGATCTTGAGTTAACTTAACTTAAGACCTAACCAATCAGGTGCATTTGGTTATATTTTTATGTTAGGGGGAAAGTTCAGTTCACCAATCCTATTTGGTGTGATTAGTTATGCAGAAACAAATTAAATTTGCGATCGCCTTTTTCTTTGCATCTCTAATAGGTCTAATGCTTTTTTCAGTCCTAAGCGATCGGATTGGGCCGTCTAATCCGCTGTCTGAACCAACCCAAATTGATCAGTAATTAACTTAATAATTTAGGAATGCTTAGCTTTTTGCTGTTTAAGGCACGAAAATACCCAGCTTTGATCAGTAGTTGCTGGGTGAAGACATGTGTGTGAGGAGTAATAATTACAGTATCGCTTAGATTTGTTTAATTTGTGGTAGCAGGAATGGTTAATCAAGAAAATTAGCTGTTTGCTGCTCTGATCGAGTATGTCCCCTAACTGGATCTTGATCCCTCATATTTAAATTGTTCAAACATGATTGGTCGCTATAGGTAGTTGCTATAGATAATAGATACACGACGCAAGTGCTAGCTTTGATCACATCTGTATTTACATATTCATCTGTATTTACATATTATGGTTTGCACTTGACTCGATCGGTTAAGCTCTAGGCAACGATCGCAACAGGACATGAGACTATGCTGTTCAAAGACAGGCAAGAAGCAGCTCACCAAATCGCACAACGGTTAAGCGGTTATGCAGGCGTGAATGCGCTGGTGTTAGGGATTCCGCGTGGTGCAGTGCCAATGGCAAAAATTATTGCTGATGCGATCGGCGGTGAATTGGATGTTGTTTTGGTGCATAAGCTAACCGCGCCCCAGAATCCCGAACTGGCGATCGGGTCGATCGATGAAACTGGCCATACCTATTTGAGCAGGCATCTTAGTAGTCTGGGCGTAAGTGAGGATTATCTAGAAGCAGAACGGCGATCGCAACTTGAAACATTGCAACGGCGGCGCTTGAGCTATACGCCAATCAAGTCTCCAGCCAACCCCAAGGATCGCACGGTGATTGTGGTGGATAATGGCGTAGCAACAGGATTGACGATGATCGCGGCGTTGCGATCGGTGCGGGTGCGCCAACCAACTAAGCTAGTCGCAGCAATGGCAGTTGCGCCACCATCGGTTGTGGTTCAAATTAATCAACTGGCTGATGAGGTGGTCTGTTTACGATCGCCAGCGGATTTTCGGGCAGTGGGGCAGTTTTATGAAAACTTTTGCGAAGTATCTGATCATGAGGTGATCGAGGCACTCAAGCCTGTTTAATTTAATTAGACTGGTTGCCCAACTGGTCTAAACCTAAAATCTAAACCTAAAAGCCTGTTGTCGATTGAAGCGATGATTAGGCTCATGCGTCATCAACTGGTTGCTTAATAGCCGCAGAGATCGGTAAATTTAAGGAAGTAAGTAGCTAAAATTATTGATCAAGCTTATGGCCGATCATCACTCGAAGCCTGTCTATCCATTGGTCTATCAAATTAATACCCGGGTCTGGCTGCAGGAATTATCACAATCGGCGGGGCGATCGCTGACCCTGGCAGAAATTCCAGCGGATAAATTTGCTAAATGGCAGGATGCCAACTTTGATTTAATTTGGCTGATGGGGGTGTGGCAGCCCAGTCAACTTGGTAAACAAATTGCCCTTGAACATCCTGGTTTGCAAAAAGATTATGACCAAGCGTTACCAGACTGGCAATCGATCGATGTGGTGGGTTCACCCTATGCGATCGCGGGATATGAGGTTGCAGCCAATCTGGGAGGTAATTCGGCTTTAGCTGCATTTCGGCAAAAACTCGCCAGCTATGGCTTAAAACTAATGCTGGATTTTGTGCCTAATCATACTGCCCTCGATCATCACTGGGTAAATGAGGCGATCGATGTTTATATGCATGTCCCCGCCAAGTTATATCAATCAGACCCCGAAGCCTATTACAGCCCAGATCAGCAGCATTATCTAGCCCGTGGCAAGGACCCCTACTTCCCGGCCTGGACTGATACTTTGCAGCTCAATTATGGCCAGCAACGCACCCGTGAATTGGCGATCGCCACGCTTCAAAAAATTGCCAGTCAATGTGATGCGGTGCGTTGTGACATGGCGATGTTACTGCTGAAAGATATTTTTAATCAAACCTGGGCGGATCTCGCAGCACCAATGCAGGCTGAATTTTGGGATCAGGCGATCGCCGCGATCAAAGCAACCGATCCAGATTTTTTATTTGTGGCCGAAGCCTATTGGGAAAAGGAATGGCAATTGCAGCAATTGGGCTTTGACTATACCTACGACAAGCAATTGTACGATCGCCTGGTGGAGCAAAATATTGATGGAGCCAGATTGCACCTGTTGGCGGAAATGAGTTTTCAGGCCAAATTAGTCCGCTTCATTGAAAACCACGACGAACCCCGCGCCGCCAAAGCCCTGGGGTCAAACCATAAACCAGCCGCATTAATAACCCTGACCAGTGTTGGTATGCACTTGATTCATGAAGGGCAAATGCGGGGCTGGCAGGTGAAATTGCCCGTACAACTGGCACGTCGTCCACAGGAACAAAGCGATCGAGACATCGTTAGGTTTTACGATCGGCTCTTACCAGTTTTAGCAAGTAAGGCCGTTAAGCAAAGTAAGTTTGAATTAATTAATTTTGATGGACAGGAGCAGAGCATGGCGATCGCCTTTAAACGCTCCTTAAATGGTCAAGCGCTGATCGTAGTGGCTAACTTTGGTGATCATGCCACTGAGCTATCTTTTGAGGCTGAACCATTGGCCAAAGTAACTGGCTATGGCGATATGGACATAATTAGCACCGAAGCCTGGGCTAGCCCCCAATTTGATCTATGGCCAGGGGGAATCACGCTGCGGCTGCGCCCCCATGAGGGCTTGGCCATAATTTTAGAGCTTTAGGATTCTACAATTGAGGGACAAATTTAGTGATTGGCTCCAGCACTATGAATAACTATGTAATTTTCGCCAAACCGCTCCTAACTAAGGTTAAATCACTAATGTGTAATCAGTGATAGTGATACCAAGGATAGAGAGTATACAAGTAAGGATAGAGAGTACATAAGTGTACATAAGTACAGAGGAGAAAAACTATGCGCCAGTTAAACTTTATTGTAATTTTTGCGGTAGCCCTGATTTTGGTGCTATTTGCCCTCGAAAACACCGATCCGGTCAGTATTCAAATCGTGCCCGGTAAAAGCGTAAGTGCGCCGCTAGCAGTGGAATTAATCATTGCTATGGGGATTGGCGCGGTGATCGCCTGGTTCTTTAGCGTTTGGTCAAATATGCAAAAGGTAATTGAAATGCAGCCAGCCAACGAAAAGATCCAGAACATGGAGCAGGAGCTAACCGAAATGAGCATGATCATAAGTGATCAAAAGCAACTTGGGGCTGCCATTGATGTTGAAGTAGAAGAGAAAGAGAAACTTACCTAGTTGATCGTTTCTGGTTGATTAATCGCTAAATTAATAGTTAATCAATTCAATCAATTCAATCAATTCAATCAATTAATTGCTATATGCTAAGGCTTTCGGGCCAGTAACAAGATGTCTAGGAATGGCGATCGTTGAATTATTTGGTTCTAAATCGGCATCAGAAAGGTCTGCCATCGCTAGTTCAGTGATAGTTTCAGCCGTGAACGGCAGCGGTAATAATTCAATTTGCACCTGGCGATCGCTGGCCAATTGCTCTATTTGAGCGCCAATCGCCTTGGTAATCCCACCGGCACTGAGGAAGTATGGCAAGACTTCGATCGCCATAAAACCTTGATCTAGCAGTTGATTAATTTTGGTTTCCAGATCAGGGGCAACCGACCAATAGGCAGTTGTGGCCGACAGCGATCGCGCTAGCTCCTCAATTGGTTGATTTGCACCGGAGCGTTTGCTGCCGTGGGCAATTATCACCCTGGCACATTTAATATTAGAAACATTAGAAATATTAGAAACATTGGGGCTTTGCGTCCAACTATGACTGTTTTCCCAATTGTTAAACCGCTGAGCCAATAACGCTGGAATTTGGGCATGGGTACCCAGATATTCAGTCAAGTGAAATTGCAACTTGCGATCGTCAAATAAGCTCTGGGCGGCCTCAACTTCGATCGGCAAGTCTTCCTTTACATGCACTCCAGGCAACAGGAATACTGGCACTACCTCAATTTGGCTGTAGCCCAAATACAGAGCGTCATAACCAAAATCAATTAACTGCTCCGACAGCGATCGATCCAATCCCTCCAGACAGCCGCCATCAATTAAGGCATCGGAGCTGACCTTCGCCGCAGTGATAATTTTCCGCAGCGATCGCAAAGAACGATGGTTACTACTGCCATGAATAACAAAGAAGATCGCCCGATCGATTTTTCCTGATGATTCTGGTTGTTTCAACAATTTAAATAAACCTAACTTTAACCAACTACCCATGAGCATTTACATTGAGCGTTTAAACATTGAGCATTTAAACAATTAGGGGATGGCTGATGATTGCAACAGGTTAGAACTTCTGCTTAATACTTAAATACTTAAATACTTAATACAAGTATCAATACCAAATATTCAGTCATAGCGTGCTTAGTTGCTGCGATTGGATAAATCACTACTAACTAACTAACTAACTTACTTAACTGAGCCTAACTAAGCCAACGTATGGGCATATTTCTGGCCGGAATCAAGAATTACTGAAAGCATCGGAGCCCTAAGCCAAATATCGCCACAAGGCGATCAGATTCTCGATCAGAAGCTTGACTAGAAGCTTGATTTTAGATATCGGTCTAAAAAAATAAAAAACAAATTTCAAACAAAAGGTTGATAATTAACCTACTCATCAATTGCTCAATAAACCGGACTTCCTGACAAGAAATTTACCTATTTATTCCCCCATTGTGTACATTAGTATAAAGCTTGTTAGCCTGGGAATCTGTCTTAAGACTTACAAACATCTTTAATTTTGTGATTAAGAAAATTGATAATTGCCCCGCAAAGCCTATAATGTCTTGTGATTTGAGGACAAATTTTGAAGGCAACGGATAAACCACAACTTAGACAAAAAATTGGCGTGATTGGCGGTGGCCAGCTTGCCTGGATGATGGCGATCGCGGCCAAGAAACTCAAAATATCTGTGCAAGTGTTGGCAGCAAGCGATCAAGACCCGGCTGTATCAGAAGCAGCGACGGCCATAATCGGTGCGATCGATGATCCGCAATCAGTCAAAGAATTAGCCGCCATTAGCGATGTAATTACCTTTGAAAATGAATTTGTCGATCTAGATTTGCTAGAGACCATACCCGATGCAATTTTTGCCCCAAGCCTAGAGAACCTGCGTTTGCTGGTGGATAAATTTAGCCAGCGCATTCATTTACAACAGCTTGGCATCGCTACGCCGAAATTTTTTGCGATCGAGCAAGAAACTGACCTGCTCGAAAAGGCGCGATCGCTTGGTTTCCCAGTTGTGCTCAAGGCACGGCGACATGGCTATGATGGCAAGGGGACAGCCGTAGCAGAAACCGAGGTTGAACTATTGAGCGCCTGGGCAGAGATGGGGCAGGTGCCCGCGATGCTAGAAGAATTTGTGAACTTCAATCGTGAATTAGCGGTGATGGTGGCGCGTTCCGCGACCGGTGATTGTGTCGTTTATCCGGTGGTGGAGACGATCCAGCGCAATCAGGTTTGTCATCGGGTGATCGCGCCGGCGCAAATTCCCATGCCGATTATTACCCAAATTAGGGCGATCGCCCAAAAATTAGTCAACAGCCTGGATGCGGTTGGTATTTTTGGAATTGAGTTTTTCCTCAGCCGCAGTGGCACAATTAGCGTAAATGAAGTTGCGCCCCGCACCCATAATTCTGGCCACTATTCGATCGAAGCCTGCCAGACCTCTCAATTCACTCAGCTATTGCGCGTTGTCAGCAATCGCAAACTGGGCAAGGTGGCAATGACTACGCCGGTGGCAGCAATGATGAATTTGCTGGGATATGAGACTACCGATCCTGATTATGCCGTCCAGCGCGAGAAATTGGCTGAATTGTCCAATGCCCATGTACATTGGTATGGCAAGCCTGAATCCCGTCCTGGTCGCAAACTTGGCCATATTACAATTCTGGCTGATAGTTATGGCCAGTTGGAGAATGTTTGTAAGCAGGCGGAGGCGATCTGGTATGGCAATCCCGATGCTTAAGCAAGGTAACCAGCCAATTAGTTTCTCAGAGCTAATGCAAAGGATTGAAGCGTTGGGGGGCGATCCTAATCAGTTAAGCCTGGAAGAAATCACTGCGATCGCCAAATCACAGCGCCAATTCTTCGCCAACGAATTAGATGGCAACAAAAATGACTGAATCAGCACAGGTAAGCATTATCATGGGTAGCGACTCCGATCTACCCACCATGCAAGGGGCGATCGCCATTTGCCAAAAATTCAATATCCGCCACGAAGTAGCGATTATTTCTGCCCATCGCACCCCTGAACGAATGGTGGAATTTGCCCAACAAGCCCACGATCGCGGTATTCAGGTAATTATTGCCGGAGCCGGTGGTGCAGCTCATCTGCCAGGTATGGTGGCCGCCATCTCGCCACTGCCAGTGATTGGCGTGCCAGTGGCCAGTAGACACCTCAGCGGCCTGGACTCACTCTATTCGATCGTGCAAATGCCACGTGGTATTCCGGTGGCAACGGTGGCGATCGGTAACGCAGAAAATGCTGGCCTGCTGGCAGTGCAAATTTTAGCTGCTAATCGGCCGGAATTATTAAAGCAAGTAATAGCTTATCGCCAGGAACTAAAGAACACGGTACTGGAAAAGCAAGAGCGGCTCAGCCAAATTGGCATAGCTAATTATTTGAATCAGTCCTAATCATTAGTTAGCATAAGCTTGAACAACCGAAGTATAGGTGAATTTATATAAGCTCTAACTTATTCCTTCGTCATCACTGGTTGCTATCTGAGTTCGACAAATCTGTGTAAATCCAGACTTGTTGAACCTGGCGATCGCCTGAGAACCATTTAATTCCATTTAATTCCATTTTAATCAGTAGCGATCGAACCATCGGGCATGGTTGCCCCTTTTAGGTTGGCATTGAGCAAATTGGCACTACTAAGTTCTGCCCGCGCCAGCAAAGCATCGGCCAAATCAGCGTTGGTGAGATTAGTCCGCGCCATGTAGGATTCAACCAACTGGGCTTCGCGCAGATTGGCACCACTGAGATTGGTGCGGCTGAGATCGGTGCCGTTCAAATTCGCCCGATACAAGCTAGCCTCGCTCAGGTTTGATTTACTTAGATTAGCCATTGACATCACCGCCAGATCTAAGTTTGTGCCTTGGAGATCGGCTTCTGATAAATTTGCTCGTTCAGTGCGAACATTTTGCATATATGCGTTGGCCAGGTTAGCGCCAGTTAAGTTTGCTTCAGTAAGACCTGTACCACGCATAATCGCTTCGGCCAGGTTTGCCCCAGTAAGATCGGTGTTGGCCAGATTAGCCTCACTGAGGTCAGCACCGCGCAGATCGGCTCCAGCCAAATTAGCCTCACTGAGATCGGCACCGCGTAGATCGGCACGTCGTAAATTAGCATTGCGCAGGCTAGTAATGTTTTTAGAGGCACGCCGTAGAGTTGCGCCCTTTAGGCAAGCCCCAGCCAGGTTGGCACCGCTCAGGTTGGCACTGCGGAGATCGGCATTCATCAAATTGGCATCGATCAACACCGCAAAGGTGAGATCGGCATTGACCAGAGTTGCTCCCACTAATGCTGCCCCATGTAGATCGACATCATTGAGCTTGGCTTCGCTCAGGTGTGCCTGATTGAGATTTGAGCCACTGAGCTTTGCACCAATCAACACCGATTGCCTTAGGTTCACTCGCATCAAATAAGAAAAAACTAGGCTGATGCCTTGCAAATTCGCCTGGGAGAGATCGGCATTAATTAAATCTGCATCATGGACGGACATATTACGCAGGGACGCACCCCGGAAGTCAGTCTCTCCGGCAGCATATCGGGATAGCAATTCTCTGGCATTCATGGTTGTTGATAATTATTTTAATTTTTTTGATTTCTTTGGTCTTTAATCCAGGCGGGGATGCGGTTTCATTTCGGCATCATGATCACTGATGCATTGACGCTATTTGCTGCTGCTGTAGCTTTCAAGGTTTTAATTTCAACTCAAACTCATCTATTACTTACTATTATTTACTATTGAGGTTCCGGGTTTAGTTCCTGATAAATTGGCTTAAGCGCCGAAATCAGCACTTGAGCAGCCTGGGTATATTGATCGGTATCTTCAAATTGGCTGGCAGTGGCAAGTAATTTTTGGTTGAGATTTTCTAGATCTTCATACTTGCTAATTAGCTCCCTGAGTAGATCATCGAACTCATAATTACGCACCTGGTTAAGATCTTGGTTATTCTGGGCATTATTGCCATAGTTCTCATAGAGGGCATAAAAACAGAGCAGCTTGGCGCGTAGCGGCGTGACATATTTGATGATGGTGAGGCGCAGGTCAAATAATGCCATCTGGGCGATCGCCACTTCTCGATCGAAATGCGGATCGAAATGTTCGGCGGCTTCTGGGCTTTCTAGTTCAGGGTTAGGCTGGTTAGCATATTCTTGATCGCCTTGAGTCGAATCAGCTCCCGCTGGGGCATTAACAATAAATGGCACCACTTCATTTTGCCCAGTGAATGCATTTGTATTTGTATTTGTATTTGCATTCTTCTCCGTACCAGGGGGATCATACAAGGGATGCAAAATTCGCACCAATGTACTGGCGGCGGCGGTATATTCCCTGGGCTTGCTGATTAACTTGATGATCTCAGACAGGGCTAATTCCAAGGATTCCAGGGTGGGGTTAAGGCGGTGCAACTCTTGGAGCAGAGCCCCCAAAGATTCAATGTCCAGACTATTGATATTGTTTTCCCAGGTGCCGCGACTGAGGTAATAAATTATTTTTTTGATCCGGTTAGTCTTATCGCTCACCATCAAAGACTCAGCCAACTGGTTATAGGCCGATCGCTCCAGGATTGGGGTAGCAACGCGATCGCTACTCCCACTGGTCTGTAATATTGAAGCTTGAGGTATTAAAGCTGGTTGACTTTGAGCCGAGGCCTGAAAGCCAGCATAGAGCCAGCCCACCTCACTAATAATTGAATCGGCTACCTGGGCATAAAGATCCGGCTTGCTGGTGCCATGCACAATACTCGAAAGCAACTCCTTCAGCTTTTCTGTGGTTTGGGTAATTTCAATCAATTCGGCAATCAACCCCTTGAGGCTGAGTTTATCTAGCTTTTCCTGGCTGGTTTCCCATTTATTCATGCAGGCAAATAGAATTAACCGTTTGATTCTCAGCAGATCGCTACTTTGCTCTAAGTTAGCGACTATTTCGTCAAACAGTTCCATGTCAACGCCTGGGGTTGCTGGGGCGATCGCATGATCATCGGTTTTGATGCTTGTTTCTGTGATCAACGCTTGATCATTGCCATTATGATCCTGAACAGAGGCGGGGCGGAGCAGATAAATCCCGATCGAACCGGTTATATTTTGAATTTCTTGCTCACCCAAAAACTCCGCATTTAGCTCCAGGCTATTTTTGACCACATCATAGACCGTTTGCGAGACACAAATTGTGCCTGGCTCTGCTTCCATCTGCAACCTGGCGGCAATATTTACGCCGGTTCCGGTGGCATCGGTTTCACTAATATAAATATCCCCTAATTGAATGCCAATGCGATGACTGAGTACATCAGTTGGCGCTAGGGTTGAGGCGGCTTGTCCAAAGGTGGTTTGAATTTCTAGGGCACATTTAACCGCATCGATCGCACTGGGGAAATACATCAACAATCCACTGCCAGTAGATCTCAGCACTTTGCCCTCAAATTGCCCACAATGGTCACGCATGAATTGCAAATCCCGGTTGATCAAACCCAGAGTATGCGCTTCATTTTCTGTGATGCGGTTGTTGAAGTTGACCCCATCAGTCAGTGCGATCGCCGCTAGGGTTCTTTGGGACTTTGAGGTTGAGGTAATTGCTTCTTGTTCCATTGGTGACCAACTAATTGGCTGGGGCAGGGTTAAACCAAATTCAAATTACCAGCTTGCGGCATTTTGGGATCGGCTGGCGGCAATACTTTTATTCTATTGGTTTTCACTCTGGATATTTAGGATATTTAGTTCAATATTCCCAATATTGAAGCTGCTCTCATCAATTAATCCTAAATGCGAGAAAGCTAGTCTAGTGCATTTTCAAAAGACTTCTTTTGCATAAATACCTTATAGATCGAAGCATTCAGGTATCTACTTACACAACATCTCACTTGAAATAGCACTAGGTGATAATTTATTTGTTCTTTTTGCTGCCTATGGAACTCTTACCAATATAGAGCATACTGAATAATTACGCATTACATGCATATGTTGGGAGCCACATGCACAATTAAGCATACATTGGCTATGGTATCTAGAAGGGAGAGACCTTTGCTAGCAAACATTCAACCAATCCAATCCAATCTAGTTTGCTTGGTAATTGGAGCTATAGGATCTGTCTCAATTAACCTGGTGTGCAACTATTCCTAGACCATTGATTTTAGGTTGTTTGAACGATCCAAAATATCAATATCCAGGTTAACTGGCACGAGGATATGAGGGTTTCAGAGTTTTAGTTGCACATCGCGTTCTCAATTAGCGCAGGGTTGGGTTTTAGGTTAGCTATCGGCGATCGCTGCTTCCGGTTCGTCCTGCTCACTGCCCGATCGACTTGATTTACCCGCCGAGCCACCACCCCGATTCCGCCACCAGGCCAACAAAATACTGGCATTAAAAATGCTTGAATATGCGCCAGAGGCAAAGCCAATAATGAGCGCCAGGGCAAAATAGCGTAGCGTTGCTCCACCAAAGAGGAAAATGGCAATCAGGGCAAACAAGGCTGTAACGGTGGTATTGATTGAGCGGGCAAAGGTTTGATTGATGGAAATATCAACAATATCGCTAAAACTCTGGCGATCGCCCGACAGCTTCAGGTTTTCGCGGATGCGATCGAATACCACCACCGTATCATTGACCGAGAAGCCAATAATCGTCAGGATCGCCACCACAAAAAGGCTGTCTACCTCGATTTGGAAAGTTAACCCCAGGATCGCAAATACACCCAATGTGATGATCACATCATGCACCAATGCGGCGATCGCAAAAAACGCATAATCAGACTGGAATCTGACCGTCAAGTAGGCCGCAATCCCAATAAACGAGACCGCTAGCGCCAGAATGCCAGAGGTAAACAATTGCTTACCCAACAAGGGACCGACCCGTTCAATTTGCGATTGCTTAGGATCGACTCGCCCAAAGGGTTCAAGCGCTTGAGCCAGGTTTTGTTGCAGTTGCGATCGTTCGTCCACATTCAAATCGACGGTGCGGATTGACAAGCCCCGGCCATTATTACCCACCAACTGAATTACGCTGTTGCCATAACCATTCTCGGCCATCACCTTGCGGACAGCACCAATGTCAATTTGATCGCCACAGGCTTGATTTGCCTCATTTTGATTGGAATTAGAATCGGTGGTTGACGTAGACTCAGTAGGCTCTGTGCCTATTTCTGCATCTAGTTGCTGATCTAGCGGTGGCTGATTTTCGTTATTACCAATGTTCTCACCCAGACAAGCCAGCTCCAGCGTAATCCTGGTGCCACCAGTAAAATCGATCCCTGGTCGCAGTGGCGCACCCACCTGTTGCCAGGAAATAAACATGGCCGCAATACTAGTTAAAATTGCGATCGCCGAGAGCGTAATATAGACGCGGCTATATTTCATCACACTGATTTTCATAGTGATGCCCCCTTTGGCTTGTCGGTTTTGTCGCTGGATTGATTCTTTTTGGATTTGGCGGTCGGTTTAGGAATCGATTTAATCCCGTATAGTTCTGGCTTACGGAACCGAGGATCGCTAATAATACTGAGCAGGAGCGATCGGCTAAAGGTAACCGCCGTAAACATACTCACCAGGACACCGAGGCTGAGGGTCACGGCAAAGCCCTTGACCAGGCTAGCGCCAAACCAGAACAAAGCCCCACAGGCAATCAGGGTGGTGATATTACTGTCAAGGATGCTAGACCAGGCGCGGCCAAAACCAGCTTCAACGGACTTATAAACCGTTCTACCGGCAATGAGTTCTTCACGGGTGCGCTCAAAGATCAGAATATTTGCATCAACGGCGATGCCAATACTGAGGATAAACCCAGCGATCCCAGGTAGGGTTAGGGTTACGCCGAATAAACTATACAAAGCTAGCGTAATCAAGGAATAGATTACCAGGGCAATATCGGCCACAAACCCCGGCAGGCGGTAGTAAACCACCATAAACAACAGCACCAGAATCAGGCCGCCAAATCCAGCATAGATACTACTGCGCACACTATCTGCGCCCAGGGTTGCGCCAACGGTGCGATTCTCCACAATTTCCACTGGCACGGGCAAAGCACCGGCGCGTAATTGCAGGGCTAGTTCGATCGCCTGTTCCTGAGAAAAGCTACCTTCGATCGCGGCCTGACCACCAGTAATCCCAGTGCCTTGAAATTCTGCATTGACCTGGGGTGCGCTAACAAGATCATCATCCAGAAAGATACCTAACCCCCGTCCAGTACCGCCTAGCTCGCCGGTGATCTCGGCAAATTTTTGGGCTCCTTCACTGTCAAATCGGAGCGAGACATACCAGACCCCCTGGCCGATCGGCGATGCCAATGCATTAGTCAGTGAATCACCGGTTAACCCAGTGGACTCAAATAAATCATTCACCCGCTGGCGGCTGCGTTCCATCGCTGCTTGGTTTTCTGCGATCGCTGCTTCGTCGCTTGGATCTAGTTGTTGGAGTTCCAGAAATAAGTCGCTTTGTACCTGTCTTTCTGCCGCAATAATTCCTTCCGAGCCTTGTCTTTGTTTGCGAAACTCCAGCAGGGCAGTGCGCCCCAACACTCGCTCAGCTTGATCAGGATCGCTGACCCCTGGCAGTTGTACCACCAGTTGATCATCACCGCTGGTAAGGACGGTAGCTTCAGAGACTCCCAGGCTATTAACCCGCTGCTCGATCGCAAACCGAGCTGATTCCAGGAGCTGGGCATTAATAGAATTAATTCCCCGCTGTGGTGCTGGCAGAGCTTGCAAAGTGAGCTGAGCCCCACCGCGCAAATCCAGCCCTAATCTTGGCGGCACCGTAATGAGGGTAAAGATGGCACCGACTACGATCGCCAGGATCACAACTAAGAGGCGACTTTGTTTAGGCATAATGACAAACTGATATCCAGTTTAAGACTTATGCGATCATACCCTACCCGGTAGCTTGGTTAAGCCGATTCTTAGCTGTTCTTCCTCAGGGATGGGCTTTAATTAACTATCACTCAGATTGATCTATTCATCTGAACCGATCGCACAATATTCATTAGGCAGTAGTACGGTGGTGGCATTGCTTTCAAAATCAGTATGCAACCAGATTTCCTGGCCTTGTTTGGCCAAGGTATAGGAGCTGAGAATTGTGCCATGTTTTTGCTGGGCAACGACGTTGTTCTCTTCGCCCACTTCAGGATCAATATTGCCCCAATCACCATTGGTATGTCGGCTCAGATATTGGGCGATCTCTTCGGTAGAGATTAGTTTGGTTACGCCTACAGAAATTAACAATTGTCCGATCGGAAAGAGTGTCATTTAACTTTTAACTTAATAATTTATGTAAGTGCTTTGATTTAAATTAGCTAATTTATGTTTGCGATCATTATTCATGGTTTAGCGATCGCCAACAAATAAGTTTCTTATCGCTGGATTGCTCTGCCAGGATGTCCTAGTAATTTAGCTGATTTTAGCCAATTAGTAATTAGCCAAATAATAGATCTTGTTATTTACAGCAATCAGCCCACGATCGCAGGCTGCCATATGCTGGACTATTAATAATTTAAGCAATTAACTAATTAACTAACATAGACTTCTGGCATCAATTCATAAATACAATTCATAAATATAATTTATAAATATAAGGTTGGGCTAATGATTAGCTGGTTACCCTATTGGATTTTTGCAAAAGTGCTAATAACTAATTAATTACCAGCGAATTACCAGTCAAGAATTCAAGAATTTGGCTAGCTGGTTGCTACATCCTCCCCCCTGTAGCTATGTTACTTTTACCTCTAAATCAGGCCTGTAATAACCAAACTAACCAAATCTTATTTGTTAAGCAGTTAATCGACTTATGGGTTGAAGATCTTAGCGATCGCGCATTAGTCAATTTTCTCCTACTCGGCTCTACTTAGTCCTCTAGTTAAGCTAAGTAAGTTGAGCCTAGTCCACCATGCCAAACACAGGATTTGCCTTGGCGTTGGGCAACTGTGGTGCAATGAAACCAGCCGAGTATAGATTAGGATGCTCTTGCGCCACCACCGAGAAGGTCTGACGGGCATGGGTTGCCACCGCTTCGGTCTTAGCATCATAAATCTGGGTAATCAGCTTGGGATAGAAACCAATGCCGACGATCGGAATCAGCAAGCAAGCAGTGATGAATACTTCGCGGGGCTTGGCATCACCAAAGAACTGATCACCAATTTTAGGCAGGTCGAGGTTTAGCTCAGGGTTGCGATCGCCATAGAACACTTGACGTAGCATGGCTAGCAAATAAACAGGAGTGAGAATCAGGCCAACCGCAGCCAGAATCACAGTTACAGTTTTGAAGCTGGAGCTGTAAACATCGCTGGAGGTAATCCCCAGGAAGACGCTGAGTTCACTAATAAAGCCACTCATACCAGGCAGAGCCAGCGAAGCAAATGCGCCGATCGTAAACAGGGCAAATACCTTTGGCATCACCTTGGCCAAACCGCCCATCTCGTTCATATCCAGAGTATGGGTGCGATCGTAGGTGATCCCAGCCAGGAAGAACAAGCAAGCAGCGATCAAACCGTGGGATAGCATTTGCAACACTGCGCCACTGATGCCCAGATCGGTAAAGGAAGCAATCCCCACCAGTACAAAGCCCATGTGCGAGATCGATGAATAGGCCAGACGACGCTTCAGGTTGGTTTGACCAAACGCGGTAAGCGCCCCATAGATAATATTGACCACACCCAACACCGCCAGGATGGGCGCAAAGTAAACGTGGGCATCGGGCAGCATGTCAATGTTGAAGCGAATAAGCGCATAACCACCCATCTTCAGCAACACACCAGCCAGAATCATCGATACTGGTGCAGATGCTTCGCCGTGGGCATCGGGTAACCAGGTATGCAGCGGGAAGATCGCCAGCTTTACGCCAAAGGCCAACAGGAAGCCCACATAGGCCACCATCTCGATCGCCAAGGGATAATGCTTCAGGCTCAGTTCAGCCATATTAAAGGTGACCGTATCACCAGCAAAAGCCATCGCCAAACCAGCAACTAAAATAAATACCGAGCTAGCCGCAGTGTAAAGAATGAACTTGGTTGCCGCATAGAGTCTCTTTTTGCCGCCCCAGATTGAGATCAACAAATAGACTGGCACCAATTCGATCTCCCACATCAGGAAAAACATCAAGATGTCTTGGGCTACAAATACACCGACCTGGGCGCTGTAGAGCACCAGCATCAAAAAATAAAACAAACGTGGCTTGTTCTTCACTTGCCACGCTGAAAAGATTGCCAGAGTTGTCACCAATCCGGTTAGCAAAACCAAGGGCATGGATAGGCCATCTACGGCCACCGCCCAGTTCAAATTCATTTGACTAACCCAGGGGTATGTTTCAGTCATTTGCAGCGAGGAAACATCTGGGTTGTAGTTATACCAAAAGGCAACTACCATCAATGCTAAGTCCGCGATCGCCACACCCAGGGTGTACCAGCGAACAGTTTTGCCTTCTTTGTCGGGAATCACCGGGATTGCCATAGCGGCAACCAGCGGGAATAGGATTATGGCTGTGAGCCAGGGAAACGATTCAGTAAACATGGGTAAAAGTAACTAGTGAGAATAAATACTTATTTGCCGCTTTGTTACATTGTATTAAGTGTTTGTAAAGTTTTAATAGTCCTTCCGACATAAACGGCAGCAAAAAGCATAGAAACTTTAACTAACTTGGCTAAGCATCAATCTATAAAAGTAAATGCTGTTGCTTTTGGCCTATGCTTTTGGGAGGAGATACCGCTGTTTTAGTCTGGCAAGACTGCGATCGCCTGGCTGCTGACATGAGTATTTATTACTGCATAAACTAAAACAATTTGGTTGAAATATTCCTGAATAAGGCTTGTGGGATTTCCTGTTGATCACTCTTTTGGGTTAAGAAATGTAAAAAGCGATCGCCTGGCGGAAAAATCCAGACAGTTAAATTGATTTAATTAATCCGAGGGAATGTTTTTTTAGCGAAACTTACTTGATTACTTTAGATATAAGGAGCTAATGGCAATTTGGTTGATTGGTGGCACCAGCGAGAGTCGAGATTTGGCGATCGCCTTGGCCGAACAAGATATCCCATTTGTAGTCACAGCAACCACTGAGTCAGCAAGGCAGCTTTACGGTCAGATCGATCGCCTTTGCGACTGGCAGGATTTTAGTGAAATTGGCGATCGCAGTGATCGTGCAGTGGCCAGGGTGATCCGAATTGGGAAATTGAGTCAGGCGGAGCTAGAGCATTTTGCCCAAGCTGCCCAGATTAGCGCGATTCTGGATGCGTCCCATCCGTTTGCAACTGAAATCTCGCAATTGGCGATCGCCCATAGCCATAACCACCAGATCGCCTATCTGCGGTTTGAGCGCAAGGATTTAAATTCTCGATCCACTAGTTATCCATTGGCGTACGATCGAGAACCTCTTCCCCCCGCACAAGAGCATCTAGAGCCTGCTAATTCAGCAGAGGGTTTAAATACATCTGCTCCCAGAGCTTTTGAAGCTACACAATATATAGATATAGATAAGCAGATAAAAGGGCTTGCTCATGAAAGCGATCGCTACCTGCCCACCCCACCAGGTGAGCGAAACGACTCGATCATTACAATCCCGCACCTCGATCATTTATTCACGCCCACGATCGCCAATGATTATTTAATTAACAAAAATGTATTATTAACCCTGGGGTGCAAATCCTTAGAAAAATTCCAAACCTGGCACGATCGCGTTAATTTATTCGCCCGCATTCTGCCCCAATCCGCATCGATCGCTATGGCAGAGCAAGCTGGGTTTACGTCCAGGCAAGTGATTGCAATTCGCCCCCCAATTGGTGCTGCCCTTGAACAAGCACTGTGGCAACAGTGGCAAATTAATACTGTGATCACCAAAGCTTCAGGCAGGGCAGGCGGCGAAGATATAAAGCGCTCGATCGCTACCAAGCTGGGATTGTCCCTAATCATTGTTGCCAGGACTCAACTCAACTATCCCCACCAGACCAGCAGCATCGATCGGGCGATCGACTTTTGCCGCAAGTGGGCGATCGGCTAAACTTAAGGCTTGATAGCCTACCTAATCTAGAATTAATCTAAATTAAGTTGGCATAAGTTTGTAATAGTATAGAGAAATCAAATCCAGATTCACCACCCAGGAATTATATGGAATGGCAAGCGATCGACGCTAAGAGCTTAGCAATTATTGATCGAGAGGTTGGACAACATACCCTCTCTCCCTCTGAGTATGAAATTATCCGACGAGTGATTTATGCTACGGCAGACTTTGAATATAAGCAATTAATTCGCTTTTCCGATCAAGCGCTCCAGGCAGGCGCAGCAGCCCTTGCGGCTCGCACTACGGTGATTGTCGATGTGCCAACGGTTTTGGCTGGGATTTCGGCTCAGGTGCAAACCACTTTTTCTAACCCTATATATTGCAGCACTGAGGCGATTACCCGTCCTCAGAAAAGTAAAGCTCAGACTGCATGGGGCATAGAAACCCTGGCTCATCGATATCCTGAAGCGATCTTTGTAATTGGTGATTCGCAAATGGCGTTGATGACGCTATTGGATTTAGTTGAAGCTGACGAAGTTAAGCCAGCCCTAGTAATTGGGGTTCCATCTGGATTTGTGGATGTGGATGTGGCCAAGTCTCGGCTTCAAGATTCACTCTTACCCCATGTTCGTGTAGATGGTCGTAAGGGGAGCGCGGTCGTGGCGATCGCCATTTTTAATGCTTTGCTAGATTTAGCTTGGCAGGCTTATGGCAAGAAGACTGAGAGCTAAACCCTAGATTCTTAAGAAATTAATATCAAAAAGATGTAATCTAAGACATTCGGACTACTCTGACAGAAGGATTCACCAATGCGCTATGCATGGCATTATGCCTTAACGGCTTTGCCGAAATTAGAATTGACTATAAACAATCTATAAACAATATAGTTAAGTAAACTTCAAGATTATTTACGGTGAATACTAAGCAAAATATAGTATTAGATCGATTGCTGGGAACCCTCGATTTTCCTAAGCTAATCGTGGAGGAAATAGAACGGGTTTGGCATAAAAAATTAAGCGGGGCAGTTCTAGAGCCTTCTGAAGCGAAACTGTTTGAGACGATCGAAGACTATCTTGATTCTCAAATCATTGATCAAGTGCCTGCGTGAAGTTGCACTAAATACGCATCGCTTGAATCCACCCAGGGGCTAATCCTATTTGATTGCTAGAGAGATAGCTATAGATCTAGTTGAAAACTGCTTGAGTTGTGGAATTTGTTGATTCAGGAGTGCCGAGGCAAAATCACCATGTTAGGCAATCTTAAACTCAGGCCGTAACCCGATCGCACTCAATTCTTTCCAGCGAAATAACCACAGTGTCGAGTAATTCTAGCTCAGCCCTGGTAAGCATTTTACCTTCACCACGCTTCCTGAATACAGATTCAATCGTATCGATCGCCAATGCTGAAAAATTATGCGATCGTAATCGCCGCAGCAAAAATAACTCAGAATAATCCATAATCCTACTCTAGTCTCCATGGCTAATCCAAACGGATTTGAATCAATAGATTTAGTTATTATTTACAATAGCCATAAAAAGTAAGAAAGCCGTAAATATCCGTCCTTTTGCCTGGCTTTATTACCATAGAGGTAGATATTGAAGGTTGGGGGCAGTTTGTTCGGAAACGATCGCTAACTAAGTAAAAGGAGTTATTAGGCGATTGCCTAGTGCTATTCCAAGCGAGATGTTGTGCAAGTAATGATCTGAACGCTTTGCTCTAAAGGTATTAATGCCTTGCCGAAGAAGTCTTTTGAAAATGCACTAATAAAGACGAAGCAAGGGTTACGAAGATCGATTGAACTTAGTTCTTGAGATTGTTAAATTTAGATTGTTAAATTCAGATACTTGCCAATTAAATCAACAATCCGATCGGCAGCACCAGGTTCACCACACAGCGATCGTAACTTTGCCCGCATATCTACGAGACGGGCTGGATTTTCTAGCAAAGGGGTAATGGTTTGCTCCACCACCAATTCAGGCGTAAGATAGCCAACTCGCTCTGGCACCACCTCTGCCCCAGCCCAGATATTTGGCCAGGCTAAATGTTTATGGTCAAGCTTGAGTAACACGATCCGATTGATTAGTTTAGCCAAACTACCGCCAAGTAAGGGTAAATTGGCCAGCAAACCCCAAAGGCCATCCCAGGCTCGCATTGCATCTAGTTGATTTGTGGGTAATAAAACCACCATTGGTACCGCCAGGGCAGCTAGTTGAGCCGTGTTTGCACCCACCGTGGTAAGGCAAAGGGTTGCCCGCTGGAGCAGATCATGGGCTGGGAATTGGGTATAAATTTCTACTTTTGTCCCAGCCAGGGTAATCAGATCGGATTTTTGAGCCTGGTGACTTAATTGGGCGGTGCTGCCAGCTACTAAATCCACAACTTGACTGGGTTGGGCATAGGTACTGAGTTGTTGCGCGGAGAGAGTGGGAGCCAGGGCGATCGCAAATTTCAAGGCTGGATATTGCTGGGCAAGGCGATCGGCAATCCCCAAGCACAGCGGTACTCCCTGTTGCAATTTCATGGATTTTGACCCAGGCATGAACACAATTAGGTTTGCTTGATCGGGCTGGGTTACTCCGGGCTCTGGATTCAAGCTGCGAGAAGACAGATCAAGATTGTTTTGATTACCTTGAACAGTTGGCGCTGCTACTACTTGGCGATCGACCATTAGATCTCCGACGATCGAGATTTTCTGCTGATGCCGAGCCGGGATCGCTGCCGCCACCTGCTGATTTCGCACCGCAAAATGATCCACCCAACCAAGCCAGCGGGCTTCCCATTCCGCATAGACGATCGCCGCATAGCCTAACCGCTTCGCAATGATCACCGGAAAGATCTGATCGCCGCCCAAAAACACCACTACCCCGCGCTGATGCCAATCCCAGTTTGGATCAGGCGTTTTACCCCTCAGCAAAAATGCCATAAATCGATCGGCAGACAGCACCCGATCCACGCCAGGATAGGTTTGGGCGATCGCTGCTTCCTGGCCACTGGCATGACTACAGGGCGACAGCACCACCGATATCCTTAGGGAGGGCAGATCATCGCTTACCTCTGCTTGCCGCAGCATAGACGTTGATTGGGTTGATTGGGTTGATTTGTAAGATCGCCAACGTTGACTTAATCGCGCCAAAACCGGATATACCCAGGTGGTTAGCTCACCAGGGCCATTGGTCAGAATAACTAGATCCATGAATTCAATTTTAGATTTACTTTAAGTGAAATAGTTGGCTCATATTGACTTAAAATGTTTAATCCAAGCAATCTTGGCAGAATTACGTTGTCACAAAAAAACAGGAACCTTACGAAATGTAACCAAGCTTTCGCCCCCTAATCAGGTTAAATTAGAAGCAAGTAATCAAGGTTTCCTTAACATTCTTATTGTTTGGATATAGTTTTATACATAATTTGAGCCTTTCTGGCCAGGGGCTGGGAATCGCTCACATAGTGTAATTAAATTAGCTATTTATAAGACGAATTAGAGTTCTGTTCTTGAAGTATAAGAACTAAGCATGTGGATCTAGACCAGATTTTTGACAATCCAAAACCAGTAATCGGGGTAGTGCATTTACTGCCGTTGCCAACCTCGCCACGTTGGGGTGGGAGCCTCAAAGATGTGATCGATCGCGCTGAGCAAGAGGCGGTAGCTTTGGCTTCGGGTGGAGTTGATGGCATTATCCTGGAAAATTTCTTTGATGCCCCATTCACAAACACCCGCGTTGATCCGGCTGTGGTTAGCGCTATGTCTCTGGTGGCGCAGCGAATTAAGCAAATGGTGGCGATCCCGATCGGTTTGAATGTGTTGCGCAACGATGCCCATAGTGCTCTGGCGATCGCTGCCTGTGTGGGTGCAAAATTCATTCGGGTAAATGTATTGACGGGGGTAATGGCCACTGACCAGGGCATTATTGAAGGTGATGCCTATCATTTACTGCGCTATCGCCGCGAGCTGGGATGTGATATTAAAATTTTTGCGGATGTGCTGGTCAAACATGCCTATCCCATGTCAGCCCCCGATCTAACCCTGGCGATCCAGGATACGGTCAATCGTGGCTTGGCTGATGCCGTAATTTTATCGGGGCAATTTACTGGCAATGCTCCCCATCATCAGGAACTAGAATCAGCCAGACAAACCTGCATGGGCGGATCTGGGCATGGCTTTAGTAATATTAGTAGCACTGTACCGATGCTGATTGGTTCGGGGGCAACCTGGGATAATATTCCAGAGCTGATTAAATATGCTGATGGGGTGATTGTGTCTAGTTCGCTCAAGCGCCACGGCAAAATTCACCATCCGATCGATCCAAATCGGGTACATCGGTTTGTGGATGCGGTCAGGCATGGTTTGAAACAAACGGAATTGCAAAACTCCCATAATAAAAGTAATCAGAGCAAGGATGCGTCTTCGGTGTCGATCGGTTAGTTCCGGCTGGTTATGATGTTTTTAAATCTTATGAAGTCTTTAAGTCTAATAAGCTAAGGCCAGTAATTCTAATCTAAGGCCAGTAATTCTAATCTAAGGCCAATAATTCTAATCTAAGGCCAATAATTCTAATCTAAGGCCAATAATTCTAATCTAAGGCCAATAATTCTAATCTAAGGCCAGTAATTTACTGCTAGCAAACCTGGATCACGGTAGTGCTAAATAGCTAAATAGTTGGATGCTCCGTATAAAAAGATCGGCGATCGAAAATATTTAACCTCCTTAAGGTTGATCGGCTTCTGGGTAAAATATCCATAGACAGCTCGATTGGGTTGGTTTGTTTTTGCGTTTTTGCTTACTGGTTATGCTAGCTAGTTATGCTTGCTAGTTATTAAGGGTCTCAGTCTGTCTGAGCGCTAAGCCCAGATTAAGTGGTTAATTAGTAGCTACTAAGAAACGTGATGTATAGCTAAAATTCTGAAAACCTCATATCCTGGTGCTGACTAACCAGGTGCTAATATTTTGATTGGTTTAAATAACCTGAAATCAATCGCTTAAAATTAATTGCCCATCAGGCTACTAAGAATAATTCAAGAATTAGATCCCCTTTAAATATCATGCCTAAAAGTTCAGAATCCTGGCTCCAAAAGTGGACTAGACCGATCGTGGTTGGTCTGGCATTGTGCGGCGCTTTGCTAACTGGCTATTTAACTGCTACCCATTTTCTCGGAGCTAATCCGGTCTGTTTAGCTTCATCTAATCGGGCAGGTAGCGGCTGCGATCTGGTACTCAATAGCTCCTACGCGCAGATCGCTGGTTTGCCATTAACTGGGTTTGGATTGCTGGGTTATTTGACCGTGGCAGGTTTGGCAGCCGCCCCAATGCTAGTCAACCAGGAAGATAGCCAGCAACAAAAGAGCCTGAGGCAAACTACCGCATTTTGGCTATTCATGGCCACTACGGCGATGTTGGTGTTTAGTGGCTATTTAATGTATTTACTGGCGTTTGTGATTGTGGATGCCAATGGCAGCGCCATAATTTGCCCCTATTGCCTAGCTTCTGCCGCCACTGTGCTCACGATCTGGTTGGTTAATTTACTGGGTAATGAGTGGGAAGAGGCTGGCCAATTGCTCTTTTCTGGTTTGATTGTGGTGGCGATCGTGGGTGTTGGTACATTGGGCATTTTTTCTAACCAGAGCCAGCTAGCAGCAGAATCGAATTCCTATGCCGGACGACTTGCCCATTATTTAGATGATTCTGGCGCAAAAATGTATGGGGCATTCTGGTGTCCTCACTGCAAAGATCAAAAAGCCATGTTTGGTACGGCGGCGAAGGCGCTTCCCTATGTAGAGTGCGATCCCAGGGGCGAAAACTCCCAGCCCAAGCTGTGCAAAGCAAAGAAAATCACTGGTTTCCCCACCTGGGAGATCGATGGTCAGTTTTATGCCAGCGTACAATCACTGGATAAACTTGCCGATTTGACTGGTTATGATGGGCCACGCCAATAAAGTTGAGCTTTCTGTTTAGGGCGATCGTTGATTACACGATCCAGCCAACCATAGATGCAAGCTTTACCGCCGCGATTTTAATCATCATTGTCACAATGGTCTATAGCGCGATCGCTATGCCGATCGAATGGCCAAACTTCTTGCTGGGTTGGGGCTTGGAGCTTTTGCTGTTTGGTATTGTGCACCACATCGGCGGTAATTGGAAAGAACTGGGATCTCTATTTTGAGTTGGCCTGGCCCCTCTTCTTGAGTAATTAAAGCCACGTAATGATCGCCAATACTTATCTCTGCTACTAAATAATCATGCGTGAGATCGTTGTAGACAGATATTGAAAATTCTTCTTTTATCATTGCCCAATATTCAAATACCTGAAAATGAATCTGGATATTCTCAAAAATGTTGGAAACTCTGACTCAAGTCTAAATCTTGATTGATATCCCCGGCCACAATCTCACCAATGATTGCTGCCTCTTCTAGCTTTTGAGTTAAGGCGATCGCCGCTGATCTGGGCATGCACAGAACCAACTCAAAATCCTCACCGCCATAGAGCAGCCAATCGATCGCTTTGGCTTTTGAACCTGCCACTAATTCAATTTCTGTTGGGATTGGGATTGCTTGCCAATCGAGCCGAGCACTTACACCACTGGCCTCACAAATCTGTACGATCGCATCGGCCAAGCCATCGCTGCTATCCATCCCCGCCGCGCGATCGCTATGCTGCCAGATCAATTCTGGTACGTCTAATCTGGGTTGGGGACGTTGATGAGCCCGGTGGAGCTTGGCAATCTGTTCAGCAGAGAGAGAATTGGCTTTTTCTGGATGTAAAAGTATTTCTAAGCCAGCCCTGGAAAGGCCATGCGCTCCAGTGATTAAAATTGCATCACCAACCTGAGCATTACTGCGCAGGATTGCTCGATTACTTTGCACCTGGCCAAAGGCGGTAACTGAGAGGGTAATAACTGGCGATCGCACCGTGTCCCCACCCACTAACTCAGTCTGGTATTTTTGCAAGCAATCAGTAAATCCACCATAAACCCTCTCCACCCAATCGATGCTGGTAGCTGCGGTCAGGCCAAGGGCGATCGTTACGCCCCAGGGGGTTGCCCCCATTGCCGCCAGATCGGAAAGGTTCACCGCTGCGGCACGCCAGCCCACATCCTCGGCACTGGTGGTAGTTTCGCTAAAATGAATTCCATTTACTAATACATCGGTGGTGACAACCAATTCATAACCGGGCGGCATTGCACCCATCAGCGCTGCATCATCCCCCACCCGATCGCTACAATAGCGCCGCAGCAACTTAATTAAACCGCGCTCACCCACATCCTTAACTGTTTGCATTTACTCAATTAATGCTTTGCTGCATTTGTAACGGCCTTTATTACTGCTAGGAATTTTTATTATTCTCAAGCCAGCCGATCGCACTGTTTGCAACGATCGCTAAGACTTACCTACCAGAGCTTTGAGCGATTGCCAGACTTTACTAGCTAAATTAGTAAACCACCCCTCAACCTTTGCCACCAAGCGATCGAGCCAGTGAATTACTTGCATAGCCGGACTATAAACATAACCCATGAATGTAGCTTTGGCCTCAATCCAGGCTTGGGCAGGGCGACTAAATTCATCTAGTTCATGCTGTTCTGCTGGATCACGAAAATCATCAATTTGATTTTGCTCTCTGGTACTAAGATGCTGGCCGATCGGTTCTAGCCCAGTTGACTGCTCAGATTGCTCAGATTGCTCAGATTGATCCGGTTGATCATGATGCTCAGACTGAGTCACCTTGGCTACTGCGTTACTGGGCTCTTTTTGATAAGACCAGGGATCAGCCAGGGCAGAAGAGGTGGAGTTGCTCCGATTAATGTGCTTTGGCTTGCTGGTAATGTTGGCTTTGCGATGCGAAGAAGTGCTTGAATTAGGAACCGAATCAAGCTCAGTGGTGCGCTGGTGTCGCAGTGGTGGCCAATGGCTGTTGTCATCGCCAAATAGTTCGGCCATCGTCAGCCAGGGTTGCTCTTGCGCGTCACTGTTATTTGCTTGTGATGAATTATTGGCTGGTAAAGCAGAGGGCGATTGCTGATCTTTTTTACTTGATTTACTTGCATCAATTTGCCTGGCGATCGATTTGCGGCTAAAGAAATAGGCGATCGCGGCCTTGATCAGGTTGCGAACATAATCAACTGAATAATGCTCTGAATTGTGATTACTATTGTCTAGCTGATCCGACCGATTGGCTAAACCTTGCTGGTCTGGTTGTAGTTGAGGAATGAGATCTAAGAAACGATCGCGCCAGTTGATTAAATTCAAACGATGGCGATCGCGGTAATCATCCTGCTCGATCGGGTTGGGTTGATTCAGGGTTACTAGTTCGGTGGCGGATAATTCCGAGAGAACCGTAATCCCCAGTTCCACTTCCGCCAGAATATAGGTACGCTCTACCCAATAACCTAATCGCAAGACCAGTTTTTGCCAGGGGTTTAATTGAGAGAAATTTGCAGCGGTGATTAAAAATGCTGATTGGCCATTGTTTAGACCAGGCGATTGTTTATCTTGATTTACCTGACTAGGATGATGCGTAATCTTGCCCGATCCATTGCCGTTAGTGGTTACAAGATTGCTACTATTTGCATCTGAGTTTAACTGAGAGGGTAATTGAGTCTGGCCATGTTGCCAAATTTGCTGGAAATAGTCATTAGGTGCGATCTGACCATTTTGGTGCGCATTTTGACCATTGCGGGAACTATTGGTACGATCCAGTTCGGTTGCTGAGTCCAGGTTATGCGTAGCCTGATCAATCGATAGGTCACTCCCCTTAGACCCACTTGAATTACTGGCGGGGAGGAGCTTGGTTTTAGCGATCGCGCCCAGTTTGGCAATTGGATAAAACGTAGCGCTGACAATTCGTAGCGTAGCGATCCGGGCAATGGTAGTGATATCCCGAATCAAATAGTTCGGTAATTGCCGTACTTCGATCCAAAAACCATTATAAAATCGCCTCACTCTGCGTCCTAATTTCACAGGCAAAGAGCGATCGATCCAATTAAACAGCCTACTCTGGTAGCGGGGCATATTTTTGACAGCTATTTATTATAGCCATAAAGCTATTATTCAATTCTGCCATGTGACGTACCCGACCAGCGATCAACAACGACTAAAATAATAATTACCCAAACAATTACCTAGTCAGCAGCTTTACTAATTAAATTAGTTAGAAATAAGGAACTATGATCCCTACCGTTATTGAACAATCTGGTCGCGGCGAACGTGCCTTTGATATTTTTTCGCGTCTGTTGCGGGAGCGCATCGTGTTCCTTGGCCAACAGGTAGACGATACCGTATCAAATTTAATTGTGGCGCAAATGCTTTTCCTGGAAGCCGAAGACCCAGAGAAAGATATTTATCTCTATGTAAACTCTCCTGGTGGCTCTGTGACCGCAGGCATGGCGATCTACGACACAATGCAACATATCCAGCCTGATGTATCGACCATCTGTGTTGGTTTAGCCGCGAGCATGGGCGCATTTTTGTTGGCTGGTGGAGCCGCTGGCAAACGTCTGTCTTTGCCCCATACCCGGATCATGATTCACCAACCCCTTGGTGGTGCGCAGGGTCAAGCCGCCGATATTGAAATTCAGGCCAAAGAGATTCTCTATCACAAGCAGCGCTTAAATGAGCTATTGGCCTCCCACACTGGCCAGCCCTTCGATCGCATTGCCGAAGACACCGAACGCGACTTCTTTATGTCTGCCCAAGAAGCCAAAGACTATGGTTTGCTGGATGAAGTGGTGGTCAAGCGCCCTCGTGCTGATGCAGACTAATTACTCGCCTTCAAGAGTTAAACTACTCACCGCAAATTTGTAGCAATACCGTACGCTGCCGGGGTTCATCTAGCTCCAGCAGCATTACATTTTGGTAGGTGCCCAAACCCAGCTTGCCATCAACGATCGGCACGATCTCACTATTGTTCATGGTGATTGCCATTAAGTGCGAATGGGCATTGATCGGTGGAATGGTCGATTATTTTGTTAATTATTTTCATGGTCTTGGCTGGGCATAATCAAGATATTTAAACTCGAAGGTCTATGAATTATGCCATTGATGCTGCACCAACTCAGCGATCGGTTTAAAAAGTCTCGCCAAATAGCTAATAGATTACTGGCGATCGTGCTGGCCTCTACTACCTTTAGCTTTGCTGCGGTCAAGCCGAGCTTTGCCGCCGCGATCGATAATTTCCCGCCCCGTGCGGTGGTGATCGTACCCAGTGATAAGGAAAACAAAGAGGGCGATCGATTAGACCTAGATGATCCGCAAGCTCCCTTACAAAATGGCACTAATTTTACCGAGCCTGAAGTAAGCAAATATCCGGTGCAGGTGTTACGTTCACACATCGATAGCGAGGGCAAACGCTGGTACTATGTCCATTTTATTGATTCCAATACTCATGGTTGGGTGGAAGCGGCATCTGTTTTGTTTGAAGCAAATTAGTTGGCTTGGCCTTTAAGTTCTAAGTAATTAGAGCAATGCAAAGAATAAATTTCAATAGCTGACGATCGCCATGTTCATCTCCTCTCAACATCGATCGCAAATATTAATTTTTGCCAAATAAGTTATGCTGCCAGCAATTTAGACGTTAACTAATCAGCGATCGCTTTGCTATCAATAATATATTTACTCAATTTGGGTTGCAAACTAGCTAAAAGCGGTTAGAATTTGGGCTGGTTGCGATCGAGATGGAATTATTGAGTAATTGCCGCAACCTGACTTTAATGCCATCAATCAGATGGTTTCTGTCATTGATGCAGATAGAAGCACTCAGCTACTGCGCTTATGGATATTTGATAGATATTTGAGTGGTGAGGAATTTTGCTAAATGCGATCGCTATGAAATTTGGGTTCCCAAGCTGGCCACAATTAACTAATCACAGGCATCTAGATAGTCAGGATCTAGAACGGGGGAGCATGGGTGGGGGTTTAAGTTTGTTGAAAATTTTCGATCGCTTCCGGTTGCTAAAAGTTACGATCGCGGCGGCTGGGATCTGCGTATTTCAATTTACTTTTACTTCTCTTGTGATCTGTAGCTTGCTGGTAAGCGGCTTGGCGATCGGCTTTGCCCCAGGTATGGCCTATGCTCAGTCGGTAGAAGATTTACAGAACTATCAAAAGCTGGTTGAACAGCAAAAGCAACTGATCGATCTGCAACAATATCAAATTAATGCGATCTCACGTCCTGCCCAGGAGCGGCTCGAAGCCCTGCAAAGAAATGTGTTTGCCACCGATCAGCAAATTAATAATAATCTCGGTAAGCTTAAGCAGGCAGAAGCACAGTTACAAGATTTGGAAGCCGATCTGAGCTATTTGGAAATTGAACTGAGCAGCAAACGGATCACCACGATCGCTCGCCTCCAACATTTGCAACGCCAAAAGCTAGACCACTGGTGGGCGTTATTACTCAGCAGCCGCGATCTAAATCAGTTTGCCTCGCGCCGTCATCAAATTGGTCGCATTTATGAGGGCGATCGTCAACTTTTAGGGCAAATCAAACAAAAGTCCGACAAGCTGGAAACCAAGCGGCAACAGGTGGCAAAGGCCAAGAATGAGATTATTTTATTGAATCAAAAGCTGGCCTATCAAAAAGCCAATTTTCAGGCCGAGGCCGAAGCACAGCTAAACATTGTGCGGCGATTGAATAGCGATCGGGTAGCCCTGGAATTGGCCGAAGATCGTTTAGCCCAGGATTCACGCAAGATCGCGCTGTTGATTCTGTCTAAGACCCAATCGCCCCAGAACATGATTTTAATCCCTGGCACGGGACAGATGATGTACCCCACGATCGGCCCAATTAGCAGCACCTATGGTTATCGAGTGCATCCAATTTTGGGTTATGAAAAATTCCACGCTGGGATCGACTTCGCCGCTGATTATGGCACGCTGATCTATGCCGCCGACAGTGGCACGGTAATTTTTGCGGGTTGGTATGGTGGCTATGGCAATGCGGTGGTGGTCAGTCATGGCAATGGCATCACCACTTTGTATGCACACACTGAGGAGATTTATGTAAAGGAAGGGCAGGCTGTCCAGAAAGGGCAACCGATCGCTGCAGTGGGATCGACGGGCTATTCAACCGGGCCGCATTTGCACTTCGAGGTGCGGGCAAACGGGGAACCTACTGATCCAGCAGCGTTTTTATAGACCAAAAGAAAAAATCACTAATATTGCTTTAGTGCTAGTATAGAAAGAGCCATATATATGCAAAAGCAGTCACTAGCTTAATAGTGACTGAGGTCGTCTTTTGATGTGCGACTTATATTTAGTTGTCTATTAAGAAAACAAAATGAAACTGATTTTTCTAGCAGTATTGCTAGGAACTATAACGTTGTTAGTTTCATCACTTGATTCTCACAAAGTTGAGCTCCTTTCACAAATCTTGTCATTACTGGCAAGTGCACTGAATAAATAGGTTCAGTATCTACAATAGACTGAGTGGTGAAGACACTTGGTCTATTTTTTATTTCTACACCTGTATTGTAACACTTACAATACAGATGTGACAGATTAAAAAAATTACAGCGTACAGGCGTTACAGATAATTGATTATAAGGTTGCTTCTGCACCCAAACCAACCTCCTGCCTGATCGCAAACACCAGATAAATCGACACGATCGCCGCAAAAAAGCACCACACCGAAATAAACGCATAGCTATAGAGCAAATAGGTGCCGATCGCCGCCACAAAAATCAAACCGCCCAGCCAATTAATATTTGGCCGTGAAGAAATAAACAGCGGCAGCAGGATGATCGCCCCATAGACCCAGAAGCTAAAATCCTTCGGTACATAGGGGTTAAAGATATACTCAGTGGCGTAATGGATCGAACCATTGGCAATCTCTAGCATTAGTGAGCTTTGGTCAAAAAGCAGCGGTAAATATAATAAACCACCATATAAGAATCCAGCGATCGTAAATGCTAATAGTAGCGATCGTAATTTTTGCTTAGGTTCCAGCGCCAATGCCGAAAAGGGAGTCCAAAATAGCCACAGCCAGTGGGAGAAGAACAGAAAACCCAACGCCGCAGGCTGAATTAAATTAGCATCCAGATTGCCAATTCCCAGCCACAGCAATCCTTCGCACCCCTGTTGAATCCCGAATAGCAATGGCCAACCCGCGATCGTTACAAATGCGCGATCGCTCTGTATTGCTGACCTAATGCAATAAATTCCCACCGGAATCAACACCCCACTAGCTGCAAAACTCGCCTCTACCGAAAAGCACATACCCCCCCATCGATTAGAACTCAACTAGCATCAGGATATACAATCCCGTATCCAGCCTAACGCCGAACCAACTAGGGATTAGGGATTGAGAGGCGATCGACACAATTTGTATCTAACTTTTGAGAGTGTTAACCCAAAATAATGATTCTTCTTTGATTGATAACTTCTAAGCACGATCGGCTACTAAAAATAGCATTATATTTGCAGCAATTAATCATCAAGCAAAGCATCTAATCCCTTCTCAATTGATGGATAACCGTAAATATTCAAAGTCGTCGTTACTTTTGTTTACAAATGCTAAATCAATCACATGATTGTTTATGTACAAATGTAAAGCAATTGTTTGCAAATTATTGCAAATCACCGCCCGATTAAAATTTCGACATAAATATTTGGTAGAAGTATTGTAGTTGCTTGGTTTTATGCGATCGCAAAACACAACCGCGATTGTCATATTCCCAAGCTAAATGCCCACCCAAAAATCCAATCTGGCTATGCGATCGCAATAGTTTAAGCTTGCTACTCTGTTCTAAGACAGATCAACAAGCAAGCAAAAGCTAATCGCATTGCCCCAGCATCTAGAGTGAAAATCGAAATTTAAAGGAGACTGCATGTTCACACCCGTCAAGCCGACAGTCAGACATATCAGCCCCAAGAATATTGATGGTCGTGCATTGATGAAGGTGGTCTATGTTGTCTTGGAGCCTCAGTATCAAAGTGCGCTCTCGGCAGCAATTACCTCCATAAATCAACATAATCCCGAACTGGCGATCGAAGTGAGTGGCTACTTGATCGAAGAACTCCGTGATCCGGAAAATTTTGCCGCCTTTGAGCAAGATATTGCCGCTGCCAATGTTTTCATTGCTTCGTTGATTTTTATCGAAGACCTGGCGCAAAAAGTAGTAGCTGCGGTTACGCCCCACCGCGATCGCCTTGATGTGTGTGTAGTATTTCCATCGATGCCGGAAGTAATGCGCCTGAATAAGATGGGTAGCTTTAGCATGGCCAATTTGGGTCAATCCAAATCAGCGATCGCCCAGTTTATGCGCAAGCGCAAGGAAAAAGCAGGTAGCTCCTTCCAAGACAGTATGCTGAAGGTGGTGCAAACCCTGCCCAAGATCCTGAAGTTTATGCCGATGGATAAGGCACAGGATGCCCGTAACTTTATGCTCAGCTTTCAATATTGGCTGGGTGGTTCGGAGCGCAACCTGGAAAACTTCCTGTTGATGCTGGCGCAACATTATATTCCCGCGACCCAGGGTAAGTTAACTGTGGGTGAGCCGGTTACCTATCCCGACATGGGCATCTGGCATCCGATCGCGCCAAAAATGTTTGAGGACGTTGAAGAATATTTAAATTGGTACAACGATCGCCGCGATATTTCTGATGATCTAAAAGATCCATTGGCTCCCTGTGTGGGCTTGGTCTTAGCTAGAACTCACCTGGTCACTGGCGATGATGCCCATTATGTGGCGATCGTGCAGGAGCTTGAGTCCCTTGGTGCAAAAGTGATTCCGGTGTTTGCTGGTGGGCTGGACTTCTCTAAGCCAGTCGAAGCCTATTTCTCACGGCAGATTCGCGGCGCTAGGGAAAACCGCACCCAGATTCTGGTTGATAGCGTGGTGTCGCTAACTGGCTTTGCCCTGGTGGGTGGCCCAGCTCGTCAGGATCATCCCAAGGCGGTCGAAGCCCTCAAAAAGCTAAATCGCCCCTATATGGTGTCATTGCCATTGGTGTTCCAAACCACCGAAGAATGGGAACAGAGCGATCTGGGTTTGCATCCAGTGCAGGTGGCGTTGCAGGTGGCCTTGCCGGAGCTGGATGGTGCCGTCGATCCGATCGTGATGTCGGGGCGCGATGAAATGACCGGCAGGGCGATCGCCTTGGCTGATCGGGTGGAAATGATCGCCGGTCGAGCGATGAAATGGGCAAACCTGCGCCGCAAACCGCGCTGTGATAAAAAAATTGCGATCACGATCTTTAGCTTTCCCCCCGATAAGGGCAATATTGGTACTGCCGCCTATTTGGATGTGTTTGCTTCGGTGCACAAGGTGGTGCAATCGCTCGGCCACAATGGCTATGCGGTCAAAGACCTGCCAGAGAATGGTCAGGAATTAATGCAGGAAATTCTGCATAACCCCAATGCGATGGTCGGTAGCCCAGAGCTAAATATTGCCGCCAAGCTATCGGTAGCTGATTACGAAAAGCATACGCCCTATTACGAAAGAATTGTAGAAGAGTGGGGGCCAGCACCGGGACATCTCAACTCCGATGGCCAAAACCTGCTGATTTATGGCAAGCAATATGGCAATGTGTTTGTGGGTGTGCAGCCCACCTTTGGCTATGAGGGTGATCCGATGCGCCTGTTGTTTAGCAAGTCCAGCTCGCCCCACCACGGTTTTGCCGCCTACTACACCTATTTAAATCAAATCTGGCAAGCGGATGCGGTGTTGCATTTTGGCACCCACGGATCGCTGGAGTTTATGCCTGGCAAGCAAATTGGCCTGTCGGGTGAATGCTATCCCGATAATTTGATTGGCGCTTTGCCAAATATTTATTACTACGCGGTCAATAACCCCTCAGAGGCCACGATCGCCAAGCGGCGAGGCTATGCCACCACGATCAGCTACATTACGCCAGCGCCAGAGAATGCTGGTTTGCATCGCGGTTTAAAGGAATTAAATGAGTTAATTGGTTCTTACAAGGAATTGCGGCTGGGCAATCGCGGTGTCTCGATCGTCAATACGATCATGGACAAGGTACGTCTGGTAAATCTCGATCAAGATGTGAATTTGCCCGATCGGGATGCCAAGGAAATGAGCCTGGAAGAACGCGATAACATTGTCGGCCAGGTCTATAACAAACTGATGGAGATCGAATCGCGGGTGTTGCCCTGTGGCTTGCATGTGGTGGGTGAACCGCCCAAAATCGATGAAATTACTGATGTTTTGGCCAGCATTGCCAGCTTCGATCGCTTCGAAGACAACCTCAAATCCCTGCCAAGATTAATCTGCGAGAGTATTGGCAAAGACATAGAGCAGGTCTATAAAAATAGCGATCGGGGTATCTATGAGGACGTAGAGCTATTGGCCAGTTTGCGCACGGCTACGAACAAAGCAGTTGCCGCGATGGTGCAGGCTAATACAGACGTTGATGGCCGAGTCTCGAAGATATCGGTATTGAATTTTATCAATCTGGGTAAAACTGCGCCCTGGATTCAATCTTTGCAAGATTCTGGCTATGGCGAAGTCGCTCCAGAAACAGTTAAACCCCTGTTTGAATTTCTAGAATTCTGCCTCAAGCAGATCGTGGCCGATAACGAACTGGGCGGCTTGATTCGGGCATTGGAAGGCGAATATATTATGCCCAGTCCTGGTGGTGATCCAATCCGGAATCCGCTGGTGCTACCAACGGGCAAAAATATGCATGCCCTCGATCCCCAGTCGATCCCTACCAGTGCAGCGGTACAGGCGGCCAGAGTAGTAGTAGAACGGCTACTCGATCGCCAGAAAGCCGATAATAATGGCCAATGGCCGGAAACGATCGCCTGTATGCTGTGGGGCACCGATAATATCAAAACCTATGGTGAATCCCTGGCGCAAATCCTTTGCATGATTGGCGTGAAGCCAATGGCAGACTCACTAGGACGAGTCAATCGGGTGGAATTAATTCCCCTCGAAGAACTTGGCCGACCCCGGATCGATGTGGTGGTGAACTGCTCCGGTGTATTCCGCGATCTATTTATTAATCAAATGGACTTGCTCGATCGGGCGGTACGGATGGCAGCGGATGCCGATGAACCAGTGGAAATGAACTTTGTGCGCAAACATGCGATCGCCCAGGCGGAAGAACTTGGCCTGACTACTCAACAAGCTGCCACCAGGGTATTCAGTAACTCCTCTGGTTCCTATGCGGCAAATGTGAACCTGGCAGTGGAAAACAGCACCTGGGAAGAGGAACAAGACTTGCAGGATATGTTCCTGTCGCGTAAGTCCTTTGCCTTTGGATCGCAGTTTAGCAACACCCAGCAGCGGCAAATTTATGAAACTGCGCTCAAGACCGCCGATGTTACCTTCCAGAATCTTGATTCCTCGGAAATTAGTCTTACTGACGTAAGTCACTATTTTGATTCTGATCCCACGAATGTAATTGCGAACCTGCGCCAGGATGGTAAAAAACCCAATGCCTATATGGCTGATACCACCACCGCCAATGCCCAGGTGCGCACATTATCAGAAACGGTGCGATTGGATGCCCGCACCAAAATTTTGAACCCTAAATGGTATGACGGCATGCTCAATCATGGTTATGAGGGGGTGCGCGAAATTTCCAAGCGCCTGGTGAACACAATGGGTTGGTCTGCCACAGCAGGTGCAGTGGATAACTGGGTCTATGAGGATGTGAACGATGTTTATGTGCAAGATGCCGAAATGCGCGATCGCCTCAAAAACCTCAATCCCCACTCGTTCCGCAAAATGGTAGGTACTTTGCTAGAGGTAAATGGACGTGGCTATTGGGAAACCAGCGACTATAACCTGCAAATGCTGCGCGATCTGTATCAAGAGCTAGAGGATCGGATCGAAGGCGTGGAATAGCCTCTGGCGATCGTTAAGTCATCGATAGTCTCAAGATTCGCTAGTAATTAGTTTTTCTCCTCACCTCCAATACAATAAGTTAATCCCTCTCGCCAATTCAGGTAAGAGGGATTTTATTCATCTATTCTTAATGAGGCATTAGAGTTATTAAACGATACCCAATAACTACAAGTTAAGAGCGGCAAAGACTGATTGAGTTCAGCTAGTCGATTAAGCAACTGAAGGCGATCGGTTTAATCAATAAAAAAAGGCTATTTCACTAGCCCCATTACCTTAACGAATAATTGATAGATGTTGATTAATTAAAAACGGGCCTGACGGGATTCGAACCCGCAACTTCCGCCGTGACAGGGCGGTGCTCTAACCAGTTGAACTACAGGCCCAAAGAGAGAATTACCAAAATTTAAAAAGGGTTAAAATCTCTTAGCTCGTTTTTGAGCGATCTCCATTGTCATGATTATCGACGGTTTTGTCAACCATTGGCGATATTTTTTTCGTCAGTCAGTCTCTTTGACCCGATCCAGATAGTAACTTGGCATATCGGAGCTGCTCTAAATACCCCCTACAATCGCTAATCCACTGTCTCTACCATCACCTTATCCACATCACTAACCCAGGCGATCTGACTGATTCGGCGCGATCGGGCATAGGTTCTCACCACATCTGGCGATCGAGACTCCAATTCAATCTCCACCGATTGCCCCTGGTGTTCATGGCGTAACTTACTGGCATGGGCAAAAATTGCTTGGGTTAACTTGGGCGTGGTTTCATTGGTGGCGACCACCAACCAGCGACTTGGTGGCGATTGCAGCGGTAAAACTGCCCCCAACACCTTTTGTAAATCTTCTAGATTCAGACAAAAACCAACGCTGGGGAAACTTTTACCCTGGGGATGATATAACCCCAAGAGTTGATCATAACGCCCACCCTGAGCCACGATCGCATTATTACTGATTACTTCAAACACAATCCCAGTGTAATAATCAAAGGGTTGAATCAGGCTCAAGTCCAGAACCATTCGATCGGCCAGACCAAACGCCTCCCAGGTCTCGACCAGGGCTCGCAGATGCTCTAGCTCATGGTCGATTTTAGATGTCCAAGGTAAAGACTTGACCTTGTTTAAAACATCACGGGGGGTGCCGCGCAGCTCAAATAGTTGCAACGCCCAGTTTTTTTGCTCTTCGGCAATATCTAGACTTTCAAGCTGGACGCGATCGAGATGGGCAATACAATGCCGCACCTGTTGGGCACATTGGCGCGGAAATACCTTAAGCAATTTGCTAGTTAAGCCCGCCTCGCCCAAAATAATTTGCCATTGGTCTAGTCGGAGTTGCTTCAAGCATTCGGCCAGCAACAGTAAAACTTCCGCATCAGCGATCACGCCCGATCCGCCCAATAGCTCCACACCCGATTGATAATATTCCTGCTGACTGGGATAGCCGCTGGCAGGCAATTGTCGGAATATGTTGGCGTTATAGTAAAGCCGCTGGGGATGGGGCAGCCGATCCTTGTCCAGGCGTGGTGCATAGGCACGGGCGATCGAGGCGGTTAGCTCTGGCCGCAGTCCCAATATTTCTGAGTCATTGTCCCTGAGTTGAATTACTGCTTCTGGTCTAACGGCTCCGCCTGCGGTGAGGGTTTCCAACCGTTCCAAAGTAGGAGTAATAATGCGCTGATAACCCCAGGATTGAAAAACATCCTGAAGACGGCTTTCGATCCAATGTTTTTGAGCAACATCAAGGGGGAGCAAATCCTTAGCTCCAGTGGGAAGATGATGCACCATGCTTATCCATAAATCTGTTCAGATGGATCGTAACTTATTTAGTGGCTTTATTGGCCGAATAGTTCAATCCAGTCTAAATAGTCTAGAGGTATTAAGAAGCTGAGCTAAACAGATTTCTCTACTAACCACCTAGCCAGCCAAAGAACCCACCTTTTTGCTTGTCTTGTTTTTTGGTTTGGGTTTTAGTTTGGCTCTTGCCCTTGGTAGTTTGGCTTTTATTACTAGTATTACCAGTTTTGCTGAGTAGCTTATCCATATACTTACGGGCGATCGGCTGTTTGGGGTTAATTTTTAAGGCTTGCTGGAAACTTGCTTTCGCCATGCCACCTTGCTTTTGATGCAAATATACCAGCCCCAGCAATGCATAACACTTGCTATCGGTGCGATCGAAGGTGAGCGCGGTACGTAGTTCCTTGAGCGCCAGTCCCCATTGCTTTTGATTAATATAGGTTTCTGCTTGCTTGACCAACCCATAGGCCTTGGCGTTTGCTGGCGACTGCTCTGCTTTCCTTTTGCGGGCTGCGGTTTGCTCTCTGGCTCGTGCAGCAGTGGTAGAGTCAGTAGTCTGTGAGTTACTATAACTACTGGGACTAGACGATCGCCTTGCTTGAGAGGCAGGGTTGCGGGATTGAGCCGTTTCCACCATTTTTTCCCTGGGCATACTCAACGTATCGCTATTGCTGAAATGGTTGTAGCCTTGCTGGGTAGCCAGATACACCAGATTTAATTCGCTGAGTTGACCCACATAAGCCATCGATTGACCAATATCTTGATATTGCAGTTCGGCGATCTCTTTTACATATTTCTGGTAGTTGGCCAAACTTGGCGCATATAAAAGTTTGCGGGCAATTTCCGATTCAGGCTGTAATTTTTGATTGCCTTTCATCAGCCGCTTGGCAATTAACTTAAGCAATGCTCCATATTCCACCCGCTCTCGTTCATGCATCAGGGCGTTATACGCGGGGCTGACAATTTTGGCAAAAACCTGTGTGGCTTTTTCTTTATCCTGGGGATCGCGGCCATGCACATCAGGATGCAGGCTTTTGGCGATTTTTAGATATCTGCGGCGAATGGTGGCAGTATCAGCCGTAACGGGGATTCCAAGCACCGCATAGTGATCATTGGCATTGTATTTACAGATACCCATATCAACCTGCCCTAATAAATCTGACGATCGCAACATAACTGTTTCCATTGATGATTCGATTGTGCGTCAACAAATTAAGCCCTATTCCCATCTTGCCCATCCTGGAGCCAATTACTTCTCATGAATTGGGAGCAGTCACATTTTGCAATCAGACAGAGCGCTATGACTATGGGGCATGCATCTGGCAATTACTCAGTTATTTCCCAAATTCAGGATCTTCAGGATCATGAAGTCAAATAATCCTGTTGATGATGAGATTTATATATAACCTACCCTAATTATTTGCTGGAGATAGCATTCATTAATACTTAAATTAATTCTTTACTTTTGATTTCTGCTACCGATCGCCAAGATCTAGTTATTGCTTGGATTAATTGAGTTTTGGTGGGGGGCGGCAAGTGAGCAAATTACTGAGCTTGGTCTTAAAATTGCTGTATATGTTGGTAGCGCCAAATAGATCTAAATGGATCGCCAGCCCACAATTGCACCAACTTGGCGATCGTTTTTTAGCGAACTAACGTAATACCAACGTAATTCAAGTAAAGCGATTAATTAATTAACAGGCTATCGTTTCCAAAAAGTCCATGACCAGCCCTTATTTGCTTGTTTTTGGTTTGATTTACTACTGCTCTGGTTGCTGCTACTGCTTTTGCTCTTACTCTTGCTGGACATCTTGCCAATTTTGTTGATGTTCTCCAGGGCGATCGTCTCATTGGGGTTGAGCTTGAGTGCCTTCAAAAAACTAGACTTTGCCATACTGGCCAACTTTTGGTTCATATAAACAATCCCCAGTAGGGCATGGGCGCGACTATTGGCCTCATCAAGTCGCTGGGCACTGCGTAGCTCTTTTAAGGCCGCAGACCACTGCTTTTGTTTAATACAACTCTCGGCTGCCTTAAGATGCTGTTGCAGCAAGAGCTTAGCCGATCGCTCCGAATTGGCAGCATTAGCAGCATTACCAGCCGTATTCTGACCAGAACTACCATTACTATTACTGCCAGCATAGGCCGAACCACGACTAGTAGATGTTGAGCTACTGGCTGTGCCGGCATATCCACCACTGGTTCTTTGGGCAGTGGTCAGGCGCGATTGAATCTTGGTGTCATCCCCTAGAGCCGGTTTGGCGGGCGGTACATATTTATAGCCTGCTTGGGTCAGGATATAAACCAGATTTAATTCACTTAGAATCGAAGTAATCTCTAAAATATTTTCCAGTTCACGATACTGAAACTCAGCCACCTCGTTTACCACTTGTTCATAGGCGGCAGGGCTAGGAGCCGTCAAAAGTTTGCGTGCTTCCTCCGATCGCGGCACCACTCGCTGTCTTTTTTTGATCAGTTTGCGAGCCAGTAATTTGAGCAGGGAGGTATATTCCGCCTTCTCTCGTTCGTAGCTGAGAGCGTTATAGGCAGGGTTAACTAATCTGGCTAAAAAGCGAGTTGCTCTTTCTTTTTCTTCGGGAGTTTTGCCATAAACATCAGGGTGAAGTCTTTTCGCTATGCCAATATAACGTCTTCTGACCTGAATCCCATCCGCTGTGATCGGCAGACCTAGCACGGCATAGTAATCATTGAAATCAAATTGACCAATGCCCCGATCAATTCTCAGTGCTTTATGTCTTTGGACCATTTAGATTTGCCCCGTGCATCAGAACAATTGACCTTAACTTACCCTCTTTAATGCAAACCGTTATCAAACTATTAAAAAGCAAATGTGATCCTGGGTATGTGCATCACAAGCACTTCTTTGCACAGTTTTTTTAGATTCTAGTATGTAGATGGGGTATCGATCAAGCTAAATTATGGCATTTATGGCATTTACTACGATCGCCCACTTCTATTTTCCGTTCTTTTGATCGCCAGGTAAAGGTAATGGATCGAAACTAGGGCATTTAGGTTGAAGTGATTGAAAGCCATTATTAGACCATCACTAGGACAATTGGCGCTAGCGTTTGTACCTAAAGCCATGCTGAGATTGCCCAGCCCAAACCCAATCCTAGCCATGAGCAAGTGGCTACAATGATAAGTTTGTCAATCCAACCATAGCTCCCTAGTACCTTGGTGCAGATCTCGATCGCCGCAATTACCCAAGCCCAAGCGATCGCGGAGGCGATCAACATCGTTACTCCCACGGCGGCTGTTACCTGAATATTTACCGCCCCTGCCTGTAAATCAGCAATAGAGCCAGCGATTGTCCAAGCGATCGCCACACTCCAACAGGTTAAAATTGGTTTTGAAAAAATATGCTGATGGGCAGTGCGATGGGATGAACCAGAAACAATTGCGATCGTAGGAAGCGTGAGAATGGCGAAAAATACTCCCACCAGGATCGAAGCTTGAGCCAGTAACCAACCTTGAAAAAAACAAAGTAGGAAAATTGACAATAACCATTTTGACCAACTTTCCGATTGTTGCTTAGATTTACGTGAGGGCATGGCAATGGGTCAGTTGAGTCGATTATGTGTAACGGCTGTTCAAATTTTACTGCCTTACTATAACTACAATTACAGCTAAGCCAAGTTCTTAGTAGGTGATGTGAATATACATTAGGCTCAGGTCTTCAATAATTTTCGACTAAGTTTTTAAGTCCTTATGCGTGTAGTCATTCAAAGAGTTAGAGCATCCCAGGTAGTTGTAGATGGCCAAGTTGTCGGCAAAATTGGGGTGGGGTTAAATATTTTGGTGGGGATCACCGCTCAGGACACGATCGCTGAATTGGATTGGATCGCCAGGAAATGCCTGGATCTACGATTATTCCCAGCGGCAGATCATGAAGCGGATCATGAGAATGACAAAGGCAGCAGCTTTGAGCGATCGATCCGCGAGATTGGTGGTGAGTTGCTAGTAATCAGTCAGTTCACCCTCTATGGTGACTGTCGCAAGGGTAGGCGACCATCGTTTAGCGCAGCGGCCGCTCCCGATCGAGCTAAGGAATTGTATTTGCAGTTTGTGGCAAAATTGCGCGAGAGTGGCTTGAAGGTGGAAACGGGCATCTTTGGAGCGATGATGCAGGTTGCGATCGAGAATGATGGGCCAGTCACGCTCATACTAGAACGATCGGTAAGCGATCGGTAATTGCTTTAAGCGTAGTCCTGCAAAACGCCAAAACTAGTATCAATATAGTAATAGTATCAATCAATTAATTACCTCAGCGTAGCTCATGCATTGACTAATCTTGTTAAGCCTACTCAATCAGCAGATTGGGTTGTTCGTCTTATGTCTTATAGCCGATGATTTTGGCTCTACTACCACTATATAAATTAATAGATAAAATTTTGATTTCTTTGCTGATTTAGGCTTAGCCAATTGCTATTCAACGGAGTAATTGCTGATGCAAGTGCTGGCAAAAATTTAATGGGGCAGTGAGATAATCATAGTCTTTTGCTCGCAGTTCGTGACTCAGGGTTGAATTTGGCAAGTAGCTACCAGCCCATGCTTGAAATTTCAAGTTTAAATTAGATTGAATCGGATTAATGAAATTGCTAGGGGAAAATAATTAAGATGTTGAGTAAGCTACGCCAATTGACGGTCGATGCAGAGGGTCGTTATGCCACCGACGATGAGTTAACTTTTTTGAAAGGTTATATTCATTCCTATGAACTCAGGATTAACACCTACAACAAACTGAGAGAGCTAGAAAACGCGATCGTTGAGCAATCCTATGAAAAGGTGCGATCGCAAGATCCAAATGTTTTTAATAGTTCTGGCACAGATATTACCGCCAAATGGAAAGCTGATACCCGTCGCGTGTTGCGTTACTCGGCTGTGGCGCTATTGATCGATGACACCAATCGCTTAAAAGAGCATTTGCTATTCTGGTTCCAGACTGTGATGCAGGCTTTTAAAGCCCAACGAAGTTGTAATGTCACCTATGCGGTTATGCAAGAAGTTGTAAAGCAATCCCTGACTGAGCAGGAAGCTAAATTGGTTTGCCCATTGTTGGAGCTGACTCGCAATGCCCTGGCCGATGATATTAAGCTTTAAGTGACGACTTTTGAAGATGTTTTGCTTATCCGCGCCATTATCCCTACAATTAGGCAGAAAATAGGCAGCCAATCAGGCTCAACTACTGCGCTGTTGCGGGAACAAGGCATATGGGTTTATCAGCGGTATTAGAAATTGCCATCGGCATTATCTTCATATACCTGGTCTTGAGTTTGCTATCCTCAGAAATTCAAGAATTACTCAGCACTATTTTGCAATGGCGAGCAGTGCATTTAAAGGAATCGATCGAGGGGTTGCTGGCTGGTAACAGCGATGAGCCAGAGATGCTCAGGCAATCGCGTGAGTTGGCCAATATTATCTACGAAAACCCAGCGATCAGAGATCTTAATCACGAAGCCAAGGGTTTTATTGCTTCGATTCCCCGCATCATTAATCACAAAATTGGTTATGTGCTGCGTTTAGGCAATGATGGTATTTTTGGTAATAAACAACGCAGTGGGCCTTCTTATATTGGCTCTAATGCCTTTGTAAATACTCTGTTAGAGACCCTTCACTTTGATGAAATCGGCAAGTTCTTTGCACTCTATCGATTGCGAGATTTCCTGGATAATAAACTCAGCAATCAGAGCCGGGAACTAGAAGAGATTTATGATGATTATGAATATAATAAATTTACCCTGACCGAAACGATCGCCCGGATTGCCACCGAAACTAAAGGCAATAGCCCAGCAGATTTTAATCAGTTTTTTGCCGATGATGATGGCGAATCGATCTCCCCACAGAAGCTCCAGACCTTGACTCGCAAGCTCAGCCCCAACCCATCTGAAGTATTCCGATTGATTTTAATTCTCAGAAGTGCGGAAGTGCAACAAGCCTATCAGAAAGCACTGAGCGAAATTAATAGCGAAAATCCCCGCTATGCCGAGATCAAACGCTCGATCGTTACCTTGCCAGGGCTGACTAATTCCATGCGCAAATCTTTGCTACTCTATGCCGCCTTGGTTACCAATCCAGAAATTGCCAAGGTTCAGAAGCTACCCCCCATTTCCGATCGACTGCATAAAAGGCTCTATGACCTGGCGGATCAGGCTCAAGACCGCATCAAGGATACGGAAAATCAATTTTTGCAGTTTCGGGCGGATGTGGAAAACTGGTTTGATAATTCGATGGTGAGAGCCTCCGGGGTCTATAAGCGGAATGCGCGTTTGGTGGCTGTCATCGTTGGTTTCCTGATTGCCGTTGGTGCTAATGCAGATACCTTTCACATTGTGTCGCGGCTTAGTAGCGATCAGACTTTGCGTACGGCGATCAATGCTTCGGCGGAACAAGTGGTTACCAATGATATTAGTGATCAAGGTGAGCTAAGCCAGGAAACGATCGACCAGCTTAAACAGGCTGCGGACAATCTTTCCTTGCCGATCGGCTGGGATCAATATGACCTAACCCGTGAAAAGCAACGTGGCTATACCATAACGCTGCCATTGATGATTCGTAATGGCAAAATTAGTCGTAGCAGCCCAAGTCTAGAACCTGTGAGCCCTGCCCCTGCCAACCCAGCCAGTCAGGAGTTTATGAAAATCTCGCTGATTACGATCGCTGGTTGGATTATTACTGGCCTAGCCGTATCAATGGGTGCTTCATTCTGGTATGACCTGCTCAGCAAGGTAATTAATATTAAAAACGTGGGTAGCAAACCAATCCCACCGGAAAATATGGCTGCTGAGGAGATTGAATATATTGAATATACCGATCGCCGCAAATAAAAATAAGCATCAATTAAGGCATTGCTTACTTAATTCCCACATTCCGCGCTTATAAAACGAAATTGATCAATTAAATATTTGCGCTATATATAGTGCCCCAAACAATCTAAAACTCTATATATTGTATTTGGACAAATTATTATGAGCCAGTATATATGCTTATCAGTCTTAAGTCAGTTCTCTCATTTTCTTGTGAAATCGACTAAGCTACGTGGTAATAAGGGCTTTGGGATTGCATCATCAATTTAATTATTGATTTTCCAAAGTAAACCGCGGAATGTCGGTTAATTCTTACTTAATTCAAGGATACTAATGCTGGCACCCCCAATGCATTGTTAATAGGCATCAGCGATGGTTCTAATTTGCAAGTGTATCTAACCATTCAAGTAATCGACAATGCCTCAAGCTGCTGCGATCGGTCTAATTAATAATTTTAATAATTAATTTAATTAAGCTGCAGATCCCGATGTGATTCTGCATAAACACAAAACTGGCTAATATGCAGCACCGCTTCACCATGATCGGGAACCCAGGCGATCCACTCATCCTCTGAAGCTTTACACAGCAACTTTGCTTCTAAGTCACTATAGGGGTTCAATCCTTTGTATAGCTGCACCCAGGTATTTGGCCGGGGCTCTGGTGGTTTACCTGACCAGCCCTGGGGCAATGAACACCATTTAACCTCACTCTGGGGACGATCTAAGATTAGTTTAGCCATGACCCTGCTCCAAAACAACTTTTAGGATTATGTATCAATTTATACCAATTGCTCTATGGGGCAGTCAAGTTATCGTTTGATAACTTAATAGATGGCTGAGGCTAATTTAACTAGCCGGATATTCTCCCAATACAAAAAGAGCCCCAACTTAATGGAGCCCCTTTCGTTTGATTATTTAATCAGACCTAAGGTCTAACTCAACTCATAAATCTAGCTTAGCTAGCCAAAGGCCGTAGCCGTCGATGCAATCACAAATGCCGCGTAGGTAAAGATATAACCAACCGTGAAGTGGGCTAGACCAACCAAACGAGCTTGGACGATCGAAAGAGCCACAGGCTTGTCTTTCCAGCTAACCAACTGAGCAAGAGGAGTGCGTTGATGTGCCCATACTAGGGTTTCGATCAACTCTTGCCAGTAGCCACGCCAGGAGATCAAGAACATAAATCCAGTTGCCCACACCAGGTGTCCAAACAGGAACATCCAGGCCCAGACCGAGATATTGTTCATGCCATAGGGGTTATAGCCATTGATTAGCTGCGCTGAGTTCAGCCACAGATAATCGCGTAACCAACCCATAATCGTGACTGAGGCTTCATTGAACTGAGCTAAGTTGCCTTGCCAGACGCACAGGTGTTTCCAGTGCCAATAGAAGGTAACCCAACCAATTGTGTTCAACATCCAGAACATGGCTAGATAGAAGGCATCCCAAGCAGAGATGTCGCAAGTACCGCCACGACCAGGGCCATCGCAAGGGAAGCTATAGCCAAAGTCTTTTTTGTCTGGCATTAGCTTAGAACCACGGGCATCAAGGGCACCCTTGACCAAAATCAAGGTGGTGGTATGCAGTCCCAGGGCGATCGCATGGTGGATCAAGAAGTCACCAGGGCCGATCGTCAGGAATAGCGAGTTTGCATCACTGTTGATTCCTTCCAACCAACCAGGTAGCCACACATCACCATAGTTAGGCCATGCAGTTGCGGCAATACTATCAGGATTAGATAGCAACACATCAAAACCATACAAAGCCTTACCGTGGGCAGCTTGAATCCACTGGGCAAATACAGGCTCAATCAAGATTTGCTTTTCGGGTGTACCGAATGCCTGCATCACGTCATTGTGGACATAAATACCCAGGGTGTGGAAGCCCAAGAATAGTGATACCCAGCTCAGGTGGGAGATGATTGCTTCTTTATGCTCTAGTACCCGTGCCAACACATTATTTTTGTTAGCTTCAGGGTCATAGTCACGTACCAGGAAGATCGCACCGTGGGCAAATGCTCCAGCCATCAAGAATCCAGCAATATACTGGTGATGGGTATAGAGCGCCGACATGGTGGTGTAATCTTTAGCCATGAAAGCATAGGGCGGCATTGAGTACATGTGCTGAGCTACAAGTGAGGTAACTACACCTAAGGTAGCAAGGTGCCAACCTAGTTGGAAATGTAGAGACTCATTATAGGTGTCATACATGCCCTTATGACCTTCACCCAACATGCCACCAAAGGGAGTACCTGGAGGTGGATTGTGAGCCGCCATAATTTCCTTCATGCTGTGACCAATACCGAAGTTAGTCCGGTACATGTGGCCAGCCACGATGAACAATACGGCGATCGCCAAATGGTGATGGGCAATGTCAGTCAGCCACAGTGACTCAGTCTGAGGATGGAAACCACCCAGGAAAGTCAAAATCGCTGTACCAGAGCCGCTGGCGCTACCAAATACATGGTTGGCGGTGTCGGGATTCTGTGCGTAGGCAGCCCAATTCCCAGTAAAGAAAGGCTTTAGCCCTTCTGGGTGAGGCATTACGCTCAAGAAGTTATCCCAACCGACATGCTGACCACGAGCTTCTGGGATCGCTACGTGCACTAGGTGACCAGTCCAAGCCAATGAGCTTGCCCCAAACAAACCAGCCAAGTGGTGGTTGAGACGGGACTCAGCATTCTTGAACCAGGCCAAACTAGGTCTGAAGCTAGGTTGCAAATGTAGCCAACCAGCAAACAAGAGCACCGCTGCAAAAATTAGCAGGAAGATCGCGCCAGAATAGAGGTCTGAATCAGTGCGCATGCCGATGGTGTACCACCAGTGGTAGACACCAGAATAAGAGATGTCAACTGGGCCGCTTGCACCACCTTGAGTGAATGCATCAACCGCAGCTGAACCGAATTGAGGATCCCAAATTGCATGGGCAATGGGATTTGTGTTTAGTGGATCTTTGACCCACTGTTGGAAGTTTCCTTGCCAGGCCACGTGGAAGAGATTGCCAGAGGTCCAAAGGAAAATGATTGCCAGATGGCCGAAATGAGAAGCAAAAATCTTTTGATAAAGGCTCTCTTCGGTAACGCCATCATGGCTCTCAAAGTCATTGGCCGTAGCAATCGCATACCAGATCCGACGAGTAGTCGGATCGCTAGCGAGGTCCTGGCTAAACTTTGGAAATTTAGTTGCCATAATTGTTACTTATCTCCTCGCTGTTATCCGAGTGCTCCAAAACGTGCCAGGAAGAATGCCCAAGTTGTGGCAATTCCACCTAGTAGGTAGTGAGCCAATCCTACGGCACGACCTTGAACAATGCTCAACGCGCGAGGCTGAATTGCAGGTGCAACTCTGAGCTTGTTGTGTGCCCATACGATCGATTCAATTAGTTCTTGCCAGTAGCCGCGACCACTGAAGAGGAACATGAGTGAGAATGCCCAAATAAAGTGAGCACCCAAGAAAATTAGTCCATAGGCCGATAGAGCCGAACCATAGGACTGGATTACGTTAGCAGCCTGAGCCCAAAGAAAGTCTCTCAACCAACCATTGATGGTGATAGAACTTTGAGCAAAGTTGCCTGCGGTAATATGTGAGATTGATCCATCTGCACCAACTGTACCGAATATGTCCGATTGCATTTTCCAGCTAAAGTGGAAGATTACAACCGAGATACAGTTATACATCCAGAACAGCCCCAAGAAAACATGATCCCATGCTGATACTTGGCAAGTACCGCCACGACCTGGACCATCGCAGGGGAAGCGGAAACCTAATTCAGATTTATCCGGAATCAAGCGAGAGTTACGTGAGAACAACACACCCTTCAGCAGGATCAACACGGTAACGTGGATCGTGAAGGCATGAATGTGGTGCACCATAAAGTCGGCAGTACCAAGGGTCATTGGTGCCATGGCAATTTTGCCGCCAAGGGCTACGATATCGCCACCAAAGATGGGGCTAACGCTGTCACCGGCATAGGGTGCGGTGCTAGCGATCGTGTTGGCGTGGATATTTTGAATCCACTGGGCAAAAATTGGCTGCAACTGAATGCCAGTATCGGAGAACATATCCTGAGGACGACCAAACGCACGCATGGTGTCATTGTGGATATATAGACCGAAGCTGTGGAAACCAAGGAAGATACAAACCCAGTTGAGGTGGGAAATGATTGCATCCCGGTGCCGCAATAGACGATCCAAAACATTATTCATGTTTGTGGCTGGATCATAATCACGGATCATGGCAATCCCAGCGTGAGCCGCCGCACCGCAAATACAGAAGCCGCCAATCCACATATGGTGAGTGAATAGGGAAATCTGAGTTGGGTAATCGACTGCCAAGTAGGGATATGGTGGCATCGCATACATGTGGTGAGCCACAACGATCGATAGCGAACCAAATAGAGCCAAGTTAACCGCCAACTGAGCATGCCAGGAATTGGTCATAAACTCATACAGACCCTTGTGACCAGTACCACCGATCAAAAGGGGATCTTTATGGGCTTCGAGAATTTCCTTCATGCTGTGGCCAATGCCCCAATTGGTGCGGTACATGTGACCAGCGACGATGAACAATACAGCGATCGCCAAGTGGTGATGAGCCTGATCGGTCAGCCACAGCGAACCGGTTGCTGGGTTCAAACCACCCTTGAAGGTTAAGAAGTCAGAAAAGACACCCCAGTTCAGCGTAAAGAAAGGCATTACACCTTGACTAAAGCCTTGGGGAAACAATTCTGCCATCAAGGAAGGATTGAGGATGAACTCATGGGGTAGAGCAATATCTTGCGGTGCTACACCATAGTTCAGCAGCTTGTTAATCGGGATCGACACGTGAATTTGGTGTCCAGCCCAACCTAACGAGCCAAGCCCAATCAAACCAGCCAAGTGGTGGTTCATCATTGACTCAGCATTCTGGAACCATTCCAGCTTAGGTGCTGCTTTGTGGTAGTGGAACCAACCGGCAAAAAACATTAAGCCAGCCATTACCAAACCACCGATCGCGGTGCACAGAAGCTGATATTCATTAGTGATTCCAGCTGCACGCCACATGTGGAAGAGCCCAGAGGTGATTTGAATCCCCTGGAAACCGCCACCAACATCGGCGTTAAGAATATCTTGACCAACAACTGGCCATACAACCTGCGCACTTGGCTTGATCCCCACAGGATCAGACAGCCAGGCCACATAGTTGGAGAATTTGGCACCGTGGTAGTACATACCACTTAGCCAGATAAAAATGACACCCAAATGCCCGAAATGGGCAGAAAAGATTTTGCGGGAGGTGTCTTCTAGATCCGAAAAACTATCAAAGTCATGGACATCGGCATGAAGGTTCCAAATCCAGGTGGTGGTTTTGGGTCCCTTCTTTAGGGTACGGTCAAAGTGACCTGGTTGAGCCCACTTCTCGAATGAAGTAGGAACCGCGTCACGATCGACTGTTACCCTGACCTTTGCCTTTTCAGGAGTAACTGTCATTGAGGTTTTCCTCTCCCGTTGTCTACATAGGAGTTTTACTTGAAGAGCTTCGCCTACCTATCGTTCGGGATTTATGTATGAGATAAGAACTACGATTATAGGATTAGCTGGCTCAAGTGCTCATTATAGGTTCAGAGGCTGACAATCCAGAACTAGCGTTAACATTTGTTCAAATTAGCTAAAACCAACAAAAGTCCTTAGCAAATCAGGGCTGAGCCCATGCGTGAACTGCGATCGCCACCAGCGCAATCAATTTTGGTTGCTGCTTCTCTACATATTGCTTAATAATTTTTAACAGAATTGGGGGTGTTGCTCTCCTGTTTATGCAGCTATGTAGCGATCTCAGCCATTCACAGGCTTAAGTAAAGTTAACGTTATGGAATATCGATCCTAATGTGATTTTTAATAAAAATATTGCCCATAACTCAGTATTGAGATACAAGAACCGCAAACTCAGGCTGATTTGAGTATTTCAGCAACACTCAGTTTAATGACAAGTGATCGCTAAGGTTGCGGTAGAGAGCTTGAGCGATCATCAGAAATGACAATTTATTATTTCCACAGATTCAGTCGAACTCATTGTTTAAATAAAAAAAAGTCCACAAGCTTACATATACCTGCTGATTGACTGTAACAACTATCTTATTTATTGCTCTAAATCTAGTAGCTACGATATCTGGATTGCGCTCAAATACCTTAATTTAATTTATTTAATAAATCGCATGATTTCTACCTTTGCTCAGAGGTAGAGGAATGGCGGGGTGCAACCAACCAACCAGCGATCGCCCCCAAAATAAGCCCAGATGTATGCCCCACAAAACTGACATTGGGCACCGCAAAATCAAAGAATACCTGCAAGCCAATAATGAACAAAACCGTCCTGAGTCGCCGCGCCGCAACCTTGGCTCTTTCGCGCTGCCAGGCCAGCCACAGGAGCGCCCCCGTTGCCCCCACCATACCCATGATTGCCCCCGAAGCACCCACGGTAATCTGGGGTAGTTCTGGTGAGACAAAAAATGCCACAATCGTCACTGTCAGCATTGAACCGATACCACTAAATAGGTAAACCAATAAATAGCGCCACCAGCCCAGACTGGTTTCCACAAAACCACCCAGAAAATATAAGCCGATCATATTCATGAATAAATGGATATAGCCATAGTGCAGAAACATGGCATTTACCAAGCGCCACCACTCACCCTGATGCCGAACTGCAATTGGATCTAAGGCTCCCAATTGATAGAGTGTGCCCAGGTCAGTGCTGCCACCAAAGGCGATCTCCAGGGCAAACATGGCCAGATTCAGGCCAATCAAAACGTAGGAGACATAAATTCTTTCGCTGGTAAAGGCCAACGCACCACTATATTTAGCCTCATGGGCAGATTCTAAGGCAGTATCTTGTAAGACTTTTTGGCTGACCGGCGTAAGCACCTGATCGGGATTTGCCAATGGCTGCGTCAAGCGCCAATCGATCGCCCGCTTGAGCATGGCATCTTTGGTGTCGGCGGCAAGTTGTTCAAGCTGTTGCTTGGCTTTGATTTCCTGTTCAGTTCCGGCTCCAGCCACCATCGCTGCAGTTGCAAGCCAAAATTGCTGCGCTTCGGGCAAAAAATGCTTGAGACGACGATCGCTTAGCAACCTGGCCAATTGTTCAGTCTCGCCACAAAAAGCCAGGGCAAATATCCGGATCAAGAGTAAATCCCTGATCCTGATCGCCGCATTTTGATGCTCATAGTAATCAAGCATCTCTAGCAAGGTATTCAGCTTGCCAGTTTCAGCCAATGCTCTAGCATAGTAGGCCGCCAAAGAAGATTTACTGGTGGCAGAGTTATATTCAGCTTGCAACCATACCAATAATTGATCCCATTCTGCTTTGATCCGAAAAGTCAGCGCCTGGGCATTTTGATAGCCATTACGATCGTGGCGGGGATATTTAGCCAGGACTGCGATCGCCTGATCAAGCTCGCCATTCTGTCCCAATTCCAGCGCCCTGAACAGGAGCGGATATTGCCATAGACCATCGAGGGGATGTAAAAATTTCAGCCCGGTTGCCACCAGTCTGGCCGATCGATATTTTTGTCTTGCCGCCAGATTATTAACCACCGCCATACTAACGGTGGGCACTAGCATAAACAAGATCCACAGGCCACCGCCCCATAATCCCGCTTGTGCAGGAAATTCTGTCCAAAGCACAAAAGTAATGGCCAAGATAATCGCCGCCACGATCGCCCAACCTCTGGTCGCACTAGATTTACTAAATCTGAGCACAAAGGTGACACAAGAAAGGCACACCATCCAAAGCAAAACTGCATTGAGATCCATTTATTTACCTAATCATCGCAGCCCAGCGACTCTCTTGTGCTCACGCCGGTCTTGGAGTTAACCCCTTTGGCCTTAGTACATAAAAAATTAAGGTAGTGCTAAACAAGTAAGGATGAATTGTAATAGTGAATAAAAAGCCAGAGTGCACCAATATGGTTAGCTAACTTTTTTGAGAAAGAAAGAGTTTTACGAACCAGCCTAGATGCTCTCTGTCTAAGTGTGCAATTGAATCGCTCAATTCTATTAGTTAAGCCTGAACCTTTGCCAACTGGTTGATGGCGCTTGCTCGGAATTACCTGAGCATAGGCACGCCAAAAATCAGTGTAGCAAACCGCACATTGTCGATAAACTGGCGGTAAAGACTGCCATAATCCTTTAGCACCATCTTCATCTCTCGAACCGATATGCATTCCTACTATCTCTCTGGTATCAACATCTATGGCTAACCAAATCCAAACTTTGGCTTGTTTCTTTTCTACAAATGACCACATTTCATCAAGCTGGAGTGTTAAGCACCCCTTTTTTTGTCCTGAACCTGCACTTGTTGAGGCACCTGGACATATTTTTGATTAACATATTGCTGTAGCCATGTTTCTGATACATCTGCAACTCTAGCAATTCCAGCCAGTGAAACTCGCTCTAGCAGAAGTTTGTCGATTAACGCTTTAGTCTCGCTAGAAATATATTTCTTCTCGCAATTGGCCACAAACTGCCGATCGCAATGCTTGCACTTGTAGTTCTGTTTGCCATTATGGATTCTGCCATTTTTGACTATTTTAGATGAATTGCATTTTGGACAAGTTAGCTCTGATGTATCCATGAGAGGGAATTTTGGTATCTTCTATACTATTATCCTTACTTCTGGTGGACTACCAAAATTAACTTGCGCCCCATCCAGTAGCGCATCGGTAAAATCTGCGCCGGTAATATCTACATAATCAAAGGTGCTGCGTAATAAAACCGCATCGATCAGTAGGGCATCAGAGAGATCGGCCTTGGCAAAATCCACCTGGTCGAGCAAACCAATGCTGAGATCTGCACCATGGAGATTGGCATGACGCAAAATTGAGGCACTAAATACTGCCCCGCGCAGATCCGCATTAGAAAAGTTAGCATCTTCCATATTTGCATTGGCAAACCCAGAGCCCCTCAGTTCCATGCCAGAAAAATTGCGCGATTGCAATGATCCATGACTAAAGGGTAGGGGCTTAGCGATCGCATTAACTGGCAAGATAATCAGGGTTGCGATCGCCAGAATCACGATCGTCCCCAAAATCAGGGTTGATTGAAATAATTTAAATAAGCGTTGCCGCATAATTTTTTATAGGTTTAGTCAAAAAGTCCATTGTAACCAATGCAACCAATACAACCAATGCAACTAACGGCACTAATTTGAGCCGATCGCTGCGCCCGGCCCATGAAAGAATAACCAGGACAGTGCAAAATTCACAATGAAGATCGCCAAAAGCGAAGTTACCACCGAAGCTGTGGTAGAAATGCCCACGCCCTTTGCGCCACCAGAAGTGGTCATGCCCCAGTTAGTGCCAATAATTGCGATCATTGCGCCAAAAATACCGGCTTTTATCATTGCACTAATCACATCCCACCAATCGGTAAAATCACGCACCGAGTTCCAGAAGATTGAAGTGGGGATTGTATAAACAAAACGCGCAATCAAAAAGCCTCCAGTCATCCCAGTGAGCAATCCCAGCAAAGTCAACATGGGCACCATAATGATCCCCGCCACCACCCTGGGCACCACCAGATAATCCACCGGATTAGTGCGCAGCATTTGCATGGCATCAATTTGCTCGGTTACTCGCATCGTGCCAATCTCGGCCGCAAAGGCAGAGCCAACCCGACCCGCGATCACTACGGCGGTTAGTACCGGAGCCAATTCCCGCGCCAGGGCGATCGCCAACACACCACCGATCGCCTGTTGGGCACCAAAGTTAATAAACTCCCGCGCCACCTGGATTGTAAACACCCCGCCCACAAAACTAGCGGTGATCAGCGTAATCAAGAGCGATTCGGGCCCTACTACCGACATTTGATCCAACACATTCCGCCAATGCAAACGGCGGTATACCAATAGATGATAGGTTACCTGTCCGAGCAGAAAAAAGCTGCGGATTAGCTTAGATGTCCATCGGCCGAGACTGGTGATCATAATGTTGGGTATTTCTATCTTTGTGGATTCTTAACTTAACTTCTTAGCTATGGCTCGATTATGGCTAATGCTAGGTGGTTCGGTGATGTGGCAATGATATTTAGATTAATGATATTTAGATTTAGGTGCATTTCAATTTTGCGATCGCGTTGGCAAGCCAAGTTCTGCAGACTCAGGCAGACTCTAGCCAAGACTAAAATTGGCGTTGCACATTGGTGGGATGATTTAACAATTAAGCGATCGGTCAGACTGACCTCTATATATTTGATATTTTTGCAGATGGCATTTTCATGCCTGGATTATGCAATGTCCTAAAATTAAGCCCAATCTAATTGATCGATATTGATCTTGATCGATATTGCTCGATCGCCATTGCTCGCCAACTAACTTTTACTTAATTTCTTCAATTTGGCAATATTCAGCTAAACATAAACAAAAGTTAGAGATTAATAAAACTAGTTGAGAATCCAAACCATCGACTATTAGCATAGTAGCCTTGGCATATTTTGCAATTAAGCCTTACACTTCTGAGGCTAAGATACCCGATACCTGGAGCTTAGATGCCTGGAACCAATCGATGAATGTTTTGATTTTTGCCATTCTCTGCCTGGCTTTCATCGGCGGTACCTTTGCTAGCGCCCTCAGTGGTTGGCTAGCCTGGTTGTCTACCCTTGGCTTAGGACTATTGATGGGGTTGGTTATCCCCGTGGTTTGGCGCAAAGGGCCGAAGCGGTGGGTCTGGTTTTTGATTGGTCTAATTGCCTGCGTGGCTTGTTTATATACCCAATTCCGCACCCCCCAGCCCACGACCAATGATATTGCGAACTATGTACCGATCGATAAGGTGGTGGTTAGAGGCACAATCAACCAAGATCCACGCCTGACTGCCAGCGATCGGGCCAAATTTACTATGTCGGTCGATAGTATCACCCTAACAAAGTCTGGCTCTGAAGCTGAATCGGAGTCTAATGAGGGTGAAAGCACCACTAGCCAACTAGAGACTCAACCGGTAACTGGTAATCTCTACACCACCATTTCCCTGACCCAGGCGACTGGACTGAGACGGGGGCAAATAGTGTCGATCGAAGGATCGCTCTATGCTCCCAGCGGCGCAACAAATCCCGGTGAATTTGACTTTGCCAGGTATCTGGCGCGGCAAGGCATCTTTGCTGGCTTACAAGGGCGTGAACTAACCCTGCAAAGTGAACCCAAGTTCTGGGGGGGCTGGCGTTTAAGGCAACGGCTCACCAGAGCCCATGTGCAAGGTCTGGGGATGCCCAAGGGAGGCTTGCTCAGTGCTTTAGTGTTGGGCAATCGCGTCACTGATATCCCCTATGACTGGCGTGACCAGTTCCGTGAAGTTGGGTTGGCCTGGACTCTGGCTGCGTCTGGATTTCACGTGGCGCTGTTGTTGGGGGCAATGCTGGCAGTTTCGCGGCATAGTTCCCCCCAGCAAAAATTTATTCGCGGTAGCCTGGTGCTGTTAATTTTCTTGATTCTAGCTGGCGGTAGCCCTTCGATCCTCAGAGCGGCAATTATGGGGATGGGTGGCCTGGTGGGGTTGGTGACTGAGCGACGCAGTCGGCCATTGGTGGGCTTAGCGTTTGCGGCGGTGGCTTTATTAATTATTCAGCCGTTATGGATCTGGGATCTGGGGTTTCAGCTTAGCTTCCTGGCCACCCTGGGGTTAATTGTCACTGCCACACCCTTGACTAAGCAAATGACCTGGTTACCACCATTGGCTGCCAATGCTTTGTCAGTACCGATCGCTGCGTTTATCTGGATTCTGCCGTTGCAATTATTTGTATTTGGCCGCTTTAGCATCTACAACATTTTTACCAATGTGCTGGTTACCCCATTTATCTCGATCGCCATCATTGGTGGGCTGATCGCCGGGTTACTGGGAATCGTGTTTGTGCCCTTGGGGGCATTGGCCAGTTGGGTGCTATTAACGCCAGTTACGGCAATCACGGCGATCGTCGCTTGGGCGAATGGCCTGCCCAATGCGGTTACTAATTTGGGCACAATTAGCCTCTGGCAGATGCTCCTGGCCTATGTGTTGATCGTGCTGGTGTGGCTCCATCCCTGGTGGCAAAAGCGCTGGCTGATTGGTGTGGTTGTGATTTTGGCTGTGGTGTTTATACCCACCACGATCGCCCATAACAGCCAATTTCGGGTGATTTTGCTGGATGCGGGGCGAGTGCCAATTATGGTGGTCACCCATCAGGGCGAAACTATCCTGGTTAATGCTGGCAACAATCGCACGGCGGCCTATACCTTGCTGCCACTACTGCAAAAATCCGGCGTAAATGAAATTGATTGGGCGATCGCTACTGATCCGCAACCCGATGTGAGCAAGGGCTGGGCAAATATTCTGGGCAGTTCGATCGAAATCGCTAAGTTTCGGGATGTGGGTGGGGGAGCCGCCTCCCAGGCCTATGATAAATTGCGGCGTGAGATGACCACCTCTGGCATTGATGTAAGTTCGTTGGCGGTTGGCCAAATCCTGGAAATTACACCCCAACTCAAAATTGAACTGGTCAATCAGTCCCCTAGTGTGTTCCGGATCATTACCGATCGCACCACCTGGTTGCTCATAGCCGATAACGACCCCCGTGCTCAAATCAAATTACTCGATCGCCTCGAGCCAGAAGTAAATTCAAGCGATCCTTCGTTGCCAACACCACCCAAACCCAATCTCAAGGCTGACATTCTGTGGTGGAATGGTGATGAGATCCTGCCAGAGATGCTCGCGGAAGTAGCACCGCAAGTGGCGATCGCTTCTACGCCCATCATTGACGAGTACACCATTGAGCAAATGCAACAAGCTGAGATCCGGCTCTATTGGACTGGACGTGATGGCGCGATCCAATGGACTGCCCAAAATGACATTCAGGCGCTATCAGAGCAACAAGATGCTGCTTTTCCGCTTTAGCGATCGGCTGGTTTTTCAGCAATTAGCGATCGGTGGTTATGTGAACTTTTCTGAAGAAACTAGACAATCTTTATCATAGATGAGGTTCGTTAAATAGAATGTAGGGTTAAAGACCCCTATAAACTAATTGGACATAAATAAATATGGATTTCGTAAAACCATATGGCGGAGATCCCCAAGTTGGGCATCTTTCCACTCCCATTAGCGATTCTGGTATTGTCAGGACTTATATCAATAACCTGCCAGCATACCGTCCTGGGCTATCTCCCCTGTTGAGAGGCTTGGAAATTGGTATGGCTCATGGTTATTTCTTGGTTGGCCCTGAAATTATCCTAGGTCCGCTAAGAGACTATCCCGAAGCCGCTAATCTTGGTGGTTTGGTGACTGCGATCACCCTAGTGCTGCTTGCTACGGCCTGTCTTGCTGCCTATGGCATTGTTTCCTACCAGGGTGACAAAGCTGGCACACCAGGCACTTTGAAATCGGCTGATGGTTGGAGTCAGTTTGCCGGTGGATTCTTTATTGGTGGCGCAGGTGGTGCTTTTGTGGCTTACTTCCTGCTTGAAAACTTCACTGGTATTGATGCGATTCTGCGTGGTCTGGTCAACTAGCTACCTAGTGATTACTTAGCTATACCTAGCTATATAGTTATTGAGTAGCCATCCTGGCCGACCTGGAGCAAACTCGATACTATATTTTTCTATTGCTTTATCGTTAACAATCGATTACTAACCCTATATAGGATAATTGATATGACAGGTTCATATGCAGCATCATATCTGCCCTGGATTCTAATCCCTGTGATCTGCTGGCTCTTGCCAGTGGTGACCATGGGACTATTGTTCATCTACATTGAAAATGAGGCATAGTCATACTTAAGCACTCTCTTGAGTACCTTTTTGAGTACCTTTAAGTATGCTTTTTGACCTCTTGCTCTAAATTTATATTATTATTCGTATCTGAATTCGTATCTGATCGGAACTACCTCGGCTAGCTTAGTTGGCTGGGGTGGTTCTGTTTGTTTGGATAGAATCTGTTTGGATAGAAGATATAATTTGATCGCAATCGCCGCGATCGCTAGGGCTAGGATTAAAGAATCCACTGGTGATATAGCCGTAAGGGTGTTAAACAAATGAATCTCGAATCAATTTCGATCTCAGTCATTTAATATCCCTATCTGTGTAGGAATGCTAAACATCTAAAAATTTATAACTGGAAAGATTAAGTAAACCCTATGGAACAGAGCGCAGAGCAGAGTCGATCGACCCAAACAAATCTAGCAACTGAAAATTCAGCCAAGCCTACCCACTCTGATCAAATGGTTGAGGCGATCGATCCCAGCCTAGCTCAGCCCTCTTCATCAAAGGTAAAAGAATTAAAAGCGGCAGATACAGAAGTCCCAGAAGTCCCAGAAGTCCCAGAAGGCCATCTGGCCACATCAAATCGGGCGATCGCTGATCAGTCTGCCCAGTCTGATCAGTTTGACGCGACGCTTCCAACCAAGTCGCCCTCTAGTGTAAGGATGGCAAAATCGATCGACTCACCTACTACTAATAAATGGACGATCCAGGACAGTGAAGAACTTTATTTAATTAATGGTTGGGGCGAGCCCTACTTCAGTATTAATGAGGCTGGGCATGTGACCGTTTCGCCCAGGGGCGATCGGGGTGGTTGTATAGATCTATTTGACTTAGTTAGTGATCTGCGGCAGCGGGGCTTACGGCTCCCCTTGTTATTGCGTTTTTCGGATATCCTTGCCGATCGAATTGAACGGCTGAATGCCTGTTTTGCCAGGGCGATCGCTCGCTACAACTATCAAGGTGTCTATCGCGGCGTTTATCCAGTCAAGGTTAATCAGCAAAAACATCTGGTGGCTGAACTAACTAAATTTGGGCAACCATTTCAATTTGGCCTGGAGGCAGGTTCCAAGCCAGAATTACTCATAGCGATCGCCACCCTCAAAACCCCTGGCGCATTGTTGATTTGTAATGGCTATAAAGACCGTGAGTATGTTGAAACAGCAATGCTGTCGCAAAGATTAGGCAAAAAGCCAATTATTGTATTAGAGCAGCTTGAAGAAGTAGACCTGGCGATCGCCGCCGCCCAAAAGCTAGGCATCAAACCTAATTTGGGTGTACGCGCCAAGCTTAGCTCCAAAGGTAGTGGTCGCTGGGCTGAATCCGCTGGCGATCGGGCAAAATTCGGTCTGCATATGTGGGAGATCTTGACAGTAGTTGAGAAATTAGCCGCCGCCGATCTACTCGATTCATTGCAACTGCTGCATTTTCATATTGGCTCCCAGATCAGCGCCATCTCCACAATCAAGGATGCCCTCCGCGAAGCGGCGCAAATCTATGTGCAATTGGCCAAAATTGGCGCAAACATGCAGTATATCGACGTGGGTGGTGGTCTAGCCGTAGATTATGACGGCACCAAAACCAACTCGGCCGCCTCTAAAAACTACAACATGCAGAATTATGCCTATGATGTGGTGGCAGAAATCAAAGAAGCCTGTGCCGAGGGTAAGGTGGAGCCACCGACGATCGTGAGTGAAAGTGGCCGCGCGATCGCCTCACACCAATCGATCTTAATTTTTGATGTACTGGGTACCAGCAGCAGACCCCAGGCAGGAATCGAACCACTCCAGCCCGGTGAACATTTGATTATTCGGAATTTATTTGAAACCCTGGAAAACATCAATGCCCAGAACTATCAAGAGGCTTATCACGATGCGATCCAGTTCAAGGGTGAAGCAGCTAGCCTGTTTGGGTTTGGTTATTTGGGTTTGCGCGAACGCGCCAGAGTAGAGCGGCTCTATTGGGAATGCTGCGATCGAATCTTAAAAATTGTGCGCCAGCAAGAACACGTACCCGACGAGCTAAGCGACCTGGAAATCAGCATGGCTCAGACCTATTACTGCAATTTATCGGTATTCCAGTCGATCCCAGATAATTGGGCGATCGGCCAGATGTTTCCGATTATGCCAATCCATCGCCTCAACCAGGAACCCAGCAATCGGGGCACGATCGCTGATCTGACCTGTGATAGTGATGGCCACATCAAGGAATTCATTGCCCGCTATAGCAGTAAAGAAATTTTGGAGTTGCACCCATTCGACAAAAACGATAACGATCCCTATATTTTGGGTTTATTTCTAGGGGGGGCTTATCAAGAGATCCTCGGCGATCTGCACAATCTCTTTGGGGATACCGACACGGTGCACATTCACATCACCCACCGGGGCTATAAGGTGGAGCATGTGGTCAAAGGGGACACCATGAATGAGGTGTTGGAATATGTGCAATATAGTCGTGGTGAACTGCTCGAAAGTATGCGCCGTGAGACAGAAGCAGCGTTGCAAGAGGATGCAATCACGATCGACGAGGCCAGGTTATTGCTCCAGAATTTTGAGCATAGTCTGGATGGCTATACCTACCTCAGTCCTACTTAGTTAGACATTTAAATATTCAAAATATTATAGGTGGTGGATATTTATATTTATCTTGATCAAGGCTAAGCCAGGCCTAGAGTCAATTAACTAGAGTCAATTAAGCAAATTGGTAGTGCTGAACAAGTAAGGATTTGGGAGATAGTTGAATATCTATAACCCAAACAAGCTAAGCTCCGAATTTTAAATCGATTGCTAATTATCCTTACTACTGCATGACTACCAGCAAATTAATTGTGCTTGGAATGGGTGGCCAGGCGAGAGCGATCGCGGTGTACCTCATGCACCGAAATGCGTTTGAGTTCAAGCTTAGCCTCCAACTCATCAATGTAATCAACCCCTTCACCCGCCTGCTCACGCTGATCTAAATCCTTGAGCAAAGCTAGAATTTGCTGATCTAGCCCCGGCTTACCACTAAAGAGATGGCGCAGGGTCTCATCATGGTCATCATCAACATAGATTGGAATGTAGTAAATATACGGAGTATCCATTGGCGGTAGCTGCTATTCCCTACTACTTAATTCATCTTATATCTATAGCATAGGTATAAAATGCTGCCTTCTATACTGAGATACCAAATGCCAAAATTTTAAGCTCACTTAATCAATATTGAGTAATCCTGGGCAGTAATTATTTCTAGGCATAAGCATAAGACTAACTCAAGCTTCATTTGCTAAAAATTCTTACTTCTATATCACTATCCCGATCGCGCTACAAAAACTATCAAAAGTCAGAAAAATATAAATACCCATCTGCCTCTGCACCAATAATCAGGCTGGTTAGGAAAAAGGCAAATGGATACTATGGATATTTAAGTTTGTCTCTATTGCTGCATCAGGATAGTCAGGATAGTTATGATAAATCGCTTTGTTTTAGATCACTTAACTTATGACACTTATGACACTTATGACAAACCAAAATGCTTTACCCATCAATCCTGATTTGACGAACCAATGATTAGCTTTCTAGCGTAGAACCACAGCCCGATCGATCGACTCGCTCAGGCTACGCACCGCCGCCACCATTGCGATCGGATCTTGTAGTTGATTGATCGCCGAGCCCACACCCACACCAGCAGCCCCAGCCGCGATCGCCATTGGTGCAGTCACATTAGAAATACCAGAGGCACAGAGGACAGGGATATTCACGGCACGGCTAATTTCAGAGGCAGCAGCCAGGGTTGGTGCAGCTTTCTCGATTAGTCCCAGCGTGCCACCATGCACCGGAGCGCTACTAGTGCCCCCTTCGGTTTGAATAATATCAACGCCCAGCGCTGCTAATTGCTCCGCCAAAGCCACCTGTTGATCCAGGGGCAGCGTGTGGGGCACCGTCACCGATAGGGCAGTATCCGGCAGCAAGGCAAGGGTTTGGTTGGTTAAGTCAATTACGGTTGCGGCGCTGAAAATGCGGCCAGACTGATAGAAACTGTCATAGTTACCAATTTCCACCAGATCAGCACCAGCCGCGATCGCCGCCGCTAATTTTTCTGGTTCGATCGCCGAAACACATACGGGCAGATCGCCATGTTGTTTTGCCAGGGCGATCAAATTGGCATCAGCGGCAATATCAATAAAGCTGGCCCCACCAAGGGTAGCAGCCTGAGCCACATTGCTAACCAACTGAGGATCAAAATTTTGCAGCCCACTAATGATTTTTAGAGCCTTGCGGTGTTCAAAAGCTCGCTTCAGCGGTTGGGGCAATCGATTAAATCTGGTCATATTATTTTTCGTAATAGCTAGTTCGCATACTTTTGTCGATATTTTAGTTGGTATCGAACCGTTTTTCGGTATATTGCGGTATGTAGATTAAGATTTCTGTGCTTAGTGCTCTTAGTACTTAATCTCAATGCTTAGATGTATTGGCATCTTTAAAAGTAACTTTAAGGCAAGCACAGGCATATTTCTCTGGCAGGTGTATAGGCGACATTTGGAAGGCTACTCATGCGCAACCAACTTTCTCGATTCTGGCAAACATGGCGATCGCATCTGGTACAACTAGGGCGAACCCACAATAATGCATCTCCGCAGCGCGCTAGGATGCTGAGAACCACTTTAACTATAATCGTGGCGATCGTGATGCTGTTTGGCTTAACCGCTTGTGGTGGCAAGCAAAAGGCCAAGGTTAGTTCTAAATTGGCTGGGATTAGTGAAGTCTCACCACCAGCGGAAATTCAACGCCTGAAGCGATCGCTAGATCAATACCAGCCCCAGGTAAGTATTCTCAGCCCCAGGGCCAATCAATTGGTCGATGGCAACAGCGTGAGCGTAAACCTGGCGGTAGTCGATCTGCCTGTGTTCAAGGACAAAGAATATGGTTTGGGGCCACACCTGGACTTAATGGTAGATAATCAAACCCCCATTCCAGTTTATGACCTGAGCCAGCCAGTTAAACTCCAGGAGCTAAGCCCAGGCACCCATACAATCCGGGTGTTTGCCTCGCGTCCCTGGTTTGAAAGCTTTAAAAATGAAGGTGCCTATGCCCAGACCACCTTCCATGTCTATACGCCCACGGCCGAAAATACCCCCGATCCGCAAGCGCCATTACTAACCTTTGCCCAGCCCAGCGGCACCTATGGCGCAGAGCCAGTGATGCTGGACTTTTATATTCGCAATGCCCCACTGCACCTGGCGGCACTGGATGAAACCGAAACGATCGATTGGCAGATTCGCGCCACGATCAACGGCCAAAGCTTTGATCTCGATAGCTGGCGACCGATTTATTTAAAAGGATTGCAGGCGGGAACCAACTGGCTAAAATTGGAGTTTCTCGATCGCCAGGGCAAATTAATTAAAAATCAGTTCAATAGCACTGCCCATCTAATTAATTATCAGTCGGGCGGCAATGCAACCTTAGATCGATTGGTGCGAGGCGAGAAAATCGCTGGGATCGATCGGATTGTTAATCCTGACTATGTGGCACCTACACCCACGCCTACGCCTACACCTGAGCCGACTCCCACCCCGACTCCTACACCTGAACCAACAGCTACGCCCACAGCCAAACCAACAACCACACCAACTACAACACCTACGATCGAAGTAAAGACAACTCCCACGACTCAGCCCTCGCAGGCGATCCCAGTTGTGCCAGTGCCAGTTCAGGAACCAAGCAAAGCAGTAGCACCAAAGTCAGATACTAAATCTGAACCTAAATCTGAATCTAAGCCGGAAGCTAAAACCACACCTAAGCCCGCACCCACCAGTAAATCTAGATTTAAGTCTAGATCTAAAGCTGAATCTAAATCCAAATCGAGATTTAAGCGTCAGTCGAAGGAACGCGATCGCCAAAGAGCTAGAAGGTCGAGGCGCGATCGTAACAAGCAGGCTTCTCCCACCGTAAGACAAACAAGCAAGCCCACTCCAGCCAGTAAGTCTAGCCCTGCTCAGGCCGATCAAATTAAGCAAACTAATCAAACTAAGCCCAGCTCAGAATCCAGCTCAGAATCCAGTGCTAAGCCTGAATCGGTGGGCTCACCCCAAGCAACCAAGACAACTACGCCGGCGACAACAGCGCCAAAATCTAATCAAAACCCAACGCAGCCTAGTCCTGCCACTGCTCAGCCTGAGACCTTAAAGCCAGCCCAGGAAACGTCCAAATCGTCTAAAGCGCCTGAATCCAAATCCAGCGAAGCAGCAAAATCAGCTAGCCCAGCCACCAGCAAGGTCAAAAAGAAAACTAATCCTTTTGATTTTCGCGGTAGATTACAGCGATCGCGCCAGCGGGCCAAACAGCGCAAATCGAATTTCAAATCACCTAATCCAGCCAAGTCAAAAGCAAGCAAACCAGCCCAGCCAGTACCAGAATCTCTTGCTGCACCTGAAAGTGACAAGCTACCAGAGACCCTAACTACTCCAGTTAATTGATCTTTGCCCATTTGATATTTGTCCATCGCCCAATTAAGATCTAATTGGGATGAAGTTTGCGCATGGGATCGGTGCTTAATCCGCATGGATTCGGCAAAAAATCAGGCATAATTGATTAACAGCCAAGCCGGTTTAGTTTATTTTTAGTCAATAGGCTTCTTGTCTTAATGCTCACATCGCAACTGGGCGAATGTTTATCTCGCCACGAAATTAGACTATTGTTTGTTAAAGGTTTAATTCTGGTGGTGTATGGGTGCATGGCATTCTAAACTTGCGATCGCTCCCTAACCGCATCAATTCCGCTAGAGCAAATAAACCAGAATAAAAAGCAATGCCACGCATTATCTGTTTGGGAGAGATTCTTGTCGATCAGATTGCTAACTATGCCCAATTAGGCCAAGACCAGGTGCTTTCCTGGCAAGCTTATCCGGGTGGCTCACCTGCTAATATTGCCTGTGCGATCGCCAGGTTGGGTGAAAGTTGCGCCTTGATTAGCTGCATTGGCAATGACCAAATCGGCCAGGATTTGTTAGCTGAAATTAAACAAAAAGGGGTAGACCCCACGGGAATACAAATTAATCCTACCGCTCGCACCAGAGAAGTTTATGTCAGTCGTGATGCCAAAGGCGATCGCCGATTTATTAATTTTTCTGGTACGGGTAGTACAGCTTTTGCCGATACCAAGCTTCAAGCCGACCAATTGCCGATCGAATTGTTTGAAGCTGCCGACTTTTTGGTCTTGGGTACATTGGCTCTGGCACAAACAGACAGCATGGCAGCAGTTAAACGAGCAATTGAGCTGGCGGAGCAAAACTACCTGCGAGTGGTGGTAGATGTCAATTGGCGGCCTTTATTCTGGGACAACGCCGATCGCGCCCCTGATTTAATTTATGACCTGTTGGAACATGCCGACTTTCTCAAGTTGTCAGCCGATGAAGCTGAATGGCTGTTTCATACCAGCGATCCCACCGAAATAGGTAACAAACTCGAGCATCTCGAAGCTGTTTTGGTCACCGATGGCGAGCATGGCTGTCGCTATCGAATTAGCGATCGCACCGCTCAATTTGGGGGCTTTAGGGTCAATGCGATCGATACTACTGGGGCTGGCGATGCATTTGTAGCTGGGTTTGTCTATCAGCTATGTCAACATAAATTACAAGAACTGAATCAACCAGAAATTAGCGATCGGATCGTGAGATATGCCTGTGCAGTGGGGGCAATTTCAACCCAAAGCATTGGCGCGATGTCAAATTTACCCAGCCACAACCAGGTGCAAGATTTTTTGACTCAGCAACAAGCCTAGTGCAGGCCTGGAGCAATATCATTAATTTTGGTAATTATATACATGTAATGATATCTGGCGATGGAATCGAGCCTGGCTCAAGATCACTGGACTAAAAACCCTCATTTGCATAGCCCTGCATTAATTTGGCCTACGAGCAAATAGATCAAGAATTTCACACCGTTGCGCCTAGATCTAGAGCTAGAATTTCAATAGCTGCTTAACGATAGTTTGCTTGATGCTAATCATTTTAGATTTCATTGCCGCAAATTAGCTTCAATGTTTTTAAGCGAAATATTGCATCTACCAGTTCGAGGCAAAGCAATCTCTAATAAAGCAACAGGATTCTCAAGCGATCCTCAGGAACAATTAGGTTACGGCCTGCAAATATCTATTAAATCCCTGTTAAATATCTATTAAATAAATATCGATCGAACTAAAGCTGCATAAACCAGCCTGACATCTCAGTTTTTGCTAGTCATTTCACCACCGCGATCGTTTGGCATCCATCTAAATCGATCGGTCTAAATCGATCGGCTATGATTTGCATCACAGCGCAGGATTCTTAAAAGAATCAAAATAATAATACCTATAGCTATAGCCAATTCGTCCTAAGTCATTAGGCGCAACCAATAGAGCGTTAGACTTGAGGATTGAATAGGTGATAGATTCATAAGCTATAGCCAGGAAAACACGATTAGCCCACTTAAGTCATAAAGAGAGATTGTTCCATAACCGTAATGCTAGGTAATTTGACTCCATTGCTCAAGCCACAAACAGATGAGGGGAGTTGACGTGGCTAATAATGATCATGTATCACTTTTACGCAGTGGCATAGCCAGTTGGAATAATTGGCGCTTGAAAAATAGCCACATTCGGGTTGATCTGAGTGGGATTAATTTAAAGTTTGCCAATTTAATTGATGCCAACTTTATTCAAGCCAATCTATCCAAGTCAAATTTAAGCGTGGCGGTTTTGATTCGAGCGAAGCTGGCCGGTGCTAATTTGGCTGGCTCGGATATTAATAATGCTAACCTGACCGGGGCGATCGTATGTGGGGCACAACTAAACGATTCTCGCTTGGCCAGTGCTAATCTATCTCTGGCTAATTTTAGTGAAGCCAACCTGCTGAATTGCGATCTACGCAGCATTGTCGCCCTGGGCACAATTTTTAGCGGTTCAGAAATGACCGAGGTTGATCTGGCGGCTGCCAACCTGAGAGAGGCATATTTGAGCTTGGCCAATTTATCCCGCGCCAACCTCCGCGAAGCTAATCTATCTCAGGGCTATGCGATCAGTACCAATTTTGCTGATGCCAACTTAAAAAAAATGGTGGCAACGGGAGCCCAACTAAACAAAGCTTATTTTGTCAGAGCTAATTTACAAAATGCCAACCTGAGCGATGCTAATTTAACCGAAGCCAATTTGAGCGGTGCTGATTTACGCGAGGCCGATCTCAGTGGGGCGATTCTTTGCGGTGCTAATTTGAGTGGCGCTAACTTGAGCGAGGCCAATTTACGCACAGCTAACTTCAAGGCCGCAGTGCTGATTGGTTCCGATCTCAGTGGTGCAGATCTCAGTGGTGCGGATCTTTATAATGCGAATTTGTCTCAAGCCGACTTAAAGATCGCTAACCTTTCGCTGGCTGACCTGGGCGCAAGTAATTTGTTTGGTGCCAATGCCTATGGTGCAAACCTTTCCCTGGCCGATCTGAGCATGGCAAACCTGAACGATGCTTTTTTGTATGGCGCAAATTTATCGTGGGCAAATCTGGTGCAGACTAATTTTGCGGGTGCAAACCTGGGCGCAGCCAATTTGAATGAGGCCAAATTAGAGGGCACTAACTTAGAAGGGGTGTTTCTCGAAGAGACCATCATGCCCGATGGCAGCATCCATGAATAATGGCAATAGTGGCTTTTGAATATTCTTGGATTGTAAATTATTGGATTGTAAATTAAACGACCAAGCTGGGCATAAATAGCAATATCGTTAAATAATAGGCTAATAGCAGTAATTGCAGAGTTTTGTTGTTCTGGCTCAGCCTGGATAACGATCGCAACTCTGCCATAGTTTGCTGATCCAAAATTTGCTTAGATCAAGTTTGGCTAAAGAACCATCATCAAAAAACTTGTAACCATTGCACCTGCGATGTTTTTTCGCTGGGCGATCGATTGGATTTGAGCTTGGATTTGAGCTTGGATCTGAGCTTACCTAATGCTTCTTTAAGTCAGGGATTGGGCAATGTTGATATTAACGTCAAGGCGATCTAAATCATGATCACAAAATATTCAACCATTGTGCTTGTTGTGTTTTTTCTATGGATGGGCGATCGGATTTGATCTGAGTAGCAACATTTACGCCGAAGTAATCGTTATTATTGCCAAATTATTGCCAAATAATATTTCAAACCTGCATTAATTAAGCAACTACAAAGACTAAGATCATTGCTGATCGGGTATTTCAAGCAATCTGGGATTAAAGCATTCAACCACGGGACAGAAGGGCAATGTCACTAAAAGCCGGAAAAGAAGCACTGTTGCGCAAGCATTACACCGAAGCGATCGCAATTTTGTCTGAATATAGTCACGGGCATCCCGACCCAACCGCCAAAGACTACATTCAGGCACAGATCTGGATTGTGACCGCCTATCAGCGCAGTGGTAGAGCCGACAAAGCGATCGCCATCTGTGAACAACTAGCCGATCATCCCGATCCGCAACTACAAACCTGGCTGCAAAAATCCTTAGTCTCGCTTCAGAAGCAGCTAGAAGCGGAACCCAACCCAGCCCAAACTCGCAATGAAGACGTAGCAGAGGTAATTAAATCCAAGCCCAATCGGTATCGCCGCAATCACGTTACCTTAGCATTGCCATTTAAATATAAATTCATGTTCATCCTGGCCATGGTGGGCACGGTGCTGTTGGTATTGGGTTTGATCGCTGGCATCTTTTTGTGGCTGGCTACCCGTGTCACCCTGGAGATCGGCAGGAGCTGGTTTATTTTAATTACGATCAACACGATCGTGATCGGCACGCTGATGTTTTTTATGTCGCCCTGGCTGATCGACATTACCCAGAAGCGATTCCAGCGCACCCAATGGATTACCCTATTTGACCTGGAGGCAATTAGCCCCGAAGCGGTCGAACTAATCGAAAATTTCTGTGCCGATCGCAATCGGGATATTCCCCGGATTGGCTTGATCGCCGATGATAGCCCAGTGGCCTTTGTCTATGGCGTTTTACCCAACTCAGCCCGATTGGTAATTAGTCGCGGGTTGCTGGATTTGCTCTCAGACGATGAGATCGCAGCGGTATTTGCCTATCAATTGGGGCGGGTCGCCACCTGGAGCTTTTCGGTCACCACCTTTGCCGCCGCACCAGTACAACTGGTTTATTTATTCTATGTCTATCTCAGTCGGCTCAGTTTTCGTACCAAACGGGGGAAAAACGCCTTTCGCTTAATTGCGGCGATCGCCAACTTTTTCTACCGCTGTAGCAACTATTTGCTATTTCCGATTACCCGCAGCAGTGCCTATGTCTGCGATCATTTTGCCGCTGAACTTACTGGCAATCCCAATGCTATGTCACGGGCGCTCACTAAAATTGCCAGGGGGATCGTTGAACAAGGCCAACTCCGCAATGACATCAATCGCCTGTTGGAATCGACCAGAGCCCTGGGGATTTGCGATCATCAAACGGCGATCGCGGTGGGCACTGCCTTTATGGTGTTGCATTCTGGTTATTGGGAGCAAAATCCTACCCGCGTATTTTTGTGGGAGCTATATAACCCCTGGAGCAGTTGGATTGAGTTTCATTCGCCCTTGCCGCTAATTGGACGGCGATTGCGTACCCTCACTCTCTATACCAGGCAATTGGGATTGAATAGTGAGTTTGAATTTCTGCAAATTATGAAGGAGGGTAAAGCCCTCAAAAAGGCCAAACTCTATCGCAACTTTTCTAAAGACGTGATCGTGCAAGTGGCTCCCTATGGCGGTGCGATCACTGGCTTGATTCTGGCCAAAATCATGAACCCGCTATTTAATTTGTATAACAACTGGTTGCCCTGGCAGTTTATTTTGATCGGCCTGGGGATTGGCATCATGTTTCAGGGTACGTTTCGCTATCCTGATTTTCGACGTGTGGTGGATGGTGATCTGGTGAGTTTGCTCAATGACCCCTACGCCAGCACTCTGCGCGGCCAGCCAGTACAGTTGCCAGGGGAGTTAATTGGCTATGACCCGGATATTAATCAATTGGGGTATAACCTGAAGCTAGAAGATCAGGCGGGCATGATTAATTTAAATTATTTACCCAACTATCAATCGCTGGTGACTAATTCCAGTCGGGCGATCCGCCGGATTGAAACCCTGATCGGTCAATCGGTGGTAGCAACGGGTTGGTTCAGACGCGGTAACCTGCCGATCGTCGATCTTTCCAGCCTCAAGCCATTGCTGACCGATGAGGCAATGGGCATCAAAATCCTCAGCAGTTATCATCAACTCTGGAATAATCTGATTAGCTCGTTGCTGGTGCTGGCAGGGCTCTTGCCCATGACGATCACCTATCGGGTGGAGCTGGTGGAGTTTGTGGCGGATTTTGTGAAGTTAATTACCAGTCTATTTGGATCCTAGTTTTGTAAAAATGGAATTGCGATTTCGAAGTTGCCCGATCGCTAGCTTAAACTAAGCAATCATAGGCAAAGCTTGATTAGAATGATTACGATCGCTGATAACCGAACCCACCAAAATGCCGCAAAAGACGAATATTTCGCGTAGCATATAATTAATAGTTTCGATCGAGGTAAACAAAGGGAAATTATGGCCAAAGAATTAACAATGGATAACGTCGAGAATGTACTCGATGAGTTGCGCCCCTACCTGTTGGCGGATGGCGGTAATGTGGAATTAGTAGAAGTAGAAGGGCCGATCGTGCGGCTGCGGCTCCAGGGTGCTTGTGGTTCTTGCCCATCTTCGGCGATGACCCTGCGGATGGGAATCGAGCGTAAGTTGCGGGAGGAGATCCCCGACATTGGTGAAGTCGAACAGGTCTTTTAAGCAATTACCTGGACTAAGTTATTTACAACTTACTCACTAAATTATTCTCAGCATTAGGCAGGGCTACACAAAGCCTTGCATTTTGCTTTTTAGGCGATCGCAATTTGCCTAGTTACCTACTAAGGCTAATTAATTACTATTGCCAATGGCTATGCTGATCCAACAACTCCCTGGCGCGGGGCTTATAGAGCAAATGGAATAGCATTTCAATGTAGCGCAACATATCCTCGCGGTTATCCTTGGAGGTGTAATTCCAGAACCCATAGGTACGCGCCAAAGATAGCAATCGCTTCGAGTGCAGACTCCAGGTGTATTTGCTATAGACCCGATCGATCGCCCGACCGGAGATCTCATGCCAGTAGGTAGGATTATGCTCACATTTAGTTAAAAAGTCAGCGATCTTTTCCGCTGTCTCTTCATAGTTAGCCGGATTGATATAAAAACCACTCACTTGATCTTGAATGATTTCCAACGAGCCACCAAATTGGGTCGCAAAGCTAGGCAAGCCCGTAATCATTGCTTCGAGCACAGTTAAGCCAAACGCCTCAAACAGTGCCGGTTGAATGAAAATACCCTGGCGATCGGCAATGATTCGATAAATCTCACCGGTCTCAATTCGGGAAAGGCGCACGGCCAACCAGCGGATCTTGCCATGTAAGTTATAGCGATCGATCACGCCATAGAGCTTTTCAATTTCTTCACGCTCTTCTTGATCCTGGGAATCTTCTAACCGCAGCTTACCAGCAATAATAATTAAATTGCATTGCTCTTGCAGCGCCTCACTTTGACCAAAACACTCGGCCAGCCCCGACATATTTTTGATCCGATCCATCCGACCGATCGAAAAAATTGGCCGCTTGTCGGGATCTTCGAGCACACCAAAAATTTGTGTAGGTGCTTCGTTATAGGTAAACAACAATTGATTCAAGCGCTGGCGATCGCTCTCTACGCGATTTTCGGTTTTGGTGTAGGGAAAGAAAACTTGCTCACTCACCCCCGGTGGCACCAGATTGAACTTGGGGCTAAATAGATCAATGCCCGTATGCACATGATAGAGCTCAGGCATAGTAAAGGATTGATATGATTCATACTGGCCAATACTTTCAGTAGTACCAGCAATTTCTTGATAGGTGCTAGACACAATAAAATGACAGGCATTCATGGCGATCAAATCAGCCGTGAATTGCAACGAAAAATGATATTTACTTTCTAGATCCTGCCAGTACAAATTACTAAATAGGTACTTGGGCTTTTCCAAGGAGTGGGCAATGTAGCATTGAATTACTTTCATGCTGCGCGAGAGCAAGAAAGCTACCAGATTGCCGTCGGTATAGTTACCGACAATCAAATCAGGTTTACCGCCCAACTCCGACTTGATCTCAGTTTCTGCATCGATCGCAAAGGTCTCCAGATAGGGCCACAGCTCAAAGCGCGATAGCCATTTACGGGTCACGTTGGGATTATGCTCCCTAAATGGCACCCGCAAAATCCACACATCATCGGAGCCGCGTAATTTTTCTAAGCGTTGATTGCAAAACGTGCCTTCGCTGTAGGCGATCAACCGGGTCACAATCAGCAGCTTGGGGCGAATTTTTAATTCATCTAATCCGGCCAGGGTAATATCTTGCTGGAGCTGTTTTTCTAGACTGCGTGCTTGATCGAGCACATAAACCACCTGTCCACCAGTGTCGGGTCGTCCCAACACCCCTTCCTGCCCAAACCAACCATTAACCGAAACCAGCACAATCCGAAAAATCATCGGGATGCGTGACAAAAATGCCTCTAGGCTCTGGTGATCGGGTGAATCCAGGAGGCCATCCAGGATATCAAGGGTTTGGGAAACGCGGCCAGCGGTATTACCCCAGCCTGGTTCAAAGCCTAGTTCTTGTAATTCGTAGCGAAATTCTCGATAAGGGCGATCGTCCGGGTATTTGGCCAGCAACGTCAGCGCCTGCTTAGCCTGCTGCGAAAGCTGCCATTGTGATTGAATCCGCCCATTGAGTAATAATTGGGTGCCATTGTAGTGATGGGAGCGCAGAAACTTGAATAAAGACTGAAACCACTGCTCCGGCGATTGAAACAGCTTGCTCGATAAATAGCGATTTAAAAAAGCAGCCCCTTTGCCAATGTTTTTTGGGTCTTTGATCGGCGGGTAGTAGTCATAGAAAGGTTTGAAGTCGATCTCCAATGTTGCCCCTTCCTGGGGATGAAATCGCTCGACCAGGCGATCGCGCAAATTGAGCAAATCTTCTACGCTCATTTTCTCAACGGTGAGATCAGCTAAAATGCGGTGTGCGCTTTGGGTCGCAATGCGGGGGCGCAACAGGAGACAAAAGCTGTCTTGGTCTTTAATTATTTCCTGGCTACTGGCAACTAAATCACTAAAAGCAGACCGATGGCGAAAGCGATCATCTTTTTCATTGTCTAGACAATAGCGATCGAAGGCGCTAAGCACATCAGTACGCAGCAAATAATTGCGATCGTCAGCCCGCAATTGACTTAAAAAGTTACGCAGATCGTTTTTCTCATCACTATTAAGAACAGCCTGAATCAATTGGAGCATCGGTGATTCATTCACTAGAGGATGTGTTGATTCCAGCATTTTAGCCGGATTTGGTTAAATAGGTAATAAAATAAAAACCAATCCAACTACGGATATAGATAGGTTTTGCTATATACCTACTTTCAATCTCCAGTAGACAATCCGTATAAGTTACTTTACAATTGAAGACTGCCGATTTTTTAAGGTGATCATGCACGCAGAGGCGATAATTCGCTCCGTAGAAGCGAAACACATCAAAGAAGACGTTCCCAAAATCTATGTTGGGGATACCCTTAAAGTTGGGGTCAGAATTAAAGAGGGCGGTAAAGAACGGGTGCAGCCCTATGAAGGGACTGTAATTTCCATGGCCGGCTCTGGTATTAATAGCCGTATCACCGTGCGCAAGACCTTCCAGGGGATTGGCGTAGAGCGGGTTTTCCTGCTTCATTCTCCTAAGATCGAAAGTATTAAGGTGATCAGACGTGGTAAAGTGCGTCGGGCGAAGCTTTATTACCTGCGCGATCGCGTTGGTAAGGCCACTAGAGTTAAGCAACGTTTCGATCGGCCGATTGATACGGAAGGCAAGAAAACGGTCAAGCGCGCCAAAGCTAAGGCTAGAAAGAAAGCTAAGGCTGCCGCTGCTGCTGCTGAATAAATTGGCTTAGGAAGTTAGATTCTAAGTCGGTTAGATTCAAAGTAATGTTTATTTAAGCTGTTGAAGTTTAAATATGTAACATTCTATTTTTCTGTTGTTGGGTCTTTCAATGTCTAGATCAAATGCCATTGACTTATGTAATGGGTTACTATGGATCAGGCATTGAAGTTAAGACTCAAAGCCGCCAATTATTTCTAGGTTTTCCGCCAGTAGAACCGTTGGCCGATGGCTCTTAAGCAGCTATATTGTTTAGGTTCCAAGCTGATCGATTAGCGAATTTAGTCTTTAACTAATGGCTCAGCCAGTAAGCAAAGCGAATCGCTAGAATGATCTTTGGATGATCTAACAGATCTAGATTTCAGAAGTATGCGCTCTTAGTTCAGTTGGTAGAACGCAGGTCTCCAAAACCTGATGTCGGGGGTTCGAGTCCTCCAGGGCGCGCTCCATTTTTTTTGAATTTTCCACTACTGCCCAAGCTGCTAGCACAACTTAATTATCTCATTGCTCAATAATTGGCTAGATGCCTAATCGGCTTAACCAAGTCCAGTATTGACCTTGAAATTGAGTTTCACCCTAGCTAGCCCTATCAATTGCCGCGATCGCCATACATGAAGCCATGACCAAGGAAGAGGATCTCAAAAAAGGTAAAAAGCCTTCCCAGGAAGAAGCGGCGGAAACTGGTAAGGCAGGTAAGTTTATTAAAAATACCCAGGCAGAACTTGAGAAAGTTGTCTGGCCTAGTCGTCAACAGCTTTTCAGCGAATCTGCTGCCGTGTTGCTCATGGTAGTTGCTGCATCTTCGCTAGTATATCTAGTAGATGGCCTGTTCAGATGGGTCGCTAACCAATTATTTTAGCAATGTTTGCAGAAGAACAAGATCCCGATAATTTAGAAGCCGAAATAGAGACTGAAGCAACAGCAGGCCAAGCTTCGGGCATAAAGCCACGCTGGTATGCTGTACAGGTTGCTTCTGGCTGCGAAAAAAAGGTCAAAGCTAATCTGGAGCAACGTCTTGACACTCTAGAAGTGCAGGATTTGATCCACCAGATCGAAATCCCTCAGACCCCCACCGTCAAAATTCGCAAAGATGGCAGTCGCCAATCAGCCCAGGAGAAAGTATTTCCGGGCTATGTTCTGATTAAGATGAACATGGATGACCATGCCTGGCAGGTGGTCAAAAATACCCCACATGTGATTAATTTTGTGGGTACTGAGCAAAAACGTCCCTACGGCCGTGGGCGCGGGCATGTTACGCCAAGACCACTTAGTCGATCGGAGGCGGAGCGTATTTTCCGCATTGCGGTCGAGCAAGAAACAATCGTCAAGATCGATATGGCAGCAGGCGACAAGATTAAGGTTTTGTCTGGGCCATTTAAGGACTTTGAGGGTGAAGTAGTGGAAGTCACGCCGGAGCGGAGCAAGCTGAAAGCGTTGTTGTCGATCTTTGGCCGTGATACACCAGTGGAACTTGAATTTAATCAAGTGGAAAAGCAAAACTAAATTGCTGATATACTAATTAGCCGAGCTAATTTTAGCCGAGCTGATTTGATTAGTGATCAGCGATCGGCACTGAGACCGGGTGAATTCTGCGGACTCAGTTATTTTTATGGCTTGCTCCATTGGTGATGGATGGCATCGCTAATATTCAAAAATATTGCCGCCACTATCAAAAACGTTAATTTATACCTTCAAGGAGCTTTAGCCACAGCTCTAGATGTTCAAAACTAAGCGAATGTAGCGTAAATATAGAGTTTAGTTATTTTTAGATATTCCAAAATAAACAAAGTAGGCAAGCATGGCAAGAAAAGTTGTAGCAATTATTAAGCTGGCGATCCAGGCTGGTAAGGCGAACCCCGCGCCACCGATCGGCCCAGCACTGGGGCAGCATGGCGTTAATATTATGATGTTCTGCAAGGAATATAACGCCAAAACCGCTGACAAAGCTGGCACTGTGATTCCGGTTGAGATCTCTGTCTATGAAGATCGCAGCTTTACCTTTATTCTCAAAACCCCACCCGCATCTGAGTTAATTAAAAAGGCGGCCGGGATTAATAGTGGTTCGAGCGAACCCAACCGGGTAAAAGTTGGCTCAATTACCAAAGCCCAACTCAAAGAGATCGCCGAGACCAAAATGCCTGACCTCAATGCCAATGATATTGATGCAGCGATGAATATTGTGGCGGGGACGGCTAGTAATATGGGCGTGACGATCGCCGAATAGCTTGGCTCAGTAAATTTGATCGATCGTAGCGATCGTTTAGATTTATCAATTTTCCATTTTCTTGATTTTCAATCAACTGTTAACCATAGTGGGGGAGAGGCTGATTAGCTTCGCTATCTAACCCCAAGGAGAATACAAATCAATGGCTAAAAAACAATCAAAACGCTTTCTGGCCGCATTGAGCAAAGTAGAAGAGCGTCCCTACCAACCCCTTGAAGCCTTGGCACTGCTCAAAGAAACCGCCACAGCTAAATTTGTCGAAGCAGCCGAAGCCCATATTCGCTTGGGGATTGACCCTAAATATGCTGACCAACAACTGCGGACTACGGTCGTTTTGCCCCAAGGTACAGGCCAAACTGTGCGGGTGGCAGTGATCGCCCGTGGTGAAAAAGTGGCCGAGGCATCAGAGGCCGGAGCAGACATTGTTGGTTCGGAAGAGCTGATCGAAGATATTTCCAAAGGCATGATGGATTTTGATGTGGTGATCGCCACTCCAGATGTGATGCCTCAGGTGGCAAAACTAGGTCGCTTGCTGGGTCCGCGTGGGTTAATGCCATCACCCAAAGGCGGCACTGTAACTTTCGATCTAGAAAAAGCCGTAAATGACTTCAAAGGTGGTAAAATCGAATTTCGTGCCGATCGTACCGGGATCGTGCATGTCATGTTTGGTAAAGCCAACTTTGAGCCCCAGGATTTATTGATTAATCTCAAGGCTTTGCAGGAAACGATCGATCGTAATCGACCTTCCGGTGCTAAGGGTAAATACTGGCAATCGATTTATCTTTCCGCTTCGATGGGCCCGGCGATCGAGCTTGATGTTAGCGCCCTGCGCGATCTAAAGCTAGAAGATGCCGCCTAGATTGGCCAAAAGGCTTAAATAGTAAGTTTCTAGTCCAGTAAAACAAAACAATTAGGAGCATAGCTCAACGCTCTAACATCCCTACAACCAAATAAAACTGTAGACAGTAGGTGTCTGTTACTGGTCTTAATTAGAAGTCTGATCAAGATTTCGCACAGATTAGCAGCAAGACTTAATTTCCTGCCGAGGTTGTTAACGAGGGAGTTATGCTCTCCTTGACCTCTACCTGTTGTCGGTTAGGGGTCATTGTTTTGGCGCTAATTTTTTTGAAATGCGAGGGCTAGGATTCTTGGCTTGATCAAGCTTTACCAAACAGATTTGAAATTTCGCCAAAGGAGGTGAATTTAAGTGGGTCGAAGTCCAGAGGACAAGCAGCAACTAGTTAGTCAGCTTGAATCTCAATTAACCGAAACTCAGATGGTGATGGTAATCGATTATGGTGGCCTCAGCGTGGCCGAGATTACCGATCTGCGCCGTAGACTGCGGGATTCCGAAACTACCTGCATGGTGGTGAAGAATACCCTAATGCGGATTGCGATCGCCAGACATGAGCATTGGCAGCCAATGGGTGAATATCTCAAAGGTGCAACTGCCTGTTTGTTTGTGAAAGGCGATATGGCAAGTGCCGTCAAAGCCTACCAGGCATTCAAAAAAGACACTAAAAAGACCGAGTTACGCGGCGGCGTATTTGATGGTCGGGCTTTGGATGCTGATGCCCTAGAAGCTGTATCCAAATTGCCATCGCGTGAAGAACTACTGGCTCAGATCGCTGGCGTACTCAACAGTGCTACGTCCAGAGTGGCGATCGGACTCAATCAGGTGCCAACCTCGCTGGCACGCGCGCTCAACGATGTACCTTCCTCGTTGGGTAGGGCAATCAAGGCTGCTGCTGACCAAAAAGAAGCTGCTTAGTAATTAATTTTTTAATTTAATTACTTCCGTCGAGCTTGGTTTTATGAATTGCCTTAATTCTGAGTATTTCCATAATTTTCCGTAATTTTCTGCAATTGTCTCTAATTGATTGACGCGATCGCCATGATCATTACTCAATCACAAGTTTATTAGTCCATTAAAGGAGTATTTTCCCAATGTCTAAAATCGAAGAAGCCTACGAACTAATTACTGGCCTGAGCGTTCTAGAAGCGGCTGAGCTGGTCAAAATGATGGAAGATAAGCTCGGTATCTCTGCGGCTGCTCCTGCTGGTGGGATGATGATGGCGGCTATGCCTGGTATGGCTGCTGGTGGCGCTGCCCCTGAAGCTGAAGCGGCGGAAGAGCAAACCGAATTTGATGTCATCCTTGATGAAGTGCCCGGTGACAAGAAGATCGCCATCCTCAAGATTGTGCGTGAAATCACTGGCCTGGGTCTGAAGGATGCGAAGGAAGTGGTTGAATCTGCGCCTAAGCCAGTTAAGGAAGGTGCTAGCAAGGATGATGCTGAAGCTGCCAAAAAGAAACTCGAAGAGGCTGGTGCTAAGGTGACGGTTAAGTAGATTTATTTAACCTTTTGCTTAAGCCACAGTTAATTTAATTTCTGTGATTTTTGGGGATCGCTGCTCATAGGGCGATCCCTTTGTGTTAGCAATCATAAAAAACGATCGCCACCAGTAATACACCCAGGGCGATCGGAACCATTCATTACTCTATAAACACAGGAGAAGAAACCAGGCCAGCAAGTTAGACCAATAAATCGCTTAAATATTTTTAACTCGCTTCTAGTCTCATCACATCATCTCGGATTGATGACATTACTCTATAGCTATTCACGATCGGAAACTGTTAGACAGTAACCAATTTGACTAAAACCTTTTAAAAAGCTCCTTAACTTGGTATTGCATGATCGAGAGATAGAAATGTCGGCATCATAAATAGCAAATGTATATCCAGTATGAGTTTGTCCGATCGCTAAATGGATAAACATCTCGTTAATTTGCAACAACACCGACTTTTTAAATATTTTAGAGTGATTTATTGGTAACGCTTACTAGCGAAGCTATTGCTAAATAGCCGATAGACATTAGTTAGCAATAGTAAATATAATCACAAAAAGGGAATAGAGTATTTTATTAGGGGCGATCGCCATGATTAGACTACAGCGCACTTCATATAAACCGGGCGAAATCTGCCGACAAGCAGGCACATATGCCCTAGTCAGTCCCTTGGGGCAACCAATGGGGCAACCATTCCAGCGACTCTATGGTCAAAAGTTCCCTAGTTTTCCTGCGCCAGGTTATCGCTATGTACCAGCTAGTTAGCCATGATAGCTAGTAAATTAATAATTAACCGATTAGCTATTTTTGCTGAATCTGCACAAACATAACGCAGTAATCAGCCCAGATTTTGCCTTTCAGTCCCCCTGCCTCAATCTTATGCTTAGTTATCTGCATATTTGATGGCAAGTAACTAAGCAAGTCCCACAGCGAAACCCAGTGGATCGCATCGGCATCCCTGAACCATTTCTGATGGAACAACACCGGATCAAGGTGGATTAAAAAGCTGGGTTTTTGGCCAAGTAGGGTTAACAATCGCTTCAGACTTAGCCACAAAGAAAGCTTGAGCCGATCGCCCTTGCTGAGGTGGCGACAGGATGGACTGAGGTAAAAGGGCAAATCATAGCGAGGAGAAATCAAAAAAATGCTGCCCTGGGGATTCAGCAGACTAATTAAATGATCCAGAATGGCTTTGGGGGTGGTGAGGTGCTCCCACACAAAGGTAGAGAAAATCAGGTCATATTTTTGGGTCACCTCCAGCAGATCGCCAATGTAAACCTGGCTGGCTTGGGTGGCTAAATAATCCTGGTTCTGGGGCGTGACATCCTGGGTGTCAAAAGTCAGCCGATCGCTCAGATCTGCCGCAATATCCGCCTTTTGCAAATACTCTTGCAGATATTTCCCAAACCCAGTACGCCCTGCGCCAAACTCCAAGATCCGACAATCACCTTTACTCTGGAGCAAATTAACCGCCCTCTCCGCGATCGGTTGCCAATAGACTGGCTGCCAGTTGGATTCATGGAAAGCAGTATAATCGCTGGTTTCAGCATAGAAACTATCCAGGCGCGATCGTAGTTCTTGGGTGCGTGGATCTTCTTCGGTGGAAAATATCTGGCTATACATGCTGATCTCATTGCTATTTGCCTTACTAAACCTTATACCTGTTCTGCTCCTAATTAACAATATTAACAATCTGGATCAGGCTCAGTTTGGTGTGATTTTCCTGCCCAGATCCAAGCTGCTGCTTTAGCAAAATAAGATGTATTGAGGTGCAAAGATTGTGGACTAGATCAAGGCTAGATCAATCTGGCACCATCCTCCGCGTGAGTTTAAAACAAAGTTAGTAAATAGCCTGACCTTGTCTATATGCTAGTTACTTATTACTTAGCTGCGGTTAGCCAGGGGTTGGTTGAGCTGATGGGGCAGATTGGGGATCTAACTCAGGGCGATCGCTTAGCTCTGGGCGATTCTCTCGATCGATATCTGGTTCAGTATTTGGGTTGGCAATTGGATCGGGCTGGGCGGTTGTTGTGCCACCAGCTATTTTCAACATTTTCAAGCATTCGCCAGTTTGAATATCCCAGAGCCGAATTGTTTGATCATAGCTGCCACTAGCCAGAATTTGGCCATCGGGACTAAAGGTAGTTGCAAAAGCAGGTTGAGTATGACCTACCAGGGTAGCTAAACAATCGCCATTACTGCTGTGGCGTAGCTTGATACTGCCATCATTATTACTACAGGCAAAGACCTTGCCATCAGGACTGAACTCGATCGCCATCAGCTCGGTTGTATATTCTGAATGGTTGCCACAATTTAGCTGGGAGCCAGGGTTTTCAACCAGCTTGGCCAAGTCCTGCAAATTATTACCCAGTGCGATCGATCGGCCTGAATAACTAGAATCAGCTAAATCATCTAAACCACTAGCTAAAATACCAGTTTGAGCCATGCCCAAAGGCGATCGCTGCGGCAGAATCTCTTGCAGATAAGCTTGCCAGATCGGCAGGTGGGCAAAATCACTACCGGGGCGATCGAGTTGTAATTGTCGCAAGAGGGTAAGTATATTTTCTTGGGCATAGCCAGGATTTTGCTGAGATTGGCTAAATCGGCACAGAATTTCGCTTAACTTATTCCCCAGGCTCCTGGTCGAGCCAAATTGGGCAGTTAGCTTGGTTAATAATGGCTCAATTATGGCTAGCGGCAGCTGAGGTGACTGTGGTAACTCGATCTCATCTATCTCGATCGCTGGGGTCAATGAGGTGGGATAGTAAAGCGCAAACTCAACCAAGAATTCATCGCGCTGCTGAGTGATCGCTGCATACGCTGCTTCAATCACCAGGTTGGTCACATATTTATCTATGATCCTGGGTAGGCTAAAACCATGCTTCTGCTTGGCAATTAGCGATCGCCACCGCAAGGCCGTAATTGCCTCAAGTAACTCTGCATGGCTAGTAACTGGTCGCATCACCTGCCCCAATTGCTCAACCGTAACTGGTGATGGCAAGATTGCCAGCCAATACATGACCCGTTGCTCCAGCCCGGAAAGTCGATCGTACTGTTGCATCAGCAAGTGACGCACTTCGCCAAACACGATCGCATCCTGTGCCAAAAACTGCTCGATCGCGCCATCAAATAATTCCTGGATCGCCCTACCCACTGCCTTGAGCATTTTGGGATTGGTTTGATATTGGCTAGCTAAATTGGCGATCAACCCTGGATTATTAGTTGGATTGAGCTGTTTGAGTCTGGCTAAAATGGGCAATTGCTGAGCCGTTGCCAACTCCAGGCCACCCAACGACATCAGAGCGATCGTCTGGCTAGATTGCTCACCATTCCCAGTTGGCATCATGGTGGGCATGAGTTGATGGGGTTTTTCTCGACTGGTAAACAGTAAGCAGCTCTGGTGATTGATTTCACCCACCTGCTGAAACAAATCGCCATAGCCCTCATAGCCTGGCAGGTAAAACCCATGCCGATCGGCTGGGCGCAGGATTGTTTCTAGCTGATCGAATATGAGCAGACAACGATGCTGCCGCAGGCAATCAAATAGCAACAGGAGCAATCGATCGGCCGGGATTGACTGATCCAATCGTGATTGGGGACTGAAGAAACCAACTAAGTCCTTTAACATATCCACCAGGGCTGGGGCATGTCGCAGCGATCGCCAGATTAAATAGTCAAATTCATCCTGACAGCGATCGGCAATTTTTGCAGCTAATGCTGTTTTGCCCACGCCACCAAAACCCAGAGTGCCAATCAATCGAGCCTGATCCTGAATTAGCCATTGTTCTAGCTGCTGTAATTCTGGCTCCCGGCCAATAAAATCACTGGTGTCGATCGCACTGCCCCAATCCTGGCGCAAGCTGCGATCCTCTAAGTTGCCTTGGCTATGGGTTGTAGATATATAGGCATTGATCTGCTCCTCAGCCATAGTGGAATACACTTGACCGATGTTATTTAAATTTCCTGGCTCAGAATGATCGATTTTGCCAGAGACCCTTAATCGTTGCGGTTGATTTACTACCTGCTGGCCGATCGGGTTAATATTGCTGCTGCCCTGATTAGACTCAGCCCAGCCCTGCCAATTATCACCTACTAATAAGGATGGAGTTTGGGGATTACTGGGATTAAAAGTATTAGGCAGATTACCTATACTAGGGCTAAAGCCAGCACCATATTGACTAGTTTCATAAATACTATTGGGTTCATACCCGTGCGGAGAAGGCGAACTGGTCACCAGCTTAGATGCATATCGACGCAACACCACCTGTAAATTTTTCTTGGTTACCCGCTCACCAAATGCCCGTGATAGAGTCTGCCATAACTTATAGCCCACGTCTCTAACATAGGAGGCATCATAGCCAGAATTCTCAGCGATCGCCAGATAGGTTTTACCCTCCCAGGTTTGCCGAAATAATAGCTCTTGAATATTATTTAAACTCCTACCGGGCAAGATCGAATCAACGATCATTAATGCGTCTTCAATATTCATTAAATTATTATTTGTCTTGATCATAGGAACATAATGAAAATGCTAGTCTTGCCCCCTATATGTTCCTTAAGATCGCAAATGCAAAAACAGTATTAATCATGCTTAAGCACCCTAAACCACTAGCTTTGACTAAGCCATTAGGATTAGAATAGTTTTTTTGTCTTAATTTGCAGACCATAAAAAGCCCTTAATCCTGTCGGCAAAGACATGAAAAACAAAAATATTAGGAACAATTTAAATAGTTATTTATATGCTAAATACTGTTAGTTAAACCTGCCATTTCTTGGTGATCTAATCGGGCAAATCAGGTTGATCTATGACATCAGGATCAGGTGATGTAGTGGCAAGATCTGACATCTCAAGTCAATTCATGATATATTTGCAAATAAATACTGAATATATTGCCGTCTAAATGATCACTAGGAATCAGGATTGAGGCGATCGCTGCACTACAACAAAGCCTGATTTTGGCGGATTTGATAGCTATATGCGGCTATTGATTAACTCCATCAGCAGCTAAGTAATGCGATGTAATGCGATCGTAATTAAACCAATTGTCGGGTTTGTCAGGTTTGCCACTTGTCTATAATCAAAGTAATCAAAGCAAGTAGTCCCAAAAATTAGCCAATAGTTAGTCAATAGTCAAAAAAGACATGTCCATCTCTCGCCGCCATTTCCTTGCCCTCGCCGGAGTCAGCTCCCTTGGTGTGGTGCTTCCCAAGCTATATGCCAATGCTAGAAAGCAGATTGGTTATGGCGATCTGGTCACCGATCCCAATGGCATCCTCGATCTGCCGCCTGGATTTAAGTATCGGGTGATCTCCAAGCTGGGCGATCGGATGGATGATGGGGCGATCGTGCCTAATGCTGCCGATGGTATGGCTGCCTTTGATGGTGCCCTAGCCGGAGTCCCTGGTAGTACGATTTTAATTCGCAACCACGAACTCACTGGCCGCCACTACACCAAAGTAGCTGCGCCAACCGAAAAACTCTACGATCCGATCGCCCAGGGGGGAACAACTACATTGATCGTGAATAGCGATCGGCAGGTAGTTAAGCAGTTTGTGTCGCTGGCGGGAACGGTGCGGAATTGCGCTGGTGGCAAGACTCCCTGGGGCAGTTGGATTAGTTGCGAGGAAGATACCGCCACCCCGGCTGGCAATGAGACAGTTAATTATGCGCCTGTTTCTAAACGACATGGTTATAACTTCGAAGTGCCTGCTGATGCCACTGCGCCGATCGCACCGCAACCATTGATCGCCATGGGTCGGTTTAATCATGAGGCGATCGCTGTTGATCCACGTACCAATATTGTTTATCAAACCGAAGATCGGATCGATGGTCTGTTCTATCGCTTTATTCCCAATCAACCAGAGAATCTAATCGCAGGCGGTAGGTTGGAAGCACTGAAAATTAAAGACCAACCCCAGGCGATCACAGCCAGGCATTTTCCGATCGATCAACCGATGACGATGGAATGGGTCACGATCGAGGAGGTCGATCCAGAAGGGGATACGGTGCGATTGGAAGGATTTAGTAAGGGCGCTGCCCAGTTCATGCGCGGGGAGGGGATTTGCTATAGCGATGGGGCGCTCTATTTTACCTGCACCAATGGTGGCATGATCCAAAGTGGCCAGGTGTGGCGGTATGAGCCTGATCCGACCAATGAAACAGGGGGCACGATCGCCTTATTTGTTGAATCAGACAATCCTGAAAGCCTCCATTTCCCCGACAATATTTGTATTTCGCCCTGGGGTGACATGTATGTTTGCGAGGATGGTATCAATCAACAACAGCACGTGGTGGGAATTACTAGCAAAGGTGAGATGTATCACTTTGCCCACAATGCGCTAAATCGCAGCGAGTTTGCGGGGGCGTGTTTTTCGGCGGATGGCCAGACGATGTTTTTGAATATCTATAACCCGACGGTGACGCTGGCGATCTGGGGGGATTGGGTTTAGTCGCTCGATCGCTATATTTTTGTGAATGATATATTTATTAGTGATATCAATAAATCCGCTGTATTTGTGGTGCCCAGTAATGAGCGATCGCCCTGACGACCAGAGTCCGCAACCAGAGCAAGATGCGCAAGCTAATTTCGATCTCAATCAGGCAAATGTGGGGAATGATGTAAATAATGATATAAATACCGATCAGGCCGATGTGGCAAATCGTATGAATAATCAAGCTACCCTCTACTCTGCGCAAGGTCATTATGAGTTAGCGGAGCCGCTCTTGCAGCAGGTCTTGACCATACGACAGGAACTATACGGCGACGAGCATACCCATGTAGCAGATAGCCTGAATAATTTGGGAGCGCTTTACTATAATCAGGCAAAATTTGCTGAGGCTGAGCCCATTTTCCAAAAGTCACTAGCGATCTGTGAGCAGGTATTAGGCTCCGATCATACCTATACTAAGATCACGAGAGAATGGTTAGAAGATACCAAAAAAGAACTGGAGTTTCGTAGGCACATGGCAGACAATCCCGAAGTGGCGGAACTGATTGAGCGGTTCCTGGGTGATGACGATCCCACCTGAACAAAACCCCACCCGACTTTTTAAAAATCAGGCAGGGCAACATCAAGGATTTTACTTAGGGAATTGAATTAACTACTTGCTCGTACTTTCCACTTCAGTAACTTCAGCATCAGAAGCCTGATAGGAAGTCTCCAGCGATTCCAACCGACGCAGCGTTCTGTTGGCGATCAGCTTGCCTAACCAGGCATTGAGAAATCGATCCACCGAAAACTTACCCGCGCCATTGACCAAAAAGAAAGCAAAGACCGAAGCATAAACGCCCGATAACTCCAGGTAGGGAAGGCTGAGGCCAGCCACCAGAATGTGATGATACATCGCCACCAGCATTGTTCCCATCAAGCCCAACGCCGCCGGACGAGTGAACAAGCCCAGGGCTAGCAATGGCGCTCCCAACAGTTCCGTGAACGCCGCCACATAGCTAAAGAAGATCGGGAACGGCAAGCCGATTACTTCCACATAGGCCGCTGCGAATCCTTCGATGTCGGCAAGCTTGTCCAGGCCATTGTGAACCATGAAGATACCTACCGCGACCCGCAAGACCGTCAGGGCGATCGGTAACGCCGGATTGTCTTTGAGTTCGGGGGAGATGATTGTTTTGAGCAACCGCAGTGGTTGGCTCGATTGCATATTTATTGTTTGCATATGATTGCCAGAAGGATAATGATTAAGAATTGTTAACTTATGCATATATGCTATCACATTCATTAATAAAACTTATTGCTCCGCTTGTCAGATTTACCATCCTGTGGATAGAGATCGTCAAATAATTAAAATCTCGATCTAAAAAACTGCCCCACTCACCAATGAGCAGGACAGTAGCAAACGAGGAATTTTATGGTTTGTGGTCAGGTTGAGTTGGCGGAGTTGAAAATTAAGCGATCGCCCCAGCAACTCTAACCAAATAAACTAAGCCTTGGGCTGTTCCTCCGGCAACATGCACTTATCCGAATCACAACCCGCAGGCCCCGCTTCCACCAGGAACCCAGAATCATACAAACTCAATGCCGTATGGAAATCATCCGTACCACGACGCTTCAACACTGCGGCTAGCTCTTGTTCATATTTTTCCCGATCGATCGGCTCGAATGGCAAACGCGGGAAGGTTTGCAGATCGTCAAATCTGGCCAGCAAGGCGGTGGAAATATAGCCCTGATCCCGCTCGATCGCCTCATAGATCCGCTTGCCCACCGCTTCGATTTCTGGTTCGCGCAATTCGATCGTGCTGGAGGTGTTATGGCGGGTGTAAGACTGCTGCACATTCATCCAGAAGTCCATTTGCGCCAGGGCAGAGAATTTGGAAATGTCGATCGTGTCGGCTCCTGGCAAGTCCGCCCAGGGCACCCGCACCGGAATTTCCACCAGCCATTCCGTACATCTAGGATCAAAGGGATCATTGAGCAGATTGCCATTCTCATCCTTGTCCGATTGGGAAGGCACCACATTATAGCCATAGTCAATGCAAGCCATAGCCACTGGATCATTCTTGCGGAAGGTGACCCGGCGAATGAATCGCTGTGCTTTGGGGGGATGCCAACCAGGGGACGCACCAGTCAGCAAAGACTTAGTACCGCTGGGTTGTACGGTAGTACAGCGATTGGGACGCTTGATCCCGTGGCGATCGCAATAGTCCCACACCACCCGATGCACGGTGTCGCTCCATTTGCGCAGGTAAGCGCTTTCCTTTTCCTTAAATTCAATCCCTGGCATCGTGGCGGGTCTGCCCTCTGCCCACCATTGCAGCCACTCCACGCCAAAGGCATTAACAAAAAAGTCAAATAGACCAGTAAAGGAAACCCCCACGATCGGATCGAGTTGGCGCGATTCCTGGTAGCGATCTTCTGTGAATTGGTGATTCAGCAAGGTAGCCACGGATAGGGCTCCGGCGGCGAAGGCATCTGCTTGATCTTGTTCGTTGTTGGGATCGAGCTGATTAAGATGAATTTCACTGAGGTTGCAATGGAAATTACTACCGATGATTTCACCGCAGTTGTGAGCCGTGATCCCGTTGGCATCAAACCGAGCCGGACCTGGCACAGTGCAATCAAAAACCGCTGCTTCACCATCGGCCTCGATCGAGGCGATCGTCACTGCGAAGCGTTCCCGATTAAAATTGCGCTTATAGCCAGATAGCACCTGCTGGAGGCGTTCTGCCTTGGTCGCATCCTGGAAACCGATCACATCCTGGAACACAGGAATATTATCGTTAGCAATTACTAGCTCATGCTGTGCCTGACAGAAATATTCTGCTAGCTTACGGTTGGAGTCTGGCAACTGCCTAAAACCAGCGGGGCGGCGATTCTGGTAAATGGTGCTAGCAATGCCCACTCTCAGCAACATTCTCTGTACTGCTTCTAGGAGTGGCAGATTACTTTGAGCCAAACGAATACTTACGCCCTTTGCTTGACTACCCTGAACACTGCCATCCGCATCAAACAAGCCGCGCAGGAACCCTTGATAGAATTCATAGCTGGATTGCTCAACCCCAGGTGTGAGCGTTTTATGGCTTTGGGTAATGCCATACTGGTTGGCCAGCTTGGCTAATCCGGCTGAACCAATTTCATCGTATTTATTTTGCTGGTGATAAATTCCGGCCAAGTTAGGCGCAGTTGCTACATTACTCTTAACCAAGTCAAGGGCATATTCATTCATCTCCGCTTGAGTGTCGCCCCAGTAGCGCAACTTCGCTTGATGGGAATAGCTGGCCGCATGGCTAGAGAAACAACCATCGCCGATCAAATTACCCAACAACCAACCTTCGGCAAATGTGCCCATGCCATGCCAGGGTTGCAAGTCACGATGGTTATGAATCAAAATCCGATCGCCCTGGTTTAATGCCCCTGCCTCAACCCATTGGCTATATTGTTGCTTCTGGGTTTGGGCTGTGACTTTGAGGAGTTGATGATTGCCGGTCAGGCGCAGGGTATAGCCTTCCTTGGTGGTTAGTTTCACCACAGGTTTAACGCCAGTAAAAAAGAAGCCTTCTGGAGTAGTGCTGAATAGCTCACCATTGACATAGGTGCTGTGTTGCACACCAACTAAATCCTTGACTTGCCTTGCACCATTGCCAGTATGCACCCAGGTTTCGGCAGTAACACAAGGATTTAAGCCATAACGCTCTAGTCTATGCTCTAGCTCAGTTTCAGGCATATCGGGATAATGCGATCGCAACCATGCTTTAGCATTCTCTAAGCCCTGACTATAGACCTGCATGAATTCTTTTCTTAGTTCAGGCGTGGCTAAGATATCTACATTTGACCTGGCGATCGCTTCACCTGCCCATTGGATTGCCCCTTCACCGGAATAATACTGCTGACGCACCGCATCAACACATTCCTGCTCGGTTGGTTTGTGGTGGTAAACGCGGGTGTGGTTGGCCATGCGCAGGGCATCCCGCTCCGGATCGATCCGCCAGTTGCCCGATTCATCCTGCTGCCAAAGGTTCAACTTAGCTCCAGCAAACAATTCATCATCGCTGGCTCCCTGGCGCATTCCGGCACTCCGGCGAATATTTCCAGCCACAATGCAAACCGCCGCTTCATCGATCAAAATGCAACATTCTACCGAGGTGAGCTTGCGACCGATCGCCTTGTTCAAAACCCTGGCACACCGGTTATAGAGACTGGGCAGCTTGACCGGATTAGCTACGCCACCAAATCCCTTAAGCTGTTCACCGGAAGCACGCACATCACTCAAATCCACCGTAACTTGCACTTCGCCAGAAAAGCGATCGTCACTGGAAAGTTCTAGTATGGTTTGATAGGACTTAACCCAACCATGCCGACTGTCGCCCACATAGATCGTGACCCGATCGCCATTCACTTCTACTTCGGTGGTTTCGCGGCGAGCCTGGGCAGGCGTAGAACCCACTTCACCGGCCAGGGAAACATTGAGGCGATTGCAAATTACTGGCAACTGACTAATATATTTTTCTTCCAGCACTGCGCCTGTACCGCAGCCCATCATCGCCAGATCCATCATCAGGCCAAAGGCACGCCAATCAACTACATTGGTGCTGGTACAGTTATAGCCGCCGGAAAAATTACTGGGTTGGGCGATCCAATCAGTACCACCGACCCACAGCCAACGCCCAGAGGACAAGGCCTTTAATTGCCGCTGCATCCTGGAAATGAGCGCTACTTCCTCATCATTGAGATTACCCAATTGTTTGAGGCTGCTAATGGTGCGATCGCAAACTTGCTGCCAACTTTCGCGCCGATCGCCAATCTTACGGCTATAGGTTCTAAAAAACACTGGATTAGCTACCGGGGCATCTTCCGGGAAGGCATTAGATGTATTGGCCTTAGTATTATCAGACTTACTCAGATTGGCCTGAGCATTGGCTTTGGTGCGATCGATTTCCTGAACCATATAATTTCCTCTGGGCTGTAGTATTTGTCGCGGGCGATAAATCTCCGAGCACTTAGCTAATAGCTTTGGCTAAACCTAGATCAACTTGATTGGTAGTTCCAGCAATCGCTTATTAAACAGCTAGTCAAACCAAGAAGTTAATGTATAGAGATTTAAAAAACTGATCGTAGAGATTAAACACAAAGTATTAGATTTTGAATATACGCTATTTATCCAGAAAGGTCAAAGATTAAAACACTATATATGGTGGTATGCGTTGTGTTTTCAGGCTCTAACTACACAAAAGCAGGGCTTGTAGCGATCTCCACCATTGTTGACAGTTCTAGGTGTAATCTAGGTGTAATCTAGGTGTAAACCTAACCCAAGCTAACGACCGATTCACTAATTCTTCATGTTCTTCATGGGCAGAGGTTTCAGCTTTGTGCAAATAACTTCCATGCCGAATGCCGATCGCATAACAGCCAAAAGGGCATTAGACAGACAAATCTAATGTATTGAATGAGAATTTAAAGTCAATAAACTAAAAAACTAAAAAGACCAGAGTTAAGCAATCACTTAACCCAAGCACCTGAATGTAGGGCAAATATTAATTGAATTGCGATCGAGTATCTAATCTAATAATTTAATATTTAATATCTAATATCCGAGGGGTTGAGCAGTCTCAGGCTCTACCTGTTCTAGCTCAGCATCATTCACCCCAAGACCTGGTCTAGGGCTTTCCCCCCTGATGAAGAGGGTTTGGGTTGGCTTTTCACGGGTAAGCTGTCCCGGTGAATTTTCCACATTGCTCACAATATTGTCATTGACCAATGCTTCGGCAGCGGTCAACTGGCGTTCATCACGCTTGAGATCTTCGAGCTTATGAAATTGCTCATTCCAAAGCTTTTGGGCATATACAGTGTAGCTATAGGTGCCGAATACCGCTGTGGTCATTAACACAGTCGAAACGATCGAAATTCTTTGCACCGTAAGCAACAGCTTCAGCCAGGCTGGTAATGACTGATTAGCTAATTGTGCCGGCAACCTACTAACCTTACGGCGGTTTGCAGACTTGCGTCGGCTTGACTGCCTAGGTCTAGGGGCAAAAGCATCTGTAGCTCTGACAGGGTTCATTACTTAGCTCACACTCACTACAACATCCACTGCTAGCAAAGTAGCATCTTTTCACAGAAACGCAAAGTATTTTTCTAAAAAAATGAGGCGGCATTACCCGACATAAGCGGCATTTTGCTGGCATTCCTTGGTTCCTATAGAACTCAGGCAGGGATACATTTCCCAGCGCGAATCAATCCCACCCGTTTGGCGATCGCTTCGTTTTGATTGGCAAACGGCCCCCAGGTTTCTAATGAGCCCTGGGCTTCCTGATGGTTCGTAATCAAACAAACACCTGAAGGTTGCCTATGGATATACCAGTTAGTTGCAGCGTTTGTCGCGGCATCAATGTCTGGGCTATTGGCTGGGCTATTGACAGAGTTTGATTCGATCGGCTGCTCTGGCATATATTCACTCGCCTTCGTGAGATAATAATTGGCAATAATCTATTTAATTTTTGGATGAATGTCAAAGGTAATTACTATTGGGTTGGATTAAGTGCAGTTGAATACGTTAGCTGGAAATCTTTACTTCTATATTGTTATTCCCTTGTTCTATGGTTGGTTAATCAAAACTATTTGGGCTGTTCATATAAACATCTATGACAGCAATAACATCAATTTAAGACAAAGAAATTACCAAAAATGGCCAGGGTAGTAAACTCCTGAATCCCAGTTTCAGTGCGATATATAGTAAAAATCAAAAAGTTCTGCGGCGCAGTATTTTTCTCGATCACGTCTTTGATTAGATCTCGCTGCAGATTCACCCCCACCATACAAATTCTTGATACCAGACTGTTTGCTGCATCCAGGGGATTGTCGGGATTTTGTTCACTCTGCGATTGACATACTCCTTCCTTGACTTGTGCTGAGAACTCCTGGGCAGCGAAGTTGATATATTTTTCTTTTGATGGATTGGTAAACGCCATCGCCAGAAGTAGCAAACCAAACATGCCAGCAGCTACCTTAGGATAGAGACGATCGGCACGCTTTGCCTTATTCTGCTTGGGTCTAGTCATAGCCTCTTGATGTATTCGCTAAATTCATTTTATTGACTTACCAGAATATATGTAGCAAATCAATTACATGTAGAAACTAACAGAAACTAGAAATAGAGTGCCTACTGGTTGGCCAAGCAAATTAAGATAGTTGCTTTCCCCTGTCTAGATTGCAATCCCTCCTAATCTAAATTAGATTGTATTCCCAATTTAGGTATTCCCAATTTAGGTATTCCCAAGGTTTGTAACTTAATCGGTAGCACTGGATTCGGTAGCACTGGTAATGGTCAAGATTGAATAGAAGCGTTGTAACTAAACCGCTCTGCAACTATTTTTAAACTAATCAACAATAATCAACATGACTATGCAGGACTATGACTGATTTTCCTAGCTAATATTAGAGCTAATATTAAAAACCCTCGCCATTGCTACACTGGCTTAGGCAGCATAAAGACGATCGCGGTGAAACAATCATTATTAATTACTTTAACACACATTTTTATATCATATCCGAGCTACATGAATAAGTGCAAATAATAATGGATTTAAATAAGTCGGCTGAAAATAAAATATCGATCGAGGTTGATCTGAACTTGCCCGCTGCTGCTCCGAGCCGATTAGTCCGATTAGACAGTTATTTGGCAACCTGTTTGACTGAGTTTTCCCGATCGCGGATTCAAAAATTAATTGAACAGGGGATGGTGCAGCAAAACCAGCAGACTTGCACCAGCAAAAAGGCGATCGTTAAGGATGGCGATTACCTCACGATCGAAATCCCTGAACTTGAGCGCTTGACCATTGAACCTCAAGCGATCGATCTGGATATTCTTTATGAAGACGAGCATTTACTGGCGATCAACAAACCGGTTGGCATGGTGGTGCATCCTGCGCCGGGGCATTCTGAGGGGACTCTGGTAAATGCTTTGTTGGCGCACTGTCAACATCTATCTGGCATTAATGGCGTGCAGCGACCAGGCATCGTGCATCGGTTGGATAAGGACACCAGTGGCGCGATCGTGGTGGCGAAAAATGATTTTGCCCATCACAGCTTACAAGCCCAAATTCAGGCCAAGACTGCGCGGCGGTGCTATTTGGGGTTAGTGTTTGGTGTGCCAAATGCTAGTAGTGGCATCATTAATGCGCCAATTGCCAGACACCAGCGCGATCGCAAAAAAATGGCAGTAGTGGAAACGGGGCGATCGGCAATCACTCATTGGCGCTTGCTAGAGCGATTGGGTCATTTCTCACTATTGCAGTTTGATCTCGAAACTGGCCGCACCCATCAGATTCGGGTACATAGTGCCTATATGGGTCATGGGATCGCTGGTGATCCGGTATATGGCAAAACCCTCAAACACCTGAAGCATCAAGCGCTCCATGCCTGGCAACTCTCTTTTATTCATCCGGTTAGCCAGGTTGAGATTAAAGTTACTGCACCTCTGCCTGATTATTTTGAAAAAATACTCAAACAATTACGGCATCGCACTTAAGTAATACTTAAGTAATCTAACCTGAGTTTGATGGATCTAGTCTAAGCCTGAACCTGTGGTTGCTAGAGCTGACCTGAAAACCTGAACATTTAGCGATCGATGTTTTTTCATTGCACTGATTCTTGTTATTGATCCTGTTGAATTAGCTTGATTAAAGCCTAGAAATTAGCCCGCACCGAGAAATACAAGCCATCATCCTGTAAGTTATTGGTGGCATTATTAATCTCAATCAGCGGGATGCCATAGTCCACCCGGAAGGTAAATATATCGCTGGGTTGCCACATTAAACCTGATCCGATCCCTACCAGGGTTTGGCGATCGGGATTGCTAAAGCTTGAATTCCAGATTGTGCCTGCTTCCACAAATGGCAATAACTTCAATACACTCACGCCCTCTTCATTTTTGGCGATCGGGAATTGAAATTCCACCGAACCTTGCACGCCGCTATCACCACTGAGTTGGTTCTGGCGATAGCCTCTCACTGAAAATGGCCCACCGATGCTATAGCGATTGATCGGCAGCAACGAATCACCGGACAATTGCGCACCAACCCGGAAAATAGCCAGAGTATCACGATCGAGTCCCAGGCGCTGCACCCGCAGCACTTGACCATTCCAGCTAAAGAATTGGCCGTCGGGAGAATTATCACGGCTGGTTGCACCAAACACATCTACGCCAAAATTAAAGGTGGAGCGCAACGCCCATGCTCCACGCGGATCGCGGCGAATATAGTCCTGGCCAAGCCTCAGCACCGTAGATTGTGATTTACCATCATCAAATTCTAGACTTTGGAAATTAAACGATCGCCCATCCAAAAATGAGTTACTCCGCTCGAAGGCCAGACCCAAGCGCAGGGCAAACTCTTCACGCGGGGTGCGTACAAAAGGTTGGCGATAGGTCAGCTCATAGACCGTAGAATCGGTTTGAATATTCAGCGGCGCGATCGGGGTTTCGGTGACTGGGTTTACGCCCGTAGAAAAACTAAAAGCTACGGTTCCGCCAGAAGGGCTGACCGGAATTTGATAGCTGGCGCGATAGGAGTTGGCATCACCAGAACGTTGATAGCTGGCAAAAAATTGATCGCCGATCGTGGAAAGATTGCGATGTTGGAAGGAAATAGCCCCCTGATAGATACCAGTGGCAGCGTTACCATAGTTATCAAACGAAACACCGATATTGTAGGCTTTGGCTTCGCTATAGCGCACTTCTAGAATACTTTGCCCTGGCTGACTACCAGCCTTGAGGTTGGCACGAATATCCTGGATCAATGGATCGGCTTTGAGCAGTTGTAATTCCTGTTCCAGGCGAGCAAAATTAAGTGGTTCGGTTACCCCCAGACCCACCCGCGATCGCACATAGCTTTCTCTCAACCGTCCATCGGCACCATCAATGCGGCTCACTTCAATGTTTTCCAGCTTGCCCTCAATAACTTGAATTAAGATGCTGCCATCATTAATGTCTTGTTCGTTGGGGATAAAGGCGCGAGAGGTGATGTAGTTATTATTTAAATAGAGCTGAGTGATCTGATCGGCAACCGCTTGCAGCTCGGCCAAACTCACCGATTGCCCCACCAGTGGTTCAGTGAGGGCATCGATCTCTTCCGGTGGGATCACTGTATTACCTTCCACCACAATTTCCCTCACCGGAATCAGCGGCGCATCATCGGCCTGTACCAGCAATGAATCAGCAATTTGATTCTGATTTGGTGATCCTGTCTGTGATGTGTTAGGTGCGATCGCTAGTTCTAACTTATGCGAGGCAGATGTTTCACTATTAGTAGCTATGGGGGCAACTTGCAGCGCTGGATCAATCTCGATCGTTAAGGTAGAGACTGGTTGATCTATTTGAGGTGCTTGATCAATAGATCTACTTGAAGATATCGCCGCAAGATGAGATGAAGTGTTTGGCTGATTTGTATTATTAGTAGCATCAAAGCTGTTTGGTGAGGTGAAGCTATTAAGATCGCTTGGCCCAGATAGCTCAGATAGTTCAGATAGTTCAGAGATAGGGGCGATCGAGGTGATTGGCACGTCAGCAGTTTTTTCTGGAACTGGTGAAATTTGCTGATCCAACTTACCAGTCTCGCTGGTAATTAAGTAGTTACTTTCTTGATTACAAAAAGGGTAGCTGTCTAGCTCGCAGGTGGTCGAGGCTAATTCTGAGGGTGCTAATGATGCTGGATCGATCGGTTCGGCGCTGGTGGGGCTGGTGATTACCAAACTCAAAGGGGAGGCAATTAAAGCAGCTAGCCAAATAGACTTACCTGTCAGCACCATTGCGATCGCTGACCGAGATTTTCGATCCTTATTCACACCAACGCCCTCACATCAAGAATTAAGCAAAGTTGGGAAACTTCTCACCAAAATAAGCAATCGAAATCCAGGTTGCCCCAGAATTATTGCTTCAAATCTGCTAGCCACCAGGCAGATATCATACCCTAACTCAATTTTTGCATCAAACTATTGTTCTTTAAATGATTTTTTAGGCAATTTTAAGTGCCTGCAATCGCCGCAAAGCTGCTAAGAACTTCAAGATCGCCACCATTTTTGCTTAGTTCATTAACCAGAATTAGCAATAGCTTAAATATTAAACTAATTAAAATTAAAACTTAGCCCAAACTGGGTACAGACGTAAACAGCAGATTTGCCAGGTTTTAGCTGTTCTTCTAGCGGGATTTGACCAAAGGCTTAATCCTTCAAGATCAAGTAATACAACTCACCGTCAGTATTCACCAGACCTGCTCGATCCTTAGCTAACGATCCCGTACCCATGAAAATATCAACCCGACCCGCACCCTTGATCGCACTACCTGTGTCCTGATCAAGCACTAGCCGCGACACTGGTTTAAATTCAAATTGATCCTCAAAGGCCACCGTGCTATCCACCCCAGGTACTTGCATCGGTAAATTAGTCCGCAGTAAGGCGATCGCCCCCGGTGGCATGATTGATTTATCGGTAGCGATCGATCGCTCCGCCGTGACTGGCACACCCAGGCTGCCAGTGGCAGGGCTACCGTTGGTGGCGCGGAAAAATACAAAACTCTGGTTCCGTTGCAAATAGGATTTGAGTTCTTGGGGATGAGCCGCAAAATAATTAATCAAAGCCTGAAGGGTCACATCCTCTAGCTTCATCTTGCCATCCTTAACCAGTTCCGCCCCCACCGAGGTGTATTTGTGGTTGGTTTTGCCAGCATAGCCCACACTCATCACGCTGCCATCGGGCAATTGCAATCGAGCTGAGCCTTGCACATGGATCAAAAAAGCCTGGAACCGATCGCTGAGCCAGGCCAATTCCTGCCCCTTGAGCAGATCGCCATTTTCCAGTTGAGCCCTGGTGGGGTGAGGACTGCGCCAGCTTCTAAAACCTGGTGGCAATGAATAAATGGGATATTTAAACACATTTGTGCGTACCCGACTGGCCGGATATACCGCTTCGTAATAGCCAGTAAAATGCACTGTGCCGCGTTGATCCAGACCCACAGACTTATAAAAATCATATTCCCTGGCGATCGCCACACTCAAAGCTTCGGCGGTGGGAACAGTTTGGACTAGTTGCTTGAGCCGCAGCAAACTTCGTTCTACTTGATTGCGGCTGATCCCAGCCACCGGATATTTTTGGGCAGCGCTGTTGGTGCGGATATAGCGCAGACTATGGTCGATCGATTGAATTAACTGTTGGCGATCTTGCATCACCAGATCATCCACAATCAGGGGCGCAAGCTGACTGGGATTGGCCAGTTTTACTTTAGCGACTCCGTGGTCTGATTCAATGATCTCGCCTTGGGGCTGTACCTGATTAGGATCAAAAACATCGGAGGTGGCTTTGGCTGGGAGATTAATGCTTAAGGCTCCTAGTGAAACCAGGCAGGTGATCGCCACTGAGAGCCAATTAGAGCCTGTTAATCTTTTAAATCCATAGGCAAATTGCGATCGCCGATCGCCCTGCTGTTTTGCGTTTAAATTCTGCAAATCCCTGATCCTAATATTCCTACTATTCCTCATGTCTTGATTATTCATCGTTGCTTACTAGTTGACCGCTTGACCAAATATTGAGCGCATATTAACAGAGCTAAACTAAAGAAGATGACTCCGATCGCTGTAAATAATCGCCGTAAATATATGCCAATCGGGATGGTTATAGTGGTTATCTCGATCAATGTTGCTGAGTCAAAGCGCCTTGGCTTGGGAGCAACAAGATAATGTACATAGTCCAACTCGATCGCTCAAGGTATCTTGTCCTTTCTTAGTTATCTTTCTTTAGCGTTGAAAGTTCCTGACGTTAGCAGCATTAGTTTTGTTCATGGTTATATTTGATGGTTATATTTGATCGTGATACTTAGCACTGCATTTAGCGATCGCCTCACTCATGTACCGAATCTAGATCAAGATTTAAATTTAGCTGCCGCTGACACCAATCCACCAACTCTACCTGCTCTGGCAAAAGGTCTATTTTGCGCATTTCCTGGCAAATGGTCAAGACATCGGCTTCGTGGTCAATGTCACCAATCGGGGGCAGTTTAATTACGATCATTGGTAGTAGTTGCCGCAAAAATACATTTGTGGTTTTGGCAGAGCTATAGGGCGTATTTACCCAGGCCGATGTGGGAATATTACTCTGACTACCAAACAGGGCATAGCCACCATCATGGGTGGGGCAAATCACACTTTTTTTAGCATTGATCCCAGTAGCAGCACTAACTAGTAACTGAGCCGTGAGTTGAGGTGAATCTGCACCAATTAAAATTACGCGCTGATGGTTTGCTCGCAAAGCCCGATAAACCCGATCCAAACGTTGACCCAGGTTCCCCGCGCCAGTATGTAGGCGTGAGAAATTCTGCCACAGCGGATGATCCAAGGCTTCGGCTTCGGCGATCGCCCAGTAGGGAATTATTTCGCTGGGTTGATTTTGGGTTTGTAGCTGTGCTTGCTTGGCTACGGCAGCGATCGCCCTGATGCACAATAAAAATAATTCCTCTGCTTTCTCTTGCCCCAAAGTAGCTGCTAATCGGGTTTTGACTGGGGATAGGCCAGGGGTTTTGACAAAGATCGCTAGGGCAGTAGGATTGTCTGTATCTCCGTAATCTAACTGAGCAATTTGCATATGTATCTTTGGTCTAGAGCCTGAGCAAGAAATTAAGCGATTTTATTCTAGCTTGTGCAGTTTGAGTTGGATTGCGATTAACTTTAGCCATTCTGGCATGGCCTGCCTCAGCCACAGGTATTGATATTTAAGCGTAATCTGCAGCCAGCCCCGATCGCGGTATTTCCTGGCACTGGTATAAAGCAGCGCATTGGTACATTTGAGCTGGATGCCCAACTGTCGCGATCGCCACCCAAATAAATGATCCTCGCCATAGGCAACGTCTTCAGGATAGCCGCCAATTTTGGTAAATAAGGCCTTGCTAATGCAAAAGCCCTGATCGCCGAAGGGCACACCGAGCCAGTGCGATCGCCAATTGGCTCCCCAGGCATTTAATTTAGTTAACTCTGGGCCATCGCCCCAAAAAGCCAGATTAAAATAATGCAATGCATCAGGAGCTTGTTGAATTGAATTGGCCAGGGCGATCGTAGTATTTTGATCAATGCGGCTGTCGGCATGGAGAAACCAGATATAATCATTGCTGGCCTTTGCTGCGCCAAGGTTTAGGCTTTTGGCGCGACTCCCTTCGGCAGAGATAATTATTTCTGCATTCAAAGATAATTTGTCAATATCCGTCAGCAGTGTTTCTAAAGCCTGCTCATTATTAGCTTTTGGGATCACAATGCTAATGTTTTCAAAACTGACGCGATCGCTTAGGTCTGTAAGCATAAGGAGAGCAACATTTAAACGTAGAACAAATACAAACGATTCGATCGATCGCATTTTGTCGTAAAACTTACTTATTAAAGCTTCACCATCCGAACCCCATCAGAAAAGCTAAAATCAAATAAAGCGGTAGGAAAATCAAATGTTTATGGAAGCCTTCGATCCAAATTCACCTCAATGGGCCGAGTCTGCCACCCACTCTAATAGTTTTCGTTGTCCCACCTGTAATAATGGCCCCGATCTGGCCGATGCAGTGTGGATCAATCGCCGATCGCCAGTTTATACCGAAAACCACCGCAAGAAATGGCAAGAGTTCTACCACTGTGAATGTGGTTGTGTCTGGTGGGCTTGGAGTAATGAGCGCCCTAAAACTGAGTATTCTGGTCGGGAGCCGATCGCCGAAGATGGTGGCCTGCCGCCTTCTAGCTTGTTTTAATTAATCAGTATTAATCAGTACACACAAATCGATCATCGATTGTAACTACTCACCATATAAGTATCCATGACAGCTAAGCATAACGAACATAACTATGCAGTGGAGGTAGATTGGATTGGCAATTTGGGACAGGGCACAGCCAACTACAAAGCCTATAGCCGTGAGCATGAAATTAAAGTAATTGGTAAACCAGTGATTTCTGGCTCTGCCGATCCTAGTTTCCGAGGCGATCGAGAGCTATATAGCCCCGAAGAGATGTTAGTTGCCTCGCTCTCAGCCTGTCATATGCTCTGGTATTTGCATTTGTGCGCCGATGCTGGGATTGTCGTGGTCGATTATCACGATCGCACCACTGGTTTAATGATTGAAGAAAAAGATGGCAGTGGCCATTTTCAGCAGGTGAGCTTGCAACCCCAGGTGAAAATCGCTAAGCCTGAAAATATTGCTAGGGCGATCGAGCTGCATGACCACGCTCATGCCAAGTGTTTTATTGCTAACTCAGTGAATTTTGCAGTTACTCATCAGCCCACCATTACTGCCCAATCAATTGAGCCAACCTAAGTAAAACCAGTTTTCAATAATCCTGTAGAGACTACTCAAGATTTTTGCGCCCATCTTTGCTTAGCTACCTGGTTCTTCATAGCTGTCTTCGATCTCGCCCAACTCATCTAAATTGTGGCTGAGATTAGCGATCGCCAGCGATCCCCAGCGCCAGGCGAACACCTTGGTAAACTCTGCCCCCAGGAATAAAATCTGAGCCGAATAATAAACCCAAACCAGCACCACCGCCAGCGATCCAGCCGCCCCATAAACGGAAGTAAAGCTGCTGTGTTGGATATATAAACTGAATAAAAACTTACCCAGTGTAAACAGAATTGAAGTAAGGGCTGCACCAATCCAAACATCACTCCACTTGATTTTGACATCAGGAATATATTTATAGGTGACGGCAAATAATAACGTTGCCAAGCCATAGGAAACCATGAAGTTAATTAATTCCAGACTTACTTCTAGCCACCACAGCGATTCACCAAAAATAGCATTTTCCACATAAAAACTAACTGTTCTCATCACTGCGTGGAGCGTGAGTGAAGCAATAATCACAAAGGACAGGCCAATTACAACCAAAAATGAATAGAACCTTTTGAGCAAAATTGAAGTAACCATGCCGCGACTCTTGGGAGTTACTTTCCAGATCGAGTTGAGCGAGTCTTGCAATTGGGCAAACATCCCCGTAGCAGCGATCACTAGCACCAGTAAACTGCTCAGTGCTGGCCTTGAGCCAGACAACATATTAGTTTGATTAGCATTTTTGAGCGCGGTTTCTACAAATTGGGCTCCCTTATTCCCCACCAATCCCTGGATATAGCCCACGATCTGTCCTTTGGCAGCCTCTTCGCCAAACAACGACCCGGCAATGGCGATCGCAATAATTAGCATTGGCGTAATCGAGAACATGGCATAGTAGGCCAGGGCAGCGGCTTTCTGAGCCGCTTTGTCCCGGTTCCATTCTGCACAAACTTCCCGCACCGCGATCCCACAGTTAGCGGCGATCGAAATCAAAATCCGCACTGGTGATAAATCAATCCCGGCCAGAATCTCTTGGATGCGCTTCCATTTGCGTACCACACCCTTGACAATGCGCTTACCAGGTTTGGGCTGAATTTTAAGTTTTCTGGCTGAAGGCTTCACAATACTCTTAGTCCAATGCGGTTTAAGTCTTCTAATTCTTTTAAGTTGTTAGGTTCAATTTAAATTTGCGTGCAAAGATTGTTGTAGGCAGAATCAGGAGTTAGTGATGTCAAGTTTTTTTAATATCTGCGGCTAATTGTCTAGAGATGCGATCGTAGCTATAGGCCACTCTTCACCCATATAGAAATCTAGAAACAATCACCTTAGTCGAGCGCAACTAACTAACTACCCAACTATTATTGGTGCAGCGATCGCGTTTATAGGGCTTGCTTGTGCCGATATTTCGATCGTCACGTTGGCCAAATATCTAGCTCGACTGCTAACCTGGGTTTGCGATTAGAAATGTTTAAGAGCCTCTGATATCTTTACCTAGTGCTTTTTAAAGCTAGCTATTATGCAAGTTTGGTCTTAATCAGCAATATTAATATTAGTAACTCAATGATCGATCCCTTCGCCAAAAAGATTGCTAGAAGTTTCACTAGTAATGATTAGGGTATATATATGCGGCACCTCCTGCAACTTTGGATAGCCCAATGCTTTGAAATAAGTGCTTTGAAATAAATACTTAAGTTGCTTTATAACTTGATATACGGGAAAGGCTACTTCAAGCGTAAGCCAAGCAGCTTAGCTCATAAACCAGGGGTTCGATCGCCAGGAGTTAAGCAATTTTGCAAAACCACCCTAAAACATAGACCAAATCTGATTTAGTCTGATTAAGTAATCTCATCATAGTCCTCTGCCTTCAATTAAACAAAAGCCCTGGGGCAGATAGAACAATGGGCCTACCTCGAAAAAGTGGGCAGAGCAACTAGTTCAATTAATCGACTACCAGCCTACTCTGCACCGATCGCAAACTTACCATCCACCGCCTCCGCCACATCATAACTATCCACCAACCAATAACTGGCGGAATAGGCATAAGGGTCACTCACCTGACCAGACAGGGTAGAGGTATTAACCTGATTGGACTCCAGATTTGAACTGAAGGCAGCGATCGCCAACATTTCATCCAGGCTCAAATTAGTATCAATATTGGCTTGAAGCGTTTCGATTAGACCTGGCAACCTAGTAAGAGTCAGGGGATTGCTGAGTTTTTGGCGGATCGCCCCTAATAAAATCTGTTGTCTGCGAATTCTGCCAATATCCCCCTCGTCATCACCGCGAAACCTCACAAAGCCTTCTGCCTGCTCGCCATTGAGGGTTTGAATCCCTGGGTGCAAATCAATGTATAAGCCCTGAGTCTGGTCCACATAATACATCCGTTGTGGCACCTCAACAGTCACCCCACCCAAAGCATTGACTACTTCTGGCAAAGCAGCGCGACTGATCCGCAAATAGCGATCGATCCTTACCCCGTCCAGGGTATTGCTCACGGTCGATTGCGCCAGATCAACTCCCCCATAAACATTGGCAGCATTGATTTTGTCCGTGCCCAATCCTTCCACCCAGGTGCGCGTATCACGGGGAATCGAGAGCATATTTAGTTGCTTGGATTGGGGGTCAAATCGAGCCAGCATAATCGTATCCGATCGGCCATTGAAAATTTCCTTTGAGCCAGGCGCAGCATCAGGAACCCGATCGATGCCCAGAATTAATACCTGATAGGGTGCGGTTAGTTTACGGCTGACCGCCTCGGCGATCACTTCCCTTAGCTCCCGTCCCTGCATCAGACCAACCCAATCAAAGGAGGTAATTGGCGCAAGACGACCAAGGGTGGCACCAGCAGCGATCGCGGCGGAAAGGGTGGCGGCAAAGAACATTTTGCCCAGAGGCAAGCTAAACGATCGGTGCTGAGACTTTGCTCCTGCGCCATTCGTAGTCTCAATCACGCCAAAATCTGTTTCCAATTCGCTGGCTCCAGAATCACCAGAATCAGGCGCTTGATTCTTTTTGGCGTATTTTTTGGCTACAACTGTTTCAATATCTGATTCAATGTCTGATTTGGTCACGTTTATTTGCCCTATTTTGCCAACCCACTTGAATATTTAATTAGATATTTAAAAACTTGATTTTCAAAAAACCTGTTTTTTTATCTGGTATCCAACAATATTTGCAAAAATCATTTAACAATCTTTAATACACTGAATACTACAGACCCAGGATAGAAGTATACAAGTAAGGAAGTTAAGCGTGGTTAGATTGCTAGCGAATAGCTTTTGAATCAGTGCCGATCGCATTGCCTAATATCCTTTAATATCCTTAGCTTCAAACTAACCTGACTCAACTAGACCAATAAAGCCCATTCACATCAATCCAACTAAAATCTAAGCAAACTCAAGCAAACTTTAGATATAGCGACTAAAAACTATGCAGGCTGTGATCATCGCTGGCGGTAAAGGTACTCGCCTCAGACCACTAACCTACGGCACTCCCAAGCCCATGCTGCCAATTTTCGACCAACCATTTTTAGCCTGGATGGTCGATCGCTGCTGCCAAGCGGGAGTTACCGATATTTTGATTAATGTCCGCTACCAAGCACATCAGGTCAGGGACTATTTTGGCAATGGTGAGCGCTTTGGGGTCAAAATTCGCTACGTTGAAGAATCAACGCCACTGGATACGGCGGGAGCGATGAAACTAGCTCAACCCTATTTTACGGGTGAATCCCTGCTGGTGTTCAACGCGGATATCCTGACTAACCTAGACCTAAAATCAATGATTAGGTTCCATAAAGATAGTAAAGCAGATGCGACGCTCGCACTCAAGCGCGTAGAAGATATCCGGCCGTTCGGCCTAGTGGAAATCGATCCAGACGATCGGGTGCTAGCTTTTCGGGAAAAGCCTGCGGCGGATCAGGCAGAAGTATTTTTAGCTAAGGGCATCAATACGATCAATGCGGGTACTTACATTCTGGAGCCTGAGATTTTCAATGATTATCCTGATGGTGAGCCCCTCAGCTTTGAACGGCAGGTTTTTCCTAATGTACTGGCGGCGGGTAAAAAAATGGTGGGTTATGCCTGGGATGGTTACTGGATGGACTTGGGTACTCCGCAAAAATATTACCAAGCCCATTTAGATATTCTGGCTGGGGCTATGCCCTATGCGATCGCAAATGCTACCAGCTCCAGCGCTGGGATTTGGATTGGTCAAGAAGCAGAGATCGATGCAGCGGCTAAGTTAGAAGCACCCTGTTATGTTGGCGATCGCGCTAGAATCACGGCTAATGCCCATGTGCCAGCGAATACGGTGGTGGGGGCTAATACCTTAGTCGATCGCGCCATTACACCTGGCATCTATGCGCCGGGATCGATGTTGATCTAACTAGACGAGGTATTTTGTGAAATTAGCATTATATCTAAGGTTTGCTTCTATAGGGCTGCTTGGCATTGGCGCTATTATACTCATATATAATGGAAAAATTGCTGAAGAAATGATCGCCCTAGGTCCTATTACAGTTCTTGCAACGAACCGCCAGTCTATTGATAAGGATGATATAAATAATACAGAGGCAGAATTGGCTCGGAGATTACAAAAACTAAGGGAAGAAATTATTTATAGTGAGCTGCTTGCTGATGTGAGTAAAAATTTGCTTCAAAAACTGGCTGCTCTAGAGGAAGAAAATACTGCCTTAAAAAGTGATTTTGAGCAAATGCCCCAGGCAGAATCATTGGCATCTTCCCAAAAGGAGCTTTCTACAGAAGAGCTACTGGCCATACTTGACGAGGATATTGACCCAAAACCAGAAGATTTGGCCAAAGAAGATAATAATGAGGGAGACGAAGAGGATGAATCAAGCAGATAAAGAAAAATTTTCTCCATCCTCTAAATCTACAGAGGGTTTTAAGTCTTTGTCTTTGCTGGAAAAGCGCATTGATATTGGACTTGCAGAAATCGTGAATATTAATAAGGAAGTTCTTGCCATAGCTAGCACTTATGGAGTAGATCCATATCCTCCTAAGCCCCAGAATGATGACCTTGAATCATCGGAAAAGGTGGTTGGGTTTTCTAAACCTCTTTCGTTATTAGATAACACAGAGAAGAGAAAAGCTAATTATGCTTTCTTTGCTGGGCTTATTTTGGCAGTAGCCACCTGTGGTTTGATCTATGCAGTCAATGTCATTAATGACAGAAATTCCACCACCACAAATATTATCGCCTTTGTAACTGGTATGTTTGGATTTGCGAGTGTTGAGCAATTTCGACGCGCATCTAGATGAATTTTAAGTATTTAGTTTACATAAATGAAGCTTTTAGAAAACAAAGTTGCCCTGATCACCGGAGCCTCACGGGGGATTGGTCGCGCCACCGCGATCGCCCTGGCCGAACAAGGCGCAAAAGTGGTGATTAACTATGCCCGTTCCAGTGCTGCCGCCGAGGAACTGGTTAAAGAGATTGAAAGCAGTGGTGGTGAAGCGATCGCCCTGCAAGCAGACGTTTCCCAAGCCGATCAAGTCGATGCCCTGGTCAAAGCGGCGATGGACAAATGGGGGCAGATCGATGTGCTGGTCAATAATGCTGGCATTACCAAAGATACGCTGCTGCTGCGGATGAAACCGGAAGACTGGCAGGCGGTAATTAACCTCAACCTAACTGGCGTATTTTTATGCACCAGGGCGATCGCAAAGATCATGCTCAAGCAGAAGTCTGGCCGGATTATTAATATTGCCTCCGTGGCTGGACAAATGGGCAATCCTGGTCAGGCTAACTACAGCGCCGCCAAGGCTGGCGTAATTGGTTTTACCAAAACTGTGGCCAAGGAGCTAGCGCCGCGTGGCATTACGGTCAATGCGGTGTCGCCGGGGTTTATTGCCACCGACATGACCGCCGATCTCAAAGCTGACAAGATCTTGGAATTTATTCCGTTGGGGCGCTATGGCGATCCCACCGAAGTAGCTGGCACAATTCGGTTTCTGGCTGCCGATCCAGCGGCTAGCTACATCACTGGCCAGGTGTTTAATGTGGATGGTGGCATGGTAATGGCCTAGACTATCTTCGAGATTCGCAAGCTTAGATTTTAAAGTTATAGTTGAACATTAAGGTTTAGGTAATGCTTTCACCACTTTGCCTAAACCTTTGATTACATCACTTTGCAGTACCAGTTTGAGGATGCGATCGCCCCCTAACAATATGCCCAGAGCAACTAAACCATGGGAGGCATGAAATTGAAATGGAACAGGTGTGGTTTCAATTCCGCTTACAGAAGTAATCCAAGCAGTGTGTAAGGAAACTCTAGTGTCTCCAAGAATTGTGCCATAACGTCCCGTGTCATTTGCGACAAATGAATGGATGCCAACCAAGCGCCACTGCCCTCCGAAGTTCATAAATGCGCCACCACCACTATCTCGATCGGCGATTGAATATTCCAAATTAGTAGGAGTGGGAACACTGAAAGGTGACAGGGAATTAGTATCCAGATTAGGACTATCAAAGTCAGCTAGAAGGATATTATTGTTTGGGTCTAGGGGATTTAAGCCCAATGCAATACCGTTGGGCATACCTGAATTGGTGCCAAACACATCGATCACATTAGTACCAGCTCGTTTCGTGCCTGGAGGGACATTTGGACCAGTTAAACCAGTACCCGATCTGCCATGACCTACAAAGGTGCCAATTTGTCCTAATTCGCTCCTGCCCGCATAGATCAATGCTGGGTTAACGCCCATAACATTACTATCGAGACGTACTAGCTGGATATCAAAGCCATTGGAAAAATCTCCTGTCCAATTGGGATGCAAGAATCTCTCACTTACTGTGTAGGAATTACCGCCGATATTAAATTGAGAAACGCCAATATTTAAACCAACGTGAGCCGCTGTTAGAACCCAGTCATCACCAATATAGATGCCATTAAAGGCACTCAACCTTCCCACAGAATCAAACTGAGGCTCGTTTGCCAGTTGAATATATGGATTTGCTGGGTCGTTGATCCCAGGGGCAACACGATCGTCACGAATTGTGCCAGCCCTTCCCGGTTCTGACAATGACAATGCAGCAGTGATGGTTAGCAATGCCAAGACAATATTATCGACCCATTTTGTTGAGCATAATTTTTTTATGTCAAAATCTCTATTTCTAGTTCTTATCACTGGAATTCCCCCTTTAATGCGCCCCTTGAATTGTTTAGGCTTGATTCACGGTCAAACATGACCATTTTGGGTCTATCACTACCTCAACCAACTCAATATTACCCAACTTGATAGTGACTTTGGCTGGATTTTGATGTTTTAAACCAAACACAGCGTGAATATATGGTGTTTAACTCGATCGCAATTGGATAGAAGCTTTCTGCTGGCCTGAGTTTTAATTGAGATCTTGAGATCTCTTTAAATTCTTTATTTTTGGCCTTGGTGGATTCCGTTATGCTCGATCGCAGGTCTAGTTAATGATAATTAAATCTTCAGGTGTTTTAGCAAGCAAGGCGTTGGCACAGTGGCCAAACTCGGCGATCAAAAGCGATCAAACTAGATAATTAATTAAGTAGATGAGGTTATAAAATCTCGTAGCGATCGCCTAGAATTCATTGGTCAAAGGATTTTCGCTCAAAAGATTTTTAAAATATGCTAAACCTAATAATCTAATCAATCTTTGCAAATCACAAACAGCATTGCGATCGGTAATCTTGGGGGAAAGTAGGGTGAAAGTCCTACGCTGTGCCGCAGCCGTTACAGCCGGAATGCCTCATGAATTCTACCTTTAGCCCTGTTTCCTGCGTAGCACATGGAAGGAGAAATAACACATGTCATCAATTACTGAAAACAACAACAATACGGCTAGCGCAGCAAATACAGCTAGCATCAAAAATCAAACTGCGATTCAAGCCAAAGCCCAAAATCACGATCGCCCCGATCAAGACTTTGAACCACCCGCAATCAAGTCTGCGTCCAACATTTCCCTTACCCCGCTGCCAGAATCGAAGCCGTTGCTCCTGATTGGTCATGGCACCAGGGATGAAAATGGGCGACAGACATTTTTAGACTTTGCTGCTGCCTATCAAGAATGCGATCGATCGCGCCCGGTGGTGCCCTGTTTTTTGGAGCTAACCGAACCAACGATTATGGCGGGGGTAGAGCAATGTATTGCCCAGGGCTATGATGACATGACTGCAATGCCGTTGTTATTATTCGCGGCTCGGCACAGCAAGTTTGATGTCACCGCCGAACTCGATCGCATTCAAGCTAAATACCCCCAGGTGAATTTTCGCTATGGTCGGCATTTGGGGATCACAGCCAATATGATTCAGCTCTGGCGCGATCGCTTGGCTCAGTTGGATTCCCTGGCAGCTAACCCCAGGCAAATCAGCCGCGAAGATACAGTTATTTTAGTGGTGGGGCGTGGTTCAAGCGATCCTGATGCCAATAGTGATGTGTGCAAGTTGGCACGGATTTTATGGGAAGGCAGTGGCTATAAAAACGTAGAGGTTTGCTTTATTGGTATCACCCATCCCCGTTTGGAAGAAGGCTTTCGCCGTGCAATGTTCTATGCCCCCAAGCGGATTATTGTCTTGCCCCACTTTTTGTTCACCGGCGCATTGATCAAAAAAATTGCCACGATCACCCAGCAGATGCGCGAGCAGTATATTTCTACTGATAATCCTTCTGAGGGCAGCCTATTAGAAATTACTGGTTTGGATGAAATTGGCATCGATCCCAAGTTATTTACAATGGTGCGCGATCGTGAAATTGAAGCTCAGCAAGGCCAGGTGCAGATGAATTGCCAGATGTGTAAATTCAGGATGGCGGCGATCGGTAGCTCTGGCAATGGGCACAGCCATGATCATCACTCCCATAATCATAACCACCATGATCACGGCCATAGTCACGACCATCACCCCGGCCACTCGCATCACCACCACGATCCCCAGGCTGGTCATAGTCACAATGCTGGTCACGATCATGGCATTGCCTGGCAGGATATTTACCAAGAGCCCGAAGCCTATCACGATCGCGCTTGGCAGGTGCCCTAAAAGATTAATTTCATTGTTTGTTGATTATGTTGCAAAGTGGCCGATGCTGGTAAGCTAATCTATTGAGGGGATCGCCAAATGTTGCGGTTTTCGTTTGACTAAGCTCATGGAAGGATATTAAGTAGATTAAATATCTTGCATATATCTTCGATATTGTAGCGATCGTTATGTTATGCCTTTTGCTAAGCAGGTCAGTCTACTGATGGGGAAACTGCAATGTAATTAATGCTTGCGATCGGTTATCTCTAATTCATTTGATACATTTTTGAAACATCGGATGCACTTGATGCCTATGATGTTTCTGGATTATTTCAATTTAACCAATTAACCTAAGAATCGACCAATGCTTCAAGATCAAGTTGCCACTTCTTCAACCAACGCCGCAGAAATCGATGCCCAGGAGGGTTTGAGAATTTATGAAGATATGGTGTTGGGGCGCACCTTTGAAGATAAGTGTGCCGAGATGTACTATCGCGGTCGGATGTTTGGCTTTGTCCATCTTTACAATGGCCAGGAAGCAGTTTCTTCGGGCGTAATTAAGTCTCTGCGGGATGATGATTATGTATGCAGTACCTACCGCGATCATGTTCATGGACTCAGTGCCGGGATTCCCGCCCGTGAGGTGATGGCAGAATTGTTTGGCAAAGCCACTGGCTGTAGCAAAGGACGTGGCGGCTCGATGCATATGTTCTCCGCCGAGCATAATTTCCTGGGGGGGTATGCATTTGTGGCAGAAGGAATCCCGGTTGCAGCGGGTGCGGCTTTTCAAACCAAGTATCGCCGCGAAGCACTAGGACAAACCGACGCCGACCAGGTAACTACCTGTTTCTTTGGTGATGGCGCGACTAATAATGGCCAGTTTTTTGAAACTATGAATATGGCGGCATTGTGGAAGTTGCCGATTATATTTGTAGTTGAGAATAATAACTGGGCGATCGGTATGGAGCATGTACGAGCTACCTCTGATACTGCAATCCACAAAAAAGCCGCTGTCTTTGGGATGCCCGGTTATGAAGTTGATGGCATGGATGTATTGGCTGTCCGCAAGCACGCCCAAACTGCGATCGCCAGAGCCAGAGCTGGTGAAGGCCCCACCTTGCTAGAATGCATGACCTATCGCTTCCGGGGACACTCGCTGGCCGATCCCGATGAACTGCGCCCTAAGGAAGAAAAAGACGAATGGTTCAGCCGCGATCCAATTAAGCTATTTTCGTCCTATTTGATTGAGCATGGCCTGAGCAACCAGGCAGACCTCAAGGCGATCGATAAGCGGATTCAAACCCTGGTCGAAGCAGCAGTTAAGTTTGGTGAAGAATCACCAGAACCAAGCCCCGATGAGTTATATCGCTTCCAGTTTGCCGAAGATGAGTAAAATTAGGGGTGAGTCAAGGTATGTAAGTTATTAAGTTAGATCGTATGACTGGTAGGGGATTAGCACGACTTGGGCAAGATCAAAACGGGGTGGCTAATGGCGATCGACTTAAAAAAACTCCCTAAAGCTGTTTGTCTAGTACCTGGATCACATCCGAGATTGAGATTGCATTAGATAATCGTGACAAGGCTAATAAAATAAAGATGGTAATCTGCTAGCATATTTTGCAATTGTAATCATGCATGGCGATCGATAATTTAATATACAAAATTCTCAGCCCTGGCTGAATTTAGGGTCTATTACTTTAATATATGAGTTTTTGAGCGCATTCTGTCTGAATATAGTCAAATATCAACTTAAAACTGCTTATTTGCCTAAATTTGGCTTATAGACATAGCTGCTAATGGGTAAGCTTTAAATATACTAATTTACTGAGTGAAGAGATTGTTCACTATGAATTCAGTAAAACCAAGTCAATAACCTTGCAAGTTATGGTTAATAAATCCGTCAGAGACGCAACGGTAGACAGGCCAAGCAGAGTATCGAGATCAAGTATTTCACCACCCCATCCCCGCCTCACTACTTCGGTAGTGCTATTAACTGATGTCATTTCCCTAATTCTCGGTTTTGAGTTAAGTGGCTCTGTAATTTGGCACTCGCCCCATACTCCCGTCGATACGGTACTCTATTTTGTGCTGTTCCCGCTCGCCTATGCATTTTCCGGTTTGTATCCCGGTGTTGGGATCAGACCGCATGAGGAACTCAAAAAACTCACGATCTCCACTACTTTGATCCATCTGGCGATCGCAGCATCGGCTTTTTTGTCCAAGAGTGCTAACGATCGATCACGGGGGGCATTAATAATTGCCTGGATATTGGCATTATTTTTAGTGCCATTGGGTCGAACGATCACCCGATCGCTCTTTGCTAAGCGCTCCTGGTGGGGCGTGCCAGTTTTGTTGTTGGGTGCCAAAGAAGAAGGACAGCTTCTGGCTAAGCGATTGATCGAACAGCCAGGAATGGGGTTTAAGCCCGTGGCGATTTTTGATGATAATCCCAATCCCCATGTTGGTTTGGCCACCCATTTACCGATTTATAGCCCATTGGCCGAAGCCCCCAAGCTAGCTCGCCAGATGCGGATTAAGCATGCAATTCTTTGTTTGCCTGAATCACACCCCCACAAAATGGCCGCGCTATTACAAAAACTAGACTCCACTTTCCCCTATGTGATCGTGGTGCCTGGCTTTTTTGATTCGATTAATATCTGGATTACGGCCAGGGATCTGGGGGGATTGATGGGGCTGGAGATCAAGCATAACTTGCTATTTGCTAGCTCCCAGGTTTGTAAGCGCAGTATTGACCTAATCCTGACGATCGCAGGTGGATTAACGATCTTGCCATTTTTGATTTTGATTGCCCTCTTGATCAAACTTGACTCACGGGGTTCGATTTTCTATGCCCAAGAGCGGATGGGGATTAATGGCTCGCGCTTCCAAGCCCTCAAATTCCGCAGTATGCATGAAAACGCCGAAGTCAAGCTTCAACAAATCTTGACCGAAGATCATGAACTGCGCCAGGAATATGAAGTTTTTCATAAGCTGCGCCATGATCCCAGAGTGACAAGATTAGGGCGTTTTTTACGCAAATATAGCCTCGATGAGTTGCCCCAAATCTGGAATGTGATTAAGGGTGATATGAGCCTGGTTGGCCCTAGAGCCTACATGCCCAGTGAGCTGGAGAAAATGAATAGTAGTGAAAATATGATTTTGCGAGTGCTACCTGGCATTACGGGATTGTGGCAGGTCAGGGGTAGAAATAATTTTAGTTTCCAGGAACGTTTGGATATTGACGTTTATTATGTACGCAACTGGTCATTATCACTGGATTTATATTTATTAGTTTCCACTATTCGAGTAGTGTTGATGGGGAAAGGTGCTTTCTAATCGATCGCAGCAAAAAATTCTCAGGCGCGGCATAGTGTTGATAATTATATTTACGATCGGTGTGATTTCCTTTTTGCGATTCGATCGCTGGATGGGAGCGGCCTCCACTTGCCCCACCTACTTGCTAAGTCGCCTGGCCAACACTGAAATTACGCTTCATCCCACCAAAGTGGTAATCGATCCCTGGCAAGGCCGCCATCGTGTCTATGGCATTTTTATGGTCACTCCGAGCCAGCTTAGTCGCCAAAATATCATCATCAATCTTGCCAGTGATGGTAAATATTGCGGCGGCATCTCCCATCCATCGGGCCAATTCGATGATGTGGTGGCTGCACCTGAACATTATGTAGTCAAGGGTTTTTTGCGTACCAGAACAACATTCTGGCTGATGGTGAAAGGTTTATCTAAAAAACTGCAAGACCCTGAAAATTGGCAATTAATCTAATATTACTAATATAATTTTGGCCTAAGTTCGATCGCGCTTTGGCGCCCCTAGCATGTGGTTACGGACGATCGACACTGACGCTCGATTTAGAACCCTATGGCAATCTTAGCGATTTGTGCGATCAAAACTAAAGTTAATGCCAAGATCCTTATTTGGCAAGATTTGGTCAGGATTACTGTTATTACCACTCATCTAGATATTTAGATATCTAGATCTAGATACAGACACTATTTTCAACCGGTAGCTTGCGGATATCGCTATTACTACCAATCACCACGATCGCCGTATTGCGTTGTAGTCTGTGGTAGGGGTCGGGATTGATTTCGTATTTATGGGTTTTAATGTCATCACTGACCGCTAGCACTGTAATTCCATATTTGGATCTTAGCTTCAGCTCCAGAATTGTTTTTTCATGGAACTCATCTGGCACCATGATTTCCACAATGCTGTTTTCTTGATCTAATTCAAACCGATCGAGGATGCCACGTTGGGTCAGCGATCGCGCCAAAGAGCAACCCATCTCCGATTCTGGATAGACAACCAAATCCGCGCCTACTTTTTTGAGCAAAGTGCCATGTACTTCCGATGAGGCTTTGGCTACTACATTATTCACGCCTGCTTCTTTGAGGTTGAGGGTGGTAATAATGCTTTGTTCTAGATAATTACCGATCGCCACAATTACCGTATCAAAATCAAAAATGCCCGCTTCTTTCAGCGCAAAGGGATCGGTTGAGTCCAGGCGCAAACAATGGGTCGCCATATCTGCTTTGAGCATTTGACATACCCGCGTTTCATTCTGGTCTACGGCTAGCACCTCTGCCCCCAACCGGAGCAGGGTTGAACTAACCGCACGACCAAAACGCCCCAAGCCAATTACGGCAAATTCTTGTCTGGTTTGGTTTTGAATGCTGCGGAAAAAATTTAGAGATGACAGTCCCACAGTTAATTAATTCCTCGCTAAAAAGTTGAATCTAAATATCTAAATAAAGTTGGCAAACCGATCGATCTAACTCAATGTATCAATAGATTGTGAATATTCTAAATTGCAGCGTTAAGTCAATACCTAGCTTTGCGATCGAGCGATAATTATTGATACTCACTATTTACCTGGTTTTCGAGCCCTGAAACCCTTAGTTTTTAATTTTGCTAACCAATCTACATAAAAATATTCAAAGCTGGTAATTAAGAATAATGGCACAACGTGCCTAGGGGCGATCGGCTCAATTCAATATTAGTTGTTGAGTTCGATATACCCTAATTGGTGGTTGAGCAAAATCCTTCATATTTTGATTATTTTTATTTTGCCAATTTGCTAGTTAATCCCAATCAATCCTAGCCAACCAGGAGAGTTTCCTCTGGATACTTAACCAGGCTGGGTTCTGGCTCAGCGATCAACGCCGCCATCAAAACCACAACACCAACGCGACCTATATACATAGTACCAACTAAAATTAAGCGGCCCAGGTCAGAAACTTCTGGAGTAATCCCCATTGACAAGCCAACGGTGGCAAAGGCGGAAACTGCTTCAAACAGAATGTGAATAAAACTGTAGCCACTTTTCGTAATCAGGTCTGCTTCAGTAATCGACAACAAGACTATGCTGATTACCAGCGTGAACATTGAGCCCACTGCTACGGCGATCGCCTTAAATACCAATACTGCTGGCACTTGGCGATTGAACAATAAAATGTCTTCCCTGCCCTGAAGTGCGCTGCGGGTGCAACCAAGTAACAAAAACATCGTCGTGGTTTTGATGCCGCCGCCAGTGCTACCAGGACATGCACCAATAAACATCAGCGCGATCGTGGTAAATAAACCAGTCATGGTCATAGCCCCAGTATCGATCGTATTAAAACCAGCGGTGCGACTAGTTACTGATTGAAACCAAGCCGCTAATGCTTGCTTTGGAAATGAGAGCGCTCCGAGGGTTTGATTATTAGTAAATTCGGTGAGGAAAAAAGCGAGCGTGCCGATTGCCAACAAAAATACCGTAGAGCTTACTGCTACTTTAAATTGCAAACTAAGTAAAATTGGTGCATTCGATCGCCTGAGTTTAATTTGCAGCCAATTATAAACCTCCATAATTACCTGATAACCAATCCCACCGACAATAATCAAGCCAGTTATGGTGAAGTTGACGATCGGCGAACCAGCATAATTGACCAAACTGCTACTAAATAAACTAAAGCCAGCATTATTAAATGCACTCACGCTATGAAAAATTGCCTGCCAAACATTAGTCAAAAATGGCAGATCGCTGCGATCGCGGCTAAAGGCATAGAGCAATAAAAATACGCCAGTTAGTTCCAACAGAAGCGTAGTAGAAATAATCGACTTGACCAATTGCACACCACCCTTAATGCCTGGGATATCGAGGGCATGTTGCAGGGCAATCCGATCCCTGAGGCTAAATCTGCGGCCTACTAACACCAGCAAAAAGGTGGTCGCAGTCATATAGCCCAGCCCACCAATTTGAAACAGCCCCAGTAAGATCAATTGCCCTAGCGGTGTGTAGTGCTGCCCCACATCAACTACCGACAAACCAGTTACGCATACGGCTGAAGTTGAGGTAAACAGGGCGATCAATGGCTCCCAATTGCCTTCCACATTGGCGATCGGCAATGATAACAAAATTGTGCCAAAAATAATTACAGCTAAAAAGCCTACACAGATAGTGCGAGCAGGCGTCACGATAACTCCTTGCGATAAAAATTAAATATAATTGCAAATTTAAGCTAGGCATTATTAATCATATCCGCAGTCTACCCATCTCTAACCGTTGAGGTTTGCACTATGACCAACCACAATTCAAGCTCAATCGAAATTTGGGTAATATTATCGGTCGATTAGACTCCTAGCCTAAATGTACAAATAGCGCTGCAATTATTTCTCAGCCACCAGAGGTTAAGTAAAGGCTTTGGGCTTGGGTCAGCTCCAAACGCGATCGTGCCGCTAGCTCTAACCTAGAAGTCTCGCCCCTGGCTAAATGCATCGCCCCCGCACAACCAATCATGGCGGCATTGTCAGTACAGAGTGATAGTGGTGGAAAGATGACGGTTAAATTATGCTCTGTGGCCGCATTCAACAGTTGCGATCGCAATTCCGTATTTGCCGCCACCCCCCCCACAGCGACGATTTTGGTTAAATTATGGGCGATCGCGCATTTAACTGTCCGGCTGGAAAGTGCCTTGGCCACCGTGGCCTGAAAACTCGCCGCAATATCAGCAATGGGCAAGGGATTGCGATCATTTGCTTGCTCTTTTGCTGCTGCTAGTTTTTCCACCAGGCGCAAAACCGCCGTTTTTAAGCCACTAAAACTGGAATCATAGGGATGGTTGGCAATTCTGCCCTGGGGTAAATTAAATGCCTTGGGATTGCCCTGTACGGCAATTTTATCGATCGCTGGGCCGCCGGGATAGCCAAGCTTGAGCAATCGCGCCACCTTGTCAAATGCCTCACCAGCCGCATCATCACGAGTTTGGCCAGCAATTTCATAATCACCATAGTCCTTGACCAGAATCAAACTGCTGTGGCCACCGGAAACCAGCAAACACAAAAAAGGCGGCTCCAAACTTGGCTCAGCCAGAAAAGCCGAAAAAATATGCCCCTCCAGGTGATGCACACCGATCAGCGGTTTTTGATGCAATAGTGCCAGGGTCTTGGCAGCGGTGATCCCCACCATCAAAGCGCCAATTAGCCCAGGGGCAGCGGTTACGGCGATTCCATCAATTTCTGCCCAGGATCTATTTGCCTGCCCAAAGGCTTGGGAAATCGCCAGGTTAATTGTCTCCAGGTGTTGACGGGCGGCAATCTCTGGCACTACCCCCCCATAGGCGGCATGAATATCAATTTGCGAAGAAACCACACTGCTGAGGCAATGGCGATCGCGCACCACGGCGGCGGCTGTTTCATCACAACTGGTTTCGATCGCTAAGACGGTTGGCATAGAAAATATGGAAAATAATTAAATAGGTAGGTTTCGCAATCAACTGTAATAAAAAAAGACCCCAAATAAATTTATAATCTTTCAATAATTTACAGCTTGTGAACTTTTCTTTACCAAGGTGCGATCGCAGCGATATGATTCGAGGTTGATCCCCCTGGTGGGAATTTTCAATCAGCATTACTTCAGCTCAATAGATTAAGAATTAAAAGGTAAATCTATGCGAAGACTGTTTGCTCTTATTTTAGTATTTAGCCTCTGCTTTGGTTTAAACCTCTCGGCAGCCCCCGCCGCTTGGGCAGATTTTGCAAATCTGACTCCCTGTAGCGATTCTGCTGCATTCCAGGAGAACCTGAGTAATAGTGTTGCTGGCTACGAAGCTCGTCTAGACAGCTTTGATGCTGGCAGTGGCCCGTATCAGTATTTACAAGGCAAGATCGATGCCACTAAGGCTCGTTATGCTGCCTATGCTGATGCTGGTTTGCTCTGTGGTACTGATGGCTTACCCCATTTGATTTCAGATGGCCGTTGGAACCGTGCTAGTGAATTCCTAATTCCTAGCATTATGTTCCTATATATTGCTGGCTGGATTGGTTGGGTTGGTCGTGATTACTTGCGTAAAGCCAGAGCTAGTGGTTATAACAACGCTACCCAGAAGGAAATCATTATTGATGTTCCTACTGCTCTTGGCGTGATGCTACCTGGCTTCATCTGGCCTGTAGCTGCTTTCACGGAATTTGCATCCGGTAAGCTAGTAGCACCAGAGAAAGAAGTACCTATTTCACCACGCTAGCTCCTAGTTAGGCGTTTTAGTAGTCAATCGGAAAATTAACCTATGGACAACTTGCTCAAATATCTATCCACTGCGCCAGTTTTGGCCACTGTGTGGATGCTAATTACTGCTGGTATTTTGATTGAATTCAATCGCTTTGTACCAGACATGCTCGTGTTTCCTTTTCTATAATTGATAATTGATAATTGATTGATTTAGTTTAAATCTAATTAAGTTATTCAATCGAATCGATCGGGAAACCTGTTCTCATTAATTTACTTGAAATTTACTGTTTTATTGGAAGCATATAAACCTAACTGGCCTTTTTAGTATCTATTTAAATATTAAATAAAATACTAACCAGGTTGGTTAGCGATCGAGGGTGTGGGTTTCTGCACGCTCGATTTTTTATTGATAAATTTAGCGTTCTCTGCAATCACACAAACGCATTCAAGCCTATGCGTCTAAGAGTAATCGCACAACTGGCAAGAACATCAGTTTGATAAAAAACGATCGATAATGAAGCGCTAGGGATTTCAGGCGATCGCCATTAAGGACAAGCTAGGGAGGGATTGTAAATATCGATCGAGCTAAAGTTGCAAGAAGTAGCAATAAAACTGCTCTTGCTCTAACACTTACTAATTAATTTATTCAGTTTGGTTAGCCTCAAAAAGGCGATGCCCAGATTCGAACTGGGGATAAAGGCTTTGCAGGCCCCTGCCTTACCACTTGGCTACATCGCCACATGCAAACTACGATCAATTAAGCGATCGTAATCGTAATTAGTTATGCACTCGGATTTAATGCTTAATTTGCATCACCGATTAGCTAGTATAGCAAACCATCTTCAACTTGCTCATTTAAATTGCTGTTCATGCATAATCTCAAGCGGCTATAGCCTGCTCTTAAAATGTTTACCCAGAAGATAAACCGAACATTAGATTAAAAAGACTCCCAGTCTACGAACCAGAAGCCAACTAATCATTATTTGAACTGTTCAGGCAGATTAAGACCTTAATTCTGAATCCGACCTAATCACCAATCAATAAAGACTTAATTCAAAGAAATAAACATTTGACCACGACTTAGCCCAGCAGACTTGCCATCATCACTACTAGTAATATCGATCGCCTTGACATGGCTAAGCAACGGCTGCCACAACGATCGTGGTTTAAGCTGTAAATTTTTCAGGCTGGGGAATTGTTGCGCTAAATTGACGATCGCCTGTGGGTTGTCAATAAAGGCATAGCCACTACTGCTGGTTGGCACGATCGCAGTTGCGGTCTTATAGCTAGCAGATTTGGTAATCGGCTTGAGCTTATCGCCAAGGATGCGATCGAGCGCTTCGATCGAGTTGGCAATAAATACATACTCAGGGGTTTGGCCATGTACCGCTGCCACTTTACCCGTTACCTGAGCAGCTACTTTTTGATTACTGATCCCCACCGCATTCAAGCGGGTCCAGACCGTTAATTTTTGGTCACCGATCGCTACCTCACCTACAGTAAAGTTAGCCCTGGTACGAGCCGATTGATCTAGATCGCTAATGGCCGCATCGATCGCCTTTGGATCGCTGTTTTGCGCCACAAACACCCAACTATTGGCATCACTGGGATTGGCATCGGGCAGCAGGGCGATCGCATAGTCCCCTTTGACCCAGTTAAATACCTCAGCGGGCAAATCAAACCCACTACTACGATTGAGCTTAGCGATGGCATTATCAAGAATGCCGCCCAGCGCAGGATAGGGCTCCAAAGCCGCCACCAGCTTTTGCCAGGTTTGATTCAGGTCATGGCCAGCGATCGCAGCGCTACCAGCCGGAATCAGGGCGATCGCCTTATTTTCAATTGCTTTATTGGCTGCGGGGCTAACATTAACCGCCTGATCGGGATCGAGTGCCAGGATCGCATCCGCCCTAATCCCCGCCTCAGTCAAGCCCAAATTCACCACCAGACCAGAACCAGGCAAACTGGACAGATCTAGATCTGCATCCACCAAACCACTGGATTTGCCCAGATAACCCAACTGGGAAAGGTTTACAAAGGCAACCCCAAACCGACCATCCTTGAGTTGTTTGAGGCTATTGCTATAGGTGGGATCGTTAGCTAGAGCCAGGTCAGGCACTTGCAGATCGTTGATCGCATTGCGGATCACCTTGGGATTGTTGGCAAACAGCACAAACTTGCCCAGGATCGTGCCCGATAGGCCGGGGCGCTTGGAACTGGCGGTGGCATAAATAATCGAAATGCCTTGATATTGCTCGAATACCAAGTCCGAGCCGGCGATCGCTTGTTTTTGCCAGAAGTCTTCGCTAAATTGCTTGGCGGCTTTGTCGTCTTTACTCGCCAACGCTAACAAATAACCGGGTTGTAAGCCATTTTCGGCCTGACGATCGATGTCGGTGGTGGTGACCGCCAGGGTGATTTCGGCATCGAGCCAAGGTGAGAGGTCTTTGTCGTAGTCAATCAACCAGGTTTTTTTAAGCTGGCGCTTGAGGCTATTAATATCATTACTAATCGCTGCCCGATCGCCCGGTTTGGCGGCTAGCTTGGTAAATAAGCTGAGTTGGTCGGGATTAACCAAAAAGGAGGCTACCAGGGGCGATCGCTTGGGCAAAAACTTGGCGGCGATCGGTTTGGCCTGGGTGCCCGCGAGCAAATCACCGGGACTGGCGCTTAATACATTGCCCACTGCGGTGAAGCCAATCACCAGTAGAATCGTTGCCGCTATGGCGATCGAGATAAAAACTTTGTTTATTTTCATAAAATACCCGCCCAACAGAGCTTAGCTTTGCACCGTGAATAAGTCTAACCCGCAGGGGCAATAATAATGGCCTAATTTTAGTTTTCTAAATTTAGGTTAATTTATTGGATTAGCTTATTTAGGTCAAGGGGCGATCGTTTTTACTTGCTTATGCATTGCGCTCTGGAGAATTTATTTCAAGGCAAAACTGCTATTTAAGATATTTAAGTTGCCCTAATTAGTACGATTTAATTATTACTATTCACTAATAATGCTCTGCGCAGGAATGAACGCATCACATACCCAGTCACCACAGCATATATCCCAAAACCTAAAATGCTGTCCAGTAAAATCCTGAAAGCACCACCTACAGTGCCACCAATAATTCCACCCAAGACATTTGCAACTATCCACCAGGCAGGATTAGGGAACCTCCCTTTAATTACAAACCACTGGGATAGTCCTACTGTCATACCGAAAGTAGCACCTACAATCAAGTTGGCTACACTACCTGCAATACCAGTCTCAGCAAGGCCAGCAGTGCCTATCATGGCAAAACTTACGGCACAGCCTGCGGCACTACCGATAAAAGTTGCGAATATCCACCACACTATGTTGAGAAGACGTTTTCTAAGTGTTAACCACTGAGCCAACCCCATTGCCATACCAACAGCGCCACCCACTACTAAGCCTGCCGTACCACTGATCATTCCGGCTGCAGCGAGATCCGCATTACCGACCATGGCAAAGCTTAAAGCAATGCCTACATTACTGCCTGCAAAGGTTGCAAATATCCACCAAAGCAAAAATCGGGATCTAATACTTTTACTTTTACTTTGTAATTGTGTTGCTTGATTTACCTGAGGTTTGTTGCTTCTTACCATTACTGGCCGAGCATTTTCTGGCACAGGTTGTGTAGGTGGGATATGGGCTACTGTAGGGACTGACAGATTAAGCTTTTGAATATCCTGCAATGCCTCACCTGCAGATTTATATCGATCGCTAAAGGAGGGCTCCACCATCCTATCTATAATCACAGCCAGTTCGTTACTAACATTTGCCTGATCACGCCATTCAATTTTCTCCGTATCAGGATGTTCAAGCTTACTTATCTCAACGTCTATGATCCCAGTTAATGCTCTGATTGCGATCACTCCTACCGCAAAGATATCACTACTCAATTTTGGCTTGCCTGCGGCCTGTTCATTGGGCATATAACCAGGAGTGCCAACCTGGACGGTGAGGTTTGTTTTTCCCTGATTAACCGTAATTGCACTGAGTTCTTTTACAGCACCAAAATCAATCAGCACTAATTTACGATCAATAGTGCGGCGCATTATGTTGGGAGGCTTTATATCACGATGAATAATGTCTTGTTGATGTAAAAAATCCAGAACTTCTAAAATCTCAATTAATAGATGAATTACATCATCCTCACTCCATCTTCTGCCTGGGATCAGCTCATTTTGTAAATCATGTCCATCAATAAACTCTTGCACCAGAAAAAAATCGCCTGTGTGCTGATCCTCAAAATATTCATGGAGCTTAGGAATTTGATCATGTTCTTTCCCCAGCTTGTAGAGAGTTGCCGCCTCTTGTTTAAAAAGGCGTACAATTGTAGACTCCTTAACATGCCTGGGGATTAGCCGCTTAACCACACATTTAGGCTTTGGTGTATCAGGAATACCCAAATCGTAGGCTAGATAGGTTTCGCCAAATCCACCGACGCTTAGCTCTTTATCGATCGCATATCTTTCACGTAGAACTTTGCCTAACACAACTATTTTATCGCCTCCAAACCAAATTGCATATAATTTAGCTTAATCGAAAATCATAAATTGCTGTGGCTTCATGGTTAGTAAGAGGTGAGGAAAGAATATAGAATCCATATATGTATTTGTTAGTCTTGACTTTCAAACGAAGAAACCCCACCCCGATCGGTCATGAGCTTGATTCTGAGCGGGTCTTCTGAAACCGTTGCATGATCCAGTGGCGTAGTGCCATGCAGCGTCTTCGCATTAACATTCGCCCCCTTGTTAATTAACACTAACATCGTTTCATTGCTGCCAAACTCCGCCGCCCAATGCAACGGCGTTTCCTGTTCAATGTTGCCGCCATTCGGGTTTGCGCCATTGTCAATTAAAAAGGCCACGATCGTGGGGTGCTGGGTTTGCACCGTGCAGATCGGGTCATAGTATTGCTCGTCATATTTAGAGCTATATTCATAGGCCGAGCACCCAGCCACAGCCCAATGCAACGCCGTATTACCATGCACATCAGTCGCACTCACCTCAACCCCATCAGCGATCAATTCCTTGACCTGATCTAAATTCCCTTGCCCCGCCGCCAACTGCAATCGGCTCACTTTTGATTCTGTGAGAATGCCATTATTAACCACCTGTGGCGCCGTGACTGGGTCTCTGCCAACACCATATCTAAATGGCACAATAATAAATATAAAGATCAGCATACTAACCACAATCCGCCACCGCCTGAGGAAGGTAAAAATAGCCCATATATCGATACTATTTGACGAGGCTACCTGGCGACCGCTACTACGGCTATTCTGCCGCCGATTCGAGCTATTAGTTCTTGAGTTACCCGCAGATAAATCTGTAGTAGGGCGCGATCGCGGTCGATATTTAATTTCTGCCAGCGATTGTTTTTGATATGCCTCTCCTGCATCGGCATCACTACTAAAGTTAGAGCTAGCCTGATTACCGATCGAGACATCATTTACAGAACTAATTAGATTATCAAGATCGTCCGGATCTAAATCCCCTGGATTTTTCTTAGCCTTAAATCCCAATGTGGCATTGACCTGCTGCATGGTGCGAGTGCGATCGAGGCAATAACGACTCAGCCACACCGAGGCCGATCGAAATTCTCGATTGCCCAGCTTTTTGAGTTTTGCTAACCATTCCTGCCATTCGGGAAGCAAATGGGAGGTTTCAGCGCGATTGGGATCGGTAAAGAAATCATTCAGCACCGGAGCCAACAGCACTTTATCGGCTTCCAACAAATTGTGGAAGTAGGTAACGGCATCGGCCACTTCTGGATCGGGGTTTGCCAGATCGATCTTGACCAGGTGTTTGTTGCGGCTAAAACAGAACGCAGATAGATCGCCTGGTTTGATGTCGCTGTCTGCGGTAGATGCAGATTCTAGTTGAGCCTTTTCAGTTTGAGGCTCTGAGTTAGTTGCAAGCTCAAGATCGTTGGCTTCCTGTTGACTAGTTTCCTGTTGACTAGTTGGTGCAAGGTTCTCTAACTTAAGCTCAGCGTCTATATCCTCTGATACAAAGTTATCTGATGCCAACTCAGCGGCAGCATGATCCGATGTAGTTTCCTGCGCTGCGGCACTTTCTCTATTAATACTTTTAATACTTTCATTACTTGCGTCATCACTTACATTGCCAAGAACCTCATCATCAAGATCGGGGGCAACCAGATTGAATTCAGCATATTTGTTTGGGGTTGAGATAACTGCTTGCTCTTCCGCTTGATCTTCCACTTGAGTTGTGGCGATCGCTTCCGCTGGCTTTGCTTCAGGTTTAATTTTATTAGTCAGTTGTGGCTTTGCCGTAGTTGCATTCGCTGACTGAGAGGGATCAGGGCGATCGCCAACTGTTTTATGAGCCTGACCTGGTTGTGATTGCTGAGTTGTTTTTGATTTGGGGTTGACTGTTTTTTGACCAGTTGGGGCAGATGATTTAGCTTTTGACTTTACTTTTAGCGTGGTCTCCCATTCAAGCTCATGCTCACCCCAAATACGACCACACAGCTTGATTTCCTCTAGCTGCTTTAACCGTAGTTTTTTGACATGGGCGATCACATCCTTCTTTTGTTGCCCATAGTCCAAATCTAGATCGGCGGTGCGATTGAAAATTACCGCCAGGTGGCGATCGGTAAATGTGGCTTGCACATACAAGCGCTCATGACCCAGATGGGTTTGGAAATACTCAGCTAGTTCTGCTTCAGTCACAACAGTCCCCCAGGGCGATCGAAATAACTAATTCAATAATTACCGAAAATAACGCCAGAGTCTCAATTTTTCTAACCTGTCAATCATAAATCATCCTTGCCCGAATACGGCAAACATCATTTAGGTAAGCTATGTGTGCGACTTGATTTCTTGAATTTTTTAAATTCTTTTAAATGTTAAGCCCCACAGGCGTTATGTCTGGCGGGTGTGAAATCGTAAATTGATAGTAAATTTCTTGTTTGGCATTGGCTGCAAGTAAGAGATCCCAGGTTAATATGCCTAGATCCTTTGGCTGGATCGTTGGATTGGAGCGGCTTAAACTTACCTTAATCTGTTCATTGCGACTGGTGGGAAGTTGTTCGGTGAGCCTTAATTTTGCGGGGCGATCGCTCAGATTAGTAACGATCAGGCGATAGGCATAGGTGGTTCTGCGCTGACCACTGATGAAGCGTTTATCTACTTCTCTTTCTACTAGATCGCGTTCAATCTGAATACCTTCGTCAATTCCCAGATTTAGCTTGAACTCTTGCCCAGGTGCAATATTGGCCAATTTAGTAGTACCTACAAACATATTGCCACGAAATATATTCGCCTTCCCTGGTAGCAGCGTAACGCCATTTTCGGGGTTCTTAACTATGGCTTGTAAATAGGCAAAGCTGGAAAGTTGGGGAATCGCCACATACTTCATTTCACCTTGATATTCACGCTCAAAAATGGTGATTTTATGGGGATTACCATCGCTGGGAATATCGCCGCCGCCACCGATCGCAAAACTCACCGTACTGCCCTCGCGCTTAATTTCCGCAGTGCTCACCTGGTCTAATTCAAATTCAAAACTTTCCGCTGCTGCGCTTGCCGCTAGTGGAGCAGACATCTTTGCCATCATTGGAGTATTCGGCGCGTTAGCTTGTCTGGTGCGGATCGCGGTGGGGACGGGTGGCTGATTTAAGTCAATGTACCAGGGTTTAAGCTTGGGTGGCAGCATCCCCATCCCTGGCTTGGCAGTGGAGAGGGTCAGTTGCGGATCTAGCCAGTCTTCGCCACTGGTTTGCACGATTTCCGCCAGATAGCTGAGCAAGATTATGCCCTGTTCACTGACCCTGATATCATACAAAGGTCGCCAGAAGGTTTGCTGCACTACATAGGAAACCTCTAAGGTGAATTCCCCTGTAGCTTGAGCTTCCACTACCACAAACAGGCTATAGCTTTCCTGGGGGCGATCGCTCCGAAGCTGTTTGAGCTGTTGAATCAAAGCCGAAAGTTTGCTTTCAACTTCTTTTTTAGCTTTATGCTTAGTGGCGATCGCGCTGGCATAGTCGCCATAGTTCTGGCCAACAAAGTTAAGTAACTCCTGCGTTGCCTCCAGACTGGTTTCATCCCGAGCCAGACTAATGCAAAAGCGCTGGATTGATTTTTCGCCCAACCCCTTCACGAAATCTCGCTGCACAATCAGGGCATTGAGGTCATTTTGCAGGGCTAACTTTTGGTCTTCTAATTCCTCAATTTGGGCAGTTAATTCTGCCACCTTGGCCGCGATCGGCTCTTGGCTAAAACTGCGTTCCGTGCGCACTTCCACCAGTCTAACTGGTATATTGCCTTTACCCGTAGCCCGCACCGAATCTACTTGTAAGGTGATCGGTAGTTCTGAGACCAATAGGGTCTGATTTCCTTCGTGCAGGTTCGTTTGCCCTTGGCGTTTAACTAAAGCGCGATCGCTATATACGGTCACTGCGGCGATCGCCGTTACTACCCTCTGTTCTGTTGGGGATGCATTGGTTTGAGTAGGATGATTAGCCTGATCCGGATTAGTCATTTGCCTTGCTTGTTTGTCTGGGTTTCCAGAATTTGTGACGGTCTTTTCTTCTATGCCGCTTCAGATAATCACTACCCCGACTGGTTGGGTTGAGGTTGAGTTAAGACGATCGGATAGTTAATATCATGGCGGATAAATGCTTGTTTGGCGCGTTTGAGCAGATCGGTTTTATAGATAAACTCGTCGCGGGCATCGATCGGATAGCATTTGAGCTTAAAGTGGGTGGCAAAGGGTTTTTCGTCCATCACCACCAGGATTGGTAGGGTGAGTTGGGTGTATTTGCTGGTATAGGCTACCTGATAGAGAATATCGATGATCATCTCCACATCAGTAGCATGGGCAAAGTAGAAGTCGGCGATCACCTGTGCTTCCAGGCTACCCTTGTTGGAGTTGGCGATCGCCTCAGTCCAGATTTTATTGTGGGGAATGGTCACAATATTGTCGTCGGGAGTTTGAATTTTGATCCCACGCAAGCCATAGCTAACGATTTCACCGTAGTAATCATCAATTTTGACCCGATCGCCCACCTGATAGGGTCCCTCGAACAGGGCAATGATCCCGGCAATCAATGAACTGGCATAGTCCTTGAAGGCAAAACCGATCGCCACTGCGGCTGTCCCTGTAATTGCCAACACATTATTGGGGGAAAGATTTAAAAATAAATTAATCAGTAATGCTGCTGCCAGGCCAAATAAAAATGCTTTCCAAAAGGGGATTGATTGCTTGACACTGAGCCGAAACCGCAGCGGCACTTTCTCCGATAGCCAATTGATCAGGCGGTTAATCAGCCACACGGTGCCATAGGCGGTCGCCATGATTATGATTGCTTGCAAGATCTTGCCAAAGGTAATCTCGGCAAATATTTCTGAAGCCTGCTGCCCTGAATCAGCCGAGTTACTGCTATTAGCAGCTTTGTCGATCGTGTCACCTACCGATACATTGCCGTTTTGACTATTTGAGGAATCTTGCTGCGCCAACAGAAAACCCAGATAGGGACTAGCGTTTAGCCATATACTGGCACTTATATTGGCGCTTATATTGGTACTTACTTCCAGCCAGGCATCATGCCATTGCTCCAGATCCAAATGAGGCAAATTTAAGTGGGCGAAGAGCTTCCCACCCCAACTAGTGGTGCTGCTGACCAAGTTATGAAAGTTACTCAAAAAATTGTTGGCGGGAGTGAATAAGTTAAACATTGGCTCGTTTTGGTTAGTTTAATCCGCCTCACTAAACAGTATCTTATTATTAATTAGCCGACGACGGAGGTTGGGATAAAAAGCAGGGCTGAGCTGGAATTGATCCCGATCGCGCTCAATCAGGCCAACTTGCCACAATGCTTCCATTTGGGTTAAGACCTTAGAATCAGACTCGTTCAGACTCAAGGCTAGATCTGCCAAATTCATGCCGCCATGCAATCCCAGCGAAAGCAGTAAATAATAATCATCTTTGTCTAGGTCAGGTAACTCAGGCAAAGTAGCTGATTTGGCCACCATAATCTGGATGCTTTCCGCCGCTTCACTATTATTACTTTGGGCATCTTTGTTTTGGGGCGGATCTGATCGCTCTGAAAGCTCAGGAGTAGAATCTGAATTTTCCTCTGGCTTGTCTTCTTGGGGTTCTTCCTGTTTCAGGCGCAACGATCGCAACCATAACCCTGCTGTGATCGCACTAGAGCCCAGGGCTAGGTCATCTAATTTCTCAAAATAATGTTTTTCAGACTTCGATCGCCATTTATCTTGCTGTTGCTCTGACCAATCTTGTGCTGTGTCTGATGTACTATTTTGGTGATTGTGATTTCCATACTTTAAATCTAGCTCCTGGCTGACTGGACTAAGCCATGTTTTTAATTCCAGATCAGATAGGGTTGGCAAGGCCAAAAACTGGGCAAAACAATTATGCCAGTCATAAATATGATGGAAATAATGCCAAGTCCAGCTATTACAGCCAATTAGCCAAAAGCGATCACGATTGCCCAGGATCGTAGTATTGAGATAATTAATCCCCTTGAGCCCATCGATACAGCGCAAAAAACACCAGCTCAGATTAGGCAATACGATCAAAGTGTTGCGATCGGCATCCGCTTCCGGCAGACAAACTAATGATGTGGTTTTTTCTTGGCAAAGGGGGGCAAGTTCTTCCTTTAATTTGGTATAAATCTGTTCATAGCGATGGGGGCGAGTCTGCCATGTCAGGGGTTTGATATCCAAAAAATGATCTTGCCAGCTAGCCAGCGCGTCGGCCAGAATTTGATCGATCGGTTCGATCGGTCTAGCCAAAACATACAGGTAGTTGGGGGCATTTACATCTTCTTGCCATCTGGCGATCGCCTCGGTTAGTTTAGTCTGAATCGCTTCACGATAGGGTTGAGGTGGGTCTAGTTTGTCCAGTTGCTGACCCAGATCAGTTATGGCTTTTTTGGATAGCTCAGCTAAATCCTGCTTAGACAGTTGGGATTCAAGTTCAGCAGTTTGCTCCTGGAGTTTCGCCCTGGCTTTGGGTACTATTTTTTTGATTCGTTGCACTAGTACGCCAAACTTAAAACTCATTGGACTAAAATATTAGACTTAATTTATATTGATTTTGATTGAATTTTCAAATAGGGGCTAAACGCTCGATTCCCTTGCCCCAGAATTTGCTTTAGTAAAATAACTTACTGAACTCTGAACTATTAAAATCTTAGGCTAAACGGGTTAGACACAACCGATTTGCAACAATCGCAAATACACCGTGGACGATGCCATAGGCGATCGAGATGCCGATTGCAATCCCTGGCAAATCCCACCTGCTACTGAAAACTACTACACCAAGCAAAATAATTAGAAAACCCGATCGCCAGTATAGATTAAACTGCGATCGATTTGTGGTAGTAAATAGCTGCGTGCCCACCGCCGCAAAAGGCTGTGGTAAAGCTGCCCAGAGCATAATTAGCATCGCTGGGATCGTAGGATTCCAGGTATCGCTGAATATTAAGGGCACATAAAATGGCGCAAGCGTGGATTGAATTATCAGCAATGGGATTGTCAGCAGGGCGATCTGGCGGTAGCTGTCTATGTAAAGCTGGCGCAGCCCCCGAAAACTCACACTAAGCTGGGCTAGTCTGGCGATGTTGTCACCAGTACCCAGATTGATTATTTTCAGCGTGATTATCAATCCGGCATTAATTGCGATGAAAAAGCGCCCCAACGCATTGAGATCGATCGCCCATGCCACGATCAAATAGGCCAGATTTATTTCCAATACCGCGATCACTGGCAAGGCTAGATTAAACGGTTGCTCGATGAATTTGAACAATAATCGCCAATTGCGTAGCTTGATTTTAGGATTGGGTTGCCAGAAATAACTTTTGCGGCGTAGCGATTGCGCCACCAGAGCAGCCAGAATCGTAGCTACTACGATCGCCCAGAGCCCCAGGCCAGAGTAGAGCAACAGGGCGATCGCGCCATAGTTAAGGCTACTCTCGGCTAGATTGATTAACCTGACCTGGGTTTGATTGAGGCTAGTAATTTGACTGGGACTAAGTTTTGGCTGTTGCTCGCGGTTATGGCGTTGCCGCAATGCTAAGCAGATTGTCCCCTGTGGATAGATCGCAAATCCCAGTGCCATTGTCAAAAGTGGCCAGGCCAACTCATCGCTGCCATATAAATTTGCCAGGGGGAAAGCGATCGCTCCTTGCACCAGAAACAAAACCAGTGCCAACAGCCAGTTAAACCGATAGGCCGCATTGCAAACTTGATTTAGATCCTGGCCATCGCAGTTAACTATTGCAGGCGTAACAATACTTTTAATAAAAACCTGACTAAATATCCGCAAGATCGCATGGGTCGCCCACAGGATCGCCACCAGACCCAGATCCGCATCAAAAAACGATCGCGCCAGGGCACTCAGTGCCAGCACAAAAAAGCCCAGATCAATAAACCCAGAGAATGCCAGCCAACTGTTGCGATCGCCATCGGGCTTGGTAATTGAGGCAGTCAGGGTTTGCCGCAAGGTCTGCAACTGTTCAATTATGGCCTGAATAAATTGCATTGCGATCGCCCACGACTAACTACTAGTTGCGTCACTACAGCTAAATATCCTTACTGCTTTGCCGTTACCAGTAACTCTCTAAATTAAATTCTCGATCTGCTTACCAAGCACTAGCTAGGTTTAGATTTTGCTGCTTTGGGAGCGATCGCTGGTGCAGCCGCTTTGGGCTTGCTATTGGGGATTTCCAAGATCGGCTCCACTTCGTCGGGAATCCGCAGTTCGCTGGGAGCGGTGGTAGTGCCGGGGATTTGGATAATTGGTATCGAGCTAGTTGTATCTGCTCCCGGTTGGGCGATCCAGCCGGCGCTAAGCGCTACGGTTAATCCTAAAAATACTACCGTCAAAGTCCAGGTGATCTGGTTGAGGGTCTTTTCTGCGGTTTTGGTGCTGGTGAATAGCTGAGCTTGACCACCAATGCCGCCGAGGCCATCGCCTTTGGGACTATGTAGCAATACTAGCAGCACCAGGAGAACGGCACTTGCTGCCCATATGAGTTTGATCCAGGTATACATATGCTGATCTCTGTTTTTTCTTGATCGGGGGGCTCTTTATTCTAATTTATATTAATACTTTCTGGGTTGAATTTTTGGGTTGGGGCGATCGACAAAACAAAACTAGCTCATCGACCGCCAAGGAAGTTAGACAAGCTATAGCAATCTTAAATGATATTAGAGAAAGCGCTATAGGTACTTAAATCAGGCAATGTAAATAATCTGTACCTCAAAAATAGCTCAAATAGTTTCTTGGTTAGCTTGAAGGAACGACAAAATTGATGCATCTGGCGTAACACCTGTTTGGCTTGTCCCCAGATATTTTCAATCGGGTTCTCTGCCGGTGCATAAGGAGCAAAGCGCAGACAATGTATTTGCCAGTCCTGTCCTTGATTGATTTGGGTCAGGAAATCACGAAACTCTTGGGAGCGGTGATAACTAGCGCCATCCCACACTAGCAATATCTTGGCACCAGCACTGATATCGTGCAAATGCTTTACAAATTCAATTGTCGAGGAGCTATTAGCACTTTGATAGGACTGTAAGATTAAATCTCCATTCAGACAATCTAAGGCGCCAAAATAAGTCTGGCTATCTCGGTAGTTATCAACTTTGACCTCCAGCCGCTGTTGACGGTCTCCCCAGCCATACCCACAAATATCACCTGCTCGAGTATGGCACTCATCTAGTGCAAATACCCGTATCTGTCCGTTTTGAATCTCTGGTTGATGAGACTTAAGCCAATTGTTAATCATTTGGTTATGCTCGTGCACCACAGATGCATCATACCTGGGGCTTTTTTTCTCCCCTTATGCCAACTCATGCCAGCACTTTTGAGCAAATCGTAATAGCTTTGCACCGAACGGTATATCACTCCATAGTTCTGGGCTATATGTTCAACTACTTCAGATACTGTACGTTGCCTTTCTTGAGCGATCCATTCAACTACCGCCTGACGCTCTACCTTACTCAAAAAGCCCGCACTGCCTTTATGGCCTAGCCTCAAACCTGCTATGCCTTGCTCTCTATACTTTCTCTCCCAGCGGCTGATATAGTTTGAACTCACGCCTAGGATTGGTTGAATTTCATGGTGTTTCATCTCCTTAAGACGCATTTGTACTGCTAATGCGCGTTTCATCTCGCGCGGGTCTGGGTTACTGGCGATAAATTCTTCTAGGGGCATATCTTCTCAACATATACTACCCTCTATTATTCTCTATAATCATCTGGAATTGCTATAGTCACAAACAAATTAATTATCTTGGTTCAACTTTTATACTTTAAATAGCCGGCTCCAGCACTCAAGAAGCCGATCGCTCCTGACCATATTCAGCGCCATAATCATTCACATTAGCTCGTGCCGCTTCCAGGTCTAGTTGATCCTCAACCATAGCGATCGCCCGCTGCAAGAAGTAATAAGCCTCGATCGAAATCACCGCCGCTATATCCTCCCCATTCTCCGAGATGATTGTATGCTCATCATCAGCAGCATTTAGCACAATCTCATGCCAGTTGCGCGGGATTTGCTGCACCTCCACCCGATTGCCCACATGGGTAGCTTCGGTCGCAAAATTCGACACAGATCCAGGCACCATTACTTCTTCCATAAACTCCTCACCTTTGCTTTGCACTAGGCATTCAGCTTCTTGCCAAGCATTTGATTTGTGGTTTTGGGATCAGCCCGCCCTTGGGTACGCTTCATCACCTGCCCCACAAAGAAACCCAATAGCTTGGTTTTACCACCTTTGAACTGTTCAACTTCATTGGGATGAGCAGCTACCACCTCGTCGATGATCTGCTCCAATTGATCGCCAGCCAGAACGGTTAAACCTTTCTTTTTGACCAGCGACTTTACAGAGCCACCCTTTTCTAATAGCTCTGGTAGGATTTCCTTGGCGATTTTACCAGTAATCGTTTTCTTGTCAATCAAATTAATCAATTCGCCCAAAACCTTAGGCGTAAGCGGAAGATCGCTGATATTAATCTTTTGGTCTTTCAAATAGGCCATAATATCGCCCATGATCCAGTTGGCGGCTTGTTTTGCATCTGCGCCAGTGGCCAACACCGCTTCAAAATAATCAGCCGTAGTATGTTCATCAGCCAGCAAATTAGCATCATAAACACTCAGCCCCAATTCATTAATATAGCGATCGCGCTTGGCTTCGGGCAGTTCCGGCAACTCCTGGCGATAGATGCTCAGGATTTTCTCTGATACTTCGATCGCGCCTAGGTCTGGTTCTGGGAAATAGCGATAATCACTGGAGCCCTCCTTCGATCGCATTGAAATAGTCCGCTGGGAGTTTTCTTCCCACAGGCGGGTTTCTTGATTAATTTTTTCGCCTGCTTCGATCGCCTTAGTTTGGCGGTTAATCTCGTATTCGATCGCCCGTTGGATCGCATTGAACGAGTTCATGTTTTTGATCTCGACCTTGACCCCAAATTTCTCTGTGCCCACTGGCCGCACCGAAATGTTCACATCACAGCGGAGTGAGCCCTCTTGCATGTTGCCATCGCATACTTCCAAATAGCGCAAAATGCGACGCAATTCCTGGGCATAGGCGGCCGCTTCTTCACCACTGCGCATATCCGGTTCGGACACAATCTCCGCTAAAGGCACCCCGGTGCGGTTATAGTCCACCAATGAGTGACTGGAGCCAGAGAGTCGATCCGCGCCCGCATGGACTAATTTACCCGCATCTTCTTCCATGTGCAGGCGGGTGATGCCGATCCGCTTGGTGCTGCCATCTTCTAAATTAATATCCAACCAGCCATGTTCGGCGATCGGTAGGTCGAATTGGGAAATTTGATAGTTCTTGGGCAGGTCGGGATAAAAATACTGTTTGCGATCGAACTTGCTATGGGGGGCAATCTGGCAGTTCAAGGCTAGACCCGCTTTGATTGCAAATTCCAACACCCGCTCATTCAAAACTGGCAACACACCGGGCATCCCCAGGCAGATCGGGCAAATATTTGTATTGGGGGGATTGCCAAACTGGGTTGAGCAACCACAAAAAATCTTGGTGTTGGTGTTGAGTTGGCAGTGGATTTCTAATCCAATTACGGCTTCGTATTTTGTGCGAGCGGGGGCGGTAGTGGTCATGGCAATTTTTTCAGTGATTTGAATTTGCGTTCTGAATTAGAGAGATAGATTTAATCCCAATTTTTAGCGCTCAGAGATAATAGAGGCGATCGCTATCTTGATTTTAACCAGACTGCTAGGCGATCATAGCATTTGCCAATAATTTACAAATAATCAAATAATAAAAAGGGCAGACCTGTTACGGTTGCCCCTGTCTAGAGTGAAACTTGTAAGTTAGAACTTTAATTTTGGTTGGTTAGGTGTGGCGATCGCTTATTGCAAGAGTCCAGAAATCGCTCACTTGAAGTTAAGGCCGTTGATAACGTTAACTAACACTGTGTTATACATTGTTATACCTTGCATATTTAAAATGTCTCAAGACAGAAGACCTCAGACATCAGACATCTAAATATTGTGCTTAGCGCCTTCACGCACCAAATTTTCCCAACCCAAACCATTGAGGCTATTATTACGCCGTAGTGGTCGGGTCACCAGCTCCAGAATATCGCGGGCATTGCTAAAGCCGTGAATCTGAGCGAAGGTAAACTCCACTGACCACTTGGTGCTAATACCGCGTGCTTCCAATGGGTTAGCGTGCGCCATACCGGTAATTACTAGATCGGGCTGAATTTCTTTGATTCGCTCAATCTGATTGTAATTATCAGGCTTCTCAACGATCGTGGGTACTGGTGCACCCATCTCATGACATGTCTTCTCCAAAAACTTCAATTCCGCCGCCTGATAGCGTTTATCCATGTAGGGGATGCCTATCTCATTGACAATCATGCCGCACCGCACCAGGAATCTGGCCAGTGAAACTTCCAGCAGGTTATCACCCATCAAGAACACGCTCTTACCGCGCACCAATTGTAAATAATCTTCCAGGCTCTCCCAGATCTGGGCTTCCCGTTCAGCCAAGCCCTTGGGCTCAACCCCCATCACGGAGCAGATTTTCTCGATCCAGGCACGGGTTCCATCAGGGCCGATCGGGAATGGTGCGCCAATCAGCTTGGTTTTCCGCCGCCGCATCAGGGTAGTGGCAGTGCGACTAAGAAATGGGTTTACACCACAGGTATAGTAACCTTCCTTAATTACAGGTAATTCGGTGTAGCGCTTGGCGGGCAGCCAGCCGGATACTTTGATGCCCTGCTTTTTCAATTCCAATGAAAGGTTAGTTACCACCGGATCGGGCAGCGAGCCAAACATCACCAGGGGCGGATGATCGGCATAGGCAGATTCCTCCGCTTCTACTTCTTCTTTCTTTTTGCCAAAGTTGAGCAACGAAGCGATCGCATTGCGTTCTTTCTTCTCGGCTTCCTCTGGGGCTTCGTTGGGGCAACGGGCTGCCATTGCTGCCAGAACAGTATCTTCACCCTGGGTAAAGGCATAATCGAGGCCATTGGCACGGGCTACTACGATCGGGATGCCGATTTCTTCTTCGAGCCGGGGCGATAGTCCTTCGAGATCCATTTTGATGATCTCGGTGGTGCAGGTGCCGATCCAGACAATCACGCTGGGGTTGCGATCGCGCTTGATCTGCAAACACAACCGTTTTAGTTCTTCATAGTCATTCAGCTTGGCGGAAATATCGCCCTCTTCCAGCTCTGCCATCGCATAGCGTGGTTCGGCAAAGATCATCACGCCCATCGCGTTCTGCAGAAAATAGCCACAGGTTTTAGTGCCAATCACCAGAAAAAAGCTATCTTCGATTTTTTGATAGAGCCAAGCCACACAGCTTATGGGGCAAAAGGTATGATAATTGCCAGTTTCGCATTCAAAACTTAATGCCTGTGGTTCTGGGGTTACAGTTGCCATATGTTTAAAACCTCCCTATATATTTTCTACTCTCTTAAACCATCTAAACCATCATTAGATCTAGCTCTTCTTCGCGTTTTGGCGCAGTGGCTGGATTGAGGTAGAAATCAGACAGCAGGCTAAACAGTTCACGATCGGCGGCATCCTTGGGTACTACGCCCTCAGGCAAGGCCAAAAGTTGATCGGCAATGTTGAGGTAGTAATCACAGACCCAGGCCAAGTCGGGATCATGATCGGCCATCTCAAACAGGGTTTTGCCCTTGACGCGGGAAACCCGAATATCTTCGATCAGGGGCAGGATTTCCAACACTGGCATTGGTACTGCTTCAATATATTTGTCAATTAGATCGCGCTTGGAGGTGCGATTGCCAATCAGGCCAGCTAAGCGCAGTGGGTGGGTGCGGGATTTCTCACGAACCGAAGCCGCGATCCGATTGGCGGCAAACAGCGCATCAAAGCCATTGTCAGTGACGATCATGCAATAGTCGGCATAGTTGAGCGGGGCGGCAAATCCACCGCAAACCACATCGCCCAACACATCAAACAGAATCACGTCATATTCATCAAAGGCGTTGAGTTCCTTGAGTAGCTTCACGGTTTCGCCAACCACATAGCCACCACAACCAGCACCTGCTGGGGGGCCACCCGCTTCGACGCAATCCACGCCACCATAGCCCTTGTAGATCACATCCTCTGGCCAGACATCTTCGTAGTGGTAGTCCTTTTCGGCCAGGGTGTCGATGATCGTGGGGATTAAATAACCGGTCAGCGTAAAGGTACTGTCATGCTTGGGATCGCAGCCGATCTGTAATACTTTCTTGCCGCGCATGGCCAAAGCCACGGAAATATTACAACTGGTGGTCGATTTGCCAATGCCACCTTTTCCATAAACTGCTAGTTTCACGCTTTGCTCTCCGGGTTCTTGAATGTTCTTAATTTCGTTCTGCTTGAATTATTGGCTATGTTTGCGGGAATAGAAAGCCCTGCCGATCGCAACCTGGGCATTAAAACAAGCTTTAAAAAACTATTAAACCTCAAAACAAATTATTGCAATCGATAGAAACAAATAAAAGCTGATTTAGCAATTAGATTATATTTTGTGATCTAAAATTAATTAATTAAAAACAAAACAAAAATAAATTAGCCTGATTAGTTAATAAATGCTTAAGTTGAGCCAAAGCAATTGCCTGGTAAAGGTTGAAGCGATTTGGAGGCGATCGCTGGGCTCAAATTCACAACTAATGAGTTAGATTCAGGTTTTTTATTACGTGTTGTTAATTGTGTTACTAAAGTTTAAGCACTTGCTCTTAAAAGTAAGCATCTAATTTAGCGGTAGCAAGCATCACTGGTTTGCCGCACCAGAAAATAGTCAGACTGATAACCACAAACATCACCAGAAGCAGCAATATCATAGGGGCAAGTGCAATCGCCCCGTTTCGAGGCAGCGCGGCGCGGTGTGATCGCCGGATCAGCAGTAATTTTCGTGACCATTACCCTCAATACATGGCGATCGCGGCTGAATGATTGACTAAAAGCGGCCTTTTGCTTCGGCATGATCGTGGAAGGTCGCAGGCTAGTTGTGCGCTCATATATGCCTTCTCTGGTGGTAACGCGATAATGCACTTTGGCATTTCTGACCTTAAAGTCATGGGGGTTTTGTACCTGTCCCGCAAAACTATTATTGTTATACCGACTACCGATCGAATTCAGCCGCACCGTTCCATCGGTCTGAGTTTGTACCCTGAATTCAAAGGTGGGCAATGGCGCATTTAGGCTGGTTTGAGGGCATCCTAGCTGGGCAAACTCACTGTCGCTAAAGGTCAATCTGCCGCGCGAGACCGCAATCAATCGATCGCGGTAGTCCTGCCATTGTTGTTTTGTGGTTGGCTTGGTGGTGGCATTGATTTGCCGGGTGGCGATCGAAATTGCCGTATTCCAGTCCTTGGCACAGAGGGCGCGATTGAGGGGGGAAGAGGTTTGCGCTGGGGCACTGGCGATCGCAAGGGTATTTATGATCAGGGCGATCGCGGCGATTTTGAGTTTTTTCATTTACGACTTTTTTACTGCAATTTAATCAAATCCAGGCTCACCATCACTTTATTGGCTGGGGAAGCCCACTATTTAATCCTATCGCCAGTCCTAATTCAGAGAAATATAACTAAGGCCAATTAATTAACTGGCACAAGCTATAGATACCCTTAGCCCTTCATCGTCCTTACCAACCGTAGCAGCAGATCAGCATTCAGATTAAATCTAAATTTATCATCTTGCTAATAATGATTAACATTTAACCTAGCACCAGGACTGCTCACCAGATGGATTAGCAAGCAACTCACGGATATTTGCCTCGATCACGCGATAACCTACATTGCCATTCAATCGCTGCCTGCCTTCATTAAAAATCATCGTAGGACTAACCGAAACCGAGTGTTCCCTGATCAGGTCAAAGTCTTTGGAAAGCTCCGCATAGGCCGCACCGCTATTAATTTGGGCAGCGATCGCATCGATTGGTAACCCCAACTCGATCGCAATTTGCTCTTGCACTGAGCGATCGGCCACATCTTCTAGTCGCAGGAAGAATGCCTCTCGAAACGCACATATTGCCTGCTCAAATGGACTAAGCGCATGATTTTTGGATTCATTCCCACGCTCTAGCTCAATTAAACCTTGTTCCTGGACTAGTTTGATCGCCTGTAAGTATAAGTGGCAGGCAGAGGAAGAACGGGGTGGATTTTTGAGCCAGATATCCGGGTGAACATTGACATGGTTAAACTTATTCACCACCTCTTTGACATGTTGATTATAGGCAGGCAGACCACCGCGATCGTGCCAGCGTTTTTCCAGCTTGCGGTGGGCATCACCAAAAACGGGAATGAAATGATAATCAATCCAGATTTGATCGCCAAACGTAGATTTCAATTCATCCACCCGAATCTGCGCCACGTAGGCCCAAACACAAAGCAGATCGGAAAAATAGTCAATATGAATTACTGCCATAACTGTCCCTGTTGAGACCTCCTTGATTTAAAGCGATTTAAAGCCAGGTATAAATAGGTATAAATCAGATATAAATATAGACACCCACAGTCTGACTTAGATAGTGGCTGCAAACCAATTTGTGGATTAAATTTGTGTATTAATAAATATATTAAATCCTGCCACATAGAGCAGTCACACTTAAAATAAGAAACAAAGTAAAACAGCTAAAAAGTTAGAACCAAAAAACAACATATGTACACTTACTAAAACCTAGACTGAAGATAAGTTGAGTCAAATTTAAGCCTAAACTAAATGTTACTTATTACAATCAATTGAATTGAACTGTAAACCCGCTTAGATTAATTAGATCAATATGATCGATTTATCCCAAAACATAACCCTCAAACTTGGGTGATCGCTTAACCATGATCACAGCATTTAGCGCATATGTGGCTGAATATTACAGTTATTCTCAAGCCTGGATCTAAATTTTATAGAATATAAGGTAGTAACTACATTGGAGAATCTAATTATGCAGCAATGGCACATAACTTAATTCATAACTATTTCCGTAATTTCAATAAGATTCAATTAGGCCTAAAGCTCAAATACAATTTTGGATTTAATCACTCTCTTAGCCAGCTTTGGTCATAATTAATCATAAATTTATCTATCTAGTTTCTTAGGGGTTTTGCTTAGTAGGGCGATCGCTTTCTTACTCTGGCTGTAAATCTAAGTGCTGTACATCTAAGTATAGTTAGCTGATTGAGCCTAGCCTGGTTTTGATTCCTGGGCACAACGCCATGATCAATCGCCCGATCGCAAAAATGTTGCCTAGCACCAGAACTCCAGAGCACCAGAGCACCAGATTGATCACCATAACTGAGTCGATCGTTTTAATTACCCCAATCAGGGCTTAGATCTTAGATCGTAGATGGGGCGTAGATTGAATTAGCATGGCCAGACTAGGTATCTGCAAGCATGATCGCTAGAAAAATTTATCTAGGCGATCGGGCTGAACTGGTTTATTTAATTGAGCTATTTACTGGTATAACCTTGCTCTAGAGATTTGTGGTCATGACTGGCACCAGTTAAACAGGTAACTAGCTAGATGAGCATTGGCAATAGTAAATATCAACTTAATATGATGGTTAATTTTCTGATATGGATATCACCGAATTGGATGAACTAGAAGCATCGGTTTCCGATCTGCTATCAATGGCGAAAGTAGAAATAGAGCAGAAACGAATCCAGGAACAGCGTAATGAGCAAATAGAACAAATTGTTGCCCAGATTGAAGAACGGCTCCAGCCATTGTTGGCTCAGATCGAAAAAATGCTGGCGGAGTTTGATGGCGAGGGCATCCAAGATAGTAGCGTGCGCCAAAAGTTAGAGGATAAAGCAGCAGACTTAAGGAAAGAACTAGCCGAAGCGCCAGCCCTGGCTGCCCAGGAGGCCGATCGCCAAATGCTCTTACATGAAGAACGCTTATTAGAAGAACGACTGCAAGATCAAACCAATCAATGGCGCTATGAATTAAAAGCAGATTTACTAGAGATGATCAATGAGCAGCAGGACTTTTATAGTGCTACGGATGCATCGATCGCCGTGCGCAGCGAAGTGAATGAACTAAAAGCGATCGGTGCCCTAGACGAAGTAGTCGAAGCATTAATTAATCAAATAAATGCCTATAGCGAAGAAGGGCCAGTCGCCAAGCTGCGCGGTAGCCATGAGCAAACCCTTAACTTTATCTATCAAAAAGCCCTGACCAATCGATCGCGGGTGGAGCGATCGCCCGATGTGCAGCCTTCAACCAAGCATCGTAAATCTGAAAAACGGCCTAGCTTGTATGGTGATCTAGAAGGCAAGGTGGTGGTTTTTGGGGGACACGATCGCTTGCAAACGGCAGTTAAAAACCGACTCAGAGATGCTTCCGTAGATTTGGTCTGGTGTACAGAGCAGGGTGGCCTGCAAATGGCTGGACAAAGTGAAAACCATATTAATAATGCCGATCTGGTCATAGTGGTAACTGGCTATGCTAGCCACTCGTTGACAGAAAAAGCCCTCGAAGCCTGCCGCCGCATTGGCAGAAGCCCAGAAATACTCAATACGACGGGCATGACCAGGGTGCTAGAAGCGATCGAATCTGGCTTAAAAGCCCAGCTCTTGGCCAGACATTGGAATCAGTCTTAGTTAGTCGTTCGAGTTAGATTAAGTTAACTTCAAGAACCGGCAAGCTATTCAGCCGCAGACACAACCCCACAGGCAACCCTGGTGTCGGCATCTACTCCAGGTATGGTGGTTACACCCGCCGCGCCAGCATGAATCAATACTGCCGTGCCAGCAGGGTGCAAGATGGAATTGGAGCTATCCCCCAAAGCTAAATCTGGTAATACCGCCGTTAAGACTCCTGTACCATCGCGGCTGATATTCAAATTGGGCAGATCGCCTGCCGCCCCGTGATCGTGGGCATCTAGGGCATTGCTGCTATGGGAGTTGTGGTGCATTGCCCCATGTTTATCACTAGCATGATTGGCATGGCTAGAACTATGACTGGGATTACTGGGATTAAAGTGTCCACCCGCACTCTTAAAATCAGGCGCTTCACATTTACCAACCTCATGAATATGGATTGCATGTTCGCCAGGGGCAAGGTTTTGTGCCTCAACGATCACCTCCAAACCTGCTTCAGTATCACGAAAAGAGGCCGTACCGACTAGCTGCCCTTCTATATCTTTAATCATCGCCATCGCCCCTTTATCACTATGGGCACTGTGGTTACTATGGCTATGCTCAGTTTGGTTTTGATCATGCTTATGCCCGGAATGTTGATCAGCATGGGCGGGAGCAATTGTGCTACTACCGATCGCAATTAATAAGCTAGTAGCAGCGATCGTAAAATGCTTGGTCTTGATTGAGTTGAAAATTTGCATGTTAATGAATGTGGCCGCTTAAGTTTGATTGATATTTGACCTGGTTACGAATTCATGCCAGGTGAAATCTCATAATTCTAGCACCAGATTTCATTGGTTGACATTGACGGTATGTCAATCCTGGCAATGGTTTAAGCCTTTTATCTTAACAATGCTTAAGCTGATTTGAGCTAGGGTTTAACCACTAAAGCTGATTATCACTATATCTATAACAAAATCCATAACAAAACAGGCAAAGACTACTTGCACGCTTGGCGATTGTCTTTGATTAATATCTTTTAAATGATTAATATCTTTCAAACAAGTTATTGAGCAAGATCGATAGAATTAATAAAATTATCAGTATCTACATCTACATTCAAATAGCTGATATTCCTACCAAAGAGGTCTCTTGCGCCAAGAACTATGCAGCACATACGCGATCGATCTGCCACATAATTTATGTAGGATTCATCTATTCAAGCAAGCTAGAAACACAATCGCCGCTACGAAAATTAGTAGCAAATAACAATTTATTTCTTTCTACCCTTATTCCGGCTCTCGGTGGCATCCATAACCGTTAGCTCATCAGGTCGGAAAGCGACTATTTTTTCCCAATTGCCACCGCTAAAAACTACGGCAACACGGCCATCACTGAACCTTTGCACCACACCTTCAAAGCCATAGTAGGTATCGCCTTGATTGCTTACCTTCACAGCGGAGCCAGGAAAGATAATTTCTGATGTAATTTCACTCATGGTGTTTTTTGTGTAATTAATTTGTGTAATTAACCTGTTGGCTAGAATTTTACAAGCAGAGTAATCGAAGCAGACTATTACTCTCAGCCGCTACTCAATCAGGCTTAAATTGGCAACTCTAATTATCTATCCTACATGGGGATTGGTGTTGCTATCCATAGCTTAAATTTTAAGCGATCAGCCGACTAGCCGAATCTGGCAAATTAGCATCGATCGCCCCATAGCATTCCGCCAGCGCCGCCCCCGATCGCATTTGCTCCACCAGAGCCTCATAGGCAGCGCTATACTCTTTGATCAGGGTGCGCGATCGTAGCAAAGCCCATCGCATCTCCATCTCTGGGTTTTTCTCTGGAGCCAATTCTTTCACCGCTGCCTTAAGCTGCCGCAGGTCATTCATGCCGCCAGTGTTACCAAGATCACCTGTCCAGGCATTTCCCGCTGAGCTGATCTGTGAGCTTGGGTTTGGATTTAACTCTGATGATTGTCGATCGCTAGCATCTAGATATTGCTCCGCCGCGATCCCCGCCATCCAAACCGTACAATAGCGAGATAACATTTGAGGTTGCTTAATTTGAGCCGGATCGACTTCCACTCCAGCTACTGCCATACCTGACATATTTGACATATTTGACATATTTGAGGGGGCGGAAAGTGGATCGAGGTTATAGCCAATAATCTTGAGACCAGACAGATAGGCAGCCAGGAAATGTCCGGCTTCGTGGTGCAAAATCCGCTCCATTCGCTCTGGCGATCGCCCCTCTAGCCAATTCAGCACAAAATTCGTACCGCGACCGGAAAAAGCACCTAGATCAATGCCATAAATAGCTAGGATCGCCACTGTGATCGCGGCAGTCAGCACAGGAGAAATACCAATCACTGGCCCCAGCAAAGCCATGATTGTGAGCGTAAAAATGCCGATCGCTATGATCGTGATATCAATTCCATCCTGATTAGGGTTAGGTGAATTATTATTCATCCTGCCCCCGCCGTTTCCGCTGGGGTATTCAGCCGATCTTTGGTCTTATAGAAAGTTTCCAGGCTATGGCGATCGCCCACAAAACGCCAATGCCAGGGCTCATAGGCAACGCCTTGTTTATTGTTGATCGGGAAAGACATTTCAAAGCCATAGCGAGCGCCGTTTTCCTGTAACCATTGAAATGCCGCCGTTTGCTCAAATTTCTGGGAAATGTGGGTACTGGGCACTGCTCCATCACCAATATCTACCGCATAGCCAGTGTGGTGTTCACTATAACCAGGTGGGGCACTAACTGTGGCGCGCTCGGAGGGGTTCTGGTTACGCTGCTGACCAATATTAAAAAACAACTGGTTTTGTTCGTCCTGGGTGCGAAACCCAGAGACCGCCACCAAATCTATGCCACTGGCTCTGGCATCATCTGACATCCGCAAAAAGCTTTCCGCTGCCGCCGATCGCAACCTGATTTCATAACCATCACTGGCTCTGGCGATCGTGGTTAGCTCTGCTGGCGATGCTTCGACATAGGCAAAATGCTTGATCGAGCTATTATTTTGATTATCAGGCAGCTCCACATAATCTGCTTCGATTTCCTGACCTTGGGCATCGGGGTTGCTGGTAAATGAGTCGGGGCGATCGGGTGAACCAGCTATATTTGTTTCATCTTGAATATTCTCTGTGGTGGCTGCTGCGACGCGATCGACAGGTGCTTTCTGGTTGGCCTTATTAGTTTGCTGAGCCGTATTGACCACCCCATCTCCAGGTGTGGCATTAGCCATGTAACGCATTACCACGATCGGTGAAAAAAGCGCCAGGATTACAACGGAATAGCCCCACCAGGGAATTGCTTTGAGCGATCGCGCCACCGGGTTAGTGTTAGACGATTTTTTCTCAGTATTTGATACGCGCTGAGCAACAGGAATATCGTTGGGAGAAGACATATGGTTGCTTTGGGTCAATGTTTAGATAGCAGGTTATAGCAGATATTCAGGTTTTGTGGTTGCAACTTTGATTGGTCAGATTCAGATATTGAAATATTGAAATATCGAACAGTCAAGCGGGCTAGATCGTTGCAAGTTAATCCAAATTCGTGCTGTAATTCCTGCACCAGGGGCATTAATCTATACATATTGCAAGATTGCACAGATTTACAGCAAACAGGCTAGATTGGATCATGGGTAATATACCTACAGTAACAGCCTAAATGCAACCATGAGAGGGAATAGTTTGGGCGACAATTTACGTTTAGTAACACTGCCGGAGAAATTTGATCGGTTTGATCGGTTTGATCAATGAGCGGAAAAGTTAGCGGCATACTTAAATAATTAATATAATTAATTGCATCAACTAATTAAAATTGCTGATCGGCAGTAGATCCGGCCTAAGAGCCTGAATCTCAGCGATCGCACTGATGACGCGGAACCGGATTGCCCCTAAAATCGACTCTAGTTGAAAAGGTATGTGTGAGGGAAGAAATAGGGTGAATTTCCGCGAGGCCTGTCAGCGATTTAGACGCTTGAGAATTTTGCTAAATCAATGTCAATCGGTCGGTTTTGGTTGCCATTTGTCGGTCTTTTGTTCGGAGCAGATCGCCAGAGAATTGTGGCAAGAGCGATCGGCATTGGCCTTGATGTTTGTGGGTGAATATCGCCGGATTGGGATTCAAAGTGATTCAGCGGCGATCGATTTCCAGGTACATCCCAATTTGTCGTTGCAACGGTATTTTGATATTTAGGTTTTGAATATTGTTTAATTCCAGAATCACGATGTCAATAATCTTAAATAGCAAACCTATAGTCGATCGCAGTTTGTATGTATGATTGATAATTTTTCCGATCATCCGATCATTTTAACAATCTGCAACGCTAGGTTTTATAACCGCGTAAACGCAACAATTACGATCGCTATGGAGCAATCAAGCAATCAATTGTACTGATGAAATAGCTATGTGCTATTAGATCATAACTATCAATAATTAAACCTGAGCCATTTACTATGCGGCACAACATAGCCAGTGGCTTTATTTTATTGCCTATAATAAGCGTTAATATAGTTTGCTATAGCTATCTATCTATGCATCTATCTACTATTTTGCCAACTTAAATCTTAAGGATTTGCAATCTAAACCAGGTAGATGATCGCTTGTCTTAAAACCATCAAATTCTTTGTAGTGGATTACTACAACGCTTAGATATGCAATCGAAAGGAATCAATCGCAGCCAACTATTCAACCAACCGATCGACAAGGTAGCGATCGGCTTGATGGTGATTTTAGGGGTGGCGATCGCGGCGCTATTGTTATTGGGCGATCGAACCAGGCCAGAGATACGTGAATTTAGCTGGCAAGATCAGCAAGTCGAGGCTGCTGATACCGCATTTGTGCTTACTTTCAATCGACCAATGGATCGAGAAAGCGTGGCCGCAAACCTGAGTATTACGCCAGAATTACCAGGCAGAATGAGTTGGGCGGGGCGACGGATGGCCTATACCCTCGATACCCCGGCGGTCTATGGCAATGAATACACGATCGAGCTAAAAGAGGCCTTCGATCGCTTTGCCGATGAGGTGGGTAATCATGTACCGATTGAGCCATTTACCACCACATTCTCTACCCCCAAGCCTTTACTTGCCTATATTGGTGGTGCTGAGGATGATGCCGGAAGATTAGTGATTTATGATCAGCAGAAGCAAGAGCGATTATTAATTTCGCCAGCAAATTTGAGCGTAACGGATTTTCGGGTTTATAGCGATCGGCGTAAGATCCTTTTTTCTGCGGTTGAGCGATTGGCCGATGGCAGCTTGGATGTGCTAGAGCAAAAGATCTATAGCGTTACCACTGGGCTAGGAGAGAATGCTGAGGATGTGGGTAAAGTTGAATTAATTTTAGACTCGCAGGAATACCAGAATTTTAAATTTGATCTGTCGGCAAATGATCAGGTTATTGTGGTGCAGCGGCTAGACAAGCGTAACCCTGGCAGATATGGATTATGGGTGTTGAGAGAAGGCATGCCGCTAGAACCATTAAACAATGAACCCGGTGGTGATTTTATGATTACGCCGGATAGTGATGCGGTGGCGATCGCCCAGGGCGAAGGGGTGGCGATCTTGCCGTTGGAACCGGAAGCGGAACCGTTGGATTTTTTGCCCCGCTTTGGCACGGTGCTTAGTTTCAGCAGTGATGGTACACAGGCCTTAACAATTAAGTTCAACAAAGACTTTACCCGATCGCTGTTTTTGGTCACGAATCAGGGCGTGCAGCAAGAACTGTTCACCACGGAAGGATCGATCCTGGGGGCGCAGTTCTCACCGAATAAGAAGCTTGCCTATTGCCTGCTGACCGATTTATATCAAAATGAGAATCTCTATCGAGAAATTCCCTATTTGGCGGCGATCGATATCCAAACTCAACAAATCACCCGCTTAATTGACCTGCCAGAACAACAGGACTTAGAGATCAATGTGGCTCCTGATGGCACGGCGATCGCCTTTGACGTGGTGTTGGAAAATCCTGATCAGCCCAACTATAGCGAGTCCGATCGCGGTGATGATGGCGTTAATGCACCAACTGCGCCAAGTCCACCCCAGCTAAAATTGCTCTCGCTGCCAGGGGCAAATTTGGAAAGTCCTGGCTTAATCTCGTTGAATCTGATTGGCTCTAATCCCAAATGGCTACCCTAGATTGGCTGGTTACTTAATTCACTAGCAGGCGATCGCAAATTGCTTTTAAGTCATTCGCATTCGCTAGATGGATCGCATTAATTCCCATGCTCTTAGCGGTTTCCACATGTTGCGGTGAATCATCGATATATAGCACCTGTTCTGGCTGCGCCGCCATTCCTGCCAGCACATGCTCAAATACATCCTGGTTAGGTTTCCTCAGGCCAATTAAATGGGAAAAGAAGCATTGCTCAAACAAAGCAAATAACTCTTTACATTCGTGCTCTACAGCATTTAAGTGCAAATCATTGATATTACTGAGTAAGCTAAGCCGATACTTCTTTTTTAGTTTTGCTAGCATTCCCACCCGATCGCCATACAAACCAACTAGCAGCGAATTCCAGGCATGATCGATCGCTTCATCGCTAGCCTCTAGCTTGAATTCACTACGAAGGCGATCGCGGAACTCGGCAGTCGAGATTTTGCCCGTCTCAAACAGCGAGAAAACCTCTGGCTGCTGGCGCAAGGAATATTCGATCGAATGAATGCTCTGGGGCGATCGCAGGCGGTTCATGCCCTCACCAAACTTAGCAAAGTCTAGCTCATACAGCACTCCACCTAGATCAAAAAGGATCTGCTGTAAATGCCCTATACTATTAGGATCATTAAAAAAAGTTTGTGGATCGCTCATCGCTGGAAAATTTTTAATCACCGCATATTAATAAATTGATGCATATAGTAAATCTTTAGCACTAGTTATGTGCAGGAATAAAATTTATGTCAAAACACCCCCAAAACAATAACAACAAACAGCTAGGCACCACCGCAACCATCTTCCTATACATCTTTGGTTTTTTGCTGATCATTACTGCGATCATTATTGTGCTCAGGGGAGCCGGTCTAATCGATTGGCTACCAGACTATGCGCTCTGGGCGATCGGCCTGGGGGTGATCGGGGTGGGGATTATTGCTGGGATTCGTAGCGTTACTTAACTTAGATCTTTACAAGACTTAGATCTTTACAAGACTTAGATTTTTGCTAAAGCTTGATCAGCCGCATTCTCTGAAGCTAAATAATGCCAATGCAACCAGATCACCACCATCGCCAATGTATCCAGGCAGCAATATTGCTTTAATAGCTCTGTCCACTTGGCCTGCAAATCTGGGCGATCGCGGCTTTGGCCATAGAGAATCTCCTGGTAGGCCAGCATCGCTTCTGTGCCTTCCTTAATTCCCACCGATCGATCGCTAATCTCTAAATTCGGCAGCGCCTCGTAGGGGCTGAGAATCCGATCGCCTTCCTTTTTGAAATAGTCCTTTAGCCAGTTCAATTCATGTAAATAGGAATTGGTCTTCCAGATTGCCGGCAAAACGCATTTTAGCGAAGTTCGCGCCTTCATCAACGGATGGAAATAATGCTCCAGGGTGATCGCATACATATCCTTGAGCTTGGATTTGCCCTTCTTCTTAATTTGCGCCGTACTGCGCAGCCATTGCTTTAGTTCAGGATCTTCATAGCCATAGATTTCCATTTGATTATGAATATCCCTCAGCACCGCGTTTTCATGGGGAGCCCAGGTAAAGATCGTGCCCTTTGTGCCCAATTGCTCCATCAGGGCTCTGGCAAACTTAAAATTAGGGAATTGATCGCTGGTGTTCAGCCAATCGGTATGGATCGGTTCCGCATCCGGCTCCGGGATGGTATGGCAACTCCATTGAAAAGCAACTCGCTCAAAGGGCGGCATTTGTTTATTAGGGGCGATCGCCAACCGCGAAGTTTCAAAATCAATAAAATGGAGCGGATATTTACACCGGGTTAAAATCTCTGGCAATTGCCCAGAAATCCATTCGCTATTTTCGCTGGTGTGTTTTAGTTGCACTAATTGCCTGGCTCGATAAACACTCTCTTCCAGCAACTCCGGTGGTAAGTCAAACATACTCACATTACCCTGCTGGATCATCTCATTCACCAGTGGTGTACGCACGCCACCAACCCGGCCAATGTGATAGAGATCGAGGATGTGTGGTTCTACTTCCGCCAGCTCCTGCCAGCATTCTTTGAAGCCATCCCGATCGTCATGGGGCGAGGCGCGATATTCGCAGTTTTTGCACCCCTTATCGATCGGTGTTTCAATCTTTTCCAGCCCGTCCACAATGCTATTGAGATAGGTTTGAACATTGCTAACTACCCTGGGCAAAAGCTCTGCTACTTCTGATTTGATGTTTACTAACGCTAAAGATGGGTGCTTTCTAAGTTGTTCTAATTGCTGTTGATCGCCCAGGAATTGCACATCCACGCCACTGAAACTGGAGGGAGTAGCTTGCGATTTAGTTTTAGTGATTTTAAACAGATCCGCAAGATTATCGATCGCGGTGGGCTGAGCCAAGTCCGGCATCATGAAATGGGGAATAATTTCTAGATTTGGCGATCGCTGTCCCATTTGCACCAATAGCTCTTGCAGGGTATGGACTTGAAATGCCATTTCTTCGATCGCATTGCGCCAGAGGCTATTTACGCTGCGATCGCGCTTACTGCGAAAAATATTCAGACCACGGGCTTGCTCAAGCTTGGCATTTTCTTCGCTATTAAATGCCTTGACCCGGACTTCAATTAACTCAATGCGATCGCCCCGTTTGACTAAAATATCCGGCCTGATTAATTTATAGTTGGCAAAAATGACCGGTTCAAATAACACTACATTTTCCTTAGCCAGTTCTTGCTGGGTTTGGGCAATGCCCTGCTCAAAGCTTTGATCCACCACAATCGCAATTCCATCGGGATAGAGCAAGCGGGCGGTTTTAGCAATGATAAATCGACCATCCGACAACATGCGGGAGTAGTTATCCTGGCGATTGCCACGGGGATATCCCTGTTTACGGTAGTAGAGCTTAGTGGCACAACTTTTTGCTGTTTTATAGTCAAACCGGGACAGATAAGTGATCTCAGTCATGTATTGAGTAAATTGATTAGCAATTTAAGTTATTTGTGCCGGACTTGACCGTAGGCTAAAGAGGCGATTGGAACGTAGATATGATGATAGTACAAAAACTGGACTGAGCTAAATTATGGCTGTTGCAGATTAGCAATGGTTGGGAAATTAGAGCGTCTGGCATCACCATCACCAAATTAAACAATGCCAAATTGTGAGCGATCGCTCTTGCGATTAGTAAAGATTAACTAAAGATTAAACAGATTAAATCAATCTAGTCCCATTTAGACCATAGAATTAGTCTTATGCACTGCATTGATATTTACCAATTAAAAAGACTTGTGCTGGGATTGACCAATTTTGGCTAGTCGCAGTTTAATCGAGATCTAGTCGATCGGCCTTTAATTGTATTCACTTATTGCATCAGTGCCTGGTTATTACTAATATTAATATTTGTTGGCTAAGTTTAGTAGGGTATTATCCAGCCCGATAACTGGGTATGCAAGCGATCGAGCCTTGCTAATCGCTAAACAATGTTCCTGTTCCTAATAGTTAGACTGCAATAATTTCGATCGGATCAAAATCAACCTTCATAAAAATGCTGAGGAGTTAGTTTGTGCCAGTAGCGGTTGGAGTAGTTCAAACACAGGGATTTCCCACAGTGCTTGCGGTAGCGGATGCCGGAGTTAAGGCTGGTCGGGTGACGGTGGCGATCCAGGAGACGGCCGAAAGTGGCCAACAATTTGTGGTCTTTCGGGGTAGCATTTCCGAAGTCAAGGCGGCGATGGCGGCGGGTGTGGCGGCTGGACAAGAAACTCCCGGCGAATATAGCGAGGTTGTAACCCACTACATTGTGCCCAATCCACCGGAGAATTTGATTGATGTGCTGCCGCTCAATTATGTGGCGGCTTCGGAGCCATTCCGGGAAAATCCAGGCAAGTAGTCAGGTAAGTAGTAGTAGTGCATAGTTAAGGCGATCGCCTGGGATTAGGTAGGCAATAACTAGTAAAATTACGATCGCTTAGATGATGAGATTGTGAGCACTGCATCTAATTCTTTTTAGACAGCTAGGCTAAACGTCTAAACTTGGGAATTTAAGCATAAACGCAATTATAGAATTTCAACATAGAAAAACGAGAGAAAGTATGACTCAACAAGCAGTAGGTGCATTAGAAACAAAAGGCTTCCCAGGGATTGTGGGTGCGGCTGATGCGATGGTCAAGGCAGGTAGAGTAACTCTGGTGGGCTACATGCGTTGCGGTAGTGCCCGATTTGTGATCGTGATTCGGGGCGATGTCTCGGAAGTGAAAACCGCGATGGATGCTGGCGTATATGCGGTGGAGAATCATGTCTATGGCGGTGTGCTAGAATCCTGGGTGATTATCCCCAGACCCCACGAAAATGTGGTGGCAGTGTTGCCAATTCAATATACAGAAGAAACCCAAATCTATCGGGATGCGGTTGAAGGAATCAAGGTTCTACCCAGTCGCGGTTAGTGCTTCTAGCCCGATCATGTCACGGGTTTAGCGATCTTAGGTATGGCGATCGCTGAGCTTGAAACCTAATCTAGGGTGTAGTAGTCAACCATGAAAATTATGATCGGTGCTGCTCCGATTGAGTAAATACCCGATCTCGATTGCAGCCGCTTAGATTTCGACTGGTCAACCACTAGATATTAATAGGCTGAATAAATTGCAAAGCTGGCTTCAGCTAAAAACTGGCAGCCTGATTGATCTCTGCGATCTCCGAGCCATAGTCCTGCTGTTTGATCAGGTGATATGGACCCATGATCGCCCCCCAGATTGCCGCCCCGGTATCGGGATTAATGCCCCGATCGAAACTTTTGAAATAATCTGCCGCCGCCTCAAACCCCAGCATCACCTGCTTAGTCTCGCCCTGATAGCGAAAACAGCATTTACTACCTGGTAATAACTCCGCGGCAAAGCTCCTGATCTGGCCAGCGATTTGAGCGATCGAGATGCCTAGAGTACATCCTGGCAGCGCTTCAATGTGCTCGATCTTCAATTTAGATAGTAATTCCGGGTTTTGGCCAGCGCCAATCCAATCCTGTGGCTGCTTGAACGCATAATAGTTGGCTCGCAATGCGCCATTTACCTCGCTGAGCTGAATCAAGCGTTGACGATAAATATTTTCTGGATTGAGGCCACTGGCCTGCTCAGCAAATAAAAACACCCCACCCAACGCCCCCAAAGAAGTGGCGGGAATTGGGCGTTGCCACAATCGCAAATTTACATACCAGACCGGTTCAGCACTTGCCTGGGCTTGATTGGAAAACTCGCCTGCCATCCATTTGGCCAGGGTGAGCAGATTGTTTGAATAACTCATTTAGTTGCACTTTTAGCCGATCGATGTGACTGATGATTAATAATTAATATGCCTTGATGAGTATATGCCAAGAAACTGATTTTTATCGCAATTTGGCGATCGAAAGTTGCTAAATCTAAAATTTCTAAATCTCAGGGGGCAATCGTTTCAGTCTTTTGATGATCACCTCTCCGGCCAGCCAGGTTTTATACTTTTCAAAAACCTGTTTAGTATAGGCTTGGGCATGATGGAAATTGAATGCCGCCTCATCTGCAAAAATTTCGTAGAGGTAGAGGATCGGCTCCGCCTCGTCGTAGTCTACCCCATCATAATCAGTGTGCAAGGTAAACATCTCACACCCTTCTTCAGCTAGAGTCTGTGGCAAGATCGCCAAGATTGCTTGTTTGGCATCTGCAAAGAATTCTGGTTTCACCGAAATGGTTGCAAAAGCATAGTATCGAAGGTCTGTCATCATTTGGGTCCTTTCTAGTTTTTTAAAGACAAAAAGCTTTTAATGCTCAAACACTCTCAAACATACCGACCTGCTCACACCCATTACATTTCACATATCACATGCAATTAGCCTTCCTCTACCCCCACATTCATCAAATTCTGGCTCCCATGTTTGCCGATTGCCTGTGGTCAGCCCCAAGCAACGATCGCACTCAGCCAATTGTGGCACTTACCTTTGATGATGGCCCCCATCCAGAACATACTCAGCCTTTGGTTGAAGTGCTAGCCAAGCATAAAATTACGGCCAGTTTTTTCTGGCTCGGTAGCCTGGTAGAGCGATCGCCGCAACTCGCCCAAATCATTCATCAACAGGGTCACTGGCTGGGGATTCACGGCTATGAGCATAAATCATTTCCGTTTTTGAGCAAGGTTGAACTAGAGCAAAGTTTAGCTAAAACCCGCCAAGCGATCGCCCAGGCTTGCAGTCTTGATCCCGACTTAATTAGAGACGTGCGCCCACCCAATGGCTTGTTTATGCCACAGACCTTACAACTATTGCACCAATGGCAATATCGACCAGTGATGTGGAGCATTGTGCCCGAAGATTGGGTCAGACCAGGAATCGATCTGGTGGTTGAACGAGTCATGCAGCAGGTTACAAATGGGTCAGTGATAGTCTTACACGATGGCTATTATGGCGGTGAAGACGTGGCCGCAACCGTCGATCGCCTTGTGCCCAAATTACGATCGCAGGGTTATGAATTTGTAACGATCGATCAGCTCTGGCAACTGCATCGCAATGAAAAAGTTAGCAGTTCGTGATTTTTTCTTCCAGATCTAAGCAAGATTGAGCCCTAATAATTTTGTGGCAACCGAGATGGCAACCGAGGAGATGATTAATACTCAATTGATCTTTGCAAGCATTTCTAAAGATCATGATCGCATCTACAAGCTCTCATCACCAATTCTTCAACTGAATCTAGCGCAAAATTAGATCAACTAACCAGCTTGATTGCTTCAGCCAAGTGGGATGCAGTGGCTTCTACTGAGGCGATCGCATTTTCATAATTCATTCTGGTTGGCCCAAGCACCCCCACACTGCCCACCGCAGTATTGGCATATTTATAGTCACAGTAAATTAGGGCGCAATTTTGGATCGCCTCTAGATCAATTTCGGTGCCAATTTTGACCGATACGGCATTGGCCAGGCTGGGTTGCGATTGCTGGGAAATTAATGGAAACAGTCGATCGCGCTCACCTTCTAAGATCTCAATTACTGACTGAAGCTGGCTTAGTTCATTGAATTCCGGCTGTTGCAAAATTTCGCGGATACCACTGATAAATAGCTGTCCCATTGCTGGGGTTTGGCAGACCGAGGTTAGCTGCTTGAGTGACTCCTCAATAAAGTCGGTATATTGCAAAAACTGCCGATCGAGCTCCTGCCAGGGCAACAGATAATCAAACTCGGCCAGGTTTTGATCCTGAATCTGACTATTAATAAAATTGCTAATTGTCTGTAGCTCTGACTCTAGTGTTTTAGAACTCAGCTCCGGGGGCAAGTCCATCAAAACCGAAACTGTGTCATAGGAATCACTTATGGCGATCGCCATCACTTTGCGATCGTCCACCGGCACCAGTTGAATATGCTTAATTCTGGCCATGCGCCCACTAGGAGCCGTAATCAAGGCAATGCAACCAGTGAGGGTAGCCAAAATCTGAGTAAGATTGTGCAACATGATTTCCAAGCTTTGGCGGCCAATTAGCTCAGTGCGCTGCAACAAAATCCGGCTGGCGGTTTCCGCTTGAAGACTGTTGGGGGAAATTAATTCATCTACATAAATGCGATAACCAGAATTAGAAGGCACGCGCCCCGCAGAAGTATGCGGCTGATACAAAAAACCAGAACGATCGAGCGCCCCCATCACGTTACGAATTGTGGCAGGCGAAATCTTAAAATCATATTCATTGACCAAAACTTTAGAACCCACTGGCTCTGCTGTGGCAATGTAGTGATTGATGGTGGCCCAAAGCACCTTTTGTTCACGATTGTTTAACTTAGCTTTCATGGCAATTAAACAAATATCAACTTGACGATCGCCCTAGCTCATTCGTCTGGCCGATGCTGAATCTATAGTCACTCAGGAAAATAACCAAAATAACCATAGCGCCGATTCAGGATTGCCACAACCGCTACTAGAATGATTAGCTAAACCAATTTATCCTCTTTATCCTCAAACCTTAAAACTTTCTTGTAACTTGGCCACGACCTGTAAATTAGTCTAGGATTAAAAACTATCTTAATCAATACATAACTATAGTAGAGCCTAGATTGGTTAATTCGGCCTGACCTAGTTAACGAAAATATCATAAACAAGTGAGATTTACTTAACTGCTAAGCAGGGCATTCTAAGCAAAGCATTTTACTTACTGTTTGCACCGATCGAGTTAGAATGGCAAACTAATGTAAATGTTGCCGAGCTTATATTCATTTAGTATCCATTAGTATCCATTTAGCAAACTATGTAAATTAAGTGAGCTAGTGAGCTATTGATAAAGATTGATCAATAATATTGATAAAGATTGATCAATAATATTGATTTAGTGCTTATGTTGATCAACTAATTAAGTGTGATCTACTTCTCTATATTGAAAGACTAGTTAACTGTTAGCTAAATAACGCGATGTGCAACTAAAACTCTGAAACCCTTATATCCTCGTGCTAGTTAACCTGGATCTTGATATTTTGGATCGCTCAAACGACCTAAAATCAATGGCCTGGAAATAGTTGCACACCAGGTTAAATAGATCAGCGATCGGTTAACAGTTTGACGGCATAGATTTAAGTCACATTGCGGCTGCACTAGGCAAATTCCCCATGTTAGGCTCTATAGCATAATTAACCTGGAACAAGCTAGTTCGGTTTAAGTTGAGAATCCAATCTGAGGTATGGCAGGTTTTTTGCATGAATAAAGATGACAAACCAACTTCCTCGCATTATCTTTGGGCGGTGGGTTTAGATATCGAAGAGTTCTCTGCCGGGACGATGTTTGGCGATCGCTATCGAGTTGTTGATGCGCAAATCGTTGAGGATACCCAACCATACCAGTTCCCAGAAGCCCCCGAAGAATTGCCGATCGATGCGATCACCTATTTAAAGCTGTCGCGGTTGTTGCTAAATCTGCCGCGTCCCTATGCGGTGCTGCAATGGGAAGAAGCAATTGGCACGGCTCAGGTGATTTTGTTGGAAAATGTACCGATCGATGCCCAGGGCGAACTTTTGCCAAATCTCAGATCCAGTTGGGCGAGTGCTACACCTTTACGACAAGTTAATCTGCTTTGGCAGGTGTTGCAACTGTGGCAGCCTCTGGCGCAGCAAAATATGTGTGCCACGCTTTTGGAACAGGATTTTTTGCGGGTAGATGGCCCCTGGCTGCGAGTGCTAGAGCTAAAACCCGATGCCACCGCCACCGAATTAACCCAGTTGGGCGATCGCTGGGTGGAATGGCTGGATGATCTCGATAAGAGCAAGGTTGATGAAGACTATTATGAGCTGCTGGCCGAGTTTTTCTATGATCTGGGGCGGGGCGATCTAGAAATAAGTGATGCGATCGATCGGATTGACGCGATTGCCAACCGTATTTTTGAAGATGTACCCCTGACAGTGCGGATCGCCAGTGCGACCGATGTGGGTTTACGCCGTGATCACAACGAAGATGCCTGCTATCCCTATCCAGAGCAACAAAATCGGGAAGCCCAGCCGGATATCCTCCGCGATCGATTGGCAATTATTTGTGATGGCCTGGGTGGCCATGAGGGCGGCGAGGTGGCTAGTGCGATGGCGATCGCTACGATTGAGCGATTGCTAAAAACTTTGCTTCAACAAGTAGAAGATGAATCAGAGCCATTTTCCGCCGATAGCTTTATGGAGCAGTTGGTCAAAATTGTGCAATTGGTCAATGATCAAATTGTGGCGCTTAATGACCAGCAGCAGCGTTTGGCGCAACAGCGGATGGGCACAACCCTGGTGATGGCGGTGATCCCCAGACCCTATGGCAAATTTGGCTCGGAGGTCTATATTGTTGGCGTTGGTGATAGCCGGGTCTATTGGCTCGATCGGCACGGGTGCAAGCAAGTCACCCTCGATGATGATGTGGCCACCCGTGATAGCGTGATGGGCTACAACCTCTATGCCTATTCCTCGCAGCGAGCTGATGGGGGCGCTTTGATCCAGGCGTTGGGCACCAGATCGTCTGATCTGCTTATTCCCAGGGTGCAGCGGCTGCGGATCGATGATGACTTTTTGCTATTGCTATGTTCCGATGGATTGAGCGATTTCGATCGGGTCGAGCAGCTCTGGAAAATCCATATCCAACCGGCGCTAACCGAAAACCTTTCCCTCAGCGGTACTTGCAAAGACCTGATCGAGCAGTCAAATAAGCTCAATGGCCATGACAATGTCACGATTGCCCTGATGCGGGGGCGATTGGCTGAGCCCGATCCCAACGAAGAAGCCCCAACTGTGGAAACTCTTATTCCGGCGGCGGCGCTTGCTTCTGATGATGATGACACCGCTGGAGATGCACCATCGGACAAACCTACTAAAGCTGGCAAGAGTAAATCCAGTGCCCTGGTGGCTGCTGGCAAAGATCCTGATTCAGAGCAAAATCAAAATGAAGCAGGCATGGACTTTGAGGACGAACCCGACGCTGCAGCCGTGGCAGAGACCCTGGTAACCAAGCGTCAAGGTGGGGCAGGCTTTTTTGTGGTGCTGGTGGGGTTGATCTTGATTGGTGGTGCAGCAGCGGTATTGATCCCGCAAAGCAATCGCTGGTTGGGTGAGCAGTTCCCCTGGTTGGAGCAATATTTAACGCTAGTGCGAGGCGATCGCATCAAGCCATCGGTCAGCCCTGCTGAAGAAAATGGCAGCGAACCAACTGAAGGAGCAAACGAGACAGAACCAAACCCGGAGCGATCGCCAGATCCAGAGACAAATCCAGAGCAAAACCCGGAAACTGAACCTAGTTCAAATAATCCTGGTGGCGATGAAACCAGCACCAATGATTCCGCTGATAGTCCTAGCGAAACCGATCGCCGTTCTAATCCCGGTGGCGATGGCAAGGAAACCGACGTGATCAACACAGAAAATATTGCCGATCCGGTGGAAAGTTAGCTTTATTATCTTTCCGTTTTTACCATTAGTCACCTTATCCTTACGCTCTAGACCACAAGACGGCGGGCTAGGCGCAACTTGGCTGACCGCGATCGACTGTTAACCGCAATCTCCTCGGCCTCGGCAATGATTGGCTTCTTGGTAAGCACCTGCAAGCGATCGTCCTGACGAAAAGTGTGCTTCACGATCCGATCTTCAAGGCTGTGGAAACTAATCACGGCAATGATGCCATCCGCTGCTAACCAATCGGGTGCTTTTGCTAGCCAGGTTTCCAGGCTTTCTAGTTCACGATTGACCGCGATCCGCAAGGCTTGGAACACACGCGTAGCTGGATTGATCCGGCCATGACGATAGCGCCCCGGCACTGCTTTAGCAATCACCTGGGCTAGTTCGGTGGTGGTGTGCAATGGCCGTTGGGAGACGATCGCCCTGGCAATCCGCCGTGACAGTCGTTCTTCGCCGTAGTTATAAAAAATATTCGCCAGCTCCACCTCAGCGGCATGGTTAATCAAATCTGCGGCGGTTGTCTCCTCGGTGCGATCCATGCGCATGTCTAGATCGCCCTTAGCTTGAAAACTAAACCCCCGCTCTGGTAAGTCAATTTGGGCAGAACTTACCCCCAGATCGGCAATTATACCCGCAAATTTAACTGCGCCAGGTTCATATTCGCAGTAATTACCATGCCAGAACTGCACCCGATCGCCATATTCGATCAGGTTTTGCTGAGCCGCCGCGATCGCCATTTGGTCCCGATCGATCGCCACCAGGCTAATGTTTTTGCCCTCGGCTTTGGCTTGCTCTAGGATTAATTTGCTGTGGCCACCGCCACCGACGGTGCAATCTAGGTAAAACCCGCGATCGACAATTTCGCCTAATCCAGCGATCAGGGGTTTGGCAAGGACTGGGATATGGTGAAATTCGGAGGACAAAAATGTTTAAAGAGAAAAGGGCTATGGTCTGGGAACAATGGAGGTTGATAGTCTTAGCGATCGTTACAACCATTAATTAAGGCTACCGCAATCTGCCAAGCTTACATTCATAAGTTAATCGAACCAACGGCCTAGCTAAGTAGTAATTGTCGATCGTTTGATTTAGGTTTAGTTCAGTTAATCGCCAATTTTGAAAAAGGGTATAAAATAAAAGACTGCTACTCAAAATACCCTAAACTACAGCAGCTAAAACCCATGACCGTTACCCCTGCTAAGCCAACAGCCCCGATTGAACTAGAAAACCAAGCGCCCGATCGATCGGCTCTAATGCAAAATCTAGATCAAAAAGCGCAAAAATATCACATCGTGACCTTCGGTTGTCAGATGAACAAAGCCGACTCCGAGCGGATGGCAGGGGTATTAGAAAACATTGGCTATCGCGCCACCGACGATGCCAACGATGCCGATCTGGTTCTCTACAACACTTGCAGCATCCGCGACAATGCCGAGCAAAAAGTTTATTCTTATCTGGGCAGGCAGGCCAAGCGTAAACATAGTAACCCTGGCTTAACCCTGGTGGTGGCGGGTTGTGTGGCTCAACAGGAAGGTGAAGCCCTGATGCGGCGGGTGCCTGAGTTAGATCTGGTGATGGGGCCGCAGCATGTCAATCGCCTCGATGACCTTCTGGCGCAGGTATATGCTGGCAATCAGGTGGTTGCCATTGAAGAAGCTTTTATTGAAGAAGACATTACCAAGCCACGTCGTAGCAGTACGATCACCGCCTGGGTCAATGTGATCTATGGTTGTAATGAATCCTGCACCTATTGCATTGTGCCCTCAGTGCGGGGGCAGGAACAATCGCGTACGCCAGCCGCGATCCGCGCGGAAATCGAAGCTCTGGCAGCCCAGGGCTACAAGGAAATTACTTTGCTTGGCCAGAACATCGATGCCTATGGCCGCGATCTGCCTCCTGGTGGGATTGGGGCTGGCATTGGTGGCAAGATTACCCTGACCGATTTGCTTTATTATGTCCATGATGTGGAGGGGATCGAGCGGATTCGGTTCGCCACCAGCCACCCACGCTATTTTAGTTCGCGCTTGATTCATGCCTGCGCGGAGCTACCAAAATTATGTGAGCATTTCCACATCCCGTTCCAGTCTGGGGATAATGAATTGCTCAAAGACATGAAGCGGGGCTATACCCACGAGAAGTACCGCCGGATTATTGACCAAATCCGCGAGATTATGCCCGATGCGGCGATCAGTGCCGATGCGATCGTGGCGTTTCCCGGTGAAACCGAAGCGCAGTTTGAAAACACTTTGCGATTGGTTGAAGAAATTAGCTTTGATCTTGTGAATACGGCTGCCTATTCACCCCGCCCTGGCACTCCGGCGGCAGTATGGGAAAACCAGCTCAGCGAAGAGGTCAAAAGCGATCGCTTGCAGCGACTTAATCATTTGGTCAATCAACAGGCAGCGGAGCGATCGAAACGTTATTTAGGCCGCACTGAAGAAATATTGATCGAAGGTATTAATCCCAAGAACCCCAATCAAGTGATGGGACGCACCAGGGGCAATCGAATTACTTTTTTGAATGAACAAAAACCAGAATTAATCGGCCAAGTGGTAACTTTACAAATTACCGAAGTGCGACCGTTTAGTTTGACTGGGATCAGGATTTAAGTATTTATACTATTATCTGGAGTTATGGGTATCTGGAGTTATGGGGCGATTACTGGGCGATCGCTCCACCAAATCTAAAATCATTAGCGAATCTGGGCATAATCATGCCAATATTGCCTATACAGGAATTTGGCAAGCAAGCGATCTATAGTAAACTTCTTGCACAGGATGCCAGGATGAGCAAAATATGATCAGTAAAATCTTAATTGTTGATGATCAAGAAACCGTAATCGGTGGCACGATCGCCCCCCTGAAACAACAGTATCCCGATGCGGAAATTGTGACTGCCCAAACCGGCAAAAAAGCGATCGATCTGGTGGAGCGGCATCAGCCCGAATTGCTAGTGATGGATTTATCATTGCCCTTCGAGCCAGGGGAGCAGGCGGTTAGCGAAGTTGGCATCCAGGTATTGCGCACCGTGATGGAAAAATTCAAAACTCTCAATATTGTGGTGCATAGCATTGACCCCATGCCCTTGGTACGGCTGCGCCCAGCGATCGACAGCCATGAAGGCGGTTTCACGGTGGTGAATAAGGCGATGTCGATCCAGGACATGACCACGCGGGTTGATTGGGCGTTGCAGGGCTTGAATTATACTCCCCGCGAGATTAGAACTGGGGTTGAGGTGCGACCCGAATGGCTAGAGGTTTTAAACCTGGCCTTCAATCAAGCGCTGACCGACAAGGCGATCGCTGAGTTTATGAATGTGTCTGAACGCACGGTGCGTAACTATTGGAGCAAGATGCAGGATGCCCTGGGAGTTTATCCGGAGCAGGGCAAAAATATTCGCGTACAAACGGGCAAGCGGGCTCGTGAAGAGGGTTTGATTGATTAATTTTGATTGATTAATTGGGATTGGTGCTATTCCTAGACTGCCAAATTATTACTAAGTTAACTTATGCAAAGATGCTTAAGCATAATTAGCTGTTTGTTATGATGTGGGAACAATTAAAAGTACAGAAGGTTGGTAATAGCAAATTCAATAAAATATCCATTCTAATACTCTACCCAATCGTAAAGCTGGCAAAGACGGTTGCTTACTTTTCGCCCGATCAGGGGAATATGCATAATCCGATCGTGGGTAAAGTTAGGTCAAGTTTAACTTTGATTTTGATATTTCTAAATTTTCAGTTTTTGGTTCAAGTTTTTGATAAATAAAATTATTAAGTTAGATGTTTGTGATTCCATCTAGCTGTTTAACATGAATTTTTCTCAGGAATAATGCCGTAAAAGCAGGTAACCCCTGACTTAGGGCAAATTATTTCTAACTTAGGGCTTAGGGCTGGTTTATCACGTTGTGATTATTGTTTAATAAATGTTAAGTCGGATTGTAATCGATCTAGCCCCATAAACCATATGTCTTCAAGTCCAGTATTTTCTTCAAACACCTCCCAGCGAGGTTCAAAAAGCATTGCAATTCCTGGTACAACTAAGCCCCAAAATTCAAATTCTTATACTCAACGGCAGCAACATAGCCAGAAGCGCTATGTGCCGATATTTCTAGCGGAGCGCGATCAACAAGCTGAGCATAGCCGCTGCAATATCCATTTTGGGATGGTGCGCTATTGTCGGATTAAAAAGCGGCATGGCGATCGGCCTTTGCGAGCGATCGAATATAACCATAAATATTACAGCTTTTTTAAGCTAGCCCATAGCTGGATGGATGCTGAGGCGATCGCTATCAAATTGGATGGTGATTTTGTGATTACGGTCATGACCCAGGGGTGGGCAATCTGGCTATATCGACAATAGCTCTATCGCTCTACTTTACCAAACCCGTTTGGGGTGAACTGGCCTTGGCGATCGGCTGAATCGGAATCCGCCCCGCCAGATAAGCAAGTCGGCCAGCCTGAGTGGCCATATTCATTGCTGCACCCATCGCTGGTGCATTTTGAGCTTTGGCGATCGCTGTATTAATCAACAACGCATCTGCGCCCATTTCCATTGCCGTTGCTGCTTCGCTGGGCGTACCGATCCCGGCATCCACCACCACCGGAATTTTGGCTTGCTCAATGATAATGGCGATGTTAGCGGCACATTTCAACCCCTGCCCCGAACCGATCGGTGAACCCAATGGCATCACCGTAGCGCAGCCAATTTCCTCTAGAGCCTTGGCCAACAGAGGATCAGCATTGATATAGGGCAGCACCGCAAAGCCTTCTTTAACCAATTGTTCGGCAGCGCGGTAAGTACCGATCGGATCGGGCAATAGATATTTAGGATCGGGAATTACTTCAAGTTTAATGAAGTTATTATCTTCCTGGCCAAGGATCTTAGCCATTTCCCGCCCCAACCGGGCCACTCGGATCGCTTCTTCGGCTGTTTTGCAGCCCGCCGTATTGGGCAGCAGCCAATATTTTTGCCAGTCCAATGCTTCTGCCAAACCCTCATGACCAGGGGCATTTGTTTGTACCCGTCGCACCGCTACGGTAATAATTTCACTGCCACTAACTGCGATCGCCGATCGCATTACTTCAAAATTGCTGTATTTGCCCGTGCCAGTCATCAAGCGAGAGTTGAATTTACGGCCAGCGATTTCGAGCGGCTGATCGTCGATCCCTAGCTGCTTTGGATCGAGCTGGATTGATCGATCGGGCTGCGCAGGATGCAAATCATTATTGGTGGGAGCGTGAGGCTGGGTGATCATAATTGCGGATTTTAAATGATTTTATTTAACTAATTTTCTATGGCTTGGGATCGACTAGGGCGATCGCCATCAACTAAAACTTCAAAGACCTGAGGATATTTATTCTAATCATTTCTGCGCTGGCATTGTCTAGAATTTTGTTTTTTTCAAGATCAGCAAAATCATTGCGATTGGCTTGAGGCACTCTTGGCCTTAAATTAGTCTCTAAAGTATTGCAAATTGTTACCTACACAAGGGTAGTATGCGTTTGAATTAATCGCTGAAATATTGCCTATAAGAGGATTAAACAGTTGAAAGTTTTACCTTCTAGACAATTAAATCCACAATTCCCTGCGTCATACCGGAGTATGATCATTTAAGATCGTTATAATTTAGATTGTGGAACTTTCGTTAAAAAGTGAATATGCGCTGCTGGCATTGATCGTTCTGGCAAATCATTACAGCGCTGCTCAGCCCTTGCAAATTCGCCAGATCGCCAGTCAACAAAACATTCCCGATCGCTATTTGGAACAACTCCTGGCCACCCTGCGCCGCAATGGTTTGGTGCGTAGTCAACGTGGCTCCAAGGGAGGCTATTTATTAGCCCGCGAGCCCTGGCATATCACTGTATTGGAAGTGGTGCAGTGCATTGAAGGAATTGAACCTAATGCTGGTGGCCAGAATGGTAAGGCCAACCCAACTACCCAGGAACAGGAAACTCCAGCCGGTTTGGTAGTTAAGGAATTATGGCAAGCGGCGCAACAAGCTGCTGCTGAAGTTTTAGATAGTTGCACGCTCAAGGATTTGTGTGAGCAGGAAAAGCAAAAGCAGGGCACTAATCCGATGTATTACATTTAACTAGTACAGGTAGTGCTGAAAAAGTAAGGATCTAGGAGATAGTTGAATATCCATAACCCAAATAAGCTAAGCTCCGAATTTTAAATCGATTGCCAATTATCCTTACTACCGCATGACTACCCTAGTACATTTATATTTAGATTGCATAAATCAAATTCAGCTAATACATTTAGCTTTGTGGTTTTAAATTGTTATCATTAGTAGTTTTTTATTAGATATTGTTTGAGCTATGAAGATCGCCCATGATGTCACCGAATTAGTTGGTAATACTCCCCTAGTGCAGCTCAACCGCATTCCCGCCGCAGAAGGTTGTGTGGCCAGAATTGTGGTCAAGTTAGAGGGTATGAATCCGGCTGCCTCAGTTAAGGATCGGATCGGCACCAATATGATCAATGAGGCTGAAGCGGCAGGGGCGATCCTCCCCGGTAAAACGATTCTGGTGGAGCCAACCTCTGGGAATACGGGGATTGCTTTGGCAATGGTGGCTGCGGCCAAGGGTTATCAATTAATCCTGACGATGCCAGATACGATGAGTATGGAACGCCGCGCTATGCTGCGAGCCTATGGTGCGCAACTGGAACTAACTCCAGGGATTGAGGGAATGGGTGGGGCGATCGCCAAAGCCCAGAGTATTGTAGACAATACGCCCAATGCATTTATGTTGCAGCAGTTTGCCAACCATGCTAATCCAGCCATGCACCGCAAAACCACTGCCGAGGAGATCTGGCAAGATACCGATGGGCAGGTGGATTTTGTGATCGCTGGGGTCGGCACTGGTGGCACGATCACGGGTATTGCTGAGGTAATCAAGGAGCGCAAACCTTCGTTTCAAGCGATCGCCGTGGAGCCTGCCAATTCGCCGGTGCTTTCCGGTGGCAAGCCAGGCCCCCATCGCATTCAGGGTATTGGCGCTGGGTTTATTCCCGAAGTGCTGAAGGTAGAACTAATCGACGAAGTGGTCACAGTCACCGACGAAGAAGCGATCGCCTATGGGCGCAGGCTGGCGCGGGAGGAAGGTTTATTGTCAGGCATTTCCACGGGGGCGGCGTTATGTGCGGCGATCGAGATCGGCAAGCGACCAGAGAATAAAGACAAGTTGATCGTGATGGTTCAGCCTAGTTTTGGTGAGCGCTATCTGAGTACGCCATTGTTCCAGGATCTAGAACTAGTGGCATTAACATAGTCTTTGATTGCTTAGTTGCATAATGTGTTAACCTAGTTAGGCTGTAAAAATAAAATCCACACGTCTAGGGATTCGGGTGTTTTGAGTAGATAATTAAAAATCGCCAAGATGCAGCCTAGACGCAAGGAATAACCCGAACAAGGAGTTAAATAGAATATGCCCGTAGTCTCCCTAGCCGAGTTGCTAGAGTCAGGAGTCCACTTTGGTCACCAGACCCGGCGCTGGAATCCCAAAATGGATTCATACATTTTCACCGAACGTAACGGCGTTCATATTATTGATCTGGTGCAAACTGCCCAATGCATGGAGCAAGCCTATCAATATATGCGTCAAGCCTCCGAGCAAGGCAAGAAAGTTTTATTTGTCGGCACCAAGCGTCAAGCTGCCGGCATTATTGCCCAGGAAGCAGCCCGCTGTGGTGGCCACTATGTTAACCAGCGCTGGTTGGGTGGTATGCTCACCAACTGGACCACGATCAAAACCCGGATCGAACGGCTCAAGGATTTATTGCGCCGCGAAGAAAGTGGGGCAATGGATCGGATGCCCAAGAAAGAAGCAGCCAGAGCCAGACGTGAACTGGATAAGCTCCAGAAGTATTTGGGTGGCCTCAAGTCCATGCGCAAGCCCCCCGATATTGTGGTGATCGTCGATCAAAAGCGTGAGTACAATGCGGTGCAGGAATGCCAAAAGCTCAAAATCCCGATCGTGTCTCTGCTTGATACCAACTGCGATCCCGATACCGCCGATATTCCGATCCCCGCTAATGATGATGCGATCCGATCGGTTAAGTTAATCATCAGTCGGTTGGCCGACGCGATCTATGAAGGTAAACATGGCCAAATTGACGAGGTTGACTATGATAGTGCTGGCAACCCCGAAGATTTTGTGGATGAGGCATACGTCGAAACAGTTGCGGCGGAAGAGACTGTAACTGCGGCGGAAGCAGTAGCTACGGCGGTGGAAGAAACCGCTACTGTAGCTGAAGAAGCTGCAACTACCGCTACGGCTGTTCAAGAAACGGCTACCGCAGTAGAAGAGGCTGCGGCTGCGAGCAAATCCGGCGGCGAAGAAGAATAAGTTAGCGATCGCTTCTTGTCACAACTGTCACAACTGGTTGGATATCCGGTCAGCTCGATCGGTAATTACCAGCAAGTCGTTGTGATGATGTGGGTTGAGATAGTTTAACCTAAATATATATGCCTGCTGGGTAATTTTGAGTAATTGTGGCGATCGCTACGATTTAAGCCTGTATGGTTTAAATGCCTTAAGGCACTAATAAGGCGGTAGGGAGTTGTTGTCTTTGACTAATAAGACTAATAACTCTTTACTCACTTAGTAGGTTATCTTCGGTATATGTTCGATCTAGACTCGATCTAAACCAAGCTCTTAGCTTCTAGCTAATTAATTAAGCAAACTAGTAACCAATTTAAGCATTTGAAGTTGGATTGAAAATCATGGCAGAAATAAGCGCTAAGCAAGTTAAAGAACTTCGGGCCAAAACCGGAGCCGGGATGAAAGATTGTAAGGTTGCCCTGACAGAGTCTGAAGGTGACGAGAAGAAAGCCACGGAATGGCTGAGACAGAAGGGTTTGGCTTCTGCCGGCAAAAAAGCTGGTCGCGCTGCTTCGGAAGGAATTATTCACAGCTATATTCACTTTGGAGCCAGAATTGGCGTGTTAGTGGAAGTCAATTGCGAAACTGACTTTGTGGCACGTCGTGAAGAGATTAAAGAACTGGCTGATAATGTGGCCAAGCAGATCGCTGCCTCTGCCAATGTCAAATACGTCAGTGTTGCAGATATTCCCCAGGCGTATATTGACCAGGAGAAAGAGATCGAAGCGAAGAAAGATGATCTGGCCAAGAAGCCTGACAATATCAGGGAAAAGATTGTCCAGGGGCGGATCGACAAACAGCTTAAGGAGCTTTGCTTGCTGGATCAACCCTATATCAAAGATCCTTCGATCACCATAGATGAGTTGGTCAAGCAGACTGCCTCCAAATTGAGCGAGAATGTTAAGGTGAGTCGCTTTGCCCGCTTTGTGGTTGGTGAAAGTGACGAGGAATAGTGAGGTAAGCTCTATCCTATCCTTAATTAGTTAGGTTGTTGAGTTAGTCTAAACGTAGAAATAATCAGGATTGACTTGCTAACAGGCTCATTCACAAGTTAAAAGCAATCTGGCAACAGGGTTTGTAAAGCCCAATAATCCAATAAATAGATAAATCGCCTCTAGTTATGGTTGGGTAGCAACCCCCTGAACCAGCTAAAGGCTTTTTTAATTTAAGTAGTCTTTGCTCATAATTACTTCATCGATCGCGGCTAGATATTCTTTCACCACCTCGATTCTTTTTGCGAGATCGCCAAAAGTAAAAGATGCACTTTGATTCCTATGTACAATGATATTTCTATTTTCGATAAAAGTACCTATCTGGGGTTTTAAGTTTTCAAACTGCTCTGAAGTAGTTAAATCTAAATCTAGTATTTTAAAACATGAAATAGTTTTTTCTATGTTGCCAGATATCGATGCGATGTAATCTTTATAAGCCTTATTCTTCTCAATTTTGAAATATTGACCTGGGGATCTATCTTTCTTTTTGTATTTCTCAGTATTAGTAGCCCAGACAATTATACTGCTTGGGATCTTTATATCGTCTAGGCTTTGGTTAAATTTATCAACGCACTGATCAAATGCATCCTTGATATAAGTTTCAATGTAAGTACAGGCAAGAACAATAAATGAATTGATCAAAAAAGTTGCATGGTCTAATAAAAACTCATCACCTTCAGCAAGCTTTGTTTGTGCATCCAAAATTGATAATTTGAGTTGATCCAAATACTCAGCCGTGATCAGATAAAGCTGTGAATTACTAGCCATTTCTTCTGAGCTATTTAATCAATTCTAATTTGCTTGCCCATACTTGCCTTCTAGCAAGAATAGAACTTTTCTTTACTAATCCACCTGATAAAGTTTTTTGAAACTCTTGTTCATTACACATCTCTTTGAACTTGGAATATATTTCTGTCCTATGTCCTTCTATAAACTCACGTGAGTAGTTTTGTAAGCTGTACATTTGCGTATCGTAGATCGCTATACTTTTCCCCCTACGATTGCTTTGATTTGCTAAATTTTTAAATATCTCATTATCAAAAACTATGCGACATTTTTCTAATGTATTTTGAAATAAGGTTTCCATTTCGGAACAAGAAGTCACAGACAAATCTTGATTCTTAAACATGTATCTGTTGAGATAGTCACTTAAATTATCATTGTAATCATCTAAATTATTGTTTAAAGCAAAAAATCTGATAACTAATTCTTCGCCTTGGCGATTTTTGCCCATGCCAGAAACTAATTTTCTTATTTCCTCTAGCTGAGATAATTTTGCGAGGAGATCATCTAGAGTGCCAGGATATAGAGCATGACGAATTTCTTGAGAAGTTAATCTAACAGCTCCTTGATTCACTCTATTGACGACATCAACTAGCAGAAATCTATCGTTCTTATTTCTAAAAACAATACATCTGATTGTGTAAGTCTTAATTTGTTTTTGAATTATCGGGTCAAGATCTTTAAAATATAAGTTATTAAGTTCTGGATATACAGTCAATCCAGTGAAGGCAAATTCGTTTTTAATGAATCTGTAAACAGAGTTAATTCTATTTAAGCCATCAATTACCAAATGATTCCTATTCCCATCCTCAGCAAAATAACAAGACGGTAATGGTATTTGCATTAAACAAGATTCAATGAACCTTGAGGCTGTTTCTTCTGTCCATTTATAGTTTCCACGGAATGCATAATTTAGAATTAGGCTGGGCGTAGGTTTTTCATCAATTTTGTTAACCAGCATCTCAAAAGGATAGTCGATCGGATATAAATTGAGTTCCCGTTGAGGGATTTGCTGTTTATTTTTTGCGGTAGAAACCATAATTTTAAATTCGTAGCGATCGCGTTTTTTATATATTAATCACAATAACAAAAAAATTAGTCATCAAGATTTTGTAAATGCCGCATTTTCTGCTGCACATTGATCCCCACCTGCAACGCATCATTGAGCAGTTTGCCATATTCGCCCACCCGATCGCGGATTTGCAAAGACCTTAAAGCCGTCAAATCCACTGATAAATGCTCAGGATTAAATTGGGGGTTCTCGCGCAGGATTCTTTCGGTGCGTAGAGCTAGCAAAATCTCATCTTTGGAAGCTTTGACCGCCTGGATTGTTTCTTGCCGATCGACAATGTCAATTTGGTGACCCGCCTGTTTGAGCTGATCCAGCACCTTAATGTCGTGAATCACTTTATTGTGGCGATTTACATCTTCGAGCAGGTTCAACAGATCGGCGCTAAATTGCTGGCGTTGCGATCGCATTTGCTGGGTGAATTTGGCTTTCACTTCCAGTTCCATCAAGAACCACAGCAACATGGGTCCAATCACAATTAACCAGAAGAAAGAAAAGTAAGCCAGATAAGACCAGATCCCTGCCCCTTGCAGCAACAGAATAAATATGGCGAGCCAAACCAGGGGCAAAGTGATCGCGGCGATCAAAAAGGTAGAGCGATTTCGGAACCGGGGCGATCGATAGGTAGCGGCATCGGGATTCAGCCCAGTGATCTGCCGCAGATCGGTTTTGGTGATTTCTAAACTCGCCAGATCTGGTTCCACTGTCATGGCGATCGCCCCTTTGTAGTTGCTCGAATAATAATTAATAATTGAGTGATTTCTGGTTTGCCGCAGCTTACCACTACTTTTCAGTCAGGCTCCAAATCCCATCCCAATCATCACCGGGAGGCTTTTGCAGGAAATGTTGACAGCGACTTAGATGCAACGAGGCGGCCTTGTTACTGCGATCGAGTTCTAGCACCCGACCAAACTGCGCCATCGAACTAGCAAACTGGCGCTGAAGATAAAGATTACGGCCGCGATCGTAAAGTTCCATGATTTCTTGCTTGGGGGCTGGAATTGAGTTGCTGCGCAGGTCTACCAGCTCATAAATGGAGATCGCCTTATTTTTGCCCTTCACCTTAATCCGATCCAGCTCCGTTACCCATACTCGATCCTGGCAATAGGCATAGGTACTCTCACTGATAATAATATCGCAGCCATATTGCTTGGTGGCTCCTTCCAGGCGCGAGCCCAAATTTACGCCATCACCGATCGAAGTTAGCTCCATCCGCTTACTGGAGCCAATATTACCGCTAATTACCGTATCCGAATTGATGCCAATGCCAATATTCAAAATTGTCAGGCAGATCTCTTCTGGCGTGACGGGCTCACAACCATTGCGATCGATAAATTGCTGGAGACGCTGCTGATTAAACTGCACGAGCCTATGGCGCATTTCTACTGCCGCCTGTACCGACATCCAGGCGTGATCCTCTAGATACAACGGTGAACCAAACACCGCCATGATCGCATCACCAATATATTTATCCAGTGTGCCTTTAAATTCAAATACCGCATCCACCATCAACTCAAAATATTGATTGAGCATTTCCACCACTTCTTCCGCCTGCATTTGCTCAGTGATGGTGGTGTAGCTGCGGATATCCGAAAACAGCACGGAAACTTCTTCTCGTTTACCACCCAGCTCAGTCTCACCACTGGATAGAAGCTGTTCGGCTACTTCCTGGGTCATGTAGCGATAGAAGGTATTTTTAAGCCGTTTTTCCTGGCTAATATCTTCCATCACCACCAGCGCCCCGCGCACATTACCAGTTTCATCATCATCAAAATCAAACATGGTATTGACTGAGAAATTGACGCTGCGCTCGCTGCCATTGAGGGCGGTTAGAGTTTGATCGGGATAATACTGCTTACTGCTTTTGGCATTTTTAGCTTCCAGGGCTGAATCGAACCAATTGGCAAACATGCCCTTATCAATGTTAATGATGTCATAGATCGATCGACCTTCGAGGCGATAGTCATGGCCAAGATCGCCACAGCCCAATAATTCATAGGCTCGTTCATTGACGGCAATAATATTACCTTTATTATCGGTAGAAATCACCGCATCGGAAAGGCTGCGCAGAATGTCCTGCTGCATTTTTTGCTCTTGCTTGACCTTTTCAAACAGCTTGGCATTTTCTAGGGCTACGCCAGCCTGCACATTAAAGGCCTTCATGAAATCTTCATCACCACTGTTAAAACTGGCTTTGAATATTTCCGGCGCTTCTGGCCAGGCCGCAGGATCATATTCTGGGAAGTCACCGCGCTGGCGTTTGTTCACCAATTGGGTCACGCCAATTAGTTCTTGAGCCGAATTGAAGATTGGCATACATAGCAGGCTACAGGTGCGATAACCATTGGATTGGTCAAACTTTTTAGAGTTTTCCGAATCGGCATGGTTATATAAATCAAAGGAAATATTTAATACATTGCCTGTTTCTGCTACCCGCCCAGCATAGCCAACGCCCAATGGTACGCGCAGTTCTTTGGTGGTGCCATCTGCCAGTGATATCCGTGTCCACAGGTCATGGCGATCGCGGTCGATCAGCCATAGGGTACTGCGATCGGCATCCATGAGTTGTTTGGCCTCATCCATCACCTTTTTGAGGGTGGTTTCGAGGTCTAAACTTTGCCCCAGAGACATCGCCGCCTGCATCAGTGCTTCCGCGGCACGTTGCTTTTGAGCCGCCAAATAGAAAGCTTGCGAACTCTCTAAGATCAGTCGCATAGATGGTGCAAACTGGGCAAATAGCGCCTGGTCTTCCTGGCTAAACCCATAGGTATCGATCCGATCTTCCAGCGGAATGCTCCCATCTAGGCTGGTGAGTTTGTTGATTAGCTGCACCACCGCAACTAGATCGCCATTGTCATTGAGCAGCGGCATCGCCAGCATCGTATAGGTGCGATAGCCAGTGCGATCGAATTGTTTTTTAGCCTGAATGGAGCGGGGATCATCAAAAAAGTCGTAGAGAATATTGACCGTATTTTTGGTGAGGGCAACTTCTCCAGCGATGCTATTGGGAGCAAGAGGAATTCTGATTTCAATACTTTTGCCAGCCTCACCCTCTTTGGGGACATTTGACCAGAGTTGATCACGTTCCGCATCGAGCAAAAAAATCGTGGTGCGATCGGCACTGAGCAACTCACCAATTTTGAAGCGGATCGCCTGGAGCATTTCATCCAGGATCACATCAAAATCAGTATTGAGTAGACCCAGGGTTTGATTGACCACCCGCAGTCTTTGCTCAACATCAGTAACCGCCTGCTTAAAATTGTCCTGGGTGAGCGGAGCCAGCACTGAAGCAAAGCTGCCTCGCTTAGTTACCAGGGCACCGGCATAATTTGGCGCTGGTGTACTTCTAGCGCCAGTATTAATATTATCGCTAATGTTGTCGCTATCTGTGACGATGTCAACTATGACAGCCGATTGATCTTCTGATGGTAATGTCATAATCGCACTGAAAGAAGATAATTATTGCCCCAAATATGCCGCTGGACTATATCTGATCATAATTCGATTCATAGTTCGATCGCAATTGGTCAATTTTAAACCTAACTTTGATTGAATGTTGGTGAGCCAGCCTAATAAATATAGAGATTAATTCAAGATAGCGATCGGGTTGATTAGCAACAGCCCCAATCCATTAATACTTTCTACCTAAAATATTAAACTACTGCCCATGCATTACCCTAGTTAGTGGCATGCAAACTTATGCACATAATCAATCGGCTGACTTCTAACCCAAACCAATTTAGTTAAATGATTTGAGCTGATTGATTGCTGATTGGTTAAAGATTTTGGCTCAGAAGGCACGATCGCCAGTCTCAGCATCTAACTCAATCTAATCTCTCTAAATTTAATCAGCATTAAATTAGGTAAGGCACCGATCGCTGCTAGAGCATAGCTAACTAGTATCTTATCCAGGTTTCACAATAACACGGTAGCTTAGGCATCCAAATCTAGGGCTGTAAGCCAGCTTATTCCTTTTGTTTACTAACTTCGTACTCGTTAACTTACTTAACCAGAATTCTCTAGCTAGCTACCAAAACACATAACCCAAATATCTAGCCTAATTTAGGTTCACCTAAAATTGGGTAAAAGTTATCACCAAAATCACAACAGCTATGGTTCGGAGCTGGCGGCCAAAAAACGGTGTCAGAAAATGTAATACTACCACATCTGGCCTGGGATAAAGGCTGCGTAATTCCGCTTAAAGACGCTCAGTGCGGCCCTTTGGCATAATCATGCTTCTGTTTGTTTGGTAGGTTGGCGAATTGAATTACCTGATTCAAATTGCCTGATTCAAATTTAAGGTCAAGCCTTGCCAACATAAAGCTAGAATAGTTGCTGGCTAAATTTTGGTAACTGAGGCGATCGCCTTAATTAAGCTCTTACGCAAGTTAGATATCTTAGATTTCTAGGTTTGTGATTTCTAGGTTTGTGATCCTGGCCAAAAGCTCTGAGCTAACCTAGCTAATCAACTACATGCTTCCTCTCAATGGCTATTAAAGCTGTTGAGTAGATATGTAGATATTTAGTTAAATTCAATCGATCAATAAATAATAAACAACATGACTGTTCGTGTCCGCATTGCACCAAGTCCTACTGGCAATCTCCACATTGGTACTGCCCGTACGGCGATGTTTAACTGGCTCTATGCCCGCCGTCATGGGGGCAAGTTTGTGCTGCGGATCGAAGACACCGACAAGCAACGATCGCGCCCGGAATATACCGAGAATATTCTGAAGGGGCTGGAATGGTTGGGGTTAGATTATGACGAAGGGCCCATTTATCAAAGTGATCGTTTCGATCGGCACGTGGAAATGGTGCAATTATTGCTCGATCGGGGTTTGGCCTATTATTGCTATACCTCAGCAGCGGAGCTGGAGCAAATGCGGCAGGAGCAAGCCGCCAAAAAGCAAGCCCCCCGTTATGACAATCGCCACCGTAATTTGACCCAGGCACAGCGGGATCAGTTTGCTGCCCAGGGACGGATTCCGGTGATCAGATTTATTATTCAAGAGCCGCGCGAAATTGTCTGGACAGACCTGGTGCGGGGCAAGGTGACCTGGAATAGCCGCGATCTGGGGGGGGATATGGTGATCGCTAAGGTGGACGAAACTGGCGCAATTAGTCAGGCACTCTATAACTTTGCGGTGGTGGTGGATGATCTGGATATGGAGATCAGCCAGGTGATTCGTGGCGAAGACCACATTGCCAATACGGCTAAGCAGATTTTGCTCTATGAGGCATTCGATCGCCAACCGCCAGAATTTGGCCACACGCCACTGATTCTTAATGCTCAGGGAGCCAAAATTTCCAAGCGCGATGGCGCTACCTCCGTCGATGAGTTTCGAGCAATGGGATATGTACCGGAGGCGTTTAATAACTATATGGTGTTGCTGGGTTGGTCACCGGCTGATGCGAAGGAGATTTTTAGCCTGGATGAGGCGGCTCAGGTGTTTGACTTCGATCGCGTCAACAAGGCTGGAGCCCGGTTCGATTGGGATAAGCTCAATTGGATCAATAGCCAGTATTTGCACCATATGGACATTGGCGATCTGTGCGATCGACTCGTCCCCGTCTGGCAAGCAGCGGGATATGATTTAGAGCAACCGGGGATCGATCGGGATTGGCTGATGGCGTTGGTAGAAATTATTGCGCCAAGCCTGACCCGCCTGAATGATGCGATACAAATGACCAGCTTTTTCTTTACCAGTTCATTAACCTACACCGATGAAGCCAAGGGCGTTCTGGAGCCCGACGAGGTGCGAGGAATTTTGCAGGATTTGCTAACGGAATTGAAGGCCGCCAGTACATTAGACCAAGAAAGCGTAAATGGCATCCTCAAGAGCGTAACCAAGGCCAAAGGAGTTAAGAAAGGCAAGGCAATGCGACCCCTACGGGCAGCGATCACTGGGGATGTACATGGCCCCGACTTGATTCCTTCGTTGTTATTGTTGGCGCAGCGTGATGTTCTGGTAAATCGGTTGGCAGCGGCGATCGCCCTTTGATCTTTAAGCCCTTTAAACAATCCCCTGCGGGGGACTATAATGTTGGGCATAGCTTTAGCGATCGGCCATGTCAATCAAACCGCAATTCAAGCCCTGGACGGCGAGTACCGAGATCGTTGGCGTAACCCTGACGCTGCGATCGACCCTGGATAATCTTTTACCTGCCAACTATGGCGTGGGGCTCCATGCCTGGTTTCTGCATCAGGTACGCGACAGCGATCCCATTCTTTCCGCCTATTTGCATGATGGCGAATCGGAAAAACCCTTCACCCTCTCGCCTCTGGTGGGTAAGTTGCTCAGTCGTGGCGATCGTCTGCTATTGCCCAAGCAAACTTTATACCGCTGGACAATCACCGCCCTCTATAAGCCTCTGTGTAAGTGGTTGGCAAAGTGGTTAAAAAATGTGCCAGAGGCGATCGATTTGCGGGATGCGACCCTGCCGATCGAGGCGATCGAGATTTCTTTGCCAGCGATGACCTATAAAAAAATGTTCAAGGTGGAGCGGCAGCTAGCTCGCAACTTCACCCTTAGTTTTACTTCGCCAACGGGGTTCCGATCGAAGGGGCACCACCTGCCCTTGCCGATTCCGCGTAATGTATTTCATAGTTATTTGCGGCGCTGGAGTGATTTTGCCAAGCAATCGATCGACAAAGAAGAATTCCTGAACTGGGTCGAGGAGAAGGTTTATATCAATAGTCATAATATCGCCACAATCAAGACGGCGGCAGGGAAGCGGGGGATGGTAACTGGGTTTACTGGGGTGGTGGAATTTGGCATTGATGGCGCGGCTCGAAATGACCTGACGCAGATGCAATTGCTACAAGCGCTGGTGCGTTATGCGCCCTATTGCGGCACGGGGCACAAGACTACGTTTGGGCTGGGGCAGACTAGCCTGGGCGAGGCGGAGGGATATGATCTGGCGTTGCCAGCGATCGCGGAGATTAAGCTGGCCGATCGGATCGCGGCACTGACGGATATTTTTCTGGCGCAGAGGAAACGACCGAATAACGATCGATCGCGGCAGATTACGGCTACCTGGGCGACGGTGTTGGCAAGGCGGGAGTTTGGCGAATCGTTGCAGGACATTGCCGTTGATTTGGAGTTGAATTATCAAACCGCGAAAACCTATGTGAAGCTGGCGCGGCGGGCTTTGCGAGAGCATGAAGGGAATTAGATTTATATTTTTTGCATTTTTTAACCCGAGCGGACTGGACAAGGTGGGGTTTAATCGATAATAGAGATCAAGGCACATACTTAACCTTTCGCAAACTGCCATCCTCACGCAGCGCCACCACTGAAACCTTTACAGCCTGCCCCTCGGTCAGCTTCTTCGCATGTTTCGGTTCCTTTTCCGTCAATCGCACTGTTCCCAAAATCTCAAACGTGACCTTATTCCCCTTACCCAGACCAGTCACCACCGCATCCAGCAGCTCCCCCACCTGGAACTCATGCTGACTGGTGATCGCCGCGATCGCTTCTTCTCGTTCTGATCTTAGCTCCGTCGCCGCCATTTCCTGCAACTCTTCGATCGGAGTCGCCTCTGCATAATACCGCGTCAGCCTTGCTGCCCAGCCCAGAATCTGCAACAGTGCGGTTACATCATCTTGATAATCGAGCAAAAACTCCCGACATACCACCTCAATATTCTGCAAATAGGTCCTGGTGCGCTTACTGTGACCAATCTTGTCGCCCTGCTTCGCCAGGGTTGCCAAGTAATCAAAATACAGTTGCCCTGCCCCCGGTCGATCGGCAAAAGCCCGCAGGTAAGCGATCGTTTTTTTTAGTTCATTCGGATCAGCATCCGTTTTCGCCAGGGCGATCGCCATCCGTTCCGCCACCTGCATTTGATAATCGCTCAAGTTCTTTGTAAGCATAGATCAATTTCTAGTACAATGCATCTGCTTGCCAACTTGCATTTTTGCCTAAAATGGAGACCAACTTTGCTAATTGGTTCGCCTGAACCAGGTTTTGATGAGCTAAAGCTATAGATCTTACGATCAGGCTATTTGAGTCAGATTTAGGCATACTTCCCTGCAAATCAAAATAGCGACTTTTTATATCATCTCCATTAAATATCTCAGGTTCCACATTAATGGAAACCGTTCCAAAGCCGATCGGTTTGCCACCGCCAACCTTTAGGTTGAAACTATTATTCTGATCCTGTCCTAGGGCAATTAACAAAGTCCCCAGCTCAGCAAGGGAAAGGTTCTGGAACTGCAACTTAGTCTTAAACTTATATTCATCAACTGCAACTTGAGTATCTACTCCCTTATCACTTTCGGTTGCAGCCGAATCAAAGTTGTAATAGAACTTTCTGCCCCTGACTCTCTCATGTTCGTCATAGCACATGTGATGCCCTGGCCCATGTAAGTTTGGCATGAAGCATATATCTGAGGATACTTCTATGCAATGACAATCAAATATACTAATCAATCCTTGCCATCCCATAGAGCCAAATACACGGCATGCAGGACATATTTCACTCTTATTCTCTTTTTTGTCCTTTTCCTTGATTTCACATTCTTTATACTTTTTTGCTGCTCTCGCCTTAGTTTTGCATAAACAGCTTCGCGTAATCGCTTCAAAGACGGAGCGGACAACCCCTTTAAAAGAACTCCCAGGAATACGCAGGTGGCCAAGTGGACTGCTTTCCATAGTTTTGATCAAAGGAGCTGAATGTTTTATGTCAGTGCCCATTACCGTCAGGCCAGTTGATACATGCAAGGATGTCTTAACGGATAGGGTTACATGTAAAGCCCCATGCCAAAGATCGTGGCGGTAAATATTTTGTCCAGCTTTGGAAAGATCTTTTTTTATGGGGCGGTTAAGTAGTTCATATGGATGAGCTGGATCACAGCGTTTAACGTCAGATGGTAGTGGAACAAAGTCATAAGGCTTTGGGACATTTGGTTGCTTATAGGAATAAGTCATTTTCTCTCTTCCAGCTTAGGTTCTTTTAGGGTGAGCGCCACAAAATGCACAGTGCAGGTTTGCTTATTTTTAAAATATCTTTGTCCCATTGAACTATCTTTGGATTTAGGGACTTCCCCTACAAAGGGTTTAGGGAATCTGGTTTTATCTTGGTTCTTTTTATACAAATGAGCGTAGCGATCTTCGTATTCCCATTCCCCTGGTAAGGACTTAAATCCTTCAACCAGTTTCTTGGTAGTAAGCAATAAAACACTATACTCATTACCTTGTGGCTTCCATCTCAACTCGCTCTCACTATTGAATAGCTGCCCTGTTGGAGTAAGGCAATCGGCACTTGGCAAGCCCTGCTTAAACCCACTAACCTGATGCGGTTCGCGCAGAAAGTAATAGTTCTCTTCTTTTCTCTCAGTGATAGTTATTTGTTTAAATAGCTCAGAGAGTTCCTTTTGAGTAACATGATTCCGAAATCCAACATAGGCTTTATTACTACTTTTACTACTCATGATGCAACTCCTTTTGGCATCAATAGCTTACGCCATGCCCCAACCGCACGCTCGAATAATTCTTTAACATTATTAGAATCCCAGACAAGTTCAACTCCGAATCCTAATTCCATTGCTTCACCTGGCACAGATGTATCTTGAAAATCATCTTTAGGGAACCCATATGCTTCACATTCACTCTTACTTAGGAACATCCCAGCCCCCAATAAAGAAGTATGCGGCCATCCCGCAGTATTGCCAATCAACTTGATCTCTTCATTATCTAACACACAGCCAGGATACTGCACCACCACCCGATCGATCGCCACTTGTACCATTCCTAAACCGCGCGACTTGGCAAACCCCAGACCAAACCAGCCCTCATTGAGATCTCGCAACACCAGCCCAATCAAGGCAAGTTGAGCAAGGGTGAAGTTCTTAAGATGGATCTTAGTTGTAAATTTCCCTGCGGTACAGACCTGATAGTTAAACGGCCCCACCGCCACCGAGCCGAAGACCCGATCGATCGCTACGCCATTTCGTTCTTCGGTTTTGACTGCTACCTCTGGAGCGGGATAGGCATCTTCGATCCTAAAGCGACTGGCAACTGATGTGCTACCAAATAACTGAGTTGTAAAACAGGACATTTTGTACAACGAAGCTCCTGGATTAGGTTCCCTATCTTCTAACTTTTTATTCTTTTCACCTTTTTTCCAATCATCTAAATAGTGATTAGGGTTATTATCTCTACATTCACTCAGTGGATCGCTTGCCCAGAGTTTGTTTTGTTCATCACCAGGACGGCGATCGCTACCGATCGTTCTTACGATTCTTTCCGCATGGGCTCGGATCGCCCCTTTTAGCGAGCTACCTGGGAAATAGATCGATTTACCACCTTGATGATAGGTTTCTACAAACTCCATGCTCGGTTTAGTGGGATCGGCTCCTTCCTGGCCAGACTTGACTAAAACAGGGCCATCTGGCTCGATACTGATCTCAATGGTGCAATGATTAACTAATCGTTTATGCATTCCAATTCTCCAAGCTTAGAATTTTATTGGGAAGGTACTAAATACAACTAAGGTAAGTAATGAGTTCCTGTGTCCATTGTGTTTTTCTCTCTTCGTCCGAAGGAACCGGCTCGCGTTCTTGAGCTTCTTCCAGGCCGGCAAGCTTTTTGAGATATTTCAACATTTTCTGGGGATCTGGTTCGCTATTCTTTAATTTATTAGGGTTGAATAAACCGTCTTCTGGATCTTTCTCTACTTCTTTTGTAACATCAATCCAATTCATTTTATCGATCGTTAGTTTGACTACTCCTAAACCACGCGATCGTCCACCACCAAGCGGTATCTGCTCCGCCTCAAATTGATGTAAGCCAATCATGAGTAAGCCCAGTTCCCATCCTTCCGCATTCTCAACCACACATTTGAATTCAAACTCAGTGCCAGCAGGAACAACCTGATAGTTATAAAGCTTGCCGTCGGCGGCGGTTTCTGTGTCCCGATCGATCGATACCCCATCGCGTTCTTGATATTGACCAAACCAGGTATCTTTAATTACAGTCAAATCCCTAACCTGGAATTTACTGGCTAGCCAGGGCGATCCAAATAACCGCGAGATTAGATCTGTATGCCCAATAATATATTCATTTAAGCTACTCTCTCGTTCATATTGGGAGAGCTTCTCAAGACTTTTTTTGAATTCTGAAAGTTCTTCCGATCTGATTGACCATTCTTTTTCATCAGAGGGATCTGCTACTAACCTTCGATCGCTACCCAAAATGCCGCGCAAAAAAGATTCTAGCCGCGATCGGAGCGCTCCTTTAAAACTGGAACCAGGAATCAAAGGATTACCCAATGCATCCTTGATTACAGGCAGATCGGAGCCGATCGGTTCATTAGAACGACCAGCACTAATTCTGATCGCCGTAATTGTTTTCAGTGTTCCTGTTACTTCTAAACGATTTTTGAATATATCAAACATTTCCTATATTTGCTCTCAAAACATACTGCTATACGAAACTTTAACGTACTGGTTTAGCATGTTTATTTTTCTCTTTACGAAGATTTTCCATGATTTTATTTTCTCCTACAAGAGCTGTATGTTCTCGTGCCAAGTACCCTAAATAAAGGCGAGCGAGCTTTAGGTGAATTTCTTTTGTTAATGCGGCCTTTTGCTGAGGATTTTTAAGATACTCAGATACGTCATTATTCTCTGCGTCACTATTTTCCAGGCTGTTGATAATATCATTAGTATACTTGGACAACGCATTAAGTTCTTCTGCTAATTTGGTAGCAAAAAGCTTATCACCTAGAGAATGCTTCCAGATTGGACTTGAATTTGCCCTCCCAATTTGATACTTGATAAAACCTTTTATACTTTCCAAGGAAGCAGAAAATTCCATAGCCACTGCAAGAATATTGCGAAATGGCGTTTTTTTATCTTTTTGATGAATCTTGTAATCATGAGCGAGCTTCTGAAGCTGGAGTATAACTGAGTCCATTCGCAACCCTATCTCACTCTCGACTTTTAAATCCAATCTCATCTGAAATCTTGAACGTTTCTTAATATCCACTTATTTTGATTCCTCCCATAGGTTCAAGTGAAACCGATCGCAAACTCTGACCTGGCCAAACCCTTCGCAAGTGCGATCGCCCACTCCAGTTATTTCTAACTTTGCCAATCGCTCCAGCCAGTCTTCTTCATTCTCTTGACTAATACTAAATAAATATACTGCCCCCATTTTAGTAACTAGCTCAACATCTTTCTTGAGCCCCCAGGCAGCATTCCAGCCCGATAAATAGTCATAACTACTGTAGGCGATCTCTAGTTGTAAATCTTGATTATCACTGTTTTTGTTAACGAACTGTTGTAGCATTTCTGGCGAAATAATTGTCGTGCGCAACCAGTTTTCAGAAAGGATCGCATCAGATTGCAGATCGATCGTAAAATATAGCTTTTTAGGATTAAAATCTCTTCCGCCAAAGAGCTTTTGCCAGTCTTTATATTGTTCTTCCAGCTTCGCATTAAATGCTTTTACGCGATTCCCTAAAGCCTGCTGATTGCTGTTAGTATCGTTCGATTCAGCCTTAAGCTCTACCCTACCCAGCCCCCGCGAGATCGAACCACCAAAACGGAAGCTTTGTTGATTCGCCTGAATATAATCAATCAAAGCATTAGCTAATTCCTTATTCTCTAACAGGATTGAGCTTTTATATATTACTTGCTGATTATTTTTACCCTGCATCTCATTTAGCACCTCAATGCTATAAAGAATACTTTCTTCTGCGGTGTTAAGTTTGCGATTGATTCCAACCCTGGTCAGCAGTCGCTTGTCTATGCTAATAGAGTGATAGTTTTTTACTTCGCTATCAGTCTCTTCAGTACAATAGAAGCCTGAATAAGTATCAGTGCGATCGCTCTCTTTTCCCTCTAAATTTGGGCAGACTGGCGCATAAATCTGGTTGAGACATTGGGCACAAAAGCGATCGATCAGTGTATCAAACACCCCTTTCTTTTTGGTTTTATTATTATTTCTAAACCCTGAGTGTGTTTTTGCGCTGAGTGCTGTAGCTGGGAGTATGGAAATTTTTGAAGAGGCAATCCTGGCAAATTTTATCTCTTCCTCTAACTCATGCTTATAAATGGCGGGATAGGCATTCTGGAATATTGCTGCCCCATCATCCAGAAACAGCGACTTAAAATCATTCTCACTGGTACGAAGATGCTCTAGATTAGGCTGCGCTTGCTCAAGTATCTTAGCAGCGATCGCCCCTCTAATTACAGTGCCAGGGATATAATCACAAGCTTCACTGACCGAACCACCGGGCTTTTTCTTGCCGATCGCCAAAGGAGAAAGGGCAGTAATCGTTAGATCAACCTGCTGCATTCGAGCTTCCCTCCGTAGCTTGTAATTCCTGAATATCTGCTTCCGTTATTTGAAATGCGCTTAAATCCCATGACAGCCAACCCAATCCAGCAGACTTACTGCCACCAAGGGCATTGATGTGTTTTAGGGCTGCAAATATCAGGGGCTTAGCATAACCTGGGCGATCGGGAATGAAGTTGATATTGCCCTCAAACTTTAGTTCAGAAGCAGGAGGTGTAGTTTCCAGGTAGAATAATTTTTGATCCTTTGCCGTTCTTAATTTTCTACTAATGGTTACGCCAGGTCTAGTAAATTCAGGTAAGCTGGCCGTATCTTGTTTACAGATTAAATCATCAAAGAGAACATGAGAAGGGAACCTGGGATTACCAAAAATTTGACATATTTTGCAATAATTTCCCGACTGGCCTGGGGAACTCGCTCTCTGTGGGCACATATTCTGAGCGATCGGCGATCCACAAACATCCCATTCTAATGCTCTGCCAAGTTTCTCGCATTCGTGGCGCAGTCGCCCTTTGATCTGAGACGCAGGAATAACAAACCGCCCCATTGCATCGCGCACGATCGGCTTATCTGCCAATGAACCCGAAGAACCACCAGCACCAATACAAAGAGCTGTATCGATCGTAGCAGCGATCGTGATTGGTTCCGTTCGCCTATCGGACTGAATAAGACGAGCAAGATTAACCATTAGCTCTAACCTCCCTGGAAGATTTTGCTACATCGATCGGCTCCATTAAAACATTCTCTTCCTCAATGAACGGATATAGATCAATTAACTCGCGCCAGATTGTTTCGTAGGCAATTATTTCTAGATTCCCTCCCTCATCTTCTTTAGCAACACTCAGCCAGGGTGCTAAGTTACCTTTATTCTCTTGATTCTTCGGTTTACACCAGGCTTCTTCAAAATCTTGTTTTAATTTTTTCTGCCCTTTCTTTAACCTAGTGCGGAAATAGCGATAGTTGAGAATGGCAGTGTTTTTGCCAAATTTCAGGAGATCACGAATTTGATAGAGTTGGGATTTAGGGAATTCCAACTCCTTGAGATCACGAATAATATTGATCAAGCTATTTAATTCTGCCAGGGTATAGGGTGCAGCATATAATTTCAGCTTTTGATTCCTTTCTACGGTAAGTGCCTCGTCCCTGAATGAAGTAATATTGGATGAGATCATCGTTACCGCTTTCATCACAAGAAAATCGATCGTGCCGCCATAGTAGTTCTTCTGCGTTTTTAAGTTTTTGGCTTTCTTTTTGGCAGACTTGAGCAATTGGCTAACTAACTTATCTGCGTAATAGATAGGCGTGCTACTAGAGGTGATCAGAACTCCAGTGGACATACTTAATGATACTTTATTCAGAGATATGCCATCTTCCGAATGTCGATGAGTATCTTTTTTTGTATTATCATGCTCTAGCTTGTATTTTCTTTGGGCTTTTTCACGCTCTCGATCGAATTCACATAATATGTTTTCAAACTCCTCACCGATCGCAATAGCAATTTCCAGCGCCTTATTCGCAGGCACAATCAAGAGGACATCATCCCCACCGATCGTGATAATTTCAAATGGATGAATCCAATCGCCATTTTTGTTTCTTGTGTCCTGGGCAGACGATAAATTTTTGAGCTGATATGGATGGAGGTGCTGGGCAATCGCCTTGTAAACAGAATTCTCAGTCGCTTTAAAAATCTCCTGGCTAAAGATTTTGTATCCTTCAATATCAGTAATAGTCTGGATATGACCACCCATATTGTTGCCATCGGCATATATATAGGCAATATAACCATTACGATCGCCTATCTCAACAACACTCTGAACTTCACTTATTGCATTATTGCGATTGAAATCTGCATAATAATTATCACCAAGCCCTGGATTATCTTTTAGAAAATCTTGGAATTTCACAATCCAGCTATCAACCTCAAGCGCATCCCAATCTATACCTTGCGCCTTTTTTATCCTTTCCCACCAATCGAGATCTTCACCGCGCTTGGCTTTTTCACTTATCACCCGTTTTCTTGCCAAAGGCTCAGACATCCAGGGCTGACCGGGTAAATCTTCAACTTGAGCGATCGCGGTGCGGCTGTCATAGCTATCCCTGACCAGATAGGGATGAGTCTCAAACATGGGTGGATAGCAACGAGGCGATCGCCCTTCCTCAAAATCATTCCCATTACGACGATACTCAAATTTTGTGGCTAGTTTCGCTACCAGTTCATTAAAACTTTTTCGTTTTCTAAATACTTCCTTGAATTCACCTTCATCTGAAAGGCTTTTTGCATTGAACTGCGATCGCACGATTGGGCTATCTCTCTTCTCCCAATAATCATTCAGCCATGGCGTTTGCCGAATATTTTCTTGGTTAAGCAACCCAAACCGAAACTCCAGTAATGAGAACTTTTCACCAACAGCACAGGAATTCGCCGTCATCGTCTCGTCGGTATAGCGCTTCTCGATCGCATCAGCTAAGTGATTCACAAAGAACGCTGGACAAAGGGCAAGAATATTACCACCAGTTGAATAGATTTTTAGTTCGGGGATTAATGCTTGCTTTAGATCGCCAAAGCCGTTTTTATTTAGCCATTTATTTACTGCTTTTCTTAAGTGAGCTTGCTCATCTTTTACTTGCAAGTGAGTTTGATCATCTGTCTCGATTTCAAAAAAAGCAGGGAGATCCGCTAGATTAATTCGATCTAATAGAGCAGAAGCGCCTCTAATACCAGGCAGCTTGGCTGCTTCAAATACATACTGTTTGATCTTGGTAGCACCGCCATAGACCAGGCCAATCTTAATTTCTTGCTCTACCAGTTTGGCGTAATCATTATCATTGGTGAGAGTGTCGATCGCCTTGCCAAATTCCCCCTCTTGGATTTTAATATTTTGCAATTCTTGAACTTGCTCAACGATCGACGCAACCGCCGCAGGCACTTGATCGATTTGCCCACTTATTAGGGCATCCCGCATCTGCAAAAGCACTTGCCGATCGAAATTCGGCTCTTTTTGATCTCCCCAGGCCAAACACCAGGACAGGGCGATCGTGGTCTGCTGTTTCTCTTTAGCTGTGCTCTGGTTCTCTGCTGGCATGTTGAAGATGGATTCCTAACTTAAGCCTTGCCCTATCAGCAAAATATGACCCGTGGCGATCGCTTTTGCCAGATCTGCTCACATTCGGTTGCTGTGGTTAGTATGCACTAAATTCAGGGTTGCGATCGCTATTTATTGCAAAAACTTTACAAGAAGATTATGTTTATTTGTCTAAATTAAAAGATATTTACTCAGCTATTTATCTGATCTAAAAAGTTTGTAGTAATGATCGAACTTAATCAATTGCGCTCATAACATAGGCTGAATCAACCATTGCTACCATAAGTGATATTTTGTTATTAGCTATATGAACATAATCAACTTTTTTGCTATGTAAAAACGCTGTTAGTACATCTGATTTCGAAGGAATATAGACAACAATCATAGCTTTCTTGCTAAGTTGGTTTGCGATCTGATTCAGGGATTGCTTTAGCTCAGGCTCAGACTGAGGTGCATTTACAATATCCAACAATACAGCGCAGTTCTCATATCTATCATCTTGTCTAATGGCAATTTCCGGCGTGATTCTGAATCTTCTTTTGCTTAGAATCCTGTATTCTGGAAGTTTCTTAACATCTGCTATGGATTGACCAATAAGCAAATATATAATTTGTAATTCCTCTATTACCACTTCTTTGGCTACTGCTCTTTCAACAAACTCTAACCGCTGTCGAATTTCCCTTGAAATCTGATTATTTACTTCTCGCTTAATAATGTAATTCATTTCCCGATCGACTATACTTACAATCTCTCGCTTCAACGATTCGGTGATTTTTTCTTCAGCTTCCGTAAGAGTTTTGCCGTAAATAAAGACCGCGATCGCTCCCAAAACCCCAACAAAGACAAGGAAATAGTTGAAATTATTACTTAAAGAGTCAAAATTGTTAGCAATTTTCTCATTTGCATCCTGCAGAAACTCGATCTGCTTTAGCAGAATATCCACATCTACGCTAGGAGAAGGAGTCGGAATTGGGGTTGGCGTAGGGCTAGGGCTGGGCGTAGGTTGAGCCTGAGCAACAAGAGCCACCAGATCGAACAGATGCCAGTGTATAGATTGCAAATTCAGTAAATTCATAGAATATCGGCCACCACCATAAAACTTGCCCAAATTATAGGTTTAAACTGAGCCGCATTACTATTTCTAATTCATCGATCGCCAAAGACCAACTACAGCCGATCGCCACAACGCATATTCTATCCGACATTCCGCGGTTTACTTTGGAAAATTAATAATTAAATTGATGATGCAATCCCAAAGCCCTTATTACCACGTAGCTTGGTCAATTTCACAAGAAAACAAGAGAACTGACTTAAGACTGATAAGCATATATACTGGCTCATAATAATTTGTCCAAATGCCATATATAGAGTTTTAGATTGTTTGGGGTACTACATATAGCGTCAATATTTAATTGATCAATTTCGTTTTATAAGCGCGGAATGTGGGTTCTATTAACTTGCCACTAATGCATCAAGCGAATCCGCACCAGATCAACAAACATCAACAGCGGATCGCGGAACACATTCACCTTACTACGCGTATCATTGCGCCAGACCACCGGTACCTGAGCGATCGTAGAGCCAGCCCGATGTGCCAGATAGAGCAACTCCACATCAAACCCAAACCCAGGAATTTGCATTTGGGCAAACAACGATCGACAAAGATCGCCCTTAATTAACTTAAACCCACATTGGGTGTCTTGGATTTGAGCACCGATCGTGAGCCTGGCCAGCCAGTTGAAACCTTCGCCCAAAATCGTACGATAGAAAGGTTGGCGTTTACTCACCAGGGTTTGATCGCGCCTGGTGCCGATCGCAATTTCATAGCCACTTGCCAACTGGGCTTGCAATTTAAACAATTCCGGCAAAGGAGTCGAACCATCCGCATCAGAAAACAAAACCTGCTCCCCTCTTGAGGCCAAAACGCCTGTCCTGACGGCGCTGCCCTTGCCTTGATTGGTAGGTAACTTGATTAATTTAATTTGGCCGATCGCTTTAGCCGTTGCTCCGGTTCCTGCATCTTGCTCAGTCACATCATTGGCCGTATCGATTGGATGATCATTCATATGATCCTTGATCAACTGTGCGGCCGCGATCGCCTCCACCACATCCACCGTGCGATCGCTACTGCCATCATCAACCACAATTATTTCCCAGGCATAATCCAAGCTATGCAAGTATTGCAAAAACATCGCCAGGGTTTGGGGGATGCGTTCCGCTTCATTAAAGGCAGGAATGACTACCGATAAAAACGGTCTGGCTAATTTATTTACAGTCGCTACCTCAGGGGGCTGGGGCGATCGCACCGCAACCGATTTAGCCGCCTGTTCAAGGGCTGAGGCTGCTAAGGGATGGCGTTGCTTTCGGGGGGAGCGTCGCACCAAACCTGTTTGCGCCAGGGCTTTAACCATAACAAAATACCTATACCGCTGCCAAAACTAATCAAATAACCAAGCCAATTGCTGAGCGTGCCAAGATAACGCACCACCACCCGATGCTTACCTACGGGCATGTTGATCGCTAACCTACCGCGATCGCCCAATCTGGCCGGAACATACTTACCATCAATTTCTACTCGCCAGCCAGGAAAGTAAAAATTACGTAACAACAGGCGTTGACCTGGCAAATCAGGATCAAAATCGCGCTCTAGCTCTGGATCTAAGCCAGGTTCTGAGTTCGCATCTGCGGCCAAATTAACCACAAATTCTCTGATCCCAAAATCCCAGCGCTTCACGTCCAGGCCATTGCTACTGCCATCCGCCCATTCCAACAGGTCATAATCCCGATCGGGAGGCATGGGAAAATTAACCCCCTGGGCTCGATATTCCGGTACGTCAACTAGCGCCAAGCCATCGGGAAAAATCCAATGCCAGTAAATAAACTTTTTACCCTCAGTCTCAAAGGAAGGCGGTTCGTTGGGGAATTGCTTTTGCGCCGCCAATTGTTCAAATTGCTGAATATCATTAGCTCTGGCCTGGGTGTTGCTGACAATATCCCAACTCAACCACACAAACCCAATCAGGGAAATTAAGACTCCAGCGATCGCTGCTTTTTTGAGTGGTTCGATCGTCTCTGGGATTTGAATCTGCACACTAATCGCATTGAACCAGCGCTGCACCCGAAACAACAAATAGCCCCACAACAACGGATATACGATCGAAGGAATGCTGAACCAGCGGAAGGTAAACTGAATCCGATTTAATGTAGGCACCAGTTGATAAATCCAACCCAGTGCATCAGTGGTCATCAGCATGGCGATCGTACCCATGATCAACCACACCAGCACCGCCTGCTTCAGCTTGATAAGTCGATCGCGGTCGGCAGGCCGATCGAAGGTTTGCAATAGTCCAGTCGTGTCTTCCGATTGACGATCTTGCCGATCTTGACGGTCTAAGGCTAAATGCTTGAAACGATGATTAAACCAATAAACATAGCCCAATCCCAGGGTTACCAGCACCACCAGCCACATCGGAATTAGCTTCGAGTCAAACCAATGCTCGGTAAAATGGGGTTGCAAAGTTAAAACACCATCCAACATCAACCGATACTGGGCTTGATATTCATGGATGAAGGTGAGCATTTGCAATTGAATCTGCTTTTGCCCCATGATCACGGGCACAAGAAAAAAGCTAGTCCAGGCGATCGCCAGACCAAACCCTAAATAGCAGGCTTTAATTGTGGTTAAGTAGTGCTTAAAGCCCTTGCCCAGTCTACGGTTTTTTACTAGCAGTGGGAACGGCCACCACACCATTGTAAAAATGAGCAAAGTGGGCAAATGGGACAAGACCAACATGCCATAGGCGATCGCTAGCGTTACCACTCGCAGCGGCTTAGGGCGATCGATCACTCGCTGCGTAGCCCACAGAATCCAGGGGATAAACACAATTGCCCAAACTTCACCCAGGGCACCACGCATATAAATATCAGCCAGGAAATAAGGCGCGATCGCCCCTAGCCCCGCTACACAAACTGCAATCCACTTAGGAAAATACAACCGCCCATACAAATACATGCCCATGCCCAGGGTAAAGATCGCCAACACCATGCTGGCAATCAATGAACCAGATAAACTCAGACCCAGGGCACGAAATGGCAACGTTGCCGCCATACAAATCGGCGGATAAAAAGCAAAGGTGGCATTGCCAAACCCAAAATTAGAAAACTCCAGCCAGCGGGGATAGAACTGCCCACTAAAAAATTGGCGCTGATATTGAAAGGCCCAGCTCAAGTTGAAATGGGTAGAGTGGGTGATCGGGTAGCTATGCAAAAACATTGGCACTGAGGCTATTAATGCGATCGCCAAAATTACAGCCACAGGAGTTGTGGTTGCGCCAAAGAGCGATCGCCAACTTGGCCAATTTGGCAACCAGGTAGCTTTGTTTATAACTGGTTGAGATTCATCACTAGATAAGCTTTCCGGTGCTATTTTGCGTGCTCTCCGCTGTTTAGATGAGTTTGCCATATGCTCTGATATATCTGTTTCGTAAGCCCAATGCTTCTAAATCTTACGCCCAAATTAAACCCAATTCCAGGCAATTAAATCGCCATATTTGACGTTGGCTGTTTTTTCGCCGATTGTTTTTGAATTATTTCTATTTAGACGATCGTTAAGAGCTAGCAACTCGATCGCGCCATCCTATTTATTCCCCATAACCAACTACTAATTACCCTCAAAGCCAGATTTAATCATGGCCAAGGTCTATGTCATTGAGTCCCAAATCATCCGATCGGATGATACCGAGCAGAGGAAGTGGGCGATCGTTTACTCTCGCTACCATAGCAATGGGAAATTCAAGATCATAGACATGAACAGACGGTAAGCACTATGCAAACACTAATTAGCCAACCGAGCATTAAGCCAAAATGTTGCAAGCCAGAGCTACAGACTGGCACAAGTGGCAAGCAAGTAGTCGAGCTACAAAGACTTTTAAGCTATTGGGGCACATATCGGGGGAAGATCGATGGGGAATTTGCGCAAGCTACCAAACAAGCCGTAGAGACTTTTCAACGCAAAGTATTTTTGACTGATGACGGCATTGTCGATCCCTTCACTTGGCAGGCCTTGTACGCTGGTTGCCCAGTGGATATGCCAGTTTTGAAGTTGGGTAGTGTGGGGCATTTGGTGGTGCTATTGCAACAGGCGCTCAAGGCAAATGATTATTTCTGGGCTGATGTGAATGGGGAATTTGATTTGTTTACTGATATTGCAGTGCGTGAGTTTCAAAAGCGCTGTGGATTGGTGATTGATGGCACTGTGGGCTTTCATACCTGGCGATCGCTCAGTAAGCTGCCTCATTAGAGATTAATTGCATTGAATAGCTTCAAGTAACTAGCCACTGAGAGCAAACAAGTTCAACCAAGTTACGGCTATGGGTAAGCTGGCTGAATGTGAATATAAATATATAAGCAATATATCTCAACTGAATATTTTTTATCTATAGGCTGATCCTAAATCTGCTCGATGAACTTACCTATACAAGTACAAGTAACGCAGCAAGATAAGATCCAGATTCACCCGTGTTTTGATTAAAAGGTCTTGATCACCAGAGATGATCGCATCCACTACCATTGAGATGAAGGCGATCGAGACTCAAAATATTCAATTTCAATTGATTTTAGATTTTATAAGAGGCAATCTAAAAAACAAAAGCCCCCTATCAAATCATTTGGGGACTTATAGAAACAATAGATTATTGCAGGAATAATTTAAAAAATGGGCCGAGCTGGATTTGAACCAGCGTAGGTATAAACCAGTGGATTTACAGTCCACCCCCATTAACCACTCGGGCATCGACCCTCAATGCCGATATATCATAGCATGCGATCGCCATTCTCAACCAGGTAGATCAATCAAAAACGATCGCATGTTTGCATAATTTGCTAGTAGTTAGCGATTCTGCTCTGATGCATAACCCTAACTTGATGCTATTTTGCCATTTCCTCTAAATCCTTCAAGTTAAATAGAAATGGAATTGCACCACCAGCGCCCGAAGTGTCACCATTGAGCACCAGCACATTTGGCATTCTCGCGCCACCATTGCGCCAGGCTTCGATCGCTTCTTTTTGTAATACTAACTGGCCACCCTGAGCTTTAAGGGTTTCTGCCAATAGTCGTTGTGCCTCGGCTTTACCTTTGGCGCGATTGATATCTGCCTGGGCTTGTTGGGAGGCTTCTTGAGCTACAAACACGGCTCGGCGGGCGCGTTGCTCGGCAATTTGCTTTTCTTCCACCGCCTTAGCAAATTCCGGTGAGAAAGCCAGATCGACAATACTGGTATCCAGAATCACCAGGCCATACTTATTCAAGCGGCTACTAAGGGCTTCATCAAAGTCATTTTTTAATTCATTGCGCTGCGTAATCGCCTCTTCGATCGTGCGGCGAGCGGCAGCAATTTTAAATGATTCTTGGGTTTGGGGGGCAATAATTTTGGCCACAATATTTTGCAAACTACCCTGAGTTCTCCTAATTACCACTACTTCGAGTGGATCGATCCTAAAGTTGATCGCAAAACTGGCAGACAGATCCTGCAAATCTTTGGTGGAACTTTGGGCTGGCACTTCAAATTTCTGCACCTTCAGGTCATATAAATCTACCTGCGAGATGAATGGCGGTTTGAGGTGAATTCCCTCAATCAGCGCACCATCCTGGGCTTTACCCAATATACTCAAAACCCCAGCTTCACCGGGATTAATAATCACAAACGAATTGAGACTGACCAGAGCTGCTACAGTTAGCAAAATTGCGGCGATCACTGCTTGCAAGCTTTCGGTTTGACTCTTTCTCAAGGCACTTTTCTCCTTTAATGTATTTTAGGGTAGTTTAAGAGCTTAGATTTAGATATTTGCTAAGACTTAGATCCTACCAACCCATGGTAGCCAATTTTTTGAGCATCGCTGCCCTGCCAGATTTCAACATAAGATAGGCAAAGATTGCGATCGCATTAGCCTTGTAGGCATCCTAGCGATTTAATCCCAAAGCCAAATACTTGAATAGTCTGCAGCTACCTAGCTGGTAAAAATCGATCGGCTCAGACAACTCAAGTAAGCTAACACAATTGTCGAATCTAACCATAGTATTGGGCGCTACCCAGTTACCATAACTATAACTATGTATAAAACTATGTATAACTTTATATTTTTGAATACCTCATATTTTTGAATAACTAATCTAGGTTCTCCTCACCATGAATACGCAAAAATATATCCCTCTGGTTGCTCGCACTTTTATCGCCCTAATTTTTTTGCAATCGGCGATCGGTAAAATCACCGACTTCCCTGGCCTGGTGGATACGATCGCTGGTAAGGGTTTACCACTGGCGTTTGTAATGGCAGCAGGTACGATCGCGTTTCAACTGTTGGGTAGTATCTCACTGATTTTGGGCTATAAGGCAAAGTGGGGTGCTTTGTTATTAATTTTGTTCCTGATCCCCGCCACGATCGTGTTTCATAACTTCATTGCTGACCCATCCCAAAAGATCGCTTTTTTAAAGAATTTGGGGCTAATGGGTGGGGCGCTGATGGTGATCGCCTATGGCTCAGGGCCGCTTAGCTTGGAGCCGCAGGCAAAGACTGGATTATCTGAAGCTGAGTAAACCCAATTGCTTTAATACCGATTGCTTCTTTCAGGGGGGAATTGCGCCTTAGCAAGATGGACAGGTTGGTCTAGGTTGGTCTGAGACTAGGCGATCGTTTTCACTTCTATATTTAACTTGGATTAGCGCTAGACTCCGATCGACTCTTTTTTATGATCTCTACGTCAGACAGAATTTATGGTTAGGGTAGGTCAGTCAGTCACTTACCAACATTAAGTTTTTTGGCACTTGTCTATTTATCTGCCGATATGGAAGCATACTAAAACATGCTGATTTAAGTTCTTGAATACTGGATCAGCATAATTAGGGAGCTGGATTTTCAGTGAATACTTGAATACTTGAATACTTGAATACCTAGAGTTAACTTACAGGCTGGCTATCTGTAATCACTTGCTCACATAATTCTTCCTAACTTAGAGTTTTAACCACCATGAAAAATCTATCTATTTTTGCCTCGGCTCTTTGCCTGTATGGTCTCATGGCAACGCCGATCGGAAATCTGGCTGGGATCAAAACCATGCCTGTTGCTGCGCAGACCGTAAACGGATTCAATGTAAAAGAAGTACGCTATGGGCAGGGAGGAATGTTTCAGCAACAACCCGATGGCTCCTGGCTCGAAAAAAACCGCGATGGACAATTTACTTTTCAAGAAACCAACCGCGATGAATGGTCTGTCTATCTAGTAAAAAGCGATGGTGCCAGGGTACAGCTTGACCTGTTTAAAAAAGAGATTATTTTAAATGGTTCCAACAAGCTCTATGACATCCTTTCTTCATCTGCAACCAGCAGTATTTCGCAGTCGAGCACGCCAAGAAATGCAGCAACTAGAACACCCACCTTGCCCCAAAATGATGCGAATCAACCTGTAAGTACAGAACCATTGCCAGGTAAACAGTGTGTTTATAACAATGGGCTATATGTCCTAACGGTTGACTGGTTCGATCCGGCCACAATTATCTATACAGGCGGAAATACAAAGGACTTCTCTAATTATGAGATGACCGAAGATCCCCATTCCAGCGAAAACATTACACTGGGATACAGCTCCTGCACTAATGTCAAAAATCGGGTTGCAGTTGTCCGCATTGTTGGCCATGATATTGCCAATGAAGGAATCGTCATTGCTGCTGGAGCCGTCACTGGGATCGTAACCGGTGCCGCTGGTGCGTTTGCCTGTGTAGCTACCGCTGGTACAGGTTGCCCAGCAGCAGCAGCCGTTGTCGGTGTAGCTACTAGCGCTGCTGTTTCGGCCACTGGATTAGCCCTACCGGATATTGAGGAGATCGCTTACCTTGGTTCGCCAGGTACAGAGAAATATCTGGATGTTTCCGGTACACTCTGGACTGTGAAAACTTCACAAACTGTCCCGTTAAGCCGATCGCGGAATGCTTTTCTTGAAGATCCGATCGTCAGGGGTGCGGCCAATTTTATCACCGATGGCGATCCTGGTCCCAAGAGCATCACCTTCAACAATCAATCCGGCTATGTGGCCAAGATGACGGTGATTTATCACGAGTATAAAGACTTTGGCAATGGGGTGATTGTGACACTCCCCGTAGTCAAAAGCTCCGGCGATCTACCCTTGGGATTTTCCAGGCATGTTGACATCCCCGAAAATATTGCCGATATCCCAATCACAGTAAGTATCACTGGTACAGCCACAATCAAAAGTGACATTTACTCCACCACTATTCCGGCCAACTTCAGGGGCAACAAATGCTTTAAAACCTGGGCCACAATTTTTGATGCTAAAGCTGGTACTTGCAATTAATCATTAACGCCCAGGCATGATCTGGGATTTAAATTAAAATAAGGAGCTAGATCGATTCAATCTGGCTCTTTTTGCTTTTGCTTCGTATCGTCCTCAAGGGACTCTGCTGATAAAAAATCCGATCCGCAGTAGATAGATTGTTCAGCTATACCAAAACTAACTATGGTTGATGAAATAGATCTGCTATCTGCGATTCATATAAATCGATCCATAGCCCTAACTTCAATAGTTAAGATGCTTTCCCTCGCTCGATTAGCAAGCCGTTAGCGTATCTAATGGATCGCCATTAGTTGGTTCTTCAACATCGGCACTATCATCAGTAAGACTTTGACTCCGCTCATGCCAGAGCAATGATCCCAAATGCACGATCGCCAGGATCACTGCTGCGATCGCCAGAATGTAGCTATGGAAAACATAGAGTCGCTGCACTGTGATTGTATTAATAGCACCGCCACCAGTGATAAAATCAACAATCCGATCGCCAATTAATGGTACTGCAGCCAGGGTTCCTAATTCCAGTTTGAACCGCCAGTAACCAACCTGGCTCCAATCGATTACCATTGCTGTCCAACCCAGGGCGATCGCACTCAGGGTTAAGAAAATCCCACTCACCCAGCCAGTAAACCAATTGCTGCTCTGATCGCGGCTCAAAAACATCAGCACGATTTGCAGCAACGCCACCACCACTAAGCTATTGCCTGCGATGCCGTGCAAGCTAAAAATCAAACTACCATTGGGGATGTGGGTGACAATATTTCTGATTGAGTTATAGGCTCCGCCCGCAGTGGGTTCGTAGTAGAGAGCCAGGAGAATGCCTGTGCCGGCCGCGATCGCTACGATCGTGAGAGTGGCGACGGCTAACAGAGTGGTCAAACGACTAAGAATCGGCGTGAGGTTAATTTTTTGCACTGCTTTTATCCTCGTTATGTGGATTTAACTCGATATCTAAATATCTAATGCAGAGAAGTTAAAGAATGGCCGCGATCGAGAATTACTACTTAATACATTGCTTAAAGTTAACTTATGTTAACAATCATAACAAATTGCGGTGAGGCTAAATTATGCAAATAAGCGATCGCTTGATTTAAAACAGTGCGATCGGGCTTTCGATCGGGCGATTGGTGGCTCAAGTGGGAACGTAAGATCCAGCCATAATCTGGCAAAATCAATTAGGATTACTATGGCAAGCTGAGTTTGACAGATCCTGGCAACACTTAATCTGCTGTTGCTGACGATCGCCTCTCTCTCCACTTTTGCAGCCTTAGCGATCGTTTTGTATTGCAATGACACATATAGCCATGCAGTTTGCCGCTGACAAAATCCTGATTTAAAGAAAGCTTGAGAAATTTATGAATGCGATCGCCAAAATCACAACAATCCTGCAAGACCAACTAGCTGCCGAAGTGGTGGAAATAGTCGATCAAACCCACAAACATGCTGGCCATGCTGGGCGCAGAGAGGCTCCGGCGGGGAGTGGACATTATGATGCGATCGTGGTTTCACCCCAATTTGCAAACAAAACAATGATGCAACAACATCGCCTGGTCTATGCTGCCCTGAGCGATCTCATGCAATCAGAGATCCATGCCCTATCGATCAAAACCTACACACCAGAGCAGTTTCAGCAACTTCAGGCCAATTAGTAACTTGAATTAGGCCCAAGATGCGATCGCTAATTAAATTAAATTATCCTGGGGCAAAGGTGCGACTTCGCGCAGGATCTGGCGCAATTGTTCCCTAAATTCCTGCGTCTCTTCCGGTGATTTGGGCTTAGCCAAAAAGCGGCAATGAGCCCATTTCGCCCGAAAATTGTTGGCCATACTATTTTCCGCCGTCACCATCACCAACGGAATTGTGGATAGACCGCTTTGCCGCCTAATTTTTTTGATCAACTCGAACCCATTCACCTCTGGCATATTAATATCCAGGAAAATCAATTGCGGCTGGTAGGTCAGCATCTTTTCGATCGAAGCAACTGCATCAGTGGCAGTGCCAACCTGATAGCCCCAGTCTTCCAGTAGTTCCTGTAATTGCTTGAGCAAAACCACCGAGTCATCTACTAAAAATATTTTAGGAATTGAGCTATGACTGTTTTGAGATTGCGAGCTAGGAGCAGCTGCCTCTTTTTGCTCTGAGGTCAACTCGCGCGATGGCAGCGGGATAATCGCCACGGTTCGCTTTTCGGCTAGTTTTTCCAGGGAAAGGGCAGTCCGAAAAATCGATTGTTTGAATTTATCGGCGATCGCACTAATCCGATGCCTACCCATCGTCACGTTTGCAAACAGGGGCACATGCGCCAGCGTATCATCACTATCAAGGAGCTGCACAGTCTGATAGGGATGCCTGACATAGGTAAACTTGCGCCATTTTTCGGCTGCTTGCTTGGCGGCCTTTTCCAGGTTGGGGAGTTGCCAGATCGGAAAGGCGATCTCAGGTGGATGGGGATTAGGATGCCAAACAAAGGAAAAACTGCTCTCCAGGTTGATCGCCAACAGGCTCTCAAACAAGATTTCTTTCAAAACCTGCTGGGTTGCTTCTGGGTCATATTCCAGAATTTGGTTAAGCAAATGGCAAATGTGGCGGCTGTTGCTCTGGTATTGCTCTATCTGCTTGATTGATGCCTTGACCCGGTGGTTTTTTAGTTTACGGATCAAAGCCAGAATAAACTTACCGTCTTGTTCTTCAATCAGGGCAATACTATTTTTATGGAGCAGAAGATTCCAAGCAAAATGAGACGTAGATACCTGCATGGTGCCATCCTGGCTAGAAAGCAGGTTAATCATCACCAGCAAGCTATCAAGCGAAACATCGGTAATATGCTTGCCCTCAGGCACAACCCCACCGGAAGTATTTCCTACGATCGAGTTGATTGAGGTTGTAGGGTCTTGGTCTTGACTTATACGTGCTTGGTCAGAGAAAGGCATTACGAAACACCCACTTCCATATAATCAACTATAACGTTCAGAGAGTTATTTGGACTCGATCTAACCGTACAATAAGCAAAGCTTAGACTAGTAAGCAGTGCACACTTTCAAGAATAGTAAGCTCGGAATCTTAAAATCCCCACTCATGATCAATCGCAGTTAGCGGTAGCTCTTATTGCTCAACTATCTCACCAATAGGCAAAGCCGTATTTACCTCTGGCTGGTAGCTTCAAAAAGAATATGCAATCCTTAAATTATTGATAAATTATTAAGCTTATTAATTAGATTATTAAAGCGTTGTAATGCCTAATTATGATTATGTCCAATTATGAGCCCTTGCCGCCCGTGGTTGCTTCGGCAATATTAATTACGTTCTTACAACCAGGCAGTAGGATCAGCTACATCAAAGATACAATCATAAAACATTTCAGCTAAACTATTCAGTATTAAACCAATTTTGCGATCTTATGCGATCTTAAATGATTGACTATGCCAGCGGTCATAAAATTCAAGATCGTCTAATGGCAATAAGAACAACTGCTCCAATCAAAAGTTACTAATCAAAAGTTACTAACGTAATCAGACCAGCTCAACCCCACACCTGGATGATTAAGATGATTAATTAGATTGGATGATTAATTTGCATAATTAATCCAGTATGATCAGGGCTTGAAGCGGCCAAGTTTATTTAACTTGAAAAAATAAACCAAAAACTAAGTTTGAACTAAGTTTGTAAGTTAAGGACATCATAACTATGGGAATGACTCTAACCGAAAAAATATTGGCACGAGCGGCAGAAACCAAAAATATTGCCCCAGGTGAGAACCTGTGGGTAAATGCTAGCCTGCTGATGACCCATGATGTCTGTGGCCCTGGCACGATCGGTGTATTCAAGCGGGAGTTTGGCGCTGATGCCAAGGTTTGGGACCCCGATCGGATTGTATTAATCCCCGATCACTACATTTTTACCAAGGATGCCCGCGCCAATCGCAATATTGATATTCTGCGCGAATTTGCCAAGGAACAGGGGATCAAGTATTTCTACGACATTACTGATTTGTCTGATTTTAAAGCCAACCCTGACTACAAGGGCGTTTGTCACATTGCCCTGGCTCAAGAAGGTCACACTCGCCCCGGCGAAGTTTTGTTTGGTACTGATTCTCATACCTGCAATGCTGGTGCATTTGGTCAGTTTGCCACTGGAATTGGTAACACCGATGCGGCGTTTGTGATGGGTACGGGTAAGTTGCTGCTCAAAGTGCCAGCCACGATGCGATTTACCTTTGAAGGTGAAATGCCGCCTCACTTGTTAGCCAAGGATTTAATTTTGCATGTAATTGGTGAAATTGGCGTAGGTGGCGCTAATTATCGATCGCTGCAAATTGAAGGGGAAACGATCGCGCGGATGACGATGGAAGAGCGGATGACCCTGTGTAATATGGCGATCGAAGCGGGTGGTAAGAACGCCGTGATCGCCCCCGACCAAACCACTTTTGATTATGTGCAATCTCGCACTGATGTCCCGTTTGAGGCACTTTACGCTGACGATGATGCTAGCTACTACTATCAACAAACCTTTGATGTATCCAAGCTGGAACCAGTTGTGGCCAAGCCCCATTCCCCTGACAATCGTGCTACCGTCCGCGAATGCAGTGATGTCAAGGTCGATCGGGTTTATATTGGTTCTTGTACTGGTGGCAAAACCACGGATTTTGTCAATGCGGCTAAGTTGCTAAAAGGTAATCAGGTGAAGGTTCCCACCTATCTAGTACCCGCCACCCAGAAGGTCTACAATGACCTGTTTAGCACTAAGGTCGATGGCACCACCCTGTCGGAAATCTTCTTGCAATCCGGATGTATTGAACCTGCTGCGCCATCCTGTGCAGCCTGCTTGGGTGGCCCTCAGGATACCTTTGGCCGCTTGAATGAACCAGAAGTATGCGTTTCTACTACCAATCGCAACTTCCCTGGCCGGATGGGTAACAAACAAGCCCAAATTTACCTGGCTTCACCCTACACGGCGGCAGCTTCGGCACTAACTGGCCACATCACCGATCCCCGTGAGTTTATTGGCTAGATATAACCTACAGATTACTCAACTGATGAATATCTCTGCTTAGGCTAGATTAATGTCAGTTTGCTAAAAAGCGATCGCTATAGCGGCAATATTTTCTAAGCCATCGCAGTGACAATGAGTTAGAAGTTGCAAAAAGTAGTCAATTCAGGTTGGTTGGAAATTTCTGGTCATTAATAAGCGAGCCAGATCAGGCTTAATTAGAGAGAGCGGTTATGCTGCCCTCTCTTTTTTTATTTGGCTTGGGTTGGGCTTGGTTGAGCAGCGATCGCAATGACTATGCCTGAAGTGCAGGTATAAAACACACCTGGGTAAACCTCTTTATTGTTCAAGCTTAAGCCTGACTACAAACTAAAACTTGCCAGCTAAAGCACCCACACATCGATCGCACAGGGCAGGATGTTCGCTTGATTCACCCACGGTTACCGCATAGTTCCAGCAGCGAGGACATTTCTCACCATCAGCACTGACCACTGCGATCTTCAGGGTTTCAGTCTCCAGCGTATATTTAGCATCGGCGGGAATTGCCGCCACCAGTTCCGCTTGCGAAGTAATAAACAAATAGCGCAGGTCAGCCCCCAGGGATTCAAGCTGAGTAGCTAAATCAGGCTCAGCCACAACCAGCAAGACCTTAGCATCCAAAGACGAACCGATCGCCTTGTCGGTGCGGGCTTGCTCTAAGACCTTGTTCACCTCATTGCGCACTTGCCGCAGGCTTTGCCATTTTTCCGCCAGTTCCGGTTGTTGCCAGGTTGAATTTAGTTCAAACCAACCAGCCTGGAATACCGATTTTTGCTCAACTGGATAGGGCAAATGTTGCCAGATATCCTCGGCGGTGTGGCACAGCACGGGCGCGATCGCTTTGACGATCAGGTTCAGGGCGATCGCCATCACGGTTTGGCAACTGCGGCGGCGGGGTGAGTCGGCAGCACTGATATAGAGCCGATCCTTGGCAATATCTAGATAAAAATTAGACAGATCGACGGCACAGAAGTTTTGCATCAATTGGAAAAAGCGGAAAAACTGATAGCTATCAAAAGCCTTAGTAATTTCCGTACCTACCTCATAAAGCCGATGTAGCAGATATTTATCCAGCTCAGTTAGCTGGTCATAGGCGATCGCATTTTTGGCTGGATCAAAATCATAGAGATTGCTCAGTAAAAATCGCGCCGTATTGCGGATCTTGCGCGAGACATCAAAAATCTGCGACAGGATCGTTTTACCAAAGGGCACATCGGAGCTATAGTCAACGCTGGAAGCCCACAATCGCAGCACATCAGCCCCATAGGCCGGTTCTTGCTTGAGGTTGTTGCCACCATCCACTACCACCATCGGATCAACGCCGTTGCCCAAAGACTTAGACATCTTGCGCCCCTTTTCGTCCACCGTAAATCCGTGGGTCAAAACGGTTTTATAGGGGGCATGGTTATTAACCGCCACACTGGTGAGCAAAGACGACTGGAACCAACCACGATGTTGATCGGAGCCTTCCAGATACATATCAGCAGGATAGTTCAAGCCTTCGCGCTGCTTAATCACCGCTGCCCAGGATGAGCCAGAATCGAACCACACATCCATCGTGTCGGTGCCCTTGCGATATTTATGGGCAACATCTTGATATTTGGCTGGCAATAACTCCGCCTCGGATAGCTCCCACCAGGCATCTGAACCTTTTTGGCGGATGATTTCCTGCACATGGGCGATCGTTTCTTCGTTAAGCAAATGCTCGCCGGTTTCTTTGTCATAGAATACCGGGATTGGCACGCCCCAATTACGCTGGCGGGAAATACACCAATCCGATCGCTCTTGCACCATTGAGGTGATCCGATTTTCGCCGATCGCTGGAATCCAATTCACCGACCTGATCGCCGCCAGGGCAGCATCCCTGAATCCATCCACCGAAGCAAACCATTGTTCAGTGGCACGCACGATCGTTGGTTTCTTGGTACGCCAATCGTAGGGATATTTATGCTGGTAGGCTTCCTCTTTGAGCAATAGCCCGGTTTCGCTCAGGGCATCGATCACCGCCTGGTTACCTTCTTTGAGCACCTTCAATCCAGCAAACTGTCCCGCTTCCTCGGTAAACACGCCATAATCATTAACTGGAGAAAGCAAACCCAATCCATATTTTTGACCAACATTATAGTCATCGCGGCCATGACCAGGGGCGGTATGTACCAGGCCAGTACCAGATTCAGCCGTCACATGCTCACCCAACAGGATCGGACTGGCGCGATCGAAAATGGGATGTTTACATACCGTGTGCTCCAGGGCTTCACCGGACATCGTAGCGATCTCAGTTAGTTCTTGCTCCAGCAGCTTGGCTAGTTGCTCAACCAATTCAGTGGCCACCACATAGTAGCGATCGCCTTGATCGGTATCATCCAAGCCCGTAGCCTTAACTAAGCTATATTTCAACCGGGGATTGGCAGAAACGGCCAGATTGCCAGGGATCGTCCAGGGCGTGGTCGTCCAGATCATGGCATAGAGGCGATCGGCAGGAACTGCGTCTAGATTTTTGCCTAACGCAGCCTTGAGCTTGTCGCCAATTTCTGTAACCGGAAACGCCACATAGATACTGCGGGAGGTGTGGCCTTCTGGATATTCTAATTCTGCTTCCGCCAGGGCAGTCTGCGAACTCGGTGACCAGTAAACCGGCTTGAGACCCCGATAGATATAGCCCTTTAGCACCATCTGACCAAACACATTGATCTGCGCCGCTTCATATTCTGGCTTGAGGGTGTAATAGGCATGGTCATAGTCACCCCACACGCCCCAGCGTTTGAAGCCCTCGGCCTGATCGGCGATCGTCTGGAGGGCATAATCCCGCGCTTTGTGTCGCAAACTGATCGCGGTTAATTCTTTGCGCTCCGAGGATTTGAGCTTTTGCAATACCTTCAGTTCGATCGGCAAACCATGACAATCCCAACCCAGCACATAGCGCACCTTGCGGCCACGTAGGATCTGGTAGCGATTGATGATGTCTTTGAGGATTTTATTCAGGGCATGACCCATATGTAGATTGCCGTTGGCGTAGGGGGGGCCATCGTGCAAAATAAACTTTTCACCGGGATTGTTGGCAGCTAGATCTTCATAAATACCCGCTTCTTGCCAGAATTTTTGGATCTCTGGCTCCTTTTGCTTGGCATTGGCGCGCATCGAAAAATCCGTATGCGGCAGGTTAACGGTGTCTTTGTAGTCTGGGTTTTCCCTGGTTTCCTTGGTTGAGGTCATGGTGTTGTGCTAGCTGCGTGATTGGGTCTGTATGCTCTCCATACAGTAGTCTAGTCTACCTATTTGCTTACTAAATTGTCTGCGTAGTTTATTTGAGCAGGTTAGTTGAGTGGAAATTGCAGATTAGTAACGATTAATCTAGCTCAAACGGATCAATAAAGATCAATAAAACTAATCATAACTAATGCTCTTGTTTATTAATTTGATTCAATTTAATTCAATTCTATTTAACTGCACTAGATGCTGTGGATTCTGACTCAGTATCATTATCACTAGGGTCATTAGATTGAGAGGGCTGAGAGGTAAAAACCTGCCCGATCACCTCCTCGATCGGTGGATCGCTCACAGTCAGATCGACTAGCTCCAGCTCCGCCAATATTTTCGAGACTGTATTAGTCAGGGTTTCTCGCTGTACCAAAAATCTGGCCGTTAGCCCCTCAATTTCCACCAACTCGCCAAAGGGTTTGTGGGTGGCGATCGCCTCCTTTTGTTCGCTGCTAAACGGTGCTGCCAACTCCACCCGAATCTCGCGGCAAGGGGTGAATTTTTCTAGCAAGCCATCCAGACTGCCATCATAGAACAAGCTACCCTGATGAATTAGCAACACGCGATCGCACAGGGCGGTAATATCTGCCATGTAGTGACTGGTTAGCAAAATTGTCGCGCCGTACTTTTGGTTATAGTCGCGCAGAAAATTACGCACCGCCACCTGGGCATTTACGTCTAAGCCCAAGGTTGGTTCGTCCAAAAATAACACCTGTGGTTGATGGAGCAGGGCGGCCAGCAACTCAGCTTTCATCCGTTCGCCCAGCGATAGCTTACGCACTGGTTGTTTGAGTTTGTCTTGCAGTGACAGCATTTCGGTCAACTCCGCCAACCGCTGCCGAAACACCTGCCTGGGGATATCATATACAGCGGCATTAATCCGCAACGAATCCATTGCGGGTAAGTCCCACAGCAACTGTTGTTTTTGCCCCATCACTAGGGTGATTTTTTGCAGAAACGTAGCTTCGCGGCTAAAGGGGTAGTGGCCGCTAACGCTCAAATTGCCACCAGAGGGATGAATTAACCCGGTCAGCATTTTCAGGGTAGTAGTTTTGCCAGCCCCATTTGGCCCCAGGAAGCCCACTACTTCGCCCGGTTCGATCGCAAACGACACATCCTTAACCGCTGCCACATGGCGATATTTACGGTTAAAAAAGTGATTTAAAGTCCCTTTTAGACCAGGTTCTTTGATCGAGACTGGGTAAACCTTACGCAGGTTCTCAACAACAATACTGGACATGTAATTTCTTGTCCTCTTATTTGGCTAGTTTGGCTACTAAAAGATCCCCCGAACTCAAGTTAATTAACTAATTAATTAATTAATTAATCGACAACCCAAAACTAAGTTTAGCGCCGATTAAACCAAGCTAGCTCTGCTACTAGGGACAGAGTAACCTGGCTAGGCTATTAGGGTATGATAGATACTGGAGTGCAAGTAGATCGATTAGTCTTTAGTGGCCAATGGGTCAGATTCATTTTAATCTTATGCGTTCGGGATGTTTAAGCTCGATCACCAAAAAGCTCTTGGATTGGCTCTGAATTAGTGCCGATCGCCAGCTAATCAGTAATATTTAGTCTTTTAGCTGATCAGTTATGACCCTGAATGCGCTAACTTGCAGATATGGCAAAAATATATGACTGGTTAAACTAGCTTCAAGTGTGAAGTTGTTTAAATTCTTAAGTTATTTGAATTTTGAGTAATTCAGTAATCTATTTGGTTAAATCTACAATTACTCTGTGTAGTGAATTGCTAGGTTATAAATAGATAAATTGTAAATAAGGTTTAGCAAAAAGTACCTTCCTAGCTATACTGAGACGCAGCAATTGCTATAGTTAGGAACATCTTTGGGCTGTTGAGATTCATATAAGTATTCATAGTATTCATACAGGTATACGGTTAAGTTAGGGTGCATAGGATATGGCTATAGTCCTGATTGTGGATGATAGTCCCACGGCGCGACAAATGGCGGCTGAGCAATTAAAGTTGCAAGGCTATACCACCATTGAAGCAAGGGACGGAAAAGAGGGGATTGAAAGGGTGCAGAGCTTGATCCCAGATATTGTGATCACCGATATTGTGATGCCCAATATGAATGGCTATGAGTTTTGTCGCTGGATTAAGACCAACGAAAGCACCAAAGATGTGCCCACAATCATGTGTAGCACAAAGGATCAGGATTTTGATAAATACTGGGGGCTAAAGCAGGGTGCTGATGCCTATTTGATTAAGCCCTATTCTCCGGCGGAGTTAATCATGACTGTGCGCAAGCTCCTCAGTGGGGTTGCTAGTTAGAAGCGCGATCGATGTGATCAATAAAAATCAACAAAATAAATACGATTAAATAGGATCGATATTTGTTTAGACTACTATTGCTCTAATTAGGGCTTGGTCTTCTCTACAGCTTGTTTTAGGCAACCAGCTAAATGGTTGATTTGAGCCTCGGTATGGGTTGCGATCAGCGTCAATCTAATCCTTGGTGTAGGTACGGTTGGCGGACGGATCGCCGGTGCAAAAAGTCCTTTTTCTTTAAGTTGCGCTGCGATGGCTAGGGTGGTGGCAATATCTCCCACCTCGATCGCTACGATCGGTGATTCTGTGGCGATCGCAATGATATTGGCTTGGGCTAATTGTTTTTTTAATAATTCTAAGTTTTGCCAGAGTTGATGCCGCCGTTCTGGTTCAGTATTAATAATCTTGATCGCTGCGATCGCGGCTGCCGTATCCGCAGGTGATAGCCCGGTAGTATAAATCCAGCTAGCTGCTCGATTGCGCAAGAAATCGATTAACTGCGCCGAACCTGCCACATAGCCACCCAAGCTGCCCAGGGCTTTGCTGAGCGTGCCAACCTGAATCAGTGGTTGTTTGATCCCCAGGGCATTAACCAAACCAGCCCCCCGATCGCCAAACACTCCGGTGGCATGGGCTTCATCCACCAACACCATGCAATCATATTTTTCGGCCAGAGCCATGATCTCAGTCAGGGGTGCAAGATCGCCATCCATGCTAAACACGCTATCGGTGGTGATTAAACAACGCCGGAATTGCGATCGCTGCTGAGCTAGTTTATTACCCAAATCGGCAAGATCGCTATGCCCATAATCCAGCACCGTTGCTCCGCTCAGGATCGCACCATTTTTCAAGCAGGAATGGTTATAGACATCCCCCAGAATTAAATCCCGCTTCCCCACCAGCGCCGCGATTGTGCCAATATTTGCCAGGTAGCCAGAGCTAAAAACTAAGGCTGCCTCAGTTTGCTTCAGGTTGGCGATCGTTTGTTCTAGCTCCTGATGCAGTGGTAAATGCCCTGAAACTAATCGGGAACCAGTTGCGCCAGTACCATAGGCTTGACAAGCTGCGATCGCCGCATCGATTAAGCGTTGATCTCCTGCTAGGCCCAGATAATTATTACTGGCAAACATTAACACTGAGCGATCGTTAATGATCACCTCCGCCCCAGCCTTACTGGCAATTAGTTGGGGCGATCGATACCAGTTAGCTCGTCGGATCGTATTGAGCGACTGTTCTATCCAGGCGTATGCTTCAGCCATTACTTAATTTCTGATCTTATTTCTGATCTTGATACCGCGATGGCGCGATAGTTAAACAAGCATTCGATCGCCCAGCGGTCAAATAATAAATAACTTAAGTCAAATAATAATTTATTTAAAAATTTGATATTGACATATACTAGTAGTCTGAGAGATAATCTTAACCTTATGCCACAACATCATTGGGCGATGAAAAACGCTCTCACTTGAAGAACTGCAGTAATTCAGTGCATGAATAAGCCTACACAGATAACTCCTGCTATTGCTCTACCAGATCTAGTAGAAATTCAGCGGGAGAGCTTCCGCTGGTTTCTCGAAGAAGGATTAATTGAAGAACTTGCTAGCTTTTCACCGATTACCGATTACACCGGAAAAATTGAGCTTCACTTTGTTGGTAAAGATTATAAGTTAAAAAAGCCCAAATACGCAGTTGATGAAGCCAAGCGTCGTGATGCTACCTATTCGGTGCAGATGTACGTGCCTACCCGCTTGATCAACAAAGAAACGGGTGAAATTAAAGAACAAGAAGTCTTTATCGGCGATCTGCCCCTCATGACCGATCGCGGTACATTCATTATTAATGGTGCCGAGCGGGTAATCGTTAATCAGATTGTGCGTAGTCCTGGTGTCTACTACAAATCTGAAACCGATAAGAACAGCCGTCGTACCTATAATGCCAGCTTGATCCCCAACCGGGGGGCATGGCTGAAATTTGAAACCGATAAGAATGACCTGGTTTGGGTGCGGATCGACAAGACCCGCAAACTGTCAGCGCAGATTTTACTCAAAGCACTGGGGCTATCCGATGCCGATATCTTTGACTCGCTGCGCCATCCGGAATATTTCCAAAAAACGATCGAAAAAGAAGGGCAATATAACGAAGAAGATGCCCTGCTGGAACTATACCGCAAGCTCCGCCCCGGTGAACCGCCTACGGTTGCTGGTGGGCAGCAATTATTAGAATCCCGCTTTTTTGATCCCAAGCGCTATGACCTGGGTCGGGTTGGTCGTTATAAAATCAACCGCAAGCTGCGTTTGAATGTGGCCGAAACCACCAGGGTGCTAACGCCGGAAGATATTTTGTCGGCGATCAACTATTTGATTAATTTAGAATATGACGTTGGCCAAACCGATGACATTGACCACCTGGGTAATCGCCGGGTGCGATCGGTTGGTGAACTATTGCAAAACCAGGTTAGGGTTGGCCTGAATCGCCTGGAGCGGATTATTCGGGAGCGGATGACTGTTTCCGAAGCTGATGTGCTCACACCAGCATCATTGGTGAACCCCAAGCCATTGGTAGCGGCGATCAAAGAATTCTTTGGTTCCAGTCAGCTATCCCAGTTTATGGATCAAACTAATCCCCTGGCGGAGTTGACCCATAAACGACGGCTGAGTGCCCTTGGCCCTGGCGGCTTAACCCGTGAACGGGCTGGCTTTGCAGTGCGCGATATTCACCCCAGTCACAATGGCCGAATCTGCCCGATCGAAACGCCTGAAGGCCCTAACGCTGGTCTGATTGGTTCACTGGCTACCCATGCCAGGGTTAATCAATATGGCTTTATTGAAGCGCCCTATCTGCCAGTTGAAGATGGCTTAATTCGCTATGACCTCACGCCTATTTATATGACGGCGGACGAAGAGGATGAGTTCCGGGTTGCCCCTGGCGATGTGCCCATGAATGAAGAGGGCTGGATCACGGCTGACTTTGTGCCAGTGCGATATCGTCAGGAATTTGGCACCGCCGAGCCCAATGACCTTGATTACGTTGCGGTTTCACCAGTGCAGATCATCTCGGTGGCCACATCATTAATTCCATTCCTGGAACATGATGATGCTAACCGTGCCCTGATGGGATCGAACATGCAGCGGCAAGCTGTGCCATTGCTACGCCCAGAAAGACCTCTAGTCGGTACTGGTTTAGAAGCTCAGGCAGCACGAGATTCCGGCATGGTAATTGTTTCGCGCTCCGATGGTGAGGTGATTTACTCATCTGCCGACGAGATTCGGGTTAAATCCGATGATGGTGGCGTAATTAATTACTACTTGCAGAAATATCAACGCTCTAATCAAGATACCTGCCTCAATCAGCGACCGATCGCTGCCCGTGGCGATCGCGTGGTCAAGGGTCAAATCCTGGCCGATGGTTCTGCTACTGAAGGTGGTGAATTGGCGCTGGGTCAAAATATCCTGGTGGCCTATATGCCCTGGGAAGGCTACAACTACGAAGATGCAATCCTGATTAATGAGCGCCTGGTAATCGATGATGTCTATACTTCGATTCACATTGAAAAATATGAGATCGAGGCCAGACAGACCAAGCTGGGGCCAGAGGAAATTACCCGCGAAATTCCTAACGTGGGTGAAGACTCACTGCGTCAATTAGATGAACAGGGCATTATCCGCGTCGGTGCTTGGGTAGAAGCTGGCGATATTCTGGTTGGTAAGGTTACGCCGAAGGGTGAATCCGATCAGCCGCCGGAAGAAAAGCTACTCAGGGCGATCTTTGGTGAAAAAGCAAGGGATGTGCGCGATAACTCCCTGCGCGTACCCAATGGTGAAAAAGGCCGCGTCGTTGATGTGCGCTTGTTTACCCGTGAGCAGGGTGATGAGTTGCCGCCTGGTGCCAACATGGTAGTACGGGTTTATGTGGCTCAAAAGCGCAAAATCCAAGTGGGCGACAAAATGGCTGGTCGTCACGGCAATAAGGGGATTATTTCCCGAATTTTGCCCAAGGAAGACATGCCATACCTAGAAGATGGCACAGCGGTTGATATTGTGCTCAATCCTCTGGGTGTACCTTCCCGGATGAACGTTGGCCAAGTGTTTGAATGTTTGCTTGGTTGGGCTGGCCAGAACAAAGATGTGCGCTATAAAATTACTCCCTTTGATGAAAGACATGGGGAAGAAATGTCGCGCAACTCTGTACATCAGCAGCTCAAAGAAGCCCAAAGGGCGATCGGCGAGGAGTGGATCTTTAATCCCGACAACCCCGGCAAGTTGACTGTCTATGATGGTCGTACCGGTGAGAAATTTGACCAGCCAGTTACGGTGGGCAAAGCCTATATGCTCAAACTGGTACACCTGGTTGATGATAAGATTCACGCCCGATCGACTGGCCCATATTCACTGGTAACACAACAGCCCCTGGGTGGTAAAGCCCAACAGGGTGGTCAGCGGTTCGGTGAAATGGAAGTATGGGCATTGGAAGCCTTTGGTGCTGCCTATACCCTGCAAGAGCTACTCACGGTGAAGTCGGATGATATGACCGGACGCAACGAGTCCCTCAATGCGATCGTAAAAGGTCATGCGATCCCACGACCAGGCACACCGGAATCGTTCAAGGTACTGGTGCGAGAGCTACAGTCACTCTGTTTGGATGTGTCGGTACACAAGCTGGAATCCGGAGATGATGGTAGTAACCAGGATACCGAAGTTGATCTAATGGTGGATATGGATGGTCGTCGAACTCCATCTCGTCCCACCTATGAATCAATTTATCGCTCCGAGGATGAAGAGACGGAATCCTAAGCAGCGCTAGATAAAAGATCAGCCGATCGCTATCGTTGATCTGGTTAGCTCTAGTTAATTCCAGCCGTTAGCAGTGATTCACTCCTGAATGTTTTGGCTTGTTTAGGACTTAACCAATAGGTTCTTAGGCAAATAGAATGTGTGATCTTTAGCATGATCATACTAACTATCTATATCAATTGGCCAATCCCATTGATTTCAGGAGTGATTACTTGCTCAAAGTCTTTCTAATTATCTAATTAAACAAAGTAGTTCTAATTGAATTGTTGGCATTCTAATTTAATCTCACTAGTTTTAGTTGAATTTAAATCGAATTTGTAGGTAGGTAGTAAGGCTTAAAGGCGATCGGCTTGTAAATAAAAAATTCTGTAAATCAAAAGATCGAGTTTATCTGTTGGGCAATATCAGTAGAGTTGAAGTTGGGGACTTTCTAGATCTATGGCAAGAATAGAGCAGCGGTTTGATTATGTAAAAATAGGGATCGCTTCACCGGAAAGAATCAGGCAGTGGGGTGAACGCATCCTGCCCAATGGTAGTGTTGTAGGTGAGGTGACCAAACCAGAAACCATTAACTACCGCACCCTCAAGCCAGAAATGGATGGGTTGTTTTGCGAGCGCATTTTTGGCCCAGCCAAAGACTGGGAATGCCATTGTGGTAAATACAAGCGGGTGCGCCATCGCGGTATTGTCTGCGAGCGCTGCGGCGTGGAAGTAACTGAATCACGGGTACGCCGCCATCGGATGGGTTTCATCAAGTTGGCTGCCCCAGTTACCCATGTTTGGTATCTCAAGGGCATCCCCAGTTATATGGCAACTTTGCTGGATATGCCGCTGCGGGATGTGGAGCAAATTGTTTACTTCAATGCCTATGTGGTAACCGATGCGGGCAATCATCCTAATCTTACGTTCAAGCAACTCCTGACAGAGGATCAATGGCTGGAGATCGAGGATCAAATCTATGCTGAAGATTCTGAGCTAGAGGGCATTAGGGTTGAAATTGGTGCTGAAGCAATTCAATACCTGCTCCAAAATATAAATCTTGAAGAAGAAGCAGAGCAACTGCGCGAAGACATTGCCAATTCCAAGGGTCAAAAACGCGCCAAGTTAATCAAACGCCTGCGGGTAGTGGACAACTTTGTGGCCACGGGTTCCAAGCCAGATTGGATGGTATTGGAAGTAATTCCCGTAATTCCGCCTGATCTGCGGCCAATGGTGCAGTTAGATGGTGGCCGATTTGCCACTAGCGATCTCAATGATTTATATCGGCGCGTGATCAATCGCAACAATCGCCTCGCCAGACTACAGGAAATTCTGGCACCGGAAATCATTGTCCGGAATGAAAAGCGGATGCTGCAAGAGGCGGTTGATGCCCTGATTGATAATGGTAGGCGTGGCCGCACCGTGGTAGGTGCCAACAATCGCCCCCTCAAATCCCTGTCTGACATTATTGAAGGGAAGCAAGGGCGGTTCCGCCAAAACTTACTCGGTAAGCGGGTTGACTATTCCGGCCGATCGGTAATTGTGGTTGGACCCAATCTGCGCATTCATCAGTGCGGCTTGCCCAAGGAAATGGCGATCGAACTGTTTCAGCCATTTGTGATCAATCGCTTGATCAAAGCTGGCCTGGTCAACAATATCAAAGCCGCCAAAAAGCTGATCCAACGGGATGATCCGGCCGTGTGGGATGTGCTAGAAGAAGTAATCCGCGATCACCCGGTAATGCTAAACCGCGCCCCGACATTGCACCGATTGGGAATTCAGGCATTTGAGCCAATTTTAGTTGATGGCCGCGCCATTCAATTGCACCCGCTTGTTTGCCCAGCGTTTAATGCTGACTTTGATGGTGACCAAATGGCGGTTCATGTGCCTTTGTCCTTAGAAGCTCAGGCCGAAGCCAGACTATTGATGTTGGCCTCGAATAACATTATGTCGCCAGCTACCGGTAGGCCAATTATTACGCCTAGCCAAGATATGGTTCTAGGCTGCTATTACCTGACCGCCGACAATCATCTGAATCAAAAAGGTGCTGGCCATTATTATGCCAGTTTCAAGGATGTAATTATGTCCTACGAACAGGGACATGTGGAACTCCACGCCAAAATCTGGGTGCGCTTTGATGGCAAAGTTCAAGGTGATGGGATCGGCGATGGCGAAGAACCTGAAGTGCAAGAAAGTGGTGATGGTTCTAAGTTGAAAACCTACAAATCTTTGCGAGTCAGGGAGGATAGCGATGGTAATTTGCTTTCTCAATATGTACTGACAACACCAGGTCGGGTGATTTTGAACCAGGCTATTCTCGACTCGTTGGCCAGTTAGTTTGGCCGATCGCACCTAAAATTTATTTGCACCTATATTTCTATATTTCTATATTTGATATTTGATTTATTTAGCAGCAGGTAGTTGTGGGATGGAGAGAATTCATTTTTTTCAGGCTTAACTCAGACCGGAATGATCAGGTGTGGTGGATGATTGACTTTAATCTAGCTGGTTTATTTTGGTAGATCGATTGCTAACTCGATCGCCAGAGTTAACCAGGTTTAGCTAAGTTTATATTCCAATTAGCTTTTCTATAACATTGGCATAGCAGAAAATATTATGGCAGATCTAACAGTGAACGGCGCAGAATCGAATCGCTCAAAAGATAAGACAACCCCAGCGGTTTTTATCAATCAAACCGTTGACAAAAAGCAGCTCAAAAATTTAATTTCCTGGGCTTTTACCCACCACGGCACGGCCAGAGCCGCTTACATGGCTGATGAGATCAAAGCGCTTGGGTTTCGCTATGCAACTCAAGCGGGGGTCTCGATCAGTGTGGAGGATTTACAAATTCCGCCCAGCAAAAAGCAACTCTTGGCAGAGGCGGAAGAGGAAATCGAAGCGACCGAAAACCGCTATTCACGCGGTGAAATTACCGAGGTGGAGCGATTCCAGAAAGTGATCGACACCTGGAATGTCACCAACGAAAACCTCAAAAATGAGGTGGTCAAAAACTTTAAGGTCAATAACCCCCTGAATTCGGTCTATATGATGGCCTTCTCTGGGGCAAGGGGTAACATTTCCCAGGTGCGCCAGTTGGTAGGGATGCGGGGTCTAATGGCCGATCCACAAGGGGCAATCATTGACTTGCCAATTAAAACCAATTTCCGGGAAGGCTTAACGGTCACGGAATATATTATTTCGTCCTATGGGGCACGCAAAGGCTTAGTAGATACGGCGTTGCGTACTGCTGACTCCGGATATCTTACCCGTCGTCTGGTGGACGTTTCCCAGGATGTAATTATTCGAGAAACCGACTGTGGCACGACCAGAGGTGTGGTGACGCAGGCCATGAAAGATGGCGATCGGGTTTTAATCCCGCTCAGAGATCGGTTGTTTGGTCGCACCGCTGCCATTGATGTGACTGATCCCAAGACCGGTGAGGTGATTGTAGCGGCAGGTCAATGTTTCTCGGAAGAACTTTCGATCGCCGTAGAAAAATCTGGTGTGAAATTAGTTAAGGTGCGATCGGCGCTGACCTGTGAATCAACCCGATCGGTCTGTCAAACCTGTTATGGTTGGAGCCTTGCCCATGCCAAAATCGTGGACATCGGCGAAGCGGTTGGAATCATTGCCGCCCAGTCGATCGGTGAACCTGGTACCCAGCTAACCATGCGTACTTTCCACACCGGTGGTGTATTTACCGGCGAGATCGCCCAGCAAAGCCGCGCTAAATTTGTCGGCTCGATCAAATTTTCTAAGAATTTACGCTTGCGGCCGATTCGCACCCGCCATGGTGATGATGCCTATATTGTTGAGGCTCCAGGCGAATTTATGCTGGAAAGTAAGGAAGGACGCAAGAAATCCTACAGCGTGACCCAGGGTTCTACCTTGCTAGTTCAAGATGGTCAGCAAGTTGAAAAAGATCAACTAATGGCTGAAGTCGCAATTTCTGGCCGCACCAAAAAGAGTACCGAAAAGGCCAAAAAAGAGCTAAAAACTAACCTCTCTGGGGAAGCCCTCTTCTCTGGCCTAGTACCAGAAGAAAAGAAAGATCGCCAGGGTAACACCAGCTATATTGCTACTCGCAGCGGCTTAATTTGGATTCTGGGTGGTCAGGTGTATAACTTGCTGCCCGGTGCCGACCCAGTGGTCAAAAATGGCGATCGGGTTGAGATTGATGACGTGTTGGCGGTAACCGAATTGGTAACCGAACATGGTGGCGTAGTTAGGCTCAAAGACGAAGACGCACGCCATAACCGCGAAGTGGAAATCATCACCGCCTCGGTGGTACTCGATCGGGCTAAGGTTGAAGAAGAAGTCAGCCAAAGTCGAGAGCATTACATCCTGCATACTGCCAGTGGCCAGCGGTTCTTGCTCAAGGCAGCACCAGGCACTAAGGTCACCAGTAACCAGGTTGTGGCCGAGCTAATCGATGATACCTACCACACCAACAGCGGTGGCATTATTAAATACTCTGGCGATCTTGAAGTTGCCAAACGCAGCAAAGCTAAACAGGGTTTTGAAGTGCTCAAGGGCGGCACCCTACTTTGGATTCCTGAAGAAGCCCATGAGGTAAATAAGGATATTTCCCTGTTGCTGGTCGAAGATGGTCAATATCTGGAAGCTGGTACCGAAGTGGTCAAAGACATCTTCTGTCAGAGTTCTGGTGTAGTTGAGGTGACCCAGAAAAATGACATTTTGCGCGAGATTGTGATCAAGCCGGGCGATCTGCACCTGGTGGATGATCCCCAATCGGCGCTGAAGAAAAATGAAACCCTGGCTCAGCCTGGCACCGAAATCTTACCTGGCCTAGCCAGTGAAGAGCTGCGCTATGTTGAGTATGTCGAAACCCCAGAAGGGCCAGCAATCCTATTGCGACCGGTTCAGGAATTTTCAGTACCCGACAAGCCATCGATCCCCAGCCAGGATTCGATCTCTGAGATCAGTTCAATTCGGCTCAGAGCAGTGCAGCGGATTCCCTATAAAGACGGCGAGCGCGTCAAGTCGATCAGTGGCCTAGAGTTGCTGCGTACCCAACTGCTATTGGAGATCGACACTGAAGCGCCACAGATTGCCGCTGATATTGAGTTTGTGGCCGATGAAGAAGACCCAGAACTATTGCGATTGCAACTGGTTATTCTAGAGTCTTTGATCATCCGTCAGGATACAGCATCCGACCCAACCCAGACCAATACTCGCACCAGGATTTTAGTAGAAGAGGCGCAACAAATTGCCCCAGGTGAAGTTGTGGCTCGTACCGAGATCCTTTGTAAGCAGTCTGGCGAAATACGCGGGATCAAAGAGGGAGCAGAGTTAGTCAGGCGGATTCTGGTGGTTACGGAAGAAGATCGGATCAGTATTCCTTGCGCTGATCCACAAGTAGCGGTGGGTGATCTGCTGCGGATCGGTGACTCCGTGGGCAGTAATACGATCGCGTCTGAATCCGGTCAGGTTAGAGCGATCGAGAATGGCGAAGTGATCGTACGGATCGGTCGCCCATATTTGATCTCGCCCGGCGCAGTGCTGCAAATTGATAATGCTGATCTAGTGCAACGCGGTGATATTCTCGCCTTCCTGGTATTTGAACGCGCTAAAACCGGTGATATTATCCAGGGTCTACCCCGAATTGAAGAATTGTTAGAAGCACGCAAACCCAAGGAAATGTGTGTGTTGGCGCAAAGAGCCGGCACGGTTCAGGTTACCTACTTTGAGGATGACAACTTTGAGTTGAAGATCCTTGAAGCGGATGGCACCTTGACCGAATATTCGATCAATCCAGGACAGAGCTTAATTGTGTCCGATGGCCAGCAGCTAGATGCAGCCGAACCCCTTACCGATGGGCCTTCAAATCCCCATGACATTCTTGATATTTTCTTTAATATCCATAAAGAAAAAGTTGGGATTAAAGAAGCCGCTTTAATTAGTTTGCAAAAGGTGCAGGAATTCCTCGTCAATGAAGTACAAACGGTTTATCAATCTCAAGGGGTTGATATTTCCGACAAACACATTGAAGTGGTGGTCAAGCAAATGACCTCCAAAGTGCGGATTGATGATGGCGGAGATACCACCAGATTGCCGGGTGAGTTGGTTGACCTGCATCAGGTTGAACAAATCAACGAAGCGATGGAAATTACTGGCGGTGCGCCCGCTGAATATACGCCTGTGTTGATGGGGATTACTAAAGCTAGCTTGAATACAGATAGCTTTATCTCGGCGGCCAGCTTCCAGGAAACCACCAGGGTACTAACCGAAGCGGCGATCGAAGGTAAGTCTGATTGGTTGCGCGGTCTGAAGGAAAACGTGATCATTGGTCGCTTGATTCCGGCAGGCACAGGCTTTAATGCCTATGACAATATGTCTTTGGATATTGATGATTCCTACGAATCAATCCCTGACTTTGATGAAAGTACCGATGATGTAATCATTGATGACAACACGGCGCGCAACTATCGAATTGAAGGGGTTGGCTTTACTCAGGATCTGCCCAATCGTGACAATGTGCGTGATGTAATTTCCAGCAGTAGCGAGGAATTGATCTCCGATCAATCTCAGGCTAATGAATTGGTCAATAGCGGCGCAGATATGCTAATTGGGGATGATGTTAAAGACCTGGTTGGTGGTGAAGGCCTAGTGGGCAATGTGGGCGGTAAGCCCAGCTATCCTGGGATCGCACCGCAAGCCAACCTAGCCGATGAGCTAGTTGATGATCACACCACGATTGGTAACAATCCTGATGCCCCGCCCAGCGCCCCACCTAGCATAAGTGCAGCTCCAAACGAATTGGGGACTGAGCCTGGAACCATCGAGGATATGCCTGAATAAGATGGCTGAATCGATCGAACATCGATTAATGGTTAGTCATCTTGGTTAACAGAGGCTCTTCTTTAAATCAGTTGATTTAGGTTGATGTTGATTCCTTTGTCTTAACTAAGGCTTGACTGGATTAAATATCCAAATAAATATAAATATCTAAATATATAAACAGGTTGGACTTAGCTTAGGGTTAAATTCAGCCTGTTTTTATTGGTATTGTGTCGGCTCGACAAGTTTAGAAGATTGCAGATCATCCGATCGCCTTCAAAGTCATGCACCGCCGTGGCGATCGTCTCGCCTGCTTTTCTTGTCAAGACAAACCACATCAACGGTATGCCCCACCATTAACAGCGCTTGAAATGGCACCATGATTTCGTAGTCTTCTACAATAGTCACCCGCCAACATTAAAATTTCTTTGCCTGCCATAAGTCCTTACCTCAAAACCGTATTTTTCTACCTAGACGATTTTGATCTAAGTTTATTATTGGTTCAAGAGGATGGACATGCTTTGCAAGCTTGTGTAATAGATAAAATTAGATTATTTATTCTTCGTCCTTATCCTTGACTCGCTCCACCTGTGAATAACGCTCCACCGCTTGGGTCACATCAAACAGCGATTGTTGCAATGGCTTGAGGGTAGATTGCATATCCTCGTAGCTAATCTCATCCTTATCCGATTGCAGCAAGGCTTTGAGGGCATCAATGTTTTTCTGGGTTGGCGTGCGTAAGCTCTCGGTAATTACGGTTGGGCCGTTTTCCTTGAGGATCTCTTCGACCGTGCGAATCAGGTTCTCGGCCTGGTTGCGCATATTGGCAACCTCACGGCGCATCGCATCTTCTTCGGCATATACCTCTGCTTCCATCCGCATCCGTTCAATCTCGGATGGGCTCAGGCCACCAGTATTGGTAATACTAATACTCTGCTCCACATCGGTATCAATATCCCGGGCAGAAACCTTCAGAATCCCATTGGCATCAATGTCAAAGGAAACTTCGATCTGCGGGATGCCGCGTGGGGCAGGTCTGATCCCTTCTAGTTCAAACTTGCCCAGGCTTTTATTATCCTTGGCCATTGCCCGCTCACCCTGGAGCACATGGATTTCGACGGTGGATTGATTATCTACTGCCGTGGAAAATATCTGGCCTTTGCTGGTGGGGATGGTGGTGTTGCGTTCCAGGATTTTAGTGAACACCTCGCCGACGGTTTCCAGGCCGATCGACAGGGGGATCACATCTAGCAGCAATAGGTCTTTTACTTCACCGCCCAGAATACCGGCCTGGACAGCAGCACCGACCGCCACCGCCTCATCTGGATTAACGGACTGGTCGGGCTTTTTGCCATCAAAGAACTTGGCGATCGCTTCTTGTACCGCCGGAATCCGCGTCGAACCACCCACCAGAATAATCCGATCGATTTCTTTGGGGGTGAGGGCAGCATCCTTGAGAGCCTGGGCTGTGGGTTCCAGGGTGCTCTTAACCAAATGAGCGGTTAACTCATCAAACTTGGATCTGGTTAAATCTACTTCGATCGTTTTGGGGCCAGAATCATCACTGGCAATAAATGGCAGACTAATCAGGGTACTGGGGGCACTAGAAAGCTCAATTTTGGCTTTTTCGGCTGCTTCCCTGAGGCGTTGGAGCGAGCTTTTGTCCTCCATCAAGTCAATCCCTTCGGCTTCCTTGAAGTCTGCCACCATCCAGTTGACAACGCAAGAATCAAAGTCATCACCGCCTAGGTGGTTATTCCCAGAAGTGGCCTTAACCTCAAAAATGCCATCACCAAGCTGCAACACCGATACATCAAAGGTGCCACCGCCCAAATCGAACACCAGAATCATCTGATCTTCGCTGGTTTTATCCAAGCCATAGGCCAGGGATGCGGCGGTTGGTTCATTGACAATCCGCATCACCTCCAACCCCGCGATCACACCGGCATCCTTGGTGGCCTGCCGTTGGGCATCGGTGAAATAGGCTGGAACTGTAATTACTGCCTGGGTGACTGGCTCGGAAAGATAATTCTCGGCATCTTGCTTCAGCTTGCCCAGGATCATAGACGAGATTTCCTGGGGGGTATATTCCTTATCTTCGTTAACCTTGACATTAACGGTTTCGTCTTTACCAAGCATTGTGTCATAGGGAACCCGTTGCCGCTCTTCTTCGGTTTCGTCCCAGCGCCGCCCAATGAATCGCTTAATACTAAAGATCGTGTTTTGAGGATTGGTCACCGCTTGCCGTTTGGCTACTTGACCCACAATCCGCTCATCACTATCTTTGGCAAAACCAATAATACTTGGGGTGGTGCGCCCTCCTTCAGAGCTAGAAATCACCACTGGCTTACCGCCTTCTAAAACGGCTACACAACTATTTGTAGTTCCTAAATCGATGCCGATAACTTTTGACATAACCGCAGTCCCGTTAGGCGTGTTCGTAAATCCAGATTACCCGCTTTTGGCTTAAATTATGCACAACATATGGATAGAATTAAATTTAATTTTGGTCTAACTTATAAATTCTAAGTTGACTTAACTAATTTTCTGGTGGGGCAGAGTCGATCGATTCGTCGGCTCCTGGCTCCTGGGCATCGGTTTCATTAGCTGTCGCCTCTGGCTGAGGTGGTTGAGTTGTTGGTGCTCCACCTGGCATTGCTGCTGCTACTTTAACCATGGCATGGCGCAAAATCTGATCGCCGAGCATATAACCAGGGCGTAGTTCTTCCATGACAGTGCCTTCTTCAAATTCAGCGGTGGGCTCCTGGGCGATCGCTTCATGGAATTGGGGGTCAAATTCTTGGCGTAATGTCGCCATGCGTGTTATGCCTACTTCTTTCAGGCATTTTACCAGTTGTTTGTACACCGATTGGTAACTATTGTGAATAGTAGCTTCAGCATCAGATTTAGGCTTAATCTGTGATTGGGCGCGTTCGAAGTCATCTACCACTGGCAGCAATTTTTTGAGGATTTTGGCGCTAATCTTGCCCTCTTCTTCCTCTTTCTCTCGCTCAGTACGCTTGCGATAGTTTTCAAAGTCAGCGTAGAGACGCATATATTGACCGTTGCGATCGTCGAGTTGTTTTTTCATCGCGCCAACTTGATCGATTAACTCATTGGTCTTGCCTTTAGTTGCAGCTAAATCAGCAGCTAGCTTATCTTTCTCTTTTTTTACTGCATTTACTGCCGCTTGCCCATCTGCTGCGGGTGCGCCGATTTCAGGAGCTGGCTCAACTGGTAAGGCTGTTTCTGCATTTTCCGGTGCAGCATCTCCGTCTTTAATTAGATCCTCAAGGGAAGATTCTAGATCTAGATCTTCATCTTTGAGTTCTTCTAACTCTTCTAATTCTTCTTCTGGGACTTGATTTTCTGCGTCGATCATTTTACTAGTTCGTGCTCTTGATATTGCAATTGCGCTTAATTTTAATTTAGCGGGTTTAGCCTGATTAGCTAATGGCTACATCGAGCCTAATGTTTGAGTTTATAAATCTTTTAGCGATTGACTTGAGCAAAGCTGATAAATCTCAGCAAATATCAAATCTAATTAATTATCTCACCTAATTATTATCTAAGCAGAAGTTTAACGGCTGTTGGTCTAGCTGGCTAGAATAACTTAAAATTTTGCCTTAAATATGCTCTAGCTCTGATTAGCATGAACTAAAGCTTAGCCAATCGCCTTAACTGGATCATGCTGTTTAGAAGCAATAATAGGAGCAATAACTTTATCATTGTTGCAAACCTGGATCAATGCAAAGTAGCGATCGCCACACCTTTTGTAGAGATCTCTACCTATTGATCATCTCAATTATATATATTTAAGTTTATGGCCAATTTCCTTTGCCTACATGGACATCCGGGTAATGGTGCTTGTATGGATATTTTTACTGAGCATCTGACCGCCCAAGGTTATCAGATCCTGGCTCCTGATCTAAGAGGTTATGGCAAGTTTAAGGCCAAACAAGCTTTTGCGATGCAAGATCACCTAAGCGATCTGAGCAATTTGATTATGCAGCCGGAGTATTGCCACCACCGCTTTATTTTGCTGGGTTGGTCATTGGGAGGCATTCTGGCCTTGGAATTGGCGCTGAAATTTCCCGATCGCATTGCTGGGATGATTTTGATCGCTTCAGCCGCTAGGCCACTGAGCTCACATCCTACTGGGGTTTGGCATGAGGTGGCAAATACCGGTTTGGCGGTGCTGCTCAATCAGGTTTTCCCCACCTGGCAATTCCCTAAGCAAATAGGCCGACGATCGCTGCTTAATTATCTAGTTCAAACCCACAGCGATCGCACCTATGCCTACATCACTAAGTATGGTGCTGCTGCCTTTTTGCAAACTTCCCGCCAGGCAACGACGGCGCTTAGCAGTGCCCTTAAACAAGGCTACGATCGCCGATCGGCATTGACTAAAATCAAACAGCCCTGCTTAGTGATCGCGGGAGCGCAAGATCGCCACATTACCGCCGCTTCCAGCCAGGAAACTGCCACCCTGCTACCCAACAGTACCTGGATTTGCTATCCCCAAGCTGCCCACCTGCTACCCTGGGAAATTCCCGATCGCCTTCTGGCTGATATTGATATCTGGCTAGAACAAAATGATCTGATTGATTAGAGTTGATTAGATCGGGGTTTGAATAGTGTAAATATGCTGTAAATATGCAAGATCACGATCGGGGTAAAGGATTGATTAAATAGTTAGGCAATGTAGCAGTAAGGAGCTAATGACTAATGACTAATAACTAATGACTAATGAGCTGGCCTCGCTTGGTTGATGATCATAGCTGTTTACTTAATGCCGAATGCATCAATCAGGCCACTCTAAACCAATAACGCATCCAGCTTACCCTGGCGATCGAGTGTACTGATGCCATCAAAGCCGCCAGGAATATGTTGATCATCCACAAAAATTTGCGGCACCGATCGTTTGCCATCAGAACCACGCGCCACCATCTGCTCTCTGGCTTGCTCATCACCATCAATTACATGCTCAATGTAATCGATCCCCTTTTGATCAAGTAAACTTTTTGCCCTGATGCAAAATGGACATCTTGACCAAACATAAATCTCTACTTTCTTAGACATGGGAAAATTCCTTAACTAGCGCTCTACACAGGGCTTTACATAAGTCCGAATCGATAATTGCTCAATTTGAATTGGATTATTTGTATCTGAGACAAATTACTAATTACTAACCAAATAGAAACCCGACAGAGTTAATCCGATTATTCTTAGATCTTACTCAAACTCAGGCTCATCTGAGTATAGGGCTGGATCTGGTTGTGCTTCTAAGTCTGTTTCGATCGCCTCATCTTCATCTTCATCTTCTAAGATGGCTGGCATAATTGGCGCAATCACTTCTTCTGGATGGCTAGGTGGAATTCCTTCTGCCACGATAATATCCTCGATTACATCCTTGATAATTGGTGCGGCCACCGTAGAACCAAATGCATCCGCACCGATCGGTTCATCCACAACTGCCATCAACACATATTTGGGGTTTTCAGCCGGAAAGATCGCCACAAAGCTAGTAATCTTTGCATCGGCATATCCACCATTGGGGTCGGCTTTTTGGGCTGTACCAGTTTTACCACCAAACCGATAGCCAGGAATCTTGACCGATCGGCCTGTGCCCAATTCCACCACATCGGTCATCATCTCGACTACTTTATTGGCAGTAGCCGCCGAGAACACCTGACGATGGGGGTTTAGTTTGGGTTGATAATATTCTTCCCCTTCTTCGTTAATCAAGGCTTTGACCACATGGGGCGTAAGTAGCTTGCCACCACTGGCCAAAATGCCATGCATTTGGATCATCTGGATCGGGGTGAGCGATAGACCCTGGCCAAATGCGGCGGTGGCTGGCTCGATCGTGTAGTTAATAAACTGTTCCTGGGGTTTGAGGGTGCTAGGGGTCTCGGAGGGTAAATCCACACCGGAAATATCACCCAGGCCAATTCGCTCCAGCCAGCCATAATAAACCGATGGTTGCATCCGTTGCACAATGTGAACCATACCCACATTGCTGGAATTCTGGAGCACTTGCGAGATGCTTAATGGCCCGACGTAACCTCTGTCTTCAAAGTCATAGTTAGAAACCGGCCAGCCGCCAATGATCAATGAGCCTTGATCTTCGACCACCGTATCCGGCATGATCGCACCAGTTTCAAGGGCGATCGCCACATTAATTGGTTTGAAGGTTGAGCCTGGCTCGTAGAGGTCAGAAACAGCCCAATTCTTAAACAACTCGATATCGGTTTCATAGTAGCGATTGGGATCATAGGATGGCTCCGACACCAGCGCCACCATGCCACCGGTTTGGGCATCCATCACCAAAACTGCACCGCGCTTGGCACTAAATGCTTCCATCGATCGCTTGAGCGATTGTCTGGCTACGCGCTGAATCCGAGCATCGATGGTTAGCTGTAAACTAGTGCGATCGGAGCGCATCATCCCAGCCGGAACCCCAGTTGGAATTAATTTGCCATAGCCATCGCGGGTCACATCTGAAGTGAGGTCATCTCGCCGCAACAGCTTTTCTTGGCTCCGCTCAACCCCTGCTTGTCCCTCATGATCGACATTTACATAGCCGAGGATGCCTGCCACTAGCTCTTTCTGGGGATAAATCCGGCTGCGTTGTTGGATTAGATCCAGGCCATCAATCTGCAAAGCATGAATCCGATCGGCAGTTGCTTCGGTCAACCAATATTCAATCCGGACAGAGGTGGTATCCCGATCCAATAGCTTTAATAGATCTTCGGGGGGTTGCTCCAGGATCGGCGCTAGCTTGGCCGCGATCGTTTCTGGTTTTTCTTTATAAACCTGGGGATGGGCAAACAGGGTATATACCGGTTTATCCACGGCCAGCACCGTGCCATTGCGATCGGTAATCGATCGGCGCGGGATAAAGGGACGCAGCGTATAGACCTGTTGTCGCTTCGCTCGATCAGTTAGCTCGGCAGTAGCGATCACCTGTAAATAGGCCAGCCTGGCCACTAGACCTAGAGCCGCACAACACAAAATTAGCCATACATAGACCAAGCGGCGCATGGTTATTTTATTTGGATCTGGCGCTGCTTTTTCAAGGCGACGCGAGCCAGCCGATTTATTTGACTTATTTGACCGATCCAGCCGATCGATTCGATCGATTCGATCAGAGCGATTAGCGCTAGATTCAGTCGAGCTGCTGCTTGGCTGTCGATTGTGGTTTTTGGCATTTTTCCCATCCGCGTGGGGTGCTTTCTTACGGATCGATCGCCGCATAAATGTGGTCATAGTATAGGTCTATAGGATAGAAGCCAATCGCAAATCCGATTCAATACTTTGTTTGGGTAATAGTTTAAGGTCTTTAAGTTTTGGGTAGTAGACCCTGGTAGCTTTATTTAAGGCTTTGGCAATACCGATCGCCAGATCTGGTGTTTGTTTGATTATGGCAACGAAGTCGATCGGGGGTGGTGATTCCAGGTCAAAGGGCGATCGTAAATATGTGAATATTGTGAATATTGCAAATGGCAACCAAACTTAGATTAGCGTTAAACAATTAATACTCTCAGGACTATTATTCGCTAAAGCTTTATAGCCAGATAGCCAGGTGATAACAGCTATTAAGCTGCTCCCACTTTGTGAAATAAATTAAGTGAAATAAATTAAGTGAAATGCAGTTAAATGCTATTAATTACCCTGGATGCTAATCAGACCAGTCGATCGCCTTAAGTGCAATATGCAATACCGAATAGCGATTGAATCTAGCCACAGAAATCCAGCCAATTCACTTATTTTTTAATCAATTGATTCGATTGGGTGGATGATCGTGCCATCATAGCGAGCTAGGCCAGATTAGTCTAGATCTCTAGATCTAGTTCATGGCATAGCTGCCGGAAATGGTCACCGCGCTGCTCAAAGTTGGCATATTGGTCAAAACTGGCACAGGCTGGCGAAAATAGCACTGCTTTAGCCCGATGAGCGATCGCCAATGCCACTGCTTTTGGTACAGCAACATCTAAATGGTTGACTATTTCATAACCGCTGTAGCCATTCTCGTCAAGTAGTTGGGCAAATTTGGGCGCGGCAACCCCAATTAATAGCACTGCGATCGCCTTTTGCTTAATTTTTCTTAACCAGGCAGTGGCATCCCCATTTTTGGGATCACCTCCGGCAATTAGAACCACGGGCGCATCTACGGCATCTAGAGCAACTTCTGCGGCATCATAATTAGTGGCTTTGCTATCGTTGATCAGGCTAATACCGCGATGATCGATAATATGTTCCAATCGATGGGACACGCCAGGAAACTCAGCCACCGCTTTTTCAATCACCTCTGGCGCAATTCCTGCCAATCGCGCCGCCGCCACCGCCATTAACAAGTTTTGACGGTTATGATCGCCAATTAACCGCAACTTTGCCAGAGACATCACTGGCTCACCGTTAAACATGACCAAATTGTCTTTGATTATTGCCCCCGAATGATCTGATTCCAACTCATTCGACCCATGGGTTGCATGGGTTGCACACCAGATCGCATTTGGCCATAATGCTGCGCCCCGCTCTGCCAGATATGGATCTTCCCGATTGAGTATAATCTGTTGCGATCGATGGATCAGGCTGGCTTTGATGCTGCTATAGGATTCGATCGTGTGGTGACGCTTGAGGTGATCGGGCGTAAAAGTAGTCCAGATGCCAATTTTGGGGCTTATACTACAAGCAGATTCAATTTGATAGCTGCTCAACTCGGCAATAATCCAGTCTGGTGCTTGATCTGGTTGCTGCAATGCCTGGAGTGCGATCTCACAGGCAGGAATACCTATATTGCCGCAGGCCGGTGCGTGATAACCAGCAGCTTGAAAGATCGCAGCCACCAATGCGGTAGTAGTGGTTTTGCCATTTGTGCCAGTAATACCCACCCAGGGGATCTGTTGGAGACTTTGCCAGGCTAGTTCTACCTCACCAATTATTGCTAACCCCTGCTCTCTAGCCACCACCAGGGCGGGATTGTCCCAGGGGATGCCAGGACTAACTACCACCAAGTCGGGTGGCTCAAAAGAAGCCGCCTGATCATTTCGTGCATCTCGCTCATTGCGATTATTTAAAACAGCTTGAAAGGTTTGCCCCAGGCTAGTTGCGATCCCATCCTGCGCTAGTTCTTCCTGCCGCGATCGCAATGATGAGCTATTCCCCTCATCAACGGCTAGAACCTGCCAACCCTTGGCTTTTAGCAACTTAGCTGCTGCAGTCCCGGATTTTCCTAATCCTAAAATATACGCACTAGGCATTTATTCTCGTTGTGTATATCTTTATGATGTGATGAATCTAAATCTTCTAAATCTTCTCGATCGCTAATTGCTCAAGCTAGCATCCCGATCGAACTAAATGGCTGGTCTGGTCAGCTTATCTAAACCCGACAAACCTGACTAGCGTCGCCGCGCCGCTAATTTAGCATATACCAATTCGAGATCCACATTGTGGTGCGCCATCGCTACCAGGGTGTGATAGAAAAGGTCGGCCACCTCCGAGGCGATCTCATCGGCCTGATCATCCTTGCAGGCCATCACCACTTCAGCTCCTTCTTCACCAATTTTTTTGAGGATTTTATTATCCCCACCAGCAAATAGCTTACAAGTATAGGAATCGGGCTGGGGGTGATCGCGGCGATCGCAAATCACGGCGAATAGTTCTGAGAGCGGATCGATCTGGTTAGCCATGATTAATCATTTATTGACTATTGATTATTTGGTTGGTAATTACTAACAGAGAGGGATCGCCCCAGCGCCTCGCTAAACCATTGCATCAGCAACCAGAATAGCCAGGGATTAAGGGCGATCGCCACTTAGCCCTCTGTAATGTTTTCTGTCATGTTTTAAATTGAATTGATGTTCTTACTCAATTGATGATGACAATGGAGCCCAGAGTTATTGAGTCTGCTGCAATAGCGCTTCTTATAGCACCAGAGATTGGGCATTGGTTTCAATCAACTTGGCCAAATCCTGCAAGAACTGTGCCGCATGGGCACCATAGATCACGCGGTGATCGCAGGTAATGTTTACTTTCATTTGCGAGCGAATTGCGATCGCCCCATCAGCAGTAATCACGGGCTGAGGTTTGGAACCACCGATCGCCAGGATCGCGCCAGTACCAGGTGGCAGAATTGCATCAAAAGAATCCACGCCAAACATGCCCAGATTTGAGATCGTGAAGGTGCCAGTGGAATATTCATCCGGTTGCAATTGCTTGGCGCGGGCTTTGCCAACTAGTTCTTTCCAATGGCGCGACAGGCTATAAATATCGATCTGGTCTGCCTTTGGCAACACTGGCGTAATCAGACCACCATCATCCATCGCCACGGCCACCGCCACATTAATGTCGCTCTTGTAGGCGATCCCTTGGTCGCTGTAGCTGGCATTGAGCAACGGGTGCTTTTGTAAGGTAATTGCTACCGCCTTAGCCAACAGCGCGGTCATGGTTACGCCCTTGGGCTTAATTTGCTTATAGAGGGCATCCAGCGCCGTAGTAGTAATGCTATAGGCTACATGATAAGTCGGCACCGCCAGACTCCAATTCATGTTGCGGATTACTGCATTCTGGAACGTGGATAGCGGTTGGACAGTTGCGGTCGCCGGAGCAGGCGTAGGTACAGCCACGATCGCCGGTGGAGTAGTTGCCACGATCGCTGATGCTGGTTGGGCAGGCAAAGCCGGGGCAGAGGCAGAGGGTGTAGATGGTTTTAATCGGGCTTCCACATCCGCCGCCGTAATCCGACCATTGGGGCCAGTGCCATTAATCACGCCTAGATCTAGATTATTGGCTTTGGCTAATTTCTTGGCGCGAGGGGAGGCAATGATCCGATCGCCTTTTTTACGTGCTGGTGCAGCAATAGTAGTAGTTGTGGTCGCTGCTTCAGGGCTGGAGGCGCTAGCATTATTACTGGTACTACTAGCGCTACTAGCATTATTAGTGGCAGCAGGGGCAGCGCTGGGGGCAGTGGTTGATTGGGCTGCTTTTTGTTTGGCGGCTTCGATCTCGGCTTCGGTTTCTGCCACATAGGCGATCGCGGCACCAACTGGGGCAACCTCACCTTCAGGAACAGCGATCGCGCCCAAATAGCCCTCATAGAAAGTTTCTACGTCCATATCTGCCTTGTCGGACTCAACAATCACCACGGTTTCGCCCTTTTCGACTTTGTCACCGAGAGATTTCACCCAGGAGGTAATCTTTCCTTCGGTCATGGTGGAGCTAAGCGCAGGCATGAAAATTTCGTGAATCATAGCAATATAGGCAAATAAGGACTTTTAGGTGGATGCTGGATATACGTGATCGCTCTTGATCGATGCGGATGAATTGAATAATTTGTAAAGCACAGCAACTAAATATGATAAGCCTTTTTGAACCTGATTTGGTATCCCTGGATTTACCTAATCGTTGTTTTTGGCCAAGTGGTTGGCAGTAAATTTGACAGTAAATTAAGCCTAAAGTAAAGCGATCGCCTCGGTTAGAGGATAGATGCGGTTTCGAGCGTGAACATCACAAAATATAGCTTGGCTTGAAAAAGGCCGCGATCGATTCAGGTATTTAAATATTCCAGGGGGAAACTTGCTAGAAAATATTAAGACTGCCCTAATTACGGGCGCATCGGCGGGGATTGGTGAAGCGTTTGCCCAGCGGTTAGCCCAAGAAAAGATTGATCTATTTCTGGTGGCCAGATCCGATGATAAGTTACAACAACTGGCTACCCAATTGAGCAAGGAGCACGGCGTGCGGGTAGAGTTTTTAGCCCAGGATTTAACTGATCTAGCTGCCACTGATCATGTGTTTGATCAAATTCAAGCCCTGGGTTGGCCGATCGATTTGTTGATTAATAACGCGGGGTTTGGCGATTATGGTGAATTTGCCGACAGCGATCGCCACAAACAGCTCAGCATGATCCAGCTTAATATTCTGGCCTTGGTGGATTTAACCTATCAGTTTTTGCCGGGGATGCAGGCACGGGGCAATGGCAATATTATTAACCTTTCATCGATCGGTGGCTTTCAACCGATCCCCTATATGTCTGTCTACTCAGCAAGTAAGGCATTTGTGCTTAGTTTCTCGGAAGCGCTGTGGGCAGAAAACCGCGATCGCGGCATCAAAATCCAAGCCCTTTGCCCAGGGCCTACGGAAACTGAATTTTTCAAAGTAGCTGGGTTCGACCAGATGCCCAACACCTCTGGGTCAGCGCGATCGGTTGCTACGCCGCAAGCAGTGGTAAATGAGTCATTGAGGGGCTTGAAGTCAAATCAATCGGTAGTAGTAACTGGTGGGTTGGGCAATCAGGTAATTGTGAATGCTGGTCGGTTCTTGCCCCGTGAGGTGTTGGCGAAGGGCATAGCGCAAATATTCGACCCCAAGTCAAAACAGGGGTGAAAACTTAAGCCTGGTTAAAATGTAAGCGATCGCTTTGGTAAAAGTAGCGATCACCTAGAGTGAATTTAAAAACATAATATGCTGAATATGTTAAATATTATGTTAAATATTAAGATGCTGCTGTTCACTTAAATGATCAGAAATGATTAGATAAATGAGCAGAAAGCAACTAGCCCAGAATTTTGGACTTAATCCCTTTAACGTTGTCCACCAATTCCTGGCGAGTTTCGGCCAGAAATAGATAGCGCTGGATGAACCAAATGCTATAGCCGATTCCCACTAACTCCAGGAAGGGTGGGAGCAGAGGCAAACTGTTGACTACTTCCAACAGCTTAGAGGTGATAATCAGGGCTAAAACTGACACAACTACAATCACCACGCTCGTTATTCTGGGCTTTTGCTCGGCACTTGTCAACTTCTGCCAGAGTTCCTTGAGTTTATTCACCAGATCTTTGAAAATCTGCTGCGTGGCTGTATCTTTATCATCTGAAGTTGTTTCGTCAGTAGTGACAGTTGTTCCAACGGTATCGGTTGCCACCGCCAGATCTGCTGCTGCTTTTTGCTCGATCGCTTCTACTACCGAAGCCACCGCTTCATCCTTTATTACAGTTGTTTCTGTGGCTTCCGGCTCTGGGCTGGTTGCTTGTTTTTCTTCACTCATGTTTAGTTCTCTTTTCCTAAGACTTAGTTCACAATATATGCGATCGGCAATTGACTATTTAGACCATTTCATTAGACCATTTCAATTTACTAGGCAATCTACCAGGCAAATTAAGCACATGCCGATCGAATTACTCTGTTTACTTGGTTAGATTTGGATTGACGAGCAGATATTTAACAGATTACTTTCCAGGCAAGCATTTCAAAATACAGTTGCCCATCATAACCACCTTGACAAAGTACAACTTAAGTTGCCGTTTAAATCAAACTGGTCTAATTTAACCTATTTAATCCAGGTTTACCTGACTATGGCCATCTGCGCTAATTATTTTAACTAATTTGTACAGTGAGCACAGTGAGTTAGCTTGGCGGAATAACCATTAGCATTGCGTTTTGCTTAGTTTTTTGCCCAAACCCACCTAGATCAGTCCGTGGCTGGATAAAATATGCAAGGATGATCCAGGGACTATGGTGATATTTGATACCATTTTATTGCCTAGATTCAGACATACATATGTAGACTTGTTAGGCTAGTTGTGAGATTTACCCCTTGATATGGCTAGCTACAACTAAATTTACTGGCCGTATAGACAAAAAACGGTTATTGATAATAAGGCATTGGGCATTGTTGTGAAGGTGAAGTGAGATGGCAAACTCTCGAATTTGGCTCCGGGTTGGTTTGGTGGTGGGCATTGGTACGGCTGGAATGCTGGGTATGCTTACGGTTCAAAATGCGATCGCCAGTTTAATCGATGGCTGGCCATTGATCCTGTTGGGAGCGGTCAGCGCGGTTGGGATCATATTTTTAGTGAATTCTCGCCAAGCTGCATTTGCTGAGCCAGAGGCTGAGTTGCCCCTCGACCGCGATCGGCTCAAGCAAGAACTGCAAAAAGCCGAACAATTAATCACCAAAATTAGCGATCCAACTAGCCGCAATGACCTGAACCAAAGGGCTAAACAGATTGCCACCCAGCTAACCCAGGAAAAGTTCCGGATTACGGTGTTTGGCACTGGTTCTTCTGGCAAAACCTCGGTGATCAATGCCCTGATGGGGCGTGAGGTTGGCAACACAGCAGCGACGATCGGCACCACTACAACCGAGCAAGAATATCCCTATGCCGCGATCGCACTTAGAAAAGCTCACAGCACTCAAGGCGAAAAATTACCACATCAAGCAGATTCGCATCGTGGGATTACATCAACAACGGCGATCGCTAACCCAGCCGCATCTAACCAGTCTAATCAAGCCAACAAAAAGCCTAATTCAACCCAGAAAAAACGCCAGATTCTGCTGATCGACACCCCCGGCCTCCAGGAAATTGGCACTGATGGCCAAACCCATGAAGCAGAAGCGGTCAAATTAGCCCAGGCCGCCGATCTGTTGATTTTTGTGGCCGATGGCGATCTCACCAATGCCGAGCATCAACAACTCCAACAACTTTGCCAACTTGATAAGCGGGTGATCCTGGCTTTTAATAAAACCGATCGCTATATGCCAACCGATCGAGTCAAAATCCTCGCCAAACTCAAAACCAGAGTTGCTGAGCTACTGAAACCAGAGGATATCGTAGCGATCGCGGCTTGCCCTGCGCCGATCAAAGTCCGGCAATATCATGCTGAGGCGAATGGTCAAGCAGTACCAACTGAATCAGTCAATGCTGCATTTAATGTTGGTGAGCCCGACTATTTAGGCTATGTAGGTTCTTTACGTCAATCTACCACCTCAGCTAGCCAGGTTAGCCCAACTAGCGAATCTAAGGTGACTAATGTGACTGAATGGCTGGAACCATTGCCGATCGAGATTGCCCCCCTGCGCGATCGGATTGAGCAAATTCTGTCGGTCGAGCAGGAGCAGTTGCTATGTAAAAATGCGCGATTGCAAATTATCACGCTCAAAAAGGCTACCCGCCTGGTGTTGCGGAAATTACGCCGCACTGAAGCCGAAAAAATCATCACCCGCTATCAATGGCTAAGTGCTGCAACCGTATTTGCTAACCCCCTGCCAGGGCTCGATCTAGTTGCTGGGGCGGCGATCAATACGCAGTTGATCATTGAATTGGGGCGACTCTATGAACAAAAATTCAGCGCTAACAAAGCTAAAAAAACCGCCACAATCATGGCCGAATTGCTAATCAAACTCGGTGGCGTGGAAGTGATTACCACTGCGATCGCCACGTTCCTGAAGGCCAATGCGATCACCTACGCGATCGGCGGTTCGATCCAGGCAATTACTGTGGCCTATTTAACTAGAATTGGCGGCATCAGCTTTTTAGACTACCTGGAGCAGCTCGATCGCAATCCTAGCAATATCCAGCCCAAACAAACCGAACCCATGCTAAAAGCCCTACACCGCTATTGCCAGAGCAATTTGCGTAGAATGCAGGGCGAAGTATTTTTTACTAATTTTATTAAAGTTGCCGTGGCCACCCTGGCAGGTAGCAATAAAACGGCGGGAAATAACTCTAATTCCTAATTAATAATTCTATTAATAATAGCTAGCTAATTTAGTTTTAACGAAAGCCTAACTAGAGTGATCGCCAGTGACTACATGTCACCACCTTTATTAGCAAGGATGAAGACAACCACAGGGCCAGCAACTACAATCAGGGCCAAGCAGGTGAGCTGAAAAATAACTTTAAAATCAATGGCGGAAAAAATGCCTGTAATATCAGTAAGAAAGTCCATACCTAAGCTTCCGAATTGTTGTTTTATAGATTTTGTCTGTATTCTACCAATGAATGTTTCCTTCGCCGCTGCTAATCCTTGAATATTTGCGACCTTGAAGATCGTAATTGCTAATTTCTGATGCGATCGGTTTGATTTTTAGATCCATACCCTGTGACTGGCCTATTTCTTCAGCAACTTTGGTCAACTGATCGGCTTCTAGGCAATCAACAACTAATTGTGATCCGGCTCGCCCCCAAGCCCAGGCTTTTTGTTTAGGATAGAAAAGATTTTAGTTGGCATTGGTTAGGGCAAATTTTGCTATGAGTCAGTTAGATAATGAGCAGTTGGTTGACGATCGCCAGGAATTTAGTGCCCTGGGCGAGAAAATAATAGATGTCAATAATCCTGATATTCAAGCGCAAAAAGAGCTAGCCCCTGATGTTGTTGAATCTAATATCGTTGCATCTAATATCGTTGCATCAGAGCAGGGCAATGCCTCAAACGAATTAAATAATGAATTAAATGAAGCTGAGCCTCAAAAAACACAGCAGCATGTTTATGTTTGTCAATATCGTACTTGCAAAAAAGATGGGGCTGAAAAGGTCTTAGCGGCATTTCTGGCGGAAGATTTGCCCAATGTAATCGTCTCTGAATGTGGCTGCCTCGGTTTGTGCGGCTCTGGCCCCATGATAGTAGTTGAGCCCGATGATGTTTATTATTGGCGGGTGCGTGCCAGCGAAGTAGCGGCGATCGCTGAGCATCATTTGCGTGGCGGTGAGCCAATTCCGTCGATGTTACATCCCAGAGTACATCCAGATCCACAGCAATTTAGATCCGGTAACTAAGCAAAGACTATTGCAGGGATAATCCACCTGAGTTTGATCATCGATCTTTGGAATCGACTTTTCAAGCGTAATCAGCGATTTATCCTAATACATCTGACCTCTGATCCACCTTATATCTGAACGGATTGAATATTAACCTGCTAGCAGGCTTGCCAGCTCAGGTGGGTAGCATTGTATTATATGGAAATAATTAGATGCAGTCTGCGGCAAGAAGTGGGCGCGATCTAACCAGGTTTTTGACACGTAGAGTAGTATGGGAAAGCATCATGGATGTAGTGGTTGCCTTGTTGAAATACTATAGTTTCGAGTTTGGCGATCGCTCTCTTAATGAATTAATCAAGGATTGGAGTAAATATACGCCCAATTGGGTACGGTTGGCGATCGTAGAATGCCTCTATCAAGGCCGCTACAAAGTGCGATCGGTAGATCAGATTTTGAAGCTATGGCAACGGCGCGGTAATACTTCCTGTCATTTCAACCATGAGTTTGAGCGCCTCGTTTGTGGGGATTTTGTTTATTCAGTGCCAGGGGTTGCCAAAAAATCGCGTGCGAAGGCTACGCCCGGTACTCAACGCACGATCAAACGCAGTAGTAGCAGTAGCAACAGTAGTAACAGTAGTAAAACTGCCGCCGCGTCTACTCAGTCGTCTAAATCAACTGCATCAAAGACTAAACTAGGCACTACCTATTCTGCCCAAACCGCCAAGCTAGCGCAATTGGCTAAGCAGGGTAGGGCAGCCAAAACAGCGAATCAAGCCCCAATCGCCAAAAATAGGGCGACAGAATCACTAGAGCAAAAAAGTGAAGCAAGTTTGGAAAACCTGGAGCCACCGCCTGCCTCGGATAACTCTACTAATCCCCAAACCAAACAAACCAAACAAATTAAATCTGCTAGTGATGCCTCTGCTACTCCTAGAAGTAAGAAACCAAGTGGTCAATCAAGTCAAGTAACTGATTCTAGGACTACATCAAAGTCTAGCCAGAAGTCATCCCAACGCCCTAAAGCCTCTAGTGCAAGCGCTGCAAGTGCAACTACTTCGGCTAAATCTGCTAAAGCTAAGTCTAGTTCATCTCAGGCTGGCTCAACTAAACAATCAAAATCAACTTCTGGTAGTAATAGTAGTGCAGTTGGCAACAAGGGCGATCGCTCTGGCAAAATAGCGCAGCAATCGGCAGCCTATCGATCGGCAAGGCGGAATATGGAATTGCTGGCAGAATCTTCGTTGTTTGTGGATAAACTCAAGTCCATGTGTGGGGAAGCAGAACTAGATCCTGCTCTCACTGATACCCACGATACCCACAGCGATACTCTCAGTCAATCGCCAAAGCAAGCAGCAGAATTGGAAAAGCCAGCCAAGACTGGCCATGAAGCTACTGTGGTAGAAGAAGTAATCGCGGAATCAACCGAATAGGTTAATTAGCTAAGGGCTCTACCAAACTCAAGAAAGTAGGTAAGAAATTCCGCTGACCCACGACTAAGCTGGGAAAACTACGATCGCCATAATCCTGGTTTGGCTGCAACGGAAAAATTGGCGTATCTTTATTTAAGCTAATCCATTGCGCCCCCGCTGCTTGCAGAATCACCCATACCGCCGCAATGTCCCAAATTTTCGGCGTGGCTTCAACTGCGGCCAGCGTTGCCCCCGTAGCGACGGTCAATAGGTTATAGGTGGCCACCCCCAACATGCGTAGCTTGAACGGGTATTCTGCTCTACCCATCGCTGCCAGGCTGCGCGAACAACTACTAAAAAAGTAATTATTAATGGTTGTATCGGCGGGTAGTTGGGTTTCGATCGCAATCGGCTGGCCATTCAAAAATGCGGCGCTGTTGGGCACTTCCACCGCCAGCTCTGGGGTTAATTCCGGTTCAGAGAACCAACCATGAAAACTCTGCCCCAGGGTGGGCAAATGCACATAGCCAAACACTGGCACACCGCGATAGAGCAAACCCAACGAGATCGCCCAAATCGGAATCCCCCGCGCAAAGTTGGTGGTGCCATCGATCGGATCGATAATCCAGCACCAATCCCGATCGGGAAAGATCAGGGCTGATTCTTCGGTTAGTACGCCATGATGTGGATATTCTTTATTGATCGCCGTTTTAATATAGTTATCAGCCCAGCGATCGGAATTTGTAACTACACTGCCATCGGCTTTTTGCTCCGCGCTGGCATTCCCAAAATCCATCAGCAATTGCTGCCCTACTTCTTTGGCAAGGCGATCGGCAAAGTCCAACCAGCCATGCCAATTAATGTTGTGTTCCATATTAGTTGCTTGAAACCCTCAGCCCTCATGGGGCTCTAGAAAATATACTCAGCCGTTACTAGCTGCTAGTTATGCATGAAATTCCTGTAAAGGCTCAATATTACCGCGATCGCATCACAATCTCAGCTCAGCCATTACTTGAGCATGTAGGCAAGAAGTTTAATAGTCTGTAAAAACGGTAGTAAATTTAATTAATCTGATCTTGCAATGCTACCGCCAATTGATTCCCAGCAGACCTAAATTTGCCTTTGCCAATTCAGTTGCATAATCCTTAATGTATTAAATGCTACTACAGTTATTGGCTTTTTCTGATTCATAAAGATTATCACTCCCATACGAACTGTTAAATTGCTTGATTATGAGCTTAGCCCCCTGGCGATCGTTTCTAGCCCGTAGCCTCCATAAGCACAAGAGCGAACCACAATCGCGCTATTTTCAAATTGCTACGGTTGATAAGCAAGGCTATCCCACCAATCGCACCGTGGTGTTCAGGGGCTTTCGGGAAAAAGACGATCAAATTAAGTTCATCACCGATCGCCGCAGTGAAAAAGTATTGCATCTTGATCGCCAGCCCAGGGCGGAGATTTGCTGGTATTTTGCCAAAACCCGTGAACAATTCCGCATCGCTGGCCCACTCATGGTTATTGATGCTGCATATCCTGATCAAGAACTTTTACAAGCACGCCAAGCCACCTGGCAGCAGATTTCTGACGCAGCGCGATCGCAATTTCTGTGGCCGGCTCCTGGTCAACCTGTTACAAAATCCCCAGTTCCAGATGCTTCTGGCTCTCCAGATAAAATGGAGCCAGGGGCAAATTTTTGCCTGGTGATCATGGCACCACAGCGGGTAGACCATCTACAATTGGCTGGACAACAGCACCGCACTATTTATGAACGCGATCGCCAGGGGAATTGGTCACAGCAACAAGTTAATCCATAATTAATCAAAAATCGGTGATTCTGGACAAGTAAGGGTTTAGGAGATAGTTGGAGATATTTCAATATCCTCAGCCCAGGCAAGCTAGGCTACGAATTTAAAATCGATTGTCAATTATCCTTGCTACTGCATAACTACGACTACCCCCAAATTTATGAATTAGAGAAAAAGGGATAAGCTCCATTCACCATGAACGATCGCCTGGATTATATCGACTGGAATGTGGCGCTATATGCGCTGATGGACAATGGCGAACCGATGTCGTGGAATTTGCTATTGGCATTGATTCCATTGGTTTTGAGTTGTTATTTATTTCACTTGCCGCGATCGCTAGTTTTGCGTTGGAGCTTGTGGATCGCTCTGGGTGTAACGGTGGCAGGTAGTTATCCGCGTATTTTGCCAATTCTGGTGCGATTGGCTAATGGTTCTGGCTTGGCGATCGCCCTGGGGCTAGGCATCTTTGGCATCGGGCTATGGCGATTCCTGGGCAGGCAAAGGTTCAAGCCGATCCTGTGGTGGTTGGGCTGTTTGGTGTGTCTCTTGTTCTTGCCCAATGCCGCCTATATTTTGACTGATCTAATTCACTTGATCCTGGATATTCGTAAGGGCTACCCGATCGGTGTGGTGATGTTTGGTCTGATGCCTCAATATTTGCTATTCATTGGCGTGGGGTTTGCCGCCTATGTGCTATCGATCATGAATGTGGGTTTTTATTTGCGCGATCGTGGCTTGAGCCGATACATAATGCCAACCGAAATTACGATTCATTTGCTCAGTGCGATCGGTATTTACCTGGGGCGGTTCGATCGGATGAATTCTTGGGATGTAATTGGCGATTCCACTGCTCTAGCCAAAGGTATCTTAAATATGCTCACCTCCACCCATGCTTTGCTTGTGATTGCGGTTACTTTTCTGGTCTTGGCGATTACCTATGCTTTGTCTAAGTTCATCAATCTTGGCCTATTGCTTCAATCCCAAGATCTCAAACGTCCTTAGCTCTGCAGGTGAGGCTAGATGACATGAAAACATGATCAGCAAAAGATCAGGTGAATTTGCGATCGCCCGATTTTAAGCGATATAGTGAGTGGTAATTACTAATCAATCGTTGCAATCTTTTTCCATTGGTAATAGTTATGGCTCCACGTCGGGTAAAGTCCAGCAAGCAGGTCTATCAACTTAAAATTTCCCTTGACGATATCCGCCCACCAATCTGGCGGCGAGTGCAGGTGCTCGATAATATCACCCTGAGAAATCTGCATTGGGTGATTCAGTTAGCAATGGGATGGACTAATTCACATCTCCATGCCTTTGAAGTTGGTAGATATCCGCAAGAGCAACGCTATGGCATGGTGATTGATGCCTATGATACCGAGCTTGGCTTAAAGGATGACAAAAAGGTATATCTCAGCAAAATTGTTGATGGCGAGAAGTTTAAATTCTTTTATCAGTATGACTTTGGCGATGGCTGGGATCATATCATTCTGGTTGAAAAAATCTTGCCGATCGATCCGGAAGTTAGCTATCCCATTTGCATTAAGGGTAAGCGTGCCTGTCCACCGGAAGATTGTGGCGGTGTCTGGGGCTACATGGATCTAATTGATATTTTGCAAGATCCTGAACATCCCGATCATGAGTCAATGCTGGAGTGGGTCGATGATGGGTTCGATCCCAACCGCTTTGATTTAGACGCGGCAAATAAGCTATTACAACAAATTGATAAATTTATGTCTATGTACGATCGATAATTAATAATTAATCAAAATCACGAAAACCATTAGAAATATGGCGATAGACGATCACCGCCAGTTGCGCGCCCAAAATCGGTGCTAACCAATAGAGCCAGTGATGTTGCCAGATCCCTGACACTAAGGCCGGGGCAAACGATCGCGCCGGGTTCATGCTAGCGCCAGTAATTTTACCCATGCAGGCGGCTTCCAGACCCACCGTAAGGCCGATCGCTAAGCCTGCAAACCCGATCGGCGCGCGGCGATCTAAGCCTGAGCCCAGAATCACAAACATCAACACAAAGGTCAGCACTACTTCCAGGATAAATGCTTGCAACCATTGATCGTTGAGCGGTAGCGTTGCCCCCATATTCGCTATGCGACCAAAACACAGCATTAGCAAGAAAGAAGCAGCGATCGCCCCCATTACCTGCGCCACGATGTAGGGTAAAACCATCTGAGTTTTAAAAAAGCCACTTTGCCAGAAACCCAGTGTCACCGCAGGATTAAAATGCGCTTTGCTAATATGCCCCACCGCATAGATCATCGCTGCCACCACCGCGCCAAAAATGGCACTGATGCCCAGGTGGGTAATTGCACCATCTGCCAATTCATTCACCATCACCGCCCCCGTCCCTGCGAATACCATCACAAAAGTGCCAATCCCTTCGGCGATCGCTGGCGCAGAAAGAAATCGATTTGTGGTTCGTTTCTGCTGAATTTGACTATTCTGCATTTGAGCCATTTGGGTTAAATCTAATGATCTGAGCTATGAATTGGTTTAAAGTAATGCCACTGCTGCCTTAAACCGCTGCAACTGTTCTGGATTGACGCAGTAACATACCCTGGGGCCATCAATTTCACCTTTGACCAAACCGGCCTGCTTGAGAATGCGTAAATGCTCAGACACCGTCGATTGCGATAGGGGCATTACTTCCACGATCTCGCCGCAAATACAAGTGCCGCGATCGATCAAAATTTGCAAAATCTTGACTCGTGCTGGATGCCCCATTGCTTTACAAAAAGTAGCCAGTTGTTGCTGGTTTAATTGAGCATGGGTAGATTTAGAGTCAGATGATTCACCGCAGCAAGGCTGGGTTTGTGAGGTTTTTTGCGTCTGCACCATTATTTTTTCTATCGTTTATCGTCTATTGTCGATAACACAATAACAAGTCCAGTCTAGAAAAAGCAACTATATGTCAGGTATTCATGCAAAAGAAGCCTTTTGAAGATGCACTAGGAATGTAAATACTGTTAACAGGTAAATATTGAGCCAACTTGTTATCTGGACTATTGGGGATTTTGAAGAGGGTTGCGTAAACCTAACGATCGGGTTTGAAAAAATTGTGAAGCTATGGCAAAATGCAGCGGTTTATACGATTTTAGTTTTTAGATCGGCCACATTTAAATATAGATTGTTTGGCTCAAAGTAATTAACCAATAATCTACCAAGTTAAAAATCAGAGGATTTCAATGCCCCAAGGGTTTGCCTTTAAGCTATCACTAATTATAATCCTAGTGGCTTGGCTACTAATCAGGATAGTCAGGATAGTAATGATAACGAGATTTGGCGGATTTTAATTTAACTACCAAATTAGGCAAAATAAGCTTTGGGACAATTGTTTGAATCTATATTAGATCCTTTAGATCCTGTTCAATGTTTTGCGTATTGCGATTGTAAGCGTCAGTCTAGCGAACTTAATTGAGTGTTAAGTAAGGTGTGAGGATGGATAAAAATAAACTAGCTTTGCTGGTAACGGTATGTGGGTTTATTTATGGATCGGGTGGGTTGGGGGTAACCAAACCGGCGATCGCCCAGGAATATAATGCCTGCTTTATGGTAACTGGCTCAGGCAGGCTGGTTCAATTTGACTTTTGCAAGCATAATCCACCACCCGCACCACCAGAAACTGCTAAGCCAGCATCGCCATCGCCATCGCCATCGCCATCGCCAAATAGCTACAGCCCTAGCAGCCTTAACTATTCTGCTTCAGTTAATCTCAAGGCTTTCTTGCAAATTATCCGCTATGCCGAAGGTACGAGCAGTAGTGATGGCTATCGGATTCAATTTACTGGGCGACGATTTTATAACTATGGCGATCATCCCAGACAAGTAAATTGTGGTTATTACAATGGCGGTCAGCTCTGTTCAACTGCTGCCGGAGCCTATCAGTTTTTGGAAACAACCTGGGATGATGTAGCGTCTTCGATCGGAGCCTATGATTTTAGCCCAGATTGGCAAGATCGGGGCGCAATTGAGTTAATTCGGCGGGCTGGTGCAATGCAGGATGTGGAGATGGGTAACATCGAACAGGCGATCGGTAAAGTTGCCCCTGTGTGGGCCAGTTTCCCGCGCTGGTCAGGCGACTCCTATGGTTCCTATGGTCAATCGGTGGTGCCGATGTATGTGCTGGTACATTATTTTGAAGCCTACCGCGATTATTTCAATAATGAAGAAACTTAAACCTTGACAACCTTAAGCCAAAATAATGCTAGATGGATGTTTAAGGTATTTAAAATGTTTAAAATATTTAAAATGTTTAAGGTATTTAAATTGAATATGGGCACATTATCTTTGCACTAAGGATTTCAAAGGATTTCATCTGATATTCAAATTGTTTGATTAAATTTGAGCTAAGGAGTTTTTTGACTGCCAAAGACTGGACGGCATTTGCCTGGTGTTTTTTCCAAGCTGTTATGTGAGTATTGATATAAATTAATAGCTATCAATCAATGATTGCAACCAAGCGATCGCTACTCTTGCTAAGGGTTTCTCTTGGAGCCACACTTACATGACAAAAGTAAAACAAAAATTAAAATATAGACACAGATCGTAGAAACTATAGCTTAAGTAGGATGCTTCCATTTCTCACCTACCTAAAAATAGGGTTTCGATCACAACAGTTGAGGATCTGTTTTGAGATACTTAGTTGGCAATAGTTACAGCAAAACTAAGTGATATGTCCTAAGCATTGCCAGGTAGAAAATTACCAAGACCGCAAATGGTTTATTCAAATAGTCTATATAAACTCTCTGCTTAACACTAATTCTTGGCTAGGACCTATTGGTTCAGAATATAACTTTCGGCAATGTGCGATTAGCTGAAATTATTAATGGAGATGTTGTCTGACAAGATTTTGCCCATTGAGGTTGAACTTGTAGTTCACTGAGCCGAAAAGAGTTATATATTGTATTTTTAAAATTTAAACTTTAAATTGAATATTTAATTGGCTAATTCAATGTTTGTCTGATTATTGTCTGTTCTTGGCATGATTAATATATTAAGTTTGAGCATTTTTTGGTTAGCTGGACTAGTTCTAATATGAGTAATTGGCAAAGTGGGATTAGCTTATTTGCTACCCTGACTTCAGTGGTAAGCTCCCCGCAAGCTGCTGCGGTGGGTGTCCAACCTCAGGCTTCGGGCGAAGAATTATTTTTGCAAGGTGTTTCTAAAACTCGGGTAGAAGATTATGATGGGGCGATCGCTGACCTAAACAAGGCTGCAATGGAATTCACTAGGCAACGGAATAAAATTGATGCCTATAAAAGCAGGGCTCTGGCGGTATATCTAAGCTGGGCTGATACCAATCAATCGCCACCGGATTGGTATTTGTCAGGACATTGTATGGGATCTCCTGCCTGTACCTATATCACCAACTGGGTTGCCCCAAATGTGAACAACAATAACTATGGTGGTATTCTGGTGCTCAATAAGCGAATTGGGATGCGCCAGCGATCGCAGGGTGGTTCTGTGCCCATTACGGCGGTACTGGATGTGGCGGTGGTGCCGCAACTGGATGATGGTGAATCCTTACATAATGGCATTTGTAAATTGCGGGGCAAAAGAGATCCTGAAATTGCTGCGATCGCCAAATTTGACGGTTATGAAGACCAAGAATCATTTACAGAGGTGAGTCAGGCGTGGCGGATTGATACCAAAGCTCAGCGCATCTCTGAGATACCCACAAGGGGAGTGAGCTGTGTTAATCCTTGTCCGGGTGGTTGTTGAATTTCTTGATATTCATTATTGCTGAGCATCTCTGGGCATCTCTGAGTATATCTGAGCATGAGAGCAAGACTGGTTCACACATCTCTTGCTAAAAATCTCTACTTATATCTACTTAAGATTAAAAATCACCATCTAGTGATTCTGGGCGATCGGTTCCGTGGGTAACTCTATGGTAAACAAGGTGCCTTGACCAGCTTCACTTTGGCAATAAATTTGGCCGCCATGTAATCTCACAAATTTTTTGGCGATCGCTAGACCCAATCCAGTACCAGGGATCGTCCCCACATTGCTAGCCCGAAAGAAGGAGCTAAATAATTGTGCCTGCTCATGGACTGGAATACCAATGCCGTGATCTTCCACCCCAAATTTAAGCCACTCTTGGCGATCGCTCCCCTTCTGGATGGTGCTTACAGATAGAGAGACCTCACTACCAATTGGCGAGTATTTGATTGCATTAGAAAGTAGATTGATCAGCACATGGCGCAGAATCTTAATATCAATGGACGCTGTGGTCGACTCTTTCAGACCGCTAAACCTGAGTGAATGGGTCTCTTGAGCCACAAATTGAATTTCTTCCAGTAAATCCTCGCAAAATATATTTAAATCGATATTACTGTAATTAACGCTGGGGCTGCCGTTGCGATCGAGACTGAGTAATTGCACATCATCAAGTAGCTTAGTCATGCTGGAGATCGATTCATGAATATGCTTAAATCGCTTTTCCCTTTTCTCACCTGAGAGCTTATCGCCCCTTTTTTCCAACAGTTCAGTAGAAAGCGAAATAGTAGAGATTGGGGTGCGGAATTCATGGGCAATCATGGCCACAAATTCAGAGTTCAGCTTGCTAATTGCCTCAGCATGTTGGCGTAGCTTTTGGGCATTTTCCATTTCCCGATCGGCCTCAGCTTCCAGGCTTTTTTTATGTAAGGCAATTTCGATCGTAGCGCGTAGTTCCTGGGGCTTGAAGGGCTTAACTAAATAACCAAAGGGTTGAGCTTGTTTGGAGCGTTCCAGGGTATCACGATCGGCAAAGGCGGTCATATATACAATTGGTACCTTTAACTGGGTATAAATTTCACTCGCTGCCCTAATTCCATCTACTTCACCTTTGAGCATGATATCCATCAGGATAATATCAGGGCTGGTGCGCTTAGCGGTTTCGATCGCCACATCCCCAGCATCGACAATTCCTACTACTGCATAGCCCTGCTTCTGGAGTCGAATTGCAATATTCTCCGCTGAAATTGCCTCATCCTCAACCACCAGTACCTTTACCTGCGTCATAGGCTTTGAACCTCTCTTTATACTTCAACTCACCAAAAACTAGACGAAACTGAGTTCCGTTCACTTGCTCAAGCTCGATTTCAGCCTCTAGCTGCCGCCCCAGGATGCGAACTAGACGCAAGCCCATTGAAGTAGAATTTTGCCAGTCGATTGTTGTCGGGATGCCAACCCCACTATCGCCAATTACAAGTTCAAATTTGGGCAAACTAGCCTGTTTAGCACCATCTTTGGTTAGTCTGGGTGAGGCGATCATACTGTTGTCGATCGCTGGGTTGATATGATCTGGTTCGATCGATCTAAATTCTATTGATATCTGACCCGATTGGCAGCCAGGAAAAGCATATTTAATCGAGTTTGCAACTAGTTCGTTCAGGATTAAGCCACAGGGAATTGCCGTCTCTAGATTTAATATAACTGGTTCTATCTTAATCTGCCACTCAATTTGCTTAATATTAAAGCAGTAGGATTGAAATAAGTTCTCAGCTAGATTCTCCACATACTCACGAAAGCAAACTTTACCGGCCGCTGGCGATTGATAGAGCTGTTCATGGATCAAGGCCATGGCATGGATTCGATTTTGGCTGTCAATGAATAGATCAGCGATCGCCTCATCTTCTATATTTTGAGCTTGTAAATCAAGCAGATTCGCAATTACATGCAAGTTATTCTTAACCCGGTGGTGAATTTCCTTCAGCAATACTTCTTTCTCTTGCAAAGAGGCTTGAATATATTCTTGGGCTTCTCTTTGCCTGGTAATATCTCGCACCGCGATCAAGACATTGATGGTTTTGCCACTGTGATCGCGCATCGCTGAATAGTTGACCAGAACCCAAATTGAAGAGAGATCTTTTTTGATGTAGCGCTTCTCGGTGTGAAATTGACTGATGCGGCCATAGTAGAGCTGTTTGGTTTCACTCAGATCTAGATTGACATCCTCTGGCACAGTAATATCACGCAGGGTCAGTCTGGTCATTTCGGTTTCCGCATAGCCCAGCATCTCGCAGAGCATTGCATTTACTTTAATAATGCTCTGATTAAAGCCAATAATTGCCATGCCCAATGGGCCCGATTCAAAAATTTTGCGAAAGCGTTCCTCACTTTGCAACAGGGCTTGTTCTGAGCGTTTGCGATCGCTGATGTCTTCCACCATGCCCAGTGTATATAGGATTGAACCCGCATCATCACGCACTACGGTGGCAATTAGATTCGCCCACCAGCTTGAACCATCTTTCCTGATGTAGCGCTGTTCCAGGTTATAACTATCGATCTGCCCAAGAATTACCTGTTCCAGGTAGGGCAGTTCCTTTTGTAAGTCATCGGGATGGGTGACATCTTGCAAGGTTTTGCCCTCTAGTTCTGTTGCCTCATAGCCCAATAGTCGACATAGGCGGGAATTGACTTGAATATATCTATTATTTAGATCAACCAGACTAATGCCGATCGGCGCGTCTTCAAAAATATGCCTGAATTTTTCTTCGCTGGCGGCTAATGCCTGCTTAACTAGCTCTTTTTGGGTAATTTCCGCCCGTAACTCATCATTGGCGGCAATCAGATCCTGAGTGCGAGTATTCACTCTTGCTTCTAGGTCTAACTTGGACTGTTTCAATGCCAGTTCTACCTGCTGTCGTTCCAGCTCAGCCGCAGCCCTGGCCGCAAAAATGGAAAGAATATAACGGGCAATTTCTTCGTTCTCCAGGGGGCGATCGTCTAAAACGCAAAGAATCCCAATTGGTTCTCTGGCTGAATTCTCTAAGCGAATGCCAAAGTAGCTTTCCATCGGTTCGCTGGCGAGGAATTGATTAAGAACAGGGAATTTTTGCCCGACTTGACTACGACAGTAATACACCCCTTTTTTTATTACCATGTTACAGGGGGTACTGGCCGGGTCATATTCAAAATTTTCACCTAAGCGACCATTCAACCAGAGCGCAACGGTACTACAACCATCTTCTAGCTCAGCTACGACTGCACATTTCACTTCCAACGCCTGAGCCAGGTACTGAACCAAAACGGCAAAGAATTCTGTGCCAGTGACTGCGGCGGTGCCTGCCACCAGAGATCGTAGTGCTTCCTGGCTTTTTTGAGTGGTGGTGATGTCAATCCCCACGGAGACGATCGCCTGATTGTGATTATATTTCTGGGCGGCTACCAGGTAGTGATATTTTCTATTGTTGAAGTTTGTATCGATGATCTGAGAAGTCGTAACATCATCACTGGCCATAAATTGTACGGCGAACTGTTTAAGCTTGCTGCTACTGCCGGAAAATCCCACCGGTTTACCAACAATTTCTTCAGGAGGTAGCTCCAGGACATCGGCCAGCTTACGATTTACACCGATGTAGCGCCCATTTTGGTCAATCCAAGAGACAAAGCCTGGCACCGCATCAATGACGGCTTGAAGCTGTTCTTTGGCCTGTTTAAGTTCTTGCTCTGCCTGTTTGCGGTCGCTTTCTGCTGTTTGTTTGATTACCAATCGCCCTAAATCTTGCTCCGTCAGGGTGCCAACGATCGCTCCCTGGTCATCAACAATCGGCAAACAATCAATTTTATGGCGTTCAAATAATTCAAGCAGCTTAGTAGGATGATTTTCCAGCTCCGATTCTGGCAATGTTACCGCTGGGGTTTGCATTACTGCAGCGATCGGCATTTCTTGCCAGCCATGCTCCAAGCCAACTATTTCAATCAGATTTGCAGCAGTGAAAATTCCCTTCAGTTGTCCATTTCTGGTTACCAAAACATACTTGGCACTACTTTGGGTGCGAAGTTGCTCAATTACTGCCCAGACCGAAACATCGTCATTAACAACTAATGGCTTGCGGTCTATGGCTTGGGAGATGGACTGTAACTCTAACATTCAGATATTTAAGGGAAAGGGGTGATCTTACCGATTGAATTATCTCAAATCAGCACCTTGGCACCTTCGTATACGATGCTTTACTGCTTGCATACATAAATGCTCAAAATTACGATCGAGACAGCTAAATATCTATTTATAATTTTATTTAATTCATTCTAGATAATTCATGATTCTAGACTAGTACCAGAAACGGCTAAAAACTAGTTTCAGATGATGTTGCAGGTATATTATTGCAATCGGGGAAAAGCCTATCAGTGTTTTAGCCCCAGCAAAATATCCACCTATCTAAATCACTACCCTGGTTTTAATTAAAAGACAGATCGATGCTGGCGATCTTGTTGTGCCGGTTAGATGCACATCCAATCGCCCCATCTAATTTACTCTCTGGCCTCAAGGGGGAAACTCATGCATCAAAAAACAAGCTCTATGCCGCCTCAAAGTCGATCGCGGAACTAGGTACTGGCCTTGGTTTAGCTGCGATCTACCAATCCAACAATGCCTATTGGGCAAGAATTACTTGATTAGAAATCTTGCCAGAGTTCAATATTGCAACCTTATTGCAACCTTCAATATTGCAACCATAGAATAACTTTCTGAGCCCCTATCGTAAGCATTTAAGCAGGGAGTCGATTGCATCCCAGCGGGCTTAGTATTTCGATTGATAGGTAAATTAAAACCACAATTATTTAATAAATTGATTATAGCTATTTTTATCTGCTGCTCAACCTGCCTAGCCCTAAATTTTCTGCTTGCCTCTATTAATATTGATTAGCATTTACTATGGATTTCCCTTCTAAATTGAGCTACCTGCATCAACTTCTGGCGCGACCAGGGCAGCAGCATCCGGATGCTGATCGCTCTGATTATTGCTAGCGATCGCCACTGGCTCAGGACTTGCAATGTCTAACTTTGTAGCCCCATTATTACTAGAAGACAATAGTTCTGGCGTGGAACCTAGATTCGGCTCTGGTTGCTCAGGATTATTTAAGCTAGCCATATTACCCCCATCAGCCGGAAGCCAATGCAAAAACGGCAGCGGCAGGAGTGTAGTTAGGTTAGTAATAGTAACCAGAATCCAGAGATTCTCAAAATTGGTTTCAGTAATGCCCAACAGATAGGTTAATCCGGCTCCCAATTGATAGGAACAGAGTCCAGCTAAGTTGAGCACCGACATCAGCAGGGCAAAGAGAGTAGCCTCGATCCCAACGGGGCAGAGCCGCGCCGCCAAAACCAACAGCGGCATAAAGGCAATTCGACCCGCTACAGTAAGGATCAAGCTATCGCCCAGGCTAAACCAGCGATCGTCAATGCCAATCATGCGATTCGCATGGGTCACCAACAGCAAACTGGTTAGCCCCAGCAGGGTAGAAATGATTGTCGTCCACAGGAATATGCGCCGCATTGGCACATCACGCAAATAGCGCTGAAAAATCCATACGCCTACCAGGCTGGCCACACTGGTCACCAATCGCACCCGACCCAGAAATTCTGGATTAAAGCTTAGATCATTGGTTACGAAATAAAAGAAAGCTGAATCCGCTGAAGGGGTGGCCTGCCACAGAAAGATAAATAAGGTGGGCAAGAGAATACTTTTACCGCTGACCGCCTGCCAGAGCTGCTTCATTTGCTGGCGCACATTCTGCCATGCCAGTTGGAAGGTATTGACCGCAGGGCGATCGCTATGATCCGGCTCTAGGCTTGCTTCTGGTGCTGAGCTAGGAGGCTGATCTAGTTCCTGCGCCGCTGTCACCTTGAGCAATTCATCATTAATTTGGGCGAAGCTGATTTTAGCGTCAGAGATCGCAAATGCCGCTACCGCATCCAGAATTGGCAAAATTGCGGCGATCATAAACACCGGGCGGGTGCCAAATTCTTCCACCAGGGAACCACTAAAATAGGCCGAAGCGATCGCCCCAACTGACATACAGCCCCAGGTAAAAGCTTGCAATGAGCCAGCATCACCCTCTGATTCCGCCCTGGCCCTTTGCACCACCAGTGCATCAATAATTACATCCGAGAACGCCATCGACAACGTGCCTACCAGGATTGTGCCTAGCGCCATTGTTGGTGTGTGCACAGCCTGAGCCATAAATACCCAGCTAAGCGCCCCCAGCAGGTTAAAAAACACCAGATAGGGGCGGCGGCGATAACCAGCGATCGGCAGGCAATCGGAAATAAACCCGTAGAGTGGTTTGATTGTCCAGGGCAACATCGCAAAGCCGATCATGGCGGCGGATTGGGCAGGGCTGAGCCCTAATTCATCCTTCAAGAAAAAACTCAATGCCAGGTGGGAAATCCCCAATGCCCCCTGGACTATATAGATCAGGGCGATCGCCCCTTTTTCTAAATCAAATTTGCCGACTAAGCCCAAGTTGGTTGCAACCTTTGCCCAGAAACTGGTTTCGCTGGTTTGGCTTTGCACGTTGGTGTTTATTAAGAATTATCAACCCCTCCATCCTAGCCTGTGCTTTCCGAGGCTGCCTCACCGCTAGGGCTGAATATTTGCGCGTTAATAGCTTAGCTAATGCCTTACTATGGTTTTCCTGAGCAACAGTTCAAGCACAAATACATGGAGATCGGTCTATGCAGTTTATAGACTATGCGATCGTGGCGATCTATCTGGCGGCGATCGTGGGCTTGGGTTTCTTCTTGCAGCGCAAGGCATCACAGGGGATCGAAGCTTATTTTTTGGGCGATCGGAATTTGCCCTGGTGGGCGCTGGGTGCTTCTGGCATGGCTTCTAATACCGACATTGCCGGCACGATGTGGATTACAGCTTTGATTTATGCACTAGGCACCAAAGGTTTCTTTATCGAGATACGCGGTGGTGTGGTGCTGGTGATGGTTTTCTTTATGGTGTTTGTAGGTAAATGGACACGTCGATCGCAAGTGATGACCTTGGCAGAATGGATGAAGCTACGGTTTGGTGATGGTAGAGAGGGTAATACTGCTCGACTGATATCAGCAATCGCGAACCTGGCTTTTGCCGTTGGTGCAATGAGCTATTTTTCGCTGGGTGGCGGTAAGTTTTTGGGAGAGTTATTAGGAATCGCAGATCGTCGAGCAGCCATTTTTATGATTACGTTAGCGATGATTTACACCGCCGTAAGTGGTTTTTATGGAGTGATCTGGACTGATGTATTCCAGGGTGTACTAATCTTTGGGGCGATCATTTATGTATGTATATTGGCAATGCAGACGGTGAATTTGCCTGATCAATTTACTGTGTCATTACCACTTAGTGATGGTGGTTTCCAAGAATTCACAAATAATTTGTCTGAATGGAGCAGTATTTTCCCTAGCTTAAATTTAGATTTGCCCCAGGAGTTTGATTACTCCAGTTTTAACTTATTCGGTATAATCATCTTCTTTTATTTGTTGAAAACTTGTTTAGAAGGGGCAAGTGGCGTAGGTGGTTATATGAGCCAGCGCTATTTTGCTGCCAAAAGCGATCGTGAAGCTGGTCTACTTTCCCTATTCTGGATTTTACTCCTTTCGTTCCGCTGGCCATTAGTAACTTCTTTCGCCATGCTAGGAATCCATTATGGCCTTAATAACCAAGTAATCACTGATCCAGAACTAATCTTACCAACTGTTTTAGAGAATTATATTCCCACTGGGATTAGAGGACTTTTAGTCGCCTGTTTCCTTGCCGCTGCTATGTCTACCTTTGATTCAATTATTAATTCAGCAGCTTCATACTGGGTACGAGATATCTATCAAACCTACATTAACCCTAATGCACAGCAGCCGACACTAATTCGCCAAAGTCAAATTGCTTCAATCGTCATTGTATTGATTGGCCTGTTGTTTAGCTTTTATCAAACTAGTATTAACGAGATATGGGGATGGTTAACCACTGGATTAGGAGCAGGTTTATTTATGCCACTGTTATTACGTTGGTACTGGTGGCGATTTAATGGTTATGGCTTTGCACTGGGAACTATAACAGGAATGACGGTTGCAATTGGTTATAAGTTGCTAGATATTTCTTTGTCTGAATATGCAGTTTTTCTGGTGCCATCATTATGTTCTCTTATGGGCTGTATTGTAGGTACCTTAGTAACCGCGCCCACTGAACCAGAAGTATTAGAGAACTTCTATCGCACTACTCGCCCCTTTGGCGCATGGCAACACATCGCCGCAAAACTACCGGAGCGATCGCAACTGGCGATCACCCAGGAGAATAGGCGCGACCTGATTTCGATCGTGATTGCCGTGCCCTGGCAACTGAGCTTGTTTTTAATGGGAATGTTGCTGGTGATGAAGCAATGGCAGAGCTTTTTGCTTGTTTTTGCAATCTTTGCCCTGCTCTCGGTGTGCCTATATTTCACCTGGTATCGTTTCCTCTCGGAAAAGCCCAAGTCCAGTCAGTTAGAAGCCCAACCAGAATCAAACGATTAGCTCTTAGATGAAATTAACAACCACTTACAACCGTTCCCAATGACGAACCTTAACCTTGAAGCCAAAGAAGTAAAGCAGGAGTTAATTGATTTCCTGTTGCCGTTCTCCACTCCAGAGCGGTATCACAAGTTTAAGGAAGTGTTGCAATGGCGATCGCGGTGGCTAACTGTTGTCTTGGAAGATATCTTTCAACCCCACAATGCCAGTGCGGTGCTGCGCAGTTGCGATTGCTTTGGCGTGCAGGATGTGCATATCGTCGAGAATAAGGTGGAGTTTAATCCGAATAGTCATGTGGCGATGGGAGCCGATCAATGGCTGACGCTCTATCGCTATGAAGACGAAGGCACAAATAATATGGCAAGCTGTTATGAATACCTGCGTCAGCAAGGATACAGCATTGCTGCAACCACACCCCATAATCCCAATGTGACGATCGCAGAACTACCGATCGATCGCAAGCTGGCTTTGGTCTTTGGTACTGAACTGAGGGGCTTATCGGATTGGGCGATCGAGAATGCCGATTACCGCGTGGCGATTCCGATGCTGGGGTTTACGGAAAGCTTCAATATTTCTGTTAGTGCTTCGCTGTTTTTATATGAACTTACTAATCGCTTGCACCGAGAGCGAGAAGATTGGCGCTTGAGCGAGGCTGAGCATCTGGATTTAATGATCGATTGGCTGGCTGGCTCCATCAGGGCAGGGGAGCAATTAGTCGCAAAATTTATGAGTAAGCATCCATAACCTACTTCCCTATTTCTCTAACAATGGGAAGAAATGGCCGACGGGGCCTTGCCCAGAGCCGATCGCCAGGGAATGCTTTAGTGCCTTAGTGACATATTCCTTGGCTGCTTTGGTGGCTGCTAATGGTTCCTTGCCCAAAGCCAGATTCGCGGCGATCGCTGCTGAAAGGGTGCAGCCAGTACCGTGAGTATGTTTGGTGTCGATCGTTTCTGTTGCCAGGATTTCCAGGTTCTCGCCGTCAAACCAGACATCTTTGGCCAGAGATTCACCACTCATACCGCCACCCTTGACCAGAACTGCGCCCATACCTAGCCGGTAGATCTTCTTCGCTGCGATCTGCATATCGGCCAGGTTCTCTATTTTCATGCCGCTAAGGATCTGAGCTTCGTAGCGATTAGGAGTGGCGATCGCCGCCAGGGGAAGGAGTTCTTGGCGCAATGCTGCGATCGCATCATCATCGATTAATTGCGCGCCAGCACGGGAAACCATCACCGGATCGACGACCAAATTTTTAAGCTTGAGCTGCTTCAACTGCCCCGCCACGGTGGTGATAATGCCCTGGTTGAGCAACATGCCAGTTTTGGCGGCATTAATGCCAATGTCGGTGGCAACGGCTTGAATCTGGGCGACCACTGCTTCAGGGGGGAGGGCATCTACGCGGTTTACGCCGAGGGTGTTCTGGGCAGTGATACAGGTGAGGGCGCTAGTACCATGAACCCTATGAAAGGCAAAGGTTTTGAGATCGGCTTGGATGCCTGCGCCGCCACCACTATCGGAGCCTGCGATCGTCAGGGCGATCGGAATGGTTGAGTTAGTCATTGAACTTTAGCTAGGCACAAGAGCAGGAACATTTATATCAGCTAGGTCAAATATCGCTCCTCTTGACTTAAGGTCTTCAATATCTGATTGACTCAAACCCTTGCTACCTAAAAATATTGCCTCACTTACTTGTGCTCCGTCAAATTTTGCTCCATGTAGAGTAGCCTGATTTAGATTTGCTCCCCTTAAATCAGCTTTACTCATATCAGCATTACTAAAATAAGCAAAGGGGAGTCTTGCTTGTTTTAGATCTGCTTCTACAAAATTTGCTCCAATAGCCCTAAAGGACTGCTTGGACTGTATCTCCATATCATTAGCAAAAGCTTCATGTTCTAAAACGATTTTTAGCAAATCAGGCAAAGTAACGCTTTTTCTGAAATCAGAGATATCCATACCACCTATTTTCAATGGATTAACATGGAATAAACTAGCTCCACTCAGGTCGGCTCCTGATAAATCAATTCCTCTGAGATTAGCTTCAGATAAATTCGTTCCCCTCAAATTAGCATCACGTAGATCAGTCCCACTGAAATTAGCTCCACTTAAGTCATGGTGGCTGATGTCTACACCACTCAAGTCAGCACCAACAAAGTCGCTTTTAGGATCTAAACCTGTCACCTTTGCAATTTCGAAAAAATCGTCAGACTTAAGAGCAACAACCTTTTTAACTATTTCTTGAAATTCTTCAAAAGATTTAGAACCGTTCATAAACCACCTCCACATAACTAAGATGAGGTTGTAATTTCTCTTGCAAAATCAACCCTACTAAAAATCTCTCCAGTTGTGCAAACTTGTTCCTACTAATATTTTTTGGCCATAAACCACTCGCCTTCACTAAATAAATATCCCCCACTCCACTGACAGTAAATCTGGCAGCAATTTGACACGGGTTGCTTTCAGCGTGGACTATACCAATAGTAGTTTTCTTTAGCATTCGATGAAGATATTTACCAGTTTGGTCAATGAATCGCCATATTGGCTCTGTTTCAGTTCCAGCAGTATGTACCTGGTAATACTTAGACTGGCTTTTCCTACTCCGTTTACCAGTTTCCTTAGCTTCAATGCCTACATCTTTTGCTGAGACACTACCCTTTACCTCTGTCCCAATCTCTTGTGCTTCCTCATATTCAATATATTCTTCAAACTCTGCTGTTAGTTGCAGATCATCTAGAGGGACTCTGCCATCCTCTATTTTTAACTTTAAGTCCCCACGTTTCAATGCAATAGTAACTGTTCCACCCAATATTTCTTCAGTGTGCTCACCGAAGCGGATTGTAAGTTGTAAGTCTAATCTATCAAATCCTTCTTTTTCTGACTCGATCGCATCACAATGCAACCTCATTGATACACAGCTTGGAAATCTGTCAATATCATCTGGGTCAGTAGTTTTAAATTGTTTTTGCGACACTTGCATAAAACTTTAACTAATCGCTTAGCATATTCTAATCCACAACCCTGCTGAAAATTTGGGGTGTTAGGCTTAATTTACATTTCCCGCCAAAACAAAAGCAGTAGCCAGGGCTTACACCGCATAACTACTGCCAAAGTGGGTTTTGTTGAAATTAAATGAAATGTCCAACCAAGTTAATGAGAAACCTAGAACGAGAACGTGGTTCTCACCGTACCAATGAAGGCATCATTATCGATCCGTCCCTGGTCGGGGCTGGTTAACCAGACGATCGCCGGGGTGACGGTGATATTCTTCGAGACCCGGTACTTATAGAAAGCCTCAATGTGGAACGGTGTCTCTTCTGAAAATTCAGGATCACCAGGGGCATCCAACGAAGTCAAATAGGGTGCTGCACCAACGATCAATGCGCCCGAGCTACCTTCCTTGAACAGATCAGGGAATACCATAGCGATCGCATAGTTAAGAATGTCAGCGCTACCGACACCACGCAATTCTGCATCAGTGAAGCCAACCCAACCACGCAGGCTGAATCGAGGGCTGAAGTCGATCTTGGTTTGGAAACCATAGGAATTGCTGGATACCGCTGAGCCTGTAACGATGTCAGGCAAACCAGAAGCAGAACTCAGGTTGGCAAAGTTGGTGCCAGTGCCGCCAAAGTTGAATCTACGACCTGAAGCTTCATCATAGGCACGAACGTAGGTAAGACCAGCACTAAAGCGATCGGTGGGCTTGAACACCAGGTTTGCCAGAGCGGAATAGCTACCACCAGTTAAACCCTTATCAGGATCGCTACCGGAATTGGCAATGTAACCAGCAGAGAATTCCAATTTATCGCTAGCCAGGTATTTGAAGCCAAAACCTTGACCACCCAAATCAAACCGGAAGATTGGGTTGCGTTCGGCAAAGCGAGTAATTGCACCATTCGCACCACCACCTACATCCAAGCCCTGGTTGAGAGTATTAGCATAGAAGTGGTGTCCTGCCAGGCCAGCCATAGCAGTGACTTCAAGCTTATCGCCAACCGGGAATTTGTAGTGGAAGCGATCGAGAATGATCGTATTCCCAGAAACTCCATCATAGGCAAAGCGACCTTCGTTGGTGCCAATTTCATCGGCGAACGAATTGGCAATATTACCACCGGTCAAGCGCGTGTACAGGCGATCTTTACCAGTAAAGCTGGTTACGAAGGTCATCCGAAGTTTACTTTGGAATACCAAATTGGAATCAACATCATCACCAAAGGCACTGGCCAAGTTCATCGCGGCTTCACCCACCAACTTGGTAGTGGTAGAGAACTGCTGGGCTTCGAGTTGAGCAGTTTTGGCTTCGAGGGCATCAACGCGACCACGCAGGGCAGCCAATTCGGCGGCGAACTCTTCTTGCAGTCTTTGCAAGGCGGCCAAATCTTCTTTACTGACCTTATCGGCAAGGCCAGAGGAAATGATTTCGTTGATCTTATCCAAACAGGCATTCAAACCAGCGGCGAATTCATACCGAGTCATGGCACGCTGGCCACGATAGGTGCGATCGGGATAACCAGCAATACAACCATAGCGTTCTACCAATGATTGCAGTGCGGTAAAAGCCCAGTCGGTTGGTTGCACATCAGAAAGCTGGGATACTGATGTCACCTGTGCTTGGTTAGAACTTGGTCTTACCCCAAGGGTGGACTGGGAAACAATATTGTTGTCTTGACTCTGTTGGAAATATTCCTGCACATAGGACGAGCTAGCTGGCTCGTTTGCTATTTCCAAATTTTCTTTAACGGTTTGCGCTGCTGCTTGCATCACCGGCAATGCCAACATGGCACTACTAACGGCAAGCATCTTAAGCCATACTTTATGCATTAGCTTTACTCTCACTCCTTACACTCACTAATCACACGTTGCGATCGCTACTTGGGCTTTACCATTAATATAATGATCATTAGCCATAGTATTGATAGCAAATTAGCAATCTAGCCGATGTGCATTTGTATTGTCAATCACATATTTTATCGATTTGATGCAATTAATGCATTGATAGCATGTAAATAGTTTAAGATTGGCTTGAATAGGCTTATTAACTTAAGTACAGGACAAAAAATTGAGAGCGGAACGAAATTGAGAACACTTGGTAGTCAGGTTAAATAAAATATTGCGTAAAAGGTCAAGTCCATAACGAAAAATCGCTACATCCGTTTGTAATGAGATTCTACCTGGGCTTTTCCTGCAAATGCTTGTGCTAGCTCTACTATATTCACTGTCCTGACTTGGATCAGTGCTAGTAAAATTTGGCCAGAAAATCGATTCTTGCTCCGTGCCAAGGTAGCAATAGCGATAGTTTTTCCTTCAGTGCAATAATATCTGACATGGGTTTCATATTTGATTGTTTAGCACTTTCTATGAAACCCTTTCTTGCGCTGCTTTTCTACCTATTTCTATACTTTTTTGTCCGGTACTGAGCTTATTAAGGATCATAAATATCAAGAGTCATCTATAAATTTATCTCAATACCTTTTTAGCAACTGACCTGAATTAAAAATGGGCGATCGCCAGGATGCAGAAACCTTTAATAACCTGCTCGCCGCGTTTGGGATGGCGCGGGGTAAGTTGCAGTTGCCCTGTGTGCCTGCCTTGAAAGCGCGTTATGTGCAAAAGGTGATCGCCCTGGCGAATTTACTCGAAAAACCGCTGACATCAGCACAAGTGGAAGAGCTAGAAACAGCGATCGCCCAGGAACTAGCCAAAGGCTTCCAAGCTTCGCAGCATTCTCAATTATTAATTAGCTTTCAACCCAATCCCAAATCAGTCGAGCAATTAGACTTCAAAATTACTTGCCAGATCGCCTCCTTGGCAGAGTTTTATGAGGCCGCGCTCAAGGATAATTTTGCTACTGATTCTGATCAGCTCGATCGCCTGGAAACCAGTGTATTTGGGAAACATGCCAATGCCAGAGTTTTAGATTTGTTGCCGGAGTTAGGCGATCCCGAAACTACTACGATCTTGGATATTGGCGCTGGTTCTGGCCGAAATGCCCTGCCCCTAGCGCGATCGGGTTATGCAGTAGATGCGATCGAACTGGCCGACACCTTTTGCCAGCAGTTACAGCAGCAAGCCAAAACCGAGAACCTGCCGTTATCAATTATTCAAGGTAATATTCTCGATCCGCTATTGCGCCCCAAATTAAATCATTATGCTCTGGCGATCCTGTCTGAGTTGCTGGTGCATTTTCGGGATGCTGATCAAGCTAGATTAGCCCTAGCCAAAGCCTGTGATGCCGTTAGCAAAAGTGGTTTGGTGCTGTTTAACATTTTCCTTTGCCGTCCTGACTATCAACCTACAATTGCCGATCGCCAGGTGGCACAGGTCGCCCAATCGTTTTTTCTTACTCCCGCAGAGCTAGAATCAGTGATGGATGGCTTGCCCCTGGAACTTGTCGATCGACACAGCGTATTTGACTATGAGCGCGATCGCTTGCCATCATCGGCCTGGCCACCTTCACCCTGGTTTATTAACTGGGCAACGGGTAGGCTGCTTTTTGACCTGGAACCACCACCAATTTCGCTGCAATGGTTGTTATGTCGCCGAATTTAAATACAATGCTTGAGCAGATCCCAATTATGCAGATCTCCCTAATCTTATTCAGTCGCTAAAAAGAAGCCGCTGCCGCCACCAGGCTATAGGACTTGCGCAGGTTATACATTGCACCCACCTGTTCATGGCGATTGCCCAGTTGCTTAGCTAGATTCAGCCAGGTTTGGAAGGCCGCGATCGCATTTTGATAGCTAGAGAGGGAATGGTAACTAAGACCTAACCCCTTGAGAGCAGCCATTTCCAGATGAGGCTGATTAATTGCCCGTGCTAACCGGAGCGCATCTTGATAATAGGAGATCGCAGTTTGATCTAATCCCATGCCATAGTAGGCAAAGCCCAAGGCAATCAGGGCAATCACTTCCTCTTCTTGGTCGCCGATCGTGCGGGTGAAATCCAGATTGCGCTGTTGATATTCGATCGCCGCTTGAAAATTCCCCAGATTGTAATAGGCGCTGCCCAAATTGCCCAGAATCGAGGTTTCTTTAATTTCCATCTCTCCCGCTTCCGCCACTGCCACCAAAAACTTTTGGTAATAAACAATCGCCGTGCGATCTTGCTTCAAGATGTAGTAAATATTGCCCAAATTAGCCAGAACACTAATTTGCACCTGGCGATCGGCCAGCTCATTGGCAAACATCAAGCATTGCTGGTAATGGCTGATCGCGGTTTGATATTGAGCCAGGCCTTGATAGAGCAAGGCAATACTTTTGAGCGTGAGCATCTCTAGGCTAATATCATCTGCTTCCACGGCGGTGCGGTGCGCCTCTTCGTAACAGGCGATCGCTTCTTCATTGGCATTCAAGTAGAAATAGGCATCACCCATATTTTGCAAAATTTGCCAGTGCTGCGCCGGTTCACTCACCCGCCGATCGCCCTTTTGCCAACTACGCGGCAACAAACCCTGGTTTAGTTCCAGCATTACCTGGATTTGCCCAGCCTGACGTAATTGCTGCCAGTCTACATATTTAATCGCTTCCGCCGCCCCATCCCAATCACGATTGGCGATCGCATTGCCATAGACCTGCACCAAATCATCTAGCAATTCCGCTGACATCTGCGCGTTTTCAAGCACAGCGGTCATTTGCACTGGAGCAGATTGAGCCGTACTAGCCGCATTGACAACCGTTTGCTCATGTTGATCAACTGGGGCGATCGTAATATCGGCAGTAATATTCACGGTGGCATCAGCAATTTCGATTGGTTTTTCAATCACCAATTCAACTGGTTGCTGGGGTAGGTCTGGCTCTAGCTCAGCTTTGATCTCCTGATTGATTTCTTGAGTTAGCAGATTGGCCACCCGATCAATAATTGCTTCGGCGGTTGCATCTGGGGTTGAGTTGGCGGTGGTGTTTTCCTGATCCGCGATCGCCTCAGGTTGTCCAGCTTGTTCGGTCTCTACCGCATCATCAACTACCTGGCTAGCCTGATTTATGTTAGTCTCTGCGGCAACTTCCCTGGCCAGGGCTGCTAATCCAGCTTTATCGATCGCTGGGGTAGGAGTTGGCTCAGCTTCCGCTTCAGTTACTGATTGGTCAACCGGCAAATCGGTTTCTAGATCAACTTGATCATTTAGTTCTGGCTCTGATTCAGTGGCGATCGGCGGCGCAGAAAATAAAGAAGAAGTCCGAAATAACCGCGAAGCTAGCTTAGGAATGCCCGGTGTGCCGGGAGCATCGGCGGTATCGGCGGTATCGGCGGTATCGGCGGTATCAAGATTATCAGGATTATTAGAGGAAGCGGATTGGTCGGTCTTGTTGGTGGGTGCGGAATTTTTCTGCCCCTGCTGATTCTGTTTAGCTGTCTGTTTAGCTGATGGCGGCGATTGAGTTGGCGCAGGGTTAACTGGAGTAGAGGGATCGCCAGGGCTGCCAGATTTATTGCCTGGTTTAGCGGTAGACCGTTTGGTGGGCTTACCATTTGGTTTGCCATTGTTGGTCAGGTTACTTGCGAAAATTGAGGCAGCTTGCAACATATCCGGTGGCACCTTTGCGACTTTTTGCCAATCTAGCTCTAGGCGAATACATAAGCGCAAAAAGCTTTCCATGTCAACTGTTTTGCCATTAAAAAAGTCACTTACCTTATGCCGAGATAGCCCCATTTCAGCAGCAAGTGCTTTTTGGGTGGGGAAATGGCGTTCTAATGCTTTTTTGGTGCGTTTAATCCAACCAGCAGAGACCTTGAGTGTTTTTGACATAACTAGTTGACAGTGATGTATATAGGTTTAAGAATTGCCGGGTTTCTTTGCAAATCCCGCATTGATGCAAATCAGTGCAAATCAGTAAGAGGTGATTAAGGGAATCAATGGTTCAGGCTAATTTATGTAACTTCATCGCACCCCGATCGCGGTTGATTTGATGGATGGTGAAAAGCCCAGGGCGATCGATCGAATCAGCTCATTTAATTATGGATAGGGTGCTTTACTGGCTCAAGATTAGCTAGCTAGACTAACTTGATCTTAAAACTAAGCCATAAACTAAGCCATAAACTAAGCCATTTAGGATTTAGCAATTATGTAGGTGAGGTGAAAATCTAGCTTAAACTGAATTACTGCCTATTACTAACCATTGCTAAGATCAAGTCCGGTTAAATAACCACAATCACAAACTTGATTTGAGCCTTAATTCATCATGCTTCATTAGCGATTGTTTTGGATCGCTAATACATCTAGTGTAGTAACAGTTGCCTGATTTGGTCTATAGCTATTTGGTTTAAATCCTGGCACTAGAAAAATACCAAAATTTTTAAATCTATATTTTTAAAATCCATAGCCCTAGGCCAGTGCGGTGTGATTGTCCAAATAGTTTTGCAGGTGGCGATCGTGGTCATGGGCCAGTTGGCCTGCGGGCAAGGTTTCGAGCGTAAAAGCCTTAACTTCAATTACCTCGGCGGTGTCATATATTTTCATTTCGCCGCCTACCTCTGCCGCCACCGTAATGCAAATCGAATGCATTCTGGGGTCTCGATCGAGGCTGGAGTAAACTCCCACTAAGCGCACAATATTTTTAAGTTCTAATCCTGCCTCCTCGCGCAGTTCACGCTTGGCAGTGGTGGAGATATCTTCACCCCAATCAACCAGCCCACCAGGAAAACCCCATTTACCGCAATCGCGCCGTTTGATTAGCACGATTCGACCATCAGCCAGTAAAGGAATAATACTAACACCAGCCAGAGGGCGACGAAATAATAGGCTAACAACGGTCTTGGCGATTCGCCAGATTTGATCCATTAGTCTAATAATTTATGGTAACGGATGTATTCAAATTTACTCAAAACATCCATCTAGCACATATGGAAAGACTAATTCTAAGGGAACTAGGCTTAGTTAAACGATCTGCTTTAATTACTTTTAATTACTTTTAAGTAACCAACTGCACCAATCATAGGTTTCTATTACCTATATTTCTATACTAAACGGGATATTTTTTTAGTGGCAGAGAATGCTGTCATGATGGCGTTGCATAATAGAGGGATGAAATGCAAATACTGTACCTCAAATCACGTTAGTAAGAATGGACATCGCGCGGCAAACAAAATTACAAATGCCAAACATGTGGCCGTCAATTCATCGAATCGTATTCCCAACAGGGATATTCACAAGAAGTCAAGCAGGGTTGTGTAACTCTCTATGTCAATGCTCTAGGATTTCGAGCAATTGAGCATTGTACAGGAGTCAATCATAATACTTTGATCAACTGGGTTAAGCAAAAGGGCTCGGCATTACCTAATCCACCATCGGAATGCACCATCGGAGGATAAAATTCCACCGCTAGCTAAAATTGATGAATTGCAAACCTTTGTCGGCTCAAAAAAAAACAAAGTCTGGCTCTGGAGTGCAGTCAACGGGTACAAAGCAGGAATCCTGGCCTGGGTGATTAGGTGATCGCAGCGCCAAGACCTTCTGGCCACTATGGTTGATTTTGCGCTGTTGGCATTGCTTCTTGTATATCACTGATGGCTATCGTGTTTATCAGTATTTTATCGATCAAAGTGAAGGCTGTTGATTGCGATTACGCCAATCGGCTTTTAGTACCTTTTGCAAATTTTGCTTGTAGATATTGCGGCTGTACCATAGTCCCATTAAGCGACCACGCAAGATTTCAATTTCGATACTCTGACGATCGCCCTCCTGCTGATCAGAATTGCGATCGATTAATTTTCCACCATGCCCCAATAGCTTCAACAGCACCACAATCATACGCACCAACCAGAGCCGGGAGAGGAAAGAATAGAACCAGTTGCGGGACTGCTTGGCAATCTTGTAGGCATCTAGCCCCACACTACTAGCGCCAAATCCCCGCTTCAAGCGCTTTAGGTAACTCCATTGCAATCGATTGGGACTCATAAAATGCGAGAGATGCAACCTGGGGTCATACCACAATCGCCAGCCAGCCAGGATCAAAGCCTGACAGAATTCGTAGTCATCACAAGAGGTGAGAATTTGCCCCGCTCGTCCGCCATTGATTGGCTCAAAGCCGCGATCGTGTAATTGTTGCCAGGCTCTTTTGCGCATGGTCAAACCAGCCCCCCATAAAAAACCCCTGGTATCAGTCACATCACCAGCGGTATCTGCCTGGGTGCCAACCGCATAATCACATTGATAATCTGCAAACCAGGTGGGTAATTCTACTTCGGCTACAGCGGAGTTTTGCCCCCCGCAAGCCCCCACCTCTGGATGGTTCTGCATAATTTCCACTACAGTTTGAATCCAGTTGGGGGATACCCAATTATCATCATCCACAAAACTAACCAGATCATATTTAGCCGTGGCGATCCCCTTGAGTCTGGCATGGGTCTGGCCGGGTTGGGGTTCATTAACAGTAATCAAGGGCGCTTGAACATTAGCGGCAGCCCAGGTTTCGATCGCTACTGCGGTGGTGCGATCGCTGGAGGCATTATCGACTAAAATCACTTCCCAATCGATCGCGGCATCAACCTGTTGCGCGACTAAATGCTGCAATGTGGTCGGTAATCTTGCTTCACCGTTATAGCAACAAATTACAATACTGACTCCAAGACTCATGGGTGGTTCTCCTGATTGTTTGATCCCAACTAGCTAGATTAATTTGGCAAGCCTGTATATATTCTGGCGATCGAATCGAAATTGTCTCAAGCTTCCTTTGCTAAAAATCGTTATTTTTATGCCTACCGCAGCTTTGACTAACTAAATCTATTTTTAAAACCTTATTTTGGAACCTAGTTTTTAGATCTAGTTTTAAATGTCCGGTGCATAGTTACGCCAGAACCCCAGTGAGGCAAGCAGGGCAATTGTGGCTTCGCGCAGTTGGGCGATCGCTGCCGCCAGATCCTGAGCCCCAGTTAATGATCGTTGGGCTTGATCCAGTCCATAGCGGGCATAGTGGCGTAAGGCCAAGCTAGACAGATGTTTGGCGCGATCGGCAGGTAAATATTGCTGCATGATTTTGATCGCTCGCCGAATATCGCGCATATCTTCGCCAGTGCGGACATAGCGACCACTGTTGGAGCTGGAATGAACCCGATAAAGCGCCAATACCTCTGGCTCAAACCAAACTGGATATTGGGAGGCGATCCGCACCCACATTTCCCAGTCCTCTGACCAACTGAGGCGATAGTCAAAACCACCAATTTGCTCATATACCTGCCGTCTGACCACGATCGATGGGGTTTGGATTAGCTGCTGCACGGCGATCCGCTCTAGCCAATTGGGAATAATGCCACTGGTCGATCGTTGCGATGGCAGAATATAGCCCGGTTGATCATGCTCATCCATGAGTTGGCAGCGACAAAACGCCGCACCAAGTTGGGGATTTTGGGCAAAGGCATCCTGCAACTTGGTATAGAAGCCCGGTAAAACCTGATCATCACCATGCAATAAATGGACAATCTGCCCCCGCGATCGGATCAAGCAGGTGGCAAAGTTCTTGGTATGGCCAACGTTGTGGGGTTGACGATAGAAGACCACCCGATCGCCTGCCAATTCCTGCACCACTGCTTCTGGATCATCTTTGGTCGAGCAATCATCAATCACCTCGATCTGCATCTGCGCTGCCCCCAAATCCTGCGCCAATACACTACTCAGGGTCTGCCGCAAGTAATTAGCGCAGTTATAAGTAGGGATCATCACCGACCACAAGGGGCGATCGGCCTCGGTGGAAAGGGGGTCAACCCGAATCCGATTATGCGTTGGTGATTGTGTTGATGATTGCGGTGTTGTTGGGCTTGCGGGCATAAATCCCCATCCTGATTTGACTAAGCTTGGCTAAAATTCTTCTTTTTATAACAACTATTTGGATCTGTCTGTCTCTTGAAATAACTAGCTAGCAGGAGTCACAGCAGATCGCAGCAATATGCTCTTTTCCTACTTAAACCAAAACATCGAAAAGCGCTCTAATAGGCTCTATACCAATACCTAACTATCCATAAGCCATTCATCCGAAACCTCCCCCTACTTACCAAACAAACTTATTAGTTAATAGCCTCGTAATTCTAGTTCGGCAGCGAAGAGGGCGCTTCGCCCAGAACAACCTCACTATAACTACCTGACTTTACAATCCGTCCCTGTTCCATCTGGCAAATCAGATCGCAATGTTCAACCGTAGAAAGGCGGTGGGCAATAATAATCACCGTTCGTTGACTGCTGAGCTGCTTGATCGCCTCCGTAACCAGCGCTTCGGTTTCATTATCCAGAGCGGCAGTAGCTTCATCCAAAATGAGCACTTCGCGGCCATGATACAGGGCTCTAGCGATCCCCACCCGTTGCCGTTGTCCCCCGGAAAGTAATACGCCCCTTTCACCGGCATTGGTCTCCAACCCGTGAGGCAACTGGGCAATTAATTCACTTAATTGGGCGGTTTGCACAGCTTGCTCCAGTCGTGGCCAATCGACCTGAGCATCGGGCACGCCAAAGGCAATATTACGGGCGATCGTATCGTCGATTAAAAAGATTGATTGGGGAATGTAACCAACCAAATCCTGCCAGCCGCGCAGATTGCTATAGACATCTACGCCGTCGATCGAAAACTTGCCCTGATCTATTTGGAGCAGCCCCAGGATAATATCGACCAGGGTGGTTTTACCTGCGCCAGATTTGCCAATCAAACCGATCGATTGTCCCTTGCGAATCGTTAATGAGAGATCAGCGATCGCTGGCTCTGGCGCATTGGGATAGGTGTAGACAATGTTGGCCAGGGTGATTTGGCGTTGAAAGCTGAGTGACTGAGCCTGGTTTGAACGGGATTGACTTTGGCGATCGCTTACATTGGCTTGCAAATTAGCTTGATCGTGATCATTTGCCCAGGTTTCTACCTCGCGGATATCTAAATACAGCTTGTCCACCACATAGGTATGCTTGCGAATATTGCCGAACGCACCCAGCAAGTTACTCACCGCCGGCAGCAATCGCACCGAAGCCATTGCAAATACACTCAAAGTTGAAGTTAATGTGGCCGTGTCCCGTTCCATCAGCATCGAGAACACCACAAACCCAACAATATAAGCCACCAGTGCTGGTTCAAGAATGTTGCGGGGCAAGATCCGAAACGAATTAAAGTTCTGGTTCGCCATCTTATACTGGCGGGCTTCGATCGCCATTTTTCGTTCAAAATACGGCGCACAACCAATAATTGCCGTTTCCTTGAACCCACCCAGACTATGGTTGACCAGCTTAATCATGGCTTCACTGGAATCAGATTTTTGCTTTCCCCACCGCGCGATCATGGTTTTGAATTGATATAAAAACAAGCTCAACAAACTCAGCAAAATCACAATGCTGATCGTGGCGGCAAAATCAGTCAATAGCAGTAATAGCAGCAGCGAAAATACCACAGTTAAATTTGCCAGCGAAAACAGACTGGGCATCAGTACGCCATTGGCAAAGTTGGGCGTTTCGATCGCAATATTCTGGGTCAGCGAGGCGGTATTTCGTTGGAGGTGGAACGTATAGGGAACATGCAAATAGGCATGGATTAACTTTTGTCGTAGTTGTGCTTCCTGGCCAAAACCAAAGCCAAAAATATAGCGCTGCACCGCAAAATTCAAAACAGATTTAACAATCAAAACGCAGACCACAAACAGGCCAAACCAACTTATAAACTGCGTTGTGGAGCTGAACTGAAAACTGTCATATAGACCACTCGACCAGTCATTTTGCTGGATCGATGCGGGAGCTGAAGCGATCGCAATAAATGGGCCAATTAAACCAATGCCCACAGTTTCCAGGAGGGACGTAAAAATAAACAGCAGCACCAACAGCACTAGCTGCCTTTCTTGCCCCTTCAGGATATATAAAAGTCTAGAGATAAAACCGCCCATGCTGATCGATTAACGCTAGGTGGATAAGTTCCGGTCACGGCTATAGCTATAGCCCATTGGATTGGTTCAGGTCTACGCAGCGCCCCCAACAAGAATGGCAGAAGCTACACCCATAGAGAAGGCTTTCATTAACTGCAAATAAGCTGAGTAATTAATTTAATTATCAGTATTATTAGTTAATCATATCAGGCCAGGGCTCGGAAACCGTTGGTAATCGTGGAAACCTGACCACCACTATTAACCACAATGTCTTTTAGTCCTGCACTACCCAGCGATGGCAACACCCCTTCAATCCGATTACCCGATACCGAGGTGATCGTGACTTCCACCCCACCGATCGTAACTGTGGTATTACCCACGTCGCCGGAGAAATTAGCACCACCAATTACAAACGGCGCACCACCAGCGCTGGGCGATCGCCAGGGGTAGATGTCATAGGCAGTCACACCCACCGCCGCCGCATCTATCGGCTTGGACACGGTTAGATTGTCGTCGGAATAGTCAACGCCAATGATCACGCCACCAGGACCAGTGATTACATCCAGAGCAGTGGACAGGTCGGTGAACTCAGTGGTGCTATCAAAGGTGCCATCGGGTGCAACACCAAAGCTATATAGAGTTTCATTCCAGTCCTGTGCCAGGATATTGCCGCGCATTTCACCATTAAAGGTGGTAGCCCGATATTCAGTAATGCCATTGGTGGAGGCATCCACGATCGCCAGTGGCGCTTCATATATACCCGGTATCGATGGCTCATTAGTGCTGAAGTAGATATTTTCCGATCGGCTTGGATTGGGATGGCCATAGTAAGCTCCCGGCAGAATCAGGTTCACTTCATCATCCACATTCACATTCTGACCTTCCGGGGTAGGTCCAAAACCACTATTGGCACCATTATCAGTGGCATAGAGACGGCCATCGATCGTCCAGACCAGGTCAAAGGCATTACGCAACCCAGTGGCATAGATCGAGATATCAACCCCTGGTACTACAGTCACCAAGTCGCCATAGACCTGATTAGTCGGATCGGCATCCGGTGAGGGAGCTGCGCCCGCCCACTCATATTGGATGTTGCCATTAAAATCAGGCGCATTGACATCAGCAATCAGGATCGCTGCCGCCAGAGGTGATTCAGGTAGATCGCCAATTTGTGGCCATTTTACGCCAGCATTGGTATTCCCACCCTGGGCGATCAACAGATTGCCACTGTCATCAAAGGTGAGGCCATTTACACCATGATCGTGGTTCGAGGTGGGCAAGTTGGTAATTACAGGATCGAGGTTAGCGAAGTTGGCACCGGATAGTAGCGATACCTGGCCAGTATAGGGCGAGAATTCACCGTCTGGAATTTCCGCGCCACCATTTACAAATAACTGGCTATGAGCCACATACAATTGCGGATCATTGTGGTCGGCAAAGGGATCAAAGGCGATGCCCAGGATATTGGCATTAGTCAGGCCAGCGATCGCATTGATCTCTTCAGTCGCAGTGACATTGTAGTCATCATCAAAGGTATAGGCTTTGATTTGGCCGGCGATCGAAGCGACATAGAGCCTACCATCGGGTCCCCAGGTTGCTTGGGTTGGCCCAAAGCTATCAGTACCAGCGATCGCGGTGGTGGTGAACTCGATCGGCACATTATCAAAGCTATAGGATACATAGGCAGTATTGCTCTGGCCGTTGGCAGTTTCAATAATTACTGGTACGACCGTGCCGCCGGGTGTTGGTGGAGCCTGAATCTGGATTTTATTCCCATCTGTGAGCGTATAGTCAGCCGGATCTAGCTCAACCCCATCCCAAATCACCTTAACTGGATTCGCGCCAGTGGTATCAAAGAAGCCAAAGCCATTGAGGGTGACAGTACCACCAAAGGCCGGAACCGTAGCTGGCTGCGCCTGGGTGGGCACATTATTAATAAACGGCAATAAACTGCTCTGATCGTGGCTGAGACTGCCGGGCACAAATGTAGTTGGCGTGGCATCGTCGATCGCCACCAACACCTCGGCCATCAGTGGTGCAGTGTTGTCAAAGGCAAACCGACTTTGCAGGCTATAGGTCTGTCCCTGGGTGAGTTGAATATCATTGGGATTGACCTGATCGAGATCGCCATCCAGGTCAAAGTCAATGTAGAACTGGCGATCGCTGCCACCCTGCAACACAAAGTCATAGGAACCGGTGGTGGTTGCCGTGAACTCACCATCCATCGCCACGACCACATCACTATTAAATGGTGAACTACCCAGGGTGCTAGCAGACTCACTTACCGCCATACCTGGCAGGGCTTCCACATGGTCAACATCAGTTAAATCTGGTAGTGCCGTCACACTATCGAGCAAGGTGGCGATCGGCGCGTCGGCACCAGAATAATAGCGGGCAAATGTGCCACTCACCTGATTGACGGGATAGATATTGACGATCGCATCACCGGTTAGTACCGCTGGCGGATCTTGGCTATCTTGAATGGTCAGGCTCAGTTGATGTTGCCCCAGCCCCAGGGTGGTGGAAATATCCGCATCGGCAATATTATTGCCCCGTTCGATCACAGTCGAGCCATCGCGGGTCCAAGTCCATTCAGTCAAAACCTCACCAAACTCACGTGCCTGGGATTCACTCCCCCGCACATTTACTACCACCACACCATCGCCATCGTAGTCAACTAGGGTGGTGGGTACGTCCATTTCTACAAATAATTCTGGCAGCAGATCGGGGCTGACTTCAACCACCTCGATCGCGGCGATCGTTGCTTCACCCTGGCTGGCGGTTAATTGAATATCCAGTACCCCATCACTAACTGGCACCTGGGTCATAAATTCAATCAATGCTTGATCCTTGGCTCCACCCGATTGCTGCCACACATCCAGATCACTGCGCAGCACTTGGCCTTCTACCAGAACAGTGAATTCCCGCTGGCCAGGCGCATTAAATATGGTTTCGGCAAAATTAAGATTGACATTATATGTGCCAACGTTATCTACGGGAATAGCATAGGCAAAGTTACTGCCACTACGTCCAGACTGGAATAGCTCGTCGGCAGTGGTGTTACTAATGGTTGCGGTGGTGGTATAGATGCTGCTGGTGCCACTATTAAAGCTATCCTCAGCCCAAACCTTACCAAATTCATCGGTATATTCACTACCACCCACATTTACGCGAATCCCAGGCGGTGGCTCGATCGGGGTAATGGCGATCGCTGAAACTTTGGCCGCATCGGCACTAGCCACAAAATCAAGGTCTAGGGCTCCATCATTGATGGAAACATTAAAGGTCTGGCTATAGGCAGCATTCTTACCTACCTGGGCATATATATCCAGGTCATCAACAAAAAGTTGACCTTCAGCAGAGACATCAAAGACGCGATTGCCAGCCGAATTATGATATAGCTCGGCAAACTCCAGGCTGACTTGATATTCACCATCCACTAATGGGATCGTGTAGGCCAGATTTGCATCGTAACGCTCGGTTTGATAGAGCGGATCATCTACTGTGCCACCAATATCACCCGAAGTGGAGAAGGTCTTACCATTAACGAAGTCCTGATCGGCCACCCATTCCTGATTCAGGATATCGGTATAGGCACCGCCGCCAGCATTAATTAGCAGGGCATTGGGGTTACCAGGATTGCCACCACCACCGCTGTTGTCTTCAGTTACCGCCACATTGAAGCTGGTTTCCACAAACAAACCATCGGTGTCGGTAGCTCTGATCGTAAGCGCAGAAGTACCCACAACTGCTGTAGCGGCATAGGTAAGAGTTAACTCACCCGTGGTGGGATTGATCGCCGCATCATCAAACAAAGTGGGATCGCTGTTGTTTTCGATCGAATAAACTAAATCGACATCCGCATCCTCAAAGTCATCAAAGGCAGCAAACAAATCAACCACACTATTCACCTCACCTTCAACCACCGACAGATCACTAATACCAGAAGTGGTGGGCACTTGCGGCGGCAGGTCACCCACCGGAGCAATGGCGATCGCTGACACCTTGGCATTATCGGCACTGGCCACAAAGCTGAGATCTAATACCCCATCATTAACTGGGATCATGAAGGTTTCGGTATAGGCAGCATCCTTACCTACCTGGGCATAGATATCCAGGTCATCAACAAATAACTGCCCTTCGGCCAAGACATCAAAGACGCGATTGCCCGCTGAATTATGGTAGATTTCCGCAAATTCTAGGCTGACCTGATACTCACCATTAGCAACTGGGATTTCATAGGCAAAGTCGCCACCATAGCGCTCAGTTTGATAGAGAGTTGGATCATCTGTGTTGTAGATGGCATTAGAGCCAGAGAAGGTCTTGCCACCAGTTGAATATTGATCCGCTGACCATTGCTGATTGAGAGAATCGGTGTAGCTATTACCACCAGCATTGATCAAGATTGTGGGCGGATTAACAGGGCCACCGCTGTTATCTTCCGTTACCGCCACATTGAAGCTGGTTTCCACAAACAAACCATCGGTGTCGGTAGCCCTGATCGTAAGCGCAGAACTACCCACAACTACTGTAGCGGCATAGGTTAAAGTCAACTCGCCAGTTGTAGGATTGATCGCCGCATCATCAAACAACGTAGGATCGCTGTTGTTTACGATCGAATAAACTAAATCGACATCCGCATCTTCAAAGTCATCAAAGGCAGCAAACAGATCGACAACACTATTCACCTCACCTTCAACCACTGATACATCACTAATACCGCTGGTGGTGGGCACTTGCGGCGGCAGGTCACCCACCGGAGCAATGGCGATCGCAGAAACTTTTGCCTGGTCGGCACTGGCCACAAAACTTAGATCTAATACCCCATCATTAACTGGGATCGTGAAGGTTTCGGTATAGGCGGCATTCTTACCTACCTGGGCATAGATATCCAGGTCATCAACAAACAATTGACCTTCGGCCAAGACATCAAAGACGCGATTGCCAGCCGAATTGTGATAAAGCTCGGCAAACTCCAACGTTACCTGATACTCGCCATCTGCCACTGGAATTTCATAGGCTAGATTTGCGTTGTAGCGCTCGGTTTGATAGAGCGGATCGTCGGTAGTGCCTGAGATGCCCTGTGAAGTGCCGAAGGTTTTACCGTTGGTGAAGTAGTCGTCTGCTACCCATTGCTGATTGAGGGAATCGGTATAAGCACTACCACCAGCATTGATCAGAAGTGTAGCCGGATTGCCGCCACCACCGCTGTTGTCTTCAGTAACCGCCACATTAAAGCTGGTTTCCACAAACAAACCATCGGTATCGGTGGCTCTGATTGTTAAGTCAGATGTGCCCACAACCGCTATAGCAGCATAGGTTAAAGTCAACTCGCCAGTTGTAGGGTTGATCGCCACATCATCAAACAGACTCGGATCGCTGTTGTTTTCGATCGAATAGATTAAATCCGCATCCGCATCTTCAAAGTCATCAAAGGCGGCAAACAGATCGACCACACTATTCACCTCACCTTCAACCACCGACAGATCACTAATACCAGAAGTGGTTGGCACTTGCGGCGGCAGGTCACCCACTGGGGCAATGGCGATCGCTGATACCTTGGCATTGTCAGCACTGGCCGCAAAGTCTAAATCGAGAATCCCATCACTGACTGGGATCGTGAAGGTTTCGGTATAGGCGGCATTCTTACCTACCTGGGCATAGATATCCAGGTCATCAACAAATAACTGCCCTTCGGCCAAGACATCAAAGACGCGATTGCCAGCCGAATTGTGATAAAGCTCTGCAAACTCCAACGTTACCTGATACTCGCCATCTGCCACTGGAATTTCATAGGCTAGATTTGCGTTGTAGCGCTCGGTTTGATAGAGCGGATCGTCGGTAGTGCCAGAGATGCCCTGTGAAGTGCCGAAGGTTTTACCGTTGGTGAAGTGTTCGTCTGCTACCCATTGCTGATTGAGGGAATCGGTATAAGCACTACCACCAGCATTGATCAAAAGCGTAGCTGGGTTGCCACCACCACCACTGTTGTCTTCAGTAACCGCCACATTGAAGCTGGTTTCCACAAACAGGCCATCGGTATCGGTAGCTCTGATTGTTAAGTCAGATGTGCCCACAACCGCTGTAGCAGCATAGGTTAAAGTCAACTCGCCAGTTGTAGGGTTGATCGCCACATCATCAAACAACGTGGGCTCGCTATTTGATTCGATCGAATAGATTAAATCCGCATCCGCATCTTCAATGTCATCAAAGACTGAAAATAGATCAATGACACTATCTACCTCACCTTCGACCACCGATACATCAATAATGCCGCTGGTAGTTGGTGCATTATTCGCACCCAGCAATTGCAGGATCTCAGTATCAGCCAACAAACTGGTACTGCCATCACTATCGGTAACCACAGCGGTGAAGTAGTTCAGGCCAGCTTCAGGATCGGTGTTGGTGAGGGTAACGGGGATATCAACAAAGCCAGTAGAGCCAACAGTGGCGCTTTGCTCATCCACACTCACGATCGCATTGGCTTCAAACGGATCGAGATCAAACCCACTACCATTGTCGGTAAAGAGGGCGGTTTCAAACTGCAACAATGACACATCAGCACCGACGGGCGCGCTGACTCGGATTACTTGATTAGCTATTTCGGAGGTGTCGGGAGTAGTGATCCCACCCAAAACTTCGATCGTAGGCGCGGTTGGCAATTGCTCCTTGACGATCGCTTGCGAACCAACTTCACTATTGGGAATGCGATAGGTTGCTGCGGTGTAGCTATTCCCATCACTGAAGTCAATGGTTACGGTAGTGCCAGCCAACTCCAGGCCGGAAACACTGGCGGCGTGATTTGGGCCTGGTGCAGGTAACCCCTGGGTACTGGTGGGATCATTGTCGATCGAGAAAGTAAAAGTTTCACCGGGGTCAAAGTCGGTGAACACAATTTCCAACGCATCATAGCCAAAGGTGCTATTGCCATCATGGGGCGCTAGAAAAGTATGGGAATCCTGCCCCGTTGCGGATTCACCACTATCGGGCGTAAAGTCTTTACCGATCGGATCGCCCGCTGTACCAAATGGGTCGAAGATAAGATCTGGCAGAATCGCCGTACTAATGTCAATTACAACCCGCTCAATTTGAATGCCGCTATCGGAATTGTTACTAATTTGAAATGAGCCACTGGAGTAGGTACTACTGGTGACAATATTATTATCGGGCGGCTCGATCACCAGTTCAGCCTGGGCGATCGTGGGCAAGATGTCATTGAATTCCTCGGTGAATGCGGTGCTAAATGCCGTAGGGCTTTCGATCGCGCCAGTGGTTACCTCTAAATCCCAATCGCCACCCAGCAGACTGCTACCAGTCAAATCATCTGAGGCGGCCACATCTGCACCACTAAGCTGACTGAGCGACTGCACAAAACCTAGTCCGGCTTCACCCTTGGCCACATTGCAGCCATATAGCAAAATATCGGCATCGGCAGTGAGGGAGTTTTGCCAACCGGCGATCGCCTCGCTGTAGCTATCAATGGTCTCTTGGCCTAACCAACTGGCTCCTAGTTGCATCCCCCCACTGGCAGCATGGGAAATAATATGGATCGCCGAGACCTGGCCAAACCCTTGACCAAACCCGCCAAACCCACTGAGATACTCGCCAATTTGCGCCACCCCATCCCGATCGGCATCGAGGAATACCACCTCTAATCCTGGCAAGGCTCCAGCCGCAAAGTTACCAGCACTGGCCGCCCGCTCATCCACAAATACCACTCCACCGAGTTCACCGGAATTTAGTCCAGCCCCTTGAGTGAAACCCTGGCTCAAAGCTGTTGTGCTGGAATTTATACCGGGAAATGCAGCGATCAACTCAGAATTAGTTTCTAGGAAAGACATAGGTGGCAATGGGAAGAACAACTAAGAAAATATCTGAGGAGGTTGACAGCATTAGCTATCAAGTGCCTGAATTTACACTTGCCCTCATTGCAAACATTAGCGATAAACAGTGGAGTGAATGTAGAGGGAATGTGCAGAGATTGTGGAGAGAGGTTCAAAATGGAGCTGTTTTGAAAACCATTGAGCATTAAAAATCCACCAAACATCTATCCTGATTGGTTCACAAGCCTGACAGGAAACAAATATTCAGATCTACTGATGGCGATCGCTAGGCTTGATTTAATAATTTCTTTAGCAATTTGCCTCTATAATTTAGAAGAGAATAACCTTATATAACTATTCAAAAAGTAATCACTAAGATTAGAAATTTAGTGGTAGAAATTTAAAGAAGACTGGCGATCTGAATATTCTGGATATCAAGCTTTAGACTTATCTACGCATAGAACTGATGTAGTAATCGACCACGTTAATTATGATTGGTCGCACTCTTGCAAAAGAGCTATCACAATCGCAAATCAAGCATCAAATTCTTTGTGGTGGACTAGTAGATCGACTGGCATATTCTGGCATATTAAGGGGCATTAATTGGGATAAGGTAAATTGAGGCAGATTTACCGATGCCATGCTGGGATTGTGATGGACGATCCCCAAGCAATTAATAAACAAATCAATAGACTACTTGCGCAAAACTATAAGCAGGTGATGTTTTAGCATTCTTTTAGCTACTAAAGCAGCAAATCATCCTGGTGAGGGTAGGCGCAACCTAAGTTATTTGTGTGGCGATCGATAAGTTCATTAAATCCAATCTATTAATCTATGAGAGTTTTACACCTAGCCACCCATGAAGGATCGGGAGCGGGACGCGCTGCCGGCAGAATCCATTTAGGTTTGCGCCGCGAAAAATTTGATTCCCATATGCTGGTGGCTCAAAAAAGCTCAGAGCTGCCAACCGTCGTCAAACTCGATCGCTATCGTACTTTCTTCAAAAAAGTACAAGCCCGCCTCTTTGGACGAGAATTAAGTAAGCGACTGGGGCAAAATACTACCTTCTCGATCAATGCCACTGCTTCCCTGTTGCGATCGCCCATTGACCAAATTGCCCCAGATCTAATTAATTTGCATTGGGTGGGTTGGGAATATTTTAAGATTGAAGACCTGGCCAAATTGCAAAAACCTTTGGTGTGGACATTACAAGACATGTGGCCCTTTACGGGTGGGTGTCACTATAGCCAGGGTTGCGATCGTTATTTGCAATCCTGTGGCAATTGTCCACAACTCAAGGCCAACCAGGAAAACGACCTATCGCGCTGGGTATGGCAACGAAAGGCGCGATCGTGGCAGGATTTGGATCTCACCATTGTTACGCCTAGTACCTGGATGGCTGATTGTGCCAGGGCCAGTTCTCTGTTTAAACAGTTAAGGATTGAAACGATTCCCTTTGGCCTGGATACGCAAATATATCGACCGATCGATCCACAGCTTGCCCGCCAAAAATTGGCATTGCCCACCAATAAAAAATTAGTGCTATTTGGCGCATTGAGTGCCACTCAGGATCACCGCAAAGGTTTTCATTTATTGATTCCTGCCCTGACAAAGCTAGCTCAATCGGAATGGGGCGATCGGATCGAATTAGTGGTTTTCGGCGCTTCCCGCCCCGATGAGCCGATCGATCTGGGGTTCCCAACTCACTATTTAGGCCAACTCAACACCGATGCAGCTTTAACAGAAGCCTATTCAGCCGCAGATGTGATGATTGTACCGTCGGTTGAAGAGGCATTCGGCCAAACCGCTTCGGAGGCATTGGCCTGCGGCACACCAGTGATCGCCTTTCGTGGCACTGGCGTACAGGATATTGTTGATCACCAGCAAACGGGCTATCTGGTTAAACCCTATGAGGTGGAGGATCTCGCTGCTGGAATCGCCTGGGTCTTGGATGCTGATCCAGAACTAACCGCCAAGCTACGCTATCAATCTCGGCTCAAAGCAGAAACGGAGTTCTCTTTGTCAGTTCAAGCCCAGCGCTATTTAAAAATCTATGCTGAGCTAGCAAATGCCGATCGCCAGGAGCGATTGCCTCAAGCGATCCCCGTTCTTACCAAAGAGTTTTCTTAAATCTGGATTAGGATTGTAAAGTAAGGTATATGGTGAGCAACCAGAAAGATGACCGGAGCCAGGATGGAGCGATCGCCAAATACCAAGCCAAATACCAAGCCAGATCAAGAATCAAAGCAGGATTTAGATCAAGAACTAGAGCAGCTATTTGCAAACTTGATCAGTGAAGATTTAATCTTCTTCCCCATTCGCCACCATAGCCCCGCCTGTGCCTGGCATTTGCAAAAACTAATTAGCGATTGGCGACCGGCTCGGATTCTGATTGAAGGCCCCAGAGATATGAATGAGCTGGTGACTCATTTGCTCAAGCCAGAGACCCAAGCACCGATCGCAGTGTTTACTACCTACATCGACCATGCCCAAAGATTAGGAGAGCTACCGGAAGAACTGGCAGCAATGAGAGCACAACGATTTGCGGCCTATTATCCCTTTTGCGACTATTCGCCAGAACTGGTTGCAGTACGGGCAGGGAGTGAGATCGGAGCCAAGATCCAGTTCATTGATTTGCTGTATGCCGAAAAAGTGATTGCCAGCTATCTGCAAGCTGAAGAAGCGGAAGAAGAACAGGATGACAATCGCCCTGAGCCTTTAGATCAAGCGCCAGATCAAGCACCAGGGGAAAACTCAGATCGCCCTTCCCATCAGGTGCAAACCCTCCTGGAAGAGAACTATTTTCAGCACAGCCAATACTTGAATGCCCTGGCAAAAAAAACAGGTTGCCGAGATGCTGATGACCTATGGGATCATATGTTTGAGGCCAATTTCTTGCATTTGCCCACAGCTAAATTCATCCAAAATGTGGCCGCCTATTGTTGGATGGCCAGACGTGATTCGTCCAGGCAATCGCTGGTACAGGATGGCACGATCGCCCGTGAGGAAGCTATGGCAGCCGCGATCCAGTTAGCCAAAAAAGAAATCAAAAAGGAAGTGGTAAACGCGAGGAAGAATGCAAGCAAGCAAAAAGAGGGATCAACAGATCTAAATGATTACAACCATAAAATTTTGGTAGTTACTGGTGGGTTTCACACGATCGCCCTGCCTGATTTGATCAAGCAGAAGTTGCCCAAACAAAAAAAACTGAAATTAAAAACAGAAGAGGCGCAGACCGTTTTAATGCGCTATGGCTTCGAGCAATTGGATGCCCTAAATGGTTATGGGGCGGGAATGCCATCCCCAGGTTATTATCAACGGTTTTGGGAACAGTTGCAGCTAGATCCTACTGAACCTCTCAGCGAAACGGCTAATCAGATTCTAGTGGAATTAGGAATGCGATCGCGCCTCAGCCTTGATCACAACAAGAATAACGAATCTCAAAAAGAACAAAAAAAATCTGAGCAAGAATATTCCCTGCAATCGGAACCACAACCAATTCAAGGATTGTTGCCTCTTTCTACCGCTGATGCGATCGCGGCTTTGACTCAAGCTAGGAGTCTGGCAGCATTTCGTGGTCACAGTGGTCCTACCCGCGAAGACTTACTCGATGGGGTGCGAAGCTGCCTAGTAAAGGGAGCAATGGATGCGGAAGGGGTGGTGTTAATGTCACTGGTGCAGCAACTTCTGCGCGGCGATCGGATTGGTGAATTGCCCGATGATGTGGGCATTGCGCCGATTGTGGCAGACTTCCGACAGCGATCGACTAAACTCCGCCTCAGGGTCAATAATTCCACCGCTAAATCCTCTACCCTGGAAATTTATCGCAAACCAAAGCATCGCCACACCAGTCGCTTTTTCCATACTCTGGCATTCTTGGAAGTTCCCTTTGCCAGGTTAGTTACAGGGCCAGACTTCGTGCAGGGGAATCAACTCGATCGCCTTCAGGAAGTGTGGGAATATCGCTGGGTGCCACAAACGGAAAGCACCTTAATAGAGCGATCGCTTTATGGGGCTACAATCGAAGCAGCCGCGATCAATCGATTGCGACAAGCAATTTATGATCTAGAGCAGGAAGGGAGGGCAAGGTCAGCAATCGAAGCGGTCAAGATGCTCACGATCGCTTGTCGGATGGGGTTACATGCCCATGCAAGTGGGTTATTGAACTTGATTGCTAGCAATATTGCCGAAGACCCCGAATTTAGTTCCCTGGTTGATGCGGTGGCGGAATTATTATTGTTATGGCAATCGCGGGAACCACTGGCAGCACAGGGCTTAAGCCAAGTTAAGGAGTTATGTGCGATCGCCTATCAACGGCTCTGTTATCTGCTGCCAAATTTAGCGAATTGCGCGGAGGAGATGGTTAATGATTTATTGACCAAGTTCTGTGCGGTGCGTGAATTTTTATACATGACCGCGAGCAATAATAGCCAGAAGCAAGACCCAGAGGAGATTTGGCTCGATCGGGAACTTTTCTATCAAGGGATTGAATTGTTACTGGACTTACCTCAAGGACAACCAGCCTTGCAGGGAGGCGCAGTGGGAATTTTATATAGCGATCGGCGGATTACAGAGGAGCAAATCATGGCGATCGCTACAGCCTATTTAAATAGTTCAGAAGCGGCTCCTAGGGTTACGGCTGAATTTTTGCGTGGGTTGCTGAGAACCTGCCGCGAGGTAGCCTGGAACCTGCCCCAATTGTTGCAAGTAATTGACCAACAATTGCAGTCCTGGGAAGAGGAAGGCTTCATGAAGGCACTACCGGAATTCCGACTAGCGTTCGCCGATCTTACTCCCCGCGAAACCGATCGAGTGGCGGCGCTAGTAGCTGGCCTCCATGATGAACAGCACCTGGGCGATCTCACTGAACGGCGATTAACTGAAGCCGATCTGCAAATGGGTTTACAAATGAATCAGTTATTAACAGATTCACTCAAGCAGGATGGTCTATTGGCGTGGATTTCAAGTAATAGTTAGGGCGATCGCCAGGATATCAATCTACCAATCATTATGCGAACTGCTATAAGTCATTAATTCATCTGTTGCAATTGTTCCAATCGCCCAGTTAGAATCTGTGCCTGTTGTTTTGCTTCCTCTAGTTCCGCTCTGGCTCCCTCGACAATATGGGCAGGAGCCTTTTTAACATACCCTTCATTACTCAATCGGCCTTGCAAAGAAGCAATGTTGCCATTGAGTTTGCCCAGATTCTTTTCCAATCGTTGCCGCAACTGAGCCACATCGACCACTCCGGTTAATGGCACCAATACTTGCACCGTACCGACCACTCCAGCCATAGTCTGTCCCAAATCCGCTGGCACGGTTTCCACAATTTGCAACTCCTCCACCCTGGCCAGGTGCTTGATATAGGCTGCACCTGCTAGGCAGGGATGCAATTCATCACCTTCACCCTGCAATACTGCTTTGATTTTCTGGGAAGGCTTGATTTCTAGTTCCGCGCGTAAATTCCGAATCACCCGAATCGCCTCGAAGATCGAGTTAAACTGAGCATCGATCGCACTATCAATCAAACTATCCGCCGCCTCTGGATAGGGCTGGATCGCCAATGGCTTTTCTGCCTCACTTGCGACCGCGCTCCAGATTTCTTCGGTCAAATGCGGCATATAGGGATGCAACAGCGCCAGGGTTCCTTTCAGCACATGTAACAATACACCCTGGGCAATCGCCTGCGATCGCTGATCTTCACTTTGCAATCTAGGTTTGACCAGCTCAATATAGTAATCGCAAAACTCATTCCAAATGAACCCATACAGAGTCCGTGCTGCCTCACCCAGGCCATATTTAGGGATCTGTTGATTCACCATCTGAGCCGTTTGATTGAAACGAGAAAGAATCCAGCGATCGCATGATTCCAATTCAGCTAGAGCAGGTAATTTGGGGCGATCGTCCCCCAGATTCATCAACACAAACCGCGAAGCATTCCAAAGCTTGTTGGCAAAGTTCCGCGCTGACTCCACCGTAGAAGATTCATCGGTTTTGCGATTGTAATCAAGGCGAATATCCTGCCCCGCGCCCACCACTTCATTGATCAGGGCATAGCGCAAGGCATCAGTGCCATATTTATCAATTAGAACTAAAGGATCGATGCCATTATTTTTAGTCTTCGACATCTTCTGGTTATTCTCATCCCGCACCAGACCATGAATATAAACATCCTTAAAGGGCATTTGCTTAGTAAAATACCCCGCCATCATGGTCATTCGTGCCACCCAGAAGAAGATAATATCAAAACCACAGATCAACACACTGGTAGGATAAAACGTCTCCAAATCCTCAGTTTGCTCTGGCCAACCCAGGGTTGAAAAAGGCCACAGCCCTGAAGAGAACCAGGTATCGAGTACATCTTCATCCTGCACCAGTTCAACCTCGCGGCCTAGTTTAGCTTTGGCCTTAGCCTTGGCTTCCGTTTCATTGTGAGCCACAAAAATTTCCCCTTCTGGCGTGTACCAGGCTGGAATCTGATGCCCCCACCACAACTGCCGCGAAATGCACCAATCTTTGATCTTAACCAGCCAATCGCGGTAGACCTTATGCCAGCGTTCCGGCACAATCTGGGGGGAATTATGTTGGTCTAGCTGCTCCATTGCAAAATCGGCGATCGCCCTGGTTTTGGCGAACCACTGCATCGACAGGAACGGCTCGATCGGCACCTTGCCCCGCTCTGAATAGGGCACAGCATGGACATAATCTTCGATGTGGTCAAGCAAACCCAGCGAATCCAGCTTAGCGACAATATTTTTACGCGCCACAAACCGATCTTGGCCTGCAAATTCACCGCCATTTTCATTGATCGTGGCATCTTTGTTCATCACATTGATCATTGGTAGGTCATGGCGCTGACCGATCTCAAAGTCGTTGAAATCATGGGCAGGCGTAATCTTAACGCAGCCAGTGCCAAACTCCATGTCCACATATTCATCACCAACGATCGGGATTTCCCTGTTCATGATCGGCAACGTGACAGTTTGACCAATTAAATGCTGGTAGCGATCGTCCTTGGGGTTCACAGCCACCGCCGTATCACCCAGCATAGTCTCTGGCCGAGTAGTCGCCACCACCAGATAGCCGTCTCCAGTGGTAAGTGGATAGCGGAAATGCCAGAGATGGCCATTGGTTTCCTGGTTTTCTACTTCCAGATCAGAAACGGCGGATTGTGAGGCGGGGCACCAGTTGACCAGATATTCACCGCGATAGATCAAGCCATCTTCGTACATACTCACAAACGCTTCGATCACCGCCTTCGACAAGCCCTGATCCAGGGTGAAGCGTTCCCGCTGCCAATCCACCGATGCGCCGAGTTTACGAATTTGATTAGTAATCCGATCGCTGGAATCACCCTTCCAGTCCCAGGCTCGTTCCAGAAATTTCGATCGCCCCAAGTCCTGCCTGGTTTTACCTTCAGCTCGCAATTGCCGTTCCAGAACAGTATGTACCGCAATACTGGCATGGTCTTTACCCGGCAGCCACAGCGTATTAAACCCCTTCATCCGGTGGTAACGAATCAACACATCGGCGATCGTTTTCTCAAAGGCATGTCCCATGTGCAAACTACCGGTCACATTGGGCGGAGCCATCATAATGCAATAGGACTCTTTGCTGCTCTTTGAAGCTGCCCGAAACAACCCCTGCTCTTCCCAATAGGCTTGCCATTTGGCTTCAGTGTCGAATGGATTATATTGTTTGGGCAGTTCGTAGGCGGTCATAGGTCTTAGGTTACTTTTTAATACTTAAGTGCTTGAGGGAAGTGCTTGAGGGTAGGCTGGAAAAGATCGGTGGATTTCTAATATAACCAAACTTTATTGTAATCACCAAATTGTAATCACCAATTGGGCTTACGCGCGTAAAGTTCAGCTTATCGCTTGTCAGCTCGATAAATTCGATCAAACGATCGCTGACTAAGCAATGGAGTTCTCAGACGATTCCCAGTGACAGCAAGTTAGAGATTATTACCACCCTTGCAAAAGTCCCTTATTGCCATCCAAGCATCATGATCTCAGAAATTATTCGGGCATTTGGGCAGGAAGTCTATTAAAGATTCTGGTGAACTGGATGCAGTCAGTTGCGAGCAACGTTATCGGTAAGAATTGCGATCGACTCAACCATGATCTTAACCAAAGGGATTTCCATTACTCCTGAGTTATTGGTATGCTCAGTTTGTTTAACAGCATACTTAGTTGCAGTTGCATATAATTTAGTCGCATAAAGATGTCGATCTCAGGGTATACAAAAATAGCGATCGGTCTAGCTCTCTCCTTAGCTTTAGTGGGCTGTAATAATTCGGTTGCCAGTGATGAAGATAGCTCCAATGCTAGTGATAATAGTGAGGCAAGCAGCAATAGCAACGATCAACTAGCAGGGCAATGGCGCGTTACCGATGGATCGGGCGAAACTGCTACGTTTGTGTTTACGCCAGAAGGTAAGCTCTATATCCTCAGCGATACTAACAGCGAGACGATCGAGTTGGATTATGAAAAAATTTCCGATGATCCTACACTGCCCCAGACTACTTCGATCAATACACCCCCTAGCCAGGAAAGTCGCATTGCCAAGGCCAAAGCTGCGGAGGCCAGAAACTATGTGGGCAGCATGAATCGTGCCCAACAGGCTTTTTATTTTGAAAATGCAGCTTTTACTGACGATCTGCAGGAACTTGCTGTCGGGATTGAATCCGAGTCCCAGAACTACAGCTACAGCATTGTGGTTAATCAAAATGGCTTGGTCAGTAATTTAGCGATCGCCAAAGATCCCACCCTGCGCAGCTATGTTGGTTTGGTCTATCAGTTAGAACCAGGTAGCCCTGTCACTGAGGTAATTATCTGCGAAAGTGATAGCGCCACCACTGAAGCACCCTCTTTGTCAACTTATGACGGAAATACTGAAGTGAACTGCCCATCTGGCTATAGTAAATTTTGATCAGTTTGATTAAATTGTTAACTTCGAGCCATAGACCAATTTCTAACTATTAATAAATCCTGGCGTTAATCAATTTGTGCCAGGGGAAAATATATATTTAGATAAGTCTTAAATGTGATGTAGCTCGATCGCTATATTTATATATTTCTTGTGGGGATAACCCCGATCAAGCATAGCTAGCAATTAAGTTAAGATCAGTATTTTAGTAACCGTAATTAATCGATCAACCCATGCCCAGATCCCAGCGTAATGATAATTTCGTCGATCGCACCTTTACCGTCATTGCCGATGCGATCCTCAAGCTTTTCCCCACCAGCCAACAGGCTAAAGAAGCCTTTGCCTATTATCGTGATGGCATGTCAGCCCAGGGTGATGGTGACTATGCCGAAGCCTTGGCCAACTACGAAGAAGCATTGAAACTGGAAGAAAACGACTACGATCGCAGCTATATTTACTACAACATGGGTTTAATCCATGCCAGTAATGGCGATTTTAATCAGGCGTTGGAGTTTTACCACGAAGCGATCGATCTTAACCCGCGTCTATGTCAGGCCTTAAATAATACGGCGGTGATCTATCACTACATGGGTGAAAAGGCCGAAGACTCCGAAGTGGCTGAAGAAAATTTTGATCAAGCAGCAGAATATTGGGTCAGGGCAATCCGGATCGCCCCCAACAACTACATCGAAGCCCAAAACTGGCTTAAAACCACTGGTAGAGCGGATATTAGTTCTTTTATCTAGTATTTGCTCTGAATCTTTGCCCAAATATTTGACCTGATATTTGCCCTGATATTTAATTATGAATTTGGCATCTCATTGCCATAATCGCTAGATTTCTGCGATCGCTACTTCTAAAATCGCCAAGCGCAGTAACTATTGGTGGCTAGCAATTAGGCGACTGATTTGTTAGGCTGTTTTAGCAACGCTCAAGCCTTAAATCTAAAATTTTAACTTTCAACTTTTAACTTTCAACTTTCAACTAAATAGCTGAATTACCATGATCGATCGCCAACAAGTCCAACATGTTGCCCACTTAGCTCGCCTCCAGCTCAGTGAAGCCGAAGAATCTAAATTCACACAGCAATTGGGCGACATTCTGGATTATTTTGATCAACTAAATGAACTCGATCCATTACTAGAAGGTGTGGAGCCTACGCTCAGGGCGATCGCCAATGTGAACGTGACTCGCCCCGATGCCAAAATCCCCAGTCTCGATCGAGAGGGTGTCCTGGAAAGTGCCCCTGCCCGTGAAGATGAGTTTTTCCAAGTGCCCCAAATTATGGGCTAAGCTCCTTTATCTTGAAAGGTGCGATCGCTAAAAAAATAAGCTAGCAAAAAACAATGGGCAGCCCTAGAGCTGTCCATCGCTATATTTATTTGATGCTTGATGCTTGATGCTTAGATAAGATATCTAGTTTAGTTTGATATCCAGATTAGATTGGATTACTAGCTAGCAGCAGGATAAACACTCACCTTTTTGCGGCTCTTGCCCTTGCGCTCAAACGTCACAAAGCCTTCTACAGTGGCAAACAAAGTATCATCACTGCCGCGACCAACATTATTACCAGGATGAACCTTGGTTCCCCGCTGACGCACGATAATGCTACCAGCGGTCACAAATTCACCGCCAAAGCGCTTTACACCCAGGCGCTGCGCATTAGAATCGCGCCCGTTCTTGGTACTACCGGAACCTTTCTTATGTGCCATTTGTTTTCCTCCAGACCTACGTTGCTTATCTACTTAATGCTTATTAATGCTTATTAGTGCTTAAGGATTAATCTAAATCCTAATTTGACCGTCTAATTACCAGAATAAATAATTGTTAGCGCCAATCTCCACAATCTCTATTGTCTAAAAATTTATTCAGCAGCTACTTCTGCCGTAACTGTCTCTGCCGCTTCAGCACTTACTTTCACCGGCTCAGGTGTAGCCGCTTTAGCCGTTTTGCCGCCGTGGCTAATATTTTGCACCATCAATCGGGTTAGCACCTGTCTATGCCCATTTTTGCTGCGGGTCTTTTTCTTGGGCTGCATCTTATAGACAATCACCTTTTTAGCCTTGCGGTGCTGCATGACGGTCACTTCAACGCTAGCATTGTCAACCAAAGGCTGGCCAACGCTCACATTGCCGTCCATATTTACCAGCAACACATCGGAGATGCTAAAGCTTTCACCCGGCTCGGCATTAATTTTTTCCACGTCATAGAACCGACCTGGCTCAAATCGATATTGCTTGCCGCCTGTTTGAACAATCGCGTAACTCATTTCCTTCAACCTCTTACAATGCCGTACGGGTACTAGCAGACAATTAATAATTAATTTTAAATTAATTTAATTAGCGCTAACTAGCTTTTAGGGTTTAACCCGATCCGAGCTTGGCAACTTTGTGAATAATAATTAAATGGCTTTTACTTAAAAAAGCACAGAATCTAATACTACACCAATTATTCTGGCGATCGCAACTTAACTTTTAAGCTCTAATTGGCTTGCTCTAACTCAGGGGCATGAATTGATGACATTGGCGGTACTGGTGGTGGTACTGGGCTGACGGAAGATACTGCCGCAGGATCAGCCCTCACATTCCTTACATTAGGATCATGCTCCACCTCAAACACATGGGCATAGAGATTAGCCAGAATTTGCTTACCTTCCTGGGTCAATCGCAAATAATCAGCCGCATGGGCAATATAGGGGAAAACCACACTCCAATAGAACTTGGGATAGTTTTGGCGCAGGTCTTCGGGATTTTCATAGCCGAGTTGATTATTAACGCCAGTCTCCTCGAATTCATAATAAAGCGCTGGGATTTTTTGCAAATAGCGCGGATCGCTCAGTTGGCCAATTAAATCAGCGGCTCGCACCAACCCAGGATAATTAACCGTATCCTGATGATCGCTATCCAGGGGCACCGGAAATCGGGTTAATTCAATATTGGTTTTAATTACATCTGCTTTGATTAATCGATGGCCACCAAACCGCTCTTGAATGAATAGCTTGCCGCGATCGACATGGTAGGGCGTGAGGCTGGCATCAGTTGCACTGAGGGGTAGCTCAACCAACATTTCACCATTACCAGTGGCATAGAGATGCTTGCTAATTTGATCCTGGCGGCACACCCCTCGCACATAGCCAATATCATGACAGAGCAGGGAAATCATAAAATGGAGCCAATCTTCAGTAGAAACTCCACCTTCACGGATATGCTTACCCCGTAAGATTTCCAGCCCCACCAGAGTGACAAAAATAGTATGCTCCACATCATGATAGAGCGCATTACTATTGGCAATATTTTCCAGTGCCATGCTGCCTGCCCAGGCAATAATATCAGCGTAGTCAGGCTTGAGCCCACCATAGGTAGAGTAGTAGCCTTCTTTGAGGCTGCGGGCACAATCCTCAATCAATAGCTTGGTCGGATTAAACATGGGATTTCCTTGCGGCTAACATATACAGAAGATCCTAAATAAACACAAGCATCACTGAGTAAGCAACTATAGATGTAGCATCTAAGTATGCTAAGTCTAAGTATTCTAAGTTAAGTATGATATTTCGGTTAACCCCAGATTCGATCGTCTATTAAGCCCTCTCCAGTTTAACAATCGCAATAGACAAATTGATTGTCCATCAATTCACCAATTACCGATTCACCAATTACCGATCGATTCAAGCAGGCCAACATCCTAATTAGCACTATTGGCAAGCCTAAGTCAGGATTCAATGATGTATTTAGTAAGGTAAAGAAGCAAGCTGTTGCCGTAGATCAGATTCTATGTGGTAATCTAGTACCTCTAGATAATTTAATCTGGGGACTATTCGTGTAGGCTTCTTGATAATCGTTTTGACGATCGCTAAGTCGGCGCAGTGTTTACAGCGAATCGCACATTGAAAATTATTTTAAGTATTTCGATCTGGATGGTGATTGTATTTGATTTAGATAATTAGATAAGTAGGTAGATATATAAGAAAAGGCTCTGGTTAAGTAAATTGCTTAGCAGCCAACAGGAAAAGCAAAGAGCCTGAGAGAAATTATTACTCTACTTAGTTCCGGTGCGAGGGGCTATTGCAATCACTTTTTAGAAATTTTTAGAAAAAGTGTGATTAGGGTATAGAGTCGATCGATCATCGATGCAAGTTGAAATAGACACTCTAGACCGCGAGAGTATTACTTGGCTGGGCTGTTTTAGCCCTTTTATTGGTGTTGATTGTTTAGACGACAAGGGTTTGCTTTGCTGCTGCTACCCTGCTAATCCAACTCCAATCCGCACATATTGTGTGTATTCAGTAATTAGTTAGTATTTTCTGGTTAATCTTTATCTAAGGAGGTTATTTAATGGCTCAAGTTATTGTTGGTGAAAACGAAGGCATTGAATCTGCGTTGCGTCGGTTTAGACGTGAAGTTTCCAAGGCTGGTATCTTCCCAGATATGAAGAAAAAGCGCTACTTTGAAACCCCAGCCCAAAAACGCGATCGTAAAGCCGCAGCTCGTCGCCGTCAAAGCAAGGGGCACTAGGAATTTTTGCTTGGACTACATGATCGCTTAGTTTGCATAGAAAGCGATCGGTAGCTACAAATATCAGCATAATATTGATCCGGAGTCTGGTTAAACTACACAGGCTCTTTATTATTTTATGACAAGAAGTCGGATGAAGAGAAAAGGGCGATCGCTGATGCGGCGGAGCTATTCATCAGTAAGCTAAACCGCTACAAGCCAGACTAGATAAAAATCATAAGTTGCTACAAAAATAATTTAAGCGATCGCCTATAAAACCAAGTTGCAATATGTTACGATAGTCAACGGCTTGCGGGTCGCTAACTCAACGGTAGAGTACTCGGCTTTTAACCGATTAGTTCCGAGTTCGAATCTCGGGCGACCCATTTTAAAATATAATAAATACCTGAAATCGCTGATCATAGGATAGTTGAAACAATGGACTATTTACAGCGATCGCTTGCCATAAATAATATAGAATCATCGATCGACCTGTGGCTAGATATGAACCTCCTCTTCGATCTCTATGCCGACCTGCCGCGCCAAGCTCCTGGGAGTGATGCCTCCACCCGCAAAGCACTAGAGTTTTTTACTGATCTATCCGCAAATCCAAAGATACTCGATCTTGGCTGTGGTACTGGCGCTTCCACCCTCACCCTGGCCAAGCAATTACCAACGGCCACAATCACTGCCCTGGACACCTTTCCTGAGTTTTTGGAATTACTTAACCAACGCAGCGAGCAGGCAGGGTATGCCGATCGCCTCGCTACCCTCAATTGTTCAATGGCGGAGCTACCTTTTCCTGCCCATCACTTTGACCTGATCTGGTCAGAGGGCGCGATTTATAACATTGGCTTTGAAACAGGCTTGGCCTACTGGCGGCAATTCTTGAAACCAGGCGGGGCGATCGCGGTTAGTGATGTATCCTGGTTGGTTGAATATGCAGAGATACCTGATGAAGTTATGAGATTCTGGCAGACCGAGTATCCTGCGATCCAATCGATCGCTGCAAACCTGAATACGATCGCCAGGCTAGGATATCAAAATCTGGCTCACTTTATCCTGCCAGAGTCAGACTGGTGGCAATCATACTATCTGCCTATTGCCAGTAAAATGGAAGTATTGCGATCGAGATATGCTGATGACGCAGAAGCCACCGCATGGCTGGAGCAACAGGCTACTGAGATCGAAATGTATCGAGCTTATAGCAGTTATTATGGCTATGTTTTTTACTGCATTCAAACAAGCTAATTAGTTAAAATGTGGACTGATTAGACTGATTAAAATGAAGGGTGGCGATCGCATATCCTCCAGCATTAGATTATTAGATATTTATGATTACCGCCGATCGAACCAGTTCAAAACCATTAATTAAGCCGGATGCTGTATTTACTATTGCATAATTTATTGGCCGATCGGTTTATCAAGTAAGAGTAGGCATTGTCGCTGGCTATATGGCTAATTCAAATCAACCTGATCAAGAAAATCAGTTCCCGGTAGATTCAGAGAAACAGCGCCGGGAAGCAGAAGCCATGCACGATATTATGCTTTTGCTTGAGCATATGACCCAGCGCGAAAAGGTGACGATCGAGTTAATTGTCGATCGCCTTTATGATGTGGGGGCAACTAATTTAATCGAGCAAAAAATTCACTCACAGCGCCTCCAGAAGACCATCAAGCCGATCGCCAGATCGCCTATGTCTAAATCAGCGGTGCGGATCGCGGCCTGGTATTGGTTTAAGCAAAATTGCCCCAAACTAATCACCGATTGGCTCTATACCAAGGTTTCCTTTGGCGCTGATAGCTCTAATAGCGTTGTCGCAGAGGTAAAAGCGATCGCCAATGGTGAACAGGCTCCGGTGGATTTGCCCATCAATCGCAATAATGGCAGTAATGGCACTGAGCCATCGCTCCAGGTTGAACAAATGGCTACGCCTCCATCCTCTCCCTCGGTGGTCAAGATTGAAACTGAACCAGTTAATGGTGCAGCCAGGAATAGGAAGAAGAGCGGTAATAACAAGAATGGCGATCGGAATTATTCAAAAAACCACAATGGCCAAACAGCAAGGCCAGCAGTAAATTCAACTAGTGCGATCGTGTTGGCAAAATCAAGGATCAATCACCCAGATCCAGAGGCAATGGCAGCGATCCAGGAGATCGAGAACCTGCAACAACGGGTAAGATTGCTTACCAGTGCACTGGTGGTGATGATCGTGGCGTTTAGCAGTGGAACAATCTGGTTGGGGCATCGCCTGGGACTAAAACCAGCGGATATTTTCAGCGATCAATCTCGCACTACATTGATTGATGATCAGGGAATGCTCAAGTAATTAAATCTCTTCAGCCAGAGCGGCCTTAAGCGGGTCTAGATATTTCTCATAATTCTTATACCGCCCCACCGACTTGTTATAAATCGGCTGGCGCACCTGGTCATAGCTAACAGTGCGGGCAAAGCGCTTTGATTCATAAAAACTAAGGCAAGCATCATCCCATTCCAGCCCCAAAAACTCGATCATCTGGCGGCTCATAGCTTCCTGGTTGGCGACCACCTCTTCATATTTAATCTCCATAATTGGTAGATCGAGGGTGGCTTGCCAATGCTCCATCAAGCGCCGATAGAGCTGGTAATAGTAGCCAATATTGCCAAGGTCATGCTTTTGTGGGTGCGAGCCAATAAAGTTTTGGAAATAATAAGACACACCATTATCAAGCGGGTCACGGGTGCAATGGAAAATTCTGGCTTTGGGAAAGAGGATTGCAATCAAACCCAAATGCATAAAGTTATAGGGCATTTTGTCGGTAATCCGCTCAGCCGTAGCCGAGAATTGCCGCAGCCGATCGAGATGCTGCTGAGCCATTTCGTCCACCAAGCCCTGATTAAAATAATCAATTAAATCTGGGTAAGGGCGCGACAGACCAAACCGCTGTATTGTTTTATGCAGCAGCATCGCCACATCAGTTAGCTCGCCCGCACCATAAACCGCAGGGTGACTGGCCACAATCTGCTCAACCAGGGTAGTACCAGAGCGGGGCATCCCCACAATAAACACCGGAACTTCGCTATTGTTCTGGGCACGGGGCAGCTTAGCCAGATTTTCCCGATCGTAGGCATTACTCAAAGACCCAAAGTCTAATTTGCTCTGGTGGCGATCGTACTTGTCGGTATATTGTGAATTAGCCTGTTGATAGGCATCAAAGGCGGCATCATATTCATTAATGCTGTCATAGAGATCGCCAAGCGTAAATAACAAATGTTGCTTTTGGCCTGGCCCAATTTGAGTTTTCTCAAGTCTTGCCTTGAGGGATGGTAGCGCCTCGTGGGTCTTCTTGAGACGGCGACACACCGTAGCATAGGTAATCAAGAAGCTATAATTTTCGGGATAAGCCTCAAATAATGGTTTAATCAGGTCGTAGGCTGCTTGATATTGCTTTTGGCGCTCCAGAATCCCAGCCTTGCCAGCGATCGCTTCAGGATTATCAGGATAAATCCGCAGCACGCGATCGTAAACAGCAAGTGCTCGCTCGAAATCACCACTGGTTTGCAAGGCGCTGCCAAGACTATATTGAGCTTTGAGGAAATTTGGCTTAGCCGCGACTGCCTGTTCAAAGAATTTAATCGCCTCAGCAGTATTTCCACCCATCATGTAAATATTACCGCAGGTGTTGAGGGCTTCAGCAAAATTAGGACGCAGTGCCAAAGCCCGCTTACAGCTTTCTAAGGCCTTATCCAACTCCCGCATGGCACCATAGGCTTCCGCCTCAATTTGATGCGCCTCGGCTAGATTGGGGTTGAGTTGCAATGCCTGTTTGGCATATTGCATTGCCGTTCCCACATCCCCTTGTTTACCGATCGCAGTTGCCAGATAACTATAGGCTTCGGCGTTACGGGGGCTTAGTTCGATCGCCTTACGTAGGTGAGCGATCGCGTCAGTTTGGCGATCAAGGATCTCACTGAAGGTGATGCCAAGATTGATGTGAGCTGGAACACAATCGGGCTTTATTTCGATAATGTTTTCCAGGCAGCTAATCGCCTCATTGGTTTTGCCTTGTTTTGACAGGCTTTTGGCTAATTGCAATTGGCTTTGATAATCAATCAAAGTGGGGTTTAGTTGGATTGCCTTGAGTTGGTGCAGTGAGAGCTTGGCATTTAAGGCCACTGACAATTCCCAATGGGCTTCTGCCAGCTCAGGATCTTTAGCGATCGCCTGTTCATATTGTGCGATCGCCTGTTCATATTGTGCGATCGCCTCTTCAGTTCGGTCTTGCAGCAAATAAGCTTTTGCCAGGGCTCGGTAAGCGGGCGCAGAATTGGGGTTCAATTGTAGTGCTTGATTACTGGCCGCAACTGCCGCTGGAGCATCATATTGTTGAATCTGCACCAATGCCATTTCGGTGTAGGCTTGCTCATAGTTAGGGTTAACCGCGATCGCCTTTTGGTAGTTATCGATCGCTTTTGCCAAATCCCCTTGCAGTTTATGCACATTCCCCAACCCTAAATAGGCCTCTGCCATTTTGGGTCTAATTGCCAATGCTTGCTCATAGCTGGCCAAGGCATGATCATACTGCCCCAAGGCGGTTTGCACTTCGCCCAAATTATTATAGAAAACCGGATTATTACCATTGGCGGCGATCGCCATATTGATATACTTCAGCGCCAGTTCATGCTTTTGCACCTGATGAGCAATTACCCCGCGTAAATGCAAGGCATCCGCATGGTTCGGTTGTTCCGTTAATACCTGACGATACAAGACATCTGCTTGTTGCAATTGTCCTGCTTGATGCAGTTGCAGAGCCTGGGCAAAGGTAGCGGCGATCGATGTCATACGATTGAGTCTGGCTATACTAAATTAAATTAAATTTAAGTCAAATAAATTCATAAACTTGGGGGCGATCGCAATTATTGGGATGCATTGTCTTCAAGGAGGCTCTTCACAGCGCCGATCGCTTTAATTTGATCGCGTACCCAGGCTTCAAACATCTCATTAATTAACTGTTTGCGAATTGCCGCATCCATCTGCGCTGGATAATATTTTTCTAAGCGAATAATCACATACCAGTCTTCGAGTCGGGTGGGTGGCCACAATTGACCAGGCTGGCTCACTGCCAGGGTTTTGGCGATCGCTGGGTGTGGAGTGGTCAGGGGTGCTGGGCCCACCAAGCCACCTGTGTTTGCTTCCCCTCCCTGGGAATATTGCCGCGCCAGATCACTGAAAGTTTGTTCTCCCTCCTTAATCCGGAAATAAAGCTCCTGGGCTAAGCCTAGGTCTTTGGTGCGGATCAGTGAATATAACACCCGATCTAAAGCCTGTTTGCGGGTCATGAAATAGGACTCAACTTTTGGCCCCCATTTACTTTCCTTAAACTTTTCGAGCTTAACCGGCCTGGTGACGATCGATTCTAGCTGATCAACTTCAATTCCCTGGGTTTGCAACCAATCCTTTTGCGCCTCTGGGGTGAGCAGTTTGTTGCGTTCATAAAATTGCTTTAGAAATTCATCCCGCTCCTCCGGCATACAATCATAATCTTTGATCGCATCATCTACTACCAAGCCACGCATCAAGTGCGGCATCAGTTGATAGCGCCCTATTAAGCTAATCAATTCACGATCGCTAATTACGCGATCGCCAATTTGCAGAATTCCGGTCATAGCAACTTTTACTTATCCATAGATGGTCTGTATACATCCTGCTTGAGGTTTTCCCATTTTGCCACTTTTTCCACCCCAAGATAAACATTTATCGCGCTCTTGATTCTGGGTGGTGTTGAGCCAAAGCAAACATGCAATTCCAAATTTAGTTTTTAGTTAAACAGCGAGCAGGCGCAAACAAAAGAGAGCGGCAATCTACCGCTCCCCTTATTTAACTATTGCTAACCAAAATGGTTATTAATTAGTTAGTTATTCTCAGTCATACATTACTGACTGGTTTCTGTCTTTGCCTGTATAGACTAGGCGAAGAAGACGATGTCGCTGTTGCCAACGGTTGGCGCAGGCGGGATGAAACCAGTAGGAGCAACGAACAAAGGTGCTCCAGCCAAGGTCGCAAATTGCTCGGCAGCAATTGGGCCAGCACCATCGGCATCGTACCAGAGGTCGCCAGTAGCAGTGTTGTACAGGAAGAAGTCGGCCACGATCGTGCTGGTGGTTACACCAAAGAAGGCTGCGATCGGTGCATAAGGTGCCACATTACCAGGGCTCACGCCAGGAGCGGCAGTAAACTTGGTCAAGTAGTAACCATCAGGACTGGTTAGGTTGTAGAAACCGGCAAAACCAGTGGTTGGCGATACATCACTAATTGTGGCAGGCTCGTTACCGAAGCCAGTAGTGTTGATGGCAATTACATCATTACCATTAGCATCAAAGTCAGTGATGATATCGATACCATCGGCAGGGCTGTTGTACGCAAAGTAGTCAGTACCTGCGCCACCAGTGATGGTGTCATTACCAGCATTACCGAACAAGGTGTCGTTACCAGCGTTACCAAAGATTTCATCGCCAGCAGCATCACCGTAGACGGAGTCATTACCAGAATTACCAATCAAGGTGTCAGCATCGTCACCACCACGGATGGTGTCAGCACCGAGGTTACCGTCGATCGTGTCTGCGCCAGTACCACCTAACAAGGAGTCTTGACCAAAGCCACCATCAATGGTGTCATTACCAGCATCACCCAAGACAGTGTCATTACCATCGTTACCCTTCAGGGTATCGTTGCCGTCACCACCAGAGATGCTGTCGAAACCGTTCTCACCAAGAACAGAGTCATTACCGGTACCACCAGTAATGGTGTCATTACCATCATCACCAGCGATGGTGTCATCACCAGCACCACCATCTAGGGTGTCGCCGACATCAGGAATGCTACCACCACCGAAGCCGTCGATGCTGTCATTGCCATCTTCACCGAAGATTTCATCAGCACCAGCGTTACCCAAAGCAGTGTCATTACCAGCACCACCGAAGATCGTGTCATTACCGGACTGACCTTCGATGAAGTCAAAGCCAGCAGCAGCCATCATGGAATCATCACCAGCACCACCAGCAAGTGTGTCATCGTTGACGGTACCTTCGATCAACTCAGAACCGGGAGTACCGGTTAGGTTTACACCAGCGCGGCCAGGGATGTTACCACCGACTACGAAAGTAAAGGCAGTGCCGTCGCCATTTACAGCATCAGCATTGGAGCTGTTAGCAACCACACCGTTGATTTCTACATCGTTGCTACCGAAACCAAGTAGATCGGTAACACTAACATTTTCGATCGTGATGGTTTGACCAGCTACACTTTCAGGGGCACTCAGGCCAGGAGTAGAAGCACTACCAGTGAAGGTTACTACTACATCATCACCGGATTGAGTGAAGGTTACGGTTGCGTCCTTATCGAGCTGGTTGATGATCAAGACATCAGCAGTACCAGAACCAGCGCGGAAGTCGTTGATGGTGTCAGTACCACCAAATCCACCAACGGTATTACCAGAGAAAGTGCTGGTAGGTTCGAAGATGAACTCATCAGAATCATCACCACCAGAGAGGATTGCGCTACCAGCGCCACCGATCAACTGGTCTTCACCGGAACCACCGAAGATCAGGTCGGTAGAAGTAGTACCAGCAAACAAGGTGTCGTTACCCTTGTCACCATTCATGATGCTGGCTTCAGTACCACGGGAAATCAAGATATCTTCATCTTGACCACCGAACATGGTGTCGCCACCAATTTCGGTTGAATAAAGAACGTCATTACCCTTGTTACCACTTAAGGTGTCACCACCGAAACCAAAAGTAGAACCAAACAGGGTGTCACTGCCGGAACCACCGAACAGGCTATCGTTACCAGAAGCAGTGTCAGTGCTGCTATTTGCTTGGATTAGGTCACTACCACTATTACCGTTCAGGGTGTCATTACCAGGACCACCGATAATAGTATCGTCACCTTCTAGACCGCGAACCTCATCACCTTCAGCGGAAGCGGCTTCACGGAGATCATTAAATTCTGTACCAACTATTAGAGCCATGTTTAACTTACTTACTCCTCAGATTATTCTTAGCTTACAAGTTCTTGCCTTCTGTTGCTATGCCATTTTGAAGACGGCTATGAGTACCAATCAGTTCCTGAGATCGGTTGACTGGAGTTAATTCAAGCCTCATTCAAAACTTGCCACCTTGAGAATATAACATATAGACCAAGGGTGGAAAGGCAGAAAGCTGCATATGGCTTTTCCGAGGTGTTCTTTTGTACCTCAGCCAAAATTCTATGTCCATTTAATCGCATAAACAACATCTTTGGTAGAAAGATATGCCTTAATAGGTACTTCTTACCTTTTCGATCGCAACTTACCCATGCTTAGCTTATTGGTTGGCAAACCACTCATAGGTCAAAATTATATGTTGTGTGATCATGGCAAATGGCCTCGGCAGGATGCTGTAAGGGAAACTGCGGCGATCGCTATTCATTAGCTACCCATACGCGCATTTGGACATGCAGTTTTAGGCATGCAAATGGATGAATTAGAGTATTAATTTTGGCGCGGCGAATTACTTAATATTAGCAAAAATGTTTAAACGACTTTTGCTGATAAGCCATAACTACTAAGGTATCCCCTGGATATAGCTATTGTTGCCATTAACTTAAGTCGATGTTTAAAAGCTGGCTGAGGCGATCGATTTCCTGGTGATATTTTCGCTTCAGGTAATTGCGATCGCGTGGCTGCATTGCTTGCTGGTATTTGCCCACTAATATCCGCTCTGGTGCTGGCGGTACGATTGTTGAGTCAATCTCAAGGAATTCATAAATCCGCCGCAGGGTTTGGTTATGTTGCGATTGCAGCTCTTCATTGCGCAGGATTAACAAGTTCTGGCGATCGAAATACTTGAGCAAATTTTGAATCTGGCGGTAATAAAAGCCCCGATCGACATAGGAATGGGTGCGAATTGGCGATCGCTCTGCTTCTGGATTAGCCCCGAGTTTCAAGCGTAAATATTCCAGTCTGATCGCAATCGGAAAAGGCAGCCACTCCCAACCTCTAGATTTTTCCATCTGGTATTGGGAATAGGCGCGATCGATCGGATTACGCAAGATCAAAATCACTTTCATATTCGGGTTATAAGCATAAATCCGCTGCGGCACCCAGGGTAGATACATATATATGGGTGTAGCCTCACCAACTGCTAGCTGATCGTGGTAGTTAGGGAAAAAGCTGTGATAGTAGTCATAATTAGGCTTTTGGGACGAGCTTTGGTTAGCTAAATCCTTGGCCTGAATCTTACTTTGAGCATAATAATTTTTGTCGTAGTCAAAGAAATGGACTTCTTTAACCGGAGCCATGCAAACCTGCGGGTGTTGAGCCAGGAACTTCGCCAGGGCAGTAGTACCACCTTTCTGGGTGCCAGCGATGATGAAATTAACTTGCATATTGGTTCTGTTTGAAGATTATGGCGATCGCTCTGGCAGCCCTCAACTATCAGCACTATCAGCTTAGAATATCGAGCAACGGGACTGAAATAATTGATTATGTTGCCTAGCAGTGCTTTTGAGCATCCTCAAGCAAAATGCATTAATTAGCATTGCTTATCCTATATATGGGATATGGGATATGGGATATGGGATATGGGGTCTACTTATGCGGGATGAAACTGCGCATCTAAATTACTGAAGCGATCGCAATTAGCATTATCCCAACTAGTCAAATTATCCTAACAATTTGCAATAGCCAGATTTAGGGATGAGCTGCCAAAGCACAAACTAATGCCGTCATAGGCATCTTAATTCTTTATTCTTTGCAGATATTACTTTACCGATAGTGCAAGAGAAGTAGAGATAAAAATGTCGCCAATAAAAATATCAAACATATGACTGCTCTCAATTTTACCGATCGCTTGCTCGTTAAATTATCCCAATCATATACAACGCCGCAAAAGAGTTACTAAGAGGAGAGCAGCATATCAAGCAACATTAATCTACTCAGCAGCAGCACTTTGCTCAAGATTTGAATAGGTGGGCTTTTTGAGAGTGCCAGCGCGATTGTCGATCGGCCAATAGCGAAAGAATGCCCGACCAACCACATTTTTAGCAGGCAGATAACCCCAGGCATGGGAATCAAGGCTACGATTGCGATTGTCCCCCATCACCCAATAATTACCCGGCGGGATCGTAAACCTAATCTCGCCATCAGCTTCATTGACCAGATCAATTTCACCTAGATCAACACAGCTATCACAGGATTGATTGGCGGCATAGGGCAAGGTGTAGTCCATCGGCTCTTTGATATAGGGCTCAGCGATCGGCTGGTCATTGATAAAGGTTTGGCCATCCTTGATCGCTACCTCATCCCCTGGCACACCGATCACCCGCTTGATATAAACCTTACTACTATCAGGCACGGCAGGCTGATCGGGCGGATAGAACACAATCACTTCACCCCGCTGTGGATCTCGAAACCGATAGGATATTTTCTCAATTAAGAGGCGATCGTTAATTTGCAGAGTGGGCTCCATCGAGCTAGAGGGGATATAGCGCGGCTCGGCCACAAAAATTCTCACCCCAAAGGCCAACAACACCGCCACCAGAATCGTTGGCACATTCTCTTCTAGTTGTTGCCGTACCCATCCCGGTGACTTTTGCGGTTGATTAGGCTCACCGTTTGGCTTGGTTTGATCATCCGGCGATCGGGATGACGACTGATTGGCGGAATTGCCAGTAGAGTTATCCGCGTCATGCTCGGAATCATTACTATTACTAGCAGTTAAATTTTCCGTGGATTGCAGTCGATCGGTGCTTGGGTCTGAGGACATATGTTTTTTCTAGAATTGAATCCCAGCGGGATAAGAAATAATCCAGATACTTAAATACTTAGAAATAACTAAATATGCACTTAGGCTAGTTTAGCTTGTTTGGTTTAGGATTCCTGGGCAAGATTAAATGCCTGGTGAATCGTTTTCAATGCCACGATCGCATCCTCTTGACGCACCACACAGCTTACTTTAATTTCCGAGGTAGCAATCATCTCAATATTAATGCCTGCCTTGGCAAAGGCCGTAAACATCTGCGCTGCTACTCCCGGCTGTTCGATCATACCCGTGCCCACGATGCTAACCTTGGCGATCGCCTCATCTTTGACCACTTCACCATAACCTAGCTCCATGGCGGCATTTTTTAATACTGCTTCCGCCTGATTTAGATCGGCCACTGGTACCGTAAAGGCAATGTCGTTATATTGTTGCCCCGGCTGCGATTGAATGATCGTATCAACGCTGATACTACGATCGGCTAAGCACTGAAATATGCTTGCCGCTACCCCTGGGCGATCGGGTACATTTTTAATTGCCAATCGAGTACGATTGAGATCCAGTGCCACACCTCGCACAGGCGCATCTGGACTCTGCTCTGGCTTTTGATTTGGTATTTGATTTGGTATTTGTGTAGAGGCATCAGAATTACTGGCTTTAATTGGCAAACCAATCGCCGAGCTAATTTCCTGCACCGCAAAGACATCCTGCAATGCAGCGATCGCTTGGTCATAGCTATGCTCGGCAATCACACAGCTAATTTTGATCTCCGAAGTTGAAATCATCTGAATGTTAACTCCTGCTTTGCCCAGAGCCATAAACATCTGGGCGGCAATGCCCGGTCTACCGATCATACCCACACCAACAATGCTCACGATCGCAATCGCCGGATCACAAACAATCGCCGCATGTTCTAACTCCAAATGTTCTACGACTGTGCGAGCTTGAGTAAGTTCCTGCCGATCGACCGTAAAGGCGATGTCGTTGAGGTTGGCAGGCTCCTGGATCGATTGCACAATCAAGTCTATATTCAAACCTGCCCCAGAGAGAGCACCAAAGAGTTGGGCAGCAATACCAGGACAATCGGGCACCCCCAGGATCGCAATTTTAGCCTGGGAGCGATCGGAGGTAATCCCCTCCACAAAGCGGTTTACTTCTAGAGCCTGGTAATTGCCACTGGCCAAAGTAGGAGAGATGACCACGGTGCCAGGATCTTCAAGCCAACTCGATCGCACCGCCATCTTGACACCAAAATTGCGGGCGATTTCTACGGCGCGGGGATGCAACACCTTGGCTCCCTGACTGGCCAGTTCCAGCATCTCATCACAGGTAATTTGGTCTAGTAACCTGGCTTCCGGCACAATGCGCGGATCGGTGGTCAAAATCCCTGGTACATCGGTATAGATCTCGCAAATTTCTGCACCAATTGCCGCCGCGATCGCCACCGCCGAAGTATCCGAACCACCACGACCAAAGGTAGTAATTTGCCTGGTGGGCTGTTGGCCATCGGTTGCGATCGCCACGCCCTGAAATCCGGCAATGATCACCACTTTTCCCGCATCTAAGCATTCGCGCACATGGCCAGTTTCTATGCGCAATACCCTGGCGCGGGTATGGTGCGGCTCAGTAATAATCGGCACTTGCGCTCCAGTTAGGGCGATCGCCGGTTGGCCGATCGATTGCAAGGACATACTCAACAGGGCGATCGAGATCTGCTCACCAGCGGAAAGCAATAGATCCATTTCGCGGGCTCTGGCCTGGGGATCGCTTTGCTGATCAAGAGAATGTTGTTGCTCTTTTTGTTGCAGATCAAGAGCTTTCTCAACCACTGCATCAGCTAAGCCCACTAATGTATCGGTGGTTTTGCCCATTGCCGACACCACCACCACTACCTGGTGACCCTGAGCTACCGTAGCTTTAATTCGATCGCGGACCGCTTTGATCCGGGTGGCATCGGCGACGGATGAGCCACCATACTTTTGCACAATCAACGACATTTCAATTGCAGGTTTGAATATTTTAGTAACTTAAAAATTTGCCAATGCCTGAAAATCAGGTTTACTTAGTTTACCTGCCTGAGTGACTTGCTTAGTTATGATTAACCAATTAACCAAGGTTGCCAATTTACACTGCTGCGATCGATTTATTTATTACTCATCACTATTTTTATGCTCATAATTAAATAATTAACGACCAGTCAAAGCTGATTAAAGATGATTTAAGTTAGGGTGTTTCTTACCGTGACCATCGTTGACGACGATTAACCCCATAAAAATCACTATTGTCATAGTTTCTCAACTATAATTAAATAAGTAACAGTTAATTAACACTCTAGATAGATATTTAGGCGATCGCAGCTTTTAGATAGAAGACTCTAGGCTGCAAATTTGTCTATTGGGAGAGTTAAGAGCAAGCCATAAATTGCTGTAATTCGCCCAAAAAAGCTGTTTATTGATGCATTTGCACCAATAAGACAATTTTATTGATTAAAAATCTTAAATACGTCATTAGAAGCTTGATTTCCGCCTAATACTATGTAGCCAACCTCATCCGTCTGTCTAGAAGCTGCCACCACCAGCATCTATGCCATATTTACCAGGCATGACAGGCAAAATTGCCCCTAAATTACTCTGGTGATATGATTGCGATTGAAAGCAATGTATGGCCAGTAATTTAATTAATTAGTAACTAGTTGTATTTAGGGAATCAAGTTCTATGAGCACGGAGTCTGTTTCTCCAGTCGTCTTGGTTATTTTAGACGGCTGGGGCTACCGTGAAGAGGTAGACGGTAATGCCATTGCTGCCGCCAACACTCCCATCATGGATAGCCTCTGGCAGGCATATCCCAAGACTCTGTTGCAAGCATCTGGGAAGGATGTGGGGTTGCCGCGTGGTCAAATGGGTAATTCTGAAGTTGGGCATATTAGCATTGGCGCAGGACGAATTGTGCCCCAGGAACTGGTTCGGATTTCTGATGCGGTCGAAGATGGCACGATTGCTAGTAATAGCGCCTTGCTGAATGTTTGTACGACCGTTAAAGCCAATGGCGGCAAGCTCCATCTAATTGGTTTGTGCTCTGATGGTGGCGTTCATTCTCACCTCGATCATTTACTTGGCCTATTGGATATGGTCAAATCCCAGGGGCTTGAGCGCGTTTGTATCCATGCGATCACTGATGGTAGGGACACTTTGCCCAGGTCAGGAATTTCCCATCTCACTAAGCTCCAAAATTACGTCGATCGCATTGGCGTTGGCCAAATCGTTACGGTGATGGGACGCTATTTTGCGATGGATCGGGATAAGCGCTGGGATCGGGTTCAAAAAGCCTACGAGGTAATGGTTAGCACTGACACAGAATCAATTACTGCCAGCAGTGCCGTTGAAATCCTGGAAAAATCCTATGCCAATGACATTACCGATGAGTTTGTGGAACCGGTCAGGATTGCCCCAGGCGCGATCGAACCAAATGATGGCATAATTTTCTTTAATTTCCGTCCCGATCGGGCGCGGGAAATCACCCAGGCGCTCATGGCTGATAATTTCACTGGGTTTGAGCGTGAGCAAGTTAAACCGCTTTCGTTTGTTTCGCTCACTCAGTACGATGCAAGTTTAGATTTGGATGTGGCGTTTTTGCCCCAAAGTCTAGATAATTTGCTTGGGCAAGTGGTGGCAAGTCACGGACTCAGGCAATTTCGCACCGCAGAAACCGAAAAATATGCCCATGTTACCTATTTCATGGATGGTGGCAATGAAGAACCCAGCCCCGGAGACGATCGCTTATTGGTGAATAGTCCCAGGGTTTCAACCTATGACCAACAGCCAGAAATGTCGGCAAATGCCGTTGCCAATGCAGTGGTCGAAGCGATTGATAAACGCTATTATTCGTTGGTTGTGGTTAACTTTGCCAATCCCGACATGGTAGGACATACGGGGAATTTTGAAGCTACGGTTAATGCCCTTGGCCACATTGATACCTGCGTGGGCAGGGTAATCGAGGCTGCCTCCAACTCCGGTGGCGTAGTATTAATCACCGCCGATCACGGCAATGCCGAGTATATGCACGACCAGGATGGCAAGCCTTGGACTGCGCATACCACCAATCCAGTACCATTTATTATGGTAGAAAGTGAAGGCATTAAGATCCCCGGTGGCGGCGGCGAAGTAAAATTAAGATCTGGCGGTCGTTTGGCAGATATTGCACCGACTATTCTTGATATTTTACAAATTCCCAAGCCAGAGGAGATGAGTGGCGAAAGCCTGATTGTGCCCTCTGACTATACGGTGAGTAAGCAGCGCACCCCAGTAAAGATCAGAGCATAGGTGCATAGGTTAGGTAAGGTAGAGGGAATTGTCATGGGTGGCGATCGTTATTTGCATATACATATATGTTATGTGACCAAATAGTTGGCAATAGAGATAACTAGCTAGGGGTTGGGGCATGACCTCACCAAACTCAAATCCAGATCCAGGTAATCCATCTAGGCATGGCGATCGCCTGCATTCCATCAATCCTCAAGCAAATGATGCTAATGATGCTAATGATCCTGAGGACATTAATCCCCTGTCTGGGCTGATTGGCACCCTGTCGGATCTGCAAGTGGTAAAAATGCAGCAGCGACAGCGGGCTAACCCTGGCCAGATCTCACCTATGCCTGCACCAGAGCTAAATGCTGATTCCGTTGAGTTCAGCCAACCCCAACCTGGCGATCGAGATTTTCAACTTGATCAAGCCTCCAATGAACTTGATGAACCCCTGGAGCCTAATCAAAGAAAGCAGAAGGCTCACCCTTACACCAATCTGGTTAAACGGTTCAGGGCAAACTCAAATCAAGTCAGGCCAACAGCTCAAGCGTCACAGCATCCAGCATTAACGACTGAGCCAGAACAGCCCAATCCCTTTGAGTCAGACAATCTTGATAGTTTGGCTGATCTGGACAATCTAGGCGAGCAAAGCAATGGCAATCTACCGGAAATTGTTTATCAACCCAATTATGATCGCTCTGAATCAGTCCACCCCCAGGAGAATTCCCCGCTTGGGCTAGAAGATTTAGAGGCTCTGGGCGATCTAGATGATTTAGGTGCAATAGACCACTTAGACCACGATCAAGATTCAACTCCAAATGCACCCACTACTCCAGCCACACCGGTAAGCGATTCAGCTAAGCCGATCGAACCCACCCAGTCAAATTCAACCCATGCTTCAACTGATTCTTTAGCCAGTGGTGCGCTTGATGCATTGTTCCAAGACCTCGATCTTGGTTCAGCCCAGACTGGTTTTGAGTTTGATAACAATCCAACTAATCAAAATGACCAAAACAATGCTCAGATCACCGATCAACTTACCGATCAACTTAGTAATGAGCTAGACGATCTGCTCAATGGCTTAAATAGTTTAGGGAATAGTTTAGGGGCAGCTTCAATATCAGAGTTGAAGATAGAGCCTGAAGCTGGCGATCGCCCCCCTGCTAATTCCCCAGACCAAAATCAAGCTCAAAATCAAGTTAGGACTAGTTCACTAATTGGAGATCAAAATATCAACAATCCGCCGATTAACAAGCAACCTAAACCAGGAACCGCTGGTGGGGCAACTGCTCAACCATTGCTAAATGAGGCTGGTGAACCGATCGGGTTATTGCGTGATTTGCTAGGCAGTGCCGCCGAAGATGAAGTTAGCCTGATCGAGCAAAGACTCGCACAAATTACCAACAAAGTTGAACAGCTTGATTATCAGATTAATACACCGCCCGATACCTCACAAATTGATGGGCAATTTGCCAACATTGGTGGTCAGCTTGCCGAGATCGACGGTCAGTTTGCCAATCTGGAAAACCAACTGGAAAGCAGATTAGCCACGCTCCAGAACACCATCCAGAACCACCCTAAAATAATTGAGCTGGATGGCCGCCTGGGCGATCTACAAAGTGTAGTGGCCGATCGCTCTGCCCTCGAAGCCCTCGATCGGCAGGTGGAATTAATCAACCAGGAAATAGCCCAAATTGCTGATATCAAACTACTCAAGCAACAGCTAGAGAGTCTGAGCCAGAATGTCTACCAGCGCCAGGACATTGACATGGTGATGCAAAAGCTGTTGGAGGTACTGCGGCAGCATGGTAATTATCCCAAACGTTTAGCCTTGCTGAAACGGCGCTTAGTTCATCTGGAACAGCGGATCAATGAACCCCAGGAACTAATTGAATTACTGCTGCCGATCGTAAATGAGCTACTACGTCGCAAAATTTCGATGGCCAGGGATGAATTTGCTAAATCACTAGCCACTGTTGTAGATGAAATGATCCACGACAAAATTGAAGAAGACCGCGAGGCAATGAGTATTGCGATCGCACCGATTCTGGCGGAGGCAATTATCCATCGTTCGATCGCTGCGCCCGGCGAATTTGCCAGTGCGATCGCGCCGGAACTGGATGTGGCGATCCGCGAGCAGATTAAAAATAATGCCAACTCCATGGTCGATGCCCTCTATCCGATCATTGGCAATACGATCGCCAAGTATATGGTGGAAGCAATTCGGGTCATTAATGAAAAGATTGAGAATGCCTTTAGCCCCGAAGGGATTATGCGCAAAATCCGCGCCAAGGCACAGGGGGTTTCGGAAGCAGAATTGATTTTTCAAAGTGCCATGCCCAGCGTGGTGCGGGCAGCATTTTTGATCCACAAAGAATCAGGGCTGGTGATCGCCGAAACCCAACCGGACGGCGAGCAACAACTGGAATCAGACATGCTCGGTGGCATGCTCACGGCGATCCGTAGTTTTGTGAATGATTGGGTTTCAACTTCTGAGCACAACTCCGAACTGGATGAAATTGACTATGGCCGATCGAAAATTATGTTGGAAGTGGCCGGGTTTTGCTATCTGGCGGTAGTAGTGGAAGGCGAATCAGGGCGATCGCAAATTGCCAAAAAGATGCGCCAGGTGATGGCCACGATTATCCAAAAATACAGCCGCCTGATCGAAAATTTTGAAGGCGATCCCACCACCATTCCCAGGCAGGTTAAGAAAACCCTGGATCAACTGCTGGATAAACCGGCCACTGAGGAGAATTTCAGATCGCCTCTCTATGGCATTGGCATATTAATCCTATTGTTGCTTGGTTTGGCAACGATTCCCTGGTGGTTTACCTGGCGACGCGCCAAAGCTGTTAAGGCCGTAGATCAAGCCCTTGATAATGCACCAGCCCTGTCGGTTTATAACCTGGATGCCGAAATCAAGGGGGGTGAATTGGCTTTAACTGGACGAGTGCCAACGGAGTATTTACGAGCCCAGGCGGAAGATGTGGCTACGCAAGCCTTACTTACTAGCACAACCCAAACCCGATTCGAGCTGGTCAATAATATTGTGGCCGTAGAAGTACCGCCCGATCCCACTGTGGTCGCCCAGGAAGTAGAACGCACCGCTGCGAGCCTAAACCAATTTGAAGCGATCGCCATCACCGTAGAATTTAACGCCAGCGAAGTTAATCTAGCCGGTACGATTGGCACGGCTGAGCAAGCCCAATTAATCAGCCAGTCATTTGCCCAGATCCCTGGTGTGACGAAGGTGGTTACCAGTTTGCAGGTGGTAGTGCCGGAGATCCCAACCCTCACCACCAAAATCTTTTTTGCCCTAGGCGATAGCACCATTACCACCGCTGAAGATCCCAAGATCGCCCAGGTTAAGAATTTTTTAGTCAAATATCCCAACTATAAACTTAGAATTATAGGCAGCAGTGATCCGGTGGGTAGCTTGGCTAACAATGAGCAACTGGCCTGGGATCGGGCAGAAACTGTGAAAAATGCCCTGATCGCTCAGGCAATCGATCCGCAACGGTTAACAACCGCAGCCGTTGCCCTAGGGAGCCTAAATCGAGGTGATCAACCTTCCTGGCTCGATCGCCGCGTGGAGTTTGAAGTAATTGCGCCATCTGAGTGAATCATGATCGACATCGTTCCGCTAGCATGGTAGAAAAGTGTGTGGGGATACACATCGACGAACTAGTAACCGACTCATTTAAATGTGAAAGATTTTGCTCCTGGCAAAGTACCTACCTCGATCGGAGCGATCGCAATCGCTATAATTGCCACAGACTAGATGTGATTGAAAAGCGGCAATTGCTACTCACAACCAAATATTTATGACTACGGTATCTAAAAAAATCTGTATGATTGGTGATTTTGCGGTGGGAAAGACTTCCTTAATCCGCCGTTTTGTCGATCAGGCCTTTAGCGATCGTTATCTTTCTACCGTAGGTGTAAAAATATCGCGTAAATTGGTGGATTTAGCTGAATCCAGCAAGTATAAATCTGCCCAACTATTGATTTGGGACTTGGAAGGACAAACCAAATTCAAGTCGATCGCGCCCAGCTATTTACAAGGAGCTAGTGGTGCAATTATTGTGGCCGATGCTACCCGCCCCGAAACGATCGCTAGTATTGCTGGCCATGTGGAATTGTTTTTGAGTATCAATCCCAAAGCAAGTGTGAGTATAGCCTTTAATAAGATCGATCTGGTTGATCCACCTAAACTAGCCCATTTGCAAGAAATGTTGCAGTTGCCCAACCAGCTGCGCCGCCATAATACCTATGACACCTCTGCTAAAACTGGCAAAGATGTTGACTTGATTTTCCAAAAATTAGCCCATGAAATCGTAGAATCTGCATGAATCCGGTTCTCAAGAAATTTTTTGCTAGCCGATCGATCTGCTACCTGGTGGTGGACCGCGATCTGGTGATTAAAGAAATTTCCCCCGGCCTTGAACGTTTTGCGGATACCACTGAACTGCTGCAAGTTGGCGAAGACGTGCGGCTCAGCTTCCCAGAATTATATGGCATGGAAGCATGTATGCAAGAAATTTGCCAGCGGCAGCGCTCCAGCTTTGAGTTGGTTGGGGTTTCTAGGGCAATACAGCCAATTGACAATAGTGAGGGGGAAGACAATTTAAGCGTCAGCATCGATAACATCGATCGAGATACAGAAAGTCAGCCAGACCAGTTGACTGCAGATACTTCCAGATCAGATAGATCAGATAGGCGATCGTCCCAATTGCCCCGTACTGAGTTTTATATGGACATTTTTATCAGTCGGTTTGAACAGGAAGAACTGAATCGATCGGGATTCACCAATCTGGCGGACAACCTGGTTGATGGCTTGATTATTCTGTTTGAAGATGTATCCGATCGGATGGAAATCGAGCAAAAGCTGATGCAAAGCTCCAATGAGGCCAATCTTTTATTAGACGCTCTGTCTACCTCAAATAGCTATGTAGAAACGATTCTTAGCTCCATGGCCGATGCCATGATTGTCACCACTGCTTCTGGCATGATTAAGGTGGTCAACGCAGCGGCACAGCAATTATTTGGCTATCCAGAAGCGGAGCTAGCAGGACAGCACATTTCTACCTTAATTGCGATCGCCGCTCCCATGGCCAAGATTGAGACACAATCAGCGAAACAAGACAATCAAAATATTTCCCCTGCTGGCGCTCAAGCACAACCTGGTCAATCGGCTCTTCACCCTCAACCAGAAGCCCCCAACCCAATTGCCGCCGAGGATGATCAGCAGGCATTTTTTTTTCCCGCTCAAAATCTGAGGCAATCAGCCTTTGAGACAACCTGCCGCACTAAGTCTGGCAAAAAAGTAGTGATTTCCTTTTTGCGATCGACCGTTGAACTAGAAGATAGCTTTGGCTTGGGCAATCGCCAGGACATTATCTATGTGGGGCGGGATATTACTGCCTGGCAAGCAAGACAGCAACGCATTACAATCCAGCATGAAGTAACCAGGATTCTGGCCGAATCAATTACAATCGAGCAGGCTGCTCCCCAGTTACTAGCGGCAATCTGTAAGCATTTAGATTGGGACATTGGTGAGTTTTGGATTGTCGAGCGCGATCGCAGTCTTACCAATCAATCCAATCAATCGAGAGCTCAAACGATCAGGCGGAATCTGCGCCAAGCCAGGGTATTGCATTGCACTGAAATGTGGCACAGTGACAAAATCGACGCTAGAGACTGGCAGCAGGAAACCTCCCACAGGGACTTTGCGATCGGCGAGGGATTGCCAGGAAAAGTTTGGGCACAGACCAATTCATTGTGGATGGCTAATCTAGCAAACTCTAAACCCGGCAATGATCTTAGTGATACTGCAAATATCACTGAGATATCAGAACGAGCTACGATCGCATCTGAGTTGGGATTGCAATGTGGATTTGGCTTCCCGATTCAAAGCAGCATTGCGGTTTGGGGCGTAATTACTTGCTTTAGCCGTGAGGTGCGCGATCCTGACTTAGATTTACTCCAAATTGGCGCTAACATTGGCAACCAGATTGGTTTATTTATCGATCGCAAGCGAGCGGAGATGGAACTGCGGGAGAGCGAGGAAAGATACCGCGATCTGTTTGAAAGTGCGATCGACTTGATGTTTGAGAACTCCAGTGATTTAATCCAGTGGGTTAGTGCAGAAGGACGACTGGTGTATGTGAATCGTGCTTGGCGTAATGTGTTGGGCTATAGTGAAACTGAAATCGCCGAGCTTTTGTTTGTAGATGTCGTCCATCCCGATTGCCGCGATCGCTATCGCCAACTACTGGCTGGTTTAAACGTGACCACCACTGATCCGGCTAATGTAGCGAGCGAGGCCAAGCTGGAGTTGATTACCAGTGATGGTAGTAAGGTGTTTGTGGAGGGCACAATTAATTGTAAATATGCCGATGGCAGATTGGTGGCAATTCGTGCCATTTTCAAAGACATCACCGAACGGTTAATTGCGGAGGCCGCCCTGCGCCAGCAAAAGGAGCAAACCGATCGCCTACTGCTCAATATTCTCCCCGCCACCATTGCCGATCGGCTTAAGCAAGAAACCAATATTTATCTAGCCAATGAAACTTCGGTGGTGCCCCAGGGTAGTGTAATTGCGGAAAGTTTTAATGCGGTTACGGTCATGTTTGCGGACATTGTCAATTTCACCGAAATTGCCAGCACCCTTAATCCAATCGAACTGGTGGGTTTGCTCAATCAAATTTTTTCCAGCTTCGATCGCCTCTGTGAACAATATGGCCTAGAAAAAATTAAAACCATTGGTGATGCCTATATGGTGGTAGGAGGACTCCCCACACCAAGTCCTGATCATGCGGTGGCGATCGCCACTATGGCTTTGGCAATCCAGTCTCAACTAACCCAACTTAACCAGCAGACTAAGCGCAACTTGCAAATGCGGATCGGCATCCATAGCGGGCCAGTGGTTGCCGGCGTGATTGGCCTCAAAAAATTCATCTATGATCTGTGGGGGGATACGGTCAACATTGCCAGCCGGATGGAGTCCCAGGGGATCGTTGACAAAGTCCAGGTCTCAGCTTCAACCTACGAATTATTACAGCATCACTATTTGTTTGAAAAGCGGGGCACTATTAATATTAGGGGCAAAGGAAATATGCCCACCTACATTCTGCTGAGCCCAAAGCCCAACAATAACTAGTTAAAAATGACCTAGATCGATGGGGGAATCTAGATTAATATTGATGAATCTAAGCCTCCGGCTAAATTTATGAATATAATTTGTAAATCCAGATGATCATCTGCTGACGCTACTTAAGATTGGTTCATGTAAAGCAAACAGGTAGACTTTTATAGTGGTTATTACCTAAAGTGATAGAGCATAATCATTGCATCTGCCTGCCCTGCCAATTTAACTGCTTAGCCCTTGATTAGGAGTATGAACCCCCTTTTAAAAAAGCTCCTAGCTCCACGCCGAATGGAGTACTTGCTCCTCGATCAAAATTTAGTTATTCAAGAAGCTTCATACGGTGTTGAGCGCTTTTCTGAACCCCACGAGAATACTCTGGTGGGGCAGGATGTGCGTATGGGTTTTCCAGAGCTATTTGGCCTAGAAAGCACCTTGCAGGAAATTTTACAGGGGCAAATTAGCAACTTTGAGCTAAAAGGCATTGGGCGATTTACCGAGGAGCAACCTAAGCTTTATTTTGATCTTTATATCGTTTCTGATCCCGAACCAGAGAACGATCGGATTAAGCTGGTAATTTTCTTTGAGGATGTCACCGAAAGGATGGTGATGGAGCAAAATCTGTCCCAACGGAACAAAGAAACTACACTCCTGCTTGATGCCCTGACCACAGCAAAAGATTACCTTGATAAAATCATCACTTCGATCGCCGATGCCTTGATTGTGACCACCGAAACCGGCATCATCAAGAGCCTCAACCCCAGTGCCGAAGACTTATTTGGTTATGAAGAAGCTGAGCTAACTAACCAACCAATTGGTACTTTAATCGACTCACGTAGCTTTATTAACACTGTTCACCAACGCAATCAGAAAAGCAGCGATCGGCGTGGACAGGGGCAGTTACTCAGCGGTGAAGAGGTAATTTGCAAAACCAAATCTGGGCAGAAAGTGCCGGTAGCTTTTTCCTGCTCGTCAATTCGTGCCACTAGCAAAAATGGCCGCGACATCGTTTATATTGGCCGCGATATTACTAAGCGTAAACAGGCAGAAGAAAGATTAAGGGTTGCCCAGCAACAGGCTGAACAGGCTTCCCAGGCTAAAAGTCTATTTTTGGCCAATATGAGTCATGAAATCCGCACACCGATGAATGCGGTGCTGGGAATGACGGAACTAATGCTGGGCACTGATTTAACCCCAGAGCAATTTGACTTTGTCGAAAATATTCGGATCAGTGGTGATTCACTGTTAAATTTAATTAACGAAATCCTTGACCTCTCTAAGCTAGAGGCAGGGGAAATGCAACTGGAGCGCCTATCTTTTGATCTGGTGTCCTGCGTGGAAGAGGTAGCAACCTTGCTGGCAGCCCAGGCTCACAACAAAGGCTTAGAAATTACCACCTTGATCGATCCAGCGATCCCTTGGCGGGTATCGGGGGATAGTGCACGATTGCGCCAGATCCTGACTAATTTATTGGGTAATGCAATTAAGTTTACCAATGCTGGCGAAGTGGCGATCGAGGTGAATATCCTCTCGCAACAACACGATTTAATCAAACTAGCATTTGCAGTAATTGATACGGGCATTGGCATTTCCCAGCCCAACCAGGACAAACTATTTATGCCATTTTCCCAGGTCGATGCTTCAACCACCAGGCGCTATGGTGGCACTGGATTGGGGCTGGCAATCTGTAAGCAATTGGTTCATTTAATGGGAGGTGAAATCGGCGTGGAAAGTGAGCTTGGCGAGGGAACCAGGTTCTGGTTCAATTTACCCTTTGATCTGCACCAGGCAGCCCAACCAGATTTTAATCAGTTGTCGTTTATCCTGCATTCTTCACTAGCCGGTAAGCGCTTTCTGGTGGTGGATGATAACGCCAATAGCCGCCAGGCGATCGTGCGGCAGGCTGCCAACTGGGATGTGGTGGTGGCAGAAGCAGACAATGGCGGCTCAGCCTTGGCCATGCTTCGGGAGTCGGTGCAAACGGAGGCTACTTATGATCTGGTGCTGATCGATAGCGTACTGGGTGATATGAGTGGTCTGGATTTAGCGGCGCAAATCAAAGCTGAAGAGGCTCTTAGTAATTTACAGCTAGTGTTTATAACCAGAAGTAATCAAGGTAGTTTGGCGCGATTGGCGCTCGATCGCTATTTTGCTGACCACATGACCAAACCAGTTAAGCTGAGCAAGCTAGCGGAAACACTCAGGCATGTTTTAAATCTTGATTTAGATCCTACCCTTTCGGAGATTCTACCCGCAGCAGAAGTAAAGCGGCAACAGCAACGCACCAATCTAAAAATTTTGTTAGCCGAGGATAACCTGGTCAATCAAAAGGTGGCACTAAAAATGCTTGAGAAATTGGGCTATAAGGCTGATGTAGCCCAGAATGGCCAGCAGGTATTGCAATTGATGGCTCGCACTAACTATGACTTGATCCTAATGGATTGCCAAATGCCGCTCCTGGATGGTTATGCGACGACTCAAGAAATTCGCAATCGGGAAGGAGAAAATCGCCATACGGTGATTGTGGCCATGACCGCCAACGCAATGAAAGAAGATCGCCAGAAATGCCTGGATGCTGGTATGGATGACTATATCAGTAAGCCCGTTAGTAAAAAGGATATTCAAGACATTCTGGATGAATGGAGCAGTATGATTACGCCATTGGATCAATTGGAATCAGATTAAATTAAGAAATAAAGTGGCTTTTGGTTAGTTCACCTGGTGGTGATGTGAGACTGGTAAAAACGCGATCAAATATCTTGGATATTTCCTACGCATGGTTCTAAAGCAGATAAGATCTTGAATAGACGTATTGCCTTAATGTTCAGATATTGGCTGGAATCCTGATTCCCCTACAATATTGGACTTTTGCAAGAGTTCGCATAAATAAGTAGAGAGCAATCATGCTAATCAAAATTAAGCCAGGCTGGTTTTTGCCCGAACATGAAGCTACGCCTGAATCGGTTTTCAGCAATCGTCGTCAATTTATCAAAAAGCTGGGATTAGCCAGTATTAGTGGTGCTGCCCTACTCAGTGGTTGTGGCAAAATTCAACAGGAGCAGGTACGCCAGAACCTGGAAGCAGCAAACTTGCGGGGATTGAGTTTTACCCCCAACCCCAAATTCACCCTCGATCGCCCCCTTACCTCTGAGTCGGTGGCAGCTACTTATAATAATTTCTATGAATTCAGCAGCGGCAAGGAAGTTTGGCGCAATGTGGGCTCCTTTAATCCGCACCCCTGGTCAGTAGAAATCAGTGGCATGGTCAATAATCCCCAAACCCTGGCGATCGAAGACCTGCTGGCAAAAATGCCCTTAGAAGAACGGCTCTATCGCCACCGTTGTGTAGAAGCCTGGGCGATGGCGGTTCCTTGGATCGGCTTTCCACTGCAAGCTATGATCACTCAAGCTGATCCGAAACCTGCGGCTAAATATGTTAAATTCTCAACTTTCTATCGCCCCAATGAAGCACCGTTACAAAGTAAAGGCTATCCCTGGCCATATACAGAAGGCTTGACGATCGAGGAAGCCGCCAACGAACTCACCTTTGTGGCAGTTGGCATTTATGGCCACGAATTACCCAAACAACATGGTGCGCCGATTCGGTTGGTGCTGCCCTGGAAGTATGGCTTCAAGAGTATTAAGTCGATCGATAAAATTGAATTTACTGACCAAAAACCAGCTACTTTTTGGAATACCCTGGTGCCGTCTGAATATGGCTTTGAGGCTAATGTAAACCCGAATATTCCCCACCCCCGTTGGTCACAGGCCACGGAACGGATGATCAGCACGGGCGATCGGCGTAAAACCTTGCTCTACAATGGTTATGGCGAATATGTTGCTGATTTATATAATATTTAAATCTGCTCTTAAATATGCTCTTAAAATATAATTTGAAGCAGGCATAGATAGGCGCTTGTGTTCAGGTGTATCTAGAAAAGCCCTAAATACAAATATATAAAATATAAATATAAATATAAATATATCTGAGACACAGCAACACTATCTATGCAAAAGAACCTAGTTAAGCAATCCCCAGTTAAATGAAGTAGAGGTTAGGGATAGAAGAATTGCTAGTTAGAGCTTGGTTTAAGTTGTGGTGCATGCGCACGTTATCCAAACGCATAACTTGCACTTCTTAACCATTACTCTATCTGAGATGATCCTGGCTATGCAGATTAAACTTCTAATCCTGCTTACTTCTAGGGCTTGAATTTTTTATATTGCTCTGGCGCTGAATCCGTGTAATCGGCTTTGCAATAGTTGGGCTATTTGCGATCGCGTCAATAATATCAATAATTCAGAGATTGTCCAAAGATTAACCAGTATGACCACCACAGGAGTTATCCATGATCGTCATACAGGCTATCACAACATGGTTTACGGATTTTGGTTGAGTTACCACCATCTAAAATAAAAAGGCGCGGGGAATTAACTTAAGTACAATTAGATTGAAAGAAGTGATCGATACATGACATATCTTCAAATCTTCAAACCGCAGTAGCACTTTAATTAAGTTAAGCCTTAACTATTAACCTCTAGACCTTAGCGGCAACCTTTTCAGTTGGTTTATCGGAATTGCGCTTCAAGCGATAACCAACACTATGGATGGTTTCGATCAAATCAGGCGGAGCACCTGCAGCTTTCAGCTTGTTGCGCAAACTCTTGATATTGGTGTTGATCGTATCTTCTTTTGGGGGATCATCCAAAGACCACACATGCTCAACAATGACATGGCGACGGAGCACATTATAACCATGTCTGAGCAGGAGTTCCAGGATGCCAAACTCTTTGGGAGTTAAAGAAATGACACGATCTTGGTAGGTTACCTCATAGACATTGAGATCGACCTGGAGATCGCCCCACCGCAACACCATCGGGATCGGCGCATTGACTCGGCGCATGAGGGCACGCACCCGCGCTAACATTTCTGGCAAATCGATCGGCTTGACAATATAATCATCAGCGCCAGCATCTAAGCCAGTAATTTTGTCGGTGCTGGTATCACGGGCGGTCATCATGATGATCGGAATATCCGTATCCTCTGATCGCATCCGCTTACACAGCTCGATCCCATCAATTTTGGGCAACATCACATCTAGTAACACCAGATTAAAGTCACCCCTTTTGAACTGCTCGAGTCCAGCTTCGCCATCATCTGCAACTGTAACTAGACAATGATTGTCTGTTAGAAATTCAGTCACAGTATCAGCTAGTGGAGCATCGTCTTCAACTAGGAGAATTTTCATATTACGCATTTGTCACTAGTAATCAACTTGAAAGTACACAATGAATCACATCTTCGCCACGATCCTATGGCTAAACCATAGAAAACATGCATAAGTTATTATAGATGGTAATTATAGGCAAATAACATATAAATATAAATAAGGTTAGGAAATCAAGCAAGCTTAATAATTAATAAATATTTGTAAAATAAATCGAGTGCAAAAATAAGCAAGGTGTATATTGTCTTAGTTTTATATGAACAAACTAAATCTCTAGGCCATTGCTTGTTGAGTAGGCGATCGCTCCAACCAATAATTCTTGATAATTATTTAGGGCGATTTATTTAAGACTGAGCTAAGATCTAAATTAGGACAGCTTCAGCATATTGTTTGCCCTCCTGTTTGCTGAAATGTTCAATAGCTCTGGTTTAGATTTTTAAGACGCTTAGATTCTTATAGCCTAATCTGATTTGCAATGCTGATAACCATTGGTTTCAGTAGTTTCAACTAAATGCAATCGCAGCCTTTGGGGTAATTAGCACCAAAATCAAGTGGGGTTCAGTTTTTTAGTTGCACACCACATTAACATACAAGCTTTAGGCTAAAGTGCTGCAAAATTCTAGCATAAACTTTGTTAGATCAGCTTTTTAGATCTGCACAGCATCTTGAAAATTACTGGTTTGAGCCTGAGTGGAGGAACTAGTCTGTCGAAAATGGTGGCGATCGACTTAAACCAATTGGCTGTTAGGATAATCGTAATTATGTGCCAAAAAATCCTGCGATTGGATGAATTGGCAGCTTGGGGCAGCTTAAGTATTTGGCTAAGCTACGGATTCCAACTCAATTTAAAATCAATTTAGTGGACTACCCATTGCTGCCGATCAGTTACCTTTAACTTAATCAAAGAGCATAGTTTTAGAGAATATGGTTGCAGATGCCGAGCCGAAGAGAATTCTGATCGTAGAGGATCAAGGGGCGATCGCCCTGAATATTTGCGATCGGCTCAGGGAAATTGGTTATCAGGTGGTGGCGATCGTTTCTTCGGGGGAAAAGGCGATCGCCGCCGTGCAAGAGATGTCGATCGATCTGGTGTTGATGGATATTGAAATGGCTAATGGTCTGGATGGGATTCATGCAGCCAAAAGAATTCGAGAGATCGCCGAACTGCCAGTGGTTTTTCTGACTGCCCACAGCGATCGACATACCATTGAGAAAGCCAAGCATACCGGAGCCTATGGTTATGTCACTAAACCGTTTCAAGCCCATGAGCTGCTGTCTACAATTGAAACGGCCTTAGCCCGTCACCAGCTCGATCGGCAGACCTGGCAGCGAGAACAATGGTTGGTGACCACCCTCGGTAGTATTAGCGAAGGGGTAATCACCACAGACCTGGCTGGACTGGTTACCTACATTAATCCCAGAGCCGTAAAATTCACTGGTTATAGTCATGCTTTTGCCAAGGGACGGCCAATCGGCCAGATTCTCAAGGTGGTTGGCGCAGAGCAAAATACGGTAAATTTGTTGGCTGGTGTTGGCGATCGCCCTTTGGGTAACCGGAGTGGCATTGATGAACTAATGGCTCAAATTGAACCAGTGGTTAAGACCAAGCCGTTATATCTAGTCGATCGCAGCGATCGTCAATTGTTGCCGATTGAAATTAACGTCACCCCAATTAGAACTAATCAAGCCAGAATTAATGGCGTAGTTTTTGTCCTGCATGATGTCAGCAGCCATCTGGAAATAGAAGTTAACTTGCGCAAACTGATCGATGCCAAAACCGCTGATATTCGTGATGCCAACTATAAGCTGGTGGCGGAAATTAGTGAGAAGCGGCGGGTGCAAGAAATTCTATTTCAGCATCTCGAACGACTAGAGAATCTTTATCAAATGGTGTTTGCCCTGGGGCACGCCAGTGATTCACAGCAAATTTATACGGCGGCTCTGACCGGAATGCAAGATATTCTGGGGGTCTCGCGGGCATCGCTGATGATTGCCGCTCCCAATGGCGATCTTCAATTTGGTGCATCTCAGGGGCTCGATCGCCAACAGGAACAAACCCTATTGCAATTATTAACACCGCACCCACCCGAATTTGCCGTTGCTGGTAATTTTACGCCTGGTTCTAGGGGCTCTAGGGACTCTAGGGGCTCCAGGGTACAGACTCAATCAGATGATACCGAGTTTTTGCTCGAATGTGTTGAGCCTGAGGCTGGTAATTGTGGCAATAGCAATCAAGCAAACCAAGCTCAAATATGGTCACAATTAAACATTGGCGCGATCGCCTCATTTAGTTTGATCCACCAGAACAAGCTCTTGGGCAGAATTCTGGTTTATTATCAACAACCACCAGAATTAAAAGAAGAAGAAGTTCAATTGGGCAAAACGGCAGCTAATTTCATTGCCATGGCGATCGCCCGCACCAACGCAGTCGCAGAATTAAGCCAGAGTGAAGCCAAATTTCGTTCGATCTATAACCAGGCAGCGGTGGGCATCTCCTACCATGACTTAGCTGGTAATTTTGAGTTGGTCAACCAGAGCCTTTGCCAGATTTTAGGCTATAGCCGACAAGAGCTATTGGGGCAGAGTTTGGCTAAGTTTATTCATCAAGAGGACTTTGCTATTTATGAGGTCTATGCCAGCGATCTGCAACGGGGACAGCTTGAGCAAAATACCTTCACGATGGAAAGTCGGTTTATCACCAAGTCAGAGCAAGTGATCTGGTGTAATCTGACCATGTCCTTACTGCGATCGCCCCAGGGAACACCAGAAAAGGTGGTGGGGATTGTTGAAGATATTAGTGCGCGCAAATTAGTAGAAGCAACGATCCGCGAGCGGATGGCTGTGGTTACCCATGCGCCAGTGGTGCTGTGGAAAACTGACCAAAATGGCATAATTACCCTTTCAGAAGGTAAGGGGCTGGCACAATTTGGCTATCAACCTGGCGAATTAGAAGGGGTTTCGATCGATAGCCTTGAGCCAAGATTTCCCGCAGTGATTGCTCAAACTAAGTTCACCCTGCGCACTGGTCAACCCTTTGATATTGCCCTTGAACATGATGACTACATTTTTAAATATTCAGGGGAGCCAACCTTTGATAATGCCGGCAAAGTAAACGGCATGATCGGCGTGGCCGTGGACATTAGCGATCGCATTCACGCCGAGAAAGCCCAAAATGACCTGGAGAAAGAAAAGCAGCTTAGCCAAACCCGAATCCAGTTCTTCTCAATGGCTTCCCATGAATTCCGCACGCCTCTAGCTACGATCCTGGGCACTACGCAAATATTGGAAACCGCTAGCACCCAAATTCCACCGGAAAAGCTCCAGCGCAATGTGAGTCGGATTAGAAATTCAGCAAATCAGATCAATCGCCTGCTCACCGACATTCTCACGATCAATCGCGCTGAAACGGGCAGGCTGGAATTCACGCCCCAACCGATCGACCTGCTCAACTTCTGCCAGCATTTGGTTGAAGAAATTCAAATTGGCGTGGGCATTGAACATCACATAAAATTCGACCGAGAACATTGGCAGGCTAGCGATGATACGGCGGCCAGAATTAAAGTATTGGCGGACGAACAACTATTACTTTCTATTCTGAATAACTTGTTATCCAATGCGGTGAAATATTCCCCCCCTGGCAGCACCGTTACACTCAAGCTCAGTCAGTCAGCGATCGCCCCAGAGGCTCAATTAGCTCTGTCAAAGCAAGTAGAGCGATCGGCTTTAACCAATAATTCATCCACTGCTCCTGAAGCTACCCTAGATGATTCTGAATATGACTATTGGGCTGTTTTCCAGGTAGGCGATCAAGGGCGGGGCATTTCGCCAGAAGATCAAGCACAACTCTTCGAGGTGTTCTTTCGAGGCAAAAACGTCGATCGGATTGTGGGCTCTGGAATCGGACTTACGGTAGTCAAGAAATGTGTAGATATTCACAACGGCGAAATCAGCGTTCAAAGTGGGTTAGGGCAAGGAACTGCTTTTACAGTTAGAATTCCGGTTAAAGAAGTTACACCTAACTTGAGTAGCGTGCAATCAAATGCATAATCATGATTTATGTTTGTTGATCATCTTAAACACTTCATCCCTGACCTGGTTCAAGCTTATTCGCAAAAAGATCGGTTTAGCTTAAACGAATGTTAATCGCAATGCAAAAATTGCTTGGTTCAAAAAAGCTCGCTCTATAATTCTTCTCTGGCAAGCATCATACTATTGCATTCATGCAAGTTATGTTGATGCTTCCCGATGAGATGTCTTAGCTGAGACATTCACCTAAATCGCCTTACATTATGCGCTCTGAATCTAATGTATATTTCGAGATAACCTTGCTGCGACATCTTGTTGATTTGTAAGCTGGCTAAGGCAGAGAATTACGACTAGTTATTTAGAATTACGAAACCTTTCGAGGTAAATATGGCAAGCGATCATACCCCACAGCAGCTCAAACGCGAGCTAGGAATCTGGGGGGCGGTGCTGATGGGCTTGGGCTCGATCGTGGGCACCGGGGTATTTGTGAGTGTGGGAATTGCCGCAAATATTGCTGGCCCAGCGGTGATCCTGGCGATCGCAATTGGCGCGATCGTGGCTACTTGCAATGGCCTTAGCAGTGCCCAGTTGGCAGCCAACCATGCGGTCAGTGGTGGCACCTATGAATATGGCTATCGCTATTTATCGCCAAGGTTAGGGTTCATTGCTGGATGGTTGTTTTTGTTGGCCAAGTCTGCCTCTGCCGCCACCGCAGCATTGGGATTTGCAGGCTATTTACTCGGTGCCTTTGGGATTGAAGGAATTGCAGAGCAAAGATATTTAATTCCCACCGCGATCGCTGCCGTAGTTCTATTTACAGTTCTGGTGCTGAGTGGCATCAAGCGGTCTAATGTGGCGAATATTGCGATCGTTTCGATTACGCTCCTCACCCTAGCTTTTTTTATTACATTTGGGATTGGTAATCTAGCTGAACTGGGAACTAGCAATCTGGTTCCTTTTTTTAAAAGTAAAGATAAATCTACTTTTGCAAACGTCCTTCATGCCAGTGCATTGATGTTTGTGGCCTATACTGGCTATGGCCGGATTGCCACCCTGGGCGAAGAGGTAAAAGAACCACGTCGCACCATTCCCAGAGCCATGATTACAGCAATGATCGTGATCGCTTTGCTCTACATCTGCGTGGGATTGGTGAGCGTTGGCTTGGGGGTTGGCAATTTACCAGAAACAACCACCCAGGCCGCCCCCTTGGAAGCGATCGCCCAGAATTTTAATTTTGCTGGCAGTGCTCAAATTATGGCCGTGGGGGCAATTACGGCAATGCTAGGCGTTTTGCTCAATCTGATCCTGGGTCTATCGCGCGTGTTGCTGGCCATGGGTCGTCGCCAGGATATGCCGATTTGGTTCGCCTGGTTGAATCGTGCTAATACCACCCCCTATGTGGCCGTGACCACCGTGGGCATAGCGATCGCCCTGTTGGTGTTGATCGGCAATGTCAGAACTACCTGGTCGTTCAGTGCCTTTAATGTGTTGATTTACTATGCGATCACTAATTTAGCCTCGCTGCAACTGAACAATAATGAACGCCTCTATCCTCGCTGGATCTCGATCGTGGGCTTGGCTTCTTGCCTGTTTCTGGCCTTTTGGGTGGAATGGCAGATCTGGCTGGTGGGGCTAGGCATCATTGCGATCGGCTTAGGTTGGCATACGCTGGCATTGCGTCTTAAACAGAACAGCGCGTAAGCAAGCTAAGGATTCGCCGCAAAGCGATCGGTAGCTTCGATCAGGGCATCCCGAATCCCAGGCTCCGTGACCGAATGACCCGCATCGGGAATAATCATTAACTCCGCCTCCGGCCAAACCTGGTGCAACTCCCAGGCACTAATCATCGGGCAGACCACATCATACCGACCCTGCACAATCACGCTGGGAATGTGGCGAATCTTGTCTACGTTTCGCAAAAGCTGATCTTCGCCGTCTAAAAAACCCTTATTCATAAAATAGTGGCATTCAATCCGTGCAAATGCCGTAGCAAAGCTATCCCCTGCCGCCGCTGCGATCGCGTCTTGATGGGGGAATAATTTGCTAGTGCTGGCCTCCCACACCGACCAGGCTCTTGCCGCTTCCAGTTGCACCGCTTTATCCTCACTGGTTAGGCGCTTATAATAGGCCGAAATCAAATCATGCCTTTCCTCTGGTGGGATTGGTTTGAGGTATGCCTGCCAGGCATCGGGGAAAATATTACTAGTTCCTTCCTGATAAAACCATTGCAGTTCCTTTTGGCGCAGCATAAAAATGCCACGTAAGATAATCTCGGTACAGCGATCGGCATAGGTTTGACTGTATGCCAGCGCCAGCGTGCTACCCCAACTACCACCAAAAACCGCCCACCGATCGATGCCCAAAAATTCGCGCAGCTTCTCAATGTCACTCACCAAATTCCAGGTGGTGTTCTCCACCAAAGAGGCATGGGGTGTACTTTTGCCACAACCGCGCTGATCGAATAGCACAATCCGCCAGCGATCGGGATCAAAATAACGCCGATAGATCGGTTGAATACCACCACCAGGCCCACCATGCAAAAACACCACGGCCTTACCTTCTGGGTTGCCAACCTGTTCGTAGTAGATGCTGTGCAGGTCGGAAACACGCAGATGATCGCGGTGGTAGGGTTCGATCGGCGGATAGAGTGGTTTCATAGATTTGGGCGATCGCGATCGCTAATTATTGAATCTAATTAGAATTTGGATGAATAAAATCGCAACATAATGATCAAAAAGTATTTCAATCCGTATGCTGACAAAACGGTTGCAGGTGATTTAATTAAAGGCTTGTGAGGTAAGCTTAATCAGAATTTGTTAGTGTTTCTTAATATTGCTCGCCCCACGGCTCTAGCAATCTCCATCTGATCGATTGATGCCCAGGTAGAGTATCTATGGGATGGGATTCTGCCTTTGTTTTTTGCAGCCATATACTGCCGAAGTAAAAATGCGACAATCAATATTTGGATAGGTTATATAGTGCATCTTCCATAGACTTATTTTGCATGAATACCTGAGCGATCAAAGCAGCTAGATTACTACTTGCCCAAAATCTCGATTGAAATAGCAGTAGAGAGCATGAGTTTAGAAATATTTTGGTTTAACGCCTTATAATACGATCGGCGATCGTTACTCAGGTAATTTTGCTAAACCAGTGATTAAGTAAATGGTTGCAACCAATCCTAGCTCTAATCTGAAGGCCACCTCGATCAGTCTCGATGATTGGTTATTATGTCCGATCGAGCAAACCGAGTGGGTAGATGGGCAACTGGTCACCAAGGATCATATGACTCTCAGGCATGGTCGAATTCAGGCCAGGTTGGCTTATTTGTTGAAAACTCATTTGGTCACAAATCAGATTGGTGGCGAAGTCTATACTGATGTGCCTTGCCGAACGGGCGATCGCGGTCGTAGACCCGATGTGGCTTACCTGACCCCCGAATTATTAAGCCAGCTTGGGGAGGTAGATGTTTTGTCTCAAAGTTTTCCACTAGTGGTAGAAATTGTCTCACCCACCGATCGCGCTGAAGATGTTTTTGCCAAGGCTACTGAATATTTAAATACGGGCAGTAGTGAGGTATGGCTGGTGCTACCACAAAGCGAGCTAGTGATTATTGCTACGATGCAAGAACAAGTTATTTGCGATCGCCAGGGAATTGTTAACAGCCCGATCGTCTTACCAGGTTTTAGCGTTTCTGTAGCTGAATTAATCGCCTAGATAATGAAAATTAATGCCAGAATCATTCATCCCAATTATTAATCCAACTCCGCCCAGTTATGGAGCCCAGCGCCTTGATGCTGAAAGCTCTTACTATTGCCCAATTTGTAGACGCGGCACGATCGCGCCGATGATCATGATGGAGGCGTTTGCCTGTAATCTGTGTCAGCATATTTTCGAGCCAGATTTAAAAACCCAAACCCTCAAAACCGCAGACAGTTTTCCGCCCCTGGTGTGGCGCTGGAATGGCCGGATTTGGCAGGGAGCGCACCGAGAGGGCATTGAGCTAGGTTGGGGTACGTTGGTGGCGGCGATCGCTATTTTAGTGATCCCCACATTGCTAGTCGGTTCTTCGGTTTATATTTATGCACCGCGCCCCGGTGTGCCGTTGTGGTGGTTTCCCTATGTCTGGACATTGTTGGTATTTATCTGCCATGCGTATTTTTTGCTCAGGGTAGCGATCGATTATTATCAATTTCCAGTCTGGCTCTATTTGCGATCGTGGGGGCAGAGTTTTACAAGCCTGTGGCAGCGTTAGCCCCTAAAAATTGAGCTTAAAATATTTCAGACGATGTTTAGTAACGGCATGATTAAATATCTTGAGTTTTGAGCTTTGGTCAAGCCTGGTTCAGAAATATCTTTGATATTGGTAATATCTATATTTCTAGCCCTAATTTCGACAATGCCAAATTTTTAAACATTGAGATCGACCTGATAGCTAGCCGCTTGCAAATTAAACATTTGCGCATATAAACCATCAAGCTGGATTAGCTGATCATGGCTCCCCGTTTCGACAATGCGACCAGCTTCGAGTACCACAATCCGATCGGCCATGCGTACGGTCGAAAAGCGATGACTGACCAGAAAGGTCATCTTATCCTGGGTCAGTTGGCGGAAACGCTGAAACAGATCATGCTCAGCGATCGCATCAACGGCAGCGGTTGGCTCATCTAAAATTAATACCTGCGCCTGGGACATAAATGCTCTGGCCAGACCAATTTTTTGCCATTGCCCACCGGAAAGCTCTACACCACCAGTGAAAATTTTGCCCAGAATGGTTTGATAGCCATGATCTAGTCCGTCTACCACTTGCGCTGCACCGGCATTTGAGGCGGCTTGATGAATCCGGTTTGTGTTCTTTTGCAAATTTACTGACTGCTCAGAATCAGAGCGATCGGCTGACTCAACTTGCTGAATTTGCTTGTAGCTGTGCAGATCACCAAAACCGATATTATCCTCCACGCTGAGGGCATAGCGGGCAAAGTCCTGGAACAAAACGCCAATTTTGCTGCGTAGTTCGGTTAGATCAAGATCTTGGATCGGAATGCGATCGAAGCTAATTTTGCCCCTATCCACATCATAAAAACGGGTGATTAATTTCAAAAGCGTGGTTTTACCAGAACCATTCACACCCACCAGGGCAATGCATTCACCAGGGCTAACTTGTAAGTTGATATGGTGCAAAGTCGGTTCACTTGCGCCGGGATAGGTGAAGCTGACATCTTCTAGCCGCAGGCCAGATTTGAGCGGTTGTGGGAAAGGTTTGGCTTGTGCCTGGCTGATTACTTTTGGCTTCAAGCTCAAAAATTCAAAATACTGCGACACATAGAGGTTATATTCATAGACCGCCGCAATATCAGTCAAAATGCCTTCTACAGTGCCCTGAGCCCGCTGGAATGCCCCAGTGTACATGGTTAAATCTCCCAGGGTAATCAAGCGTTGCACCGCCTGCCACAACACTAACCCATAGGCTCCATAAAAACCCACATTGGCCAATACACCGATCGCAAAACCCGATAGACTCCGCTTGGCTGCTAGATCGCGGGATTCCTGGTTAAAGCGATCGCGGATTTCTTCATACTGATCCAGCATGTGATCGCCAAGGTTAAACAGCCGTACCTCTTTGACATAGGTAGCCGAAGTGAGAATATCACCAAAATAGTCAGCCAGTCGCTTTGATTGGGTTTGATGGCGCAGCATCCAGAAGCGTTTGCCGGAATATTTGACCCCCTGCCAGAACGCCGGGGCAGTAGTCACTAATAGCAGTAACAAAATCAACGGATTGAACCTGAGTAAGAGGGCAACCAGGCCGATCGCACCGCCAATCTTACCCACCAGTTGAGTGATTGTATTCAGCACCCGCATTGGATAGAAGCTACCGCTTTCCTGGGCGCGATTGAGGATGTCGTGGAACTCAGAAGACTCGTAGTGAGCCAAGTCCAGGGCAGTAGCTTTTTTGAGCAAAACGCTGTTGGCATGGAGCGAAAACTTATCGCTGAGTACCCGCGAGACATAGAAATTGCCATGATTGAAGGCATCTTGCAACATGGAAATACCCAATGCCAAACCCACTAGCCCCAACAAGGGCATTAGGGTGGGATCGCTGGTGTTAATGATATCTACGACTCGATCGACAATTAGCTTGCTGACATAGAGATTGGCGACCGGCAGGGTGGAGTTGGCGATCGCCATAATTAAATTGAGTACCAACCAACCTGGAGCCGCTGTCCAAACTAGTTTGAATAGCTTGGGCATATTCCCCATCAGGGATTTTAGGCTGGTATGTTTATTTTTTTTCGGGCTTTTCTTGTTGTTGTTTTGTCTGCTCTTTGAAGAAGAGGATTGAGCAGATTTTTTTGTTTTGCTGGCTCTGCCAGGTTTAGGTTTTTTACCATGATTAAAAGTCATATTGCTATTAAAGCACGCCCCAATAACTTTTGATATTAGTCATGGTCATTACTGAAATGCTCTCGATTGCTGAGTCTCTCCCCATCCAGTTAAGCAAAACTCGGTTCGAGGCAAACGATTACGATCGAAACAATAGAGATCCCAGCATATCTTCAGCAATAATCAGGTAAGGAATTGCTAAGATCTATCGAACTCAGATTTATCCGATCTGAGGACTTGATATTCTAATCTTGCTTTGCCAATCGCACCAATCGGAACCCAAACAAAATATGCCGCGAATCGATCGGCCTGGTGTGCTGGTATGCGCTACGGCAAAAACCCGGTAGATCGTCCCAGGAACAGCCCTTCATCACCGATCGGGTTGACTTACCTTCCCGCTCTTGCAAGGTAGAAGTATATTCAAACACATTCCCAGCCATATCCTTGGCTCCATACGCACTGCGATCGAGCAGGAACTTTCCCACCATATTGGTATGGCCAGCCCGATCGCCCCAATTGGTGGCATCATCGCGCCATTCATTGCCCCAGGGGAAATACTGCCCATCAGTGCCCCTGGCGGCCTTTTCCCATTCCAGCACCGTCGGCAATCGATAGGTGTAATTATCTTGCTGCGATCGCCACTGGGCATAAGTAATCGCGTCATCATAGGAAACCAGCACCACCGGATGATTTGCTTCACCCTCTGGGAAATCTTGACCTTGCCACAGAAAGCGCTTTACATCGGCATAGGGATGCACCAGAAAGCCTTGATCTTGATATTCAGCTTCAGTGATCCCTGGCGATCGATGATCGTTAGCCTCAATAAATTCTTGATATTCAACATTAGTGACTAAATTTCGGGCGATGCAGAAGCTATCAAGAGTTTGCGTCTGGCGATCGCTTTCCCGCTCAAACCAGCGATCTTCCTTGAGTCTTGCTTCAGCAGCGGCAACTTTGGCCGGATCGTTTTTATCATTTACGGCCGCTTCCGCCGAAATGCGATAGCCATAGTCCCGTTCCTGGCGATCGCTACCGCTAATAAATTCACCGGCGGGAACATAGGAAAATTGTTCGTCGGCTTCGCAACTTTCTTGATCTATGTTTGCTGATTTAGCAGATGTAGTTACTTCTGCGCTGAAATCTAGCTCTGAAGATTGATTGATCGATATGTTGGCATTGCAAGAGCAAAGCAAAAGAGTTGCCCATAAAAATAATTTAATGGGTATAATTGCAAAAGAATTGTGGAGGATTGCAAGAAATTTTTGATCAAAGTCTTGCTTAATAAAATTCAAAATGTAGTTAAATTTGTAATTAATTTAAATCCATTCAATAAGAAGAAGAACATGCAAAATATATCTCTAGAATTTGAGTCTAGCTTAGACGAATTAGTGGCTTTAGCTCTCTCCATGGCAGCGATCGAGATGCTGGGATACAAGGGAATTCAAAAGCAAATAGCGGATTATCCTGAGTCTAGCCTCCATATCGGTGTTGGAGATCCAAATGATCCTGGAGTTGTCGAAAATTCATCCAGAATGATGTTTGTCAATATTTTAGCAAGTTATACAAATCGCACGGTTAACGTTGAGGAGCTTATTCACTCTCAAATGATTCAACTATGGTTAGAATTTCTAGATCAGATTTTCTATGAGATATTACAGCTACAAGCATCTGGCAATGCAACAATAAAAGCAAATGAGCTAAAAATCGATATTAAAAAGCTAGATTTATCGCAACTCGGCACTAATTCTTTTAACAACACCTTACTTGATAAAGCTTTAAGAGATTTTCAATTTTTACAGTATGGTAGCAAGATTCAAACTATTAAGAAGATGGTAGGAGCTAATGGAATAGATGAAGAAAAATTAGTTTCTGCTAAAAAGCATGTCTTATGTCGTAATCTGCTTCAACATCATAAGGGGGTTCTCAGGCAAGAAGATATAAATGGACCTGGATATGGACTAGGACGAAATTTCTCAATGATTGGCATTGATAAAAAACCTCAAGTTATAGGTGTCGGACAGAGAATTAATATTACGTATTGGGAAATTGAGCAAATTAGAGATGACTTCGTAGTATTGGCAAAGGAAATTGTCAGTTGTGCAACTCAACCACCTCATGATTCATAATTAGAGTGTATTTACAATTTCCCCAAATCAGTAGTAATGATTATGGATTCCCAACCAAGCCAACCCGCCGCCAAGACCAGAAACTTAATTATTGCGATCGCCGCAATTATCCTCGCTGCTGCGCTGTTTTTTGGCATCAAACTAGACAGTCAGGGCAATTCCCTTGGTGCATTGGCCAAAACTGCCACCTCCTATGAAGTGGCGATCGCTAGCGATAAACCCACCATGATTGAATTCTATGCCGATTGGTGTGCCAGTTGTCAGGCGATGGCAAAGGATAACCTAGCCCTGGAGCGGGAGTATGGCGATCGGGTGAATTTCGTGATGCTCAACGTGGATAATAACAAGTGGCTACCGGAGTTAGAGCAATATAACGTGGATGGGATTCCGGAGTTTGTGTTTCTAGATGGGGCAAAAAACACCCAGGGGACAGCGATCGGCACCGTGCCCAAGCAAATTATGGCCGAGAACCTGGAAGCGTTAATTGCTGGCAATGACTTACCCCATGCCCAGTTAGTTGATGGCAATGCTTCGCAGTTTAATGCCCCCAAACCAGCGGACAATACTGCACCCCGCGATCACGGTTAGTTATTAATTATTGGCTTATTGGCTACTAGTTCTTATTGGCTACTAGTTATTGGGAATTGCGATCGAATTTCCCGGCACCAAATTAGCGGGCACTTGTAATTGAAAGCCATCATCAAAGCCATTTTCAGTGGTTGGTGTAGTTGAATCCGTTGGCGCTGAGGGCGATTGATTGGGATCTTGCCCTTCAGTCGAGTCGATCGCCTCAGCAGGATCTGGGACTACGGGTGCAGGGGGAGGCGTAGTGGCTTTAAAATGCTGATAAGTGGCATCAGAAACCTGGCGGATTAGATCATTGGCGCGCTGATCGTTGTCCGGGCGTTGCACCAATGCCGCCATAATATAGCGTCTACCATTGGGCATATCAATAATTCCTGCATCCCCCACCACAGAAGCAATGTCACCGGTTTTGTGGGCGATCCTGGCTTCGGGGCCAATCCCCTGGGGCAAGAGGGTATCAGTCAGGGTACGGCGGGTAATATCCATGAAGCGATCGCGGCTGCGGGGTGCGATTAACTTGCCTTGGTCAACCATTGCCAATAAATTCACCAGATCCTGGGGACTAGTAGTGTTAGTGCCTTCTAGGTCGGGAAGCGGATTGCGAATTACGGTGGCATTAAGCCCCCAACTGGCGAACCGCTCATTAACAGCCCCAGCCCCACCCAGCCGTTTAATCACCATATTTGTAGCGGTGTTATCACTGATTGTAATCATGAGGGTGATCGTTTCTAGGGCTGAAACGGTTGTGCCTGGTTCGGTATATTGCAGTTCACCGGCATGGCCAACCCGCACATCCTCGCTTATTTCAAGTTGCTCATCCAGGCGAATCTTGCCAGCATCTACATCCTGCAAGAAGGCTACTAACAAAGGTAGTTTGATCGTGCTAGCCGCTGCGATCGGCACATCAGCATTAATATTTACATAACTTTCAGTATCAATATTTACCAGCAGGGCTTGCAGGCCTAGATCGGGCTCTGCCGCCGTCAACTGATTAATTTGTGCTTTTAATTCGGTTGCTTCTGTTCCCAGGGTTGCACCGATGAATTGCCGTTGGTTTTCCACCTGTTCCGTTGGATCACCTGCCAATTGACCATTATTGCCAGCCGAGTAGCTATTCCAAAATGATATTAGAGTACCAACGATCACACTAATGCCAATTCCAGCCACGGCCAGCTTAAAAAGTTGCAGCAGCACAATCCGAATAATTACTTCGGGGCCGGTGGGCTGTTTGAAGTTACGGCCAGCTCTGCCATTGATCGCCCTGGGCGCAGATTTAGATGTAGCGGTTCTGCTGGGGCGAGCGCGATTGGCTTTGCTTACTTTGCCAGAATTTTTGGCCACTGCTTTAATACTGCCGGATTTATCACTATTATTACTACCCTTCGATCGCACCGTAGTCACCGGGCGCAGGGGTGTGACTGAACCACTACTCGCACCGTTTAAGCTGGTAGGTTCTTGACTAGGGCTAGATTGGATAATCTTTTTACGGCGATCGCGCAATCTTTTCAATCGTTCCTCGCGCCGCCTGCGGGTATTGTCTTGGGACAGAAACATTCTATGCTCCACGATTTACACTACACTCCTCAAAACAGTTGGGAAAGTTAATCTCTGGTGGTTGGGAAAATTCACCCTGAAGGCTGGGCTAGGTATTCAGGTATGGATATTCAGGTATCACGATCGCCATGCTTTGCCGCCCAGGCAATTTGCGATAGCATTCCCCGGAGCATAGTTACCTCTGATTCTGTCAGGGCTGCTTTATTAAATATGCGTCTTAGTTTCTTCATGCGACTAAAGGCGGTGTGAGGATATAAAAAACCGATTTCTAATAATACTGTTTCCAGGTGCTGGTAGTATGCTTCGATCGCATCTATGCTTGCAGAATCTAGCAAATCTTTGTCATTTTGACTAGTGTTTTGTCCAAACTTACTGGCATTATGCTCTTCCCGATCGAGGTGATTAGGGTTTGTTAGGTTAGGAGCATGGCGATTAGCTTGATCGAGGCGATCGACATTTTGATCAATATTTTGATCAATGTTGACATCCTGGCCGATCTCAGTGATTGCATTACTTTGCTCACTTGAATCAAGCTGCAAATTGGCATTGGTCTTAGGCGATCGGCTTTGATTTTTCAGTGATAATGGTTTTCGCCTGCTGATGTCGGCAATTGGTGCAGCAGGTTGGTAATCAGAATTGGTTATCGCACTATTGCCTTGCTGATTGTTATTTCTATCGGTGGTTGGCTCTGGTATGTCTGAGTCCCGTACTAATATTTGTATTGCTAATAATTTGAGCTGATAGCAGCAAATACCCACCGCTTGCGCCAGATTCAGCGAAGGATAGGTTGCACTGGTGGGGATGGTCAGAATGGCTTGGCAGTAGGCGATCTCCCGATTGCTCAGGCCGCGATCTTCGGGGCCAAATACGATCGCACTGCTAGAAACAGCCGCTAACCACTCTATCCCAGTGATCACATCCTTAGCTTCAGCAAGCATTTGATCAGTAAAATCAATCCGACCAACCGTAGCGATCGCCCGTTGGCAGCCCGCCAAGGCTTCTGGCAGGCTCGTTACCACCTGAGCGGTATCCAGAATATCTTTAGCATGGACGGCCATATGCTGGGCATCCTCACTGTGGCGATCGGCATGGGGATTTACCAGATATAGCTGGCTTAGCCCCATATTTTTCATTACCCGCGCCACCGATCCCAAATTCAACTCACCGGCAGGCTCCACCAGAACAATCCGCACGTCTAGGTTTAAATCATTTAAATCATTTAAATCATTTAGATCATTTAGATCATTATTTAGAGCACTGTGGCGATCGCCACTTGAATCCTTGTGCAAATCATTAGTCAAATTATTTTTTATGTTATCAACCAATTTCTTGACTGGAGCGATTTTAGATCTGGTTAAACCGCAAACATGCGATCGAAATCTTAGCTAACCAATATTTTTGCAAAATCTCAACATCAGGGTCTAAAAAGCTAGTAGACCTGTTGGGAAATAAGGGATAATAAACAAAATCAAGAGATTACTATCAATGTTGAACTTAGAGCAAATCCTAAAGCAAGACCACCTTTTGCGGGCAATGACAGGACTGAATCGTCAAGCCTTTGAATCGCTCTTGCCCAATTTTACTCAAGCTTATCAAGATAGCCAGAACAAGCCAGAGAAACGTCGTAAACGAGCACCTGGCGGTGGACGCAAAGCCACATTACAGACGATAGAGTCCAAGCTATTTTACAGTTTGTTCTACTGTAAATGCTACCCCACGTTTGATTTGGCAAGTGTGTTGTTCAACTTTGATCGTTCCCAAGCCCACGAATGGGTACATCGTTTAGTGCCAATCTTAGAAACCGGATTAGGATACCGCATGGTTTTGCCAGAGCGAAAACTGCATAGTATGGATGAATTTGTGAAACGCTTTCCAGAGGTGAAGCGGGTCATGATAGACGGGTGATCATAGATGGTACAGAGCGACCGGTACAACGCCCCAAGGATCAAGCCCAACAGCAGGCAAACTATTCGGGTAAGAAACGTCGGCATACACGCAAGCACATAGGTGCAGTAGATGAGCACAAGCGGATCTTGGTTTTAACTCAAGCCCGAGAGGGTAAAGTGCATGACAAACGACTTTTGGATGAAGAAGACCTAGTTGCAGCAATTCCAGATGAGATACCAATTGACGTAGATTTAGGTTTCTTAGGTTTACACAAGGAGTATGTCAACATACGCATCCCGCATAGAAAGCCGAGAGGAGGTAGTTTGAGTCCGGCTCAAAAGGATGAGAACTTAGCCCTGTCTCGAGAGCGAGTGCTCTGTGAAAATGCCTTTGCTGGCGTGAAGCGCTACAATTCTGTTGCAGCAGTTTATAGAAATCGTGTGACTGATTTTGATGACCGTCTGATGTTGGTTGCTTCAGGGCTATGGAACTTCTATTTAGAGGCAGCTTAAAAGCAAGACTGTCCCCAAAGAAAAGATAAGCCAATTGTTTGACCTGAAAATTTATTTCCCAACAACTCTAATAATCGATATCTAATATCTATTGATTAATGATTAATCTATTGCTCTAGAGGCGGATTTTGGTGATCGCCACATTCCCCGAAAAACACACGTCAATGTCACAGGCAGGGGTACGATCGCGGTTTTCATAGACCCCCACATTGGTCACATATTCAGTGATCCGATCGTGCTGATCATGCTGGTCAAAGTTAACTTTGAACTCAATTGGCAAAGGGCGATTGTCAGAATTACAATAAACCAGCTCTGGCTCTGGTGAACCGGGCATTGGGTGGGGTAAATTTACATTCCAAAATGTGCCGGGCTCAAAATCTTTTTGCAAAAGCTGATCCAAAACTCTGCGTGTCAAATTGGCAGCACCTGGCCAATCAAATTCGCGTCCTTTGTGGCGATAGTGGGATAGGGCGATCGCTGGAATCCCCAACATGGTCGCTTCGCGGACAGCGGCCACCGTACCAGAAATATAATTATCGATGCCCAAATTGCCACCGGCATTAATACCAGACAACACTAATTTGATCGGAATAGAGCCAGAGCCATCAGCGCTTTTCGCCAAGTGACCATAGGCCACCCGCACACAATCGGCTGGTGTGCCACTGATCGCAAACTCTGTGTCTGAGCGACGCTCAATCCCGATCGGGTGGTAGGTGGTTACCTGATGGCCACAACCGGAATACTGGCGATCGGGAGCTACTAAAACAACCTCCGGAGTTTTTATACCCTCAGCATAATTAGCATCTGGCGATTTGAGATTAGAGGCAGGGCGATCGGCGCGATCGGTTAACAAGCTGGGCGGTAAATCTAAGCTTGTCGCCACTTCATACAGCACCCTAATTCCAGGTGCATCGATCCCATCATCATTAGTAAGAACCAGCATTTAAACTATAACCACCAAATATTTACTGGTATTTATGAATATCTATTAAGCTTCTTCGACTTGATCAAGCCGTAACCATACTGGTGGAGTGGGTACCTGGCCAAACTTAATTTGCACATAATCACCGCGTACATCTAGCACCTCGCCCTTGGTCTCAAAAATATAACTAGACCAGCGGGTATCATTGGCTTGCGCTTCCACACTATTATCTAGCTTCTCACGCACCGCCTTAACCATTGCCCCTTTTTTGAGTTCCATAACTGTATTTATTTAGCCTGATTTCTAATTTATTGGCACTATTGCGAACAAGTCCGCATCACCATACCGATTAAACTATATCAACATTCGATCGGCAATTACCTGCTTTTAGGAAGAGAATTGTTAGTATATGTTTGTGAGCTAAGTTTACTAATTCGATCGATTGAATTTGCTGGCTTGCAAATGATTTCAAATATCAAATACCTGATAAACCACACATCATGCCGTTGCGTTCGGGCAAAGCCCCTAAAGCTTATGTGTATCTGCGTTAATTGCCATTATGTCGATCGCTGTTCCACTTACAATGCGGTTGAGCATCAACACCAGCAACCCCATCTGACTGAAAATCCTAATTTTGAACCAGACTCACCCACGATCAATGTCAACATTCGCACCGAGGATGATGGCATCCAGATGGAATGGGATGTGGTTGGTTGTGCCAGTTTTGTAGAAGAAGCCGGAAAATGGGCTAAGCTCCGCCCCGGTGAACTAGTCCCCACTTGAGTCTATTGTCTCTTTAGATTGTATGTCCTGAGCTTGATGCGCTAACCATCAGGCACGTATTATCTACTGCTAATTTTTTTTGCGTTGCACATTAGCGGGCTGATTAAACGATCAAGCCAGCGGTCAAACTGATATCGGACAACTGATATCGGACAACTGATATCGGACATATGACATATGTTTAATATTTATGTTGATATTGGCTGCATTTTTATCCCTGGATTAGGCAGTGCTTTTTGGGGATAATTGTTAGCGATCGCTTTGCCGAGCTGGTCGATTTGACTTAGATCTCGAAGCTACGTCAAACGTGGCAGGACAGGAATGTTCCGAGCTATCTTCTACATTTACTTCGCTCACCTGTGGCACTTCCGGTGGCAGCAACGCCACAATATGGGGCACGGGGCGTGGTTCATAGGCCATCACTGATTTACCACGATAGGCCAGCGCTGCACTGGCACCAGAATCAAGCATGACTACTTCCTGCATGCCAATTTCGGCCAGGATTTCACCCAAACCAACCGAGTCGATCATCTCCATCGACACACCAATCATCGGTCTACCGGTGCGATCGATTCCCCAGAAGGCACGATCGCGGTAGGCATCAAACCCAAACAAATCGCCAAAACTTTCCGCCGGTTGGGGTTCACCATCCCGCACTAGCCAACCTGCCCCCACAAAGGCATCGGTCACACCGGGTAGCTCTGCTTCGACCGCTGACAGGCTGGTATGTTCGTCGGGATCATAGGGCACAAATTTAATTGTGTCGGGGCTGATTAACACTAAAGGACGGCCGCGCAGCAAAGGATTCTCGCCGCGATTGCCCGGTAGAAATCGACCCGCCAGATTGGAGTTTTGGCTCAAAATTGGCCCGATCATGGTGTTGCTATCTAAATATTCCAACGAGAAGAAGGTGCCATCCACCGCCGCGATCGCATCGGTATCCTCCATGATTTCCTCGACCGCATAGCGCGAATCCGCATGGACAGTGATGGGCTTACCCCCAAATACCAGCGTCAGCGGCAAATTATCCACTGTTACCAGGCGTTTTTCCACCGGCTGGCTATAGTCAACGGGCAAGGGCACCGCCACATTGGGCACAATTTCCTTATCCCCCGCATAGGGGCCACCATCGGCATAGGCTAGCACCTCATACAGGCGCGATTGGCCATAGCGCATCACCGTTAGTAAATCCTGAGACTCGTTAGCTACAGTTTCCAGATAGGGATCAAGGCTCATGGTCAGGGCGGCCTCATAGCCTGCCGCTGCCACCAACTCAGTTACCCGTTCGGTATAAGTGCCTTCGGGGTAAGTAAAGTAGCGAATTTTAACGCCTAGGTTTTCTTCCAGGATTTGCTTGGATTCGGCTAACTCCTGGCGGATTTCTGAATCGGTTAGCTCCGAGAAATTGCGGTGACTGGCGGAATGGGAAGCGATCGTAACCAGGCCGCTATCCACCATCTCCTGTAGTTGATCCCAATCGCTTTTGGGTTTACCCGGTAGCTTGCCCACAAAATCTGTATGCACCGAAAATAGCGCCGGATAGCCATATTCCTGCAACAGTGGGAAGGCATGTTCATATTGCCCTAGATAGTTATCATCAAAGGTCAATACGATCGGCTTGGCGGGAAGCGATACCCCGGTTTGCAGATGGTTATAGAGTTCATCCATGCTGATCGGGGTCAGTCCCTCATCTTCGATCGCCTGGAATTGAGCCTCTAGCTCATCCGGTAGCACATCATAAAAAACATCTTTTTCAGCGGTGATGTCGTGATACATGATAATTGGCACCGCTGCCGATCGGGCGCGATCGCTGATTTGCGGCCAGGGTGAAGGGTTGAGCCGAGCGAATAGATCGGGGCTGAGGTTGGTGCTGAGGTTGGCCACCGTTGGCAATGGGTTGTCGGCGACTTTGCCCAATCGGCCTACTTGCTTGAGCGAAACCGAGATCGAAGCCAGGGCATCGGGTTCACAGGTGTAGCGATCGCGGTTCACGGATGGATTAGTGCTTGGAATCGATCGATCGTTGTTATTACTGCGATCCTCAGATTCACGGCTTTCTCGGTTAGTTTCTTGGTTAGTGGCATCACTCACCACTTGGTTGCGCTCGATCCTGGCACCATTTCCGCTTAAAGCTATTAGTGCCGCTGCTGTGCCCGCACCCAGGCCAACCCCGCCTAAAAATAGCCCCACTAAAATCGTCAACGTCGATCTACTCATCGCACCTCACCCTATTTCTGATTGCTCTTGACTCAAACTCTTGCGAAAATTATTTAACTATCAGGCGAGAGCAACCCTCGCTGCCAATGTTTTTGGTATTAATTCATAAATAATTCTAAGTAATTAGTTGGGAATATCAAGTCTGGTTAAATATACTGCATAAAATTGCCACCGCTTTTTAGATCCAAGTATTGCGATCGTGGTCAGGCTCGCAGCTTTGATGTAAACATTTAAACCAGGCCAGAAATTACTTAGCCAATTGGTTTACCCAAACTAGCGCCTATTTAAGCAAACTAATCAAGTTCCGACAAGCTCTATTATGCCCAACCTTTAAGTTGATAGATGAGCATACCAATATATTCCTTGATCGCATCGGTGGTATGGTCGAGCACTTCGGCACTGGGTAACAGGTCGATCAACCCGCCCGCCCAGTTTTTATTGCTATTACCAGCCACGATCGCAAAGTCAGTGGGGGCAGCGATCGGCGTAAATCCTACTTTCTTAAACACCGCCATTGACCTGGGCATATGCAGGGCAGAGGTAACTAAAAGAATATTAGTAATCTGGCGCGGTTCCAGGATTTTGGCCACGTTGATCGCATTTTCGCGTGTATTAAATGATTCACTCTCTTGAATGATGCTGGTTGCCGGTACGCCTAGTGCAGTGGCGATCGCTGCCATATCCGCTGATTCCGGATTGCCACCATCTCCCAGCCAATCAGCTCTACCACCAGTGACCACTAACAACGGTGCTTTATTCATTTGCCACAACTTGGCTCCATACAAAATCCGATCGCCCGCTTCAGCCACCTCCGCCGTGGGGCGAGGGAAAACATGGGGACGGGTGCCACCACCAAGCACCACGATCGCATCGGCATTGGGTAAATTGGTAATTATTTGCTCTCCGGAGCGTGATGCTGAGGTCTGGTCTACATATTGCCACTCCAGCGATCGCACTAAATTACTGGCAAAACTATAGCTACTGCCCAGGCCAATAATCACGATCGCCAACGAGATCGAGGCGATCGACACCCGCCGCCAAATTTTACGTTTTAGAAACATCCCCACCAACGCAAGGATTAACAACAAAAGCACCAATCCCAGCGGATAGACAAACAGGGGTAGAATTTTGGTGATTGCAAACGCCATAGGTACTAGATGTTCGACAATATGAGCTAGCAAGACAGCAAGTTAAGTTGGAGTAATTACTATGAACATGACTTACGATGATCAAGTTGATGCAATGTATTTGCAAATTAAAGACGCAGAAATTGCGAGGTCTGAGGCGATCGAGACAGATATCGTATGTGATTATGATGCCGCGAATAATGTTTTAGGGATTGAATTATTGTGGGTATCTTGCAACTTTAATAATGCTTTCTCGACTATTCAACGCATCGAATTTGCTGATTCAAACCAAAAGAAAGCATGCTTGTACTATTTGCTAGAACATGTAGACGTTAGCAGATCAGATGATCCTACTCTTTCAACTAGGATCGATGCAGCAAAGAAACTATTTAGGAACAACAATCTGGTGATTGAAGATACTAAAGATAGGCTTGAAGGCATTTTTAAAAAGAGTTAATCTTTTAAAATGGCCAACTTTTAATATAGGGGATGATGTTTTAGTCAAATTGGTCAAAACTACACATCAGCTTATATCCAGGCCATAAAAAACATATAGGGGACATAGCTCGGTTCAAGTTAAGTTGAATTTAGGCTGAACTAAGGTATATTGCACTATGATCGAAGAAGGATTTAGCCTAATCCGATCGCCAAAACTGTAAATTCCCACGCTCACCGCCTGATTAATCAACTTTAGTCGAGTTAATTGCGGCATAGTCTGGCTGTTTCTGTAATCCTGAGTAAATCTAGCTATTGCTAACTATTTGGTCAGGTTTATTCAAGCGCAAAATGCGATCGCCAAGCCAAGAGGTAGTTGCCCCCGCCCATGAACGACCCCAACCTCTCCCCCAATTCCTATCAGAAAACCATGTCTGGCATTGCCAAAGACCTGCAAACTTTGCGGGTAAATCTTTTGAGCAGGCTCAGTCGTGAAGTATTGGCGCTCCAATCACAAAAACAATCCCTTACTGCAGAAATTGAACAGCTCAAGGCCGAGCGTAAAGAACTAGAAGTCCAAATTGTGGCGCAACAGGGGGTATCGCAACAGGAAATCCAGCGCCAACAATGGATCGAACAATTAGCCAGGGCGATCGCCATTCACCTGCGCGCAGACGTAGACGGGCACAATTCCAAACTGGTCAAGAATCATGCCCAGAGCTTCGATCGCCAATTAATCAGTCTTGATAGCGCTCTCCATGCGGCTTTTCATAGCCTCCAAAAAGATGTAAATAGCTATAGCCGCGATCTGAATGAGCAAATGCTGCGCATGTTCAGCCAGAAGCAGCGGGGTGAGGCTTTACTCGAAGCATTGGTGGAAAGACTCGATCGCCAATTGCGCCAAACTTCCGATCTAGCCCCCGACCAAAATGCCACTAATGGCACAGGAGCCCTGAATGGAGATCCAATTAATCCAATTAGTCGTAGCGATCGTAGGGTAAATGGTGCAGTTAATGGCGATCGCTTGAGTGCCAAGGCCAATGATGTTACCACCTACGTGCCTTCCCCCCCGCCCGCCAAGAAAACCGAACCAAAGGTTTTAAACAACTGGTGGCGCGGTCTGATTTTAGTATTATTGGCATCCCTGAGCCTGTCGCTACAAAATGTGTTGGTGCGGGTAATCTTTGTGCCTTCGCAAGTGATTGGTATAGCTGAGGAAGTGGGTGGGTTGGTCTCACCTGGGATCGGCAGCTCATTTTTGCTCTTAATGATGCGGATGATTTTTGCGATGCCGCTGATGTGGTTGGTGGCAACCAAACTGTTTAAGGTGAATGTGGCGAGTGATCTCAACGGCTTGATCGCCAATACCAAGAAGGGGTTGTCGATCCGGGTTTTGCTCAGTGCCGTACTCCAATTTGTTTCGTTTGCGCTGATGTTCACTGCCTTTAGCTATGGCATGAAGCCAGCGGTGGTAGTCACAATTTTCTTCCTGTTTCCAGTATTCACTTCGCTGATGTCGTGGTTTTTCTTTGGCGATCGAATCCCGCTCAAACGTGGGCTGATTATTGTGCTGATTGTCTCTGGTATTTTGTTAACCCAGGACTTTTTTAGTGCCATGTCGGCGGGGGCAAATATTAATTGGGTTTCCTTTGCCTGTGCAGTGACGGCAGCGGTCACCTTTGCTGGCTACATCATTACTTCGGCGGCCTGCTTTAAACAAATCAATCCGGTTTCCTTTACGGCGATCAATTTCATTATTGTGTTGCTGCTCTCGATACTTTGCGTCATGGTTTCGGTCCCATTCCAGCTTGATTTAATTGGCTTCTTGATGATGCCCAGCCTGTGGGGGATGTGCTTCCTGGTGGCTCTCACCACGATGGGTGGTTATTTGTTTACTAACTTTGGCACCAAACTAATGGGGGCGGCTCCGGCTTCGTTGGTTAGCTCCAGTGGCCCTGTATTCACTACGATCCTGGCCTGGTTGCTGATCAGCGATCAACTCAGTCGAGTGCAGGTTGGAGGGGTGTTTATTGTGACGCTGGGGGTATTGATGTTGAGTTTGCAGAATTTGACTAAGAAACGTTAGATTTCCTGTACATCGCCAGATATCGATAGATTCTAAGTCTGCTTAGTAAATTATTTGGTAGTGCTATACAAGTAAGGATGAGTTGTAATGATGCACAAATAACCAGATAGCGCCAACATGGTTAGCTAACTTTTTCGAGAAAGAAAGAGATTTGCGAACCAGTCTTGAAGCTCTTTGCCTAAGAGTGCAATTAAATCGCTCAATTCTATTAGTCAAGCCTGAACCTTTGTCCACTGGTTGATGACGCATACTCGGAACTACCTGAGCATAGGCACGCCAGAAATCAGTGTAACAAACAGCACATTGTCGATAAACGGGTGGTAAAGACTGCCATAATCCTTGAGCACCAACCTCATCTCTAGAACCGATATACACTCCTACGATCTCCTTAGTATCAACATCTATAGCTAACCAAACCCAAACCTTGACTCGTTTCTTGCCTACAAAAGACCACAGCTCATCCATTTGAATGGTTAAGTGCCCTTTTTTTTAGCCTGTACCTGCACTTGTTGGGGCACTTGAGCATATTTGTGATTAACATATTGCTGTAGCCATCTTGGTGATACACCTACAACTCTGGCAATACCTGCGAGTGAAACCCTCTCTAGCAGAAGTTTGTCGATTTGAGCTTTAGTCTCATTAGCGATATATTTCTTCTTAGAATTGGCTACAAATTGTCTATTGCATTGTTTACATTTGAAGTTTTGTTTACCGTTGTGAATTTTGCCATTTTTGACAATTTTGAGTGAATTGCATCTTGGACAAGTTAGCTTAGATGTATCCATGAGAGAGAATTTTTGTATCTTCTATCCCATTATCCTTACTTCTGCATGACTACCAATTATTTAAATAGTTGGAATGATTGCCCGATCGACCTAGCCCAGCCAGGCGTAACGCTTTCACTTGGGAAAAATTATAATAAAAGAGTGGGATGCGATCCGATCGAGGGGAAAACAATGGCGATATTTTTTGATTTGACCAATTTTAATGATGTACGCGGGTTCATTCCCACTGAGCTGTGGGGATTTAATCAGGGCGTGCGTGGTCTAGGCGGTGATGACTTTATTCGTGGCTCTAGTGATCCGGAAATTTTTAATGGTAATAGGGGCCGTGACACCTTAAGAGGTAACTTTGGTGAGGATACGCTCTATGGCGGTAGGGATAATGACCTGATTGATGGCGAGGGCAACAACGATCGGGTAGATGGCGGCTTTGGCGATGATACGGTACGCGGTGGCGACAACGAAGACCTGGTATTTGGCAATGATGGCAATGACGATGTGTTTGGCGACAATGGCGACGACACCTTAATTGGTGGCTTTGGCGTTGATAATCTCACCGGTGGGGAAGGGCGCGATTTATTTGTATTTAGCGACGACGACACTGTGTTTGATATTTTTGATGCCGATGCGGTGTTTGACTTCAGCCGGGGTCAGGGCGATCTGATTGGTATAAACGACGATGCCTTTGGCGGGCGCGGTGTGATCCTCGACGATCGCTTCGACTATTCCGACATCTTTGGCGGCGGCATGTCCGTTGATACGGTGATCGAAGAAGATTTCTCCGGCCGCATTTTGGGCGTAGTAATCGACACTGACATTGGCGATCTACGCGATCGGATCGTATCAGTGCCCAATGACCTGTTTGGCTTTGCCTAAATCTCCTGGAAGCCTAAAGCTCGTAGTTGTTAGTAGTAGTCCACCACAATGAATTTGACGGTTAAAAAGATAGCCGATCGATAACTTCGTTAAATTGCTAGCCATCAAAATTAAACTGGCTGGCAAATAGAGCTAGAGCAACACCATCTCAGTGAAAAATAATCGTTAAGATTACCAAGATCTGGCGAGCCCAAGTAGAGCAAATTTTGCTCCAGTCAACTTAATGCAAACTCTTAGCCGTAGATTTCATCTTGTGTTCTGGCATATGCTCTGCCGCTAGATATATCCCTACCTGGCGGCCTGCTTCCCTGGCGGTTTGGCCAACAATGCCCACGTAGGTGGGGTAGGCGATCTCCAGTTCTGCCAATTGTTCCACCCGCAACCCCGAACTCATCCCCGCCGCCACCAAATTAACCGTTTCCACTGCCCGCTCACCCACCACATGAGCTCCAATAATCTTGCGGGTATCCACATCAACAATCAGCTTGCAAAAACCAGCGGTGCGATTGTCAATTACCGCTCTGACAAAATCCGAGAACCAGATAATCCCTACCACATACTCGCAACCATCGCCGATCTCATGCTCGCGCAGCCCCACGCTGGCATATTCAGGATCGGTAAAACTCCCCAGCGGCGCGATCTTATGCTTGTATTTACGTTTGTTGCCCAAAATCGCATTTTCTGCCGCCAATCGTCCTTCATGGGTCGCACCGGAAACCACCATCATCAAACCAGTGATATCGCCAGCGGCATAAATATTCGGGTTGCTGGTTTGCAAATAATCATTAACCTCAATGTAGCCGCGCTTGGTGGTATTTACGCCCACGGCGGCCAGGTTTAGCTGGGCAGTGTTACCCGGCCAGCCAGCGGCCATGATCAAAGCATCACAGGCCAGGGATTGCTCTTCGCCGTTAATGTCATAGAAAAACTCAAAGCTACCATCGGCTTGCTTTTCTAAGCGCTTAATTCCACCATAGCCATAGACAATATTAATGCCGCGATTGGTAAACTCTGCCGCGACTACCTGCGAGACCAACTCGTCTTCAGTGCGCAAAATCCGCTGCGATCGATCAAATAAATGCACTTCCGCGCCAAACGCCGACAACACCGAGGCTACCTGGCAACCGGTTGCTCCTGTCCCAGTTACCACGACCCGCTTAGGTAAGTTGGATTGTGCCCAAATGTCACTATGGGTCAAGGCATATTCACTGCCGGGGAAATTGAGGCGGCGACCATGTCCTCCGGCACAAATAATAAATTTCTGGGACTGAATCTGCCTGCCATCGCCCAGCACCAGGGTACGTTCATCCTTAAAACTGCTACCACTAGCATGTTCAAATACATCCACATCCACACTGGCTAGCTGACCCGGTAAATCTTTTTTGGCATGGATCGTATCGACCACATCTCTGACTCTGGCCAACACCTTGGCAAAGTCAACCTGGGGGCGATCGCCACCGCAAATGCCATATAGCTCAAACTGCTCCGACTCGCGTGCCAATCTAGCCGCATGGGCAAGGGCTCGTACCGGTACACAGCCATCATTGGTACTAATTCCACCCAATCGCCACCTTTCCACCAGGGCGGTTTTGGCGCCTAGCTCACCTGCCTTAAGCGCTGCTTCAATGCCGGCGGGGCCACCACCAATGACTACAATGTCGTACATATTTTCTGCTTAACTATCTAAACTAAATTATGCCAAACCTTAACCACGGGATCTAACATTTCACGAAAGCGATCGCATGGTGCCAGATGATCGTATCGGGCGATTCACCCGGTTCCCCTACGCATAGACATTGAGTATCAACCCACTTCACTTTGCCCTTAATTTCATCGCCGGTGAGCAATTTAACTTCTATTTCCTGTTTTTCCTTGATGCTGTTGTGGAGGCGGCGGATCGTGGGGCTGGTGATATCAAGTTGGGCAGTCATAATTTTTTAGAAGTAGCTTAAAGAATGATCGACTAATTAACTATAGCGCTAGATGCAAGTTGCGTTAACTTGATCATCTTGATCATATTGAGACTAAAAGTGATATTAACCTGAGTTAGACAAATTTTGGTTAGGCAAATTTGAATCATCCCCAACTAATTGATCCTGACTAATTGTTACTGACGATCGAGATGAGACGATTGCGGTTACTTTTACCTAAAAGCCCAATCGCCCCAGATCAACATGCTCAGCGATCGCTTTGGCCAAATCATCTAATAGTTGATCGCGTTGCTCATTATAATCAGGAACTTCGATTGTGAGAGGCGGTAAATTCTTCTTTTCGCGCAACAAATTAAGCCACGATCGCCGCCATTTGCCATTATCAAAAATGCCATGCAAATAAGTAGCCCACACCTGCCGATCGCTGGTCACAAAACCCAAATTTGGATCAGCAAACCAAGGCATAACTTGTTCATTTTCTAATGGCGAAAAATTAGACTTTCCCTGATGAATTTCATAGCCAGTAATTGGCAAATTAGGTGGGGCTAAATTTGTGGTTGTGCTGCGTTGTTGTGCAGTTTTGATTGGTGTAATTACTGTTTCGATCGGCAATAAATTCAAACCGATTGCACTGTTTAAATCTCCTTCTAGGCATTCTGGATCAACAATTGATTTGCCGAGCATTTGTAAGCCGCCACAAATTCCCATAATCACGCCACCATTGTTTACAAATTGGCGCAATTGATCGATCATTCCCGTCGATCGCAATACCTCCAAATCAGCGATCGTAGTTTTAGAACCAGGCAGAATCACTGCATCCGGTTGACCCAAAGATTGCCCCGGCAAAATGTATTTTAAATCGATCGATGGCTCTGCTAAAAGTGGATCGAAATCAGTAAAGTTAGAGATTCTGGGCAATCTAATTACGACAATTTGTAGCTCCGCAGGATTCAGGCGCGATCGTCGTTCAAATAAGCTAGCAGAATCTTCCGCCGGAAAAGCAATATCTAAATAAGGAATTACACCAAGTACCGAAATTCCGGTGTATTTTTCTAGCCATTCGACCCCGGAATCTAATAGCGATCGTTGGCCCCTAAACTTATTAATAATTATGCCTTTAATTAAGGCTCTTTCTTCTGGCGGTAAAAGCTGTAAAGTACCAACTACATGGGCAAAAGCCCCCCCTAAATCTATATTAACCACCAGAATAGTTTGGGCTTTTAAATGCAGAGCAACCCGCATATTAGTTAAATCTCGATGCCTTAAATTAACTTCCGCTGGACTACCTGCGCCCTCACAAACTACTACTTCAAAATCAGCTGCTAACTTAGCAAGTGAAGCTTGGATACATTGCCACCCAGAATCAAAATAGTTCCGGTAATAATTGGCTGCTTTAGTAATACCAACTGGCTTACCTAAGTGAATTACTTGCGAGGTCATGTCCCCTTGTGGTTTTAGTAGAATAGGATTCATAGCCACAGTTGGTTTTACCTGTGCTGCCCATGCCTGTACTGCTTGGGCATATCCTATTTCGCCAGAGCCATTTAAATTGTTTTCCACCACATAGGAATTAAGCGCCATATTCTGCCCTTTAAAGGGGGTTACGTTGTATCCCTTTTGCTTGAGTAGCCGACAAAAAGCCGCGCATAATAAAGATTTACCAGCATTAGATGCTGTGCCCACCACCATTATCGATCGCATATTTAGTTGAATTTATTTTTGAGATCATCTATTTACTTACATTACTTCAAACTCTAATTGAGCTAGTTTAATTGTTACCTCTAGTTATAAAAAACAAGTTAGATATTTAAGCTTATTACTGGCTAAATAACTATCTAAAGATAAGCCTTAAATTGCTTTTACCTAGCTTGAATTATTAATCAATAAATGGACAATCAATGTATTGTTTGAAACTGCTATGTATATGCATATTACTCAACAATAATTGGTGCGTATTTGTGCAGATTGGCTAACCTCAAAGCGCAGTAATTCATGCTCACTCTAGTAGCAGAATAAGCGGGAATAGTTAATGCATTCTGACTATTAGAAAGGCTACATTAATACACATAAAGACCTTGCCACCCTATATGGTCTTCTTCCAGAGGCTCAGCTATGAGCTTCTTTTTTTTATTCTTAAAAACTGAATATAAAAACTGAATACATTTGCTTATATATTTACTTAACCAAACTTAGCTAAACTTAGCCCAACGATCGCCAGTAACATAACTTCCAAGCGATGTGATTATTGCTCTGCCTAAGTTCTGCCTTGAAGTTATTAGTAATCACGGCTAACTATTGCTGCATTCACCCAGAGCTGAATGATCTTTTAGATCTAGCGATCGCCCATACCTGGCTTAGAATAAGCTGTAAGTTCAGTTCTAAGTTATCTACATGACATAAAAGGCTTGAAGATTTCTGGGTACTGCACCCATAGAGATATCCCTATCGATCGAGTTTAATGTGGTCGAGTAATGATTCTCAGTTTGGTTGGTTGTATGAATTCTTTCTTAGTTTTTTGAACCAGATGAGGCAAATCATACGGTAAATGGTAGTTGAATTTGGCAGAGGAATTTGTGGTGAACTGGCTGCGGCGGAAACCCGTGAATGGCTGGTTACTAATGGGATTGGTGGTTATGCCTCCGGTACGATCGCTGGCCTGCTGACCAGGCGCTATCATGGCCTGTTGATCGCCGCGCTCAAGGCTCCGGTCAATCGCACCCTTTTGTTGTCTAAGCTGGAAGAAACGATCGACTATGACGGTGGTCAATATGCGCTGAGTGCCAATCGTTGGGTGGGTGGGAAGATCGAGCCCCAGGGCTACCATCATCTTGAACGGTTTTATTTAGATGGCACAATCCCAGTCTGGCAATATGCCTGTGGTGATGCACTCCTGGAAAAGCGGGTCTGGATGCAACTGGGTGAAAACACCACCTACATTCGCTATTACCTCGATCGCGGTAGCTCTAATTTCAAACTTTCAATCAAAGCATTGGTTAATTACCGCACCCATCACAGCGAAACCAGATGCGGCGATTGGCAAATGGACATCAATACGATCGAGCATGGGATTAGTGTCTCTGCTTTCCCTGAGGCCAAAACCCTATATTTATTTACCAACCAGGGCATCGTTTCCCCTGCCCATGACTGGTATCGGGATTATGATTTGGCGCAGGAGCGCTATCGAGGCCTGGCCGATCGAGAAGACCACCTAAATGCAGCTAAATTTGCGATTAACCTGGAGCCAGGGGATTCAATTACGATCGTGGCTAGCACCAATCCTGAGCCCAACCTGGATGGAGAGGCAGCCCTCCAGCAAAGACTTGAATATGAGCGGGGTTTAATCGAAAACTGGCGATCGGTTGACTATCTCGATAATAAAGCGGCACCCAGGTGGGTTGAGCATCTAGTTCTGGCTGCCGATCAATTTGTGGTCGATCGCCCCTTGGCGGAACAGCCTGATGGTAAAACGATCGTGGCTGGCTATCCCTGGTTTAGCGATTGGGGGCGCGATACGATGATTAGCCTCAGTGGCCTGACCGTTAGTGCTGGTCGCCCGAAACTAGCTAAAAACATTATTGCTACCTCTGCCCGCTTCCTCGATCAGGGGATGCTACCGAATGTTTTCCCCGATGAAACCGATGTACCTGGCTATAACACCGTTGATGCCACCCTTTGGTACTTTGAGGCGATCCGCGCCTATTTTGCTGCCACCCAGGATTTTGAATTTATTAAAGACCTCTATCCCAAGCTGGTTGAGGTGATCGATTGGCATGTACGTGGTACCAGATATAAAATTTGCCTCGATCCCACCGATGGGCTGCTCTATGCGGGCGAAGCGGGGATGCAGCTAACCTGGATGGATGCCAAGATTGGTGATTGGGTGGTAACGCCCAGAATTGGCAAACCGATCGAAGTAAATGCACTCTGGTATAACGCGCTGTTAATTATGGTGGCGATCGCCAAGGTCTTGGATCAGCCCTATGCGACCTATGAGAAAATGGCGATCAAGGCGGCAACGGGGTTTAATCGATTCTGGAATCCAGCTTTGGGTTATTGTTTTGATGTATTAGATACGCCCACTGGCGATGACGATTCTTTGCGCCCCAATCAAATTTTGGCGGTAGCACTGCCCCACCCAGACCTAGATCTTGACAATAACCATAAATTACACCCAGTACCTTTATTAAACATTTCCCAACAGCAAAAGGTGGTGGAAACATGTGCCAGGCGGCTGCTCACTTCCCACGGGTTGCGATCGCTCTCCCCCGATCATCGTCAGTATCAGGGTCATTATGGTGGCGATCAAGTGCTCAGGGATTGTGCCTATCATCAAGGGACGGTGTGGGGGTGGCTGATTGGTTCCTTTATTCAGGCTCATCTGCGCGTTTATAAAGAGCCAGCGCAGGCTCATCGGATTTTGGCAGCGATCGCCAGCAATTTAAATACCCACGGTGTCGGCAGTATGAGTGAAATTTTTGATGGGAATGCACCAATGTATCCACGCGGCTGTGTGGCTCAAGCCTGGACAGTGGCAGAAGTGTTGCGGGCTTGGTTGCTGATCGAGCACGATCGCCTCCAGGGCAGCTAATTGCTTAATATTCTGAACATAATTAATATTCAATTAATACCCATGGGTAGATAGCGCTAGGCTGGCCACTGCGCCATAATTAGATTAAGTTTGGTTAAGCAATTATTATAGTAATAGTTAAGCAAAAGCTGATTAAACAAATTTATTCGACTTTATTCAATCGGGTAGCAATGGTATTGGCGTTTATGGATTTAGATTTTGGTTTAGATCAAACTTCATCCCTATTTACATAACCTGCTTGCATAATTTGTGTAATTGCGCATTTTTACTTGTAATTAAATTTGAAAATAAGAAATACCATAAATCTAACTATTAGCTTCATCTAGCTCCATCAGCGGTTGTGGTTAGGCCGATCGCCTAAAGCCAGCCTAGAGTATGTCAATGGGCTGATGATTAGCGATTTTAGTAACTAATTAATAGCTAGTTAATAGCTCAGTTTCATCATCAAAAGTTTAATAATTAAATAATTTCAGTAGATACCGAGTTAAAGGCTCCTTGCAATATGAAAACATCTTGGAAAACAATATTACTGTGGGCGGTGCCGATCGCAGTGATTGGCTTTTTTGTCTGGCAAAGCTTCTTTTCGCAGCCAGTCCAATCAATGAGCATCAATGCTGCTAATACCCGCCTGTCCTACAGCAGATTCCTGGAGTACCTCGATGAAGACATGGTGCGCCGGGTTGATATTTATGATGGCGGCCGCACTGCCGTAGTGGCGGCGATCGATCCGCAACTGCAAAACCGGGAGCAACGCGCCAGGGTTGACCTGCCCATGTATGCACCGGAATTGATGAGCAAGCTCAAGGATTCTGGGGTTGATCTGGCGGTCTATCCACCGCGCAACAATGGTGCAATCTGGGGCTTTTTGAGTAACTTGATCTTCCCGATCGCCCTAATTGGTGGCTTGTTTTTCCTATTCCGTCGTTCCAGCCAGATGGGTGGCCCTGGGCAGGCAATGGACTTTGGTAAATCTAAGGCCAGATTCTCAATGGATGCCAGTACCGGCATTAAATTCGATGATGTGGCTGGGATCGAAGAAGCCAAAGAGGAGCTGCAAGAGATTGTTGGTTTCTTGAAGAAGCCAGAACGGTTCACCGCAGTGGGAGCCAAAATCCCCAAGGGGGTATTGCTAATTGGCCCGCCTGGAACTGGTAAAACGCTCTTGGCCAAGGCGATCGCTGGTGAAGCTGGTGTGCCCTTTTTCTCGGTTTCTGGGTCTGAATTTGTAGAAATGTTTGTGGGTGTTGGTGCTTCACGCGTCCGCGATTTGTTCAAGAAGGCTAAAGAAAGTGCCCCTTGTATTATCTTCGTCGATGAAATCGATGCGGTTGGTCGTCAGCGTGGTGCTGGGATCGGCGGCGGTAATGACGAGCGGGAACAAACCCTGAACCAGATCCTGACCGAAATGGATGGGTTTGAGGGTAATACTGGCATTATTGTGATTGCAGCCACAAACCGTCCTGATGTGTTGGATGCGGCGTTGCTTCGTCCTGGTCGTTTCGATCGCCAGGTCACTGTTGATGCGCCGGACATGAAGGGGCGTTTGCAAATCCTGCATGTTCATGCCCGTGGTAAAAAGATTGCTGAAGATGTTTCCCTCGACTCGATCGCCCGTCGTACCCCTGGTTTTACTGGTGCGGATTTGTCTAACTTGCTCAATGAAGCTGCGATCCTGACTGCCCGTCGCCGCAAGGATGCGATCACGCTGCTGGAAATTGATGATGCCGTCGATCGGGTGATTGCTGGCCTGGAGGGCAAGCCTTTAGTCGATAGCAAATACAAACGCATTATTGCCTACCATGAAGTCGGCCATGCGATCGTGGGCTCTTTGATTAAAGAACATGATCCAGTCCAGAAAGTAACCTTGATCCCCCGTGGTCAAGCCGCTGGACTAACCTGGTTTGCCCCTTCGGAAGAGCAAATGTTGATCTCTCGTGCCCAGATTCTGGCGCGGATCACTGGTGCTTTGGGCGGTCGTGCTGCCGAAGAAGCAGTATTTGGTCATGGTGAAGTAACCACTGGTGCTGGCAACGACTTGCAACAGGTCACTGGCATGGCAAGGCAGATGGTGACCCGGTTTGGTATGTCTGATGTGATTGGGCCACTGTCGCTGGAAGGCCAGAGTAGTCAGGTATTCCTGGGACGCGATCTGATGTCTCGATCGGAATTTTCGGAGGACATTTCCTCGCGGGTCGATAATCAGGTTAGAGATATTGTGAATTCCTGCTATAACAAAGCTTTGCAGATTATGAATGATAACCGCGAGGCGATCGATCGGGTAGTGGATATCCTGGTCGAAAAGGAGAGCATCGATGGCGAAGAGTTCCGTCAAATCCTGGCTGAGTATACAGTTGTGCCTGAGAAGGAAACTGCCACACCAGTATTGTAGACATTCAGTAGGCATTCTAGCCACTAATAATTAAATCAATTTAGCGATCGGATCCTGTAACTTCTCCACGAGAAGCGGTGCGATCGCTAAGTTTTTGGTATAAATGCTACTTTAATAACAGGATTTGCCGTCGAGTAACTCTTGATTAAAAATGTTTCTGAGCATAACCAATCAAAAATTTCGGCTTGAGCTGGATCAATGGTATGAAAAACTATTTGCCTTTCATTTTGGCGGCATTATCACAGTGCCGATCGAGCATATTACGGCCGTTAGCACCACCAAGCCAGAATTTTCCTGGAAAACGCTCCGTGCGCCTGGTACCGGTTTGCCAGGGGTACTCATGGCGGGTACTTTTTATACCGAGAATGGGCGCGAGTTCTGGTACATTAAGCGCGATCCTAACTACCTGGTGATCGATCTCAAGGATGAATATTACAAGCGGATTGTGCTGACTCTAGATAATCATGAATTCTGGGCAGAGCGCATTAGCCAGACGATCTCGTCTACAAGTATTAGTTAGCTGGCTAGTGACCCTGTCTCGAAAAAATGGACACTCCGCAAGAGTTGAAAATATAGGAGAATGTCCAAATGACAAAAACAAAAAAAGCACGTCGGCTATTTACAGCCAAACAAACTGTAAAATAGCTTAGACTCTATTGTCTGTAATGTGGCTTTGCGTCCACCGCCAGGTGCGCGTTTACGACGTTTCTCTGGCTTGTTCTGGCTATCTTGATAGGCTTGAGTAAAACTGGGCAAGAGCGACTCAAAGGCTTGACGATTCAGTCCTGTCATTGCTCGCAAAAGTCGATCTCGTTTTAGGATTTGCTCTAAGTTCAACATCGATATTTAACTCTTGACTTGGTTTATTATCCCTTATTTCCCAACAGGTCTATTAGCTTTTCAACTGGAATGCGGCCACTGCCAGGCAACCCCAGCCGATCAAAAAAGCCACCCCGCCCAAGGGAGTGATTGCACCGAGCCATTTAATCCCGCTGAGGCTGAGGGCATAGAGACTGCCAGAAAAGATGGCGATCCCAGCAATAAAAGCAAATCCAGTGACATTGAACAAAGGATTACCATCACTATCACTACCTAAGCTAAGCAAAAGCAAGCCCACAGCAAGCAGCGCCAGGGCATGATACATCTGATAGCGCACACCGGTTTCAAAAATGGCGATCGCCTTTTCCGTAATTCTATCCTTGAGGGCATGGGAGGCAAACGCCCCAGCCGCCACGCCAATCCCCGCCAGGATCGCAGCTATGGCTATAAATATTTTGGCCATTTTTAGATCTTAAATGCACACTTAAAAAATAAAGCGATCGCCCTAATTAACTAATTCCCAGATTTACCAAACTTATCTATTCTATTACCGATCTATTACCTAAGCACCACAGCCAGCCGCAGAGCCGCGACAGGTGATTACCCGTTCCGTAAATAATTCAAACCCCTGAACCGTAACACTATAGTTGGCGCGATTGACCACATGGCGAATGTTGCCATCATTGGCAGTGTAACCATTACTAGTGGTGGCAGCCGGCAAGACCAGGGGGCGAGTCGATTGGCCTTGAGCCACAACCAGATAGTTTTGCGCCGGATTAGCTGAGCCACCCATGCGACCACGACAGATATAAACATCATGATTATGGGTGGTATAGCGAGCGATCATCACGCCACTGCCGGCATTTGCTGGGCAACGCCCCGCCACAGGTAAAGTGGGTGTTTCGGGAATGGGCACACCAGGGTTTGTGGGCAAGCCTGGGTTAGCAGCAGTAGTGGCTAAAACCTGCTCAGAATAGATGGTGCCATTTTGGGAAATTCTAATTTGGGCATTATCCACCGCATAGGCAAAGGGGCTGTTGTTAGCAATATAACCACCATTACCGCTAGGCATGGCAAAGCCCACATAATTACCCGTCCCACCCTGAGTCTTATTGGCTAAATAGTAGTAAAGCTGATTCGCACTATTGGCACAAATCAGGACATAGTAGGTCTGGCTTTCATACCCAGCAATGCGTCGAAGTGATTGATTGGCAAATCCTTGTCCGGGTAGGGGGCAGAAGGGATTATCGATCGCCCTAGTTACAACCGGCAATTGGGCAACGAGTTGGCTTGGCATTTGCGTCTCTTGAGCCTCTTGAGCTTCTTGAGCATGAGTGCTACCAACTGATACGCCAATGGCGCTCACAATTCCAGCCATAAATAGAGCCGCTGATCTTAAAAGTTTCATTGTCTCCACAATAAGCAACTTACGGAGGTACGCAGTAAGTTAGGTGTTTTACTCTTAATAAAATTAAATAATATTCCTGCTACTTCCAGGAGTTCATATTTTTGCCAGGGCAATTCAAATTACAAGGTTCTGACCGCAGCATATGGAAGTATGGCCTATTATTCATAAGCGATCAATAAAATAATTGATTACTAATCGTGCTAAATAGCAAATTAGAGTAATCCAGGCTGTTATGGGATCATACCGCATTGCTCTAGCTGAGCAAACTCAATTGTTAGCAATGGCAATAATTAATTTTCAGCTCTAAACTGAGAGTAAGCGGCCGAGGGATATTACCATGAGGCCAGGATCAGGTGCGATCGCCCTCTGTTGCTTACTAGCACAACGAAATTTTTATGGTAAAAATGCTGGCAAATCAACTAACTAACTTCAACTAACTAACTTGAGGAGAGCAAAGTATGTTGACCATATCCTATGATGATATTTTTCGTAGCAATGCTGAAACTGCAACAGCTCTAGATTCAGATCAGGCGATCTGTGCGATCGGTGTTTTGATGATGACGATCGACGGGGAAATTGCCAGCCCAGAAGTTTCTTATTTGGTGAGTGCCCTCGAAAAGCTCAATCATGATCTCGAGCAAATTGAGCAGATTTATGCCAAAGTGATGCAAATCTTAAATCAAGATGGGCCTGGAGCCCTGTTCAATGCTGCCATAGCTGGCCTAGCAGATGAACAAAAGGAAGTAGCCTTCGAGGTGGCCGTGAGGGTTGCCCTGGCGGACAAGAAGATTATGGATGCGGAAAATGATTGCTTGACAGCTTTAGCAGAGGCTCTAGACTTATCTAGCGATGTCATGATTAAGATCATTGATTGGGTGCTTGGCCAGGAGCAAAATAATAGCTAGGATTCAATCGGCAGATTATGAGTGGTGTTGATTCGAGCAGATCAATCTGGCTCTTGGCAAATGCTTTGGAGAGGGCGGTAAGCTCAACAAGTTAGGTAGTTAAGAGTTAGCTCAGGTAATAATCAGGTAATAGCGATCGCCAAACTAAGCAACAGTTAAGAATGCTTTAATTGCCCTATTGAACTAATAAATTGAACTAATAAAATAATAAAATCCCTTACCATTTACCTATAGCCTATAATGGCTGCGGAGCTGTTCAGGTCTGGTTAAAGGACTTAAATCTAAATGTTTGGACTACTTTTATTATTGGTAATTGCGGCTGTCCTGGTGGGGATCTATTTTCTCGCGCAACAGGGTAAAGCAAGTCCAAGTGCCAGCAACGAGCGCGATCGTAACGAAGCACCAACCATCTTCAATCTACGGATTGGCGACTTTGTGCAGTATATGGGCACCGACTGGGCAGTTGAAGGTAAATTAACCTATAGCAGTAATGGTTATAGCTGGCTGGAATATATGCTCCAGGATGGTAATGGCATCCGCTGGATGTCGGTGGAAGAAGATGATTTAGTAGAGGTAACCTGGACTGAGCCAGTCTCTGACAATCAGATATCTGGATTGCCACCCAATCCAATTACGTTTCAAGGTGAGCAATATCGCCTGACAGAATCCGGTGAAGCAGTGATGATTCGCTCCGGTGGCACGATCAATAAACGGGCGGAACGATGTAAATATTACGAATATGAAGGGACAGAAAATAAGGTCTTGTCGATCGAGGATTGGGGCAGCGAAATGGAAGTAAACGCTGGCTTGAAAATTAACCCACGCTTGCTAGAACTCCTGCCTGGTGATGGTAAGAGTGTGTATAACAGTTAGAAGATGTCAGTTGGGAGTTGAGGTAGTATAAGGGAATTTAACTGTAAATACAGATCCTTGCTCTATGCTGCTTTCAACCGTAATTAAACCACCGCATAGCTCAATAACTTGTTTAGTGATCGACAAACCTAAACCGGTGCCTTGAATACTTTCAGAATTACTTCCGCGTTGAAACGATTGAAAAATGTTTTCAATATCCTTCTCTGCAATGCCTATTCCATGATCTGATATCTGTACGCTAACAAAACTGGCATTTCTGGATACTGCGAAACAGACGGTAGAATCTTCATACGAATACTTGATGGCGTTGGAAATTATATTGCGTAAAGCCATAGCAATAAGCTTTTTATCCATCCATAAGCAATCATAATTACCGTCGACTTTGAGATCTACATCAATTAATTTTTGTTTTCCGATCAGTTCAAATTCGTTACATATCTCTTGACATAAAGCATTGAAATTATGGAAATCAGGTTTATATGTAAGTTTCCCTGACTCTAATCTAGCTAGTATTAATAGCTCATCTAGTAAGTCACGCATTTGATTGCAGGCTTGCAAGATTTTTTTGTAGCTCTTTTGCTTTTTCTGATCGTCATATCTATCAGCATATTTGATTAAGTTTTGAATAGTTAAACTGATACTTGCAACTGGATTGCGAAACTCATGGGAAGTAATATTCACAAATTGTGATTTAAGCTGGTTAATCTCTTTTTCCTGCTTCAAAGTATTTCTCAGTTTAGTTTCAATAAACTTGAGTTGCGTTTTTTCAACTTCTTGCAGTCTAATTAACAAAATAATGAATGCGCCAACCAGACCAATAATGGTGAAAAACATTAAATCTAGCGGGCGTAGCTTTTCTTCAATATTTCTTCTGGGAATAACTAATGCGATCGACCAATCAGCCTCTCTAAGGGGAACCTGGGCAACAAAAACCGACTCATTGTCAATCGTAGCTAGTTCAATTTTTTTTATCCCTTCTACCATTTGTTTGGCAATAGTTCTTAAATCATCCGATTCAGACTCAAGAAAACTTTGGGCTGGCATTTCAAGAGTGCCTGTTTTACTACTATCTGGATGGATGATGGGAGCTCCCTCAGAATTTAGCGCAAATGCATAACTATGTTCCCCATAGCCCAGCTCTTTGACTACGTTGGATAGTCGATTAATATCAATGCCAGCCGTATTTAATCCTATTACTTTTCTCTGAAAAGTTGAGTCTACCCAAATTGGCGCAACTACTATTATTAGTGGTATGCCATATACTCTAGAAATAAGAGGATTAGAAACTGTTACTTTCCCTGATAATCCCATCTGAATATGGGGGCGGTCTCTGACATTAGCGTCTACTTTACCAATATGAGTAACGTAGTATTCTCCGCTAGGAAATACTAGGGCAAAGTGATAAAACTCTTCGATTCGATCAGCTTCAGCTTCAAGATATGGCCCCGCAATAGTCCAATCCAATGTTTTTAGACTAGTTGAATTTGCTATAGTGCTAACTTCTGACTTTCTTACCGCAAGCCATGTATCAATTTTATCTACCCCTTCTTGAACCTGAACTAAAGCCGCCTCCTTTAGAGTTTCTAAAATCAGTTTTCGAGCCGATCTGTAGCTATAATAGGCTCCTCCCCACATCATAAAGACTATGGTGACTATACTTAAACGAATGATAATCTTTTTGGGATTAAACCCTCTGTGCTTAAACTTCATACGCCTAAGATCGGCCATACTCCGATATCTATCGATTTATTTCTGAAAAATAAAAGCTAACCAACTAATATGCCACTTCGTAGTAGTCATTTGCTTAACTCAGTGGCACAACGCAATTGCATATAATATCAACAAATTTCAGACTTTAAATTTTACTGTTTGGATAGATATTGGGTAATTTGATTTTTAGAGTAATGTACCCTTTTATCGTGAAACCACCTGTTCAATTGCAAAAGAGAAACAAGTAAGCTTAGTTGAAATATACCGACAACTCTAGGCTTATGTGCGTTATAAGTATTTTATTATTTGAATTTCTCTGTTTAGATAAAATACGGAATTAAGTGATTTGAGCAAGAAGCAAAATTATGGCGTTATACCTTAGCGGGATGGTCTAAAGAGTAAGCTAATTGGTCAAGCTATTATTATGTAGACGCTTTTGTAGACGCTTTGATATTTTCACCAATGGCGTTTTCATCCCTGAATTACGCAATGCCAAAATCATCTTACATTTGTTGTAAAAGAGAGCTCAATTTGGTAACTCTACGGAAGCGGGCTTGGAAATATGGGGTAGACCCCAGCCCAGTTTTTCGCGCAATACTTTAAAGAACTCACCCGCATGTAAGCGAATGAACCTGGCCGGGTGGGGCGATCGCTCGATTACGACATGATTATCGGGATAGACATAGCAACCCGCATTGCCATCGGCCACCAAAACTAGACGGTGTTTATTGGCGGGGGTAATTACCACTGGCTCAGTATTGGCAAAAACCAATGCCCGTGAAGCCATCGAATGGGCACAAATCGGCACCAATTGCAGCACTGGGATCGCTGGCTCGATCACTGGCCCCCCGGCCGAAAGCGCATAGGCAGTTGATCCGGTGGGGGTAGCAATAATCACACCATCGGCAGCCACATCAACGGGCATATGTTGGCCGATCGTAATTTCAAAATGACACATGCTGGTCAGTGGCTCGCGGTGGATCACCATCTCATTGAGGGCAAGCGCTTCCCATAGCAATGTTTTGCCATCATAGACCCTAACCGTAATCATCGATCGCTGTTCGATAATATATTCATTATCAACTACATGCTGCATATCTTCTTGCCAGCCGCCCATATAGCCTTCAGTCAGAAAGCCCATGTGGCCAGTGTTGATCGAAATGACGGGCAAGCCAGCGGGGGCAATCTGGCGGAAAGTGGACAATACTGTGCCATCACCACCGAGGGCAACGACAAAAGACATGTCTTGATCGAATCCTGGCGGCACCAAGCTTTCGATCGGTGTGTGGCAAACGGGGCTGTCGGGCTTAGCATAGCCTAAAATGCCTCCCCAGCCAGTGGTGACAACTACTTGCCATCCTAAATCGGAGAACCAACTTTTAATTGCACTGGTTGCCTCTTTGGCAACTGGCTTTGCATCGTTGTAGATGATGCCTACTTTCGGCACGCTAAGAAACCATCCGAAAAACTAAGATTTATGGCAATGATCCGTTAATCATCCATTGCCGTGTTAGCAAATTATAGCCTTATCAGGAGCATTTAACTGCCTCAATTATAGTCTTAGTCATGTTTGCTAATTTTTCGCCGGACTGTAATTACATTACTGATCGCAAAATTGAATATTCAGTAATGCTTAAAGTAATGCTTAGGCATGGCTACAAACCTAATTAGACGAACCTTCTTTACTACTTTAGCCCAAATGTAATATTGATCAATTGATCATCAGTGCAATGAAAAATGATCACTAATGATCACTAAAGTCACAATACGGTTTTTAGGCGATCGCCGATAACGAAACATTAGGCAGCGCCAAAACTAGCCGCGATCGTTTGGATTGCTTGAGCCAGGAGTTTATATTCACTTTCCTGGTTGTAAGCCTGTGCCGATATGCGTAGCCACAATCGATCGGCAAAGGGCATAACTGGCACTTCGATTTGATATTCTTGCCAGAGTCGATCGTTTAACTCAACCGCAGAAATTGGCATGGTGGGCAAGGCGATCGTAGCCATTGAGCCCAACATTTCTGTTGGTGCATTTGGTGATTGCTGCCAAGCCTGGTTTAAATAATCCACCGCCCAGATTACTAGATTATGGTTGCGCTGTTTAATAGATTTGGCCTGGGATGTCATTTGGTCAAGCGATCGCTGAAACTTGATCGCCTCGCTGACTGCTAACCAAGCACTGGGATCGCGGGTGCCGACCCAATCAAACTCAGCCACATAGCCAGAACCATAACCGTGGGAAATAACCGTAGGGTGAATCTGATCTGTTAGCTGAGGGAAGGGTGAATTGGGATTAGTCCACAAAAAACCACAACCCTTGGGCGCGCAGAGCCACTTATGGCAATTGCCCACATACCAATCCGCGCCGATCGCTTGCAAATCCAGATCGATCATTCCTGGCGCGTGGGCTCCATCGATCAAAGTGGGGATTTTGTGCTCTCTGGCTAATTTCACCAATTCAATTACTGGCAAGATCAAGGCGGTGGCGGAGGTAATATGATCAACTACTAACAATTTGGTGCTTGAGCTAATCACCCCAGCGATTGCCTCGATTACCTGCTCTGGCCGCTCAATCGGGAAAGGCACAACTGCTTCGATTGGCCTTATTCCAACCCGATCGCCAATGAACTCTAATGTTTTACGCACCGCGCCATAGGTATGGTTGGTAACGACAATCTGATCACCAGGACTAAACTGGAGCGATCGCACCACCGCATTCACCCCCGCCGTGGCATTTTCCACAAATACTAAATCCTGCCCTGTGGCTCCCACAAACTCGGCCAGATCAGCAGCGGCAGCCCTGAGTAAGACAGGCAATTCCTGACCCATGAAGCGGACTGGTTGCCTTTCCAGTTGCGATCGCCATTGCTGCTGTTTTTCTAGCACCGCGATCGGACATGCCCCAAAAGAGCCATGATTGAGAAAAATGCAATCCGGTTCTAATCGCCACAGGTTGCGGATCGATTTGCCAAAAGCCAAATTTCACCTCACCCCAAATTACTTGACCAATCTTGACTAATCTCGACCAATAGCGATTAAACCATAGAATCGTTAAAAGAATCATGATTACAGCCTAAAGTCGAGTAAAAAGGCGATAATCAAGTTTTGCGACTAAGTTATGGTTATTAACTCAGGTAAAACAGATCGGTTTTTAAGCGGATAGATAATCTAGTCACTGCTGGTTTTAGCTATTACCAAATACTTAATAAACTAGGATAAAACAGGCCGAATTTACCTATGATCAAACTATGCTCTATTAGATAGTAGAGTAGGTAAGTCTTGATTAATTTAATCGATTAATCTAAGTATGGCCTAGATTTTGAATTCAGTTTGGCGATCGTTGCCTACATTAATGCCTGGATCAAGAGTTTCGCGCAAATTAGCAGAGTGGGTTATGGCTGGTAGGAGGTTTTAGATGATATCAGGACTCAAGTCATCCACCCTTGAGTTACTAAGGCGATTTAATACTAGCTTTCCCCAATTCTACGAGCAGTTTGTGAGTAGTGAAATTCAGCTGCAAAATTTGAAGCTGGCCTACAAGCTATATCAAACCAGGCAAGCAGTAATTGAAATCAACCCTGAAGGCAGCAAGAGTATTCTTTATTTTGCCTATCGTAATCAATCGTTCCTGCTCAATGATATTTTTGGGGTTTTGGCTGCCTATGGTCTAACGATCCACAGCCTGAGTTTGTATGGGCAGATCTATCCACCCATGCTGATGTTTATGAAATTAACCATCTCGCGGGGTGGCAAGACTTTGCCTGCCAAGACCTCCGAGAATGTGCATAAGGCGATCAAAGAAACTCTGCTGGGGCATTTTGAAGTTGAAGAAATGCTAGCGCTGGAATTCAACCTTGATAGTGGCCTGCGGCGCGTAGAGACAAATTTTTATGTCGATCGGGTTTTTCACCTGCCTGCCCTGCTGATCGAAGCGGACAACCAACCAGGTTTGTTCTATAAGGTGATGAATGCATTGTGGCAAGAGGATTTGCTGGTGGTAAATGCCAACTTGCTGGTGTGGCGTGGACGCACCCGCTTGATTTTGTATTTGCTGGGCCCCAATGAAGGTTTGATCCCAGAATATTTGGGGACTAAGATCGCCGATAGTTTAAAAAATCGTTTGCTTGAAAAGCAGTATTAATCTACATATTGCTTGATCCAGTGATGGCAACCACAGCACTAACTGTAAATATTCGGCACCTGACCGATCGCTTATTGCTCGATCGTCTGGTCATCCTGCCAATATGCAAAGTTCATTTATGGTGCGGTAACTGATGCAAAAAAATTGAGATTGGCTAACTAGCCACAGAGCTACGATCGATACTCTTGCGATCGGGATTGTTGGTTGCCAGCCATCGCAATAAAACCTGTTCCAGGGTGTGATTATTTTTATGCACGCCTTGCTTTAGCCACTGGCCGATCGCATCAAAGGGCGTAAAACTATTGCCAGCTTGCCAATTAAAGTCAATCCCCATAGAAGTTAAATGGGTGCCAGGTAATGCTTGTACCTTAACCGTCTCCGGGAACTTGAGCTTTAGTTGGGTGGAAAGGTCAGTGATTTCATCAATGCTGTCGTCAAAAAAACGTACTAGCAAATTGTGGCGGGTTTTATACTGGCGATCGACCAGATCCCTGGTAGCTTCTGGCGAGGGATAGAATTCCATTTCCGCCATTTCCGGAATTGTAACCGCCAGCTCTTTGAAAAAAGGAACCGATCGCTTAGCACTGTAGTTGTTGTAGGCGATGAACATATTGCCAGTACGATCGCAGTTGTAGTAGCAGTTCAGCAACAAATGCACCTTGCAGCCCATGCTATGCCCCAGACCATAGACGGGGAAATAGTCTAAGAATAATTTGCTGCGGGCTTTTTGAAAGGTTTTATAAGTCTCGGCGGCAATCTGACCGTGATCAAAGGTATTGTTCGCAAAGGGCGTAGCCACAATCACATAACCATAACTGGCCAGCTTTTCTAGCAAACGGCGATAGGCAATGTGCGGCGCTGCGGCAAAAAATGCCCCGCCCAGGAAGTGGATTACTCCTTTGGGTTTGGGTGGGGTTAACACCCAGTTTTGTTCTACCTGTAGCCATTCCATAGATTATGCTGCACTAAAATGCTAGAGCGATCGCCAAATTTGCTATTTCAATCTTAAGTGATCGGTCTTTATCTCTGTTCCCCCAACAGAGGTAAACCTTCTTAGCTCCAATTTACATAGGTGCTGCCTTAACTTGAGGTGCTTTTTCAAGAATTGCGATTACATGAATAAAATTACCGTTTTGGGGATTAAAACCTGCCTGATAATTCGTTTGAACAAGGATTTAAGCAAGAATATTAAAATCTCCCGACTTACCACCACTTTTATGCACCAATCGCACCGCCGAGATCACCATCGTTTTTTCTAAAGCCTTCGCCATATCATAAATAGTTAGCGCCGCCACTGTCGCTGCTGTCAGCGCTTCCATTTCTACGCCGGTTTCCGCCTTGGTCTTTACTTCGGCAATAATTTGATAACCAGGAATATTCTCGTCCAATTCAATTTTTACATCGATCGAAGTGAGGGGAAGGGGATGGCAGAGCGGAATTAGGTTAGCGGTTTGTTTTGCGGCCATGATCCCCGCCAATCGTGCCGTACCTAGCACATCGCCTTTCTTGACATTTTTGTCCTGAATCGCATCAAGGGTAGTAGTTTTCATGGCGATTTCGCAGGTAGCGATCGCCTTTCTGATAGTTTGCTCTTTTTCGGTCACATCCACCATTCGGGCTGTACCAGTATGATCGATATGGGAAAGCGATTGACTTGGCGTTGAATTGGCTTTACTAAGAGCAGTGTTTTCTGAATTACTCATTTATAATCGAAGAAAGAATTTCTCTGTCCGGTATTCCTAGCTAGATTATTGCCATTGGCCACCACGATCTTAATTTGCTTGGCGCAAGTGATCGGTGAAGTGGCACAAAGTTAAAGCAGGCATCAATCTATTTTCTTACATTCTTGCTGTTTTGCTTGGCACTCTGGCTAAATAAACTCAATTTCTAGAGGGGATAACGTGTCATTGAAACTGTCATTAAAATTAAAACTTAAAAATTTTGCCAAAAAGATCAGTAATAGGCGATCGCTCAGGAATCATCAAAGTCATCAAAAACGCCGTTGGCTTATTGGTCTATGCATGATCATGGCTATTCTGGTTAGTTTTAATTTGCTCTTTAGCTGCCCCAAGCCGATCGCCGGCCTGTTTCCACCGCAACCGGGTGAACCCACTAAAACCCTCTATATTGTGCGGCAAGCATGGCATACAGGTTTAGCCTGGTCACAACAAGATTTACCCCAAATGGGGCCGGAGGCATGGCGAGATGCCCCCTATATAGAAATTGGTTGGGGCGATCGCCGCTTTTACTATGACAGTGACTTTTCGGTTAATTCAGTGTTGCAGGCAATATTCATCCCGACAACAAGTGTGATGCATGTGGTGGGGTTTGCGGAGCCACCAAAGGAGTTCTTTCACTATACGGATGTGTGGGAGTTGGAACTTTCGGAACGTGGTTTCAAAAATCTATTTAAGTTTGTGCAGCAGACTTACGCTGGGTTTGATGGCGGGGCAGGAGTAACAGGGCGATCGCCTCTAGCAGGCAAAAGTTTGTATGGGGTAGGCAATTATTATGAGGCATTGCCTAGCTATAGTTTCTGGCAAACTTGCAATGGTTGGACAGCACAAGCACTTTTACAGGCGGGGGTGCCCATTTGCCCAAAGCGAACTTTGTTAGTCAGGGATGTGGTGGCGCAATTGCGGCGATTTTTTGTACCTAATTAGTTTTCTAATTAGTTTTGGTATAGCCAGCTTGAATGATTGGCTTTCCTGAACACTAAATATCCTAAATATTAAAAAAGCCCAGGGGGATAACTGGGCTGGTGAGTATTTGAGACGTTCACAGTTTAATTAAGCCATGAAGCCTGATGAGAATAAACATGATTTTGTCAGTTGTTCGATCACTTTTAACATGATCTGCTAGCCCGATCGCCCTGCCAAGATAATTCCGAAATCGACACAATGGAATTAGATTTCAAAGCTAAAGCCCCTATATCTAAGCTGCTCATATCTTTTTTTGTCGAAGCGATAGAGCCTTGCAGCACGATGGGACACGCCAGTTTCTCGCTCATTTAAATCGATCAATAAATTCATTTTTAAAATTTTTTTACGAAAATTCCGTTTGTCGAGTTTTTGATCTAAAACTATTTCATAGAGAGTTTGAAGCTGAGTGAGAGTGAATTTCTGCGGCAATAATTCAAAGCCGATCGGCTGGTAGCGTAACTTGCCCTGTAATCGTTGTAATGCCACTTGCAAAATCTGGTCATGATCAAAGGCCAGTTTGGGTAAATTAGCGATCGCAAACCAGGCCGCATCACTGGCATCGGTTGTGGCTCTGATTTGATGTTCCCAGAGATTCACCAGAGCATAGTAGGCTACGGTAATAATCCGATCGCGGGGGTCTCTATTCACCGCCCCAAATGTATAGAGTTGTTCTAGGAAAGCTTGTTTAATGCCGGTTTCTTCCTCTAATTCTCGCTTTGCTGCTTGGTCAAGGGATTCATTGAGCTGCACAAATCCCCCTGGCAATGCCCAATCCCCCTTAAAAGGAGCCACGCCACGTTTAATTAGCATTACTTTTAAATCCTGGCGATCGAGCCCAAATACAACACAGTCAACGGCGACGGTTGGCTTATACTGAGCAAAAGCTTTAGACATGACTAACTTATTATTGCTACTAATAGCAAAGTATGACGATTAGGGAAGTAGAGCTTGATTGACTTAGTGTATATTTTACACTATAGTAAGTCTAGCATCCTATTACTTGGTTAGGCATTTGTTAGGCATTTGTTAAGTATTTTAAGAACTAGCAATAAACTAACAATTGAGTAGATCCTTAAAGCAAAAGAAACAAAAGAGACGTGAAAGCCAAGCCAGAGCCAGAATCTGAGTCAGCGCAATCAGCATCGATCGAACAAGAGAAACCACAATCGAGCAATGGGCAACCTGCTAATCTTGCCAGTCTATTTGAAGTTGCCTCCGGTTCTGTGATGGGTAGGCATCATCGGCTCAATGGTAAAAATAATCAGGATGCTAGCTATTATGCAACGAACGATGCGGCAATGGCGGCAGTAGTGTGTGATGGTTGTGGCAGTTGTCAGCATAGCGAAGTTGGCGCAAAACTGGGAGCCAAGCTCGTGGTAAATACCCTGCTGCAAATGCTGGTATGTCCACCGGGTGGGAAGGTGGCCGATCCCACAAATAACTTCTTCTGGCAGTTGCTCAAACAAAATCTGGTGGAACAGTTGGGACGAGTGGCGATCGCCTTGGCTGGCTTCTGTCCACAACCGGATACCAGGTTTGCCAATCACCCCCAGGCCTATTTGCCAGAGGTTAAACAGGTAATTACTGATTATCTGTTGTTTACGGTCGTAGGCGCATTGATTACCCCGCAAATAACCGTGCTTTTTTCGATCGGGGATGGCTTGGTTTGTCTGAACGAACAAACAATCCGGATTGGACCTTTTCCTGGCAATGCACCGCCCTATATTGCCTATGCCCTGTTGAAGCCTAAGCATGGTATGGTTTTGCCCTCTGATTTGAGCATTCATGCCCAGCGATCGACTAGTGTGGTTAATTCAATTCTGTTGGGAACCGACGGAGTAGACGATCTAATCGCAATGGCGGGGCAGAAATTGCCTGATAAGCATGAGTTGGTGGGGCCAGTTTCGCAATTTTGGCAGAGCGATCGCTATTTTTATAATCCTGATCTAGTGCGGCGCAAATTATGGTTAATCAATCAAGAGGGAGTGAAGCCCAATTGGTCATCGCGGCGATTGCATAAGCAGCCTGGACTTTTGCCCGATGATACGACCCTAATTGCGATTCGCAGAATTGGCACCATGCAGAGCGATCGGAACCTGGCTGCAACCGAAGAGGAATTAACTACAATTCAAAGCGTGGCCCCCAGAAAGATACCTCAAAAGACATCCAGCAAGACACCCAAAAAGATGAAGTAAGAATATGACTTCCACAACCACGGAATTAACCGAACTACCACTCCCCCCTCATTTTGCTCCCACTCAAGTTGGCGAAGTGTGGCGAGTACCCTATCAACAGCGAGCAACAGCAGCGCGGGAATGGGCGCAAAAGCATCAGATTCCGCCAGCTTCTGAAGATCGAATTCGCACTTGCCTGTTGGCGATCGATGTCCAGAACACTTTTTGTATCCCTGGCTTCGAGCTATTTGTGGGCGGTCGATCGGGTATTGGTGCGGTTGAAGATAATCGGCGACTATGCGAATTCATCTATCGTAATTTAGCCACGATTACGGAAATTGCACCGACCCTGGACACCCATACAGCAATGCAGATTTTCCATCCTATTTTTTGGGTGAATCAGTCGGGGGAACACCCAGCCCCAATGACGAATATTACCCTGGAGCAGGTGCAACAGGGGATCTGGCAAGTCAATCCAGCGATCGCTGCTAGTATCGTCGAAGAGCATAGTAGTTACCAATATAATTACCAAGATTTGCAAAAACATGCCCTTTATTATGTACAGAAATTGCATGATGAGGGTAAATATCCACTCACGATCTGGCCCTATCACTCTATGCTGGGTGGCATTGGCCATGCCTTGGTTTCCGCCGTGGAAGAGGCTACTTTCTTTCATAATATTGCCCGCCACAGCCAAACTAAGTTTGAGCTTAAAGGAAGCAATCCGCTCACGGAAAACTATTCTGTTTTGAGCCCAGAAGTATTGTCTACGATTGGAGAACAACCGATCGCCCAGAAGAATCAACGCTTCTTACAGAAGTTACTATCATTCGATCGTGTAATCATCGCTGGACAAGCCAAGAGTCATTGCGTGGCCTGGACGATCGCGGATTTGCTAACTGAGATTCATGAAATTGATCCTAAATTAGCGCACAAGGTATATTTGCTCGAAGATTGCACCTCGCCGGTGGTGGTGCCAGGGGTAGTTGATTTTACGGAGCAAGCCAATCATGCCTTCCAACGATTCACACAGGCGGGAATGCACATAGTTAGGTCTACCGAGCCGATCAACCGTTGGTAGGGAATGCAAGATGAGATTATTTGACTGCTTCAAATTCCGAGAAGTGGCTAAGCATTTCACCATAGTTGGAATTACTAGCCGGAAGCTCTTGCTTAGCTCGCTTGAGCAAATCGGTAATATAAACTAATTCATCACGGGCATCCATTGGGTGTGCTCTCAGCTCAAAGTGAGTGCCCCACGGTTTTTCCTTGATCAATACCGAAATGGGCAAGCTCAGTTGAGTATATTTACTAGTTTGGGCGACGCGATAAAGAATATGCATCACCCGATTCACATCGACATCATGGTTGAAGTAGAAATCAGTAACCACCATTGATTCCAGCTTACCAGTATTGACATTGACGATCGGTGAAGTCCAGATGGTGTTGTGGGGAACCTTGACAATGCAGCCATCACCAGTGAGCAGGCGAATCCCTCGCAAACCATAGCCAACCACCTCGCCATAATACTCACCAATCCTGACCCGATCGCCCACTTGGTAAGTAGATTCAAACAGGGTAATCACCCCAGCAATAACCGAGCTGGCATAATCCTTGAAGGCAAAACCGATCGCTACTGCGGCAGTACCTGAGATCGCCAAAAAGTTACTAGGTGAAAGCTTGACAAACAGGTTGAGTAAATAACTACCGCTAAGCAACAAAATTGCGGCACGACAAAAGGGGAGCGATTGTTTAACGGTTAGGCGAAACTGACGCGGTACTTTTTCCGAGACCCAGGTGATGAATTTGTCCACTGCAGCCATGGTCAAATAGGCCAGCAACACCACTAATCCTGCTTTGGTAATCTTTAGAGTGGTGATGTCAGTCAGAAAATCCTTGGCCTTCTCGGCGGCGGAATCATTATTTTTAATTAGTGATAACTGAATTGGCAAGGTTAGGGCGGCAAGGCGATCGGCAAAATTAATAAAAATTCCCCCTCCTCCGAAATTATCCATTAGCATGATTAGTTACCCTCCCAAATCAAAAAATTGTTATTAGCCAGATCATTTTTTAAAGCCGCATAGTAAGCCGGATTCAACGAAATGATACCGTGATTATCCTCTAGCATTCCAGCTCCACTTAGTTTTTGCACCTGAGCACGCACTTCGCCCTGCTCATCTCCCAGACTAGTAGCCAAGTGAGTTAGGCTAATTTCTTCATGCAACACCAGTGAAAATAGTAAGTAGCGATTGTCGGCGCTCAGTTTTGGCAGACTGGGTAGCGTGGGACGAGTGCGCCTAATGTGGCTAAGGGTTTCCCCACATATTTCTTCATTGTCGATTTGCTCAATTACCAGATCAGCGTCATTTTGAGCATCGTCAGCCGGATTAGTACCATTATTACTCTGGCCATTAACAATAGCTTTACGCTTGGCTTGATTTAAATTTTCTTCAGTTGGCATTTCAGACTGCTTAGTATGATCAAGGTCATATTTCAAAGAGCGAAGCCAGGCTTTCCCTGCTACCTGTGGTAATCCAGTTGAAATATTCAACAAGCTATTAAAATAGAGCTTTTGTGATCGGGAAACCCAATCTTCACTATTTTGATCGCTATTATCTGTAGATAAAGGTGATTGCTTAGGCTTGAAGTAAATCTGTGATTCTTGTGGATTAAATTCAATTTTGGCATCCACTGGCTCGAGTAACTGCCTGATTGCGGCGCGATCGAGTTTTGGTAAATGCTGGGTTTGCTCAAAATAAGCACTGATTTGAAATACCTGATCGAGATAGCGCCAAGCCCAGAAATTACAACCGATTAGCCAGAAACTGGTGCGATCCTGGGAAATTATATCTAACAGCAGTTGGATTGCCTCTAGCCCACCAAGACTACGCAAGAAACACCAGCTCAGGCTGGGAATCATAATTAAGGGTTGCGGTTTACGAGATATTTCCACCTCAGTATAGATCGGTTGATCACCCCTAGCTGCATCGATCTCTGCCAGCAACTTACTCTCAATTTGGCGATACTTAAAGGGACGACCTGTCCAGCTAATCGGAATTGGCTTAATATTTAGAGACTCGATCACATCGGTATTTTGCTGCTGCCAGGTGCGCAACCCAGTATGCATGATTTCAGATATTCGCTCCGCTGGGCTGCCAAGGATAACCAGGTGATTATGTCCAGATTCAGAACCTTGCCACTGCTTGATTGCACTACTTAGTTTCTTGGTAACGGTTTGCACATATGCTGGGTGTGGTGCTAGCTGTCGGATTTCCTGATTGAGCCAGGTAGTCAAAAATGTGGGTAGGTCATAGAGCTTTAACTCCCTTGTTTTTTGCTCCAGTTCTACTGCTTGGGCACGTGCTTTGGCGGCTCTTGCCCATTCTTTGACTCGATCGACTACTACATTCATCTTAAATATATACTGGCGTAGCTACTGGAATTGTCTAAACTTATGGCGCTTGGGAGAATGAAGCAGAAAGTTCTGCGATCGTAAATGTTTTTACATAGTGACTACAATAATGAAGAAGAACTATAGTCGCAAACTCAGTTTAATTATATTCTGCCTGAACTCAATACCGATTGCATGATGCGGCAGGCAGAATTCAAATACTAAAATAGAAGTAGATTTAAGCTGGTTGGAGCATTAGGATTAATTTGCCTATGGCTTGCAATAGCCGCCCCACAAGAGTTATCGCCAATCGAATGCACAACTTGCAAGCTGCTCCAGCCAAAGTCGATCGCCAGCTATTCCTAAGACATAGTTACAGCTTCAGGAGTTTGCTTGAGGATCGGTTATTTTGATATTGAGGCAAAGGACTAAAGAGACTCATGGCTAATCCAACCCAAGTAAAAAACTATATTGCCCAGTGGATGCAACTCGGTAAGAAGGTATTTCTAAACGAGCAAGCGATCGGTACTACCAATGTATTGCAGGGTAATGGCTATTCTGCTGAATTTGAGCAAATTTGGACTAAGATTACCGCTGAATCGAGCAGAGCATATTTGGCCGGAACAGATCAAAGCATTGGTAATCTGCTTGAGCATAACTGGGAGATGCTTAATTGCGTTCGTTGTAACATGCTATCCCCATGCGTGGCGATCGGGCCAAGGGAAACGCCGACCTGTCCCTGTGCAGATCTAGAGTTATGGCCTGATTTAGAAACAGTAACACCGCGATCGCCAATTAGCAATCAGGCGCAATTGAATCAAATCCGCGATCGGCTCTCTCTTAAGCAGTAACTTAAGCAATAAAGTTTTTACTAGACAATATCCCAGAATACATCACCACATCAGTTTGATAATATTTCTTTGATGATATTTCGATAAACAAGCGATCGCAAGGGGTCACAATAGGATATTCCGGCGAGCTTAAGTAACCTTAAATAAGGCAAGTAAATAAGGCAAGTTAGGATTTGCAAAGATGCTTGCGAACCGAGATGCCACAAGTCGGGCATCCTAGCTGGCAGATGGTTGGCGCTCAAACGTAGCAGGATCGAACTTAATTAATAGACTTCTTGCATAAATGCTAAATCTGCGCCTGAGAGTCTGATTCTCGCGGGGCAATCCTGGACTTTTGCAAGAGATCTAATTACTAACTGGCAGGTGTACTGAGCCTGGTTCGCACTGGTAATTCTGCTCGGCCTAATTCCTGGCCTTCATACAGGTAACGCACCGTACAAACATTGTTATATGAGCCTTCCGCATTGGGCAATAGATAACCTACGCCTTCTACTTTAATATTAAGAATAGCGTGATCTTTGTCGGCTTCAATCTTGATTGGGCGTTGCACCTTTTGGGGCTCACGGGTGGGGATTAATATTTCTAGCTCCACACCAACATCAATGTGCTGGTCAAGGGCTAGCAAGCGCTGAAAGAATGCCACCACAGTAACGCTGCCCAGTTGGATCGCAATGTTTTTTGCGATCGCGCCGTCATCGTTAATTTGCACCTCACCTTCGGCGGCCAGGCCAGTTAGAACACCATTAATATTGACATCGCCGGTTTCTGGTGTGGTGACAACACTTTTACAAAAGGTAGCCCACAAAAACTTAATTGGTAAATCTGCCATGATTTGGGATTGGGATTTTTAATTTCTTTTACTACTACTCAAACTCTAAGGCTAACTCAAACAACAGTCATCTACATACAGGAAAAATTAAGGGCGGGGCTAACATAATGTTAAGCAGAGCTACCAAATTATCATGCGGTTGGCTAAATATCCGGTTGGGGGAAGTATAAATCTGGCGATCGGCAATAATGTTAATAATTTTAGTGAGGCGGCTAACTGACTATGGTAATTGTGAAGCACTAAGCTGATTAGGTTTTTTGATAAGGTCGATCGGTAGGCTCCATCTTGCTGTCTTGCATTTCGTAATCAAATCAAACTAGGATCGCCATATTCTTTCCTCTTTTAAGGTTATCTTTTAACTCCTATGCAACAATGGCAAATTGAAGCCCAAAATGGTCAGCAATCGCTAAATCTGGTCGATGTTCCCAAGCCTGAGGTGGCAGCAGGGCAGGTGTTGTTGAGAATGAAAGCAGCAGCCCTTAATTACCGGGATTTATTGATGGTGAAAGGGAAGTATGGCGGGGCGCAATCTCTACCGCTAGTGCCATTGTCCGATGGAGTGGGCGAAGTTATCGCAGTTGGTGCTGGCGTAGATCGAGTTCAAATGGGCGATCGGGTGGCCACAATTTTTATGCAGCGATGGATCGATGGCGGTTTCAGCAATGAAAAATCTCAATCAGCCCTGGGGGGAGCATTACCAGGGGTTTTAGCGGAATATGTAGTTTTAGATCAAGCTGGCGTAGTTAAGGTTCCGGTGCACCTGAGCGATGAAGCGGCGGCAACTTTACCCTGTGCTGCGGTAACCGCATGGCATGCCTTAGTATCAACGGGGAAAGTCAAGGCCGGTGACACAGTGTTGCTGATCGGCACTGGTGGCGTGTCGATCTTCGCGCTGCAATTCGCCAAACTGCTGGGCGCAAGGGTGATTATTACTTCCAGTAGTGATGCCAAATTAGCGAAGGCTAAGGAGCTAGGCGCAAATGAATTGATTAATTATCGCACCAACCCCGATTGGGAGCAGCAGGTATGGGAGTTAACTAATAAAGCAGGGGTTGATCATGTGGTGGAAGTTGGCGGCGCGGGCACATTAAATAAGTCGTTGCGATCGGTACGGATGGGTGGCAGAATCAGCTTGATTGGGGTGCTTGCTGGCATCAGTGGTGAGGTGAATACGGTAGCGATCTTGTCAAAGGCGATTACAATCCAGGGGATTTATGTGGGTAGTCGGACGATGTTTGAAGATATGAATCGGGCGATCGACTTGCATAAACTAAATCCCATTGTCGATCGGGTGTTTGGGTTTGCTCAAGCTGAAGAGGCGTTTAGTTATCTAGAAAGTGGCGGCCACTTTGGCAAGATTGCGATTCGCTTTTAGGTTTGCAGCAGAGTGATTTTTTGGGCGGATATCTGGCGCGATCGCTACGCTGGCAAATTCCTGAGCGCCTGGAGCGCAGAATGAAATCGATCCTCCACCATTGGCTCTAGCATCAGGTCTAACCAATCGGCAAATTGTTCCGACACCTGCACATGGGAGCGAAAGTCAATTTTTAATCGCCTTTGGGGTAACTCGGCAGGCGATCGGTGGGTGAGCAGGAATAACAACACCGAACCTAAGCCATAGAGATCGGAAGCTGGATAAACCTGGCCGCGATCCTGCTCAGGAGCCATATAGCCAAAGGTTCCCACCACCGTTGCACCAGAACTATTCGTACTCCAGAAAGCACTGCGCACCGAACCAAAATCTACTAAGTAAATCTGACCGTCCTGACGGCAGATCGCATGTTCCGGCTTAATATCACGGTGGATTACTGGCGGTGTCAGCCGATGCAAATAGACCAGAATAGCCAGAATTTGCCGAGCGATCGCCTTCACTCCAGCTTCGTCAGTGCGCCACCCCTCCACCACCATTTGGGATAGAGATTTACCAATGGCTAACTCCTGCACAATATAAAAATAGCGATTGGTGTCGGTATCAATCTCGAAGTAGTCTATGTAATTGGGGATCGCAGGGTGTTCAAGTACGGAAAGCACCCTGGCTTCGCGCTCGAACACATCCAACTCCTTCCACTCCTTCGCCCGTCGCATTGACATTTCTTTGATCGCTACTTGCTCACCCGTCTGTAAATCAGTTGCCGCATAGGTCTTACCTGTAGCTCCCCGTCCCAATAAGTAGCTAATTTTATAGCGCTGAGCGATCTGAGTGCCTGATTGGTGTAAAGCTTCCATTTTGGTTCAGGTTGGCGAGTAGGATGATTGCTTGCGATTGAAGATTATATGGGGAACCTGAGCGAGCGAGGTGGTTAATATTCAATATTGCGTGGCTAATATGTTTAGCAACTCTTGATTCAAAGCGGCATAACCCTGTTTATTTAAGTGTAATTCATCCGCTTCATATTCTGGCTGTATTTGCCCCTGTTGATCAGCCAGGATTGTAAACGCATCAAATAAAACCCACATTTCGCGCTTTGCTTTAGAAATCAAATAATTAAATAGACGAAATTATTCTGGAAACCCTATTGCAAGGTAGCTTGGTCAATTTCATGGGTTCTAATCTTACAGAGGAACGTTTGCTGATCCTGAATTTCCTTGCTGCTCCCTGTCAGAAATATTATCTACTTTGCTGACCTAACCGCGAAATGTAGGTTTAACCAATTGAATCCTAGTTTCTAGTTAAACATGGTTAATTGCTGAGCTTGATGATTAGGTGGTTTAGCCGATCGCTTGCGTTTCTTTTTTGCTTTTTGGGGCTGAAGTTGTTTAGGCGCTTGTTTACTGGTTGGTTTACTTTTCTCTGGATCAGAAACATCAGCACTTGGAACCACTAGTTTTAGATGCGCCTGTCGATCGCCACCAGGCTCTAGCTCAATTATTTCAACCGTTTGAGTCATTCCCTGGCTAGTTACAGCCGCAGGATTAGGTAATGCCTTTTCATCAGCCGAACCATATTCCAGCGCGATCGGTTCAGTAAGTTTAGTAGTAGGTTTTGATTCAACAATTTTTGAGTTCTCGTTTGTCTCAGTCTGTTCAATTGAATCACTACTAATTCCCAGCAATGCCCTTGTCGCGCCAAGCATTTCAGCTTTGAGGTTAGCTAAATCAGCACGAGTATCCAGATATGCAGTCAACGCCGCGATCGGATCGAGCACTTCGGTAATCTGTAAATTTGGCAATCGCGCCCGACTTGCTTGGCTAACCACATCCGGGGCGATCGTATGGGTGTGGGCAGTTTCTAGCGCCTCGTGTAGTTCCGCTTCATTAATTTGGCTGAGCTGTGCCGCTTGCAAGCGATAGATCAGCCTTACGATCGCATTGTTGATCTCACCCTGGGCGATCGCCTTCAGGATTACTGCCTGCGGATCGGCCTCCTTAGTCACATCTAGCCGGATCGTCAGGAACGATCGCGTCGGCAAGGCGCAAAACTCAAACTTAGTCTCGAACTTGGCTTGTTTTTTTGAGATCTCTAACCAGCAATAGCCTTTTTCTTCTTTCTCTTCGCCGAAATCTACCCGCTCAATGCTACCGGGATAGACCACCAGGGGATTTTTTGCCAAAACTTGATGACGATGCACATGCCCCAAGGCCACATAATCAAGCTCAGTTCGATGTAGCAAAGACAACGGCACCGTGAAACCTTTACCAGCCGCTAAGAATCTTTCTGCCCCATAGGCAGCCTTATCCACCATCGCATGGGCTAGCAGAATAGTGGGTAAATTGGGATTGAGTTGGCGAATTTCTGATTCCAGGATAACCGCCAATCGATCGAGCAGGAGCCTATCTACAGCGGCGATCGACATGCCTTCCGTTTCCTGGCGGGTCAGCAGGGCAGATCGATTCAGCCAGGGCAAAGTAATAACTTGAATCTTGCCAGCGGCAGTGACGATTAAATGGGTTTCCAGGCGATCGCCCACCGTAAACCCCGGCACGGCCAAACTACGGTAGATCGCCAGGCTTGCTCCCCCTTGCCCTTGGGTATGTTGATCGTGATTGCCCACCAGCAACACGGCGGGAATCTGCACATCAGCGAGGCGGCGGAATTGACGGGCGAAGGCTTGCTGTACATAGGGGGGCGGCGTAGCATCAGGAAAGGCATCGCCACCAAACAGAACCAGATCGGCGGGTGCTTGGACAGCGCGATCGATGCAGCGGGTCAACGCGGCGAGGAAGTCTTCGAATCTGGTATTTAATCCGGTTTTGGGGTTAATTTTGCCGTGGGTGGTGCTGCCCAGGTGAATATCGGAGAGGTGCAGAACTTTAATCATGCGATGCCCTGCTATGATTTCTGTACTCTCAATATATATTATTTTTGCGGTTTTATGCTATTTTTTGGCTCATTTAGGAATATCAGCTCCTAGATCATCACGATTACTACCATATTTCAGGCCATTGAAAATCATTCCTAGAACTAGCTTTTTTAATTGCTGCTAGTTCAGTTTTGAATTCTCTTCTTAGCTGTAAGAAAGCACTCGTCTCTTCCGTTGTAACCTTATCTAATAAGCCTGCTGAGATTATTTCGTTCAGTTTGTCCAGGCATCGATCCAAGGTCATTGCAAATTGCGCACGAGTTATATCTTGGTTTTCACGTTCAGCAAAAGATATACAGCCGATGCGCTTTGATAATCTTGTCATGATGGGATAAACCCATGCAGGCGTAGGTAATCTAGTGCTTTGTTCAATAGTACTTTTAGCTAGTTCAACATCGTTATAGTGAAGATTACCCCAACCCTCCAATTTCCATAAAGCTAAGATATCTTCTCTGGGTAGTTCGTCTTTGCCTAAATCGATCCTTTCATATATCTCTTTCAGACAATCTCTTACCCCAAGGGAAAACTCATAGCGACTCAGTGCCTGTAACTTATGTCGATCGCTATCAGTTCGTTTCAATTCCTCGCACCCATATCGTTTGCCGAGATCAAGAAGAGACTTGTAAATTGCATCATTAGGGGCAACGCTATAGCCATCAATGTAGCCTGAAGGTTTGATAATCTCCCCATCTGCCAGGTTATCATCGTCAGAGTAAAAGTTCGCTCTTAAAGGTGAAGGTAAGGCTTCTAGACCAGAAAGACCAGCTATATCTGCGGCAAATTCTTCCTGTAATCGTGCCAGCGCTGCCAAGTCTTCTTTGGCGATTGTGTCCACGAGACCAGATGAAATTATTTCGTTGATCTTATCCAAACAAGCATTAAGTCCAGCGGCAAATTCACGTCGAGAAATAACTACATCTTTCTCAGGTTCACCTTTATACTCTTGAATACATTCGTACTTCTCAATAAGCTTGACTAGTGCTTTATATTCCCAATCGCTTGTTTTTATAGATCTAAATACAAAAAATTCAGAACCAAAACGATTGTAAAGCTTCCAGCCTAAATCAGAATCTTCCTTAGAAACTTGGATTCGCCCATCATCATGAATTCGCAGTGTAGTAACTATAGATGAATCATCGGATGAGCTTACCGTTGAGAGGCTTCGGGCGATCGGTAAACGGCTAATCCTCTTTAAACAAGGGCTTAACTTTGCGATAAACTCATCACGCGGTATGGGCAAAGAGCTGTATTTAGGGTCAAGTGGAACACAACCATATTTGTGGGCTAGTCTTTCTAAATCCACACGAGCCCAATACGTTGGGTTAACAACCTCCCCATCTGCATCGCCATTTCCTTCTTCAATTTGTGCTAAAGGTTGATGCTCTTGATCGCTATTGCTAATTGCTAGCTTAGGCGATCGTAAACTCAGAACAATAGGCGAATAATGGCTATAAGGATCTGCGCCAATTGGATAGAGAACAGCTCTTCTAGAGGCAAGCTCAGCAGCGAATCTCTCTTGTAATCTTTGCATGGAAGACAAATCTTGCTTGGAGAATCTTTCAGCAAGGCCAGACGAAATAACTTCACTAAGATAGTCTAGACAGACTTCCAAAACCCAAGAAAAATCCAAGCGATTTATAGTAGATCGATCCAGATCAAATGGATAATTAGCGATGCATCCGTGTTTTTTGATGACTTGCTCGATCGCCATAAAGTCTTCTGCCTTAGCAGGCCAATCGTTGATGTCTGTGGGGTCTGATGCAATGCTGTCTCTAGTAGAAGATCGGGAGTCATAATCCGGTGCGCCTGACAAAGCAAGAATAGCTCTATCAGCAAATTTGGTAGTTGGGGCAAACTGTAGTGCTTCTAGTCGAGCAGTTGCAGCTTCTAAGGAATCAACTCGACCACGCAAAGTAGCCAATTCAGCAGCATATTCTTCCTGCAATCGCTGCAAAACCACCAGTTCCCCTCTCGATATCTCATCTGCCCCATTAGCACTAATGATTTCATTCACCACATCCAAACAGTTGCTTAGGCTCTGGGCAAACTCATTTCTGGTTATTCCTTGCTTTTGAAGCAGGTATTGCCCAATGCAATTGCGTATCTCTCCCAGTGCAATCAGGTCGTGGATATCCTGAGCAGTAGGATTAGTATTACTACTTCTGTGATTGAGAGAGTCAATTGGCGATCTCCTCCGTGTCCGTGGTCTTCTACGTAGAGCAGAATGACGCGCTGCCGAATAATCGATCCGTTTTTGCATCACCGCTAATTCAGAGGCAAATTGTACCTGAAGCTTGCGTAAGGCAGATAAATCATTGGCTGAAACTTTTTCCGTTTGCTGCTGCGTAATATCATCGATCAGGATTTCTTCAATATTATTGACACAGATATACAGCTTACGTGTAAATTCATAGAGGGTCATTTTCCCGATTGGGAAGTTAGGGCTATGACCTTTGGTAACGCATCGATATCGTTTTTCCAGCGATGCTAAAGTAGTCATCTCCCAATCATCAGGTTGAAGAGTTTTTTGAAAGAAATCACTTTCGGGGCTAATTGCTTCTGGTGGCTCTGGCAACTCAAACTCAGGGCTATTCGCAACCTCGATCGACTCTGCGACAGAAAATTGTTGTAATTCAAGTTGGGCGTTTTTTGTCTTAGCCTGTCGGCCACGAATATCCTCCAACTCAGAGGCAAACTCCTCCTCCAGCCGCCGTATATTTTCCAAGTCCTGCTCAGAAACCTGATTCGGTCTAGAATTGAGAATTAAATTCACCCGATCGATACATTGATCCAGCACAGCGGCAAAGTCGTAGCGGTTAATCTTGATCCGCCCAAACCTAGACGTATCATCATGCCCAGGAATGCAATCGTGGCGATCGGCCAAGGCAAACAAAGCCGAAAATTCCCAGCCATTGGGTTGTATATAAATACTCTCTGGCGAGGTGTTTTGGGCAATTTCTGCGTCTGAAGATGTAAAGACATCAGCATCTCTAACCTCGATCGACTCCGCAACTACTCCCGACGCATTGCCAACAAATAAAACGATCGCCACCGCCACCGATCGCCAAATGAAGCGATCGCCAGATCTAAACCTGCCCATAACTTTTCCTCACGCACCACACCAGAAAATCTAATGCGACTAATCTAGCACATCAAATTGCGGAAAAATGCAGGCAGGGGTTAATTTTTGGGAAACTTTGTTGCTAATTATTAACAATCAAAAAAAGTGATTGCTAACCTGTGTGGAGATATAGCTAGAGTATAGCCTTCACAGATTAGGGCAATCGATCGAATAAAAATATTAGATTTAACATCAACTCCCCAGGCTGGATTCGAACCAGCGACCAATCGATTAACAGTCGACCGCTCTACCGCTGAGCTACTGAGGATCATTTCAGCGTTTTTAATAGTACCGCATCTACGGGCTAATCACAAACAAATTCGCCAAAAAAATTCTATATCTATCCACAGTTATAGATTAGCTTTCCGATCGCCCTGCACTCATCAATAGTAACTAGTGAATAGCAAAGCTAAGGCGATCGCATTAGGAGCAAAATAACGATCGCTCAAATTAAACATCATCAACAGGGCAGAGAGAAATTAGCTAGAACATCTCCACACTAGAAGAGAAGACCGGTTCCACGTGGATCGCCGAGACCCGCTTAGGGCGCACAAACAAAATTTCATGCTCCTGCTTCATTGGCATCGATACCAAATCATCATCATCGGACTTGGGCTTAATCTTGCTGGCGTACCAGCTTTTCACCTCTTCGATCGTATTGAAGCGAATATCCACCACATGGTTACCTTCAACCATCAGGTGGACTAGATACTCATTGGGCTTTCTGGGTTCTCTTGGCATATTGGCTATTGCTACTCGGTTAGCTAAGTTAGGTTATGTTTGCAGCTAATTTAGGCTCAATTACCGCAAATATCAATATCTAAATCAAATCGATCGCCATAATTTAGTCAAACTTTAAATTGCTGCTAAACATTTTAAGATGACTAATCCAGCTTAGTTGCTAAAGTAGAATTAATAATTTGGACTGATTTTAACGTAATTTAGATTATGCCCAATTATGTCTAGTAAGCAAGCTTTAGCGATCGCAATCGGCAATACTCACCTCAAGGCTGCGATCGGCAATATATTTGATCCTGATTTGGATCAGGCGACTAGTCGCTATCAAAAAATCACTACATATACAGTCAGGCATGACGAAATCGAAGGATTTGCCAGGGAACTCGATCCAGCGCTGAAGTTCAAAAATTTTGAGAAAATTGCGATCGCCTCCGTAGTACCTCACTTAAGTACACCCTGGCATGGGCTGGTCCAGACCCAAGTTATTACTTCAACCCAAATCCCGATCGCCAATCTCTATGAAACCATCGGGGTCGATCGTGCCCTAGTTGCTCTGGGGGCAGGCGCAAAGTATGGCTATCCAGTTCTAGTAATTGATGCTGGCACGGCGATTACAATCACAGGCATTGACGAGCATCCAGCCTTAGTCGGTGGTGCAATTTTGCCAGGTATATATGCACAATTTCAGAGTTTGCATCAAGCCACAGCAGCTTTACCAGAAGTTCCGATCGAGATACCGATCCACTCTACTGAACCAGGACAGGCGAAATCCCCAGGGCAGCAGCAAGAAATCAAACCCGATACGCCAGAAAGATGGGCAACCGATACGGTCGGCGCGATCAAAAGCGGGGTATGGCATACGATCGCGGCGGGGATATATTCATTTATCCAGGATTGGTGCGATCGCTATCCTGGTAGTGGCATTGTGTTTACTGGCGGCGATGGCAAAAAATTGCAACAGTATTTAAACCTGGGTAAATATGACTCAGGGCTAATTTTTGATGGTATTACTAGGTTCTGGGATGCCAGGAATTGAGTTATTAAAATCTACGGATCTTTGCAGATAGCTGATCTGGTTTTAGCCAATCTAATTAAATCTAGATCATATGGATACAAACGGCAAACTAGCCTGACAGCTTACTTAAAGAGCATCAGACTAGTAATTCACTATCTAATTTTTAGGGGAACGGATATGTAATATTTGTTTTGGCAGAGCTGTTTGGTTTTAACTTGATTTCAATACATTCAACAAGACAACTCAACAAAATAACGATTTAGGCAACCGCTACCACCGATCGGCCTTGGCGCGTGGAGTTAACATATGCAATGAACTCATCTTGGCTACCAAAGACTGCAAACCTTTGATCTATTTTGGTTAGCTCAAGCACCAATCGCACGGAATTGTTTACACAACATAGAGATAGACTACTACCTGCTTTATTGGCGTTGTGAAGTGCTGTTATCAAAACACTCAGGCCAGCGCTATCAAGAGACTCAACATCTTGGAAATCTAATAACAGGTTGGGAGATACGTCATCACCAGCTAACGAATTTGCGGCGGTATAGGATTCAATCTGGCTGAACAATTCTGTTGCGCTTTGATTATCAAAGCTGCTGTCACTTAAACGAATGACCACTGCCTGACCACCATTGGAAATCGACTTAAATGATTTCTTAGCGGATTGTGTTTTAGTTTTCATGACCTTGTCAAGTATTACGTTTAAACTCAATTTTGTTCTTAATTAACATTCATAATAGACAACTATTTACCTGTTTAGTGCATCGCAGTATACAAAATGTAGGCAAATCTACCTCTAGACATATACACCGCGATCGCCATTGCTTGAGATCTACTACTCCAGGACTATACAGGCACTTTTCTTAACTAAGCGATGTATTACATACGTAAGACAATATCTGCTACATGTTCATGCAACATCAGTTATTTGTCCCGCCCACTAATCAAATAGGGTCAAATGAAGTTAACCGATTTTCTGATGGTAAAGATAACTAGAACTGAAAGCACTTTACCAGAAGCTATTGCCAAGTCTTAAATATAAATTGTGCTGCGGTGGATTGTGCAGCAAATTAAGTTTGCAAAGCGTAACACAATCTACCTACTTGCATATATTAGAATCAATTATTAGGACAAATAACAAAGCTAACTTTATACTACCCTTTTTAAATTCAAACCTTAAACATAAATATATAATTTATTCTTATTTGAATTATTATTCGAAAACCTTTTAAGAAAATATTTTCCATTGCTTCAATAATTAGTGATTTTAGCGATCGCACATGGCTAATTTGATTTTGCTCCTGAGCCTATATTAAATAGGTTTTTGGATTAGGCTCTTTAACAATGGCCAAGGTTGGTTGTGAGGTTTCAAAGATATAACAGCTTTACCAGTATCTAGACTCATTCAGTGATTGCAAAGGCTGAACTGTTAGTGTTTTTTATGTTGTCAAAATATTGTCAAAATATGCAAATTTGAATTTCAAATAGTTGCTTAGCCCTGATGTTAAATGCCTTGGCAGGGATTTGCGCAACCATATCTTTGAAGATCCTAAGCTTTTCTAGTTAGCAATGATTTAGGCGTAAAAATACAGGTTAATGCGAAATTTATTCGCTCCTTTTTGATTATTGAAAACATAGAAACCACATCATATAAATTCATATTTAATAACTTTAGTTAACATGCAATTCAAAATTACCGAAGTTATGAAACATCTTCGTGACGAATGGGTTAATGATTGGTGCCAGGAAAATGGCTGGACTGATTTATACATAGAGCGTAATCATTATTGGGCTTTTCCGCCGGGTGCATTCATGCCGATGCCGATCCCTAGTAAGGCGCTGCGGTGTATTAAGGCGCAACATGGCATGTGCAATCAGGAAAAGTCCCTGGCGATCGCGGCGATCATTATTGCGATCGGTGCGGTGGGGCTGACTTTTTCGTTTAATTCACCAATGCCGTTGATTTTTGCATTTGCGTTTGGGGCGATCACGGTGGCACTTTTGGAAGTTGAGGATCTTTAAGCTGTGCTAGCTCGATTGTTTAAGAAAAGTTTATTAAGAAATCTATAGCATCGACAACAAATCCTAAAGAAATAGCAAGAAAATCGTAGCGATCGGCAGCATCCCAATAATCTGATCGAGTAAGTAAATTAGCTTTTTTAGGTGTCTATGCAAAAGCATTATTTTATTATCGGGGCAGGTGTCGCTGGGATCACTGCCGCCGAGCAACTGCGTCGGGGTGATGCCGAAGCAAGCATTACGGTGATTAATGGCGAAGATTATCCTTTCTATCGTCGCCTTTCTTTGTCCACCTATCTACAAGGACAAACCACCCTTGAGGCCTTAACTGTTAAACAGCCAGAAGATTATGAAGCCTTGAATGTGACGGTGTTGCAAGATCGCGTTGCTCAGATTAAGCCCAATGAAAATACCTTAGTAATGGCCAGTGGTGAGACCCACAACTATGATGGGTTGATCATTGCTACTGGTGGTAGTGCGATCAAGCCGCCGATCCCAGGCATCGATCTCAATGGCGTGCGTCTCGGCTACTGGGATATGAAAGATACACTCTGGTATGAAGAAATAGCCAAAGCAAATAATGGTAATGATGCGGTGGTGATCGGTGGCGGGGTGCTGGGTCTAGAGCTAGCCGATTGCTTCAATCAAGCTGGTTTGAAGGTGACGATCGTGCAGCTTGGCGCTACCCTGGGTGAGCCTTTGACCGATGAAGTATCCGGTGAAATCCTGCTCAATCGGGTCAAGGAAAGCGGTGCAGAATGCCGGATCGGCGTGATGGCCAAAGAAATCCTCGGTGATGAAAATGGTAATGTCCGTGCCGTGGTAACCAGTGCTGGCGAAGAAATCCCCGCCAAAGCAGTCGGCATCTGTATTGGGATTCGTCCTAATGTGGCTTTCTTGCAGGATTCTGGCATTGAGCTGGTCAATGGTTGCATTGGTGTGGATGGTTATCTAAAAACCAATTTTGATAACATCTTTGCGGCGGGCGATTGCACCTGGGTCAGTTCTGGCAATATGGTGGGCTATCGACCTAATCGCACCTGGCAGGTGGCCACTAATCAGGGCACGATCGCGGCGATGAATTTGCAGGGAATGCAGCATCCCTATGATGAAGGGCTATTCTACAATGCAGGCGTGCTCTATGATTTGCCCTACACGATGCTGGGCAATTTTAACCCCGATCCCAATGATGAGTCCTGTCAGGTGCATACCTATGACACCGCTGGCGATCCGTTTGCCCACTTTAAGCTGACGGTTTCGGAAGGCCGCTTGGTGGGGGCGATGCTGCTGGGTAGACAACGCCGCACTAATATTCTGCGCAAGATCATGGAAGGTAATTTCATTATTACTGGTCATGAGCATGAGCTGATGGATAAGAAATTCAAGCCGAAGGATCTGCCGGTGGCGGATATTCAGACGGCTGGTGATGCGGATGTGGAAGCAAAACTTGCGGCTTACGCCAGTAAGGGGTAAAGTGCTGTAGCTTCTCGGCGTTCTTAGCTTAGAAGAAACAAATGAGATATCTGTTGGGCGATCGCTTGCTTGCTATGTAGGGCGATCGCTTTTTAATTGGTTATGTTATTCTGATTTGCGCACATAAAGCATGGTGAGCTAAATGTTATTTAATCAAAGGTTAGCAAAACTTTTAAACAGACAGCAAAAAGTGCAAAACACAAAAGATGAATACTTTAATGCTGCAATAAATCATCTGTGGGAACTGCTTAATAGCGACCAAATATTTAGAAGTATTCTTAATGAGCTTGAACATAGCCCAGAGAAAGAAGACATACAAATAGAGATGCAAGAAAAGATTCTGTTCCCAGAGACGGAATTTAAAAATGCAATTAATGCTTATTTACAGATCAAGCAGGCTGTTGAAAGGATTAATAAAGGTCTCTTTTCCCCTTCTAATCGTTTTCACGTAAAAAGATGTGTTTTTGACCTCTACATTTTCGTGGCTGAAAAGATAGGCGATGTTGATTTTGCCTTAGGTTTAATTGAAAGATATAAGCATAAATGTGAGTGGTTCCCAGTCCAAAGGAAAAAGCTTCACGGTATTTACACATCAGATACTAAGCGGGGAGAAAAGAATCTTGCCTATCACCTCTACGAATTTCTTTATGACCAAGGTTTAGATTTCAAGATAGAACCTCGGTCGGCATCTGGGCGACCGGATCTTGTCTCAGCCCAGTCAGAGGGACAAAGATTAATTGCTGACACTAAAATTTTTAATTGCGATAAGAAATATATTGCCAAAGGTATTAGGCAAGTCTATGACTACGCCAGTCAATACAGCCAGCAATTTGGGTACTTGGTTATTTACAAGGTTTGTGAAAAAGATTTAAGTTTTAACTTATCAGGTAAAACCCGCTCAGCTATTCCATTTCTTGAACATAACAATAAAACTATTTTTGTCATTACAATTGACATTCATGAATATGCTCAGACACCTTCTAAGCGAGGCACTTTAAAAAGTATAGAAATAGATAAAGACTATGTAGTCGAGATCATTAATAGTGACGATGACTAGCGGCAAAGTCTACATAGTTGGTGCAGGCGTAGGCGGGATCGACTACCTCACCGTCAAAGCGCAGCGACTGATCAGTCAAGCGGAAGCGATCGTCTATGATGCTCTGATCGACGAGTCATTGCTAGCACTAACGCCCGTCAGTTGCGATCGGCACTATGTCGGCAAGCGCGGCGGTCAACTCAGTATCAAGCAACCAGAAATCAATAATTTACTAGTAAAACTTTGTCAGCAAGGAAAGCAAGTAGTTCGGCTCAAAAGCGGCGATCCCTTCATTTTTGGGCGGGCGGTGCCGGAGCTTGAAGCCTTAAGGGCAAATAATTGTGAATATGAGATCGTACCAGGAATTTCCAGTGCGATCGCGGCCTCACTCTTTTCCGGTATTCCCCTCACCGATGCCAAACTCAGCCCTTGTTTTGCTGTTCTGACTGCCCATGATCTCGAAAATCTACCGTGGCCAGCACTAGCCGAAATCCCAACCCTGGCGATCCTGATGGGGACCAGGGGCTTACAGGGTGAAAATCCCCCACTTTTAGCCAAGCTAAGGCAGGGCAAATCAGCCGATACACCGATCGCGGTGGTGCAATGGTGCGGTAGCCATGCCCCAGAGCAACAACAAAAAATTTGGTTAGGTACCCTCACCGACATACAATCGAAGTTACCCGATTACGCCCTTTCGCCTGCGGTGATCCTGGTGGGGGAAGTGGTCAGGTATCACGATCGATTGAGTTGGTTTAGGCCAGGGCAAATGGAGAGGCATAATAAAGCGCTTACTGGCATAACTGTGATGGTGACCAGAGCTACAGGGCAATCGAGCCAGTTTAGTCAAATGCTGATAGATACTGGTGCACGGGTGGTGGAAATGCCAACCCTGGCGATCCTGCCGCCGGATAGTTGGGCAGATTTGGATCGGGCGATCGCAAACCTAGATCGTTACGATTGGTTGATTCTTACCTCTGCCAATGGCGTGTATAGTTTCTTTGAGCGATTGCACCATGCCCAAAAAGATAGTCGGGCGTTGACCAATGTCAAAGTTGCCGTGGTTGGCAAAAAAACAGCGGTAGCACTCACCCAGAATGGCATCATGCCAGATTTTATCCCGCCTAACTATGTGGCAGATGACCTGGCCGCAAATTTCCCTTCGGTCAAAAATTTAAATATCTTGTTCCCCAGGGTGCAAAGTGGCGGGCGCGAAGTCTTAATTGAAGAATTAACTGCCAAAGGGGCAAAGGTGGATGCGATCGCGGCCTATGAATCGGGTTTACCGCCTGAGCGCGATCCTCAAGCATTGGCTGCAATTAAGAACGGTAATATAGATGTGATTACCTTTGCCAGTTCTAAAACAGTGCGAAACTTTTGTGAGATCCTGGCTCAGGAAAGTAACGAATGGCAAAAATGGTTAGCAGGAGTCACGATCGCTTCGATCGGACCCCAAACTTCGGCCACCTGTTATGAATTTCTGGGACGGGTAGAAATTGAAGCAATGGAATATACCCTAGATGGCTTGATTGAGGCGATCGCCAATTATTACGAATCGCCCCATACTAATTTCTAGCTGGCTTCTAACTAGCCATTATTCACGCTTAAAGTCAGCCTTGCCTTACCACTAGCTGTGTTAGGTACATTCCAGCGCAAGAGGGCTTGCTTAATTGCATTAATCACTGCCTTATCGGTGATTGTCGAACTGCGATCGTCTAGAATAATGCGATCGATCCGGCCATCTTTCAAACTAAACTCTAGCACTACCTTACCCGATGCAGCATTTGGCAAACTCAGCGCTTGGAGATGTTGTTGGAGCGGATCGCTAACATAAATGCGAAGCTGCTCTGCCTCGGTCATATTGCCAGTAATGCCAGTATTAGCAACCACCTTCACTCCTTCCAGCTTGACCACACGCACTGGAGAAGCAACTGCGATCTTCGATTCACTGGATTCAGGAATAGCTTCCGTTTGGGGAGAGAGATCGCCATCATTAAAATCACCCAAGGATTCATTAAGCTGATCTTTGGATGCTCTGGCCAGATCGCCAGACTCAGCGGGCAGGCTGGGCATGTTAACCGCTGGTGGTGGGGTAGTAGGAACTGGGGCAACGGCTTCCTGGCGTACATTCTTGCGGGATTGATCAGTTCTACCGATCGTGCGGCGACGGGGGGTAGGCGCTGGTTGGGCTGCAACCGCAAAGTTACTGGTCTGGGCGGCAACATCTTCTTCTGCATCAGTCCCGAATACACCTTCAAAGCTGACACCCTCTGGCAATTCCACCGGAACCTGTACCCGCTGGGTCGTGCCATCCGGGTTAACCCGCACCTCTTCAGACACCGCCACAAAGGCAGTATATTTTGATAGTAGGTTATAGCTAAGCGCCGTATTTGTCGCTGATTCCACCAGGGTGGTAGTTTCACCACTAAACATCTGATTCATTAAATCTTTAATCCGAGCCCGACCCCAAAGCTGGGCGATCGCTCCTTTCTCTTGGTTATTAAACCCAACCGGAATCACTTTTTCATAACGCTTATTTCCCGCCATCATGCCAGTGATTTTGAGATTGCCGCTGATGCGATCTTTCTTGCGGCCATATAGCACTAACGGTTGATTGGCAAATAGATCCGGTGCTGCCTGGGGATAGATTTCTGGCGCAGTTCCTATACCTTGCCATTCCACTTTGATATTAGTTAAAACCGGATTATTAATCTGCTGGAAGAACTTCTCTACCGCCAAATCCGTATTCTCATCCTGGCGCACTACCTGAGTCGTACCGCGACCGACTTCAGCAAGGCGATCGAGCAAGTAGCGATTCACTGAGCTACCAACACCAAAGCTATAGAGGCGATTGCCTGGTTTCAGTTTTTCCTGCACCGCCGCCAGAATCTCAGTGTCATTGCCAATATAACCATCGGTAATCAGGACAACACTGCGCACCCTACCATCTTCGGGACTAGGGAAGCTGAGCACCGCATTAATGCCATTTAATAGTTCTGTGCCGCCATTGGCATCCAGTTTATTAATATAATTAAGGGCTTTCTGGCGATTGCTGTTGGTGTTCGCTAAAGGAATACTAGAAAGCTGGCGAGTAGTATTCGCAAAGTCGATAATTGTGAAGGTGTCATCGGGATTGAGGCCACTCACAAAGCGGCGCATTAGTTCCTTTGATTTAATTAAGGGCTCACCGGATTGGGAACCAGAGGTATCCATTAAGAACACCACATCCTTTGGCACGATCTCTTCGCTTTTGTAGTCGATCGCGGGGATTAAATAAGTAGCGAAGTGGCCGCCCTGCTCGGTCTTAGTCGTCAGAACTGTAGTCTGGGGTTGTTCATTGGCAACCTGATAGCGAATGATTAAGTCCTTATTTGGGATCGTATCTTCTGGAGAAAGCGAAAGGTTCACTACCCTGCCATTCTGGCTCATTTTGATCTGATGGGAAGTAGAGCCCACCTTCTGGATCGCTACCCCGGCATCGATCGACAGCTTAACGTTAATATCATGCCCCGATCGCATTCCTGGTTTGAGCACGGGCGGCGTAATCCGCGAAGCATCGGGCACCTGGGTGGTATCAGGCAGGGATTGAGTCACACCATCGGTTACAGCAGCGGGAGACTTGCCGATCGGATCGCCGGGAATGTAGCGCGGCCCCACCACCATCGGGAATACAAATTCATAGTTCCCTTTTTCAAATTCCAGACTGTTGGTGTAATAGATCGTCACGTCGATCTGTTCGCCGGGGCGGATATTCGCCAGCGATTGGGTAAAAATATTAGCGCGTTCTTGCTCTAGTAACCCAGCGGTGCGCCCTTCATTTCTGGCCTGTTCGTAGATTTCCTGGGCTTCTTCGCGGCGCTTAATTTCGCCCTTAATAATCCGATCGCCGATCTTAATTTCCATATCGTCTACGGCGGCTTCATCGGGCAGCGGGAATACATAAACGGCTTCGAGAGGCATATCGAAGGGATTCTCGAAGGTTTGGGTTACGGCCACCCTGGCGATGTTACCGTCTACCTGGGCATCGACATCGGTGTGCTTGAGAGGGAAGGCTAGTTGCTGGCCATCAGGATTTTGCGGATCTTGAACGAATAGGCCGTTAGGTGATTCGGGCTCAGTTGTGGTGGTCAAGGTTGCCCCTGGATTAATTTCAACGCCTGGTTCGATCGTGATTTCGGTGGCGATCGCCGGGTCAAGCCTGAGCCTACTGGGAATCATGCCGGCTTGGGCAAGGGCAAGGTAGGTGCAGGTGCCGCCGATCAATACGGTGGTGGGAATGGCGATCGCTAGTCTCATGGTCTTTCTCTGGTTGTGATTAATTAGATGGAATTATTTTTTGTTACTCTAACCATGCCATTATTTTCAGGGGTTGCGATCGCAGTTGCAATTTTAGTAACGGCTTTTTTGTTGTTTTATTAGCGATCGATTTGGAGATAAAATCTAAATGGCAAGTTATTGGGGCGATCGAAGTGGCAAATGATCAGCAGGTGGCGATCCTGAAGCGGGGGGTGGAAGCCTGGAATAAGTGGCGAGAACAGCATCCCAAGGTGGCGATCGATTTGTTTGGGATCGACCTGACGGGGATCGATCTGCATGGTGCAAACCTCAGCGGCGCTGACCTGAGTGGGGAAGAGTTACGGGGTGCTAATTTGCAGGGCGCTGATCTGAGTGGGGCAAATTTGCAAGGTAGTGACTTATTTGGAGCCAATTTAAGTAAAGCAAATCTTAGCATTACTGATTTGAGTGGTACTGATCTAATACTGGCGAATCTTAGCTCAGCCTGTGTTATTAGAGCTAATTTCACTAATGCGGACTTATCTCAAACTGATTGCACAGATGCTGATTTTTCATATTCTCGCTTTAGTAAGGCATTATTAAGCATGACCGATTTTACTGGAGCTAACCTTACTCAAGCCAAACTACCCAAGGCAAATCTTATCGGAGCCATTTTTTGCAGAACGAATCTTACACAGGCAAATTTTTTAGAAGCTAAATTATTGGAAGCTGACTTCGATGAAGCAAATCTTAAAAATGCTTCTTTTTATATGGCCAGGATAGAAAGAACAAATTTTAAAAGTTCAAATTTGAATGGTGCTTTTTTAGTAAGAACTGAAGCTATTGAAACTAATTTCAGTAATGCCGAACTTACTGGTGCGTGTATTCATGGGTGGAATATAGATAAATACACTAATTTCAATAATTTGAGGTGCAAGTATATATTTAGGGATGTAGAAATACCTGTTGATGATCAAGAAGCTGAATATCTAGATCGCGTACCCGCCACAGGTGAATTTGCACCTGGTGATTTCCAAAAACTATTTCAAAAAGCGATCAACACCGTCGATTTGATTTTTCAACATGGGATCGATTGGAAAGCATTTAGCGAATCATTCATAAAGCTTCAATCGGAAACAGGCGAAGAACTAGCGATCGCGGCGATCGAAACCAGAGATGATGGCAGCTTCGTAATTCGGATCAATGCGCCAGTAGATGCACAAAAAGCAGAGATTGAGAAATTTATTTACAGCAAATACAAGGCAGCATTAAAGGAGCAGACCGAAAAATATAAGGCTATGCTTGCAGACAAGGATAAGGAAATATCTAACAAAGAAGAAATAATCCAGCTATATCGAGAGAAAAGCACCGACTTGAAACAGATCGTATTTAAGCTAGCCGAATCACAGCCTGTTTTCAACAATACAAACACCAATATTGGCCGCGACCAGAACACTAATGCCACCAATTCGATCGTCGCTGGCCATGATATCAGCGGGGAAGTAGAGATTCAGAATCAGGAATAACAGCTAAAACCGTTCCGTTTGATCAAACAACCACCACCCCATCTCAACCCATCTCAGCCCACTGCCGTAGCCATTGGTAGGGCAGACTTGCTAATAAAATCGGCGATCGTTTCTAGCAATTGTTCTTCCTCATAGGGTTTGGAGAAGTAAGCCGATGCACCAAGATTCAGAGCTAGTTTGCGGTGTTTCTCATTACTACGCGAGGTGAGCATGACGATCGGTAATTGCTCAAACTCTGTCTTACTCTTGATCGCTTCTAACACGCCATAACCATCCAGGCGCGGCATCTCGATATCGCAAACAACCGCGTGGACAGCAAGGCCACTATTTAACTTATCTACTGCCTCTTGACCATCCTTGGCTTGCTCAACTTGATAACCCGCTTTCTCTAAAGTCAACGCCAAATAGCGACGTACATTAACCGAATCATCCACAATTAGAACCGTGGGAGTTTGCGCGAGGTCAATCGCCTCCGGTTGGGGCGATCGTGGTGCGGCATCAGTTTCTAAACCATGATTCATCATGCACCATTCCACCAGCTCCAGCGGATCGACTAGGGGCACAACCCGACCATCCCCCAACACGATCGAGCTAATAAATCCAGGTGGCAACGGCAAGGGACTAATAATCGGTCGCAGCGTAACTTCTTGTTCGCCCCAGTGACGACTGACATACAAACTACTCGTGCCTTCGTTATGTTCACCAACAATGATCGCCATAGGTTGATTCACCACTGGTGTACCTGGCATCACAAAAGGTTTGCCAGCGCGGCGAAATGCCAAATGCTGCTCTAAAAAGACGATATCAATTTTTTGGTCATCACGATTCAAATAGGCTGAACCTTGCTCTGTCTTAACCCAATCGGATTCCAACCGATGTACTTCTTGCACCGTATCTGCTGGCACTGCAAACACAATCCCAGCTTGCTCCAATAGCATCACGCGCAGAATCGAGAGCGTAAAGGGCACACGCAGGATAAAAGTAGTACCGAGCCCTGGTTTACTCTGGACTTGAATATCACCGCGAATATCTTTGAGCGCTGTCTGCACAATGTCCATGCCCATACCCCGTCCAGATAGCTCGGTAACCTGCTCGGCGGTACTAAAGCCAGGCTCAAAGATGCAATTGAGGATATCTGCGTCGGACATGCTTTGCACTTCTCGATCGCTTAGTCCCATAGCAAGAACGCGATCGCGGATCTTATCTAGGCGAATGCCACCACCATCATCTTGGAGGGTAATTACGGTTTGTAGACCGCGATTGACGGCACTGAGTTTAATTGTTCCTTCTGCTGGTTTGCCCGCAGCGCTCCGGGTTTGGCGATCTTCAATGCCGTGATCAAAGGCATTGCGCAGCAGATGCATCAGTGGATTGGCCAACGCTTCTAGTACAGCGCGATCCATTAGGGTAGTTTCGCCCTCAATCACCAAATTAACTGGTTTTTTAAATTGATTGCTCAGATCGCGGACAGCCCGAGGATAGCGTTTGATCGCCTCGGCAAAGCTCAGCATTTGAGTACGGCTGACATTACCTTGCAGCGATTGGGTGGTTTGATTCAGGTTCTGCACAGCTAGAGTCATTTCCTGTAACTCTAGGTCAATGTCAGTGGAAACCTCTTTGATCTGTACGATCGTTTCGATCTGTTCTTGCGAGATCAGGTGCAAATCGCTGTATCGATCCAGTTCTAGGGCATCAAATTGATCTTGCAGTGCATCGGTTTGATTTGCTGGATTTGCTGGATTTGCTTCAGGTTGGTTTGATTTTTGAATATTTTGGGTGGCCGATTGTTCTGCCCCTGGCACAATCCCTTCTAAGGAGGCGCGATCGTACCATTTGCGTAGTTGCGTATTAGATTGATCGAGTTGATAGATCCGTTGCCGCATTAAGGCTACAAATCCTTTGAGCTGCTCCAGACGCAAATTGACTGTATTTCGCTCTAGCACCAGTTTGCCAAACAGATTATTGAATTGTTTAAGCTGCTCGACTGGCACCCTTACGGTTTGGGCTTCGAGTTTATGCCCTGGACTCGCTGGACTTGCTGGAGTAAGGGCTGAGCTAGAAACAGAGGGGGAAATCGTAGGTGGTTGTGAGTCAGGTTGATCGGATGCTGGTTCAAGTTTAGATTCAAGTTTGGGTTCAAGTTGAGATTGAAATTGATCTTCAAGCTCTAACTCAAGCGTTGGTGGGGTGTCTAGGTCATCGATCGCCTGATCTGCAAAGGGGTCCACAAACAGATCGGCAGGCAGATCCTTCGGTAGACCAGGAGAAAGAGCAAAAGCTGATTGTAATGCTTCTAGCTCATTAGCCGCTAAGTGCTCGAGTTCTGGTAGATCCAAATCAGCTTGGGATGTAGAAAAAGCAGCTTGCAGATCGGTTAAATCTGGATCTTCTTCTAAACTAAAGTCCAAGAAATCATTCAATTCTAGCTCTGGTTCTAGTTCAGAGAATGGCGGTGATTGTACTTCTTCTAGTTCTGATTCTGATTTCCCTGAATTACTAGAATCAGCATCTAAATCGGCATCAGTAACAGCTAGTTTGCGATCGCTGGTGGTTGGCTCAGGCTGGATAGTTGGCTCAAAGGCTGGTTGAGCAGGTTGTGCCAAAATTTGCTCTAGTTCCAACGCCTGCTCAAAATCTAGGGGTGACTTTAGATCGATTGGATTGCTCTGATCCGGAGTAGCAATTGCATTATTCAATGAATCATCGCTAAAATCATCAACTGAATCAGGAGCTAGATCGTTGACTGAATTGACGATCGCTCTGGGCTGATCAGTCGCATTAGCATTAGCAATTGTACTAACACTGGCGAATCCATCTAACTCGGTGGGCAATTTTGCCAAACTACCCCGCAATACCAAAGCGTGGGAGCGCCGCCACAAAACGAGCGATCGCTTAGCTAGGGATGGGCTCTGGTCTACTGCTGCCGCCTTAGTTTGGGCTTGCACCGATTGACAGAGCTGGATGAACGGTTGGAGATTAGCCATAAAGCCAAACGCCACCAATTCATCGGCAGTTAATAATAGTTCTTGGCGTAATTGTTCAAGATCAGCAGTCTGAAGCTGTTGTTCAAAGCGATCGAGAATCTTTTCAACCCCTTCCTCAAAAATTATTAATGCCGGATCAACATCTTCTTCTTGTTGCAAGAGCGCATTTTCGTCGTCTTCATGCAGATCGCCGAGCAAGTCTTGGAGTGGTTCAAAAGTTTGTGCAAAAGCATTGTCCAACCAGGACTGATCGATCTCATTGCCCTGGCGGTGGAGAGCACTAACATTACGCAAGCAGTCAACCCCTTGCAATAGTAGGGTCTCAATTTCGCTACTAATGGTTGTGGACTGATGGCGCAATCGTAAAATTTTCAAGAAATCCTCTAGACGGTGTGCCACCTGGCTGAGGGGAATAAACCCCATCATTGCTGATCCACCTTTAACCGAGTGCGCTGCTCGCATTGCGCGATCGAGATCCTGGGGGTCGGCAATACTGGAGGCAAGCCCCAAAATAACTGACTCGACCTGCTCAAAATACTCTTCTGTTTCGTCTAGGAAATTAATCCGGATTTGCTGTTCTTTATCCATTGTCCTTCAAGGTTTTAAGAGATACGAGCCAATATTTGGAAAGCCAAGATTTAGATAAGCTAAGGTTTGAAAATGGGGGCAGAATCGATCGGCTATAAATTCGACGATGAGTTAGTGCTGGAAGACCATGCCCCACTCTATTTTTTAACCCGCGTCAACCTTAAATTGCTCCACGGCGGACTCTAGTTCCCTCGAAACTTGGGCAGTGGTTTGCATCGATCCGGCTACTTTTTGCGAAGACAAAACGCGCTGCTCTGATTGTTGGGCAATTTGCTCCATCAGTTTAGTGACTGCCAGGGATGTATCAGTTTGAGAGATGGTTTTTTGGGAGATTGATTGCATCAGCTTGTTAATACTTTTCGATCGACCCAGTACCTTTTCTAGCCGTAGTTTAGTGGCTTCGACTAGGCGACTGCTATCAACCACTTGCGAAGTACCTACTTCCATCGCCGCCGCTACTTCCTTGGTTTCTAACTGAATCGCTGTCACAATTTGGGCAATTTCTTTGGTGGCGATCGATGATTGTTCGGCCAAGGTGGCGACTTGTTCGGCCACAATCGAAAAACCTTCACCCTGCTCCCCGGCTCGGCTTGCTTCCACACTAGCATTAATTGCTAAGAGGTTGGTTTTGAGGGCGATTTCTTCAATCAACGAAACTACCTGAGAAATCTTTTGCGAAGACTCACCCAATCGCTTCATTTTCTTGGCAGTTTCCCCCATTGTGGTGCGCAAACCACTAATACTAGTTACGGTTTTATCAATCACTTTTGCGCCTCTTTGGGTCACCGTATAGGCATCATTCGCCAAATTAGAAGCCTGGTTAGCATTTTTAGACACCTCCTGAATCGATCGTGACATTTCTGCGACCGAGTCCAGGGTTTTACGGGTTTCCTCGGCTTCGGCTACGGCTTGGGTGGCTAGCAGTTGAATTGATTCGGTGTTTTCTACGAAGGCGGAACTAACCTGACCACTGGACTGTTTCACCCGTACCGCAATGTCTTTGAGGTTGTCGATCATGGCATTAAACAAATCGGCCACGGTACTCATTTCCATCGATTGCAAATTAGCACGTACGGTCAGATCGCCATCAACGGCATTACCAACGTCATCCAGGAGCTGATAGATTTCCTGCTCTAGGGTTTCTTTTTGTTTTTGTTGCTCGGCGGCCAGCTTTTTGAGGGCGGCTTCGGCTTCTTGCTGCTGCTGAATCACCTTTTGCTGTTCTTCGGCACTGGCCTTGAGTGCGATCTCGGTGCGTTTTTGTTGATAAATAATCACGATCGCCACCAGCACCAGGAAGGAAACTATGCCAAGGGTGAACCAATACCAATATTTCTGCACAAACTGGGCAAAGCTGAGCTCGCCTAAATCTGCGTAGGGGCCAATTTTGAGGTCAAGGAACAAATCATCGACCGATCGATAGTTAAGCGGCACAGTCCAACCTTCTGCTTTGGCTGCCTTGGCTGCTTCACTATTGTTGGGCATGGCGATCAAAGCCGCCGCTACCTGTTCTGACAGTTCATTGGGGGTATTCTTGGTGGCGACAAAGGGCCACTCTGGATACAAATCGGTACTGAGCAAGAACGGGAAATCCTTTTGCAAGTCAGTTTGTTGGTTAATCACCACAAACTCATTCAGGTTGATTTTGCCTTCATTCTCCATCCGCTCTAGGGTATCAGTACGGATAGCACCAAAGTCCACCTGGCGATCGCGCACCGCATAGACTACTGTGTCATGGGTATCGCCAAAAGTCACCTCTTCTAAGTCACGGGATGGGTCGATGCCAACATCTTTTAATTCTTTCCACTGCATTTGCCACCCCCCCAGGGAAGTCTCATTCACCGCCATCATTTTTTTGCCCCTGAGATCCCTAAGCTCTTGCAGGTCGTTGCGATCGGCACGGCGGAGGATTACACCACCAAACACGGTATATGGATTACCGAGTCTGAGGTTTTTGAGGGTGGCGATCCGATTTGCATCATAAAGTCCTTCAAAATCAATATACATACCGGGGTTGGCAATCACAAAATCGATCGTGCCTGCTTCTACGGCTTGATAGGTCTCCTCAAAATCGAGCGGTACAATCTCAAATGTATAGCCAGAGATTTCTTTGGTTAAGTAGTCAGCCGTTGCTTGCCATTGCTTGAACACCGCTTCATCGCCACGTTTTGCCAGCACCCCAATTTTAACTGCGGTTTTTTGGGCTGGGGCTGTGGGTGCAGGTGGAGCAGGTGCTGGAGTTGGCGGAGAGGCTTGATTTGTGGGTGCGGGTGGAGTGGTTGCTGGAGTTTGGGTTGGCTGGGTTTGTGCCGTTGCCATTTTGATTGGATTAAGCGCTGCTGGGATTAAGGGCATGGCGGCAGTACCAACCAGGAGCAAAGCCGCGATCAGGAATGATTGACGCTGCTTCGGCTGAGGGATGATGGAACCAACTATTTTAGGTGTGGCGATCGATTTGGGCGATTTGGGTTGCTGAGTAGTCATGATTTTTGGTTGTGAACTTACTAGATGGAATTACTAATTGGTGAAATCACAAAAGTAGCGGTTTGATGTTGATCATTTACTGCTTGTTCACTTCTGCTCTATTCCCTCTCTATTCCTCCTCGGTAACTGTAAATTGCTCCACCGCCGACTCTAGACTTTTGGCAACTTGTCCGGTGGCTTGAATCGATTGGGCAATTTGCTGCGAAGATGCCAATCGTTGCTCTGATTGTTGGGCAATTTGCTCCATCAGTTGGGTCACCGCCAAAGATGTATCAGACTGAGAAGCAGTCGCTTCGGAGATCGATTGCATCAACTCGTTAATACTTTGCGATCGCTCCAAAACTCTACCAAGACGCTGTTTGGTGGATTGAACCAGACGGCTACTGTCGATCGCCTGAGCGCTACCTACTTCCATTGCTTGGGCTACTTCTTGGGTTTCTAATTGAATTGCGGACACAATTTGGGCGATCTCCTGGGTCGCCGTAACAGACTGTTCAGCCAGAGCCCCCAACTGTTTACCAAAGATCGAGAACCCTTGACCATGTTCGCCCGCTCGACCCGCGTTAATTGCCAAGAGATTGGTTTTAAGGGCGATTTCTTCAATCAATGACACCACCTGAGAAATCTTCCTAGAAGATTCTTCTAAATACTTCATTTTGGTGGCAGTTTCCCCCACTGTTGCCCGCAAACCGAGGATACTTTTTACGGTTGCATCGATCGCCTTGGTTCCTTGTTGGGTGACGGTGTAGGCATCTTGAGCCAGCTTAGAAGCTTGGTTGGCATTCTGGGATACTGCCCGAATCGAGGTTGACATTTGTTTCACCGAAGTCAGAGCTGCGCGGGTTTCGGCAGCCTCTTCTACTGCTTGTTCAGCCAAGACTTGAATTGATTCTTCATCTTTGCTTAAAGAAGATCCCACCTGCACACTGGAATGCTTCACCTGAATCGCAATATCGTTCAGGTTGTCGATAATCGCATTGAACAAATCAGCTACCGTACTCATTTCCATTGAGTCTAGGCTGGCACGCACGGTCAGATCGCCATCGATCGCATTGCCAACCTCGTCGAGCAGTTTATAAATGCCATTTTCCAATACTTCTTTCTCTTGCTTTTGCTGTTGGGCGATCTCTTCTTGCTCGCCAATCAACTTACCCACCTGGGTTACCAAATTATTGAAGTTATCAGCCAGCACCACTGTTTCCACCGTTCCTTCTAAATTAGCCTGGGTACTTAAATCCCCTTCTGCCACCTGTTGGGCCTTATTAGCTAAGTTGGTGAGGGGATTAGATAATTGTCGTGCCAGCAACACAATCACACCAGTTGCCACCAGACCTAGGGCGATCGCAGTCACGCCCAATCGCACAGCCAGGTTACGCCCGGCTGCCGCTACTTCTTGCTGTTCCACTGAAGCAACCGTAACTAAGTTAGTGCCACTCACCGTGAATAACTGAAAAATCCGCCCTTCTCTTTCAAAGGACAGCACAAAATGATCACTCTCGATCGCTGATTCTCTCACTTCTACATTTGAGATCCCAGCTTGGTTTGCTAAAGCAGAGAGAACTGAACTAGGGTCTTGCGGTGAGGCAAGTAAAGTATTAGCCCAAAGAGTTGCAGTCGCAGAAACTGGCTGTCCACCAACCACTTCACCTAGCAATTGCATTTGTTCAAGACTAATTGTATTTAGAGTCTTGCCAGAGTTTGCATCAATAATCTGGATTTGCTCTGACCCGAAAACCTCAGCTTCTACAATTTCTTCGAGCACTTCATTGAGCGAATCAATCGATACCCCCACCTTGGTCACGCCCAGTAGCTCCCCTGAATTGGGATTTTTAATCGAATTAACTAGTTCTAGTACGGCGGAATTAGCCGATTCATCAAATTCTGGCTTCAGAATTGCTTGCCCTTGATCTCTGCCAATCTGCCACCATTCTTCATCACTTTGCACAAAGTCAGAAGTGGGGGAGTTGTAGGCCACATTAAAACCATTCCGCTCGGTCAGAATAATTTCTGCCACCCCTTTATCCTCGGCCACAGCTTGCAAATATCTATTTAAACTGGCATTAGGCGTGAGCAGTTTGGTTTGCGCAAATTGCCGTTCAATTTGTTCGATCGGCTTGTTTAATAGTCCTTGCGATTGCGCTTTCTGGGTGCCAGCAGTCAAGGAATTAAGCACCAAAGGATTAGCAGTTAGCAAATCAGTGGACTCAAACGCATTTTCTAGAAACTCTTCAGTAGCCTCAGAGGTAAGAAAGACCCCTTTCTCCAGGTTATTCAAAAAAGTCTCTTTGGCTTGGTTTTGAGTGGATTGAATCGCCACCCCACTAGCGATCGCCAACGGAATCAACACAGTTGGCAAGACGGTTAACAACAATCGATTTTGTAGCGTGTTTGCACTTTTACGCAGCGATCGGGGTTGTTTTTGTTTCGTACTCTCTTGCTTTTTCTTGCGCTTGGCTGTTTTTGACTGTGGCTTTGGTAATTCAAATCCAGGTTCAGCGGCAATCCCATTGGCTGGAGCAGAAGTTTCTGGGTTTGAGGTGAAGGCGTTCTCAGAAATAGTCATGGCTTTGATATTTTGGTGGTAGAGGTTGGCTGAACAAAGGGAAGGATTAAATCAAATTAAATTGGATTGACTTGGATTGAAAACCCCAACTTTTGTTGATTGCATCTCGGTAGTCCCTCAGTGGCTAATCTGCCTTTTTCTGTGGCTTTTGTGCTTGGTTTATGTTTATTTTTGTTGATGCTAGTTATGGGTGACCAGGGCTTGCTTGACGATCGCCCCAGTATCTAAAATCAATAATTCCTGGTCTTTTGCCACCACGCAGCCGCGTAGGAAAGGAGTCAGGCTAGGCGCAAAATCAGCTTCCGGCGATCGCACCTGATCTGATACGGCACGGGCAATCCCTTGAATTTTAGTTACCGCCACCCCCAATAACAATTCTTTGGCCTTGTCCGCAGGATTTAAACGTGATGGCGAAACGCGCAACACAATCACATGATATTGACGGGAATAGCTAGACAGCGGCGATAGCCCCACTAGCTGCAGTAAATCAACCACACAAAAGACGTGATCCCGCGAACTCATTAAACCAATTACTGCTGCTGACATATTCGGCAACAGCGTAATATTCTCCGCCGGCACCAACAAAGATTCTTGGACATCTTCCATTGAGAACAAACTAGACCTGCCTGGGGTTAGCTCAAAGCGCAAATAAGCATCCCCAGTCATTTGGGTGGATTCAAATAAACTGGGTAGCAATTCTTGCAGCTTATTACCAAGCGAAGAAGCAGGCGAAGAAGCAGACGATGATAAAGAAGAAGAGGTTTCCATCAAACTACTCCATTGCTAACTTCAGTGCACTAATTAGTTCTTCTTGAGAGCATGGCTTCGTAACATAGGCTTTGACCCCTTGCCGCATTGCCCACATTTTGTCCACATCCCGATTCTTGGCCGTACAAGCAACCAAAGGAATATCTGCGGTTTCTGGGTTCTTTTTGAGATGGCGACAAAGATCTAACCCGCCCATCTTCGGCATCATCCAATCGGTGACGATCGCATCTGGTTTATCACGCTTGGCCTTTTCCAGCGCTTCAGCACCGTTTGTAGCAGAAATAATCGTATGACCGGCTTTTTTCAAATATTCACAAAGCAGATCTAATTCTGACTTCATGTCGTCTACTACTAGAATTTTGCTCATTTTTAAATCACCTTAATGTGTATCTTAATGCTTCCCTTAATGTGTACTTAGTATGCACTGTGATGCTAGGTGGCTGGCGATCGCTTCAGCAAGATTAATCAATTAGTCGATTAGGTAACTTTTAAATATTTATAGACAAAGGCATTCAGCCCTTCACTTGTAAACGGCTTAGTTAAATAGTCCGTTGCCCCCGCCAGCTTTGCCCTGGCCTTATCCAAAAAGCCAGTATTCCCAGTTACCATGATGATTGGGGTATTATCAAACATTGAGCTACTGCGCAACAACCCGCAAAGCCGATATCCATTGATTTTGGGCATGGAAATATCCAGTAAAATCAAATCTGGTTTGATCCGGAAAATAATCGATGAGGCTTCGATCGGATCATTCACTGCCGTTACCTGGAATCGCTGATCGGTTAAAAATCTTTTGATCTCGCTCAAGATCGTGGGACTGTCATCAATACAAACAATTTTATAGACTTCAGTATGTTTGGCCTTAACTGGCTTGGGTGGATTGCTCCGCATTGGTCTCGGAATTCTGGGCAGTTGATCAAAAGGTTGCTGTGGATTGCGCAAATAGATCACCCTTTTTTGAATATAGGGCGACAACATTTGCGCCACATGTAATTCATCTTGTTTTAATAAGAGTGAAAGTTGGCGAATACTAAATCCTCGCATCACCTGCGACAGCTTTTTGAGCGCTGCATCAGAGAGGGTGCCGTTGGGAACAACCTTACTAATATTGCGATAATCAAGAATATAGGGGCGGACATAGGGTGAATCGATCGCTGGTGCACTCTTTTGCCAGGTTCTAATTTTCTTTTGCAAAGTTTTAACCAGATCGCCCAGGTCCATGGTCATACTATTGCCCATGATCGCGGTAACCCATTCCGGCAGCTCCATTTGCTCAGACCAAGATGTCGAACCTTCGGTGAGCCACAAATATGACTCCAGGCTATTTTGAGTCGTATTTTTGAGAATCTCTGCTGCCTGGTCAAGGGCAAGATGCTGATTTTCCAAGAGCCAATACAGCCCTGTAGCGATCGCATCCGCGCCTAACTCACTTTTAGGCATTTGCTTAAGCGCTTTATGTGCATCATTCCAACCCTGGCGACAAAGATGGTAATTTAGCTGCGACAGTGATTGAACGGAACATTCTACATATTTGAGATCGCCATCTTGGATATAAATACGCCAAGAAACCAAGCCACTGGCAACATCCAAACGACCACTGGCATGGGAGCTAGATATCTCTGCTAATTGCTGGATTGGGTTGATTTTTTGCAACATCTGGATTGGATTAGATTCTTGCAACCCTGGGGTTGGATTAGATTTTTGTAACACCGGGATTGGTTTGGGCTCTTGCAACATATGCAGCATATGGGTTTAGTGGGATTATTTGAGTAAATAATCTGTCATATAGTAACGACATTTTGAAACCAGAATTCAGATTAGTAACAAAGCTTGAAATAGAGCGGATGCTGGAGACTAATAAATCAACAAATATTAAGTATTAAGAAAGTTGGTGACGCTCCAAATCTGTATTGCCTGATTTGACATTCTAATTATTTTTGATATCTTCTGTCAGCAACCCAAAAAATGGGAGGCAAAATTTGGCGATATCAAGAATATCTCCAGAAGAATTACATGAACCACACTAATGCAGATGTAGACTGGAGCTATTGACTTAGGTGGCTGAGAAGGCTACCAACTTCTATTTCAACTGCGTCTCTGTTCAGGTCATTAACTCAACTAAGCCGATTCAATTAAGCTAATTCACTTGATAATTTTCAAGCATTACCCAACCTGCCTCAGATAGTTTCAGGTAGCCAGGTGCTTTTGATCAGAATTTCTCGCGTCTCTACTTGCCTGATTGCAGCTTACTTAAAGCTACTTTTTTCCCTAGGTTCTTGTTGCCGAATACAATCTCTACTTGTTTAGTTTAAACAGCCTAGTTAAAATTTGCTGTGGGTAATTGTGGGCCTTAATGTGGGTAATTCCCTGGGTTGGGTTAATCAAGATACCGTTCCGTTATCCTTACTTCTGGTGGACTGCCATAAGACTCTTCCAAAAGCAATCAATACCATCAATTTAAGCTTTTGAGGTGGGATTGACTAGCAAGTATTTAGCAAGTCCTTTTCGAAGCTCTGGCTGAAAACTATTGAAAATTTGCGATCGCCCCGATCGATGTCAGAGACGGCAGTGAAATAGTTCGGCAGATTCAGGCAAAAGCAGCATGACTAAAACCGTTCCGTTTGATCAAACAGCCACCACTCCATCTTCTTATCCCAAACCAGCTTAATCCGTAACGACTCCGGCGAGTTGCTGCCATCCTTCATATAATAAATTAACTGCGTTTCTACAGTGGCCTTCTTCGGGCTCTGGCGCGTCGTGCGTGTACCAGTCACCACCACTCGATCGACCGAATTCCACCAACCCAAAAACTGTTCCTCGTTGCCATAGAGTGCCCCTTCCTTGAAGTCTTTAGAAAGTCGATCTTGGGCTAGGTCATACTCGCGGATATTAATTAGATCATAATAGTCGCGTACTGCGTCCTGGGGATCAACTGCAGCGGTGGGGTCAGGTTTGGGCAATACTTCGCTGGCCAAAATTCGCTCAATATCTGCATCCGCATTCTTACTCGCCAAGGCACAATAGGCATCTTCGATCGTCTGACCATGAGTAGCTAGCAAATTACGGCAATCGCCCCGATCGCCCACTTCATCGTAGCGATCGACATAGACCTGAATATATTCCACCCCATTCAAATTGGCATAATCCGGCACCCAGAACGTGCCTGCATTTTCATAGCCCTGCGATCGCAATTGTTCAAACCGCCGCTGAGCATTTTCCGCATCCCGATAAGCTGAATCCGCCAGAAAATAAAATTCATCAGGTTCCGTAAACCCATCTGGATCGGTAGCCAGGGGATCAACGGGTGGGGTGGTTGGGGTGGGAGTAATGGGTAGATTTGGGTCAATGGTGCGATTGGCGATCGCATCGACCACATAATAGCCAATTCCCACCACACCTGCGATACAAGCCAATACTAAACCAATCACAATAAACGCATCAACGGTACTGCGGCGATCGCTTTGTTCCGGATCGCGGCGACTGGGGCGAGCCATCGTGGTGGGTGCGTAGGATGCGGGTGGGGCAGCCTGAACGGTGGGCAGGTTAGATGGATTAGCAGGATCAGGGGCAGCAATTGGGATTGGCGTATTAGGTGGGTTGGGGGCAGACATGTTAATTGTCACTGCCACTGGCTGGCTGGGCGTTTGCATTGCCCTGAGCATTTCGCTCGCATTGCCGTAGCGATCGCGGGGGTGAAACCGACTGGCCTTGTCGATCACGTGGGCTAGCTCACCGCTGATGTGGGGACAGAGCGATCGCCATTCAATTTCATCGGTGCGCGGATCGTGATCAAGTTGGGCGGGTTGCCTACCAGTGAGCATATAGATCGCGGTTAGGCCGAGGCTATAGACATCACTGGCGAAAAATGGCCTGCCTGCCGCCTGTTCTGAGGGCATGTAGCCGGGAGTACCAATTACGATCGAAACACTGTTGTTGTTTGTATTTAATGCCGTACCGGCTGCACCAATAATTTCCTTCACCGCACCAAAGTCAATTAGAACGGTTTGCCGATCTCGATCGCGGATAATAATATTTTCTGGCTTGAGATCCCGATGAATAATCCCCCGATCATGCACCAGCGCCAGGGCTTGCAAAATACTAACTAAAATTTGCCTGGTTTCAGTCTCACTGATCGTGCCCTCTGCCTCAATTTTTTGTTGCAGAGTTTGCCCTTCGATCCATTCCTGCACCAGATAAAACCGCTCACCTTCCTCGAAATGGCCATAAAGCTTGGGAATGCGATCGCTAGCGTCGCCCAATTCTTCCAGCACCACCGCCTCACGATAAAACCGATCCTTGGCGATCTGATAGACCTCAGGATTGTGGGTCATTTGTTTGAGTTGTTTGATCACGCACAGCCGCCGCGACGGCATTTTGGTGTCTTCGGCCAAAAACGTCTCACCAAAACCGCCAGCACCCAATACGCGTACAACTCGATAACGGTGGTCTAGAAGCTCAGACATGCTCTGCAAATTCTGCCAATCCAATAGGGATGAAGTTACGTAGTTGATTGTTTAAGTCTTCCGGCCTAACCAGGAGATTAAAACTAGAACAAGTATATAGACAACTCGATCGCTATAGATCCATCGATCGTAATCAATGCAACTGGAAATATTGAGGCTGAGAGTATTTCGATCGTCGTGATTATAAATTTCTATCGATCTGGTGAAGCTGTATGCTTTGGTAATTTGGGTTTAGGTGGCTGAGGCTGAGCCCATCAATCCCTGATCGTTTTGACCAGGGTAAAGGTTGGCCAGGGTAAAGAAGGGTAAAGATAAGACTATGGGGCGATGTCTATTATCTGTCCGTGCGCTTTGCTTTGAAATAAGCTTGACTAACTATTCATCTATTCATTCAATCAAGCTCAAAAATCTTATAAAGAAATTATAAAGAAAAAAACACACCAGGCATATCTCAACCGAGGTGTGTCATTGCAGAGTTTTAAACCATTGACAATATAATAAATATAACCGCAGTTGGCTACATCGCCCAATATAGGTAAACTTTTGTATGAATGGTTAATCACACTACCGGGCTAGTCTGACTGGGTCATTCATTCGGGTGATCTAGAGCCGCAAAATTGGTCACTTTTGGCTCAGATCCAAGACTAATAACAATTACTTATACAATGCCTAGATTAATATTAGCAAAACTATTGCCTAGGCTAGTAGTATCAGCGCCAGCAAAAATGCCTAGCACCTGGCCAGCCGCTGCGATCGTGACTATGGAATCAGTTGAGCTAGTAGCGGCCAGATCGACAACTGCCAGATCAGCAACCTCCAGATTGCCAGCATTTAACCTTCCATAGCAAGATTAAGAAAATGTAGGCTAATGGTTAATTAGGGATTAACGATCGCCATTCAAGGATTGTTGAGATTTAGGGCGATAAAATTTGGGAAATCTTGGCAGAAACTCAACACCATGAATAAAAGTGACTTAATCAGGATTGTGGCGGCCAGAACCAAGCTAAGCGAGGCAGATGTTAAGCAGGTGATCAATGGCACCATAACAACGATGCTGGAAACGATCGCCAGGAATGAACACGTTACCCTCACTGGATTTGGCACCTTTGAACCCACCGAAACAATTCAAAGACAAGGCCGGAATCCTAAAACAGGAGAGGTGCTGATTATTGATTCAAGTAAATCGATCGAGTTTAAGCCTGGTAAAAAACTGCTCGAAGTTCTCTCTTAACCGCCTGGAAATGATAATTAGCTAACTGGCTGTAGATTACTTTTTGATCAGCCTGAGATTTGAAATAAATGGGCGATCGTGACAATGGGATAGACTTTAGATACTTTAGATTAAGTGCTGCTAACTAAACTCCAGTAATCCCAGGTCAAATGGACATTTACCGCCTCCCCGTCTTAAACGATAATTATTTATTTGTGTTACACGATCGCCCTACTAATCAAGTAGCAGTGGTCGATCCAGCCGTAGCTGAGCCGGTTTTAGCCAAGCTGAATGAATTAAATGCAAACCTGGTAGCGATCTTCAATACCCATCACCATTACGATCACATCGGCGCGAATCGCACTCTAAAGCAAAAATTCCCTGATTTAGTTATTTATGGTGGCGAGCTGGATCAAGGCAGGATTCCTGGCCAGCAGGTGTTTTTAAAAGATGGCGATCGGGTGCAGTTTGGTTCCGAAACCGCCGAGGTGTTTTTTGTACCGGGGCATACTCGCGCCCACATTGCCTATTATTTCCCAGAGTCAGGTAATTTATTCTGTGGTGATACCCTGTTTGCTGGTGGTTGCGGACGCTTATTTGAAGGAACACCCGCCCAGATGATGCATTCTCTGGCACGATTGCGGCAACTACCCGAAGCTACCAGGGTTTGGTGTGCCCATGAATATACCTTGAATAATTTGCAATTTGCAGTCACAGTCGATCGCAATAATAAGGCCCTGATGCAGCGGCTCTCGGCGGCGAAAGAAGCACGAGCTAAAGGCGAAGCCACAATCCCCACCACGATCGGTATAGAAAAGCAGACTAATCCTTTTCTGAGATGGGATCAGCCCGCCCTGCAAGAAGCTGCCAAAATTCAAGATCCAGTGCGGGTATTTGCCAGAATCAGGGGCAAAAAGGATCTGTTTTAGCTGAGCTAGTGAGCTTTAGTGTCTATGCAACTATGCAAATCTGGTGTGACTTGAAGGAGTCGCTCTGGCAAGAACAACGATCGCTTGGATGCAATCATAGAGCAGTGATATGGATATTGCACCATACCTGATTTTTGAAATAGCACTGGCTAGATATTGAAGCTAGACCATTGCATTCAAGAAGCGATTATTCACCTCTTCCCAGTTGACCAGGTTCCACCAGGCTTTGAGATAGTCACCACGACGGTTCTGGTAGTTCAAGTAGTAGGCATGTTCCCACACATCATTGCCCATGATTGGAAACAGGCCTTCCAGCAGGGGGCTATCTTGATTGGCGGTACTGGTTACCTTGAGGTTGCCTTGCTTATCCAGCACTAGCCATGCCCAGCCACTGCCAAAGCGGGAAGCCCCAGCCTGATTGAAGGCAGTTTGTAGATTTTCAAAATTGCCAAAGGTAGCCGCAATCATTGCCGCGATCGCTCCTGTGGGGGTACCACCACCATTCGGGCTCATGATTTCCCAGAACATACTGTGGTTGACATGGCCGCCAGCATTATTCCTGACTGTGGTGCGGATTGGCTCTGGTACTTGAGTTAGATCCCTCAGCATATCCTCGGCGCTCATGCCTGCTAAATCGGGATAGGTGGCGATCGCCTTGTTCAGGTTTCTTACATACCCGGCATGGTGCCTGTCGTGGTGAATTTGCATCGTGCGGACATCAATGTGGGGCTCTAGGGCATTGTAGTCATAGGGCAATGGCGGCAGCGTAAACGGGTCATCAGGAGTATCTGCCTGGGCTAATAAATGATCGAGACTACCAGTTAGCCCCATTGCTTTAGCGGCTTGGGGGCTGAGTAAAAAATCATTGGCGATCGCAAGTGTGCCCACACCCACACCCAACCAGGTCAAGAAATCTCTGCGCTTCATATCTCTATATCCAAACTACACTTAAACTATGACTAGACTTAACCTGCGGCAATTAGACTATACTGCTACAGGCCTTAATTATCGCCTACAACCAAAAATTCAACCAGGGTTTTTGTTGAAAAGATATAAACATGGCTAGTCTCAGTTTGGGCATGGCATAAGTCAGGGATGAAGATGCTGTCAGCAAAAAACTCAGATATGTATTTTATATGTCTTATATGTCTGTATCTGGTATCACTATCTGGTATCAGTTTGATCGATCGCTTGCTGATTAAATCATCCTGCCCATGGGCAATACCCTAATTTATCAATATCTATCAATGATGTATCCATAATCAAATTATTTAAGGCAAAAAGTGACTGATATTTCAACTCAACCCGATCGCTCTGCGAATGCCTCTAATCATATGCCCAACGATCACGAGTGGCTGGAGATCGGTAAGATTGTGGCTGCCCAGGGTATAAAAGGGCAGTTGCGGGTGCTTTCTGATTCAGACTTCCCAGAACGATTCACCAAGCCAGGACAACGGTGGTTGCGTCGATCGCCCCAATCAACCCCAGAGCCGATCGAACTGAAAAATGGCCGTGCCATCCCTGGCAAAACCAATATGTATATCATTACCCTGGTGGGAGTGGAGAACCGCGATCAGGCGGAGGCGCTGCGAGGTAGCTTGTTGCTGGTGGCGGCAGGCGATCGCCCCAAGTTAGCTGAAGGCGAATTTCACATTGATGATCTAATTGGTTGTGAGGTGTTTTTGCAAGCGACTGGAGCATTAATCGGCAAGGTGCAAAGCCTGTTTGTGGCGGGGAATGATTTATTAGAGGTAAAAGCGATCGCTAGCAGTAAAACAGTGCTGGTTCCATTGGTAGAGGCGATTGTACCAGTAGTCGATACTAAGGCTAAACGAATTGAGATCACGCCGCCGGATGGGTTGATTGATGAACTCTTAGAGAGAAAAGTATAGCGATGCTATGCATCAAGAATAAAGGGGCAAAACCATGAAGATACCCTCTGATGCAATTATTTCTGAGGAAAAACTAACAAGTTATCACACTCATTCCAAAACAGAAAAAATGATGATGGAACTTGAACTATATCAAGATGTTGTTCTCAGCCATGATTTACCAGAATATAACCTTAAAAATGGTGATGTGGCGATGTTGATCGACCATGTGAAACATCCTAGCGGTGGTCAAGATGGTTATATCTTAGAAGTATTTAATGCAGTGGGTGATTCGATCGCAGTTGTAACTGTGCCGAGGTCATATGTTGAGCACCCCCCCACCAATGCGGTTTTATCAGTTCGCCCAATCTCAGCATAAAAACATGACGATCGCCTTATGCAAAAACAACGTGTCAATTTTGCAACTGGCACAATGCCGTCACAATTTAATTATCAAACCAAATATATTGAACTCAAGCACAACAAAACTATTTGTTGCCGCTCATACCGGACAATTAAAGCAGGGTCAGGCTCAAGCATCTACCATCTTTGAGTTTCGCCCTGTTTTTCATTGCAAGTCTTATTTTCAGAGCAATTTAGCCTGGGCGATCGCAATCGATATAAACAAAAACCTTAAGAATCACCCACCCATGCCTTGCCAAGATTAAACTGGCTGTGAATATAATTTAGTTGCAAATCTATGCAGATTGCCTACGTGATTGATTAGATAATACAATTCCAGCATCAATAACCGTCATTTAGATTTATTAGATTTGAATCAAGATCGCCTCAACGGGCAGCAACTAAACGCCATTACTAGCAGCAATAAGTAAGTCAATATGAACAGCAAGAATTCCAGACTAGCAATCGGGTTAAGCCTAGCGATCGTCAACACCACTGCGATCGGCATGATTAATGCTGGTGCGCGATCGGCTAGCGCCCAGAACATCTCGATTCAGTCGGAGGCTGATTTTCGCCAAAAGGCAGAACAACTTGCCCCAGGTAGTTATCTCTATGGTGAAGTAGAAGCAGTAAATGAGCCGGGTAAGCAATATCTGGTTTTCTTTAAGACCAATGAAGGTAAGGCGATCGGGCAAGGGTTTACCGCTGGTGAAGATGCTAGTTATTGCTTCCAGGGCACAATCATTGAAGATGCGATCCTGGCTACTACATTTGCTGTGGCCGATCCGCAAGTCCCTAACCAGCCCATTGAAGTAGCCGATGGTGAGGATCTTTATTTAGAACGCGCCTTCCGTTCCAGGGCGATTCCCAGGGATGTGATGCTGGGTTTGCGCAATTGCACTTCAGTGCTGAGTAGTGAAGCATTTCGATCGGCAGAAGGCTTGATGGTGGAAATTGAGCCAGAATCGGCAGTGATTGAAGAATTAGTGGAAGAAGCGATCGAAGAGGAAATCATAGAGGAACTAGTTGAGGAAACCGTGCCTACGGTGGTGCCTCGCCTGAAGTAGATTTTTGCTACATCGCTACTCAACCTCTAGAATATTTTGCAATGCTTCGTGCATTTCTTGAGCAGAGGTGGTAGTAGTACCAAATTGACGTACTACAATGCTGGCCGCCAGATTACCCAACACTGTCGCTTGCCAGAAACTACTACCATTTGCCAACGCCAGAGTTAGGGCTGATACCACCGTATCCCCTGCACCAGTGACATCAAATACCTGGGTGCGATTGAAGGCGGGTACATCTGCGCGGGTGAGTTTCTGCAACTCTGGGCGATCTGGGCGATCGCTATTAAACAAACTCATGCCATCTTCGCCCCTGGTAATTAAGATATATTTGGCAGCGGTTAGCGCTAGTAGTTTTGCTGCTGCCCGATCGAGTGCTTTGCCACCATCATCGATCGCAAATCCTGCCGCTAATTCTGCTTCCGGTAAGTTTGGCGTAAAAATAGTTGCCCCTTGATAGCGATCGAGTGCTTTCTGGGCATCGACGATCGTTAACTGGTGTTGCAAGGCCGCCGCAATCACGATCGGCATCATCACCCCTTCACCATAGTCAGAGCAAACCACCGCATCTACTTCTGGCAATTTAGCAGTAATAAATTCAGCCAGTTGCGCCTGGATTGATGGGCTGGGAATCTGGTCAGACTTGCGATCGATCCTGACAATTTGCTGGGTCACCGATTGACGAGCATGGCCAGAAATGCGGGTTTTAGTAACCGTAGGGCGATCGCGGTCGATGATTACACCACTGGTATCGATACCTGCCTCAGTGAAAATGCGCCGCAATGCCTTACCCTGATCATCATCACCGATCAAACCCACTGCACTTACCTTCGCACCCAACTTGGCCAAATTATAAACCGCATTCGCGCCACCACCTGGAACCTGCACCGTTTCTTCATGGCGAATGATCAGCACTGGGGCTTCGCGGGAGATGCGCTCCACCTGCCCAGTTAGGAATTCATCTAGGGTGAGGTCGCCCACCACCAGAATACGTGGCCGATCGAAGCGATCGATCAAATTATTCAAATTAGGTGCATCGGCGGCTAAGGCATCGTAAAAGTTGCTATTCAGCATGGGTGGCGATCGCAATTTGCGAATTATGATCTAGAACTTACTAATTTATATTTAGATCGATAATCTAACCGATCGTTGCTGGTTTAAACCAACTCAGATATAAAAAGAGATTAAATAAAGTTTAAAAACAAACCCCCCTACCCATAAATTGAGTAGAGGGGCAAAGATTCAGTGATCAATTGTGATCAATTAAAGGAAGCAAGCAAATTCACACTACTTCATCCATTCAGTGTGGAAAGTACCTTCCTGATCAACCCGCTGGTAGGTGTGAGCGCCAAAGTAATCGCGCTGTGCCTGGGTCAGGTTCTGGGGCAGATTGGCCTGGCGATAGCTATCGAAGTAATCAAGCGAAGCACTGAACGCGGGAACTGGCACGCCCATTTCCGCCGCCGCCATGATTACCTTCCGCCACGCCTGCTCTTTACTCAGAATTGTTTGGGTAAAGTCTTCATCCACTAACAGGTTGGTTAGATTGGGGTTACGATCGAACGCCTTCTTGATCTTATTCAAGAAACTAGCGCGAATGATGCAACCACCCTTCCAGATCCGGGCAGTTTCGCCGAGATCCAATTCATAGCCAAACTCCTGAGAAGCCTTGCCTAGCAAAGCCATCCCCTGGGCATAGGAACAGATCTTAGAGCAATAGAGCGCATCGCGCACCGCATTGATAAATTCCTGGCGATCGCCACCGGTATATTTACCATTGGAACTGGTCTTGAGGATTTTGGAGGCTGCAACCCGTTCTTCTTTATAAGAAGACATTACCCGTGCCGTAACCGCCGCCGCGATCGTGGGGATCGCCACACCAATTTCCAGCGAATTAACCACCGTCCAGCGACCAGTACCCTTTTGGCCAGCCGCATCCATGATCTTATTCACCAATGGTGCGCCATCATCATCCATTTTGGTGAAGATGTCGGCGGTAATTTCGACCAAAAACGATTCTAGCTCAGGGGTTTGATTCCAAGCCTTGAAGGTTTCATGCAACTCGGCTGCGCCCATGTCCAGGCCATTGCGCATCAAGTCATAGGCTTCGGCGATCAATTGCATATCACCGTATTCGATCCCGTTGTGAACCATTTTGACGTAGTGGCCAGCACTGCGGGGGCCAATGTAGGTAACGCAGGGGCCATCGTCTACCTGGGCGGCGATCTTGGTGACGATCGGCTCAATAAATGCGTAAGCCTCTTTCTGACCACCGGGCATCATGCTAGGGCCATTGAGTGCGCCTTCTTCACCACCACTGACACCCATGCCAATAAAGCGGAGGTTTTCCTTTTCTAACTCTTCGCTGCGGCGATCGGTGTCTTCATAGAGAGAGTTGCCGCCATCAATAATAATGTCACCGGGATCGAGGTGGGGCTTAAGCTCATTAATCACGGCATCGACTGGCTTACCCGCCTTGACCATCAGCAGGATCTTGCGGGGCGTTTCCAGGGATTCACACAGTTCGGCAACGCTATAGGTGGGCTTGACGTTTTTACCTGCCGCCCGGTTTGCCATAAAATTATCGGTTTTCTCGCGGGAGCGGTTGTAGACTGCGATCGGGAAACCATTGCGCTCGACGTTTAGCGCCAGGTTTTCACCCATCACGGCTAAACCAATTAGACCAAAGCTTTGCTTAGACATACTTTCAGATTAAATCTCTTCCTTGGTGCACCATTACCTTAACCTGAGCTAGCGGGGCAGGGCTTTGACCGAGTGATTTAATTAATAATTGATCGGTTAGTGGGGTGGTTTATGAGGATTTGTTGATGTTTGTGGTGGTTTTAGGGTTTTTGGGTTTCCATTATGCCCCGTTGTATATGGGTCAAATTTTAGTGCCAATCCACAAACTGGCATAGCAAAAATGCTCACGATCGAAATCCCCCCTTAATCTATAGGGGTCGCATTAAATCTCAACCATATGTCTTTTAAACCATCCGCCTACATCAACAGCGTAGGCAAATTTCTGCCAGGTAACCCGATCGCCAACAGCGAAATGGAAGCCTACCTGGGCATGATCGGCGATCGCCCCTCCAGGGTCAAAAACCGCATCCTCAAAAGCAACGGCATCCAGAACCGTTACTATGCCCTGGACAAAGCACAAAACAGCACTCACCTCAACAGCGAAATGGCCGCCGCCGCGATCCGCGATTCCCTCCAGGCGAGCAACCTGGAACCGAAAGCGATCGATTTACTGGCCTGCGCCACCACCTGGCCAGACTTGCTTGTGCCCAGCTTCGCTAGTATGGTGCATGGCGAACTATCCGAGTTTGCGCCCTTAGAAACAATCTCCACCCAGGGGGTCTGCTGTGCTGGGGTTTCCGCCCTGAAATATGCCGCTAATCAAGTGGAGTTGGGGAATAAACACCATGCGATCGCTGTCGCCTCAGAACTACCATCGCGGTTATTTAAAGCCTCTCGATTTGAAGCCGAATCACGAATCCAAGCTGGTAAATCATTGCCTTTTGATACAGAATTCCTGCGCTGGATGCTTTCCGATGGTGCTGGCGCAATGCTGATTCAAGACCAGCCCAATCCAAAGGGACTTAGCTTGAAAATAGAATGGATCGAGTTGATTTCCCATGCCAATGCCTTCCCAGTCTGTATGTATGCGGGGGCTTCAGATCAGAATATAGAAAAGACCTGGATGAATTATCCTTCCTATACGGAGGCAGCTAGCCAGGGAGCATTGAATCTGCGCCAGAACATCAGGCTATTGGAACATGTGGTCAAACTGGGTGTGGAAGGCTGGATTAAGTTAATTAAGGCAGGGCGAGTCCGGCCAGAGGAGATCGATTGGCTTTTGTGTCACTATTCTTCGCATTTCTTTCGCAGCCAGATCGTGGAATTGCTGGAGTATGCCGATTGTATGATTCCTGAATCCAGGTGGTTTACTAATCTTTATACAAGGGGGAATACAGGCTGTGCTGCGATCTACTTGATGATCGAGGAACTATTCAATTCCGGTAAGCTGGAAGCAGGCCAAAAGATTTTCTGCTTTGTGCCCGAAAGTGGCCGATTCACTACTGCCTACATGATGATGAGCGTGGTGGATGGTAGTTCGCAATCTAGTCAAATAGTAATGAGTAAGCCAACGATCGCCACAACCACAGCACCCCAGGAACCGATCGCCAAATCTTCTAATTCTTCTACTTCAAGCCAGCTATTACAGGATTTAGCGCTGGTATGGCTGGAATTCGATCGCCAAATTCGCTCCGTGCCGATCGTGCGCAAGCTGCATCGCGGTGAATTCACTTTGGAAGACTATAAAGCATTATTGCGAAACTTACGCCCCCAGGTGGTAGAAGGAGCCAGATGGATCGCCAGAGCTGCGTCGAATATGATTGATTTCCAATTGCGATCGACCTTCATTGGCCATGCCCAGGATGAGCATCGTGATTATCAAATGCTAGAGCGTAATTATGTGTCTGTGGGTGGTGAATTGAGTGAGATTGCCAATGCCCAGAAGAATATTGGTAGCGAAGCCCTTTCTGGTTTTATCTTTAATCAAGCATCACAACCCAACCCGATCGACTTGTTGGGCAGCATGTTTATTATTGAGGGATTAGGGAATAAACTGGCGGGGGAATGGGCAGAGGCGATCAAAACTACTCTTCTCTTAAGCAATGAGCAGGTTTCGTTTTTGGCCTATCACAGCGCCAATGATGAATCCCATTTAGATAAGCTGAATACTTTGATCAATGCACCCTGGATGACCGAGGCGATCGCCAGGTCTATTGTCAAAACTGCTAAGGTCACGGCTAGACTATATTTACTACAACTGGAGGAAATTGCCTGATGACTTCCTTTAATACTAACATTACCGAACACCCCAGCCACGATCGCTTGAATCCTGATGCCTGGGAAGCGTTATATCTAGATCAGGCAATCCCGCTGGATATAAATGCTAAGGCGCTGATGATTAAGGACTTACGCAGTTGGAGTAGGAACTATTTACTGATCCCAATTAAGCTGATCGCCAATGTGCTGCTAGCGCTGATTATGACCTTCAAGCGATTGCTACCATTTCAATTCAGTGCTTACAAGTTAATGCATCATGCGGCGGCGTTCTTTCTGAAGCATTTTGTCACCCCAGAGGCTTGCTATCTAATTGTCAGGCATATCTGTATTGGTTCTAATGTGGTTAATTTCTTGATTGATAATGGCCCCGATCCGAGCATTCCCAGGTCTTCCCTTTATCCTCGCACTGTTGATGATCTGGCTGAGAATGCCTTTTTGGAGCACGACCTGATTCTCTATAACTTTGTATTTGACTATCATCAAGCCCAGCAAAAAAATCCCAATTGGCTGAAGCATGTCCACGATCGCGGCATCAACTATGACAGTATTCAACCGGTTGAAGTTGAGGTGGATTTGTCAAAGCGGGGCTGGTTCAAGATTCTGGATTTGGAATCGGCGATCGAATTGTTCAAAGTTTTTTATTCGCTCTGCCTCACCAGTGATGAGTTTGCCAGAGCAGTGCTGTCTTTACAATTCGATGAAAATTTTGGTTGTTATGTCAGTGCCATCACTCAGAACTACGACTGGAATCATGTGATCGCTAATCGCCATCCCCTTGCGCCCAACAGCCCTTTTAATGCTGCCCGCGATCTGTTTTTGCATGGCATCATTACCGAGGCGTTGTATCGATTCTTAGAGATCCAGAAAGCCATGAGCTTAAGTCCTGCGATCGCAAATAAGCAAGATTAAAAAATTTCGATCGCAAGCTTGCTTAGAATCATGTACTATATTCCTATGTATACTTTTAAGGCATAGGAATTTTTTTGGCAGCAGGTTGATTTGTGGCCTAAAAGTTCTATCCAGATAGAATTACAGGAATAAAAGGCTAGCCCTTAAAATTAAATCTGTAATTGCATCTACGATCGCCACCAATAAAGTCCATAAAAAAATATTTACAAGGGGTAGTATTTATTTTTGAATAATGTACAATAATAAAAGCGTAAATCAATAAACCGATAATGACTTTGAAAGCAGACCAAATGCGGCTTGAATTTCGTCAGATTACGCCTCGTGTATGGGTGACTCTTGGTAGTTCTGGGAATTGGTACACCCTGCGGCTTAAGGATCAAAAAATTAGCTGCAGTTGTCCGGCCAGTTTGCATGGGAAAACTTGTTATCACGTCAAACAGCTCATTACTTTGCTCAAACAGGATTTGAATGCATGTTTAGTGCCGGAGTCAGATATCAAAAATGTTGCGTCAAAATCGATCGGCGTTAATTCTGTTGCTTCTAGACCGAATATATGGAATGTTTCCCATAATTGTCATATGACTGAGCCTGGAAATAGTTATGAAAATAGTAAAGACAAGAATAATATAGATCGCTCCGATCACTCCGATCGTCCAGATGAACCAGTTGATCAGAAAAATAGCGATCCAAATAGCAGTCGCCCAGCCAATCATTTGAACCAGCATCTGCGTAATCGTGATCAACAACCGAACCAAAATAGACAACGCGGCGATCGCTTGACTAGAATCCTGGCGATCGTGGCTCAGAACCAACCTCAACACCTAGCCTCTGGCAATCAATCTCAAACCCCCCAAGCAATTAGATTCAACCGTGTGGTGCGGAGGAAGTGTCATCCCCCCTAAATTCCTTGCCAATCATTACCGCTTGAAGCCAATGGAACCCACCAAATATCCCGGTATTGTCAATCGACTACGCCAAAAAATCCTGAAGCTCGATCAATTAATTCATCAAATCTCTGAGGCTGTAATTGCGGCAATGGCCGATATCGATCGCCAGGTGGCAAAAGACCCCAAGTTGCGTAACGAAGCACAACGTAGTCGGCGGCGTGCCCAGTTAATGAACAGCGATCGCGGTTATCTGGATGCCGTGGGCGATCTGCGGCGTGCTCTCAAGGCTCAAGCTGAACTAGAAATGGAGCTGGATGTGGTGATCAGCCAACTAGAAACAGATCAAGGACAGGTTGCTTGAATGCTTCGCTAAGAGCAAGTTTTGCTAACCTTCTTACTATTTCTATCTCAAGAGAAGAGGTGAAACAAAATCAAAATAGACACTGCCAAGTGCGGTTAGGCGATCGCCATTCTTTCCAAGCAAATGCCCCAGAGAAATATTCCAGATCAGCATTAAATAGCCTTGCCCAAAATGCTGGCAATTATTCTTGTCTCGCTGCCGCTAATTCAAAATATTTAAATCTTACGTTATTTAAATCAATTATTTACTACTGTCCTAAACTCGCGTAGAGAGAGTCACCATGCAATTTCAACAGGTCATTTCAGAATTGAAGAAACCTTTAAAACCCTTAGTTAGCGATCGAGCAACCATGTCTCCTGAACCTGTTAATAATTCAAGCCAACTAGCCGAAATGAGTAAAAAAGAGCAATCTAACTGGCAATGGGAAGCAATTTGCGATCGACTAAATCTAGTTTGCCCCGATTGGCAAGTTAGCTATGCCGATCCGGTATTGGTCTCTGATTACATTACGGTCAGATGTAGATTGACGATCGCTGGAGTAACCAGGGAAGCTACGGGCAGCAGTAAAGGTTATCTGCGATTGAGAAACATCAATGAGCAAAGGGGAATCACCCATCAGCTTAATTCGCTTAATACACCAGAACAAGCAATGATCAATGCATTTGTGAATGCGGCGGCTCAATTTGGGATTACGGCAACATCTAGCACTTTAGGGCAGCAACGGGGGCAGGCAAATAGGCAGAATGAATTACTAACCGCGACTCATAAGGAAGTTGCCGCCACGGTCAGGGAATATGGCCGCGATCGCCCACATGTCAGCAAATTAGTTGAACTGCCAATGGGATCGCCAAGACAGCAAATGATATCCCCAAAGCAGCAACGGCCCCGATCCTCAAATAAAAAACTAGCCAATCAATCATCCCGAAAATCAACGCGCCAAATCCGCAATTTGAGCTTGGCTAAGCGCCAGGAAATGCTAGAGATTTCGCAAATGCTGAGGGAGTTGCGACAGAAATCTGGGCAGCCTGCCAAATCAACAATCCAGCGATCGGCACTTGGTCGCCTCAAGGTTTCTACCCAGCGACTTTTAAGAAAAGTTTTATTTTAAAAAACTACCTTGAGCCAAATCAAAAATGCCAAAGAGAATAAGGAGGAGTTTTCCCAATGGGTATGAACTTTATAGCGATGACACCGGAATTATCGGTTGCTGATGTGGTCAAGACCCAACAATATTTCCGGAATGTGATCGATATTTATTTTACGGCTCAGATTGGTGATTAAAATATTCCCAAATACCTAATCGTTCCTTGCTCTACCTAGGATCTAGTTATGGAATGGGTTTTACAAGTTTGCCTCGACCCAAATACAACCTCCAGTTGATCAAGTCTGGGGGTTGTTTTTTATGTTTGAGCTATGATTGATTACCAGAAATCCAGACAATGAGCTTAACTAAGTGAACTAATTTCTTTTATAGTTTAGGTAAGACTGTCTAACCGATTAAGATTAAGAGTTCTAGCTATGCATTACGCGATCGACTTTGGCACCAGCAATACCGTAGTTGCCAGAATCAACGCTGAAGGAGTTGCCGAGACTATCGCCCTGCCTGGCTTAAGCAGCACGATCGCCAATAACCCGCCCCTAATTCCTAGTTTTGTATATGTAGAAAATGCCCAGGATGGCAAAGTGCTGGTGGGGCAAGAGGTACGCGATCGCGGCCTTGACTTAAAAGGGAATCAAAAGGAGCCGAGATTTTTTCATAGTTTTAAGCGGGCGATCGGCGCTAATCTACCTGGGTTTGTGCCGGAATTAGACGAGGTCGAAGTTAGCTTTGAAAGCGTGGGCAATTGGTTCCTCAAGCGCATTATTGCCCAATTGGAAGAACCAGAATCGATCGTATTTACGGTTCCGGTTGATAGCTTTGAGCCCTATCGCCAATGGCTCAGCGATGTTTCAGCGGAGCTAGCGGTTAAACAAATTCGGTTGTTAGATGAACCTACGGCAGCGGCTTTGGGTTATGGGTTGGGCAAGAAAGAATCGGAGCAAGAACGTGATTCTGAGCCTAATACACCTAATCCACTTAATCCACTTAATCCAAACGAGGGGAAAGAGGCAGCGGTATCAATCAGCGATCGCCAGACTATCCTGGTGGTGGACTTTGGCGGCGGTACACTCGATCTGGCTCTAGTTAAACTCAACTTGCCGCAATTGCAGGTAGAATCTGAGAATAAGCCCCAAAGTGCTGGACTACTGGGGTTTTTGCTGAAATGGGGCGATACACCGGTCAAAATAACCCAGAAGCCGCAAACAGCCAGGGTGATCGCCAAGGCAGGGCAAAATCTGGGCGGCATGGACATTGATAACTGGCTAGTGGACTATTTCCATCGTCAGCAGGGTTTACCCAAAAATTCGCTGATCTCCCGGTTGGCAGAAAGGGTCAAAATCACACTTTCCACCGAGGAATCGGCCAGTGAAGTGTTCTTCGATGATGTGAGCTTCAATAGCTATGAACTTAATCTGGAGCGATCGCAACTTAATCAGGTTTTAGCAGAAAATCAATTTTTCGATCGCCTGGATGCTTCTCTCAATCAGATTAAGCAACAAGCCACCAGGCAAGGATTTGATTTGGCGACCGAAATAGAGGCGGTGCTATTAGTTGGTGGCACAGCCCAGATGCCAGCGGTACGAGATTGGGCGGTCAAGCATTTTTCAGCGGCGCAGGTAAAAGCCCATAAACCATTTGAGGCGATCGCCCACGGAGCCCTGGCGCAGGAGTGGCAACTCAAAGACTTTCTCTACCACAGCTACGGAGTACGCTATTGGGATAAACGCCATAAACGCCATGGTTGGCAGCCGATCGTGCAGGCGGGGCAAACTTATCCGCTCGAAAAGCCGATCGAATTGGTGCTTGGGGCATCCCGGCCAGAACAACCCAGCATTGAGTTGGTGATTGGTGAACTGGGCGAAACCGATGTGGAGGTCTATTTTGAGGGCGATCGCCTGGTAACCCGCAACCTCAGCGAGAGTAAACAGGCGGTGCAACCCCTTAACGATCGAGATGCTGGTAGTCGTAGCATTGCCAACCTAGAGCCACCCGGCAATCCCGGCAGCGATCGGATTAAGGTGCTATTCCAGGTGGACGAGCAACGCACCCTCAAAATCACAGTCGAAGATTTGCTGACCAATGACCTGTTGGTGGATGAACAAGCGGTGGTACAACTAATCTAGAGCTTTTAGGAGCTTAATATTTTTCTTACTGTAGCCTTGATACTCACTTGATTGGGGGCTATTTTGCATTAACAATTTCACTCTCTTAGGCGATACCTACGCCCCAGACCGATTGCTAAGCTGTAAATAGTTGCTAGATCCTTGGGATCTAAGGGCTATTCAAACTTATTCCGCAAGGGGGACAACGGTCGGTGGACATCGTCGAAAGTTTTAAGATGGCGGGCAAAACGCTGGTAGCCAATCGGTTGCGTAGTGCCCTGACCATGCTGGGAATCATTATTGGCAATGCCTCAGTGATCGCCATGATTGGTGTGGGTGAGGGCGCTCAAAAATATGCCGCTGGTGAATTTGAGTCCCTGGGCACCGATGTTTTATTTATTATTCCTGGCACTGACAATACCCGCCGCACTACCCTGCAACCCCCCAATCGCCTCACTGTAGAAGATGCCGAGGCGATCGCTGGTCAGGTTCCTTCGATCAGTGCCGTTGCCCCCCAACTGAGTGGCTCAGAGCTGGTGACCTTTGATGATGAAACCACCCGCGCCACTTTGATCGGCACGACCCCTAGTTACTCAACGGTGCGCGATACCGATACTGCCCAAGGCCGATTTATTAGCGAAGAAGATATGCGTCGCAATGCCAGGGTGGTGATGCTGGGCTCGGCGATCGCCGAAAGTCTGTTTGGTACTGAAGACCCGATCGGCAAGCAGCTCCGGGTCAGAGGGATCAGCTTTGAAGTGGTGGGTGTGATGGAGGAAAAAGGCGCATTTCTGGGCACTAACCAGGATGATACCCTCTTTATTCCGCTCAGCACCATGTCGAGTCGATTGGTTGGGCGCACTTCTCCGTTTGGGACTGCGGTTGGGGTAATCAATGCCACTGCCGTGGATAATCAAAGTGTGGATGCAGCTAAGTTCCAGGTAGAGAATCTATTGCGCCTACGACATCGGGTTGGTGAGAATGCCGAAGATACCTTCACAATTCGCACCCAGAAGGATGCCCTGGAAATCGTGAATAATATTACTGGCGCTCTGACAATTATGCTGGCAGCGATCGCTGGGATTTCGCTCTTGGTCGGCGGCATCGGCATTATGAATATTATGCTGGTGTCGGTAACCGAACGTACCCAGGAAATTGGCCTCAGGAAGGCGATCGGCGCGACACAGCGAGACATTTTGACCCAGTTTATGATCGAAGCGGTAATTCTTTCCGTTGCTGGCGGCATTGTGGGAACTGGATTGGGGGTTGGTGGGGTGATTTTGGTCTCAACTTATACTCCATTGCAAGCAGGTATTTCTACTGGGGCGATCACAATGGCAGTAGGTGTATCCGGTACGATCGGCCTGTTTTTTGGTGTTTTCCCGGCGAAGCAAGCGGCCAAACTCGATCCGATTATTGCCCTGCGCACTGCCTAATACTCTTAACACTACTGAGCTAACTAATATCTAGATCTAGCGATCATTAGCATTCCGCCCCTGAATGATGAATTCACAACTGAAGCTTTCACCAGATTGCCGGATCAACCATATACCCAGATCTTTGAAAGCGTAATTATTGATCATGTAATCAGCCATATCCCCCCTTGATTACCCTCAGCCAATCACTAGAACTCAATCAGGATTAATTATCATGACTGCTTCTGAAATTCAAACTGAGCCAATGATCCAGCCAAGTACCGCCTCCAAGGAGGTAATCGTACTTGATCAAATCAGTAAAGTCTATGGTTCCGGCGAGACTGAAGTTAAAGCCTTGAACCAGGTCAGCTTAACCGTGAATGAGGGTGAATATTGCGCAATTATGGGTGCATCTGGCTCAGGTAAGTCTACGGCGATGAATATTATTGGTTGTCTCGATCGCCCTACCAGTGGTCAGTATTTTCTTGATGGCGAAAATGTTGCCGATCTCAGTGAAGCTAAGCTAGCCCACATTCGCAATATCAAAATTGGGTTTGTGTTTCAGCAGTTTCATTTACTCTCCCAACTCAGTTCCCTGGAAAACGTAATGCTGCCAATGGCCTATGCGAATATTCCCTATGGCCAAAGACGGGATCGGGCTGTTGTGGCCTTAGAACGAGTTGGCCTGGGCAATCGATTAAATAATAAACCAACCCAGCTTTCTGGTGGGCAGCAGCAACGGGTGGCGATCGCCAGGGCGATCGTGAATGAACCGGTGATCCTGTTGGCCGATGAACCGACTGGGGCGCTTGATTCGCATACCACAGAAGAGGTAATTAATATTTTTAGTGAACTCAATGAGAGTGGGATCACCGTGGTGATGGTTACCCATGAATCTGATGTGGCCAGGTTCACCAGGCGAATTATCTGGTTCAAAGACGGCGAAGTAATTCATGCCAATCTAGATCCCGATGAGCTTGGGCATGTGATTTGAATCTAGATCTACAAGATACTTATTTGGATCGCTAATAGATCCAGAGATTATTTGACTATCTTGGTTAGCTTAATGCTGCAAAAGTATAGATAGCCGGATATAATCATTTAGTTTGGTTTACATAGTTTAAGTTATTTAATCTAACCCAAGCTTGCTAGGCAATACCACCTGATCTGGCTGATCTGGTTGCGACCTGTTGGCTTGAGTGGCGAAAATTATGCAGGAGCTCATCTACCTCGAAATCCCCACCCCAGATACCGATATGGTTAAGGATTGGTTGGGGCAAACTTTTCAACCCACGATCGGCAAAAAAACGGCAGCAGCTAGCGGTTGTGTGATTGAGGTGGGTAGCGATCGACCTGATCGTCTTGAATCAAATCAGCTCAGTATCTTTGTTTGGAATGTACAGCGGACTACTTATCTGAAAGCGTTTCGGTGGTCAGATTTGCCGATCGCCAAGGAAAAGCAAATCCTGACCCAACTAGAACAGGAAATCAGGGCTCAGTTTCCCTATTCTTATCCCACGCCACCGGATATATCGTCAGCCTTGGCAGCAAATAAGACGATTTTTGAAGCCTTGGCAAATGACTATCCGCTGACGGTCAAATATTTTCAACAGTTCCCCAATGGCGAAGCCGATCTACATCGGGCCTACTGGTGGGAAAAGCGCTGGCGTGAAAGTGTTCAAAATCCAGAACAGGCAAGCCCTAAGCAGATCATATTCCAAGGTGCGGAACCTAAAGCACCACAACTCCCAGAGCAATTTATAGATTCCAGTTTTGATCTGATTTACCTGGGTGGCGCATTGGGTGTAATCCATGCGGCGATGATGGCAAGGCTTGGCTATCGCGTTTGTTTGGTGGAGCGGTTACCCTTTGGCCGGATGAATCGAGAATGGAATATTTCTCGCCCTGAGTTTCAGGAGTTGGTTGATTGTGGCTTGCTCACCAATGAAGAACTAGAGAGCATGATTTTATGTGAGTACGAAGATGGATTTAGTAAGTTCTTTGATAGCAACAACCCACCTCTGGCGAAAGCGCCTGTGTTACATACACCCACCGTATTAAACATTGCGGTTGATTCAGCCAAGTTATTGCAGGTGTGCGGCGAAAAGTTACTTGCTGCTGGTGGAAAGATTGTTGACCAGACTGAATTTGAATCTGCGATCGTCGATCGAGAGTCTGTTACGATCATCGCCCGCGATCTCACTTCTCAAACCCAAATTGCGATTCAAGGCAGGCTATTAGTAGACGCGATGGGCTCGGCCTCGGCGATCGCACAGCAACTAAACGCTGGCCAGGCATTTGACAGTGTTTGCCCCACAGTTGGCGCAGTTTTATCTGGCTTTGAACCAGAGGTATGGGACTTTAAATATGGCGATGTTTTGAACAGTCATGGCGATATTTCACGGGGCAGGCAATTGATTTGGGAACTATTCCCTGGCGAAGGGAAAGAGATGGCGATCTATTTGTTCCATTACCATCAGGTACATCCCCAGAACCCTGGTTCTTTATTGGAAATGTACGAAGACTTTTTTGCGATTCTACCGGAATATCGTCGCTGTGATGTTGATAATCTCAACTGGAAGAAAGCAACCTTTGGCTACATCCCCGGCCACTTCAGCCTTAATGCTAGCTCCCGCAAAGTTTCTAGCGATCGCCTGATTGCGATTGGTGATGCGGCTTCTTTGCAATCACCCCTGGTATTTACTGGCTTTGGTTCACTGGTTAGGAACTTCCCCCGCTTGACCAGTTTGCTAGATGTGGCGCTAAAACATGATCTGCTATCTGCAGAAAATTTGGCACAGATCAATGCCTATCAGAGTAACGTGGCGGTCACCTGGCTGTTCTCGAAGGGAATGATGGTACCTACTGGGAAATACCTACCACCGGAACGAATTAATGCCATGTTGAATACTTTCTTTGGCGTGCTCACGATGGTTGACCCTGAAGTAAGCGATCGGTTCATTAAGGATCGGGCAAGCTGGCTGGAGTTCAATCGTCTAGCCCTAATTGCCGCATTCAAAAACCCAGCATTGCTGCTCTGGATCGTAGATATGGCAGGGGTTAAAGATATGCTGCGCTGGCTGTCGAGCTATTTTGGCTTCACCCGCAGTGCGATCGTCAATGCTTTATTCGGTCGTTGGCTCGCCTTGGTTCTGCCTAAATTAAAATCCTGGCTAGAGCCAAAGTACCCACAGTTGTGGTTGCGATTGTTGAGTTGGAGCTATGCACTTAATTATTCTGTGGGAAAAACAGAGTCTTAAGATAAGATGTTATATGTATTTAACTTATCCGAAACCAGTCATGCCGTATGATAGATTGAAGCCAGGATTAAGTTCGCTGCACTCTAATTAGCCTTTATCGTATCTGCGCTTTTAGTAAGCGTTGCCTAAGATGTCTTTGCACCAAGAAGGCGATCTGATTGCCCAAAGATATAAAATTATTAGTCTCCTGGGAGAGGGTGGAAGTGGTTCAACCTATCAAGCCAGGGACTTGAGTAATAACCGATTGGTGGCAATCAAAGTGGTTTCCCTGGTCATGGCAGAGAACTGGAAAACCCTGGAGTTGTTTGAGCGGGAAGCAAAGGTATTAGCGAATCTAGATCATCCTTTGATTCCTAATTACATTGACTATTTTCAAGTTGATACTGAAGGCGATCGACGTTTTTATCTGGTGCAAGAACTAGCCCCAGGGCGATCGCTGGCAACCCTGGTAGAGAAAGAGGGAAAACGAAACGAAGCAGAAGCCAAAGATATTGCATTGCAGGTGCTTTATATTCTTGATTACCTGCATAAACTTACACCACCTGTAATCCATCGTGATATTAAGCCTCAAAATATTATTCGCCACGATGATGGGAAGGTTTATCTGGTGGACTTTGGCGCAGTACAGGATGTCTATCGCAATACCTTGACGCGGGGCGGTACGTTTGTAGGTACCTATGGCTACATGCCGCCTGAGCAGTTTCGCGGTCACATTGCCTTTGCTTCTGATTTATATAGCTTGGGTGCTACTTTGCTATTTCTACTCACTGGCAGGAGCCCTGATTTGTTTTCTCAGAAGCGAATGAAGATCGATTTTCGTCCCTGGGTCAGGCTTTCCCCATCTTTTGTTAAGTGGCTCGATCGACTATTAGAGCCTTATCCAGAGGACAGGTTTCAGAGTGCAGAGGCAGCGATCGCTTATTTAATCGATCCTGAACAGGCGGCGATCGCTAAAACTGAAGGGATCAAGAATACAAAGCTTCAAAATCCAGATGCTAAAGAGCCGGAAAGGGTCTATTTTACTAAACCAGTAAATAGCAGAATTATCCTCAAAAAAGAACGGCAAAAATTAACGATTAGTGTTCCTGCATCACCTTTTAGTAATAAGCATTTCACCACTTTATTATTTGCATTGGCAGGCATTCCTTTTATCTGCCTCTTGATATTTGCTTTCGCTTCTGGGAGTGAAGATGGGATAGTTACAATATTTTTTGGATCCATCTTTGCCCTATATATTGTAGCTGTCATAATTGGTGCCATTATTAGAGATATTGGCCTCCATGAGCAGCTAACGATCGACTACAAGGAATTATGCATAAAGCGTTGGTTCTTCAAGCTGAAGCCTTCTTACTTGATTGTTAATATAAGAAATATTGCAAGAACAGGTTTAAAACCTGTAATCGATAATGATGCGAATAATTGGAGTGCCACATTTGCGATCCAGACGAAAGATAAAAAAAGCTATTCATTTTCGCGCTCTTTGACAGAGAGTGAGTCAAGATGGTTAATGCAGGAAGTAAATGATTTCTTGGCTGGTATTGCTAAGTTCAAACCAAAATCTAAAGCTAAAACTACTGGTAGTGTCCCCACCATGCCGATCGCCAGAAGTAAATCACTAAAGCGAAGCGATCATACTAGTGACACATCCCAATCAAAGCAAACAGCAATTATTGCGAAACCTAAGGACACTGATATCAAGCTAGAGCGAATTGATTTAAAGCTAAGCATTGATATTCCGCCTAGCTCAAAAGTATCATTTACAGTAATTATTTTAGTGCTTATTAGTCTTAATTTTGCTGTACTAGGTTTACGAAGAATCATCAAAGATGCCTTCATAACTAACGCAGCCTTAATTTCAACCATAATAGCTGTCATTCTCATTTCATTTATTATGTTCTATCTGCTTTTATTTTTGGTCAATTCTGGCCTGTCACTGGGATTACAGGAGAAAGTGGTATTTGATCCCCAGAAATATTTAATTAAGCGAAAGCTAGTGAGTCGTGAATTTGACCCTACGATCGGCAAAGTCAAAGATATCGATCGAGCCTATGCTAAAAAGACTTCGCGCAAAAATCACGTACATCGATACGCTTGCATATTACAGACAAAGAGAGGTGAGACTCATCGTTTTTGTAGCAATCGTTCTGAGCAAGAAGTAGACTGGTTAGTACAAGAAATCAATCAGTTCTTAACTGAAATGAATTCACTGAGGAAAAGTAATGTATCTCTCTAAGCCCTTTGACAGTAATATCAAGCTAGAGAAAGAAGACACCAGTTTAACAATCGATATTCCGCCCCACCTCGATCCCAACAGCAACCTTGTTCTACTCATACATATAATATTGCCTCTGGCCGGGTCTCTTTTTTCAGCAGCAGCGATCGTCTTGCTGCTGTACTTCAGTGGCATTGAGATCAAACCCAGCCAATTACCAGTAATTATTCCGGCCGCTCTGATTCTGCTCACGATCGATTATTTACTTGTTTATAATTTGATCCGTAATTACAAGGTTGATCTAAGCGAGCGGATTATTTTTGATAGCCAAAATATAACTTATATCGGTGAGCATCGAAACGGCAAAATCGGCCCCAAGATAACGAAGATTGACAACATTCTAAAGGTCTATAAAAAGAGAATTCTGTTTAATTGGCGCTGGCCAAAGTATGTTTGCATAATTAAAACCAAACAAAACGGCACTTATTCATTTGCTTATAATCGCGCTGAAGATGAAGTAGACTGGCTAGTAGCCGAAATCAATAATTATATTGCCCAGCTTCCCTATCGATCGCGCTTTAACTAATGCATTTATCTAAGCATGAGCAACTTGCACCAACCTGGAGATATTATCAGCGATCGCTATCAAGTAATTGGCTTGCTAGGTTCAGGCTTGACTGGCAAAACCTACCGCGTAAATGACCTGAACCATGAACGTGAAGTTGCCATGAAGGTGGTTTCGCTCCAGGAAACAAGTGAGTGGAAAATTATTGAACTATTTGAACGTGAAGCCAGAGTATTGCAGAACCTCAGGCATGTGGCGATCCCAGCCTATGTTGATTACTTCCATGTTGATAGTAACGCCGATCGCCGTTTTTATCTGGTGCAGGAGCTAGCTCAAGGGCAATCATTGGCAACCCTGGTGGAAAAGGGTTGGAAGCCAAGTGAAGCAGAAGTAAAAGATATTGCGTTGCAAATACTTCATATTCTCGATTATCTACATAAGCTTACTCCACCAGTGATCCATCGTGATATCAAGCCTCAAAATATCATTTGCCGTGATGATGGTAAGGTCTATCTGGTGGACTTTGGTGCGGTGCAAGATGTCTATCGCAATACCCTGACACGGGGTGGTACATTCGTCGGCACCTATGGCTATATGCCGCCGGAGCAGTTTCGCGGCCATATTACCTTTGCTTCTGATTTGTATAGTCTGGGCACTACCCTATTGTTTCTGCTTACCGGTAGAAGCCCCGATACTTTACCCCAGAAGCGAATGAAGATCGATTTTCATCCCTGGGTCAAGCTCTCACCTTCTTTTACTGCATGGTTAGATCAAATCCTGGAGCCGATCGTAGAGGATCGCCTAGCTAGCGCCGAGGCCGCGATCGCCAAGTTACAAGCATCTCGATCGACTGCTCAAATAGCTAAATCTGCCCCGACAACAGCAGCTAGATTCCTCAAAAAGCCGAACTATAGCCGGATTGTAATCAGGAGGCGAGGTAACTATCTCTTGATTACAATTCCACCAAACCCAGACATGCTCACGATCGCTGGCATATTTATGTTAATCCTCATTCTTTCACCGATGCTAGCCCTAATGAGCGGTGCTGCTACTGTGCAAGTGGTGACGGTGGCGGTTAGTATGCTGGTGATGGCAGTGGTTATGTTCGCTATTCTGCTTTCTTTTGGCGGCAGCGAGGAGCAAATTAGAATTACTGCCGATCGCCTGGAATTGAGCAAAAAGGTATTCGATTGGAAGTTCTGGATCTATTCCAGCGAGACTGCATTGGTGAAGCAGCTCTGGTGTGAAATGAATGTGCTCAGGAGTGGCCCCCACTATAACGGTGCGATCGAGGTGGGCGGAAATGTGCACAAGTTTGCCATTAGCCGCACCAAGCTTGAAGTTGAATGGTTGATCCAGGAGATTAAGCATTTCCTGAACAATTTAACAAGGGATTGCTAGAGCCGTAGGATTGAAAGATGCCCAGCCGTTACACCATTTTCTGGGTAACTCACCGTGGGATGTAGAAGCGCTCAGAGACCAGAGATTAGCGATTATTCGGCATTACTTATCAGGTCAAGAATTTGTGCTGGTCATAGATGAAACAGGAAATCGCAAGAAAGGGAAAAAGACCGAGTATGTGTCAAGGCAATACATCGGTAACCTGGGCAAGGTAGAAAATGGGATCGTGTCTGTAAATGCCTACGGCATCATTGGTGAGCAGACTTTGCCGCTGATGTTTAAGATTTAAGGTATTCAAGCCCCAAAAACGTCTACAGTCAGCAGATGAGCATAAAAGCAAACCAGCCCTAGCCATAGAGATAATCAAAACACAAAGGCCATTTACGATCGATTTAGTTTAGATTAGATTAGGCTAAAACTGACAAGGCCCATTTTGTCCGCTAGGGCAGATCGTTGCGGCATCGGTTTTGAGATCCTTAGTGTTCGCACCACCCAGGTTTGCGCCACTCAAATTAGCCCCACTCAGGTTAACCCCAGTTAAATTAGCATCCAGTAAGTTTGCGCCACCCAAATCAGCCTGTGCCAGGTTTGACCAGGACAAATTGGTTGCAGCAAGATTAGAATTGCGTAGATTGGCAGTGCTGAGATTAAACCTGGATAGATCCTGGTTAGCTAGTTGTCTGCCTTCGATCGGTTGGTTAACAATTTGCCACATCAACCAATAGCGATCTTCTAGCTTGGTGGCTTGTTCAGTATTGCGATCGCCAAGCTTAGCACCTTTAAGATTAGTAACCGCTAAATCAGCACCTTGTAAATTAGCCCTGGTCAAATCCGTATTCGATAGGTTGGCAAACTTTAGTGAGGCTCCCTGTAAGTTAGTCCAAACCAGCGTAGATTCATTAAATTGGGCACCATCAAGAGTAGCTTTAGTGAGGTTCGCGCCATTGAGATTTGCCCCACTCAAGTCGGCACCTTTGAGGTTGGCATCAGCAAAATTAGCCTGGTTCAGCTTAGCTCCACTCAAATTGACATTCTCTAAGTTAGCACCACTGAAGTCAACTTCACTAAAGTCCTGATTACTGGCATTTTTAACCACTTTTGTTTTTAGACCAGTTAGTAACACCATTCGGCGAACTGGCGGCACGGAATATAGGCCAAACAAAATTGCGATCGGGATGACGATCAAGATTGGCCATTTGAGCAAGTTAAGAGTCTTGCCAGCCATCTTACCCATATCAACGCTGGGTTTCTTCGGTTTAGCTGATGGCTCCTTCACAATAGGCTGAGCAACATTTGCACCAGCCTGGGCAGCTACCTGGGGTTGCTGGCGTGGTGGTTGTCCCGGAGCCGGACTGTAGTTATCATTGGTGATAAAGGGATTACCAGCAACACCATTATTTGGAACTCCTCCCGCCGTGAACATATCATCTGGAACTTCGGTCTCCAAATCCAAGAGTCCTGACCAATCGATATCGTCTTCCGATTCAAACAAGTTGGCAGTGTTCTGATAGCTACTGGCAGTATTGTTTTGCTTAGAACCCGAAGATTCATACCAGTTGGCGGGCTTATTATTTCCAGCATTGCCAGCGTTCCCAGACTTACCCTCCGAAAAGGTTGGCAATGGGGGCAGTCCATCTGAAGCTGAATTACTATTGTTTGCTTGGGGTTTGTTTTTCCCTAGATTCGGCAAGCTAGGGGGATTGGGTGGGCGATTGTGAGGACGGCGATGCTTACTTAGATCCGGCATTGGCGGCAGCGGCAGTGCTGCAGCACGACTGTTTTTCTCTGCGGTTGAGGGCGTGGATGGGTCGTTGCTAGATTCCTCTTCTTCTTCTTTAAATCGAGCGCGGATTTCATCTAGGTTAAAGTTCCTCTCATAGAGAGTTGCGGGTGTATTATCCACCGAATCGCTATCGTCGAGGTCTTCTAAAAGATTAGCTTCACTATCTTGATCGTCATTTAGATTAGGAATCGAGATGCCAGTATGCTCATCCTCATGATCGCTAATTTCAGGCCACTGTTCCTCGCCATCGCTATCAAAAGCTGCTGCGATCTGATCAGCTTCATCGCTGGCATAGGGATTGGGAATGTCCATATCATCGTCAACCGACATAATATGATCAACCAATCCTTGGGTGCTGAGATCATCTGATAAATCTAATCCAGGGGTGGGGATCGCTGGTGCAGAGGGGGGGGCTAATTCTGGCTCTGGGGCATCAATATTTTCTGCCAGTTGATCGGCTGGGGCATAATCCAGCTCAGCGATCTCCGCTTCCAACTGGGCTTCCAGGTCTGCACCTAGTTCTTCTCCGAGTTCTTCTTCAAATTCTTCGCCAAATTGATCATTTAATTCACCATCAAATCCACTTTCATCAATATCAATATATTGTTCAATATCTTCATCTGCACCATCTAACCGATCAATATTACTGTCTTGGTGATAGTCAATTTTAGTTGTTTCGTAGGCGGCTGCCATATCTGCAGGCACTGATGGTTCGGCCTCGGCTGATGATTCAAACACACGACCGATCGTTTCATTGGCATCTTCATCAAAATCTTCGTCAAAATCTTCATCAAAGCTATGACTATATTCTTGGCTAAAGTCAGCCTCCGCAGGAGCACCAATTAAAGGCCATTCCTCATTATTATCGGGATTATCGGGAATATTAGTAGAGGCAAAATCTTCATCAAAGTCGAGTGCAAAGTCTTGGATGATCGAGTCGGCAACATCAATTTCTGCGTTGTCATTATAGAACTCAGCATCTTGCGAAACCGCCGGTGCAGGAATAAACGCGCGGCCATATTCTCCTTCGATCACATTTGGATCAGTGCGGCCGGTCATATCCGCCTCGGCATCGATCGCTGCTGGAGGTGCAGCTAGTTCTTGCTCATTCAAATCATCTGCATCGGTTAAGTTTGAGAGTTCAGGGGCTGATTGTGCCTCTTCGGCATCATCTGCATATTCAATATATTCATCACCATCACTATATTCATTATCAAAATCAGCAGACTGATCGCTTGCAGCCAGGTCTGGCTCAATACTGGCATCAATACTAGGCTCAAGTTCATCGATATCCGATTCGACTTCTTCCCAGTCTTGCTCACTCAAGTCCGCTGCCTGTTCAAATTGATCCCCTGCGGAGAAGTCTTCTGCAGCGATCGCAAATTCCTCGCCAGGCTGGCCTAAATCAACCAATTCATCCTCTGATTGGTCATCCACCCATTCATCATAATCACCTGGGTTAGGTTCGGGATCGACTTCCGCTTCGATCGCCTCATCCCAGTTTTCTGCGGCGAATTCAACATCAGATTCTTCTAGCTCGAATTCTTCCTCAATTGAATCAAAAGTCTCAGACTCTGCTTCCGCCTGGAGATCTTGCCAATCAGATTCGGATATTTCAGGTATTTCTGAGCCATCAGCGGTAGCGATCGCCTCGCTATCCTCCATTGCAAATTCTTCGCCATCTACCCATTCATCTGTTTCATCTGGCTGGGATCGATCTTCTTCTTCTTCAAAGGCTGCATCTTCGATCGCTGCGCCCGAATAGTCCTGATCTGCTTGACGATCGTCAGTTTCCACCAAAGCATCATCTGCATCATATTGATCGCTTTGAGCGCTTTGATCACTCTGTTCAGCGACATCACCAAAATCCTCCGCATCAACCCATTCATCTGCCTCAGCGGCCGCTTCAAAGCTAGCAAAAGCCTGCTCCGATTGTTCGTCAAAATCAGATTCTAAATCTTCTTCAACAATTTCTAGATCATCGGTTTCAACCTCAGCATCCCAATCTTCCTCTGGATCCTCTTCTGGATCTTCTATTTCTGCTTGGGCTGTGGCCTCAAAGTCATCATCGAATCCTTCAACAAATTCAACCTGCTCCGATGTTTCCGCCTCGAAGTTTGCATCCCAATCTTCTTCTGGATTTTCTTCTGGGGTTGCTATTTCTGCTTGGGCTGTGGCCTCAAAGTCATCATCGAACCCTTCGACAAATTCAACTTGCTCCGATGTTTCCGCCTCGAAGTTTGCATCCCAGTCTTCCTCTACTTCCGCATCCTGATCAACAGGCTCATGATCATCCAGGTCTACTTGTTCAAAACCAGTAACATCGCCGACTTCCTCCAGCGAAGAGGCTGGTTGTTCAAAATCTGCTTCTAACTCTTCTTCGATCGCCTCGTCGAAATCATCTATTTGCCCAGCTGCTTGCTCAGTTTCTTCTAGATCTAGTTGGAAGTCAGCAGCGACGGATTCATCATAATTCTCTTGATCATAATCCTGCTCAAGGGTTTGCAATTCATATTCTGAGCCAGTAGATGAAGGATCGTCTGAGTGATAGGGTTCTGTTTCAATATCACTATTATCATCTAGATCATCACCTAGATCCGCTTCAGGACTTATGTCTTCGATCGCAGCCGATTCTTCCGATTGCTCTGGTTCATTTAGGCTATTCAGGTCATTCAGGTCATCCAGAATAAAAGTTGAGGCCGCCTGGAGATCCGGCATCTCCTCAACCTCTTGATCTAATTGCTCTAAAGTCTCTAGGCTTAATTCTAGTTCTGCCGACTCAGCGTCTTCACCGCCATCTAGATCAAGGCCAAGATCGCCAGCATTGGGGTCTGGTAAATCAAGGTTACCATCCTCAAAAAATGTAGAAGCAGCATCTCCGGCATTAAATATCTCTGCATCCAGCAGTCCAAGATCTTCATTGTCAAGGATTGCCTCATCAATGTCACCAAGATCTAACCCCAGATCTTCACCAAAGTCTAAATCCGCATCTAGATCTTCAATGTCTTCAATGGCTTCGATGTTTTCATTTTCGTCAAAGTTAGCATTATCAGCATCACTGGCAGGTTGATTAGGCTTACGATCGCCCGTGCCGATGCCAGTAATCCTGGTGCGATCGACAATCAGCCAATCTATCTCATCATTTCCATTGGAGCCACTAGCACCATTACTACCCTTGCGATTTGCCTCCGACTCCTCGGTCTCGAATGAGTCTAGCCAATCCAGGCTTTCTGAGCCACCATTTTCCTGTAACTCTGGGTTTTGCTCGCTTGACACTCCATCTCCGCGATCGTTTACATCGGATAGGATCAGCCAGTCAATATCGTTTTTACCAGCTTCATTTTGCTGGCCAGTGCCAGAGTCCTTGGAACCTTCATCCCCAATTGGCGAACCAAAGTTTGATGACATGATTCAACCCCTCAATAGTTGTTACAGAAATTCGTAAAAGCGGTAAACGACTTGAATAGATCCTGACATAGATTAAAAGGCGTAATTTTGTCTAAACCAGCAATCTTTACTAGTGCAAATGTATGCATTTGATCAGGATTTCAAAATTTAGGAAAGTAACCTAATTTAGATGAATAAATACAGGTTGCCCATAAATTCAAAATACTTACCCAATCTAATTTTATCAGCAATTCTCAATAACCCCTAAACCAAGACTGGATCGACCAGCAAGATCAGGCGATCGCTAATGCTAGAAAGGCTGCTCATGCCTTGCTCTAAATTGATTTGGGTAGTTTAGCATCCTAACTTTGCTAACATATTTTTGGTAGCGATCGTTAAAACAATCAAACTTTTCAAGGGCTTTGCTTTACGCCAAAATGATTTTTTGATTGCAAGCCCTACCACCCTTTTAGGAATTCATAAATAGTTGATCTAATTAAGAATTTATTTTTGTTAGTTTAAAGATGTCACAATACCACAATGTAATTGTTTATGCATTGGGGCAATTGGCTTGTAGGTATAAATTAGCTAGGTATAAAGTAGGTATAAATTAGCCTGGATTTACAATCATTGGGGCATTCTTGATCACACTAACAAAGTGACCATCATCAAACTAATGATTAAAATGATTAAGCTGTGATGTGGCCTGAGATGTGATCAGCATGTTGCTGCGAGTTGGGAAAGCATTTTATTACCAGCAAGACATCTATATGCCTAAACCATTTAACTATTTTGATCTGACAAATTAACTATTCTGATTAAATATTAACTATTCTAATTAAATATTCTGACAAAGCACTAATCCAGACATATGACGATTGCTAAGTAATGCTCCGGTGTGGTACTAAGGTGCTGCTGAGCCAATGCATTGGCTTTAGTTTGTATTGACTGACCTTAGTCATGATCAACGATCGTAATTTTCATGGTTAATCATGGTCTGATTGGATAGGATAGGCAAGTGAATCTTGATGCTTATGATCTCAAGGTTTATAATCTCTCCTAATTTAAATGGGTCAGAATTGGTCGGGCATTACTCAATTGAATATGGTCTGTCACCAGGTATTTAGTTAAGTTATTTAAAAGGGCGATGATTAAATTTCTTGCCAAAGCATTTTCAAAAAGCGCCTTAATCAGGATGTGGCGATCGCGGCCCTATCGCTATTTTTCAACTGGTCTATTGTCCCTATTGCTAACCATAAGTTTTGGTGCGATAAGTGCGCCAGATGTACCAGCAAAATCGATTACTCAATCGACACCTGCCCCTGGGTTGGCTGAGCCTAATACGATCGACACAAACCCACGCCTGGCCATAGAAACAACTAATCAGCACCAAATTCAAGATCTCAAAAATCATTGGGCAGAACCGTTTGTACAGGGCTTGGTTAGTCGTCGCCTGATTAATATTGCTGGTAAAAATTTTCGACCCAATGCCACCGTAACCCGTGCTGAGCTGGCGGTTTTGTTGCAGCAGGCATTTATTTATCAGCCCCAATATCGTAACTGGGTGGGCTTTGATGATATTCCTGCCGATCACTGGGCGGCTGCCGCGATCCAAAAAGCATTTGAAGGTGGCTTTATTTCTGGGTTTGCCGATCGCACTTTTCGCCCCAATCAAACTGTGACTAAGGCTCAAGCCCTGGTGGCGATCGCTAATGGCATGGATCTGGTAATCGATCCTGAGCGTTCTAATCAAACTTTTTTGGCTTCGATGTATGTGGATGCCTTTGATGTACCAGATTACGCGATCGATCCGATTGCGGCGTTGACCGATCGCGGCGTTGTGGTTAATTATCCCAGGGTCAGGAACCTGAACCCCGACCAGAATATTACGCGGGCGGAGCTAGTGGCGATCATCTATCAATCGCTGGCCTATCAGGGGGGATTGCCGCCGTTGGATTCTGCCTATGTAATCGATCCCCGTGCGCCTTTGTTTGATCTCAAGGATGGGCAAGTAATTACTAAGCTGGAAGTTAATTTATCGCAGCGCCAGGTCAGCTCATTTCAGGGCGATCGTAAAGTCAAAAGCTATCCAGTTGGCGTGGGTCGGATTGGCTGGGAAACGCCCACCGGTACTTATCAGGTCAGGCAAATGTATGAGCGGCCAGCCTGGAAAAATCCATTTACGGGTGATGTGATCCCCGGTGGCGATCCCGATAACCCATTGGGTAAATATTGGATTGGATTCTGGACTAATGGCAAAGACTGGTCTGGGTTTCATGGTACGCCCAACCGCAATTCTGTTGGTCAGGCAGTTTCGCATGGTTGTATCCGCATGTATAACGAGGATATTGCCGAATTATTTAGCCAGGTGTCACCGGCAACTGTGGTGCAGGTAATTCATTAAATTATGCGTGCTCGATCGCAATTGTGAATTCAGGGCTTGGCGGTTTTGCTTAAGCTTGCAGTGGAATTCTGTTATATCAACCTGAGTGCGACCGAATCTTGGTAGTCTCTAACTTCGCATTGCTGGCGATCGCCTGAAGACCCTATTGCAATTGTTTTTATCGAACTGAGTTTAGATGCTTCACGCTCTTGCACGGTCAGGTTTACACAGGCTTATATATAACAATACTGCTGCACTGCTGCTAAAGCTGAGTATCACTGAAATGTATCATCCATCATCATCTGCTTTTTTACTGAGGATCGGCCAGCAGTTTATTCAATAAAGTTTTGAGCTTGGGAATGTCTGACTGAGTGATGTGCCATAACTTACCGATGTCGATCTCAAAATAGCCATAAATCAGGCGTTCCCCCACACCAATTAGATTCCGCCAGCTAATTTCCGGATGCTGGTTAATAAATGTGATTGGTAATCGCTTTGATACTGCGCCAATAATGCCGATCGATCGCTCCACCGCATAGATTGTTTTTTGGTCATTACTGAAGCTAGTTAAATCCATCCCGTCGATAAACTCTTCTGTGGCATTTATTGCTTCTAAAACATCAAGGATCTGTCCCCTGAACCTTTGGTCAGCATTATTGGTAAGATCACCAAAAATTCCCGTTGTGGGTTTGTCAATACTCATATACACATACAAAAGAATTTATCGAGTTTTGAGGCTTATTAAGACTAGTTTTGGGCTGAATATGAAATAGGCGACAAAAATTTATTGTTTCGATCGCTCTACGACTCTATCGAGATCACATATTAAAAGCCGTGATCTTAGCTAAAGTCTACTCTATCTAATCCATTTAAGATTGTACTTAGATGCATAAATGTTGATGTAGCGACAGGATGCAATTACATCTGCAAAATTAGCGATGCGCTTAATACGATCGATACACAATTTATCCCCTGCTTAGAGTTTAAACGCTAACTGAATCCGATGTTGTGCCTAGTAATCTAAATTCACTTTTTATGATAGTGCCTACTCTTAAGTCGGGCAACTACGTTGGCTTTTCCGTTTTAGCTTAGCGGTTGGGCCAAATTTAGCGTCCCTAATTAAGCGATCGAATTCCCGCTGAAAGTGCGCGGCAACGGTGGGATGCTTGATTAATACTAAAGTCTCGTCGTTGTTGTAGTTAGCCGCATTTGACCAGTTGTGGGAGCCAATGATCGTAATTTGGCGATCGATTACCGCAAACTTATGATGGAGGCGATCGCCCGTTGCCAAATTTGGTACCCCCACTCGATTACTTGGATTTGCCCAGGGTCGTTGATTACCATGCTTACAATCCTGGGTGGAAGCAAAACCCCACATATCCAGGGTGGCGGCATATTCACGGTAAGCAAAGCTGGAATCAACCAAAACGCCAATTTCGATCGCCTGTTGGTCTAATTCTTCTAGCAAGTTGCCAATTTTAGGCTCAGTGAATACATACATGGCAATATTAACCGAGCTTTGGGCGCGGGCGATCGCCCTGTAGATTAAGCCATTGCTGGTATCAAGCCAATCAGTGGCGCGGCGATTGGGAGAAAACTTGACCACTACCTCGGCATCCCCCACCATCACATTCACAGACGATCGTACTGGTTTGTGAATCCCAAAGCGGCTGTCTAGCTTACCACCAGGCCCATCTCCCCACATATAGTTAAATTCCTGGGTAAATAGTTGCGCGATCGTCTCATTCTCGATTTGGATCAAGCCATTGGCATTACCCACACTGTCTGGACTTGTGAAATCACCGTGGGTGCCACTCAGGCTAAAATTTGCCGACCCCAGAATTACGGTCTGATTATCAACCACCACAAACTTATGGTGCATTAACCCCGATCCAGCCGATCCATCAGCCGTATCGTCAATCCAGTTGATCTGCCCATTGGCCAGAATTTGCAGCGCATCACGCTGATCTAGCTCAGATTGGGAGAGGTGGCGATCGTGATTTTGGTCAACAAAAGCAGCATAGTCAAGGTATTTGCGTCTTTGGAAATAATCCAGATCCTCTAGTTCAGCGCGGGAGTAACTTGCCCAACTGCGGTTGTATTTATTTTCCAGAATCAATCGCACTTGCACGCCTTGTGTTTGCTTTTGTACCAAAGCTTGCGCCACCAGGGGCAAAGATAGTTCTTGCACGGCAATATCAATTGAGGTGTTGGCGTTATTAATCGCCTCAATTAGCACCTGCTCTAGATTATCGCCGTAGCGCTCAATTTGGCGGTAGGGATCACGGTAGCTACTGGCAGCGCTGGCATTGAAATAGGCAAAGATCGCCGGATGTTGAGGTAGGCTGGCGATCGGTTCTAAAGTAGCCTCAGCCTTGGCACGAGAATTGCGATCGGCATGGTTATGGCGGGGCAAGATTGCGGCAATACTAGCACCAGCAAGCAGAGCAATGGTTATGGTCAGAGCGATCGTCATCCCTTTGGCCATCTCTTTTAACCCTTGCATCATTTCCCACTCATTTACTAAAACAAAATTACAGATCAATTAAACATAAATATAATATAACTCATATACACCAGAAAAGGTTTATTTAGGTGGCAAAAATATTTTAATAGTGGTTTAATTCTGATTAAAAGAGTTTGCAAGCCTAGAAATATTGGGTAGTGCTGAACAAGTAAGGATCTAGGAGATAGTTGAATATACATACCCCAAATAAGCTAAGCTCCAAATTTTCAATCGATTGCCAATTATCCTTACTACTGCATAACTACCAAATATTGCATATCTCAGCTTGGTACTTTTTTGAACAGGATCTTGCGTAAAGTTGATTTAATCGCATCAGGCAACAAGATCTGGTGTCAAAGCGATCGATATTCTGGCCCAAAAGAGCTGCCCAAGTTGCATTAGAATAGCCATTTACCTGACCTGGTGCTCACAATGAACCCCTCCCACTTAGAAATCTAAGCAAAAGGGGTAATCAGGCCGCCAAGGCAACGATCGCATTGGCTGATGTGGTTAATGCTGGATTAATATTCTGGATTGATTAAGCTAGCAAATAAGTTAGCAAAAAGTATTTGTGCCCAAGCAGGAATTGATTCCTTGATCCTTGATCAATCACACTCGCTGACAATCAGCCATCGTGCGATCGGCATGCCTAATTCACCAACTTTGCTAACAATAACAATTAAGTTGCCAACTATACCCGCGCCACCAGGCGAATTTTGCCAGCATCCATGGCCTGCATCAAATTTGTTAAAGCATCAAAGTCATCATCCGAGATATGACCCTGCACCGTTAGTTCTAAATTGATCCGATCTTCGATCGTTGGCGTTAGTTGGCGAACGAAAAGAGCTTGGTTGACTAGATTTCTAATTGCACTTTTGGCGGCCATGATTAAATTCCTCGCTGCTTACTTAACTTGAGAAAGATTTTAAAAAACAAGATTTGATTACATTTAAGCTGCATTCAAGTAATTCCTTGATTAGGTTCAAACTTGAACTACTGAATATCTGAATATGTTTATTAGAATCTCGCTAAATGACGTAAGCAGATGTGATTAGTATCCCAACTTAGGCGTGATTTCGATCGCACCGAGGCAGCGTTTTTACTCTTTCCCAGCTAAAACCTTTGCCCAATCTCTTTTGTAGCGATCTTGATGAAATGTTGACCACATGGCAAGCCGTCTAGATTTTGCCAGGTGCTAAGTCCATCTGGTTAATAATTTGTTACATTTTCTTGGACAGTTTAATTATGATTGCTTGCGCAACCTGAGTTCGGCAGATCTTGGCAACCCTAAATTGGCGCTAGATCAAATCCCATAGATCGCCCACGATCGCAACAAATTAATAGCAATGTCTACAGTGATTTTTGGCATTGCCTAAGCCAGGATAAAAATGCCGCTAACCAAGATATTAAACCTATGTCTGATCACAGTTTGGCCGATCGCTTGATCGTTAAATCGTCCCGCAAATATCCAACTTCCGATTTTTTAGTGGCAGTGTTGAATCAGGCTTGATCGTACAAAGAAATTGTCGATCGCCAGAACCCGCTATTAATATCCCCCTCAGCTTACTCGATGAAAAACGATCTCTAAGGGGGAATAGTTTTATATAAGTTTTATATAAGTTAAGGAAAAAGTTGATCAACCCAAAAACCTAAAATTCTCTTGGCATAAACCGATCGCGCCAACCACTATCGGGCTCGATCGTTGCTTCGGTTAATGAAAGTAGCTTTTGCTCTTGCTTGGCTAATTTCTGGCTCAAATTCTGGCGGCGATCTCTTTCCCTATTTTCAGCACTGCGGCTAATTAAATTTGATTGGTTTGCTTCCCGTGGATACCTGCAACTATAGCGATCGAAGGCACCAAAGGAACCCAAATCAACAAACCGACTTTCGATTAAATTATTCAGTCCAGAATCAAACCGACCAATATTATGCCTAGTATTTTGGATTTGGCCATAGGCAGAAGCGGCCGCACAAGCCAACATTCTCTGTTGATGTGTTGCCGATCGCCGTTGCGATTGTGGCCCGTTTAAACAATTTGTGGATCCCATCCCTTTTTCCCCGTAGCTTTAAGCTTGTTGTTAAAAGATTACTGAATTAAACTGGATTAAATAGCTAGCTATCAAAATGATAGTTTAGTAGCCGCTACAACTTGCTTTATCAAGAAGCTCTACAAAATAAAGCGCGTTTAGTAAAATTTGCTACATTTTATCCTATGAGCCTATAGTACCTCAATTGCCATCTGATGTTAACTCTGCCTTTGTAAATATTTATGGGTAGAAAGAATTAGTAATAAATCTTAAAGCTGAGCGAAAAAAACAAATCTCGCATAACTTTAATTCCACGATCAGCGATCGTAAGTGTTTAAGGCTTAGTCCAACCTGACTCAATATATATATGGATTCAACCTTGACTAAAGCTGGATATCAGCGGCAGCCAATTCCTCGACATTACTGCACACTGGCAGGATCTGGGTCATATTAGCAATATCCAACAGCATCCTGACCTGGGAATTGGGGCGATAGATAACCACACGTCCGCCCCGCGATCGCATCCACTTTAGTAAAAAAACCAGGCTCCCCAAACCACTACTATCAATAAAAGTGACTTCGTGCAGATCCAGCACCAAAGTTGTGGTATCCGCTTCTACACAATCGATTACTTCTTGACGTAGCTGCTTAGAATTAGAAGTATCAATTTTTCCGTGCAAATAAGCCGCTTTGATATTGCCCTGACCATTGCATTGATTCATTTATTTTGCTCAGCTACGGCATGACTAAAAGGATAACTAATTTTTGATCTAGCTTAGTTAAAATTTTCGCTATAGTCGTCACACATAAGGATGGCATCTTACGCCTTGCTTTTGATTTGTACTGCTGAATGGCAAACAAAAGCGATCGCGGCCAGAATGCTTTGATGATTAGCGATCGTAAATAATCGCCCAATGCCTACTTAAGTTGGCCTGATAATTTCAACCCAAACTATTTTAAGCTGGTTAAAGATGAAAGCCATAAAAGCATATTTAGCCAGTTTAGTTGATCCTGAGTTTGTACCCGCTGGGTTGCGGGTAGCCCTGGTGGTGGGCTCGTTGTTATTTGTAATCAATCATGGTTCTGCCCTGGTCAATCGCAAAATGAACTCTGGGCGGTGGGTTTCGGTGATGCTAACTTACATCGTTCCCTATTGTGTTAGTGTGCATGGCCAATATACGCAACAGGCCAATAACGCTAAAAATCGCCCAAATCAGCGTAGAAAATAATAGAGGCAGCGAGATTGTTACGGTTAGGTAAAGTTAAAGCAACATAGTAGGTAAATCCAACTAGAGCAATATTTTGGGTGGGATCAGCATAAACAACAAGCTATTGGCGATCGGCGTTTCTGGTTCCGGCACAGCCAAACCAATGATGCCTGCTTTCTTGAGCACCAGTACACTGCGCACCTCCCCCCACAGTAAAACTTCCGCCCAAGCACTTAGATCAGGTTCATGACCAATTAATCCCAGCGATAGATCGCTACGTCCACCCCCATTAATCCCAGGACTTATGCCAGATTCTTGCCAGTTACGAAACCAGTCCAGCCACTTTTGAAAATCCCCCTCGGGAGCCAGGTACTCACTTTGCGCGATCGGATAGCCTTGTTCGGCAAAGATCGCTGCTGTTTGTTTAGCCCTGACCAGTGGACTATGTTGTACTAGATCAAATTTTAACCCCAGATGATTAAGTTTGCGAGCAATCTTTTTAGTCTTTTTATGACCTTCTTCCGTGAGGGGGCGATCGCCATCACGATCATAGCCAGCGCGATCGGCAGCAATGCCATGTCGAATGAAGTAAATACTAACCTTAGTCATGCTTTAAGTTTGGCGACTCCTGGTAGAACGGATATGGAAGGGATAGGGATATGGACGTTGTACCTTAGTGGGATGGATTAACTAAATCTACAGAACTCTACCGAATTCTATAAAGCCAGGGTTAACTGCAATTGACGCTTTGGTTTAATCTCCGCTTCCGGCACAGGTTCCGGGTCATCCTTCACCGCGTTGCAATAGCGAGCATAACTACACCGCTTACAATGATCACCGGTGCAGGGCTGCCATTGCCGATCGCTCCGTAGCTGCAAAGCAATTTCACCGATCGCTTCGCGTACCTTTTGCATATGTTCTGCCGTGGCGGGAAAGATGACCTTCTCGCCGGTGCGCAGAAAGATCAAGCTAAGTTGCTTCAGGCTTTTATGATAGCGCTGCGCCAGAGCCAGATAATAGAGGCCGATTTGCAAGTCTACCGTGGTGGGATCGGGCAAATTAACTGTTTTGGCAGATTTATAGTCTATTAATTCCAGGCCATCATCGAGCCAATCGAGGCGATCGCACCTTCCAGTCAAATTAAACTCCACATTTTCCGCCAAGAAAGTGCCCTGAATTTTGCTTTCCAGCGCCAGCGGTCTATTAATTTCGCCCACCGCCACCATATATTGCTGGTAATAGGTTTGCAAAATCTCGCGTCCTTCTTGCACCTGGTTCATTGATAATGCCACTGAGTTTTTGAGCCAGCAGGATTCTAGCCACTCATACTCAGGAATTGGGGCTTGATAATGCCAATCACCATAGATCTGTTGCAGGGTCTTGTGTAAGGCTGTGCCTAGTCCAGCGGCACCAAAGAAAGAGGCACTAGGTAACCCCATCTCGTAGCGATAGTGGTATGACCGAGGACAACGGCTATAGGTTTGGAGCTTGGAAGCCGATAGGTGGTATGGCATGGCAATATTTAGCCCAACTCAGAATCAAAGAGTTAGTTTGTATGATAGCAAATTGCTTTGATTAATCGGTAAATAAGATTAAAAAAAAGATAAGATCCAGCATTGATATCGCTCGCTCTGGATGCTGAAATTTGTGGCGATCGCATAAGCGATCGAACATTAGTTTTGTAAATCGCAACAAATCCTTAAAGCCTATTGCACAAATGCAGTTCATGATGCAGTATGTCAATATTGCAATGTTCATTACAAAGTCTAGGCAAAGCTGTTGCTAATATTGCTTAGAACGTTGCAAAAAATAGGGCAAGGAGACGCAAGGTTATTGTTGATTTTGCAAATGTTCTAAAAATCAACAAAATTAGGTAATTAACTGGATTGTGATTCAACCAATTGCGGATTAAGTTAAATTTGAGCGATTAAATTTGAGCGATCGTAATTTGAACTTTAATTTAAACTTACGTGGCTTGGAATTTAAGCAGCTACCAACTAAATCACTAGTACAACTTAATAAATTAATAAAATTTGCGTTTGGGCGTAAATTAGGCTGGAATAGTCGATCCTAGAGACATGATCTAGATTGCCTAACCCTCAAATATTTGCAAATATTTGCTGATTGACTAATCAGTACCTGGTTTGCCTATAAACTTTCAGAAAATCACAACCTGCAAAGCTAGAGAATTAGTGCAATTTAAATTGTCTGATTGATCGCCTTGATCGCCAACGCAAAAATTATTATTCACCTGGGAAAATATCGATCGCGGTTCTGCCGACTGGAATATTGGGGATACAGAAATAAATTAAAATGACCGTATTAGATCTACTGTCAAGGTGTACCTTTAACCTACATAATGGAGTGCTGAGGATAGATTGCCCCAATGTCGTGGTCGCCAATCGATTGCTTTGTCGCTACGATCGCGTCTCTGAGTTGGCTAAACAATTTCCTCAGATTATGAAGTGGCAAATTTGGTGTGTGGGCAAGAAATATGCGCCAACTATGTCGATTCGGAGTGGTGATATTTCTTCATAGTTGGCATGGCTGAGGTAAGTAGCTGATAGTCTAGCAATGGTAGCGATCGACTCAGAGGTGAAATTAGTCTCATTTCTCCTTAGGGTTTATGTTCGTTTATGTGTTTGGAGCGATCGCTCAAATTAGGCTTTGCTCTTTGCCACTACCCAATAACTTAAGCAAGTGATTTAACGACTGCTTTATGCCCAACCTGCCCAACTTGATCACCACAATCGCTAACTGGATTAGCTGGTTAATTCGATCGGTAGCCCAAGGGGGACATCGGCTGATTAGAGGTGGCAGGCAGCGATCGCGGCGATTGCTAGCATTTGCGGCATTGGCAATTACTACCGCTTTGGGTTCTATCTGGATTGCCAGGCCAGGCGCAGCGATCACCCAAATTCATTCTATAGAAACTAATATTAATGCTGCTGAATTAACCAATCAGCAAGGTAGAGAGCCTCATAGCGATCGTAAAAATAGTAAAGATAGCAGTCTTGCAAAAGCGATCGATCTAAGCCTGCTTGATGCAACTTCAAGCTATGCAGTGTTTCCAACTAATCCAACCAAGCCAACCCAAAATCAGGTTCTGGCTCAGTTAAATCAACTAGCTCAGGCCAGTAATGCTGCACCGGACTCATTAGATGCTTTAAATTCATTAGATTCAAGAATAGAGGCGGGACGATCGCTCTATCGCAATGGTAGATACGCTGAAGCGATTATTAAATGGCAGCAGGCATTGCATCTAGCCGATCGGCAAAATGAATTGGTTGCGCAGGCAATGGTGCAAAGTAATCTCGCCCTGGCCTATCAAAAACAGGGGCAATGGACACAGGCAGAAGCAGCGATCGCTAGTAGTTTGGCGCTATTAAATTATGACGAAAATGCAATCCCAGCCCCAGCAAATCAAACCCAGCAATTAGGATCATTTATTGCCTCGCTACAACCTACACCAACCCTGGCACAAGCATTAAATACTAAAGCCAGCTTGCAATTTGCGCGGGGACAAACCCGATCGGCACTAACCACCTGGCAGATCGCCACCGCCATCTATCAGCAAGTGGGTAATCCGATCGGGGAAATTCGCGGTCGCTTGAACCAGGCTCAAGCCCTGAAGGCATTGGGATTTTTCCGGCGTGCCCTCAACGAACTAGAACAGGTTAAGGTGCAACTCCAGGATGTTCCTAGCTCGGCGATCGCGGCGGCTGGCTGGCGCAATCTGGGAGATGCTCTCGTTGCAACTGGGGAGTTTGAGCAGGCAGAAACCGCCTTGAATCAGAGTTTGGCGATCGCCCAGGCCACTGATGCAACTGATGCAGTAGATACGGATCTAGAGGTGAGTAGTACCTTTTTGAGTTTGGGTAATTTATTTTGGGTCAGGGCTCAGCAAGCAGTCGTAAGAAGCACCAGTGATATTAATGCCGCATTGGGCTATTACGAAGCAGCCGCAAATGCTGCAATATTGGCAAGCGATCAAATTAATGCCGATCTCAATCGTTTGCACTTACTTACTGCAACCGAGAGACTTGAGAGCGCAATCGCCCTTGCCAATGAATTAGAATCGCCGATCGCCAATCTGCCTCCCAGCCGTGACCATATCTATGCCAGGATTAACTATGCTGGCAACCTGGTTAAAATTGCCGACGAAAATCAAAACAATCGCTACTATCTCGCCGCGTCGGATATTCTAGCAAAAGCGATCGCCCAGGCCAAGGAACTAAAAGATCAGCGCAGTCTTGCCTATGGCTTGGGAAATCTGGCCCATGTGTATGAACAAACTGGTCAGCTAGCAGCAGCTAAGCAACTGAGCGAAGAGGCTTTGGCGATCGCCCAATCGATCGATGCCCCCGATATTGCCTATCGTTGGCAGTGGCAATTAGGCCGAATTTTGAGCAGCCAGGGAGATCCAGAAGCGGCGGTTGCGGCCTACAGCGAAGCGGTGAATAGTCTTGAGTATTTGCGCAGTGATCTGGTGGCAACCAGTCAGGGCGTGCAGTTTTCTTTTCGGGATAGTGTTGAGCCAGTCTATCGCCAGTTGGTGAGTCTGTTGCTGAGCGATCAGTTTGGCAATGGGGTAACCAAACAGAAAAACCTACTCAAGGCTCAAGCAGTGATTGAATCGTTGCGGCAAGCTGAACTGGTGGACTTTTTCCGCGCCGATTGTGTGGAGGCTAAACCGGTTACGATCGCAGCGCTAGATCCCAATGCCGCCTTGATTTATCCAGTAGTGCTAGACGATCGCCTGGAAGTGATTTTGCGATTGCCCGATCAGCCTTTACGTCACTATGCCACAACCGTTACCAGCAGCCGTGTAAATACTATGGTGGTAGACCTGCGGATTAATTTACTCGATCGCACTGCGGTAGACTATTTGGCTCAGGCACAGCAACTATACGATTGGTTAATTCGCCCTGCCGCCACGGAAATTGCCAATAGCAAGGCAAGCAATTTAATCTTTGTGCTGGATGATGCGCTGCGAAATGTGCCGATGGCCGTGTTACACGATGGCGATCGCTACCTTGGCCAGGACTATAGCATTGCGATGGCACCAGGATTGGAGCTAATTGAATCACAACAGCTCGATCGCCAGGAGATCGTTGCTCTCACCGCTGGGCTGACTGAAGCTAGGCAGGGGTTTAGTTCGCTGCCCAATGTGGAATTGGAGCTAACGGAAATAAACAGTCAGGTGCCTAGCCAGATTTTGCTCAATCAGGAATTCACCAACGATCGGCTGACTGCTTCGCTCCAAAATGCTGACTTCCCGATCATTCATCTGGCCACCCACGGTGAGTTTAGCTCCAAAGCTGAAGATACCTTCTTACTGACCTGGGATAGTCGCTTGAATATTGAAGACCTTAAGCAACTTTTGGGGAGCCGATCGCAATCGGAAGACAAGGCGATCGAGCTATTAATTTTGAGTGCCTGTGAAACAGCGGTGGGCGATCGGCGGGCGGCGTTGGGACTGGCCGGAATGGCGGTACGAGCTGGGGCAAGGAGTACGCTGGCTTCGTTGTGGTCGATCGATGATGCGGCCACCGCCCAGTTCATGGCAAGGCTCTATGATAATTTAGGCGATCGGAATATTTCCAGGGCGAAGGCATTGCAAAAGGCTCAGATCGCGCTAATTAATGATCCTGAATATAACCATCCATTCTTCTGGGCTCCGTTTGTGATGGTGGGTAACTGGCTATAGGGCTGGAGATTTTGCCGCTTTCTATAATATTCGTGAATAATTACACTTCCGCCAATACCATTGCCAAGCATTCTTCCCAGGTGGGCAAATTTATATTAAACGTATCGCATAGCTTGGTGGGATCGAGTTGGGAATTGGCAGGGCGTTTTGCTGGCGTAGGATATTCACTGGTGGAAATTGGCTGGATTGCTTTAATGATCTGCTGTTCTGCCTGCCGATCGCCCACCATGATCGCCTTCGCAAACCCATGCCAACTGGTACTGCCAGCCGCAGTGAGATGATATACCCCACCGCGATCGGTAAACCAATTAGTTAGACTTGGTGTTGGTGAACCGGAAGCAGAGCTACTAATCGCCTGGGTAATAATGTGGGCAGTGGTCTGGGCGATCAACCGCGACCAGGTGGGTGTGCCGAGTTGATCGGCGACAACGCGCAATTCTTCTTTTTGGCGGAACAATCGCAACATCGTGATCATAAAATTCTTACCAATCCGGCCATAGACCCAGCAGGTACGCAGAATTAGATGGGCTGCCCCACTCTGGGCGATCGCTGCTTCTCCGGCGAGCTTGGTTTTGCCATAGACTCCGAGGGGATTGGTGGGATCGGTTTCGACATATGCGCCATCCTTACTGCCATCAAACACATAATCCGTGGAATAGTGAATCATCGTTGCACCCAGTTTTTTAGCTTCCGCCGCCATAATCCCCGGCGCAATGCCATTGATCTGCATCGCCAATTCTGGTTCTGATTCGGCTTTGTCCACGGCAGTATAGGCAGCGGGATTGATAATCAAATCTGGTTGGATCTCTTTGATCGCATTGCGAATCCTATCAGGATTGGCTAGGTCTAGAGTTTGCCGATCGCAAGTAATCACCTGCCCCAGCGTGAGCAACGATCTTTGCAATTCCCAACCCACCTGGCCAGTTGTGCCCGTCAGCAGAATTTTTACCATATTGAACCAAAATTAAGTAGTCAAAATTCAATCAAACAAGTCTGCTTCTTTTAATCGTTTTCCGGCCTTATCCTTGTTCGACAAAATCGGCTCACCATCCAGTTGCCAATCGATGTTTAATTCAGGATCATTCCACAGCAACGATCGCTCATGCTGAGGGGCATAATAATTGGTGGTTTTATAGAGGAAATCCGCATAGTCCGATCGCACCAGGAAGCCATGCCCAAACCCTGGCGGCACCCAGAATTGACGTTTATTTTCAGCACTCAAGATCACGCTCACCCACTGGCCAAAGGTAGGTGAGCTTTTGCGTAGATCCACCGCCACATCAAGCACCTCTCCGATCACCACGCGCACCAATTTACCCTGAGCCTGTTGGATTTGATAGTGCAACCCCCGCAACACATTTTTGCCGGAGCGAGAATGATTATCCTGCACAAATTCCAGCGTGATGCCTGCTTCATCGGCTAGCTTTTGCTGGTTAAAGCTTTCCATGAAAAAGCCGCGATCGTCACCAAACACGGCAGGTTCAATAATCAATAGATCAGGGATTTTAGTTTTAATGATTTCCATGCTTACTTATCATGTCTGCAATAATTTGCAATAATTTGCATTAATTTACCAAATCAGAATTTAAAGGCAATTCAATCATAAACTGTGCCCCTGAACCGATCGTTGACTCACACCACAATCGCCCCTGATGTTTTTCCACAATAATTTGATAGCTGATCGACAGACCTAAGCCTGTGCCCTGCCCGACTGGTTTGGTGGTAAAAAATGGATCGAATAGTTTAGCGATCGTCTCCGCATCGATCCCTGGCCCGTTGTCGCTCATCTTAATCAACACCCGATCGCCAATTAATTCAGTGCTAATCATAATCTGGCTAGGATTTTCCTTTACTTCTGCTGGAGGGCGAGCCTGGTTATATTCTTCCAGCGCATCGATCGCATTGCTAAGAATATTCATAAACACCTGATTTATCTGCCCCGCGTGGCACTCCACTGGCAACAGATCGCCATATTGCTTCACTACCTCGACCCCAGGATAATCACCATAGGGTTTAATTCGATTCTGGAGAATCAACAAAGTGTTATCAATGCCCTCATGTAAATCAAAGGGTTTTTTGTCGCCCTGATCGACCCGTGAGAAATTCCGCAACGACATTACAATCTGGCGAATCCGATCGGCACCAATTTTCATCGAGTTCAGCATTTTCGGCAGGTCTTCGGAGATAAAGTCTAGGTCTTCGTCTTCGACCATCTCGCTAATTGATTCTGGTGGTTCGGGGTAATGCTGTTGATAGAGCTTGAGAATCTCAAACAGGCTATGGATATAGCGGGTGGCATGGTTGAGATTGCCATGAATAAAATTCACCGGATTATTAATTTCATGGGCTACACCCGCAACTAGCTGCCCCAGGCTGGACATTTTCTCGGTTTGGATTAGTTGCGATTGGGTTTCCTGCAAATCCTGGAGTGTGGTTTCTAGCTGTAGCGCCTGGGCATAGGCTTTACTGGCATCACGGCGGGTTTGGGCATATAGCTCGGCTTGGTTAATGGCGATCGCCAATTGATCGGAAGCCGTGTCCAGCAACTCCAGTTCATCATCACTCCAGGGACGCACCCCATTACAATGGGCGATCACCACCACGCCCAACTTACCCAGATTGGTCTTGATCGGAATTAAAAGTTGAGCGGTGAAGCCCCGCGCCAGTAAATATTCGCGGCTATTGGGATCAAGCTCGGCATCTTCCTCGATCGAGTCGGTACGCACCATATCCAGTGCTAATACTTTTTGCACCAGGGCTGGGACTTGAGACAGGGGGAAATAGTCCACACCCACAGGTAATTCCTGGCTGGTGGCAATATGCACTAGCTCAAACTCTGGTGGTTCCGAATCTGGCTTATACCAGAAGAAATTACACAGATCGACCTGAAGCAGTTCACAAATTTCAACTACAGCGGCAGAGAGGGTTTGATCGAGATCCAGGGAATCGCGGATTTGGCTGGCAAGGCGACGATTGAGTAATTCTTCGCGCTGCACCAGCTCTTTAAATCTGGCCTTAGACTTGCGCAATTCCCGTTCTGTGCGCTGGCGTTCCCATTGTTCAATGCTGAGGGAAACCACATCGGCGATCGAATGGGCAAAATTTTGCTCCTCCAGTGCCCATTCTCTGGTTGGCCCAAAATGTTCGTATAGCAATACCCCTACCGTTTGTCCACCCAAGCGCAGTGGTACATCCAGCACAGCACTAGCTCCTGCCCCCGGCACGTAGGCTCCAGCACTTTCATTGGTGGGGGTGAGGAAAAAGTAATCGACGATCGTTGAGGTAACATACTCCTTAGTTTGCTCTGTCTGGGCTTCGGCTTCCAGTTTACCCAGCCCCAGTGTGGTTTTAAAACAATCAGGGTAGTCGGCAATATGCACTTCAATTCGGCGTGAATGGCGATCGCTAGTGCGTTGATATAAGTTCAAACAATAGGCTTTACTGGCCTGCTCGCCATACATCCACACACTCACCCGCTCCACTTCCAGCGTTTGGGCAGCAATTTTGGTGATCGTGCCTAAATTAACATTCAGATCGCCGCTGTTTCTGACCCGTTGCTTGGTTAACTCCAACAGGGCTTGCTGTTGCCGTCTCAGACGCATACTACTGAGCTGGAGTGCTGCTTCAGCCTGTTTGCGATCGGTGACATCATGGGCCACAATCACCAGCCCGGTTACCTCATTCTCGTCATTGCGAATCACACTCCCCGATGATTCTAGAATTCGCCAGGTGCCGTTTTTATGCTGCATCCGATATTGCAGTTGCTGACCTTGCTTAGTTCTGAGGGTAGCTTGGGCTACTTCTACAACCTTGGCCTGATCGTCAGGGTGAATGTGGGAATAGGCCCAGGTACCTTTTAATTCATCGGGGGCATACCCTAAAACCGATTGGTAGGAGGGGCTATTATAAATTCGATAGCCCTTAGCATCAATCACCGCAATTAAATCAGCGGCATTTTCCGAAATCAGCCTAAATCGCTCTTCACTCTCGCGCAGCGCTAATTCAGAGAGTTTGCGCTCAGTAATATCGTGGGCAACCACCACTAGGCTTTCAGCTTCACCCTGCTCATTGGTAATCACGGTGCTGGTCGAAGACAGGGTACGCCAGGTGCCATTTTTATGCTGGGCTCGATATTCCAGTGTTTGCCCTTCACCACTGGCAAAGGCATCCTTGGCGGCATTAATCACCATTTCCCGATCATCCGGATGAATGCGGCCAAACGACCAGGTGCCCTTGATCTCTTCCGGTGAATAGCCCAGGATTTTCCCGTAGGAGGGGCTGTTATAGATGCGATAACCACTGCGATCGACCACGGCGATCAGATCGGCAACATTCTCAGCAATGGTGCGAAAGTGTTCTTCTCGCTTGCGCAGGTTTATTAGATTTTGCTGGCGATCGCTGATTTCTTCGATCGTAATGATTGCAGCGATTGGTTGGATCGATTTCTCAGCATTATTGGCAGGCTTGGCAGGGCTGATTTTAATTACAAAATGGCGGTATTGTTGCTCCTGGCTATTCTGAAATGGTGACTCAGGATCTGGCACCGTTGGTTCATCGGTGTTGGAGTGGCTAGACTCTTCATTGGCGGTAGATTTAAGCTCACCAGCCTCATTAAGATCGCCAGAACTAGGATTATTAAGCTCATTTAGCTGATCCAAATCCACGATCATCAGCTTTTCCAGCTCCACCACCACTGCTCCGGCAGCCGTATTACTACTCCCGCCGCTTGCTCTAAATTCTTCTAATTCAGGCTCTAGCCATTGTTGCAGCCAGTTCAGGTCAGCTTGCCGATCGCTAGCAGGACGATCGCTCTGTTCTTCTTCGGCACTAAATTTTAGCTGTTGGCATAGGGATTGGGCAGCTTGATTCAGCCAGACCAATTGGCCATTTGCCCCTACAAGGGTACAGGCACTAGGCAGGGATTCAAAAACCTGGAAATAGTCGATCGGTTGGTTAGACATGGTCTATTAATGCTAATCCCTTACAAAGAACGTCAACACGGTTTCATCTACTCCCTTTAGCTTCAATGGGCCACGCTTGACGATCTCTTCTTCTTCTAAGTAATCAGCCACCACCGCAGAAACCAGAATACAATCAGGTTCAGCCGCCGACTGGATCCGGGAAGCAATATTAACCGTCGGGCCGATCGCCGTGTAATCAGATCGCTCCACGCTGCCAAACACGCCAACCACCGCCGTACCCTGGTGAATGCCACAGCGGAACTTCACAGGCATAATGCCCTGCTCACGCCAGGTTTGGTTTAGGGCATTGAGCGATCGCTTCATTTGTCTGGCGGTGGAAATTGCCCGCCGGATCTGCTCGTTGGGGGTAGTCTCTTCCGGCGCACCAAACAAGGCCAACACCCCATCGCCCATAAATTTATCCACGGTGCCACCATTCTCAAATATGGCTTTGGTCATTTCCCCTAAATACTGATTGAGCAATTCCGCTACCCGCCGCGATCGTAGTGTATTGGCAATTTCCGTAAAGCCAACAATATCACTGAACAACACCGTAATCATGCGTGGTTCTGGGCGTAGATCCAGGGAAAGATCGCCAGCGGCTGCCTTTTCGACCATGCTGGGTGGCAAGAATCGCTTCAAAACCGATTCAGTCAGGTATTTATTGAGCTGAGCAACTTTATGTTCGTTCTCTTTTAAAGCCAATAAATTATGCACTTCGGCCAGGAGCTCACGCTTGCTAAAGGGCTTGGAAAGATAGGCATCTGCCCCTTTTTCAACCCCTTCGATCCTGGTTTCTTCATCGGCCTTGGCCGTAACTAAAATCACCGGTGTGCCTGCATATTCTGGGGCTTCGCGGATCATCCGAATCATATCTAAACCAGACACTTTTGGCATCATCAGGTCAGTTACGATCAAATTGGGGCGATATTTTCGTACCTCCTCAAAGCCATTTGCGCCATTGTTGGCAGTGCAGATTTGATAGCCTTCCTGGGTAAGAATGCTGGCGATGTAGCTGCGCATATCACGATTGTCATCTACGATCAACACGAGCGATCCCTTACCCGCTTCCACCAGATCAGGATTAGCTTCGATCGCTTCGTTTTCTTCTGCTTCCTCTAACTCAATATCAATGTCAGCCAGTTCAATAAAGGCGCGTGAACCTTCCAGTTCTGATGGTACATCGATCACCTGATCGGCAGGTAAATGGGCATTGCCGATCGGCAACCAGATCGAGAAGGTCGTGCCTTCACCATAGACAGACTGAACCGTTACCTTGCCGCCATGTAACTCTGCTAATTCCTTGACCAGTGCCAACCCCAGCCCAGAACCTTCAAAATTACGACTAATTGAACCCTCGGCCTGCCGGAATCGCTCAAATAGATGGGGGATCTGATCTTCACGGATACCAATGCCGGTGTCTTTTACTTTGAGTAAGCAATGATCGCCCCGCGACAAAACACTAACCGTAATACTGCCACCACTTGAGGTGAATTTCATCGCATTGGACAGCAGATTGTAGAGCACCTTATCGAATTTTTCGAGATCGAGATAGATCGCCGGGCATTCTTCAAATAGGGTAAGCAGGTGAATATTCTTTTTCTCACAATAGGGGCGGAAAGAATCAAGGGTTTGGCTGGCAAAGGCAACTAGATCGCAGGGGCGAAAGTTGGACTGCATTCTGCCCGCATCCAAACGCTGTAAATCGAGCAGTTGATTAACCAGGCGCAGTAGCTTACGGCAATTACGCAGGGCAACCACCGATTGCTCATAGGTGAGGGGTTGGGACTGGGAGACACTTGATTCCAGCGGGCCGATCGTCAGGGTTAGGGGCGTGCGGAACTCGTGGGAGATGTTTTGGAAAAACTCCGTTTTTTGGCGATCCAGTTCCAGTAATTTTTGGGCTTGTTGGTGGGATTTTTGGAATAAATAGGCCTGTTGTACGGCGATCGCGGCCTGGGAAGCAACGGCTTGTGCCAATGAAATTTCTGAGCTTTGCCAGCGGCGTAGTGATCGGCTCTGGCGCAGGGAAATGCTACCAATGATTTTGCCATCGGCAAGTAATGGCACCACCAAAAGCGATCGCGCGGTGGGTACCCGCAACGGTAGTCCGTGGGAATTGTCCTCAGAACGCTTAGCAATATCATCGATCGCCACCGGTTGATTGGTCTCAATTAGTTGTTGTAAAACCGGATTGCCATCAATGCGTACCATCGACTGGGGCAAAGAAAGGGGCTCGTTTTGTTCAATTAGTTCTTGCCTGCCCTCATTTTCGACTAATACCAGGCGATCGGTTTTGACCGTGTCATCGTCGGTTGTATAAAGGCCAACACACTGCACAAACTCATCTTCTTCATGCCAGAGCGAAAGGGCACAACCATCTACATCCAGCACAATTCCTAGCTGTTCAGTAATCGATGCAAATATTTCCTGTGGGTCAAGGCTAGAGCGGATCGCGGTTGTGACTGTATTAATTAAGGATTCGCGCTTAGCCAGTTCACGCACCTGCTCATAGGAGCGAGCCTGGGACAGAGCCAACACCATTTGATCACACACAGTGGTCATCAGATCAAGGTCATCTTCATCCCAATTGCGCAGATCATCGCACTGATATAACGATAAAACTGCGATCAACTCCTGCTGGAAAATCAGCGGCATGATCAGGGCGGATTGGATTCCTAAACTGACATAGGTGGCTTGAGTCTCAGGATTCACCACCTGCTCGTTGTTGCCACTTGTGCAATTAGCGCTATTGGTGTTATTAGATACTTCGCTAACATCACTAATATTACTGATGCTAATAATTTCTCGCGTGGCGGTCACGGTTTGGGCTAATTGGTCAACCGGAAATGCTGGATCATTTGGATCATTTGGATCGTTTGGGGCATTAGTGTAAGCATAATATTCATCACCGATTTTGCCCTCCTGGACTGGATGTACCAGGCAACAGCTCACCTCTAGATTGGTGCCTACCGTACTGGCGATCGTGGCCAGGATCTGGCGATAGTCGTGGGTATTATTGATTGCATTGGCGATCGCATTTTGGACTGTTTCTTTGCGCAGGTTGCGTCGCAGCTCTTCGGTATGCGCTTTGAGTACCTTATGGGTCTCAACGGCCTGCTTAACTACCCCTCTTAATTCTTCTTCGTCCCAGGGCTTGGTGACATACTTGAATACCTTACTGGAGTTGATCGCCTCAACCAAATCCTCCACATCAGTGTAGCCAGTCAGAATAATCCGCATTGTATTGGGATATTTGACTACCATCTGACTGAGCAGTTCGGTGCCGCTCATTAAGGGCATCCGCTGATCGGAGATAATTACGGCCACTTCACCTTCACGATCGAGCAAATCGATCGCTTCTGGTCCACTTTCGGCTCGCAAAACCCTGAACTCACGATAAAAAGTACGATATAGCAAATCCAGGTTATCGGGCTCATCGTCGATAACTAATAGCTTGGGTTTATGAATATTTCTAAGCTTCTTGTTATTCTGCGATTGCATTCGCTAAATACCTATTCCCTGGAAAAGCCGCGCATTCACTGTTGACAGTTACATTGTCTAAAGGCCATTGATCAACTATTGCGTATTGCGATTATTACAACCAATGCCTTGAATTAATTCCTAAATACTAAAAATAATCACCAAGCTGAGGTTTAAACTTACTTGTTTAGTTTGCCACTGCAACAGGAGTGAAATCAAAATTAAGTCTCACCCGCAAAATTAGCTTAGCTGGACTAGATCTATATAGTAAGCCCTGCCCCTCAGTCTAGATTACCGCAAGAATTGGTATTTATAGCTATATAGCCAGGTATAACTAGATCTTACCAATGGCCGGATTGGACAAATCTAATGGGCGGATCAAAAATTTTAAATTACTAGCTTTGCACTAAGCCCCAAAACCTCTAGACCAAAACCTTTAGGCCAAAACAAGTAGATGAAATACCGATCGCCATGGTTCAAACCCTGTCTACTATTTGGCTGATTGACTCAGCTGATTGATCGGTTGAATTAGCTAGTTAGCAAGGCACAGTCTCAAGCAGCGATCGCAATGTCTCCATTAATTATTTAATTATGAGGCAAAAAGCGAAATCAGCATCCACTGGCAACAAGCTAAGCAACGTCGTTACTGGGCAGATAGTAGACCATTAGATTAGATCATCTAGATTAGATCATGCTTAAGCCCAAAATTCGTTAACAAGCCCTTACCATTTGCACAAAGCAACCATGAATTAAGCAACAGTTTACTAATAATTAATTCTACAAGCTAGTTGATTTAAGCAATAGCATTAGTAGTCAGCAATTCCTCCTAGAAATAACTACTCACCCCCATTGAAAGTCTATTTTAAAAGCTATACCGATCGCACTGCCCTTGCAAGATTTTTGTTCAAACCGATATCTAGGTTCCATCTCAACCTAGTATGTTTTAATTAATATGTCTTAAGTCCAGCCCAAAGCGGTAATCATGCCACCAGCTATTTATCAGTTATCGAGCGCTGAGTTAGCAAATAAATTCATAACTGGCAAATAGTTCAAATTACCTTAATTATACTTAGTTCTTTGATTATTGTTCTTTGCTTATTACTAAGCGATCGATCGCAAGCGATTGGTTGTCGCCCATAGCGATTACTTTTAGCCTGGTGAACCCATGCCCAAACTACCTGATCATAGATTATGATTATCCTGAATAATACCAATTCTACCTAGCCAGAACTAAGCAGAGACGGTTCGCCAGGTTCTCGCTCCGCCAATGAGGCAGTTAAATTCATTTCATAGTAGTTTTCAAACGGTTGCTTTTTATATTCCAGACTCCACAGCTCCAGGGTGCAAGGATCGCCTGGTTGGGTGGGAATGAGTTGTAGGTTGCAGGTTTGCTTTTTGAGACTGCAATTAAAATTAACCTCGGCGACCGCACTGATCTGACGGCGATCGAGCGCTACTGCCAGCCTTAATAATGGGCTGATTTGATCCACAAATAACCGCATCCGGCGATTGGTCAGGCGGCGATAGTTTTCATGTTTTTTCTTAGGTTCACTCTTGCGGTGATAACGACACAGGTTGGCGATCGCTTCCACCTCTGATTCTGTGTAGCCCAGCAATTCACCATTACGCACCAGATAGTAAGAATGTTTGTGGTGGGCAGAGTGGCTAATATGGTGGCCGCAATTATGCAACATGGCAGCAGCCCAGAGCAGTTGCCGTTCATTTCCAGCCCAATTGTGTAGCACCCCCTGGGTTTGGTCAAATAAACTCAAGGCTAGTTTGGCCACCTGCTTGCCATACTCAGGTTGCACACCATACTTATGGGCTAGTTTCAATACGGAGCGATCGCGCACTGAGCCCTGATAGCGCATCCGATCTTCAATTAGGTCATGTTTGATCATCCAATCGACAATCAATCCATCGCGTAATGCCCGCTCACAGATTATTAACCTGCTTGACTCTAGCGATCGCATCGCCTGCTGCAAGATCAACGCCCCGGCCACAATAATTTCACCGCGTTTTTCACCCACCAAATCAGAGCGATCGTCCAGGTCTAATTTACGCAGTTGCTCTACCATTGCCTCTACATCCTTCAGGCTCAGCTCATAGCCCTGCAGCGGGTTGGGCACAGAACCTAGATTTTCATCGGCGTGCATTTCGGCCAAGGTTTCGATCGTGCCAGAGGTGCCAATCATGGTAATGCGTTCCTGCCGAAGGCGCTGCCGTAGATCATCGGTGGGTCGCTCTAGCATTCCCTGGATATAGTCTTTCAATCGCCCAAATTCTTCCTTGTCGATCGGATCACTGGATATAAATAAATCCGTTAAGCGCACCGCACCAACCTTGGTACTACTCAAATATTCAGGATCGCCGCCTTGTCCTAAAATCAATTCCGTTGAACCACCACCAATATCAATAATTACATGGGGTGAATTATTTAATTCCAAAGCTGAAATTACGCCTAGATAGATCCGACGGGCTTCCTCTTGCCCAGAAATCAATTCGATTTCAATGCCAGTCTCCTGGACTACCTTATCTAAAAAATCTTGACCATTAGGAGCTTCACGCACCGCACTGGTAGCCGTAGCAATAATTTCGTCTACTTCAAAGCTGAGGCACATTTCCCGGCAATTTACCAAAGCCCGCATCGCCCGCTTGATCGCTTCCGGCTTGAGTCGTCCCGTTTGTGCACATCGCTCACCCAATCGTACGGTGGCTTTTTCTTTTGCAATAACGTGAAAGCTAGGGATATTAACTTGCACCTCAACAATTACCATGTGGATGGAGTTGGTACCCACATCGATCGCAGCCAGGATTTTATTTTTTTCGATCATGAATTTATGTGCTGGTTCACTTTATCCGTTTCTCAAGCTAATCAGGCAAAGTAGGGTTGTTCTCGATCATCAATCAAGCTGGGGAGACCCTACCCACCAAATTTCAATCACCCAAATCGCAGCGCAGTTAAGGCTGAGCAGGAGACAGTATTAGTATTTGGTGAGGCAATCTCAAAGAACTATGTAGCTAAGCAAAACCCATGACTAGCCAATTTCGATAGTTGTACTAATATTTATTCAGCTTAACTATAACTTTAATCTGCCGTTGTTAATGTTACCTCTGTCAGGCTCTGCACCGCCGCCCATTATAGAAAAGTTAAGGATCGGTAATATCTTGCAACGGTTGCGGATTATAGACTTATTGTTTTAAAAGCAAAATAGCGATCGCAAATGGTTGTGTCAGACAACTTATCGAAATATAAACATTTTCCGGAGTGACCAGCAAAATTGCGGCTTGTATAGAAAAATAGTTAGAGAAACTTGTTCAACCATTAGAACCATTAGTTTTATATGTCATTAGCCCATCACAAAGCCAAGCCACTCAAAAACACCACCCGCCGCCCTGCCAAAGCCCTGTGCAGTGAATGTGGCCTTTGTGATACCTACTATATTCACTACGTCAAAGAGGCTTGCGCCTTTATTACCCAGCATATTGATGAGCTAGAGGTTGAGTCCCACGGCCGATCGCGCGATCTGGACAACGAGAACGAGCTGTATTTTGGTGTGCATCAGGATATGATCGCCGCCCAAAAGAAAGAGCCGATCGCCGGAGCCCAATGGACTGGCATTGTTAGCAGTATTGCGATCCAAATGCTCGAACACAAGCTAGTCGAGGGTGTAGTTTGTGTGCAGTCTGCCAGCCACGATCGCTTCCAGCCCAAGCCAGTGATCGCTCGCACTGCGGCAGAAGTTTTGGCAGCCAGAGTCAATAAGCCCACCCTCTCGCCTAATTTGTCGGTGCTCGAAGAAATTGAACAGTCTGGGATCAAGCGGTTACTGGTAATTGGCGTGGGTTGCCAGATCCAGGCATTGCGGACAGTGGAAAAAGAACTAGGCTTAGAGAAACTCTATGTGTTGGGTACGCCTTGTGTAGACAATGTCAGTCGGGCGGGATTGGATAAGTTTTTAAACACCACCAGCCGATCGCCGGAAACCGTGGTGCATTATGAATTTATGCAGGACTTTAATGTGCATTTCAAGCACGAAGATGGCTCGATCGAGATGGTGCCCTTCTTTGGCCTGAATACCAAGGAACTAAAGGATGTATTTGCGCCCTCTTGCATGAGTTGCTTTGACTATGTCAACTCGCTGGCGGATCTGGTGGTGGGCTATATGGGCGCACCGTTTGGCTGGCAATGGATTGTGGTGCGTAATGACACCGGCAAAGAAATGCTGGATCTGGTTCAAGATCAGCTCAAAACCCAGCCAGTTGATGCCAGTGGCGATCGCGCTGCTGCTGTCCAACAGGGGATCGCTGCCTATGATAATGCCACCACGATCCCAATCTGGTTAGCCTGGATCATTAGTTTTGTGGTGAATAAAATTGGCCCCAAGGGCTTGGAATATGGCCGCTTTTCGATCGATTCCCACTTCATCCGCAATTATCTATATACCAGGCGCAATTATCCCCAAAAGTTGGCGGCGCATGTACCGGAGTTTGCCAAGCGGATCGTGGCTAGGTATAAGTTACCTGCCAAGTAAGTGATCCTCAACTGGCGTGAGAGTCGTGACTTTGAATGCTAGAATTAGCCTAAATATATAAAAATATAGATAAATACATAATCCGGAGGAATAGACACAGTCATGACCCCATCTCTAGCTAATCTATTGTGGAGCTTGCTTCTTGGCGGTGCGATCGTAGTAATTCCCTTAACGATCGCCTTGATCTATGTCAGCCAAAAAGACAAAGTGGTGCGCAATCGCTAAACTTAATAGACTTAAAAAAATTAGCTTGCTTAGTTTTAGTAACTATTCAGCACCTAAGTTGGGGCTAGTCACTAACTAGGCGTTGATCGCACTTATCTGTTACATAGCCTATTATTCCATTGCTATTCATAGCTAAGCATTTAACTGAACACTGAGTTAAACATCGTTGAGCTAAATATCGATCAGATTGGGCGCAGTTCTGGCACTAGTCGATTAGTCGATCGCCCGACCAACCCGACTAAAAGATCGGCAAAATATCGGCAAAATACTGGCAAAATAAAAATGACCTAATTACATACTTTGAAAATTGGGCAAGAAGATAGCAGTAGTTGCTTGCTGCTTGGCTAAATGCCTTTGAGTATTTAAAAATGCCTTTGAGTATTTAATAAGTATGTATGCAGATGCCATTTTTTTTAGGTTAGAGTAGATTAGGTCAAAGCTGGTTCTGAGCCCATCGTGATCGCATATTTAATAAATTGGGAAAAGTTGAAATAAACCAGGATATTAACGTGACGGTGGTTTAGATCCTTTAAGCTAACCGCATTAGCTAGTCATAATTAATCTAGACAGTTAGTGGTTAGGTGCAAGTCATTGGGAGACTTTTAGCAGCATGATAAACATTGGCGGTAATCCGCTTATGATCCTTCTGGCAATCGTTGCCGCTCTGGGTGGAGTGGGACTCTACTTTGTGCGCAGCTTTCGACCAGAATTAGCCAGGGATCATGACATCTTTTTCTCAGCGATCGCCCTGGTCTATGGCATCATCCTGCTTGCGTTTAATTTTCGGATGGAAATTACCACCCAGCTAGCTCAGGTCTTAATCGTGGGGTTTGGTGGCTGGTTTGTGGTTGAAACCCTAACGCTGAGAAGCTCACTGTCTAATCAGGCTCGTCGTGCGCCGATGGATCCGATTATGGATGATCCAATTGGCCCACCGGAATATCCTGAATACCGCGTGGAAATTGACCCAACCAGAGAACTTTCGCCCAGGCGATCGCCCAGTTCACGCCGGATGCGTGGTGCTGAACCCGCCTATGATGAAAGACCAGATGAAAGACCATCAGAGCTAAGGGGAGATATTGAGGGACAAGAACCAAGTCGCAGAGCCCGCCGCCCCAGACGAGCTAGCGGCAGCCCTAGTGCAGGTGGTGGCTATCGGGGTAGCAGTCCCAGCAGTAATCCAAGCTCGGACTCGGTGATCGATATTGACGAAGAAGATATTAAACCTGTTACACCTAGACGTAGACGACCAAGGCCATCGGGCAATGAAGATATGAATAATATCAATAACCAATCGCCACCCCCAAGGCGGAGACGGCCTTCTGGCAGACCCCCAGCCAGAAATCCTAGTAATTACGTTAGGGACGAACAAGATGATTGGTAAGCGCTCAAGCTTCTCTTCATCAGTAGTTTAAAATTAACTTTACAATTAGCGATCATTTAAAATGATCTTTTTAGACAAGGTGGCAAATTGTGGGGACGATCGGCTTAAAGTTAACCAAATTTTGATTTTGGCGATCGCATTCCAGTCGAGAAAGCATAACAATCAGTTATTGCAGGCTAAACTATACTAAGGCGGGCTGTTTAAGCATTTTATGGACAAAGATGCTTAGTGATGTTCCAGTATGATGCACAAATCCACTACCAGAGCCGATCGTGAGCTATTGCGTCAACCCTAATTGCACAAATCCCAAAAATATGGCAGGAGATACAATCTGCCTATCTTGTGGTTTTCCGTTACGGCTCAGAAATCGTTACGTTGTCAACCGTCCTTTAGGTAAGGGTGGTTTTGGGGCAACTTTTTTAGCCGCTGATGAAGGTTTGCCGGGATATCCACCCTGTGTGATTAAACAGCTTCGTCCCAATAGCCAATCACCCAGCATTTTAAAAATGGCACGGGAGTTATTTGAGCGGGAGGCATACACCCTTGGCAAAATTGGTAATCATCCCCAAATTCCGCGCCTGTTGGACTACTTTGAGGAAACCAGTAATTTTTACCTAATTCAGGAATATATCGAAGGTGAGACCCTCAAACAGGAATATGAACGCAGGGGCAAATTTAACGAGATTGAAATCCGTAAGATTATCGCCGAAATATTACCAGCACTTGGTTTTATTCACCAAAATGGCGTAATTCACCGCGATGTGAAGCCAGCTAATATTATTCGCCGCAAGCAGGATGGCCAACTGGTCTTAATTGACTTTGGCGCGGTTTCAACCCAGGTCAATAAAATTCCTGGTAATGATAATGATGGTGACGATCCATCTGGTTTGCTTACCAACTTTGCGATCGGTACGCCTGGATTTGCACCACCTGAACAGATGGCCATGCGACCGGTTTTTTCTAGCGATTTATATGCAGCAGCAATGTGTTGCCTTTATTTATTAACTGGTCGATCGCCCAAGGATTTTGGTCATGACCCCTACACTGGCGAAATCAACTGGCGATCGCAGGTGCAGCTCAGTGAGCATTTAAATTTTATTTTCGACAAAATGTTGCAGCCCTCGGTTGCCCATCGCTTCCGCACTGCCGAGGAAGTCCTTCAGGCGATGGAATCCCGTGCCCAGCCAAAGCCGCAGATTCTAGATGACGAACCCAATACCTATCAAACATCCCAAAATCGAATTTCGCGGGTTGATGCGGCTAACCCTAATCCTACCGGTGGATTCCCTGCTGCTCGCAAATCCAGAGTTCAAGCCTCATTAAGCGGTCGTAGTTTAAGTGGCAATGATATCACCAGTGGTCTGCAATTGACCCGTGGCGGCGCTACCAGGGGTGGCATTGGTCGTAGTGGTAAGGAGCTTAAAGGGGGACGCAAGGTAATTGTTGAATATGGCCAAGGTAAACGCAACTTTGCCAACCAGGATCTGGCCAAAGCCTCACTAGCCAGCGCGAACTTAGCTGGGATTGTGATGAGTCGATCGAAACTGATGGAAACTGATTTCTGTCAATCGGATCTAACTGGGGCTAGCTTCCAGGGCTCGATTATGTCAAATGCCAAACTCAATGGCACTAACTTGACCAGAGCCAAAATGCAGCGAGCGATTCTGAGTAAAGCTGATCTTGGTAGTGCCTCTTTGGTTAACGCCGATCTACGCGAATCCAAGTTGCAATTTGCCTACCTGAGCAAGGCCGATTTGACCGGTGCAAACCTGAGTAATGCTGATTTGACTGGTGCCTATTTAAAGCAAGCTAACCTCCGCCGCGCCAATTTATGTGGTGCTAATTTAAAGGGTGCCAAGGTTTCTGAAGAACAGCTCTCCTACGCCAAGACCAACTGGAGTACAATTCGCCCTGATGGCAGTAAGCGATTGTTTTAAGTTTTAGTTTTAGTTTTTATCTAACTGGAAAAGTTGGAGAATTTAATTGCAAGGGATTTGGATTTAATAAAAGATGCCCTGGTTTGTGAAAATCGAAACCGGAATTGTCGATAAGGCCACCTTCGATCGCCATGTGCCGGCGCATTTAGAATATATTAAAAAACTAAATGCCCAGGGAAATCTGGCTCACAGCGGCTATTGGGCTGAACTTGGTGGTGGCATGTTGTTGTTTGAGGCGGCTAACCTGGCTGAAGCTCAGGCGATCGTCCAGGCCGATCCATTGATCGCCAATCACTGCGTTAAGTATCAACTCCATGAATGGCGCTTGGTAGCTGGCAATCTGCTTACTTAAGTGTTTTTAGGCGAGATCTTGATCCTGTGCAAGAGCAATCTAACTACAATTACTATCTTTGTAAAAGTAGCCTCCAAAATCTGCGCTAGCGTAGGATTTGAGATTCGATTGAACCTTAAGGCAAATCGATCACCCAGAATCAAATCAACTAGTTTAGCCAGACTCAAAACAAGTTAGATTGAGAAAAGAGTTTAATTAGCTGGCAAATCGATCGCCCTTATGAGAATTTTAGTAAGCAATGATGATGGTATTTATTCCCCTGGTGTGCGATCGCTGGCAGAAGCATTAGCCAATGACCATGAAGTTACGGTGGTTTGCCCCGATCGAGAGCGATCGGCTACTGGTCATGCGTTGACGTTGGTGGAACCGGTGCGGGTCGATCCGATCGAAGGCGTTTTTTCGGATTCAATTACGGCCTGGGCCTGTTCTGGCACTCCCGCTGATTCAGTCAAGTTAGCCCTGGATGCACTGATTAGCGATCGCCCTGACCTGGTTATTTCGGGGATTAATCGCGGCTCCAATCTGGGCACTGATGTGCTCTATTCCGGTACGGTTTCGGCAGCAATGGAAGGAGTTCTAGAACGCTTACCCAGCATTGCCATGAGCCTAACCAGCTTCTCTTCCACTGACTTTCGGGCGGCGGCGGCCTTTGCCAAGCAACTAGTGGCGGCGATCGCCAAGAAGCCCTTATCTGAAGCGGTGCTATTAAATGTAAATGTGCCAGCAATTCCAGCCCAGGACATTTGTGGGGCAGTGGTAACCCGATTGGGGATTCGCCGTTGGCGTGATGTATTTGAAAAACGCGTCGATCCCCGTGGCAAAATTTATTACTGGCTGTCTGGCGAGGTAATTGAAGAGGAAGCCCCACCGGATAGCGATATTCAAGCGATCCGCGATAACTACATCACAATCACGCCACTCAAATATGACCTCACCCTGGAAGCTCAAATAAATCCGGTGCGAGGCTGGGCAGAGGGAGCGATCGGCCAGGGCGATCGATTTAAGCTAACTATTTAAATTGAAGTCAAATTGCCAATGTCCCCAGAATCCAATCAAGTTTTTAAATTAGAGACGTTAACCACAGCAATCGCCAGAACGCCCCAAACCTGGCGATCGATCGTGTTTACCAATGGTTGCTTTGATCTAATCCATGCTGGCCATGTGCGGTATTTAGCGGCGGCCAAGGCATTAGGCAAAACTTTGATCGTGGGCTTAAATAGCGACGCATCGGTTTGCCAGCTAAAAGGAGAAAGCAGGCCGATCGTGCCGCAGGCCTATCGTGCTGAGGTGTTGGCTGCCCTCAAGCCCGTTGATGCGGTGGTGATTTTCAATGAATTGACCGCGATCGAAACAATCAAAGCACTCCAGCCGGATATTTACGTCAAAGGTGGCGATTATGAGATTGCTACCCTGCCGGAAGCGCCTACGGTGCAAAGCTATGGTGGCAAAATTGAATTGATCCAGGTGGAATTACCCACTTCAACCTCGGCGATCGTGAATCGGATTAAGTCAGGCCGATCGCTGGCGGAATGTTTTGATAAAGTGTAGGTTTGCCATTGCCAATTATCACAGCTTAAACCAATGCCAGGACAAGATACCCAGGAAAATACCCAAGGAAATACGCAAGATTTTACGATCAGAGCTGCTATCCAGGCTGATGCAGAGGCTATTTTTAACTTAATCAAGGCGTTGGCGGAATACGAAAAGCTGAGCCATGCGGTGACTGGTAATGTTGAATCTCTGGCGGCGCATTTGTTTGGCGATCGCCCCTGTGCCGAAGCGATCGTGGTGGAATTGGAGCAAGCGATCGTAGGGTTTGCGCTATTTTTTACCAATTACTCGACTTTTTTGACCAAGCCGGGGATTTATCTGGAAGATTTGTTTGTGTTGCCGAGCCATCGGGGCAAGGGATTGGGTAAGGCGCTATTGCTGGAGGTGGCAGCGATCGCAACGAGGCGGGATTGTGGCCGGATGGAATGGTCGGTGCTGGATTGGAATGAACCGGCGATCGCGTTTTATGAACACATTGGTGCGACGGTGTTACCAGATTGGCGGATCTGTCGGATCATGGGCGATCGTTTAGGGGAAATTGTTTCTTAAAAATTCAACAAGCATAAACTAATCGTCGGAAGCAGGATCGCGCTCTAACTTCATTTTCTCAAGTTCTTGCCTCATTCCTTCTAATCTCGGAGCCATTCCTGGAAGCAAGCTGGTATATTGCTCAAGCATCTGTAACTGAAAATCTACATCAATCTCAGCCGAAAGAGATTCAAAATCTATGTCTGTGCAACCATATTTCAACTGAATTGATTCGACTATCTCCTTGTCCTCTTCCCATAATCCTTCTTCTGAATCATAGCTGTATCCTCCTGCTTCATAGCATTCAGCATAGGCTTGCATGTAGCTTGTAAGCGAATTGTAAAGTATTTTGTCTGATTCTATGTCAATTCTCCATATTGGGCATCTAGGTGCGACAACATCGACTGCACAGACTTCATCACCTTCAAGATCCATAATTCTCAGATGTTGACTTTTCCAGTTCCAGATATCAGGCTCATCCTCTTCAATCTCCTCATGTTCCTGTACTTTATGAAAACCCCAGCTACTCCAAGGATGTAGAGCTCTTTCAAGGGAGAAAAAATTACTATAGTAAGGTACTACGGAGTATTTAGCTCCATTATGCCATCCATAAAACTCATATAATTCTTCTGGAAATTGATGAATAAACTTGTATTTAGCCAAGAGGCGATCGATTTCCTCACGGCTAATCCCTGGCTCAAAACCTTCAGCAATTTTGGGAGCGTTTGCGACTAACCAGTTTTCGATCCGTTCCAGGGCATCAGTTAATTCAGACATAGTAAATCTGTTGCAGTTAGCTAAAATTTAAGCATAAGACTAAAGGTAGTCTATCTTAGATTACACCAAAATAGAATAAAGTACAATAAACTATCTAGTTAATTTTTAGTTAACTCTTCTAGCATTGGAAACAACACATTGGTAATCGGCTCGGAAACGGGCTTCACCATTTGCTTCAGCGCGGCGATCCCCCCAACCCGCAGGGCTTTAACGATTTTTTCTTTCTGGGTGGGGTTCTTTTCGATCACCTCGATCGCTTTGCTGGCTACGATCGCTCGATCGGTAACGGTTTCAGTGGGGTTGTTGGCGGCGAGTTGATCGAGAAGTTGTTGGATCTCGGCGGCGGCTTCGGCCAGGGTTTGTTTTTGTGCGGGGGCGTAGTTATATTGGTTAGTTTGCTGGCGGGCGTTGTCTTTGACGGTGTCGGCGAGATTGCCGATCTGGGCGCCGCGTAGATCGTATTTGGATGATTGTTGGTTGGACATTGCTTTTAAGATCCCTTTAAAGTCTGTGCTGTTTCGCCGTTCGATCGCTAACTGCTCTTTGAAAAAGACAAGCTGATCACCTGTTAATTCTAATTGCTCCTTATAGTTAGTATCGATCGCTTGTAGGGCTTCCTCATATTTTTCCTTGAGCATAGTCCAAGTTTTGCAATCTCTAGGACTAATCCATGGCTTTGTAGGATCAATCTGCGTCATGAATTTAACTATAAAACCATTGATTTGTTGTTCGATCCCTTGAATCTCTAGTCCTTGGCCATTATTTGCAGCTTTAAAATTCTCCAAGGCGATCGATAAGGCTTGCCAGTCGATTCCATTCTCTTCCGAGAAAAAAAGATTTATTGTGTTCGTATACTGCTGAACTAGGACTGCAAACTCGCCAGGTTTGAAAAACTCATTCTCATTCTTAGGCAGGCGATCCAAAAAATAAATTGACTCTTGCGCTTCTTCATCCCATCCAGACCAGGTCAAATAAACAAATTCACAATCAACTTGATCAAATCTTGTCTCTTCATCGATTGTCCAACCTTGAATACAAGCACCAGTTAGACAAGCTTTGTAAAACCTTGCTCCGGAGGCATTTGAGCCACTGAGTTCTGTCCCTCTGAGATCAGCTCCCCAGAAGTCCGCCTCATGTAATTGTGTACAACTGAGATCCGCATCGCATAGATCCGCACCGCTAAAGTCAGCGCTGAAAAAACCACCTTGATACAGATAAGCTTTACTAAGATTTGCACCATCAAAATTAGCAAAATAGCCGGCAGCGCAAAAAAAATCAACATTGCTGAGATTGGCTGCACTAAAATTTGTGAAATAAAGATTGGTATTTTCCAGCTTAGCTCTATGTAGGTTTGCACCAGAAAGGTCAGAAGAACTTAGGGTTGCATCAGTCAGGTTTACTCCTTGCAGATCAACACCGCTAAGGTCAGCATTCTGCACATCAAATCTTTGTCCATTTGCGCCAAAAGATTTAAGCCAGATTTCATGTTGCTTAAGCTTCTCTTCAATTTCCAGAACTGACAACTTCTTCATCAGCCAAGCCGCTAAATTTCTTGAAAATCCTTATCCCATTATCACCCAACCCAACCAGCAAAAACACCCACATAAAACTAGTCCCTATCCAAACAACCCAGAGGGCAAAATGGCTAGGGAACCTAGAAAAATATTCAATTTTGAAGCGAATTATTATTCTTAGCTGTTTTCAGAGTAAATATCAGGCACTAAATCGTGATTATGGCTGTATTCATCGATTTAGCAACTAATCCTAAACAAACCTAATTATCAGCAGGTGGCTGCCAAGTATGAGTAGTAGCTTCCTCAACACTGAGGCCAACCTTATTCGCGGCACGAGCCAAAACTCGATCCTTGCTGACTCTGTCTTCGTAGCGATTGCGGATCGCCAATCTGCGAGCTTGTTGTCTAATCGTCATTTCTCCCTCCCGAAAATTAATGCATTTAATGTGAACTTATTTATTTACTGAGGCCAGAGTTTAAGACGGTCTTGGATTCTGGCTTAATTGAGGTTTACGAATTATTTAATCTCCGCAAAATAGCTCAATCTATCTTCAACTTAAGCTAACTTAGTTAATAGTTAGTTAATGTGAGCCTTCCAGGTGTGGGAAGTAGCTTCTTCAACACTTAAGCCAACCTTATTAGCCGCACGGGTAAGCACCTTCTCTTGACGCACTTTGTCTTGATTGCGATTTTGGGCTGCCATCCGGCGGGCTTGTTCTCTAATGTTCATAGTTAATGACTCCTTAACCTTTGCTTTTGACACAATCATCATAACGCGAAACTGTATAAAAAGCTACCGAATACCCAGTTAAATTGTTAATTTTTGGTCAACTTTTGTTAAGATGCGCCTTTGGGTACACTCTTGTTTAGCGCTACAGTTCAATTTGAGGTACAAAGGAGATCCTGCTTACTCAAGCATTTAGATAGTAGAATAATGCTCTAATCTGCGCTTATTAAGAGATAGACCACTCTATCTTGGAATAGAGGTCGTCATGAAATGTCTACTAATCGTCCGTTAATTAGCAAATGATTAGCAAAATTTGCCTCTAGCTGAAATCTAGTCAAATTAACCACACCACATTATGGCAAGCTGAGTAATTGGGCATGCGATCGCCCCCATTACCAGAAATTAATCGCAATAAATTAATAACCTAACTATCCTCGCTCACTACGCCACGCGCAAATATGGAAGAACTATTCGCTCACTTACGTGAAGAGCCGATCGCTACTTTTGCGATCATGCTCGCCATCATTCTGATCATCCCGCCATTGTTTGAAAAGCTCAAACTGCCCGGTTTGCTGGGTTTACTGCTAGCTGGGTTGCTAGTGGGGCCAAATGTGTTGCACGTAGTCTCGATCGAATCAGAGGCAATGGAGTTGCTTTCGGATATTGGTCTGGTCTATTTAATGTTTGTGGCTGGCCTGGAGATCGACATTGAGCAATTCAATCGCACCAAGGATCGCGCGGCTACGTTTGGTGCTTTTACCTTTTTCTTCCCCCTGATCGCAGGGGCGCTAATTGGTAGGCTGTTTGGTTTTGGTTGGAATGCCTCGATTTTGCTGGGGTCGATCTTTTCTTCGCATACCCTGCTGGCCTATCCGATCGTTTCGCGGTTGGGCGTAGTCGGTAACGAAGCCGTTACTGTCACGATCGGTGCCACAATTATTACTGACATCGGTGCGTTGCTGGTGCTGGCGGTTTCGGTAGGGGTCAATGCTGGTGATTTCTCACTAATTCGCCTAATTACTTTGCTGGTTTCGTTGCTGATCTATTCCAGTATTGTGTTGTTTGGATTTGATCGACTGGGAAAAATTTTCTTTGAGCGATCGGGTGATGAGGAGGGGAATCAGTTCCTATTCATTTTGCTAGTGGTATTCCTGGCTTCTTTGGGGGCGGAGCTGATCGGCGTAGAAAAGATCGTTGGTGCCTTCTTGGCTGGTTTGGCAGTTAATGAGGTATTGGGGGAAAGCCCGGTCAAAGAGAAAGTCGTATTCATTGGTAGTGTGCTGTTTATTCCCATTTTCTTTGTCGATATTGGTCTAATCATTGATGTCAATTCATTTATTAGCAGTATTTCTTCATTGTGGCTTTCTTTGGCGATCGCCATTGGCCTGATAATCGGCAAGTTCCTCGCGGCCTATAGCTCTAAGCTTCTCTATAAATACGATTGGAATCAGACCATGACCATGTGGTCGCTATCTTTACCCCAGGTAGCGGCAACACTGGCAGCAGCCTTGGTGGGCTATCGTGAGGATTTGCTCTCTAATTCAGTGTTGAATAGTATTGTGCTACTGATGGTGTTTACTTCCACCCTGGGCACAATTTTAACCAAAAGATTTGCCGCTAAGCTGGTTTTGCCAGGGGCTGGCGTGCAGGAAACCAGCTATGCTTGGGTGCCAGAAATGTATAGTAATCGCTTCAAGGTGATGGTGCCAGTCTATAACCCAAATACGGAGCAGCATCTGGTGGAGTTGGCTTCGTTGCTGGCTCGTCATGAAGAGGGTGGCATTTTCCCACTAGCAGTCGCTTCGGCACACATGCATATGGATGCTAATGCTTTGGCCGATGAATTAACCAGAGCCCGATCGCTGTTGGCCAATGCTAGCGAAATCAGCAAAGATATTGGGATCGAATCGGAGACAATTTTACGGATCGATGATTCGGTTTATGAAGGAATTAGTCGGGCTAGCCGCGAGCAGCGGGCACATTTGATTGTAATGGGTTGGAGTGAGATCACTGGTCTGAAGGCCAAGCTATTTGGTACTGTAATCGATCGAGTCCTGGAGGCCACCCATTGTCCAGTTGCCGTGACCAGGCTGCTGGGATCGCCAATGGAAATCGATCATATTCTGGTGCCGATTAAATCACCGCGCGGCCACTCGATGCAGATGCTTCGGTTTGCTTATATTCTGGCTGATGCCAACCATGCTCAGGTCACTTTGCTGAATGTTTGTAGTCCCAGTATTTCATCGGAACGGATCGAATGGCGGCGATCGCAATTTAAGTTGCTGGCAGATAACTGGCTACCCGATTGTGATGTAGAAGTAAAAATTATGCCGCACCGTGATCCAATTGCGGCGATCGTGGCGGAATCAAGTAATCATAATCTCGTGATTTTGCGATCGTTGCGGCGGCGGACAGTGGCCGGCGGGATCGCCATCTCTGATGTGGCGGAACAATTGGTTCAAAAATTAAACTGCTCGATGATGATTTTGGGCGAACCACACAAGCAGCCAGTGGGGATTTTGGCAGACGTTGATAGCGAAAAGAAGGCAAAAGCTTAATTCAGATTTATGCCCATAAATAATTAGCCTGTGTCGATTGATGGAGAAATGCTCTCACTGCCAACACAGGCTCTTTTATGTAAATCGATCTTGTCGATGCTCAGGTGCAAAGATGTCCATGTCTAGGACTTAGCATCATCATCATCCTGGTTAGCTGCAAATAAAGGCTTAGTTAGTAGCTTCCAAGCCGCATCAGCCACACCAGCAAGGCGATCGCCCAGTTCGTCTAACTCTTCAGTCAATTTTTCCCAATTTTCGCTGGCTTCCTTTTCAATCACATCGATCGATTTATCTAACGCGGCCTTGCGCTCAGTGGCAAACTCGCCAGATTTCTCCAGCGCCTCTTTAGCATTCTGCACCGCACTCAAATAGGCTTTTACGGTGAAATCACCAGCTTCCTTGGTCTCAGTCATGGCCTTTTTCTTGATCGCTTCGATCAATTCCATTGCCCTCTCTTTCACATCATCCGACTCATCGGACATTTCTTTCTCAACCAGGGCTTTGGTCTCTGGGCTCACTTCCACGATCGCTACTTCCTTCTCTGGAGTTGATTCGGGTGTGTTAGTCATTTTGGATTAACCTCATTAACCTCAATCTACATGTCTAACTTAACTGATTAAATACCTAAATGCTCAAAATCGTGTTGCCAAGGCAATATTGCTGCCAAAGGTTCAAATTGATCTGTTTATTTAATCATCGCTTTCTACCATATTAAACAATCTGGCCTAGGGGCTAGGTCAATGGTTTTGAAGGACTAATTTAATGATTTTGATTAACCATCCGGTGGCAGTGATTACTCTTGTGCCTATGATCTTGTTCCTATGATCTTAGACATCCACGTTGCGATTCAGTTTTATTAAAACCGATTTATTCTGGCTACTTTGTTCTGGCTACTTTGTTTATGACTCAAATTACGGATTTGCAGATCGGCATCAGGGCCGCGATCGCCACCGATTTACCGGAAATTGTCGAAATATATAATGATGCGATCCCTGGTCGGATGGCCACAGCCGATCTTGAGCCAGTTAATATTTCTAGTCGGCAACAGTGGTTTCATGACCGCGATCATCAAAAATGCCCCATCTGGGTTGCGGTAGACCAAGCAGAGCAAGGGGATCATCGATTAATTAGCGATCCCGATCTTAACCATATTCAAAATATTCAAAATACGGGTGCTCCTGATCCTGACCACGACCAAGCAATTGCTCCTACCCCAGATTATCGATTGCCTGAACCAAGCCCAAAACCAATAATGGGTTGGCTGAGTGTGCAGAATTTTTATGGTCGCTGTGCCTACCAGGGCACAATGGAAGTCAGTATTTATGTTGCCAATCGTCATCAAGGCAAGGGCGTGGGTAAGCAGTTGCTCAGTTATGCGATCGCCACGGGGCCACAAATTGGCATTACTTGCTTAATGGGGATGATCTTTGGCCATAATCAGCCTAGCTTGCAGTTATTTTCTAAATTTGGCTTTGAACAGTGGGGACACTTGCCGCAAATTGCCCGCCTTGATGGTGTTAAGAGAGATTTAGTTATTGTCGGTTTACATCTGCCAAATCCAGAATCAAGATAAAATAATTGTATATATGTCTGTATAAAGAAAAACACTTTAATTATTTTAGTGATTTCTTTAGCTTGATCGAAGCATCCATCATACTTAGCCTTCTTAGCCTTTGCAGATATATAGCCCCCAATGATCATCAATGATCTGAATCATCGAATCATCAATGATCCGTGAGGTATTGCCTGGCAATCATCACCAATACCCTCGATCGGCAGCGATCGAAGCAGCACAGATATCTTGGCAACAACGGGCAAATACATCTAGTAGCATGTATTAATTAATCTCATTAAAATACAGAACTCATTCTGACTGAATTACTAGATACTAGATTATTAAATGTCCTAACCTACCTTACGCCTCAATCTCAGATTGATTAACCTTTTAGGGAGGTATGACTAATGAATGTCAGAACTGAAGACCTTTTAAAAAATCTCAAATTTTGCCCATATTGCGAACTAAGCAGTGTCAAACTACCTGGCGCGGAACTAGACGGAGAAGTCCTGCACCATGCCAATCTCGCTGACGCTGATCTAAGTGCCGGTAACTTAAATCATGCTGACCTGAGTAATTCTGATTTGAGCAGGGCTAACTTGTATCGTTGTAGCCTCAAACATGCCAACTTTAGTGCCGCTAAATTGAGCAATGCTAATCTCAAAGATGTCCAGCTAAATGATGCCAATCTGAGTGATGCAATTTTGAGCTGTGCTAATTTGGCCGAGGCTGATTTGTCTGGCGCAATCCTAGTGGGAGCCGATCTCAGTGGCGCAGACCTGACTAATGCGGAGTTGTGCCATGCTAATTTGACCGGTGCCAATTTAGAAGGAGTATTGCTACACAATGCCAACCTGACTGGGGCTAATTTCACCAACGCCAACATGGAGAATGCCCAGTTAGATGGTGCAGATCTCACCAATGCCAATCTCAGCGGCACCACTCTGCACAATGTCAATTTGGCCAATAGTAATCTCCAGGCAGTGAATCTTACCAATGCCGATCTTAGGGGGGTGAATTTGCAGCATACCCATAATCTGGAAACGGCTAATTTATGTGATGCGATTATGCCCTATGGCGATCGATCGTAGCAGGGTTGTTAATTTAATTAATTGTTAATTGTCTTGCGGTTTGGCCTGACAAAGGAAAAGAGAAAAGAAACAACAGCAAATAGTAATTCCAGGTCAACCCAAAATCGATAAAACATTGAAGGGAGTATCTAAATTAGCGTACTCCCTTCGTTCTAATTATTTAGATGGACTAGATTATTTAGAAAATTGCTTAGGTCACGATCGCTTTAAATCAAGCCTTAAATCAAGCCTCAGACTAAGGAGCAAGTTTGGTTCAATATTTTGTTTTGCCCTAACATGCTGTTAATAATTCTATCTCACAGTATCTATGGCCAAGCTAAAGAAGAAAGCCAGAGCTTTTGAGCTTAGTTATTGCTAAATCCCAGAGCTACCAAAGTATCAGAAGCTAAGAAATGGGCAATGTGATAGGTGCGTTCTTCAGTTTCTAAGAGCATCTTTTCATAGAGATAACGAGTAGCGCGATCGCCCAGACTTTCCGCTTGCCCTGCCAATTTGCGCAACAAAGTTACCATTGCCTTTTCGGCCACAAGATCATGCTCTAACATGGCGCGACTAGAATATGCCCCATCGGCTTCAGGCTCAAAGCAACATAGTTCGGCTAGCTTACTAAAGCTGGTGGCTGGCACTGCACCAAGACCATTGAGGCGCTCGCCCAGATCATGTACATGACCTCTCACTTCGCCATAGCAATCCGCAAAGAAGTTATGTAGTTGATAGAACTCTGCGCCTTCCACCACAAAATGATGCTTCTCATATTGCAAATACAAAGCTTGAAAGCTGGCCAATGCTACATTCATGCCTTCACAAACTGGTTCGGTTACTGAAGTTTCTAGTAAGACTGGATTTTCGGCGACCGTGCCAAACTCTTGTCTTAATGTAGTAGCTGTAGACATGGAACTTTGCTCCTAAAAAATAACTTGATTCTGTTTGCCTCTAAAGCAAATATAACACCCACATATAGGGGTTCTCAAAACATTAATTCCACGGAAATACTCGCAATATGATTGAGAATAGATCGCAAGAATATAGCTAATACGCAGGAATATCAATCGCCACAAGCCTTAACCATCAAGCGATCGACAAAAATAATATTTCACACAGCTCAGGATTTTTTATTATTTAAGCTTGGCTGCAACAATTTTTGCTAATGAGAAAAGCTGCTAACAAGCAATACATAAGAATAACTTATGCCTTGTTTACAAATGACAAATCTTGTCACTTAAAGTCAAGACCATTAATATCAATATTTAGCTAATTGATTGCTTAGATAAATAAGCTAAACAAGCTCAAACAAGCCTCAGCCTTGCACTTAGCCTCCTCAATAGACCTGCTATTTATACCTATGTAAGTAGAACTAATTAGTCATAGTATATATTTTGGCAGAACTTATTGCAAGATATTCTCATCTAAGCTATGCTCTACATGTCAGGGAAAGTAGCTAGCTGTTCGTTTTTCGTAGTTATATATGCTCGTTTGCAACTGGTCTAATTTGTGCTTGATCTCCGCCAAGAACTTGCCTGTCAAGGGATTGCAAAGCCACAAGAGAGCAGGATTAACTTAGTTGCATCTGAGTTTTTTTATTGTAGGGAATAGGAATAGGCCTGGTTTATTGCAAGTTTTTTTGTTTAAACATGAATCAAGAAAAAGTCATTAAGAGGTACTAATGCGCTCTCCTAGTCTTGGATCAACTTGTGCAGTGAATTTAGAACAATGCGATCGCTGGATTGCATATCAAAGATTACAAGAATTAGATATTCCCTGTACTTGTAGGTGTGGCCAGCCTTTGCAAGTGAATTTGGAGAACGCAGTAGCGCTGGTTCAGCTTTGGAGCGTGGTACGACGCATAGAATCATCCCGCCATGACCTCGCTCAGTGGCTCAACCATTGCCTTTTGGCTTCATGAGGAGTGTTGAGGTTCTGAAATATGCAAATAATTGATTCAAGCCGGATGGAGCATGTTGAAGCATTGGTAACTTCGCTGAAGCACTTTTCCAAGGCCAATGGCGATCGCGTGTATGCAGTGTTTGAATTGCCCAGTGGTCAACAATGTGGCATTTGGTCAGCGATCGATAATCAGCTTTTAATCAATTTGCAAGTGGGCGATCGAGTCGTTTTAGGGCGATCACCCCAGGGCAGATTTAAAATGATTCGCCGCCAGACTTAAATACTTGCTCCTCAAATCTTTCTATTTAATCAGAGCAGAAGCGCTAGATTTCCTTCGGTGTGGCGATGCGCAAAGAATCCATAATTGTTAGTTTTAAGTAATTACGTTATATATACGCTCTTAAAAAATACGATCAAACTAAAAACATATGGCCAAAAAATCAAAACTATTAGACAAGCCCAAAAGTAAATCTGTTGCCAAAAAAAGTATCTCTAAAGATTCCAAAACGATTGAAGGGATCTATTTAGATGGATTACGATCGAAAAAAGGGCGGCTGAAGTGGCTGCGGCTCGAAACTGAGCATGGCGAAATAGTGGTTAAGGTGGCAAAGGATATTGCCAGCGATCTACCACCCCAAATCCAAGTCGGCGATCGCCTCAAGCTGGCAGTAGCGCGTAAGGATAGCTATTTGAAGGCGATCCAGATTATGCCGATCGGCCAGGCGATCAATGCAACGGCGCTGGAGTTTCCGGCTCAGGTGGCAGAGCCCCAAAATAAAACACAACCACAAATTAAGTTGAAAATTTGCCGTAAGGGAAGCTGCTGTAAGCGTGGTAGCAAAGATGTGATCAAAGCGATGGAGGCGGCGATCGAAACCCACAATCTGGGCGATCGGGTCACGATTGAAACCACTGGCTGCATGGATCGTTGCAAGAAGGGGCCGAATATTAAAGCTTTGCCGGAGGGGGAATGGTATAGCCGGGTTAATCCTGATCAGGCTGAGGATATTCTGCGGGAGTTGCAGGCGATCGATCGATCTTGATTGATCGGTGGGATGCGTTGAATATTCGCCTTCATATAATTTAAAGTTTTTCCCTGGACAAGCTGGGGGTTTGTGAGTATTTTGGTTATAGGTGCTGCGATCTTGCGCGAACCTGTAGTGAACCACGAAAACCGCATAGTTTCGCGTAAGGGCTCGATCGTCTTTTCAGTGGGCGATTGAGAGTTTTGGACTTTTCTGGTGTTGGGCTTTTGTACTAACATTTAAGCAAGTCCGCGCAGGTTGGGGCTAGAAGTCAGTCTAGGTCTTGGTTTCAGATACCTGCTATTGCAACGCTCCTTTACCCCGCAAGGGGACTGAAACAGTATCGGCCACCAGGCATACCTGATAACAGGTGCTCCGATTGCAACGCTCCTTTACCCCGCAAGGGGACTGAAACCGATCCCATTTTCTGGGACCGTGCCCAGTGGTGCGCCGTAATTGCAACGCTCCTTTACCCCGCAAGGGGACTGAAACTGGCAGTGACCCAGCCATCCGTGTCGGTGCTGTCGATATTGCAACGCTCCTTTACCCCGCAAGGGGACTGAAACACACCATTTGACCCAGCCTCAAAACTAGGACGATGGGATTGCAACGCTCCTTTACCCCGCAAGGGGACTGAAACTTTAGTATAGGTCACGTTTACCGGACATGTCAAGCATTGCAACGCTCCTTTACCCCGCAAGGGGACTGAAACTTTGGTTTTAGTGGTCATTTTTTGTTTAGGCTCTTGATTGCAACGCTCCTTTACCCCGCAAGGGGACTGAAACCAGCACAGTCTTTGGTGGGATGCTGTTTTCATTGGCGATTGCAACGCTCCTTTACCCCGCAAGGGGACTGAAACTATTTAAATCAGTATATTTATCTAAGTAAATCAACATTGCAACGCTCCTTTACCCCGCAAGGGGACTGAAACCTAACAAATTCCGCCATGTGCTTTTTGTCTATACCAAATTGCAACGCTCCTTTACCCCGCAAGGGGACTGAAACAAAATAGCTATACTTAACACAGCGCCCCAACCATCAGGAGAGCCAAGATGTTAAGCAAAAATTCAAAATACTTGATCCTGCCCATAGCGGCATTAATCAGCCTGCATCACCCAATCCAAGCCCAATCCACAACCACTAGCACCACCGTCAAAAAAGCCCATTGCCTCTACTTCGAGGCGAAAGACGACGGCCCCGAATCAGAATTACCGCTCGAAGATCCAGGCTGCACGATCGAAATAGGCAACCACAGCGATCGGGTGATCCATTGGTCAGACGGAACCACCACCAAAATCCAGATCGATCCCGACAACCCCACCGTGAACGGTCGATCGGCCAACATCTTTGAAACCAACGAAGCCGAAAGAATATGCATGAATTGGGCAGGTCAGGTTAATCAAGAGGCGATTTGCTATAGTTTCCTGTGATTGTCTGTCTTATTATTCAAGCTTGATCACTAAAAAATGACCGAAATAGGACTAATTCACGGTGGCTTCGTGGGGATGCGATTCTGGCACTACCGCGATCGCCAAACCAAACACGGCAACTTCGCCGCCTTCAGCGATCTGCTTGAAAATGGCACCGCCGCCCTCCATCTCTGGGCGCAGGCCAACCAAAGCCTAGACTTCTGGCAAGTCCTCGACATCCCCACCATTTTTAACTATTACTACCAAGAACGCGCCTACACCAACAGCGACACCGCCCACGATCGCCTTGGTCAATTCCTGGCACAGCAGCAACCCAGGGCGATCGCCTGCCATTCCCTGGGCTGTCATTTGCTCTTGCAATATTTAAATAATCAAAATCCCCTCCCCGATCGCACCACCGCGATCTATTTTGCCCAAGGGGACTTCGATCGGGACTATGTAATTACCAATCCAGCGATCCTGGTCAGGATCAAACAAGGCCACCTGAAAATCTATAACTACTATCATCCCTGGGATCAAATGTTACTGATTTCGATCGGCGCAAATCGTCGAGTAGCGGCAGGCTTGACAGGCACGACGGAGGGGTATTTTATCGATCGGTTTTTCCCACTGATCACCACGCCTAATCTGCATCAATCGCAATTATGTAGTCGGCAGTTTAAGAAAGAAGTAATGCAAGGAATCTAGGCCGCAAAAAACGCCACCTTCCCCCCATACGCCCGCTGCATATGCTCAGGCTGCAACACCAGATCCCGATCGCCACTGGCAACTAGCTCCCGATTCAGCAAAATAAGCCGATCGAAGTTGGTGATCGACTCGCCCAGATCATGATTCACCACCAGCACAATCTTGCCTGCGGCGGCCAGTTCATGGAAAATCTGAAAAATAATATCTTCGGTCTTTTGATCCACGCCCACAAACGGTTCATCAAAACAAAAAATTTCCGCTTCCTGCGCCAGCGATCGCGCCAAAAATACCCGTTGCTGTTGACCGCCCGAAAGCTGACCGATGCGGCGATCGGCAAAATCCAGCATTTGCACCCGGTCTAGGGCTTCCTTGGCAACCCGCCGCGACACATTCGAGAACCGCTTAAACCAGCCAGTCTTACGCACCCGACCCATCATCACCACATCCCAAACCGTGGTCGGATAAGTCCAGTCAATTTGCGATCGTTGCGGCACATAGGCCACCTGTTCCAGTTGTTCAACCAGGGGGCGATCGCGGTAACGGGCAATCCCCCAGGCCGGAATCAAACCTAGCATCGCCTTCAGCATTGTGCTTTTGCCAGCGCCATTGGGGCCAATCATGCCAGTTAGTTGCCCCGGCTCAATCACCAGATTAAGATCGCGCAGCGCTTCCACCGATCGATAGCGGACTGATAAATGGGAAATCACGATTGATGCATTTTGGGCATTTTGGGCATTTGAGATATCTTGATCGACTGGCTGGTCTGGGCTTGGCGCAGTAGTTATGGCTTGATTGCTTTGATGACTTTGATTACTTTTAGGCTCAAAGCGATCGCCTAGCTGGTTAGTTAGCTTATCAAAACTGCTCATAATTTCTGGTGGGTTCCTGATTGGCTTAAGACCACCATAGCATGAAAAATGAAGCGATTGTTATGCAATAATGAGTCGATAGTGAAAACAATTATGAAGCTAAATTATTAGTAATGACTCAGCGATCGCCCTCTCCTTCGGCCTCAATTCCTGTAACTAAGCAGTTAACTAATCATATCTCTGGGAAACGCCCCACACCGGGTTTCAAAACAAGTTTTAAACAACGCCTGAATAGCTGCGCAAAACTGGCGGCGATCGTGATAGCTGGTCTGGGTCTGGGTAGCTGTGCAGAGCCAATTAGTCAGCAAGTTATCGATCGCCCCGATAAGCCGAATGTGGTGGCCACCAGTACGATGCTGTGGGATCTGACCGATCGCGTGGGGGGGGATGAGATCGATCTGGTGGGGATTTTGCGACCAGGAGCCGATCCCCATATCTATGAGCCAGTGCCCAGGGATATTGTGGCGATCGAGGCGGCGGAATTAATTTTTTACAATGGCTATAACCTGGAGCCTGCCCTAATTAAACTGATTACGGCCTCTGGCATCAATGCCGAAAAGATCGCCCTGGGGGAGCTGGTTGAACCGTTGGACTTTGATTATCAGGGGAAAACCGCGCCCGATCCCCATGTGTGGGGCAGTGCCAGAAATGCGATCGTGATGGTGGAAGCAATCCGCGAATATTTAACCGAGCTTTCACCGGAAGATGCGGCATTGTTTGCGCAAAATGCCGATCAATTGATTGCGGAACTGAAGCAACTGGATCAATGGATTACGGTGCAGATCGCCACAATCCCAGAGAGTCAACGCTATCTGGTCACCACCCATGACGCATTTCAATATTACGCGGTGGCCTATGACATTCCGGTGGCAGGAACCCTGATCGGTATCAGCACCGAGGAGCAACCCAGTGCCCAGACGGTGAAAAATCTGTCTGACACAATCAAGGAGTTGGGTGTACCCACGATCTTCGCGGAATCTACAATCAATCCGGCGTTGATTAAAACGGTGGCGGCGGAAGCGGGGGTCAACCTGGCGGAGCAAAAGTTATACTCCGATTCGATCGGCTCGCTGGATTCGGAGGCGAATAGTTATGTGATGATGTTGGTGGTTAACACCAGGACGATCGTTAATGGATTGGGAGGAAATTATGAAAATTTCGAGCCGAGTGAACAGTAGCTTAGGTATGCTAAGTGGGTTTAGTTTGGCATTTGTGACCACAATAATAGCGATCGCCTTGGCTGACCAAATACCAATAGTAGCTGCTCAGGCGCTACCGAGCGAAACTACATCGATTAATAAAACAAAGCAAAATCGATTGGTTCCCAGACCTTCAGTATTAACATGGCAAGAGTTTACTGCCGAGATCGCTAACGGCAAAGTTAGATTTATTAGCACAACCTATGACTTGCCGCCAACATATACAAATGGCTATGTCTATCGAACTCAAGGGGCAAACTGGTTAGGGGCTTATGTGATTAGGTCGGGATTGAGTGCCTATCCGCAACAAACGGAGAATAAACTAGACCAAATAGATCCCGAACTTGCCGATCGGTTTATGCAAGATGGCAATGCGATTTATTTCTTTTGGAATCGAGGCAATAGCGCTAGGGGCATGAATCGCAATCGGGTAGAATTTACTGAGGCCAAAAGAGCTTGCTTGGGAGCAACTTGCGTAAAAGCACCGGGGCTTAGTAATGCAGAAATTAGGGAGATACTGCGATCAGAACGTAATTCTATGTAGCTAGGATATCAGCAAGACTTAAACCTGAAGTTGTTGCATCGCCTGATCAGGCCCCACTACCGAGATCGCCGGTTGAGCAAAGTAATGCTGCGCCACCCGCTCGATCTCTGCCAGGGTCACTGCCTTGATCTGCTCGGTGAAAATCTCATCATAATCCGCACCTAGTCCTAAAGTTTCATACAAGCCGATCGCGTTGGCGATCTGGGCATTGGTTTGCTTACTCAGGGCATATTGACCAATTAACTTGCTCTTGGTCATGGCTAGTTCGTCCGGCTCCAGCAATCCCTGGGCAAGGCGATCGCATTCTGCCTGCAAGCCTTCTCTGGCGGTCAGGGCATTTTGCGGTGCAGTTCCCATATAGGCCACAAATTGCGAAGCTTCTAGGCGAGTGGGATAAAACGCCGACACCTCATAGGCCAAACCCCGTTTTTCGCGCAACTCCACAAACAGACGACTGGATAGACCACTACCCAAATAGGCGGTAATTAGTTTTAAGGCCGCATAGTCAGGTGAGCCCACCGCTGGAGCCGGATAGCCCAGCATCACGATCGCCTGCTGCGTGTCTTGCCAGGTCAGGGTTTGCTTTGGCGTAAACTCAGCATGGTTACCACCATAACTAGGTAATGCCATATCAACTTGCCAATCGCCCAGCGCAGCTTCCACTTGAGCGATCGCCGCCGCCGGTTCAATCTTGCCAGCAATGCTCACCACCATCTGTTCAGGCCGAAAATAAGCCTGGTGATAATCAATTAGTTGCTGGCGACCAAGATTGCCGATCGAGTCTTCCGTGCCCAGGGTTGGGAAACCATAGGGATGAGCACCATAGAGCAGTTGCTGAAGATGATCATAGGCCACCGAAAAAGGGCGTTCTTGCTGGGATTTGATCGCCTGGATCGTGAGGCGGCGCTCCAGTTCTAGTTCGCTCTCGCAGAAGGTGGGCGATCGCAATATTTCCGCTGCCAAGGCCAGGATTTCCGCGAAGTCATCGGTAATCGTTTTAAAGCTAAGTAAGAAATAATCGGCAGCCGATTCAGTCCCCAGGGAAGCACCGATCGACTCAACTTGCTCAGCAATCTCCTGGGATGAATAGGAAACAGTACCACGGGTGACCAATGACGAGGCTAAATGCACCAGGCCAGCGCGATCGCTTGTTTCAATTCTGGTGCCACCTTTCAAAAAGCAGCGGGTTGCCACAATGTCAGCGGTGGGATTTTCCACTACCACCACCAACAGGCCATTGGCAAGGGTTTTATGATGAACAAGTCTTTGCAGGAGCTTTACCACTGATTGATCTCGGCGAGGGCTTTCTACTTAATTTGCAATTTGGATGATGCGCCAATGACAATTGTAATGTTTGATATGTCATGGAACACCAGCATAAGTTACTGACAGCCACTAAAAAGACACAAAAACTACAAATTGTACAAATTGAAAACAACAAGTTGCCGATCCGATCGCTATGGCCATGTTGAAGGCATTTTTATGCCCACGACTAACTCAATCAAGTTTCAGGAATCTTGCCAGCACACATTAAAACATCTGCATGACAAATGCTTCAATACATCACGCGTATTGTGCAACAAGCGTAATACCCCACAACTAACTAACCCTACTGAGATATGAGATATGCAAATTCTCTAGCTATGTTAGGTGGAGATAGCTATGCTCAGGCTTCTGGCACCAGGCTAGAAAGTACATATTGCCTGGGGGATAAATACTTACGGGCTAGGTCTTGTAAATCGCTGGCTGAGAAACTGGAAACCGAATCACTATAGACATTTGACCAATCGGCACAGAGTTCATAGCAACCAAGCAAGCCATGATAGCCCAGGAAATTAGCCAGTTGATGAGGCGATTCCAACGCAAAGGCAAAGCTATTACGCAGCGATCGTTTAGCTCGATCGATCTCCGCCGTAGTAATAGGTTCACTACTAATCCGTAATATGTGCTGAGCAATACTATGCTCTACTGGTTCAAGGTATTCCGCATCCAGGTAGGCGCTGATTGAGAATAAACCAGGGTCTTTCTGGATCGCAAAACTGCTACCCACATCATGCACCCAGCCCAATTCTTCGCGCAATTCCTGCACCAATCTGGAGGAACGACCTTCCGCCAGCACAACCGATAGTAGCTCTAAGCCCAAGGCATCATTGAGATTATCCACATTTGGCCCCAGCCATGCCATGGTCATACGACTATGTTGCAAGCGTGGGTGTTGGTGTTGGCAACGCTGCATCCCTGCAATGTAGGGGCGATCGCCATTGCCACGACTAGCAATAGAAGTGGATGATAAGCCTAACTGATCTGGACTTAGTAAGTTAGCTGAATTTGCAGTTGAATTTACAAAAGACTGACTGACCGCAGCGATCGCTTCTTCGATCGGCACTGCCCCAACCACAGCCACAGTCATAAACTCAGGTCGATAGAAGCTGCGGTGAAATTGACGCATATGATCGGGCGTAAACCCGCTGAGAATATCTTCCGTGCCCAAGACCGATCGACTGTAGGGATGATCAGCGTAGGCTGCCTGCATCAAGTTTTGAAATGACAACCAATCTGGGTCATCAAGGGCTTGGCGAATCTCTTCAATCACCACTAGCCGTTCCTGCTCAAACTCATCATCAGGAATACTCGCATTTAAGAGCATCTCTGCTAGATGTTCAAGGGTGGTAGTGAAGTTATGGGCAGCGGTGGTGAAATTGTAATGGGTATAGTCATGACTAGTTGCCGCGTTGGTGATGCCACCTTGAGACTCAATAAACCAGTCAAACTCCCCTGGTAGAATTCGCTCTGTCCCCTTGAAAATCATATGCTCTAGGAAATGAGCCATGCCCAGCATATGCTCAGGCTCAGTGCTAGTGCCAGCATGAATCCAAATATCTACCGCCGCCACCGACACACTAGGAACGTATTGGTGGATCAGGGTTATGCCATGCTCAAGGGTTTTGACGGTTGCTTGTGATGCTGTCTTGGTTGGACAAGTAATAGTCACGATTGCTTTATCTAGCGCATAATTGACGTTCTCCCGTAAATTAACTATTACACATTGGTGGATGCTATTGGTATTGAAAGATACATAATCTATGCTGATGCATCTAGGACAAGGCGATCGCCAGATAAGATTGGTTAGGCTAATTGAATCAACCTTTAGGCAAACTTTCAGCCGCTGTAGACAATGCTCAGATCACTGAATCTAATCCCAAAGCTATCTAGGTAATTTTTGATGCGATCGCAAAAACGCGGTTACTATCGAATTAATGTATTTTGTATTTTGTTGATGGCCAGAACAGCGGCCAGGACAGTGGCAAGCACACAGGAATCTTTAAGCAAAGGTTCTTGAATCAATACTGCCAGGATTGAGCCGGAATCGAGCTTAGCCCGTAAATTTTTTGGTCAGTGGTGCAAGGTCAAGGGCATCAGTTGTCGCAAAAAAGGTTAGCAATCGTGCCGCGATCGCGTTAACCCCACCCGCCACATTCGATTCAATATTCAATGGAATCACTGGGTCATGCAAAGACAATCGCAACAAAAACCAACCATCTTCATTGTCGGCAGGGCAAGCCACCCTGATTCCTTCATAGTTATTGGGCACAATCTGCCAATCTGATTGCTCCGTTGCAAAGGCAGTGAGCTTGTCGATAACTTGCTGGCCGTGGGTTTTGAAATCATCTACCCCAATTTTGAGCCGGAACTCTGAGCTCTCGACTGGTTCCTTTAAATTAGCGATCAAGTCGGTCAATGATTTCCCCGCCAGCTTCGCCTTAGCCAGTTCGATCAATAATTTACTGACTAGATACGCACCATCATCCAGAAAATAATTCTCTTTCATTGCCGCATGGCCAGAGGTTTCGATCGCCAACCAGGATTCCTGTCCCGCTTCGTTTAAGCGCACCGCCTCATTGATCACATTCTTATAGCCACGCTTGAAGCGATGGTGTTTGCCGCCCAGGTCTTGCTCAATGAATTTAGTCAGGCCATCGGAGGTGATCGAATCGGTCACGATCGTCGAGCCAGGGTGCTCATTAATTACGATCGCGGCGATCAAGGCGATCAAGCGATTGCGATTTAGCTCATTACCCTGGCCATCCACTGCCGCACTACGATCGACATCCGTATCAAAAATGATCCCAAAATCCGCCTGGTGCTTAACTACCGCATCACAGATCGAAGCCATCGCCACCTTATTCTCTGGGTTGGGCACATGGTTGGGGAAGGTGCCATCGGGGTCAAGGAATTGGCTACCTGTGGTGTCTGCACCCAAGGTTTTAAGCACCTTATCTGCATAAAAACCACCTGCGCCATTACCAGCATCCACAATTATTTTCAAGCCTTGGAGGGGTTGCTTAAAATGCTTAGGGTGATTAACCGCATTGCGGATTTTAGTCACAAACTGATCGGCATAAACCGAAATAAAATCGCGCTTGGTAGCTTTACCAGGGGCATTTGCAAGTTCAAACTTGTTGGCGGCGGCCAGAGCCAGAATATCAGTAATATCTTGCTTATTCAGCCCCCCCTGAGCCGTAAAAAACTTCATCCCATTGCGATTAAAAGGCAGGTGACTGGCGGTGAGCATAATTGCCCCTTCGCAAGAGAAACCAATCGTAACTGTGCTCATAAACATGGCCGGGGTCGAAGCCAGATCAAAGTCATATACCTGTGCGCCCATGGAATTAATCCCCGCGATCGTGGCTTGCATCAGGTCTGGTCCCGACAATCGACTATCCCGCCCCACTGAAATTAATAGCTTATCGATCGGCTTATTCACCTTGGCGGCTAGCCAGGTAGCGAACGCTTGCCCCAATTTCCTAGCAACTTCTGAGGTGAGGTTGACCGATTCATCAGCTACACCCTCCAGGGCGATCCCACGAATGTCTGAGCCATTTTGAAGCTTTTTCCAGTCAAAGTCTTGCATCATTATTAGTTTTTGGATTTCCAAGTGAGGGTTTGGGACTAGCTAGTTAATGTTTTGCGATTAACACCCTGTATTATCGCCCTCTGCTGAAGCTACCTTACTAACATTTGCCATATCTATATAGAAGCATGAGCAAAAAACGATAAATATCTGGCAAAGCGATCGCCAGCAGGACTATCATGGTTTAAAGCGATCGCCTGGTCAAACCTGTCCTTTGTTCCTTGTCTCAAATAGCTACTACTCGACCACGTTAATTATGAATTGGTCGCACTCTTGCAAAAGAATTATCACAATCGCAAATTAAGAGCATCAAATTCATTGTGGTGGACTACTACATGTGAACTACTACGTGAACTACTACATACAGTGGCTTGGGGACTAGAAATAACCAACCTAGAAATAACCAACGGTTAAAGCAATTATAGGCATTACCAAAATAAGATCTGAGATTTAGAACTATGAAATTACTTTTCTTCTGGGCTGGATCTGCATGCGCTGTGATTGATTTGGGCTAGAAATTATTATTTCCCTAAGCTATTGCCATACCAAGCAATTGTGATAACCTAGAAAAGGTCTTTTTTTGGATTCGCGCCTACATAAAGTATAAGAAAATGCCTAAATTAAAAACCCGCAAATCAGCGGCCAAGAGATTCAAGATTACAGGTAGTGGCAAGATCATGCGTCGTCATGCCATGCGTAATCACCTACTAGAGAAAAAGACCACTGCTCGAAAGAGTCGTCTATTTCAGAAGGAACTAGTTGCCGAAGGTGATATCCAAAGAGTAAAGGATATGCTGCCTTACTCCCGCTAAATAGCTAATCAGATCGGATATTTCTTAGGTATTTAGAGGTTCTAGGTGTCGTATTAGTTGCCTTAGCGGTAATTGAAGAGCCAAGCTAAGTCGATCGCTAATAGTTAATTAGTCTGGCTGGTGCTGGCAAATATATTCAGCAATTCACCAGCAAATGTATAATTGCATTCTTCGCATATTTTTTAGAGCTTAAATTAAGAGCATAGGAACATGACCAGGGTCAAGCGCGGTAACGTTGCCAGAAAACGTCGCAAGAAGATATTAAAACTAGCTAAGGGCTTTCGCGGCTCCCACTCCAAGCTATTTCGCATTGCCAACCAACAGGTAATGAAGGCATTGCGTAATGCATACCGCGATCGCCGTAAGCGCAAACGTGATTTCCGTCGTCTGTGGATCGCCCGGATTAATGCTGCAGCCAGAATGCAAGGTAGTACCTACAGTCAGTTGATGGGCATGATCAAAAAGGCCAACATTGAGATCAACCGTAAGATGTTGGCTCAATTAGCGATCGCTGATCCCGATACTTTCAATCAAATTGTGGAAGCGGCTAAGTCAGCTAGCTAGGCTCTGCAAAAAAATGAACTAAATTAGTTTTTAGTTTTTGTTGGCAAGTCGGCAATCGCTGTGGCTAGTAAGTAATTAGTTACATATCCCTATCTATACTAATAAATTAATGATCAAGCATCTTTGTCATGGGACGAGTTGCTTGATTAGTTTTGTTTAGCGTCATTTAATGTCAGATTGATTAAACAAATCGCCATCCAGCAATAGGGTTTTCAGGCATCGCTAACAGACAGCTAACAGAAAGCTGGATTTAATTCCCCTGTAAAGGCTGCGCCAGTAAATCAGCAAGAGCTTTGGTTAGATTTGTTATGCTCCAAAATATTTAATTGATCAGATTTGATCCTGGGGACACCCATATTTATTTTGTCAAACTCAAGTTGCTTCTAGGCTTGCGAGCCATCGCTCAAAAATTCACTGAACTGATCAACAAAGCGATCGGCCAGGATTGCTGCCCGCATTCGTTTGGTAAACCGAATCAGCTCGGTGATGTTATGGATCGAAATCAGCGTATAGCCCAGGATTTCCTGCGACTTGAGCAAATGGTTAAGATAGGCGCGGCTGAAATTGGTGCAGGTATAGCAAGGACAATCTTCATCGATCGGCGCAAAGTCACGCTTGAAGCGGGCATTTTTGAGGTTCCAGCGATCGCCCGCCACCAATGCCGCACCATGTCTGGCCAAGCGGGTTGGAATCACGCAATCAAATAGATCAATCCCCGCCGCAACCGATTGCGCCATCTCTCGATAGGTGCCCACGCCCATTAAATACCTGGGTTTATGTTCCGGTAACCAGGGCGTAGCCGCAGCCACAATTTTTGCGATCAACTCCGGTGGCTCACCCACACTCACCCCGCCGATCGCATAGCCAGGTAAGTCAAACGCGACTAGTTCCTGGGCAGACTTGCGGCGTAGGTCTAAAAATACGCCACCCTGAACAATGCCAAACAAAGCCTGATCACTGCGAGCATGAGCCCTGAGGCAACGCTCTAGCCAGCGAGTAGTACGATCGCTCGCCGCTGCCACTGCTTCATAACTGGCCGGATAGGGGGCACATTCATCAAAGGCCATAATCACATCCGCGCCCAGTTGATTTTGAATCTCGATCGACTTTTCGGGCGTAAGCTCAATCACTTTGCCATCACGGGGCGATTGAAACACCACCCCATGATCGCTAATCGATCGAATTTGACTGAGGCTAAACACCTGAAAGCCACCGGAATCAGTTAGAATTGGCCCCGACCAATGCATGAATTTATGCAGGCCACCGGCTTCTGCCACCAGATCCTCACCCGGTTGAATATGCAGGTGATAGGTATTCGCCAGCACCATCTGGGCATCGCAATCGCTGAGCTGGGCTGGGGTAACGGTTTTAACATTAGCCAACGTGCCCACGGGCATAAACCGAGGCGTTTGCACCTTGCCGTGGGGGGTGTCTAGCTCTCCTGCTCTGGCTTTGGTATGTTTGCAGGTGTGTTGGAGTTTAAATTGAAATGCTGGGTTTAGAATTTTCCGATTCCTTTGCTCACTGGTTTAACTCACAATCTAAAATATACTAGCTCTTATTTGAATTGGCGATCGGATTTAACTTTAGACTCAACTTCGGGCTTAACTATAGATAGCCATACTGGATTTACAACATTTAAGATGAGAAAGCAGCGATCGGCGGGGAGGATAAAAAATTACCAATCATGCAAGTTTTAGCCCTGGGTTTGGATGTTGGCAAAAAAAGGATCGGTGTAGCCGGCTGCGATCGCACTGGCCTGATTGCCCACGGCCTCACCACGATTGTGCGCAAAAATTGGCAAGCGGATATGTCCCAACTCCAGCAAATTGTTGATCAACGGACGATCGATACCCTGGTGGTAGGTCTGCCGTACAATATGGATGGCTCAATTGGCCCACAGGCTAAACAAGTACAAAAGTTTGCCCGTGGAGCCGCCAAACATCTGGGCTTGAAGCTGGAGTATATGGATGAACGCCTTACTTCTTTCACCGCCGAGCAAATGATGCAAACTTCAGGAATATCGCCACGCCTTAACAAAGCAATGGTCGATCGCAAAGCCGCTGCCCTTATTTTGCAACAATGGTTGGAGCAAAAGCGCGATCAAGCACCCTAAATAACTAAATAACTAACTAAATAACTAAGTAAAAAAGGATGCTGAAAACTCATGAACATCATGAACTAAGGGCAAAGCTTAAATATAACAGGGCATAACAGGGCATAACCACAACAAAATTGAACCAAAATCGATCATTTAAACCACTGAAACGACTTAAATTAATGAACCAACAGATCAACTTGACCGATGAAAAAGGCAGAACCCTAGAATGCTTCCTAGAAGCTACGCTACAGGTGGATCAGGTCGATTATTTACTCCTACAGCCCATCAATCATTCGGTGCAAATTTTTGCCTGGGCTGAAGATGACATCCTCGAAATCATTGATGAAACTGAGGAAGATCAAGTCTTTAGCACTGCACAGGCGGTTTTGGCGGAGCAAGATCTGAAGCTGCATAACACAGCCTACACGCTGACAGTAACTGGGGCGTTGCCAGAAGTAGACCCAGAAGAAATTGTGACTGTGGACACCGAAGAAGAGGGCGATTGCGAGGAGTTTCAAGAGCTAGCCCATTTCTATTATGAAGAGCAGGAATATTCAGTCCTAACGGCGATCGATCCGTTGTTGTTTTTTGCCAAGAAAAATGAAAATGATACCTGGCAACTACTTTCCTCCGAGGAGCTACAGGAAATTGAGCCTTACATCGAAGAGCATTTAATTGAAACCAATGAAAATCTCTAAATGGCTATTCTATGGCCTAGCTTTACCAGTGACACTGGTTGCCACAGCCTGGGGGAGTGCGCTGTGGTGGAAGTGGGCTAGTGATGCGCCAAATAATTCTGCAGCCCAAGTAAAAATCACGATCCCGGATGGCACCCCCGCCCAAGTGATCGCCTCGGAACTAGAATCGGCTGGCGTAATTAGATCGGCTCTGGCGCTGCGGATCTGGCTCAGATATTTAGCGATCGCTGAGGGGGAAAGCCAGCCCCTCCAATCTGGCACCTATGATTTGGCCATGAATGCCCCCTTACCCGTGGTGGTAGAGCAATTGCAAGTGGGAGTTTCCACCGAAGCGCGATTTACAATTCCAGAGGGTTGGACGATCGCCCTGATGGCTGACTATTTCGAGGAAGCGGGGTTATTCCCGGCCGCTGATTTTATTGCCGCTACTAACGCTCCGAATGTTGCCGAGCTAAGACCCTGGCTACCGGATGATATTCCCAATCTGGAAGGTTTTTTATTCCCCGATACCTATCAGGTCGATCGCAATGAGGTGACCCCTGCCCAGGTGATTGATCTGATGCTGAACCGATTTGAAGAGGTGGGATTGCCACTCTATCAAGAGGCTGCCAATGCCAATAATGCGGTCACCAGCCAACTTAACCTTAGAGAGTGGGTTACCCTGGCCAGCATCGTTGAACGCGAAGCAGTTCTAGCCCAGGAACGATCGCTAATTGCGGGGGTATTCTGGCAGCGGTTGCGCAATGATATCCCACTCCAGGCCGATCCCACCGTGGAATATGCCCTGAATATTCGCCAAACCCCAGAGCAACCGCTTACCCTTGACCAAGTGCGCACCCCTTCACCCTACAATACCTACATCAATTCTGGTATTCCACCAGGAGCGATCGCCTCACCAGGACTGGCCAGCCTGGAGGCAACCCTGTATCCTGAAGCAACTGAATATTTATATTTTGTGGCTCGTTATGATGGTAGCCATATATTTAGCCGCACCCTCGAAGAACATGAACAAGCGGTACAACAAATTGGCGATCGGATCGATCAACAAATTCAAGAGCAACGTCAGTCAGAAACCAACGCCACGCCGCCAGCTAATTAAGTTAGCTACTCAGTTCAATCAATTGGCACAACTTTTAATAAGTTAATTTGGTCTAACAGCTAACAATGCTGATATTTGATTAAGATATGCTGGTAGTCCAGTTAATCCATGCCGATCTGGTGATGTGGACTTGGGCAGATCTATTTACAATGGCTACTAAGTTATTAAATATCAGCGATCGCTAATGATCTAATCGATCATTTGATCAAATTCTCTAGAACAACCATACAAGCAACACAGTCAAAGCATCGGTTATAAGTGTTTTGGTTATTAAGTATTTAATCAGAACTTGATATTACTAGATTGTCGGCATCATAGTATCAAAGCGCACATAGCCGGCTGAGACTAGCATAATCCGAGACTGATTATGTTAATAAAAACAATCTCCAAACATAACCTGACCACATTAATTGATGTCAATTGGCTATAATTCGAGTTTATTCGAGACTTGTTGAATAATATAGGCTCGCCAAATATTTGTCTTACTTAACTTTGCCAAGCTTGCCCCAATTCAGTTCAATTTGGTTGGCTTCAGAGCACGATCGAAAAACTTTGCTCAGCCTGCATTTAAGCAAGATCGCTACGAAAAAACCTTCAGGTTTCAATCTCATTTCTTTTTTTCACCCATGTTCCCCTGGCAACTGCTTACTCCCAATTTAGTTCTCGCTCAACCGATCTGGTCGCTGAGTCATGACACCCTTGCCCACCATCAGATCAAGGGCATGATCCTGGATGTGGACAATACGATTATCAGTAACGATCGCCTGGAGGTCTGCCCCCAGGTGGTGGAATGGATCGCTACGATGAAGCAACACCATAAGATCTGGCTGATCAGCAACAATTTCAGCAATAAACGAATTAAATACATTGCCGAGAGCTTAGACTTGCCCTATCGATCGCGGGCGGTCAAACCTTCGCGGCGGGCGATTCGCTATGCCATCAAAGATATGAACCTGGAACCGGAGCAAGTGGCGATGATTGGCGATCGCTTGTTCACCGATACGATCGCTGGTAATCGACTGGGGATGTTTACGATCCTGGTGCCACCAATTAGCGACAATAAGGGCGGTGACCCTTCCTGGGTGGCGAAGCAATCGCACCATTTGCGGGATTGGGAGATCTGGCTAGCGCGGAAGTGGGGCGTGAATTTGGGTAAGGATACTAGCTCTTAAATTCTTATAAATTAGCTGAATTAGCTGAATTAGCGACCATGAAACCTATGAAACCTATAAATAAAGGCGATCGGCTGCATCACCTTTTTGTAGCCACCTAGCAAAAACAACCAGATCACATCCGCCAGCCAGTGAATCACGATCGTCTTGCTATACTTCTATACTGACCTGATTTAAATCACACATCCGCAAAATCAGGCAATGTTTAGTGAGCTTAATTATTTAATCTTAATAACTGAGAGAGCCTTTAAACATGCGATCGCACTGTAATCGCACTGTAATCGCACTGTATAAGGTCCATATAATCCATATAAGCCTCTCAACCAAATCGATAGCCCTTGCCATACACCGTAGCGATCAAGGAAGACTTGGCATTACCATCAATTTTGCGCCGTAATAGCCTAATCTGCGCCACCAGCGCATTACTCACTGGAGTTTCATCCGGTGACCACAGGTGCTGTTGAATCTGCTCATGGGTCAACAATTGATTGGGATGGCGCATAAAATATTCCAGCAGTTGATATTCCTTTTCCGACAGGGCGATCGGCTGGCCCCGACGATAGGCAACTTGATTATTGCGATCGAGTTCAAGATCCTTGTAGGTCAGGCGTTGGGTTTCCACAATCGGCGATCGTCTCAGCAATGCCCTCACCCTGGCCAACAACTCCCGCAGCTCAAATGGTTTAACCAAATAATCATCCGCGCCGCTATCTAAACCCGCCACCCGATCGTCGAGGGTATCCTTGGCCGTCAGAAACAAAACCGGCGTACTATCACCCACCTGGCGCAAATGCTGACAAATTTCGATCCCCGACATGTCCGCCATCATCCAATCCAGAATCAGCAGGTCATAGCCACCCGATCGCGCCATTTCCCAGCCCTGCTTACCATTGCTAGCAATATCCACCCCATAACCCTGATTGGTTAATACTTGCTGGAGCGGTGCAATTAACTCTTCTTCGTCATCAACTAGCAATAAACGCATGATTTCGCTATTTTGTTATTATTCTAATCATGATCCATTTTGACTTAACTAAGGAATGGATTAATGATTAGTCAAGATTACATATGCTGGATGGGTGCATATGATACATTTGATTCCTGACAAATAATACTGTAGGCATTTCTGTAAATGCGGCAACCCGCCTAATCATGCCAAACTGCGATCGAGTTTATGTAAACTAGAGCCTAATCTGAGTAATAGAGGCTAACATATTAATTAGCAGTAATAGATAAATTAAAAGCTATGAACCCAATACTAAAGACCAAAATAGAAGGTCAAATTAAAAACAATAAGATTATGATCTACATGAAGGGCAATCCACAAATGCCCCAGTGTGGATTCTCTGCCGCCGCTGTGGATGTGTTGAAATCGATCGGCCAACCCTTTGAATCGGTCGATGTGCTAGAAGATCCAGAAATTCGCCAGGGGATCAAAGAATACTCCAATTGGCCTACTATTCCCCAAATCTATGTGGATGGCGAGTTTATTGGTGGTTGCGACATTATGCTGGAAATGCACCAGCGGGGCGAATTGGCTCCCTTGATTAATGAAGCCACCGGTAGCCCTGAACCTGCCTGAGTTTTGTTGAGTTGCGATGGCGATCGATTAGGTTAACTATTTGGTTAGCTTTGGCTTCGGATCGCAATATTTTTTGAGCAATCGAGAGGTATTAATTAAGCAAAGGCAAACCCACTCCTGGTTTTGGGGTGGGCTTGTTTTTTATTTCTATGGTGTGGTGTTCTATGGGAAGCCGCTTTAGCTTAAGGTATCGCTACGACAAGCTTGAGATGGTTCCTGAAATCACTTGAATCAGATCAAATAAATCCAATGAATTGCAAACCAGAAATTGTTTGTCTTAATCGATATATTAATATCACCAGCTAATGTCTAGAAATCATCCCGTTGACTAAAATTGATATCTCGATCGGTGGTAATCACAATTGGATCATCGGCTTCGATCACCGTAACTCTGGGCGCAGTTACATTACCCACAATCACGCCAGCGGCAGCACCGGCCAGAACTTCTTCGGTGGCAATCGCCCGATCGCCTAGCACTCCAGACAGTACCGCTGCACCAGCCGCACCGATCGCTGCATCAGTTGCAATTGAACCAGTATTAACCTGGCGTGGATCTTTAACATCAGTAATCAACTCTGATTCACCACTGAGCGAAACACTAGCACCGCGACTAGACAAAGTGCTGGCCACAAACCGCGAGCCACCATCAACGGGTACAAATTGCCCTTCAACAAATGCACCAGCGGGAATTAGCACTACGCCACTATTGGTAGCTCGCACGTCTCGATCGATCCGCAGGCGCACCGAGATAGTCTCGCCATTGTTGATGTACAGGGTTTGATCATCGACCAGCTTGGCGACCAGGGGCTGCCCCGCCGGAACAGTGTAATCAGTCCTAAACACCTGAGCATAGCGATCTTGGCCATAGCGATCGGTGGCATTGGGCGGATTAGAGCGATTCCTTACCGCCGTATTTCTGGTGGTAGCCTGACTAATCTGATTAAACTGATTAAATTGACTAGTACGATAGCGGCGAGGGGCGGCATTAGCAGCACTGAGGCCGAATGCTAGCCAGGGAGCGGCGATCAACGCCAATAAAGGTGTAAATTTAGCTTTCATAGGATTCAGCTAAGCCATCCGGCTAGCAATGTAGTTCGCAATGTGGTCTATGTTGGTTGTAAATGACGATCGCTATTGGCATTTTGTTCCATAAACTCAGGCTTGCTCACCTTGGCCAAGACCTCTTGCAGAAACTCCCCTTCGATTACTTCATCTTCAAGTAGCTTCTCAGAGACAGTCTCTAGCAATTCACGGTTTTCGCGCAAGATGGCGATCGCACTTTGGTGTGCTGATTCAACAATATCTTTAATCTCTTTGTCAATCAGTTGAGCCGTTGCGGGACTCAATTCACGCCCAGTATTATTGCCACCACCGAGGAAACTATTGCTCTGTTGTTGATAGGCCAATGGCCCTAAGATTTCGCTCATGCCATAGTTGGTCACCATTTGTTGCGCCATCTCCGTGGCTCGCTGCAAGTCATTGGCGGCACCAGTGGTGATGCTGTTGAAGATAATTTCTTCCGCCGATCGGCCGCCCAGCAGCACCGCAATTTGGGCTTGCAATTCTTCTTTGCTCATCAAGAAGCGATCTTCGGTAGGAATTTGCAGGGTATAACCCAGCGCAGCCATGCCACGCGGTACGATCGAGATTTTCTCAACCCTGCCGCTACCAGGACTCAACGCCCCTACCAGGGCATGACCAACTTCGTGATAGGCGACGATTTTCTTTTCTTTGTCGCTTAATACCCGACTCTTTTTCTCTAGGCCAGCAACAACACGCTCAACCGCTTCGGAGAAATCAGCTAAGGTGACATTTTTGCGGCCAGCACGGGCAGCCAACAATGCAGCCTCATTGACCAAGTTAGCCAAATCAGCACCAGAGAAACCAGAGGTGCGACCAGCTACCACCTTAAGATCGATTTCCGGATCAAGGGTAACTTTCTTGGCATGGATTTTAAGGATCGCTTCGCGGCCAGACTTATCAGGGCGATCGACCAGCACCTGGCGATCAAAGCGACCAGGACGTAGCAACGCCGGGTCGAGGATTTCTGGACGGTTAGTGGCAGCCAACACAATCACGGTGGTGCCATCGTCGGTGAAGCCATCCATCTCGGTCAGCAATTGATTCAAGGTCTGTTCGCGCTCATCATTACCGCCCAACATGCCACCAGAAGCCCGTGACTTACCGATCGCATCAAGCTCGTCGATAAACACAATACAGGGCGATTGTTTTTTGGCCTGTTCAAATAAATCTCTTACCCGCGAGGAACCAACCCCTACAAATAGTTCAATAAATTCACTACCAGAAATACTAAAGAACGGCACACCAGCTTCACCGGCGACAGCCTTGGCCAGCAGAGTTTTACCAGTTCCAGGAGGGCCTACTAGCAACACCCCTTTGGGAATTTGCGCACCAATGCTGGTATATTTCTCTGGGGTTTTGAGGAATTCAACCACCTCAACCAGTTCGGTTTTGGCTTCATCTACACCTGCCACATCATCAAACCGGATTCCAGGCGCATCACCTTCCACATACACCTTCGCCTTGCTGCGACCAATCTGCAAGCCACCGGGCATCCCACCACCAGCCCCACGGCGGGCAAATAGCTGGAAAATACCCACAAAAATCACTGGCGGAATAATCCAACCTAGCAAGGTGGTAAACCAGTTGCCACGCTGAGGGGGCTGAGCCGCAAACTCAACCTTATTCGATTCGAGCATCTTGGGTAGTTCGAGATCAAAAATCGGCGTAGTTGCCAGCACTTCGCTATCTTTGCTTTCAATCCCGTCTTTTAACTTGTAACGAATCTGATCTTGCCCGACATAGGCCTTTTCTACCTTGCCAGATTTGACCTGATGCACAAACATACTATAAGGAACCTGGGGAATTTGTGGCCCCGATACCAGGGGAAACACCAGATTGAATATTAATAATCCTGCTCCAATTAGCAACAATATGTTGCCTATGTTCCAAGAGCGAGGACCTTTGGGATCTTCGTTTCTAATCGGCATATGCTTTATTTCTTGTTTATTTTCTAATAAAAATTATAGGGAGGCGATCGTATATAGCCCCAGTACCGCTTGGTATAGTTTTGGACAGCCAAAGTAATTAGATTTTTGGATCTAAAATTACGCTCTGTCTCAACAATATTACCTATGGTCTAATCTATCCTAAGGATTAGAATTTCTTATGGTAATTGCCACAGCCAGGCCGATCGCTATTTCCAAACTTCAGCGCTAGCGAAACATTTGGGCATAGGGTTATCATAGTAATCAATCGACAATTGAATATCGATGGATTCATATATCTATTATCTATATCGATTCTTAATGCCTTAATTTGCCTTAACCAGTAGGTTTAGAGTTTAAATAATTTCATTTTTAACCTGCAATCAAGCCAATTAGCGCAATTTGGATTTTGGCAATTGATTTAACTTAGTACAATTAACTTATCTAAGTTAAGCAAACTATTATGCAGCTATTTCTAAGCCATTGATTCTACTAGTTTGGGCTACTAGAAATCTTAGATATTCAGGTTAATTGATGCCAGGATATGAAGGGTTCAACATCTATGATTGAAGCTTAGTTGCATATTTCCATTAAGTAGCATTTAAGTGGCATTTAAGTAGCATTAATGTAATTAAGCAGATCAAGGGCTAACAGCATCAACCGAGTAAGTTAATCCAAATCGCCTAATTTTAGGTGCCTAATTTAGGGATGTTAACGTCAGCACCAAACATCCAAATACAATAGCCATATTTAGGACTAATAGCAGATCAATAGCGGTTAGCAATAATGCTGATTTTCTAGCTATGCCACTTATGGCAATGCCAAACAATTAAATTGTTTACTAATTAGTTGGCGATCGCTGCTAAATTTTAAATTAGCTTATTCAAACAAATCAACTGAATTAGCTAGCCGTAAATATTTAATTGACAGTGAGTGAATGAAACAATTTGCAGACGCACTTCAATCATTTATTGTTGTGGCTAGATGCATATATCTGAGCAAAATAATCCACTGGTATCGCACCGGGTCAGTATGACACCACCGAATAAACGGGTAGTGATTTTGCTAGACCAACGCGGTATTTTTGACTGCAACTCCACCGCCCTAGCAGTGCTGGGATTTGAGCGGAAGGAGGACTTGCTGGGCAAACATCTCTACTATTTTTCGCCCCGCTATCAACCGAACGGCCAGGGTTCGGTTAGTTTGTCATTGGATTATATGCTCACTGCCCTACGGGAGGGTAACTGTCGATTTAATTGGTTGTTTAAGCGACCGATCGGCACTGAATTTCTGGCTGAAGTAACCTTCACTGCCACGGAAATGCACAGCCGTAAAACACTGCGCATGAATATTCGCTACATTGGCGATCGCCAGCCTTCGGAATTTAGAGTTGACTTGCTAGGTTCCACCAACCGACTAGCCAATGACATTGATAACAACTCCGTCTATACCCAGATCCGGAGTGAGCCGACTGAACAGCCACAGGCTTTAGAACCGCCGAACGCAAACTTAGCTGAATCAAGGGCTCAAAGTGCAGATTTAAGCTCAACTAATCTAGATCCTGATTTAGATCCTGATTTAGATCTGGCTGGTTTGGACTCATCAGGTCAGCCCAATCAACCAACCATTCCTGAACCTCAACCCCAGAATGATAGCGATGAGACTGGCAATGTTAGCAATATTAACCAAAAGCCACGATCGTTATTTACTCAGTCAGCCAAACGGGTTGGGCTGATCCAAGAGGTGGAGGATGAAGAAAGTTTTGCGATCGCCGCCAGTGAGTTTGCAGCCCTAGAAGCCTTTATTAACGAGGAGATTGCCAATAATCCGAATTTAGAATTAGCTGAATACGATCAGGTTACAGGCACTAATACCTATGCTGATACCCATGCTGATACCTCTGCTAATACTTATGTTGAAGGTCTTACGGCAGGTGGTAATGATCTCGCTGCCCCAGCAACAGATAGCCAACTGGTTCCTAATACCACTATTCCAGCGCCGCAACAACCAATCATCAAGCCAGAAATCACGATCGCAGATGGTGACCCAGAGCTGAATCTGCCTGACTTTGAGGCGCTTGAACAAATTGGCCCTAAGGCGATCGATAAGCAAAATCAAGAATTGCTGCGTCAAATTGGCCTCGCTCTCGATGGTGCTAGTAATCCGGTTTGTATTACTAACAGTAAAGGCGAAGTAATTCACATTAACCAGGCTTTCAGAACTAAATTTGGCTATTCCCTGGCTCAATTGACCCAAGCCAGTGCGGTGGGCATATTTCATCCCCCCTTTATGGCTATGACTGTGGTCAATGATATTTTTAAGGTGATTTTTAATCGCAATGCCTGGAGCGGTGAGGTCACAGTTCAAAGCCAGACGGGACAAGGTTTAACTGTCCGTTTGCAAATTAGCGTAGTGAAGAATCATGATGCCCAAATTTCTGGTCTAATTTGTGTATTTGGTGACGATCGTGGTCAGGTTAGCGGTACAGAGCAGGTGATCGCCCTCAACAGGGAGATTCAGCAGCTCAGGGCTCAAAAATTAGCCCTGGAGAATAGAGTTGCAGGACAGGGTGGTCATAATACGACGCTCCAGCTTAGTACAGCGATCGAAAGCACCAGTGATGCGATCGGAATTACGGATATTAATGGCATTGCCACCTATACCAATCGTGCTCTGTTTGAGCTATTTGGCTATTCCCAGCAGCGCTTACAAAAACCAGGTGTATTGCGGCAACTATTCCCGAATCCGGCGATCCTGGACTCGATTTTACGCATCATTAGCGGCGGTGGCTCCTGGAATGATGAAATTGACATGCATCACCGCAATGGTCGCGTGTTGCCAGTGGCGATTCGGGCTGATGGGATTCGGGATCAAGGTGGTAAGGTTGCTGGCGCAATCTGGATGTTTACCAATATCAGCGATCGCCGCTTGGCTGAAGCAGAAATTGATAAAACCCTATCTTTGTTGAGTGCCACCCTCGAATCTACCGCTGATGGGATTCTGGTGCTTGATAATAATGGCAGGGCGGTAATTTGCAATCAAAAGTTCGTGGATTTGTGGCGGATGCCCCGATCGCTGGTGGTTTCAGATGATGACGGCCAAACCCTGAAATTTGTGTTGGCGCAATTGATCGATCCCGCCGCCTTTTCGATTGATCTCGGTGATCTTGATGCTCAATTTGACATTGAAAGCTACGATGTACTCAAAACTAAAGATGGACGTGTAATTGAGTCTCAGTCACAACCTCAGCGAGTTGGTGACGAAAGTGTCGGCCGGGTTTGGAGTTTTAGAGATATTACCGAGCGCCTTGCTGGAGAAGAAGCCTTACGCGCTTCCGAGTCAAGATTTAGAGAGCAAGCCCATCAACTGGAAATTACCCTGCGCGAATTACAACAAACTCAGGCTCAACTGGTGCAAACCGAAAAGATGTCTGGCCTAGGGCAATTAGTAGCTGGGGTAGCCCATGAAATCAATAATCCCGTTAATTTTATCTTTGGCAATATTGCCCATGCGACCCGCTATGCCCAGGATCTTTTAGAGCTACTGGCCATGTACCAGCAATATTATCCAGAGCCTGATTCAGAAATTAGCGATCGGATTAACGCAATGGATCTTGAGTTTATATCCCAGGATTTACCCAAGCTGATGTCTTCGATGCGGGTTGGTGCCGATCGGATTCAAGAAATTGTGCGATCGCTGCGCAATTTTTCCCGCACCGATGAGGCTGAATGTAAACCGGTTCATGTGCATGATGGCATTGACAGCACGCTGATGATTCTGCAAACCCGCCTTAAGGCCAAGCCAGATTTGCCAGAAATTCAGGTGATTAAAAATTATGGCGATCTACCCAAGGTGCAGTGTTTTGCTGGTTCCCTTAACCAGGTATTCATGAATATTATTGCCAATGCAATCGATGCCCTGGAGGAGCGAGATAGGAAACGATCGATCGCTGAGATTGAAGAGCATCCCAGTCAAATCACAATCACCACCACTAAAATAGAGCCAAATGCAATTTCAATTCAGATTAAAGATAATGGCCTAGGAATTCCCACTGAAGCTCTGCCAAAGCTGTTCAATCCTTTTTTTACCACCAAGGCAGTCGGTAAGGGCACAGGGCTAGGGCTATCAATCAGCCACCAGGTGATCACAGAAAAGCATGGCGGCGAGTTAACCTGTAATTCAGTACCAGGTCAAGGTACTGAGTTCATAATTAAAATACCGATCGATCAAAAGCTGAGCCAACCGAAAGCGATCGAAGATAGCGATCAATTAGCAACAGAGGCTCTTAGCTCCCAGGATGCGAGCATAGGTGAGTCAATCGAGCCAGATACACCTAACAATTCCCTCGATCAAATCAATCAAATCAGGCAAATTAGGCAAATCAGTCACATTAGTCAAACAGAGAGCGAGCCTAGCATTGCCATACCGACCAGCGATCGCCATATTGTGGCTGTTGATTCCGCTGCTCCTAATCAACCAATGGTAGGTGATGCCTCAGCAGACCTACAAAATTTAGACCAAGACTTAAATCAAGATCCAGACCAATCGATCGAAGTGGATCAAGCTGCTACTAATGTTGAATTAACCCAACCAAACGAAGTAGATAATATCCATCAGGCACAAGCTACCACCCCCCCAGCTAACTCAAGATCAGTCACTGAGCAGGAGCATCCAGAAGAGTCATTAGAGACTTTGGAAGAACTAGAAGATGCTGAGAGTGAAGTATTACCAGATACCCTGGAAATATCCAATAGCCTGGCAGAGCTGGAAACAGAAGAGGTAGAAGCAAATCCAGAGGCATAGAAAATATTAGAAAATATTACTGGTTAGCATTTCCCGCTTAATTTAATACTTTTATGGTTGAAATATAAATTTCTAGCACCCAGATTAGCTCCAGGTGACAGAGATAGACGGTGGTATTTAAATATCACCAAGGCTTACACAAAGGTAGACATAATTCAGCTACAGCGCACCACTTTCGTAGTGTGATTATTTTTGGTTGAATTTTTACCCGCAATAGCACCAGATCTTTGCCTAAAGGCTCAACCTAAGGTATAAACAATTGTTCTTGCTCATCAACTCACCAACGATCAGAAACATCGATTGTGATCTGATCAAGTAACCACAGCAAAAATAGTCCAGTCCTAAATTGAGCTAACCAAGGAATTACAATCCGCGATCTACATATTTCCCAATCTATATATCTAATCTATCCAAACTAAATAAAACCCAATTTAGGCTCCAAGGCAAAGAGTGGAAATATCGATAATTCACATCCCTTACGATCGCCAGGATCACCAGCTAACTAGCCATAAATGATGCCATGTTTGAGCTTCTCACCAACTTATTGATCTGGGCGGCCGCAATCCCCATTTTTTATTTTCTATTTAAGAAGATCCCAAAACCCTGGTTTGATCGGCTTGGGTTTATGGTGTTTTCGATCCTGGTGTTGGCCAGTTTTATCCAGTCAGATTTTGGTGACAGCACTGTTCCTGGTGTTATTCTCAGGTTTCTCACTTTCCCCTTTTCGATCACTGGCTTTTTGTTTCTGCTGCTTTATTTCACCTCTCACCGAATTTACAAGCGAGCCGATCTCATCAACCGTGAGATTTTGATGGCATTTACGATCTTTGCCCTGGCTTGTAACAATGGTTTTGCCGATGTATTTGTTAGCTACATTGAAAAGCAAGGTGAAAATGCGGTTAAGCAATCCTATCGCCGCCCAGTTTTAAACCTTACGAACAATGATATTGAAAGGTTCCAGGTTCCCAGCTTTGATTTAATCCTGGTAACCGAAGGTGGCACCAAGGCCATCCCCCCCCGCGATCGCTATAATATACCGCTTCAAGATCCTGGCAATCGCCCCTGGGAAGTGCAACTGACCGATCCAGGCGATCGACTCATTCATGCGGCAGCAGCTTGGCAAGAACAAAGAAACTCATTCCCGCCGATTATTATTGTCAGTGGCGGGCGATCGCAGCCAAGCCGGAATGGATCGCGGCCGAGAAATTATCCCTGCGGCATTGCTCCAGAAGTAGAAGCAGACCGGGAAGCTGGCATTGCTGGCCGATCGAAGGAAGAAGTACGATCGCAACTGGCCGATCTGGTCTATGACATGCGTTATGAAGGCTTTTTCCCAGCACGAGATGAAGTAACCCGCAGGCTCACCAGTGACCTGCCATCAGTAGGTTCATTAGCGAAAACTAATATTTCTACTGCCGATGATATGTGCTGGGTGTTAACCCGACCACCGTTAAGCATTCCATTTAGCTACATAGCGATCGAACCAAATAGTTCAAACATACGTCGGAGCGTGCTTAATGTTAAGGAGCTAATTACCAGACTCAAAGATAAAAACCGTCTGGCCAATCCCAACCGCGAGAATCCCACGATTCTTTTGGTTACCTCGGCGATCGAAACCAGCCGTGCCTATTTGTCTTTCCGCCATGAAGGTTTAGACGTGGTGCCCTATCCGGCTGATTATTTAGTGAACCCTGCCGAACGCCCCTGGCCAGTAAAAGACGGATTTAAAGCAAAACCATTTATTAAACTGGATTACTTTTTCTTTAGTGCCGAAGCATTCTACAAATCAGAACTAGCCTGGCAAGAAATGAAGCGCTTGATTCTCTATACGTTGCGATTCTGGATGCAACCACCGATCACCGATGAAGCTCCTTATTTACCTGCTCAGCGCTCTAGTTAGTTAGATCAAATCCTTTGATCGCCATAGCCAAGAACTTGCCATATAAAAAGACCCAAGCCAAATGAAGAATCAGGGCTATGGATCTTTATTGCTATTAAATAATAAATACAAATAGCTAGTTTAGGGGTCAAATCATGTCTATCGACAACAATTCGAGTTACTTTGAATTTTTAAGCCCAATAGACCAAATTCGGCAATTTAGCCAAGCATTGAGTCAAACCAGAATCAATCCAGACAAAGTTAATTACTTAAATATTAATTACTTACTTATTACTTACTTAAATATATCTATGCCGATCGAACTTGGTCAGGGCGATCGCTCGCCATAACTAAGTAGGCAGCTAGGTGCTAGGTAGTCGTTTGGGCGGCTAAAAGCTGTTGCTTGAGCTGTTCCAGTTGACTAGCCCAGCGTGGATCAGGCTGATTGGCATCAGCGGTAGCACCACTGCGATTGGTTTTCTTCTTGCGCTTAGCTGGACGGGGATTGTTACTTGCAGCAGCGGTCGCCGGATTAGCACCACTTTCACCAGCTTCACCCTCGCCCTCACCTTCGCCTTTACCCTTGGCGCGAGGTAGAGCTTTTTCCAGCTTCAATACTGTACCGTTAAAGTCATAGCCATTGAATTTATCGATTACGGTGTCAGCAGCTTCCGGGGTGTTAACCGTAACAAATCCAAAACCACGACATCTACCAGTTTTGCGATCGGTAATCACTTTGAGTGAGAACGTTTCGCCCGACTCGTTAAATATTTTCTCAAGTTCTTGGCGGTCGAGTTCCGCCGGCAAATTGCCAACATAAAGTCGAACAGACATAATTACGAATAGACCCCTATTGGTTGATTAAAATCTTTATCTAGATAGCTCACTAACCGTCTGCAAAGTAGCGATCGCATTCTGTGAGAATCATCTACATCTACCATTGCAAATAGCCAACTGCCTCATCACCTGCTTAGGCACTAAGTCTCGCCAAGCATCGCCACAAATCTTGTCAGGGTAATGCGAGTTAGAGCAATTGCTCCTTCACAAAATTTACTTATAGCGTTGTTTATTGGAAACATTTTCCTGCGAAAGCCAATTATCAAAATACCACAAATAATGGGACAAATTCTAATCCTGCAGGGTGAAAATAAATATTTTGATGTATTGAAACATACGGTTTAAGAAACATCGAATAAGACTGTATTGATATAGCGATCTGCCCATTCTGCCCCAAATACTTTTTCTAAAATACGCCTCGTTTTGTCGTTTTGGCGCTGCTGAGCACAATAGAATTGCTGATGAGCTAAAATTTCCTGCTGCCGATCGCCCGTTTTGTTTTGGCCAGTGGCGGCTAAGTGATTGGCCACCTGGCAATTGAGCGTCACATAGTTTTGAACTAATTCCAAAAATAGCTTTTCTTCGGCTGCCTCATTAAGGCGCACAAAAATGCAATAGGGCGAAAAAATACTGCCCCAGGCCGGTAGCTCCCGTGGTTGGCTAAAATGCTGAGTCTGCGGCTGCCATTGATTCAGTTGGCTGGTAAATGCTTCAGACAGCGGCACCGTTGGTGATAGGTCTGCGATCGCGGCACTGATGCCATGCTTGGTGCCCACCAAATCTGCGCCAAATATTGGCAATTCATAACATGAGTGCGGATACATCACACAATGCAGAATATCCACATTGTCGCCAATTCGGGCAACTTCAATGTGCAACTTGCGAAAGGTGGGCGATTGATAGCAATAGTTCTTAATCACTACCTTCTCGCCTTCAAGCGTACCTTCAACATAGCCCAAATCCTCAGGCATTTGATAGGTAGACAAGTCAAGTTGCTGCTGCCAAATCAGCTCAATTTGCTTGGCTAAGTCACCGATTAGAGGATTTAATTGCATATTGGGGCTGGAGGTTAAAGACTGGACTGAAGGTTTAATTTTTGATATTTAAGTCATCATTGGTTGAATTTAAATCATGTCTAAGCAAAGTGAGACAATTTTCATTCAAAACTAGACTTATTAAAAGCCGGATAGAGTAACTACTCAATCACAGCAGCAATCATGATAATTTTTATGGCCAACCAATACCTAATAGATTGAGAGCCATTAATTAGTGTATATTTCCCTGCAGCCAGAGATCCTTAAACTTGATTAAACTTGATTAAATTAAAGCTTTAGCCAAAATCTGCTGGCAAATAGTTTGGATCATCTGCCCATCCTGGTCGTAGCTTTCACAAAATGCTACCAAAGTAAAGGCTGGCTGGTCTGGGATCTCCACATACATAGCATAGTTGCTCACTTCCATACTATGCTTACTATGGTCTACGATCGCCCACAGGCTTGACTGTGCCGGCAAAGCTGCCCATATGTGATCATAGTGATGGTGATCATCAGGCTCGTTATTACTTGCGCGAATGTTCTGAGTAAGCCCTCCCACCGATCGATTACTATTTCCGGCCTGTGATTCACTGAAAAACCGATCCGCTTCTGGCTGGTTAATTAATTCTAGGCTTGGCGATCGCTTTAACAACTTTTGCATCACTTCCGCCCGTTCCTTACTAATTGCAATCCCAGTCATAATGCTATAGAGCAGGTGAGCAGTAGCATCAGTGGTGAGCATATTGCGATTGGCCATGGTATCGCCATGAAAAGTACGCTCTCGGCCATAGGGGCCATTCCGCCACAGCTTTTGGCATACATTAATTGGTTTATAGGCAGCTACACCCAGATTATGAAAATAGCGATTCACAATCTGCCTTTGATATTGCCAGGTGGCAAAGGGGCCATTGGTAATTTCAGGGCCACTGGTAGTACCGCTAAGAATATCAACAATATAGTTACTGGCATCATAACTACAGTTGGCGATCGCATCGGCCAGGGCGCGATCGATTTCGGTGGTGTTAGCAATCATGCCAGTGGCCAACCATTCCTGGAGTGCCAGCATATAAAATAAATTTACCAGTCCTGCTGGATAGGTAATTTCGATCCCCCGATGCCTATAGCCGCGAATCTTTTGCTGCCAGAAAGATTTAGCTTCCTCACCGTGGGCGCTATTCAAAATGGAATTACGATCGTGCACCAGGAATGTAATTGCCAATCGATCGCTGGATAAGGCCAGCTTTGCGGTAGTTTCTCTGATTAAGCGATCGCCAAATTCTTGTAGTTGGGGGTCGGTTTCAAAAAAGGTCATATTTTTAATTAGCACCAACCTCTGAGCCAAGCCGGAGATTCACTCGACCCACAATAATTTGTGAATCTTGATGGCGATCGAACTGTCGCTCAAAATCAGGGTAATTACTTGACCGCATTAATGCACTAATTATTATGCTCACCGCGATCCTCACTTCGATCGCTATCTTCCTGATCTTCCTGGTGCTCGGTTGGCTCACTATCATTGGCCTGATCATTTGCTTGATCATTTGCCTGATCGCTTGCTTGATCATTGGCCTGATCATTGGGTGATGGCTCAACTGGTGCTTCATTAATTTCAATCAATTCAGCCGTAGTCCCTGAATCGCCTGAATGATTTGATTCCCCATCAGCACCATCAGTTTGAATTGATTCACCAGAGTGATCATTTTGTGGTTGATCTGGTTGATCTGGCTGCTCTTGAGGATCATTTTGCGCCTCTTCAGTTCGATCGGCAGCGTTGTCTTCCCCAACCGAATTGGCCTTAGCATCATCAGAGTTTGGTTCAGGATTGGCCTGCTCAGCAGTAGCTTCAGGTTTAGATTTTGATTCTTGAGATTTTGATCCTTGAGATGAGGATTCTTCGGTTTGAGCTTTGGCAGCAGAATCTTGCGGATCGGATTCAGATTTAGGTTGATCGACAGTTTCCGCAACCTTAGCTTGAGCAGACTTATCCTGCTGCTGCTCACCTTGCTCTCCAGTGGCATTAGTTGTTGTTTTTGCCTCTGTTTCAACATCAAAGGACATTTCAACGGCAAGGGAGGCCTCCAGATCAGCTTGATCGGCTGCGGGTGCTGTCTCGGTTTCCTCTCGCAGCGATCGAATTGGCATATTCGCACTCACAAAAGTGTTGCGATCGTCATCGGTTTCCAGGCTGATTTCCAGACTTTCTTCGTCTAGCTCCACATACTTAGACACCACCGCCAGAATTTCCTGGCGCATTGCCTCAAACATTTGGGGAGTTAGCGCCACTCGATCGTGAGCGAGTATAAATTTTAATCGCTGCTTAGCTTTATTCCTACTGGTCTTGTCCCCCTGCCCAGTAAAAATACGCGTCAGTATTTGCCTGATAACCATGTCATGTTTCTCACATCAAGTGCCAGCCAACCAGCGCTTTAGCCGCCCGAAGAATGAGTTATTATCACCCTTGAGGTCAATAAATTCAACCTCTTTCCCCTCTAGTCTTTGCGCTGTATTTTCATAAGCCTTGCCTGCCAATGTACTTTTTTCAGCTAGTACCAATGGTTCACCCCTGTTGGTAGAAACAATTACCTGTTCGTCTTCTGGGATTACGCCAATCAGCTTAACAGATAATATTTCGAGAATATCCTCTACACTCATCATATCGTTGCTTTGTACCATTGAGTGGCGCATCCGGGTGATCACCAGCTTCAGCCGTTTAATCCGGTTGGCTTCTAGTAAACCAATTACCCGATCGGCATCTCTAACCGCAGATACTTCCGGCGTGGAAACAATGATCGCTTCTTGCGCCCCGGCGATCGCATTTTGGAAACCGGTTTCGATCCCCGCAGGACAATCGATCAAGACATAATCAAAATAGCGACCCAGCACTTCCACCAGCGCTTTCATGTGCGCCGCCGTGATCGAAGTTTTATTGCGGGTTTGGGGTGCTGCCAACAGCGATAAATTTGGTTGTCGCTTGTCTTTAACCAGGGCTTGGTCGAGTTTACACTCCCGGCCAATTACTTCCAGAGCCGTATAAACCACGCGATTTTCCAGGCCAAGTAGCAAATCCAGGTTGCGCAGCCCAAAGTCGGCATCGACCAGCACCACCTTGCGACCCATTTTGGCCAGGGCCATGCCCAAATTTGCGGAGGTTGTGGTTTTACCTACGCCACCTTTACCAGAGGTAACAACAATAATCCGACTCATAATTTAGGTATCAGTATCTTTTAAAGAAGCATATTCTGCTGCATGGACAATACAAATGCCTGGTGCCCCCTGTTGAGTCACATAGGCGATCTCCGGTTGGAAATTGGTGGCTGGCGTATCTACTCTGGCAATAAAATCAGCAATCCGCAATTGAGTGGCCTCCATGTGCAATGCCATGATCACAGACTTTGAATCACCTTTGATGCCAGCATGAGCCTTGCCTTTGAGCTTACCCCAAACCAGAATATCGCCTGCGGCCATTATTTCCGCACCCGCATTCACATCGCCAAAGATAATAACACTACCTGGATGCACAATCTCGGCTCCCGATCGAATCGTCATTGTGACATAGAGCGGCGCGTCAGGATTGTTTTGGTTGCTACCTTGATCCGCGTCATTAGCGCTAGCGATCAAACTGCTGTCGATCGCCCCTTGTTCTACGCTATAGCCAGCGGTGGCGGCATTGACTGCGCTTTGGCGGCGCTGGGTGGTAATGCTGTGCAGGACTAGATCATAGGCGGTTAAAATTTCCGCCAACTCCTGTAACTGCCTGGCATCTAGAAGGCGATCGCCCGTTTGCAAATAGACCAGCGTATTAGTTGACCAGGATTTTTCTGCTGCACCCAAAGACTGCTTAACCTGCTCTAATAAATCGTGCCAATCTTGGCTTTTTTTAGTAGCGCCGTCTTCCGTTTTTATTTCGATTTCGATCGGCAGGGTCAGCCATAATTTGCGATCGACATGATTCAGCTTAATCTGAGCATCTGGTTTGTCTTTTTGTTGGCCTAGGCTCAGGGCTGGGCGATCGCTAGGCAACGGCTGCCGCTTGAAAATTTGGCTGATTGTATCGCCATCAATGTCAACCAGAGCCTGATCGGCCTCGGCCAAACGAGCGGACAAAATGTCATCAACATTATTAACTGCTGACGCATTGGTCGCATTGGTAACTACTTCTGATGTCGCTTGTAGCTCTGCTTCTGGGTCCATAGCCTGAAAGTATAACATCCCCTTATCTATGCTGCCACGGGATCTGCCAATCGCAAGGCCATATATTTTGGTAATCCCAAATATTTATTGAATATTTATTGAATATTTATTGAAAATCTGATCAGGTGCTGCTGGCCAGAGAAAACAAAATTTGGAAGAAATTAACCAGCCAGATAATCGCCACATAACCACCCATGATCGCCAATGGTACTAAAGCCGCCACGCGCAAAGCACTGGTTTCTAGCGCCACCGCTGCTGCTTTAAACTGCCACACCAAGAACCAGACAATTACAGCGATCGCCAAAACAGCGCCGATCGGTGGCCCCACGCTCAAAGCCGGTGCAATGAATAACCAGGGCAAACTGGCAAACGCCACCACACTTTGCAAAGCATCCAGCTCAATCTCTTTCCCAAATGCCCAGGCCAAGCGATAGAGCATCAGGGTCAGAATTATCCAACCAACCAGCCCCACAACTACCATCAGGAGAACTGCCTCCGCCGCCGCTTGGAGCCGGACTGCTTCGAGCAGATTCACCAATATAATTACAGTTGCAGCCCCACCCAAAAATGGTTTTTCTTTGAGTTGCCGAAAAGCAACCGTGGGCATAAACAACGCCAGGTAAATTGTTTCCAGGAAGCGATCGAGAAACGGCCTGGGTCTTTCGCCAAGTTCTGCCGTGGTTGATGATGCGGGCAGAGCGGCAGCATCGCTAATTTGCCCAGACTCAGATTTGATCATGGATTGGTCTTCTTCTGGCATTGGTAACCACTAAATACTTATGATCTATATATGTATGGCGATCGCTATTTGATTTGATTAGCTGCGATCGATTTAACTAATTTAACCTCATTTTAGAATAATTGACATGGTTAGCGATTGGGCAATGTCAACCCAAATCCCAAAATCCCTCCAGGGTAAACGGCTTAAGGATCGAACCCTATTAATTAGTGCATCTTCAAAAGGCTTATTTTGCATGAACACCTTATAGATCAAAGCGGCGTTGTTGCATAAAAGAAACGGAGCGGTAGGTTATGGTACGTTTTAACTACCATGAAAAAACCCCCACAATACCGCGTCCGCAACTGGCAAGAGTATAACAAAAGCCTCAAACAGAGAGGAAGTCTAATTTTCTGGATTAGCAAGGAGGCAATAGAGATGTGGCTAGAGCCAGAGCGATCCGGCAACAGAGGCGCATCAAACAGATACAGTGACCAAGCGATTGCGACGATTGCGATGCTCAAGAGCATATATGGATTGGCAGGCAGACAAGTCACCGGTTTGGTCGAATCATTATTTACCCTGATGAACATAGACTTACCGGTGCCAGACCACAGCACAGTTTCAAGACGGATGGGCAAATTAGCGATCGAGTTACCCCATCAAAAGACTCAGGCAGCGAGACATGTGGTGGTTGATAGCACCGGCGTGAAAGTTTACGGAGAGGGAGAGTGGAAAACGCGTCAGCATGGCATAGGTAAGCGTCGCACCTGGCGTAAAATTCATCTGGGCGTAGATGAGTCAAGCGGTGAAATTCTTGCGGCAGCGGTTACCAGCAACCAATATCATGATGGCCAAATTCTACCTGAACTGCTTAATCAGATTGAGGATGAAATTAAGCAAGTATCTGGGGATGGTGCGTATGACCATCGTGACTGTTATGATGCAATCTCTGCTAGACAAGCCCAGTCAGTAATTCCACCACGCAAAAATGCCAAAATTTGGCAACATGGCAATTGTAAAGCACCACCGCATCCGCGTGACCAAAATTTACGGCGCATCCGTAAGGTTGGTCGTGCCAAGTGGAAACGAGAGACTGGCTATCATCGGCGCTCACTGGCAGAGACTACTATGTTTAGATTGAAGACTATTTTTGGCGGTAAGTTACGCTCACGAAATTTTGATAATCAAGCGGTGGAGCTGTTTTTACAGTGCGTGGCTCTTAATCGTATGATGATGCTATGCAAGCCTGATTCTTACCTGGTTGAAGACTAAATTGGAGAATCTTGGCAGGAGTATTGTCCCTTTCTTCGATTCATGCAACAAAGCCGATCAAAGCATTCAGGTCTCTACTTACACAACATCTCATTTGAAATAGCACTAGGTCGGATTTGAATTGAGAGAGTAATACCCTGAGTAGGCTACTTGACCTTAAGCAACAGTCGGAGCCAAGACTATCGATTATGACTATCATGACACTATGATGGCCAAGCACCAGAGCGATCGCTCCAGCAATCAAACATCCCCTCAATTGCCGTTAATATGACACAATTGAAGCGATGTAAATAATAACTAACCAAAAGACAGGATAACAATGCTCAAAGCAGGGATCGTCGGGCTACCAAATGTAGGCAAATCAACTCTCTTCAATGCCCTAATTGCTAATGCCAAGGCAGAGGCGGCCAACTTTCCTTTTTGTACGATTGAACCAAATGTGGGTACCGTCACAGTTCCCGATCAACGACTCAACAAACTAGCAGAAATTGGCAAATCAGCTCAAATTGTGCCAGCACGGGTGGAATTTGTAGACATCGCTGGATTGGTGAAAGGAGCCAGCAAGGGCGAGGGGTTGGGCAATCAATTCCTGGGCAATATTCGTGCCTGCGATGCGATCGTGCAGGTGGTGCGCTGTTTCGATAATCCCGATATTCACCATGTCGAAGCCACGATCGATCCGGCCAGGGATATTGAAATCATTAACCTGGAGCTATCTCTCTCAGACCTGGCACAGGTGGAAAAACGGATGGAGCGCACCCGCAAAAACAGCCGCGTTGCCAGCAAAGAAGCCAGTTTTGAACTGGAAGTGCTTGAAAAGTTGCAACAAACACTCGATCAAGGACAGCCAGCGAGAATGGCCAACCTGAATGAAGAGGAACTAGCCGCAATTTCCTTCCTACAATTGCTTACGCTCAAGCCGATTATCTATGCTGCTAATGTTTCTGAAGATGACCTGGCCACGGGCAACGCCTGGGTTGAGAAGGTGAGGGCGATCGCCAGCAATGAAAATGCCGAGGTGGTGATCGTTTCGGCTCAGGTGGAAGCAGAATTGATTGAGCTGTCCGACGCAGACAAACTGGAGTTCTTGGAATCGCTGGGAGTAAGTGAAGGCGGCCTAAGATCTTTGATCAAAGCTACCTATGACCTTTTAGGACTGCGCACCTACTTCACCGTTGGCCCCAAGGAAGCCCGCGCCTGGACAATTACTGCTGGCATGAGTGCCCCCCAGGCGGCTGGTGTGATTCACTCGGACTTTGAGCGGGGCTTTATTCGTGCCGAAACGATCGGCTTTGATGACCTGGTACAAACCGGATCGATGAAAGCTGCCAAGGAGAAAGGATTAGTACGCAGTGAGGGCAAGGAATATACAGTGCAGGAGGGGGATGTAATGTTGTTCCTGACTAATACTTAATTCCATTGTTTTTGCAGCAATAATAATTTTTTGGACAAGCTTTATTGCAGCTAATTTACCAATAAAGAAACTTTCCAGCTATAATAATGTTAGCCTTAAGTTGAGTTTGGTGTAGCCTCAATGACAAAGCAAGCGAAAGACTTTCAATCATTAGCTATTGCGCCTAATCCACCGGGACAATGGGCGGTTTACGGCAAGCCCTTAGGAGAGTCAGTTAAGGTTTTTTCGGCTTTAAATGCGGCTCTAGACTTTGTCGTCAAAATTAGTAGCGAGCAGAATATTGATCCCGTGATTTCAGAAAGTAATGGAATGACTGGAGCAGTCAATGCTTCTAAAGCTGAAAGGCCAGAGAGTGGGTTTGGATGTGCAAAGGGACTGATCTTTATGTCACCTGATTTTGATGAACCTCTTGAAGAGTTTAGCGATTATATGTAGTGGAAGTATTGCTAGATACCCATGTATTTCTTTGGTATATGTCTGGAGATCTTAGGCTTAGTCAAAAAGCAAGGGCATACATTGAAGATTATAGAAATAGTAAGTATCTCAGCATGGCAAGCCATTGGGAGCAGCAATAGAAACAATTTGTTATCGCAATTGCTAAGCTAACATCAGCAATAATCGACTTATTTGAGATTTATCATGTCATTTGCTTTTGCCACTGATCCTACTCCGCTCTCAACTGCTCCAAACGGAGTTATCTGTGTTGGCGGAACAAGGGTAACTTTAGATACCTTAGTTCAGGCATTCCAGGAAGGTTGCACCGCTGAAGAGATCGCCGAGCAATACCCATCGCTTCAGCTTGCAGATATTTATTCTGTGATTGGCTATTACCTGAATCATCAATCGCAAGTAGATACTTATTTAGTAGAGCAACAAAGTAAAGCGCAAGAGGTGAGACAAAAAGTTGAGAACCGCTTTAACCCAGTTGGTATCCGCGATCGCTTATTGGCTAGACGCAACCAAGTAATAGATTAAACAAGGATGCCACGCTTCCTAGCTGATGAAAATCTAAATAACCAGATTGTGCGAGGCATATTACGCCGTAATCCTGACGTTGATATTGTTAAAGTTCAGGAAATTAGTCTAAAAGGAGCAGACGATCCTACGGTTTTGGCATGGGCAGCACAAGAAAGACGTGTGGTGCTAACCCATGATGTTGCAACAATGGCAGACTTTGCCTATGAGCGAATAGCTGCAGGTCTATCAATGCCAGGATTATTTGAAATAGGTCGTAGTGTTCCAGTTGGTCTTGCAATCGACGATATTTTACTTTTGGCCAAATATAGCATCGAAGGGGAGTGGGAAGGACAAGTTATATATCTTCCGTTGAACTAGTTTTTTAAGTTCTAGATAAGCTGCATCAACTCGATCGGCAAGCCATCAGGATCAGCGATGAACGCTACCTTATACGTGCGATCGCCAATTTCCTGATCCCTTGGTGGCAAAATCAGCTTCACTTTGCCCAACTTATCCATCAAATCCTTTAACACCTGTTCCAAGTCATCCACATGAAACGACAGGTGATAGTAACCCACATAATGCTCATCACCAAAACTATCGGCGGCGGGTTTGGGTTCTGGCACCTGCATCAGCTCTAAATTTGTGCCTGCCCCATGCAGCCAGCAAGCCAGCGTAATCCCAGCGGTAAAGCGGGTTTCCACCTCAAAGCCAAGGGCTTCATAGAAAGCGATCGCCGCAAAGATATCCGCAGTTTTGATCGAGGTGTGGTGATGGCGCAGCATAGGATTAGAGCTTGATTTAATAATTAAAGAATTAATGCAACTTTTTCTAAGGTTTGGCTAATATTCAATCAATAAAATTAAAATAGAGTTATAGCTGGGTAATATTAGTTTGAGTTGAGACAGGCTGAACACCAGGCAAATAGAGATGTAGGATCTGCGTGTGATTTAGGGATTGTTTGGATTAGTTTTGCCAAAGACTTTTCAGCATCTTGTGCTCATACTCAAAATATAAACTTGGGGCAAGCTAGCTCTTAGCCACTAGCTGTGATCCCTCTGATCAATTAATTACTCAATTAATTACTCAATTATCAACTTAATTATTAGTAACGGCGAAACAATAGTTTCAGGAGGTGGCAAATGCCAAATCGATCGCCATTTTTGCTCAAGTTCATCCGCAGCATTCCCATGCTAGCAGCGGCAACCTGTACGTTAGCGGCAGTGGGTGCAACAACTATTTTTAATCCGCAGCGGCAATCAGCTCAGGCGGTGCAGGTTGGCAATGGCAAAGTTTATTTTGATCATCCACCCAGTCTACTGGATACCGAAACCACCAATGAGTATGTCTATTCGTGGAATGCCACCTATTACTTCAAGATCGATGTGCCGGCTGATGCTGGCGAGCCACTCGAACAAGTGGTGATTTATCAATACAATGGTGGCGATCGAGTTGATTTTAATCTGCGCAGGAGTCTTGCCTTCAGGGGCGATCGGCGGGGTGAGCGAGTACCGTTCGAGGCAATCATTGAACAGGATGCCGAAACCGATGCGATCGCGGTGAATTTTGATCCACCCGTAAACCCTGGTGAAGTGGTGACGATCGGCCTCAAGCCGGTTCGCAATCCCCGCTATGCTGATATTTATTTATTCAGCGTGACCGCTTTCCCCCAAGGTGAGATCGCCCACGGTCAATTCCTAGGCTATGGCCGCTTGCATATTTATAATCCCAGCCACAATCGCTGGTAATTAGTAGCTTGCTGCCATGAGGTTTGGCGATGCTCCTAGCTCCTGGAAATGGTGCTATTTATTTGTGAGTAACTAACTGCTATTTCTGTCGATCCAAATTTGGGCTAGCTTGTCGATCGGTAATTCATACCACCGTTGCAGGTTAGCAAGCTCAATTTCTGGGCTGGCGGTGGGGGCAAACCCAGCACAGGCATAACCAAGTTCTCGCAAAACGGCCACGATCGTTGATGGTGCGACCCACCAGGTCTGGGCTAGCTCTAGTAAATTCAAGCTGGGCTGGCCAATTAGCGTCGCAACTTTCTGGTATAGCTCTGATTCAGTTGGGTAAGTGGGCATCTGCTTACCTAGATATACCTGCTGTGGTTTGGCCAGGGCGATCAACCAGTTGAGGTGGGTCATTGAGGGCGGTAGGCTCCACAACACCAACGAACCATATTTGTGCCTACGCTTGGGGCGATCGCAATCGAAATCACCATTTAGCTGGGCTTTGAATTCAAGTTCTGGGCGATCATAACCATAGAGCAAGACCGGTTGCGGCAGCGTGGTCAAATCAACGGTAGCTAATGTATTTAAATCAGCAATAAGTTCATGCCATTCTGGGATGTTTTCGATCGCTGGGGCAGTTTTATAGGTCAGGGTCGGCAACCAGGTTTGATTAGATTGTGTTTGAATGCTTTTGGGGTTGAGATTGGCGATCGACTCGGTTAAGTTGCCCTGCTCAGATGGCTTAGGGGATTTTACATTGGTGCGATCGCTAATTGAATTTGAAGTAAGGGTTTGCTCATTCTGACCATTGCTTAGCTTGTTAGTGACCTTTGGCTTGGCAATTACTGGTTTTGCAGGCTTGACCATGCGATCTTGCTCTTGGTCAGTTATTAAAGAAAGTTGATTATTGCTGGCATTATTGTGATGCTTAGTATTGTCATTGCTTCCAGCCGATCGCTGATTACTCTTATTTACGGCGATATCTTCTAGATCGCTTGTTTGCTCAGGCTCGCTGGGTTCGCTGGGTTCTCTTACTCCCACTAATTCCAGCTCAATGCTGGTTTTGCCCTGCCAGTGATTGGCCTTGAGCTTGTAGGCCAGATCGACGCAATAGGGAATTGGGCAATATTCACCCCAGCGCCAGGCGATCGCCTTAATGATTGACCCATCACCGCGATCGACTTCCAGCGCTAAAACCTGTCGTTGTTTGCCGCGTGTTTGCTGGGAGAGGATTCTGGCATTCTGGGTATAAAAAATCGGCTCAGCATTACCAATACCACAGGGATGCAGCACATCAATTTGATCGAGCAGGGCTTGATTGATTTGGCGTAGATCGGCTTGCACATCAATATTTACCAGCGGTTTAATCTGATCTGGACTCAGGCAAGCTCTGGCAAATTCCCGCAACCGTTCCTTTAGCTGCGGTAAATTTTCCGCTGGCATCGTAAAACCACCCGCCGCCGGATGGCCGCCGCCCTTACCGCGAATATCTTTGATATATACAAGCGAGTCAAATACATTGAATTCGGGAATACCACGCACTGAAAAGCGAATATTGCCGTCTGCTTCGATCGCGCCAATAAACACCGGCACGCCATAGCGCTCTAGCAACCTGGAAGCTACAATCCCAATTACGCCATGATGCCAGCCTGCCTTGACCAATACTAGAACCCGACAATCGACTAGATCGATCTGGCTGCGTTCTACCAGCTCGATCGCCTCTTTTTCAATTTCACTACATAGTCGCCGCCGTTCCTGGTTGATCTGCTCACACTGCATCGCCCGTTCCAGCGCAATCGCCATGTCATCGGTAGTAAGCAACTCAATCACCAACTGCGGATCGCCTATGCGACCCACTGCATTGATCCGGGGCCCCAGACCAAAGCCGATCGCTTCCGGCTTAAGGGTAGCCTTGTCCTTAGCAATTTGCGACACATCGATTAGAGCCTGTATGCCGGGGATTTGGCTTTGGGTGAGTAACTTTAAACCGCGTTTAACCAGGCGGCGATTGATCCCGGTCAGTTGCGCCAGATCAGCGATCGTGCCTAGGGCAAATAGTTCCAAACAAGGGGCGATCAGTTGATCGAGTTGGTTAAATCGCTGCGCCAGCTCAACCGCCAGCAGATAGGCCACGCCTACACCAGCGATCGTATAGTAGGGCGATTGCGGATCGATCAGCTTGGGATTCAAGATCGCATCGGCGGGGGGCAATTGGGGCGGGATATCGTGGTGATCGGTAATAATCACCCGCAAGCCCAACTCCTTGGCATGGGCGATCGCATCATAGGCAGCAATGCCATTGTCAACGGTCAAGATAATGCTAGCGCCTTCGGATTTAAGCTCGGTCACGATCCGCTGATTGATGCCATAGCCCTCTTGCATCCGCGAGGGAATCGCATATTCAGCCTGAGCGCCCAATTGACGCAACACCCGCAATAGCAGCGCCGTACTGGTCATCCCATCCGCATCATAGTCACCACAGATGGCAATTTTCTCGCCCTGGTTGATTGCCTGCTCAAGTAGATCAAGGCTGGGCAGCAGGTCGGCAAATTCCTGTTTGGGGTCAGCAAGAGATTGGCGATCGGGATTAAGAAACAAGTTTGCTTGATTTTGAGTAGTTGCCCCCCGATTTATCAACACCTGTGCCAAGATTGAGGGGAGTCCAGTTGCCTGGGCGATCGCTTCAGCTCTTTGAGGAGTAGGTGGTGCGATATTCCATCGTTGGATTGGCAGTGACATAGGGTAAAATTTTATTAGCTTAAGAAATACTTTATAGTGTTAAAGACAAGATTAAGTTTGAGAATTTAGATTTAAAAACTTTTAGCTAATAAATCGAGTAGCAGTGTTAGCGCCATCGTCCAAATCCACCTTGCAATTAATCCTTTTCATTGACGATCGTATTGCTGCCAGCGATCTAATTGGTGAGGTTGAGCAATTTCTTGAAGATATCCCCGATTGTGATTGCAATCTACAGGTAATTAAGGTTTCAGAGCGCCCTGATTTAGCAGAGAAATATAGGGTAGTGATGACTCCGGCACTAGTCAAGACCACCCCTACACCACGTCAAGCGATCGCTGGGAAGAATCTGATCTCGCAACTGGAATCCTGCTGGGCCAAGTGGCAGTCTACTAGTAAAATTGCTGCCAATGGTGATGCTAGCGCTGATGGTAGTTTTGCTTGCTCGGCGGAATTAATCAAGCTTTCTGACGAAATTTTCTCGCTCAATCAGGATAAAGCCTCCCTAGAAGAAAAATTACGACTAAAAGATCGGGTGATTGCAATGCTTGCCCATGATCTGCGTAACCCCCTGACAGTAGTGTCCTTGGCGATCGAAACGATCGAGGCCAATCGCCAACATTTATCCAGCGAGAAACTAGGGGAGTTACTTGCCCATGCCCGCCAGCAAACCAAAATTGCCGAGGTAATGATCAGGGATATCCTGGAAGCAGCCAAAGACCTGAATGGTGACTTTCATGTTGACCTGAGACAAATTGACTTAGCCGCGATCTGCGAAGATGTCTTGAGTGATTTCTCAATTCTAAGTCGCTTAGAAGCCAAGGAACAAAAATTGCACAAAGATATTCCTATTGATCTGCCAATGGCCTATGCTGATGCCGATCGGATTAAGCAGGTGGTCAACAATTTAATTTCTAACGCCATTAAATATACACCGGTTGGCGGCAAAATTTCGGTAGTGGCTCTCCATCGTACTTCCCAAAAGATCCAAATTACGATTTCTGATAATGGCCCTGGCATCCCAGAAGAAATGCAGCAACTCATTTTTGAGGATAATTATCGCCTGGAACGGGATGACGCTAAGGATGGCTATGGTATTGGTTTGGCGCTCTGCCAAAGAATTATCCGATCGCACTATGGCCAAATCTGGGTAGACTCGCCCATCGGTACTGGTCAGGGTGGCAGTAGTTTCCACTTTACGTTGCCAGTTTATTAAAGTTGCCAATGTATTAAGTTAAAAGCATGAAAAATGAAGTAATAGAGTCATTCCCCAGGCGATTTGCAATAATAATCAAGTTATGGGTTGCAAGGATCTATCAAACATAGATTGTTCTGGTATTTATTCCTTGAGCAGGAAACTCAACCAAAAACGATCGCAACTATTCTTGAATATTGGCACTTATTTACCGCCTAACGCTCTCCTCTCTCTAATACACCTGCTCGAATTTTTTCTTTTCTAACCCGTTCCTCTCTTCTGCTGTTAGTTCCATAAATAAATGTCGATATTACTCCTAAGATAGGAGTTCCAACAATTGCAGCACCAGCTTTATCATGTCCCTTCTGTATTAGAAAAGTGCCACATCCTAGACAAGCAAGTCCAAAAAATAGAGCCGCAAACAAGCCCCAATTTGCCCGCGTTGAATCTCCTTGAACAACCACCTTTTCCATTTCCATTCGATGGTTGCTCTGATTTTCTGCCATCGAGACAATCCTTTCACCAAGGCCAGGCTGAACAACATCATACATCTTCAAAATCCTGGGATCTGGGAGAGGCCCAGAGGAATATTCAGTTATCTGATATCTCCCTGTGCGCTCTAAAGAATCGTCATCAGACGACTCAGGAATAGCCTTCGTATTTTCTGGTTCTTTATCCTCTGACACTTCAAAAAATTTTTGTTAACTCAAAACATCATTCAATTCTCGATCGACTTGTTCTTCCAAGTAATCATACTCAGACATAGCATTATTTAGATCTCTCCCAATTACCATCCAATCAGATTCTAAGGCTATTGAATCCGCTTCCTCAGGGGTAGGCGAAACATTATACTGATTCAAGGTATTACCTAAATCAATTATGCGAGCCACTCCTTCTGCAAAAGATGGCCTTGCAAACAGGAAAGATGATAACTCACTCATAGCGAAAGCTCCTTAGTAACTTCTGGTCCATCAATTTTCCTTACTTAGCAACTCCATCAACAACCTAATCCTGGCAATATTGTCACTGAGACAGCTTTATGATATAGTTTTTGGCCTCAAACAAAAAGCTTCTATTTCTATTATTACCTATGTTCGGCGTAGTTACTATACACAAGTGTTGGGGAATATATGCAAACTCAAATATAGAACTTTTTAGAGCATTCCAACTACACTGAAGCGCTAGTAGGGTTAGGGTATCGTAATTTACTAGCAGTTAAACCATTTCGAAGATTCGTGTCTTAGTAAATAATTATTACCAATCCCAGACCTTACCACGTAGACCCGTTGGCATAGGGATTCCATAGCGGCTGAGCAAAGTAGGCAAAACATCATAAATCTCCATCCCTTCCAATCGCTTCCCGCCCATTGGCCGCGTCGGATCATAGAAAATCATGATCCCATCCTGGGCATGGTTCGCATCATCAGGGCCAGTGTCGTTTTCCAGTGCATAGAGCGAATCTACCCCTACTGTTCCGAGCGATCGCCAGGCCAGGTCTTGGAAATAGACAATCAAATCCGGCGCAATACCACGCACCCGTTTGTATAACTGCTGCGGCAAGTGGGCAGTTACACCCAGCAAATTCCCCTGTGGGTCTTTAATTGCTGCTAATTTTTGGGCCAATTTCTGCCGCTCTTGCTGATATTCAGCCAGGGGGATGACTCCTTGGGGTTCTCGTCCCTGCACATTCATAAACACGCGGCCATAATAACCACCCGCCCCCCAGGCTTTGGTCTTAGCCCAATCCACCGCTACCCGATCGAGGCTGGTCGGCTTAGTCACAGCATTTTTAAACACCAGATAGCCTTCCTGGTGCAGCCATTGATTTAGCGCAAACCCACCCATCAAAGGCTGTGCGCCATGATCAGAGACAACTAACACGGCAGTATCCGGCTCACACTGGGCTAGTAAGTTGCCAATTTGCCGATCGACATGTGCGTAGTAATTTACGATCGCATCGGCAAAGGTTGAATCAGGCTCATGCAATGGATGCCGAGGGTCCATATATTTCCAGAAAGCATGTTGAATCCGATCGATGCCCATATCCACTAACATCATTAAATCTGGCTGTTGATTTTGTTTTAGATAGGTAGCGAGATTAAAGGTCTGATTGCCAAGGCGATAGATATCCCTGAGGATGCGGTTTTTATCGTTGGCGCGGAAATTGGGGACATCAAATAAATAATTATTCTCTATAGCAGTAGCTTGATCTTGATCAGGAGTAATGGTTGAGGTATCGATGCGATCGGCAGGACTAATATTTAAACTATTAAAATTTAAATCATTAGATGACTGTGTTTGCAATGCAGCGATCTGCGCTTTGAGTCCCAGGGGATAGGTAAAGTCCGAAGTAAACCCAGGCGTGAGGAAGCAAGAAACCAGCGCCCCATTGACAATCTGGGGTGGGAAAGTGCCTGGCACCCCCAAAACTGCCACCTGCCAACCCGCATCACCCAGCAAATTCCACAATCGCGGCACTTTGATTTTGTCGCTATTGGCGATCGCCATTTTGGTATAACTGCGATCGACCCGATTCCGAAACCCATAGATCCCCAATTCACCAGGATCACGGCCACTCATCATACAAGTCCAGGCTGGCATCGTGATCGCCGGAATGCAACTGGTCAGATTGCCATAACAGCCACTCTGGATCAGATTATTTAAATTTGGCAAGCGATCGCGCCATTGCTCGAATACTAAGTCTGGCACGGCGGCATCTAGGCCAATAATTAATAGTTTCATTCAATCTCAATCAATCGTTTTTCATCGAACTGAAGTTGAATTAGGATTCAGATAATGATGATATCTAGATTAAGTCAGCTTGGCCAGATGCTGCTAATCCAACACCAAAACTAAAACTAGGACTGAATCACCCAATTGAAGTGTTCCAGTCCCAATTAATCATAAACAAATTGCTAGTTAATAGATGCCGCAAACATTGCCGATGGCATAGACCAAACCAAGCTTAGCGATTAACAACGCCGTAATTGATTGAATTATTATCTGCCTAGAGCATCTCTCACCAGAACTTCTACCTTCACCGGTGCAACCCCAGATCTAATCAGGCCGATCGCTCCGGCAGCAGCCTTGGATAAGTCAATGATCCGACCACCGGAAAAGGGCCCACGATCGTTAATCCGCACTACTACCGATTGGCCATTATGCACATTGGTCACCTTCACTTTGGTACCAAAGGGCAAAGTGCGATGGGCTGCGGTCAATGCATTCTGATTAAAAATTTCACCGCTAGCGCTCTGTCTACCATTAAAGCCAGGCCCATACCAGGATGCCATCCCGGTATCAGTTCGAGCAACGCGACTGATCAAGTTTGCCGCGATCGTGGGTTTTTTGGGTTTGGGAGCACCTGCCACCGTATTTACTGGTGCAGCACCACCCATCAGACGGCGGAGGCGATTGGCAGCCTGAAGCACGTCTTGCTGGCGATTGTTGGTGGTATCCGGCAATAGTACATTTTGATCGAATTCGATTACTTGATCATCACCCAGCTTGATCACATATCTACCATTTTCGTAGGCAGGAACAATCTTTTCTGGATCGATCCCTTCCATGTGTAATTGGTTGATCATGGCCGCGATCGCCGTGGCACGCTTAACCGGGTCAGACGAATCAACAATCACTTCGATCGGCTCATCGGCAAGGGAAGGCAGCTTAACGCTTTTGCTAGCCGATTGGGAATCAACTTGCAATGCATTAGAAGCATCAGCAACTTTGCTTGTCCCCAAGAAAGTCAAAACCGGAATATTGCTCACTTGAACTGTGGCGGCGGCAGATTCCTGCATTTTGTGGGGATAGACCTTGGCGATCGCATCAGCTTGCAATCTGGCCATGGATTGAGACCGAGTCTCACCAATTTTGACCGCTGAAGACACCTTGGTAGTGCTTTGTTCAGCTTTTGTCTGGGCTTTAATCTCATCTGCCTGGACAGTATCGGTTGCTAGGGCTATATCAAGATAAGCAACGGACAATAAAGACAGGAGCATACAGCCCCCAACTCTCCTCAACATAATTTAAATAGTAAAGTCTTTGCTAAAACTAATTTGCAACAAACAGGGAAATGGACATCAAACGATCGATTGTGCGATGAAGAACTAGTTGACATTTAAACTCTTTAGTTTAGAAACAAGAATTTTAGTTTAGAAACAAGAATTTAACTAGCTCCGCTCAGTTGGTCAAAGACCCATAAGCTTTAAAAATCAGGGCACAAAAAGGCCATATCTCAATTGTTAAAATCAGTAGTTAAGTAAAATCAAATGCTAGTCAGGATTACTAAACCTAAAGCCTAATTACTTAGGTTTACTTAGGTCGGGTTGTAAGCACCCATCTATTCCATCAATTAATGCCAGGTTAAGAATCTACCAAGGGATAGAGATTTCTACCTAGCTCAATAGGAGTAAGCCTGAATGAAACGATCGCAGATGGCTTCTAGAAAAGGTTACAGGCTGCCAGCAAATTTAATCGCAATAAAGCTAAACCTCGCAAAAGTTTATGTTTCGTTCGAATTAAGCACTCGAATCAAGCACAGGTTCAAGCTAACACTTGCACAACAATCTTTTCCATCCGGTTGCTCATTCTAGCAGAGCGACTACCAAATAAATGTGGGGAACATACCATTGATCATCAAGTGATCATCAAGATTTAGTTATCCCGATCGCCATTAACCATGATTAATTTCAATCCATCTTTAGCAAAAGCTAAATCTTGCTAATGGAACCTAAAAAGCACAATGGCGATTTAAATAATCGGGCAACATCGGGCAACAATGAAATTGCCACAAATTAATTATTCTTCTGGTAAATCAGTTTGCATACCCCGCATAATCCGCGATAGCTCGTTTTTCTCATCCACACTAATGCGTGAGGGTGAGCCACTTAATAAGCCCTCAAACCCGTGGAAAGAGTCCTTAATTTCCACCCCTTGATCATTAATCAAATACTCACGGATGCGGCGATCGTGATAGGAACCGCGCATCTTGAACACGTTTATTGCCCGTGACATTTGGCCACGAATTTCCACATATTGCAGCAGAATAATCGTATCGGTGATCGTGGAGATATGGGATTCAGTGATCGAATGCGAGCCCATAAATTGATCGGTGGTGTTGGTAAATAGACCGGTAATTTCTTCTTGTTTAATAAAGCCAGTCAAACCAATTACAAATTGACGAAAGCTATTATTACTAACGCCCCGCGCCATTGCTGAGAGGGAATCGATCGCCACCCGCGAGGGCTTGAATGTGTCGATCTCTGACTTAATCACCTGCAAATGATCTTCCAGGCCAGTGGATTCGGGATAAACACAAATGATTTTCAGCAGGCCACTGCTTTCATGCTCGTCAAATTTGGTGCCCCAGGAAGAAGCATTCCGAAATAGTTGGGCCCGCGATTCTTCATAGGCAAACAGGATCGTGCGCTCGCCATTTTGGCAGCCATTTTGCAAGAACTTACTTACTAGCAGCGTTTTACCGGTGCCGGTTGCGCCAGTAATTAAGATAATTGAATCTTTAAAATAGCCATTGCCACACATTTCATCGAGGGTTTTTACGCCAGACGAAACACGTACATTTGAGGATTTTTGGGTCAGGCGCATTGCCCCAAGCGGAAAGATATTAATCCCGTTTTGGGTCATGGTGAAGGGAAATTCCCCCTTCATGTGGGTAGTGCCGCGCATTTTTAAGATTTCTGCGGTGCGATGCCGCCGTTCTCCTTCTAGCACATTGCGCAAAATCACCACATTGTCAGAGACAAATTCCTCTACGCCAAACCTGGCGATCGACCCATATTCCTCGACCCGCTCCGTAGTCATCACCGTGGTTACGCCGAGGGATTTGAGCCGCGCCACCAACCGAAAAATCTCACGCCGGATCAGCCCCAATGAGTCATATTGCTGGAAGATTGCTGTAATTGAATCGATCGAAACCCGCTTCGCCCGATATTTGATAATTGCATATTGAATCCGCTCAATTAGAGCCGACAGATCAAACTCGCCCACAATTTCTTGCCCCTCTGGGTCCGGTGAAGCATCCAGCACAAACAAGCGTCCTTGTTCGATCAGTTCCGCCAAGTTCCATTCAAAGCTGGTGGCATTTTTAATAATATCGGCGGGCGATTCTTCAAAGGTGACAAAAATGCCATGATCATCCAGGTGCTTGATGCCGTTATAAAGAAACTGCATCGCAAATAGGGTTTTCCCTGTCCCCGAAGTACCACTAACCAGCGTAGAGCGTCCCTTGGGCAAACCACCGTGGGTAATATCATCTAGCCCCTCGATCATGGTGCGTAGTTTTTCTATACCTACGCTTTGACTCTCCGATCGAGCCTCAGGATTCATCAGCTAACTCCTCGTATAGTAAATCAAGTCCGATCAATACTTTTTCACGATCGCTAAGATCGCCAATGATTTTCCGCACCGGGGGCGGCAGGATCTTGGCCAGGGTGGGAGTTGCTAAAATTTTGTCCTCTTCTGCTAGTTGAGGGTTCTTTAGCACATCGATCACCTTGAGGGTATATACACCTTGGAACTCTTTTTCCAGCACGTCATTCAAGGTTTTGAGTGCTCGCACTGAGTTGGGCGTATTACCGGCCACATATAATTTCAGCACATAGGCTTTACGAATAGGACTCATAATTTTATTTATTTAGAGAGGCTGTCTAAATATCTATCTCACTAGGTATTTTGAATTGGGCTTAGGTATCTCTAGGGATGGATCGGCGATACATCTCACACAAATGGGCAATGATATCAATCAGGGTAATCCGATAGTCCAATAAAATCTCTTCGCTGCGCCCCTCGACCTGGAGTTTATGGGAAAATTCATCCATTAGGTTCATGTGAATTTCTAGCACTTGAGAAACCGAGAGATCAGCGAAAAAAGCAGCATTTACAAACTCGTCAATTTTATTATTAATGCTGCTGGGGGATTCCTTAAAGTATTCTAGGACAATCGTGCGATAGATTTGATCAAGTCGATCGCGGCATTTTGTTTTTTCTGAGTCAGAAAGATGCCGCCAGAATTGTTTGGAATTCCGCTTATAATACACACCAAGATATCCCAGTCTTTCCTTAAGCTTTGCTGATAGACGACCTTGCTGGGCAGCCAGGGAGATGAGATTACCTGGATCTGGCGATCGATCGGGCTCAGTTGGTATTTTTTGCCCGATCGCAACATTACTCTTTGTCTCTGGAAGCGCACAATTGGCCGGTGGTGACAACTCCAAAAATAGACTAATGGCCTGGTCGATCGCCTGGGGTAACTGCTCCAGACTTTTTGGCGATACATTTACAGTATTAATCAAATCTGGTTGGGTTTGATCTTCACCATGCTCATTAATCGTTACGGTTGGTAATAACACCGACAGGCTGAACAATTCTTGGCGCAGTGATTCTGCCTCCCCCCATATCACCAAACAATCCTGGATGCCTTCCTGGGTGGTCATCCTAGCTTGCAAATCGATCGGCGTGGCCACCGCAGAAACACAATAGCGCTCTGGGGGCAGGTTTTGCCGAATCAGGCTCACAAACTGTGGTTCTTGTGGTGCTGAATTTGAGTCAGGCTGAGCCGCAGCTAAGCAGCAAATTTGGAGGATGGGAGAAGACACAGTTAATCAAAATTAGCCAGATAATGTAGATTTGCTGATATGCTTTTATACTTTTGTAAAAGAGAGATTATCTAAATCTTTATTTTCCGATCCAATCGAAAAAAGTATGCGATCGTTGGGAGGATTCAGAAATTCCGCATTTTGGCAGAATCGATTCACAATTACAGGTTCTGCCCGCTGCAATTCACCCTAACTTTGTGGAGACTATGGAGTCTTGTGACTCAACTCAAGCCTTGGCACTATTTGCCCAGTCTAACGTTGCTACTTGCAGCCTAGATGCAAGTGCCCTTTCTGCCTTTTATCTGCTGCGACGTGGTTGGTCCTATGTGGTTGTGCTTGACCAATCAAATCGACCCCAAGGACTTTTCACTGCCGCTTCAATTTTAGGCTGGCTAGATATGCGCGAGGAGGGCTGGTCAATTTATGCCCATCGCAGTTTAAGACATTGCGATCTGCTACCCCTGCCTACGATCGCCCATGATACAACGATCGCTACTTTCCTTAAACATATCAATGCTCACCCATCTTATCTGGGCTTGTGGGCTTTACTTGATGCTGGTAAGCAATACTCAGGCATTATAGAGACATTACCACTGTTGCGGCAACTAGCCACAACTAAATCAGACCCAAACTCATTTAGTGAACTGCTGCAATTGGTAGCCCAATTCCCCCTGCCAATCATGGTTTGTAATGCCCAGGCCGAAAGTCTGGCCACTAATCAAGCCTGGCGGACAGCGATCCCCCCTAATTCGTTTAATTATGCGGACTACTTTCCCTCCCAATCCCAATCAGCACAATCAGCACAATCAGTTGGCCTGAATGCCGAACCGCCTCACCATGCCCATATGGCAGTTAACCAGGCTAGCCACCATCTTGATCAAGCAAATCAAGCAAATCAGGTAAACCCAGACCTAGAAGCCTTTGGTGCTCAAGCCGATCGCCCAATGGTTAAGAATCTCAGAGTAGCTCTAGATCCTGAGCCGCCGCTTCCTTTTAGCCATCCTAATACCCATACTCATAGTAATGGTGTTAATGGGGCTGATGAAGGAGCCGCCGAGGGGATCGCCTTATCATTAAATCAGCCTGAACTTTTAGTGCATTCTGGTCATCTAGTTGGCTCTCTGAGTAATTATCATGAGGGAACCTGGCAGTTCTCGCGGGTTAAATTACCAAATAGCCTACCAGGACTGGAATTAATCATTGCCACTGATATTAGTCAACAGGAGCAATTAGCGGAAAAACTAGCCCAACAAAATACCGAGCTAGTTAAGCTGACCAAGCTCAAAGATGAATTCTTAGCTTGCATCAGCCATGAATTAAAAACGCCGCTTACTTCAATTATTGGCATTTCTAGCATGTTAGCCAATAAGAATATTGGTGAACTCAGCGATCGCCAAAGCCGTTATTTGAGCATGATTCATCAGAGCGGACGGCATTTGATGCAAATCATCGATCGGATGGTGGATCTGGCCAAGGCGGAAACGGGGCAACTGGAACTAAATTTTGAACCAGTGGCGATCGCACAACTATGTGAACACACAATCGAACAGACCTATAAACTTCTCACCCAAGAAGCCCTAGAGCGGGGCTTAGATAAAGTCCATTTGCCCACCATCAAGCTTGAGATTGACCTGAACCTGGAAACGATCGTGGCCGATGGCTATCGCTTACAGCAAATGCTATTGAGTTTACTCTCCAACGCGTTTAAATTTAACCAAGTAGAACCAGAACAGGCCAAGCTAGGTTTAACGGTTAATCATTGGGATGGGTGGATTGCTTTTACGGTCTGGGATCACGGCATTGGCATTCCCGAAGATAAGCAGCATCTCATTTTCCAGAAATTTCAACAACTAGAAAACACCTTGACCAGACAGTTTGAAGGGACTGGCTTGGGGTTAGTCCTGACTCGTACGATCGCGCGGTTGCATGGTGGGGATGTAACTTTTGTTTCTAAAGTCAATGAAGGCAGCCAGTTTACAGTTTTGTTGCCGCCGGTGCCCCCCCACCTACTGGAGGAAACCAATTCTAAGATTTCAGTTGCCACCAATCGATTAGTGCTAATTGTCGATCACGATGCCAATGATATTAAGCAAACGATCGAAGTAATTACCGTCTGGGGTTATCGCGCCGTAGTTGCCAGATCGGGCACCGAAGCCCTGGAAAAAGCCAGACGCTTACAGCCCCATTTAATTTTGCTCAATCCCGAATTACCCACGCTTTCTGGTTGGGATGCACTAGCATTGCTCAAGCAAGACCCGGCCACCCGCGAGATTAAAACGATCGTTTTGGCTGGTGCTAGTGTGCGTGAGAAAAGACACCATCAAGCTAATGGGTTCCTGCATAAACCGCTCCAGACTAGCAGTCTAAATTCTTTTTTATCAGACCAAATAGCTGAACCAGAAGTATTTGTGGTGCTGTGTTTGGGACATAGCCTGGAAGACCAGATCGCCGATCAACTCAGGACTGACGGTCATCGTCTGTTGGAAGTGGGCAGCCTAGACCAGGGGGACATCCTGGTTAAAATCTGGCATCCAGATTTAGTTTTGTTAAATGTCGATCAAGATGAACTAGAAGAATGGCTGGCTCAAATTGATGATAGTTATTTACTGCTCAATCTACCAATTTTGCTGACAGTGCCACAGATGGAAAGTATGCGGCTAGGCCAGATGCGGCAGCAATTCCCCGATTTAAGTCTGTTTGGCTTCACTGAAGATTTAGGATATGAATCCAACGGATTGAGTAGGGCGATCGCCAATGCGGTGGGGCATCTCCATTCACCTACGATTTTAATGGCTGAGCTAGGCAATCCAATTACTACCACTTCTGCGTCCTTACCAGCATCCTCATCAACGGCATCGTTGCATCAATATCTACGCCTGGCTGGGTTTCAGATACATTTACTTGATTTGATTGGGAATGATCATCACCGCAGTTTGTCCCAGCAATTGCAAACGATGGGCATCGATGCATTGCTAGTTTGTATCCAAGATTTAGACAACCTGACTGAGCAACACCACCAAACGATCGAAATTATTGCCCAGGCTCAGTCCCATCCGCCAATTATTGTGATTGATGGTCGCAGCGATCCATCCGCAGCAATTGCCCACGAGGGCTTAGGGCAGTTAATCAATATGGCGACGGCAGTAGTTAATCAAGCGGAGGCGATCGCTAAAATTGTGCCAACATTACAACAATGCTTGCTACATAAATAAAATCTCGATTGAGGATGCTTGGTTTAGGCGCTAGCCTTTAAACTAAACCTAAACATTCGCCTCATCTTCCAGTTTTGAATCAAACCCTAATCAAATTAGGATAAATACTGATCACCTCATCACCAGAAAGAGTAAATTCAGGGGATTGTGGCTCCCATAGAATCTCCAGTGCATAGAGATCATCAGCGGCGATCGCTCCCAAGCTGGAAAGAGCCTGACTTAGATCACCAGTGGATCTAACTGCCCCAACCCGATCGAGAGCTTTATTTTGCGCAGCCACAATCAAAGTAACCACAATATATTCGCTGGGGTCTTCGATCGCATCACCGGTTAACTCTGGCTGAGACTGTTTGCCATTAATACCATTAAGGCGATTGTTGACATTGGATAGGACTTCCGCATTCAGCTTACTGCGCTCCGCCATCAGCAGCCCATTAAACTTTTGTTCTGCGGCTGCCATGCCAGTTGTGTACTTCTGGCTATCCACATAAACCCAATATTCAGGATGCCGCATTAATGAAACAGTGGCTTCTTGCAAAATTGTGGCCAACCCTTGAGGTGTGCTGGTATCAGAATCCATCGCCAATCTGGTCAGGTCCCTTTGCAGTTCTCTGGCAGTTGCTAGCAAACCAACCTGAACCTTAGCTACGCCCACCTTATTGCTGTCTGTGCCAAGGCCAAGTGCGCCATCGCCATCACCATCACCAACAAAGCCCCGCAGCGATCGCATCACCACGCTGGCAATCGCAATGAATACCAGGATGCCAAACAAACCGCCACCGGAACCACCCAGGAAAAAAGGCAAGAAGAAAAAGCCACTACCACCAGAAAAGCCACGGCCATAGTAACCACCACCGCCATAGTTGCCGCCTCGACTACGCGGTGCTGAATAGCTACGGGTGGGCATTCTGCGAAAACTACCACCACCGATCCGGCCACCGCCCCTGGCCGCAAAGGCTGGTGCAGCACTGGCAAATATTAAAACGAATGCTAATCCAATCGCAGCGATCGATCGCCACCAAGTTCTAAACCTTTTCATAATTTAAAAATACAATCTGAAAATATAATCTAAAAATGCAATCTGGGAATATATGCCGAAAATTACAGCCCGAAAAATATTTACTTAACGCTTAACTCAAAAAACTTGCATGATTTAAGCTAACTAAACTTGCCTGACTAATCTGGTCAATTCTGGACATATAGTTAATTTAGCCTAAACACCCAATCAGCACAGCTATCAAAAGCAATATTTAATCGTTAGTCAATCGAGTTGACGATCGCCCAAGCCCCAGCTAAAAAAACGTTAGCTAGTTGCACTACTACCATAACTACGTCTAGCTCTAGCAGCCTCAGAGCGTAATGATTCCAGGCGCATTTCTAACCTGGTGCGATCGCGGCGTTGATTTGACTCCCTAATCAAAATTTTCAGCGCACTGCCCAGGCTCTTGTAGGCAGCAGGCATCGCATAGCCATTGCGTAACGCCAGTTTGATTGCTCCTTGATCCGCATCCACCAAATCCTTCACATCCCGCTTAGTGCTGCCCTTGCGCCAGAGCTGGAACCCAGCCACACCACAAATACCCAGGGCTAATAAAAACAGCAGGCCATTTTGCACCCACAATTCACCAACTGCACCACCCAGGCCGATCGCCAAAGCCGCTACCTCCCAGCCGTCTCTGGGAATGGTGTCATTTTGAATCCGAGATACCTCATGCCAGAACAACAAATTACGCTGATCCTCAGCCAGACGCTCCCAGCGCAGCATATCAATCAGAACCACCACTTCATCGCCACCGGCCTCTTCGGAACCAATCAGCTTGGGACGGACTCCATCGGCAGTGATGACTTTAACCCACGCTTGTAACTCTGGCGGCAGTAAGCCTTCCAAACGCCTTGCCTCAGTTTTGGCAAATGTATTTTTTAATGCGTAATTGCGAGTTGGCATGACCTTACAGTAAAGCGATTTAAATTACTTAATCTAATACTATATATGGTCACCCCTATTAGTCGAGGGAATTCAGCAAAAAGTAAAGCATTAAGTCAAAACCAAGTGGTAATTGCTTAGCCCCCATTCAAACTAAGCCAAACTATAAGCCAGGGCATCCAAACCAGTTGATTCATTACTCCATCTTGATCACAGGCAGGCCATTTACCATTCTAGCTTTCTAGTTTGTACTCGATTAGTTCTTAAATAAATTAGCTAAATTAGCTGACCATCAAGATCGAAGTTGGCGATCGCCGCCGAAAATTCGCCAAACCTGACCTCAGCCAAGTAAAATACATAGCATTAGAACTACAAAAAATAACCTTGCGAGGGATTTTAAGTTAAATTCATAACCTTGCAAGATAGAAATGTTAGTTTACAATAATTAAACAAATAAACGTAAACGCCAACCTCGTTGCCCACTAATGGGCATAAAAGCGACTAGGCGATCGAACTGTTAATATAAAGAATCATAAAGATTTGTAGATAGAGGGAAGCAACTCAAATGGGATTACCCTGGTATCGAGTGCATACAGTCCTACTCAATGATCCAGGTAGGCTTATAGCATCACACCTAATGCATACTGCTTTAGTAGCTGGCTGGGCCGGCTCAATGGCGTTATATGAAACCGCAACTTTTGATCCAAGTGATCCAGTTTTAAACCCAATGTGGCGACAGGGCATGTTTGTTATGCCATTTATGTCTCGCTTGGGTGTGACCCAGTCCTGGGGTGGTTGGAGCATCACCGGCGAAACTGTCGCCGATCCAGGTTTCTGGACTTTCGAAGGCATTGCCGTAGCTCATATTGTTCTGTCTGGACTCCTGTTCCTGGCTGCCTGCTGGCACTGGGTTAACTGGGATCTAGAACTGTTTAGAGATCCTCGTACTGGCGAACCAGCCTTGGATCTACCAAAAATGTTTGGCATTCATTTATTCTTGTCTGGCGTTCTTTGCTTCGGCTTTGGCGCATTCCACCTCACCGGTCTATTTGGCCCTGGGATGTGGGTTTCTGATCCCTATGGCGTTACTGGCCATGTCCAAGCAGTAGCACCAGAATGGGGACCCGATGGCTTTAATCCATTTAATGCCGGTGGTGTGGTAGCGCACCATATTGCCGCCGGGATTGTCGGGATTATCGCTGGCCTGTTCCACCTGACCGTGCGCCCACCAGAACGCCTCTATAAGGCACTGAGAATGGGTAATATCGAGACGGTACTATCTAGTAGTATTGCTGCAGTCTTCTTTGCTGCCTTTGTGGTAGCAGGTACTATGTGGTATGGCGCGGCAACTACGCCGATCGAATTGTTTGGGCCAACCCGCTATCAATGGGATGGTGGTTATTTCCAACAAGAAATCGAATCTAGGGTCCAAGCTGGCATTAACGATGGACTCAGCCGCGAAGAAGCCTGGGAAACTATTCCGGATAAATTGGCATTCTATGATTACATCGGTAATAGTCCTGCCAAGGGTGGTCTGTTTAGAGGCGGCCCAATGGACAAAGGCGATGGGATCGCTGAATCATGGCTAGGTCACCCAGTTTTCATTGACTCCGAAGGCCGTGAACTAAGCGTGCAGCGGATGCCTAACTTCTTTGAAACTTTCCCCGTAATTCTCAAGGACAGCGAAGGTATTATCCGCGCTGATATTCCATTCCGGCGGGCAGAATCGAAGTATAGTTTTGAGCAAGTTGGTGTAACTGCTACCGTATATGGCGGTGCATTGGGCGGCCAAACCTTCTCCGATGCTCCAACCGTCAAGAAGTTGGCACGTCAAGCTCAGTTGGGTGAAATCTTCGAGTTCGATCAAGAAACTCTAGAGTCTGACGGTGTGTTCCGTACCAGTCCGCGTGGTTGGTTTACCTTTGGTCATGCCTGTTTTGCCTTGTTCTTCTTCTTTGGCCATATCTGGCATGGTTCTCGGACCTTGTTCCGTGATGTGTTTGCTGGGATTGACCCTGAACTGGATGAAGATCAAGTTGAATGGGGTGCATTCCAGAAAGTTGGTGACAAGTCTACCCGTCAAAAACCAGTTGAGGCATAGATTATGGAAACGATCACGTATGTGTTAATTTTCGCTGGCATCATTGGTCTCTTCTTCTTTGCAATCTTCTTTAGGGAACCACCTAAAATTGTTTCTAAAGACGACAAGAAGTAAGCTGACTAGTTGCTAATTACTGCATCTAAGCTAATGGCTCCCGTGGCGATCGATTTTGCTGCGGGAGTTAATTATTTGGCTTTAATTTGTAGATATTTTGCCAGATCACCTGTAAATCATTGGTGTAAGTCATTGGTTTAAAACGTTTGCACAGGCTGATTCCTCTGCCTAAATTTAGGTTTGAGCAAGTTAATCTGGCTTTCATCTAGCTATTTGCAACTAGATCTTTGTGATTCCACTTCAGGTCTAAGTCGCTCTAATTAAGTTACCCAGGAACCTTTTACAGCCATTTCTTTGAAGAATGTAAAACCTGGGCGAATTCAGGCTATTATTTATTTTTATGTTTATGCCCTAGTCGATCGGGTTGAGCCAACTAATCATTAGCGTTGAATGCTAGCAAGATTTGCTTTTGAGCATGGTTAAAGTACTGGTAATTGAAGACATGGAATCGCTCCGTGAGGAAATCATGGAGACGCTTGCCTGTGAAGACTTTGAGGTGATTGGTGCGGATAATGGCACATTAGGTGTAGAACTAGCCCGTGAACATTTGCCAGATTTGATTGTCTGTGATGTAATGATGCCTGGGCTCGATGGGTTTGACACTCTTAAAGCTATACGCCAGGAAGATCTTACGGCGGTAATCCCTTTTATCTTTTTAACGGCCAAATCAGACAAGGGCGATCTGCGTCAAGGCATGGAGCTTGGTGCTGATGACTACATTACTAAGCCCTTCGCCACCGCAGAATTGCTTTCGGCAATTAATACCAGGTTGGCTAAGCAAGCGGTTATTAATACCAAGGCAAAGACCGAGCTTGATGCGCTGCGAAATAGCATTTCTATGTCATTGCCCCATGAATTGCGTACCCCCTTAAATGGCATTATGGGTTTCTCGGAAATGTTGCTGGAAGCACTGAATTCAGAGCAGCAGCCTGATTTAATCATGATTGTCCAAAACATTAAGGATTCTGCCCAGCTACTATATCGTGTGATCCAAAATTTCCTACTCTATGCTGAACTAGAATTAGCCGCTACAAATGGGAATGATGGCATAGAACAGGAGCAAGCGATCGCCGCCACCTATGGAACTGACGTAATTTTAGAAATAGCTGGTAAAAAAGCAGCAGAATATGGCCGTAATTCTGATTTAAGGCTGCAAATAAATGAAGCACCTCTTATGATGCCGCCAGCTAAATTGAGCAAGATTGTCGAAGAGTTGGTTGATAATGCACTGAAATATTCTGAGACTGGCAGCCCAATCGAGGTTCTGGGCGAAACAAAGGATGGTTTCTACTGGCTAGAGATTAGCGATCGTGGTCGAGGAATGACCGTGGCGCAAATTCAACAGGTAGGTGCATATATGCAATTTGAGCGCAAGCTTTATGAACAACAGGGTTCCGGTTTGGGCTTGGCGATTGCTCGGCGGCTAAGTGAGCTATATGGCGGCAGCTTAACCCTCAACAGTACCCCTGATCAAAAAACTACGGTGCAAGTTAAATTACCGCTATTTGTGGATAAAGATTAGTTGAATCAAAAGTTAGCTAATAGCAAATATCAAATCACTTAAGAGCTATGATCATTTCAGCGCCATAGCCTTTGCCAGTCAATGATTTAAACCATTAATGATATATAGATTAAGGTGAAGCAGGACAGGGGTTCCTCGCCGCAAACTTTTGCCAGACCGTGGTTGCCTCATGCATACTAGTAAAACTGCCATTGCCAAGGATCAGATGGTCTAATAAAGGCATTCCCAGTACGGCCCCTGCCTCTAATAATTGCCCGGTGAGTTGAATATCTTCGGCACTGGGCTCGGTGTTGCCGGAAGGATGATTATGAGCCACGATCAGCTTAACTGCACCACCTTTTAATGCCGCTTTGAAAATATCGCGGGGATGAGCTAGAGTCTCAGTGGCAGTGCCGATCGTCAAGACTTGTTTGGTAATAATCCGATTCCGACCATCCAGCATTAAAATTGCCAGCTTTTCTTGCTCCTGCCACATTAATTCTTGACTGAGTGCCGCCGCTGCGATCGAAGGATCGGTGATTTCAGCGCGTTCCGGTGGTTTGGCAAAAAAAGCCCGATTACCCAATTCGATCGCCGCCAAAATTGCGGTTGCCTTAGCAGGGCCAACGCCTGGGATCGCCATTAATTCCTGAACCGTAACTGCTTGTAAGCTGGCAACCGGATCATCATAGCCCGCACCGATCGTTTGCAGGATCAATTGCCCTAAACCCACTGCCGAGAGTTTTCCTGCACCTTGCCCTGTGCCTAGCAAGATCGCTAACAATTCCGCACTGGCAAGCTGCTTCACGCCATGATTGAGCAAGCGCTCCCTGGGGCGTTCACTTTCACTCATATCGGCGATCCGCAATGAGTAGGTCATAGCAAAGCAAATAAATTATATCTACTTCGTTAATATATCATACAAATAATATTTAAAATCGGTTTTCTAGGATTATCAATGGGTTTAACTCATTAAATATTAAGATGAGCTGTCATTGTGGTGATGGCGATCGAACTAGTTCAGCGTAGTTTTAACTAATTCAGTGATTAGTTCTGTCGATCCTGGCGATCGCCCCCACTATTAAGCATCTCCATTGCCATCACCAGGCTTAGCTTCATGCGCTCAAACGCTGCCGCCAAAACCCCAATCTCGTCATGGGAATCCTGCTGGAACTTAGAATCCATTTTGCCAGTGCTGACATCCTGAGCCACTGCCGCCATGCGATTGAGGGGACTAATTACGGCCTTCCGCAACATGATATTAATGGCCAAGATAATGATGGCAAACACAATACAAACAGTTAGCAGCACTAGAAACAACACATTTTGAGCAGTTTTAAAAATTTCTGCCGCTGGCACAGAAATGATCTGGGCACCGACAATTTCATTCAGTTGCCAACCAAAGCCATTTTGATCGCCATAGGTAGCAATCTGGCTGGCTGGGGCAGCTTCCGGCGTACTATGGCAGCGCAAACAGGTTTCTTGGACAATTTTAATGGGGCGGGCAATGTAGTACAAATTGCCACTAGGTAGCGATCGGTTACCCCTTAACTCTTTCAGGCTGTCATTTTCACGGAAACTATTTACCAGCTCAGTTTCAAATGGGTCAGCTTTATCCCGCAGATTAGTAGGATTTAAAGTTGCTTCCTTATAGAAAAAATCTCGATATTCCGGATCGCTGCGGAAATACTCAAACACCTCTCTGGCTGAATACCCTGGCACGGTTTCCGGCAAAAAATCGTCTTCTACTTCCAATCTTGGCGCTAGCTCTGGATTAACCTGATCGTTGGTATATTGGCGCACCGCATTCATGGTTTGAATCAAGATCGAAGCCTTGAGGGAGATCTGATCAGCAGCATTGCGACTGAGAATGACAGACAAAGCGGTGCCGCTGAGCAAAATGCCGATCAAAAACACACCAATCAGCAGCAAATTGAATTTTGAACCTAGCCTGAGATTTTTTAGCATTTTTTGCTTTTGCCAAACTTTAAGTATTTTATGCCATGCAACTGAAGTTGTAGAGCATCAAACATAATCGTTGATTAGACCGCGAAACCGAAAATCATCACTCAACCAAAGTTAAAGTTATGGGGGATTGAAATTAAGGTAGAAGCTCTTATCGATCGAGCAAGCACCAATCATAATCTTGGTGGTCGAATATTGGACTTGAAATTATGATTACCTGGCCTGGCTCAATCTGATGAATTTTAGATTATGTGATTATCTCTGCATAGTTTTTTGCATCTGCTTTAATAATGTATACCCAATAACTGATGTAGCTACTTTATTTACAGCTTCTTAATGGATTGGCATGGATTGGCATAGATTGGCATAGCTCGACATGGTTAATAATGATTAATACAATTAACGATCGCTATTTAGCCTCCCTGATCTAGTGCCCTTTATCTAAATGATAGAAGCAGAGCTTTTTAGCCGCAAAGGCATCATGCGTCAGCCTCGCCCTGATCGCCAAAAAATATGATTTCATCTGTCAGGTCTAACCCTAAGTCTGGTAATCCAGATTACAAATATAAAATTAACTAACAAAAGGTTTCATCTCGATCGCATCAAAATATATAGTTACCTTAACGAAACTATGGGGTTTTTAGGTGATTTCTAGCCACGACAAGCTAGGGGGGACAAAGAGCCGTCGAACTCAGGTTAGTTTAACTATTCCCTTTAATTACCTCTTAATCACCTGATCTGATACCTGCCAGTATGCTTTCTAGAAGAAGATTACTCTATTTGCAATTAGGGCTACTCCTGAGCGCAGCCTGTAGTGGCCAAGACGTATACATCCCCGATAAGTTTAGTATTGGGGTAGTTAGCTATGGCGAAGGGGCGCGATCGCTGGATCAATACACCCGGTTCAAGGAATATTTAGAAGGACAACTCAAAAGCATCATTGAGCTAGAACCAGCCCTGAATGAAGTTAAAGCCCTAGAGCAAATCCAACGGCGGCTGTGGTCTTTGGTGTTTGCCCCGCCTGGTTTGGCAGCTTTGGCGATCGCCGACGCACAATACATCCCGCTGTTTGCAATGGAGGGAGCAGTTAATCTGCGATCTTTGTTAGTGGTGCTCAATGACAGCCCCTATGAGCAATTGGGCGATCTCAATGGTGAAGTGGTAGCGCTGGGGCAACGGGGTTCGGCCACTGGCTACTATTTACCAATCTATGATCTCTATGGGCTTACCCTGAAGGAAGTAGTATTTGGCTCTACGCCCCAGGCAATTTTAGACTTGGTTGATCGGGGTCAAGCAGCAGCAGGAGCCCTGTCCAAGGAAGAATTTGAGCAGCAAAAGAGTAAGTTTGACGCGCAGCGCTTTCGGATTTTGCATACCAGTGCCCAAACGATCCCTCCCGGTGCCGTGTTGATTGGGCCTGATGTCGATCGCAATCGTCAGGTCGAAATTGAACGCGCGATGCAAGCCGCCCCGCCAGCGATCATTTCCGAAGCTGGTTATATTGCTAATTCGTCAGCCGCCAACTATGACTTTTTGATTGAGGTGGTCAAACGAGTCCAGCCGATCGTAACCCGCATTCGCCAGCAACCAGCTCCCCTATATGAAGAGAAAGAAGGACAGGTCTAAGCCTTAATGAGCAATCAAGAAAAAAACTGTCTTTGCCTGCTATTTAGGGCTAAAGTTGAAATGTAGGCATATCTGGTATCAAAGGCTACGTTTTATCAAAAGCGGCGCGATCGATTTTAGCCTAATTTAATTTAACTCGGATTTGGCTCAATATTTCTGCTCCCCAGCCTTCTTCAATATGAGGCTAAGCTAGTAATAGGGATTAGTTCGACAAGCAGATGGTGGGTAGCTACGCGATCGATACTTTACCTCAGTTTCTGCTCTAATTTTTAACCTGGTCGATTAGTCGCACCAATTTTAACTTAATATTTCAGGCTGCAACTTGAATTGGGCATCACCAAAAATCAGCATAAATATCAATCCTAAAAAATATCAATATTGAATTTAGATCAACCTAGTGGGTTATGACCGTTATTGAAACCGAGTCTAATTTTGAAAAGATTATTCGTTTACTGCGTTGGAATAAGCCGGCTGGCAGATTGATTCTAATGGTGCCAGGTCTGTGGGCGCTGGTGCTGGCAGCGATCGCCCAAGAGCAGTTTCCCCCCTTAGATTTATTACTAGTAGTTGTAACTGGGACATTGGCCACCAGCGGCGCGGGCTGCGTGATCAATGATCTATGGGATCGAGACCTTGATTCCCAGGTAGAACGTACTCTGACCAGGCCATTAGCAGCCCAATCACTCTCTATTACTGTGGCCGTGGTAGTGCTGGTGATTGCGGCTTTGTGTGGATTGTTTCTAGCCACTTACTTGAACTGGTTAGGTTTCTGGCTGTGTGTGGCTGCCGTGCCAGTGATCGCCATTTATCCAGCCTGCAAGCGGTTTTTCCCCGTGCCCCAATTGGTTTTATCAATCGCATGGGGGTTTGCCGTACTAATTCCCTGGGCCGCTTCTACGGGCACAATTAGCACCAATACCTGGCTGCTGTGGGGAGCTACGCTATCCTGGACAATGGGTTTTGATACAGTCTATGCCCTCAGCGATCGCCCCGATGATCTGCGGATTGGGGTTAAATCCAGTGCTATTTTTTTCGGGGATTATGTGCAACTAGCGATCGCCACCTTCTTTGCAATTACTGCCATATTATTGATTGCGGTGGGTTGGCAAATGCACCTGGGCGTTGGCTTCTATGTGGCCTGTGCGATCGCCACCGCTGTTTGGGGCTGGCAATATGCCAAACTAACTGAGCCAGAAATTCATAGCCGCACCTATCAACAAATCTTTGGTCAAAATGTCTGGATTGGCTTTATTCTGCTGGCTGGTATGCTGAGTGCCTACTTGCTAAACTTAAGAATATGGTAAGGTTTTCCGACCATAGAAGCACTTGTTTGATTAGGTATATCTGCTAGCATAGCTAATAGCGTGATTTGTTATATCCATGAGCAACATCCAAAACAAAATCCAAGAAGAACTCGAAAGCGCCAGGGAAGCCTGTGATACCACTGGTGCTGATTCTAAAGAATGTGCAGCCGCCTGGGATGCCGTGGAAGAGCTTCAAGCTGAAGCCTCTCACCAACGTGAAGAAAAGCCCAAGAATTCTCTTGAGCAATTCTGCGACGATAATCCCGATGCTGCCGAGTGCCGTGTGTATGATGACTAGTTTTCAACTAGTTAGTAGATTATGTCTGAATTATTAGGGATTATTAGGCTGTATTATTAGGCTATTAGGTAACTCTAGGTTAAGGATTTATATATACAAGTTAAGTGTGAAGTCTAGCTCCCGCTTATTAGTTGTATAGCCTTAATTTCAGGTAGCGATCGACTTTGTCACCTTGGCTGACAGTAAGTTCATCTTAATAACTGATTAAATAACTGATTAGCTCTTAATGACTAACCAGGAATTCAATCTTCTAGGTAATTTTCAAACAGCATAGTTTTTTCAAGTTTATTGACTGATATAGGTTAATTGACACAGGTTACACCTAGTTATTTCTAGGCTGCTTTGCCAACTCAAACCGATAGATCTAAACTGAAGATTTCTGGCATTCATCATGAAGAGTCACCCTATAATCGGGGTGGCTTTTCGATTTTATGGCCAATTTTTAATTCGCAAACAGGCATTGATTGATGTACAATAATATAGCTTGCGGATTAGCTGTGCTTGCATAATAATGCATAAATCTAGTTGTCATAGGCGATCGAACCTGCCACTAGATTTAGCACTAGACTTAAAAATAAATTGGTTAGGAGGGGTAAGAGAATATGGCGATAATTGTCCTAAAAGCCTGGTATGTCCCAGAATACGAGCCACTCTCTGCCCTGATCCAACGCCCCTATGATCTACGCTTGGCCAAAAACAGCCTGCTGAAGTCAGCTTTGCGAGCAGATTTTTTGGATGAAAGCAATGTGGTGAGCAAGACGGAGTGGTTTCAGCGTTATTTGGCAGGCGAGGCGATCGAATTTTATATCGAAGGTAGCGGTAGTTATGTAATTGCCAACATTGACCTGATCAGCCATGAGATCTATTTCACCAAGCGCGATATTCTCTCTAGCCTAGATCCAACCCTCTTCTTTAGCTATCAACTAGAGCAGCCTGGCTCCAGTGAGGTGATCCGCGAAGCCCTGGAGCAGGTGATGGATGGCATTAATCAAAAATCACGGATCCCACTCAAGCTAGAACAATCGTTTCGCCTTAGTGATGAACCAATTAAACTCAAAAGCTCGCTGATGTCGCGCCTTAAGCGTAGTTTGCTCTATATTGCCGACACCACACCGATCGCCTATACCGCTGCAGAGCCCTCCTTACCGCTGCTGAGCCCAATGGTCTGTGTGGAGGTGGGTTATGCCCTGCAAGCAAAGAGCCATGAACAAATTATGTTGATCCAGCTTGGCGATCAGGGTAGTCCGTTTCCGTTTGATTTGCCCATGCATCAACGATTGATTGTAAAAGATAAGAAAGATCTGGTGAAGCAATTACCAGGGGCGATCGCCAAGCATTTAAAAAGATTTAACTTGTTTTAGCCTTTTGCCCAAAGTCTATGTCTGTGAGTGAACTGTCTAAAATTATAATTTTCTAATTTCCTGATCGTATTGCTCATGTGAACCAATCCAATACCAAGATATGCCATCCGATCCTAATTCTCCCAAAGCGCGAAATTTGCGACCGATCCGAATAGAATAAATTTGTTTTTCTTTATGAACTTGCTTAAACCTAAGACTTTTATGGCGAGGATCCTTTTGCCAGAGTAGATAGTTTTTTCGAGCAAGATCTTGAACTGGTTTAGGAAGTTGAGCAAGGAGATCACGGAAAGCCTGGTTTGTTCTAGATTTCATTTGCCAGGTGGAAAAACTTCTTCTAGCGGCACAGTTCCGTTGATTGCAATATCTCGCCTTCCTGCCTCCAGCATACGATCCCACTGTTCATCAGTTGTATTGGCAAATTTACTTTCCCAGGTAAATTCATCAATGATTAACTCAAAATAATCTATTATCTCAGCCACTAGGGTGGGGTGATCGCCTTGGTTGGTCTTTTCATTAACTTGGGGAACATGGTGATTAAGCAAATCAACGACAACATCTCTGATCGTGCCGATCGCGTTGCGGAGCTGATCAACCGAAACTCCTAGATCCAGATATTTCTCAATGAATCGATCCAGATAATGTTCTTCAAGTATTGAGGCGCTGCCAGACAGTAGAGAGTAGGTGACATATTGCAGAATACTCTCACCGTCATCCAAGCATAAATTTGTTTCTATATTGGTATGTACACTTTCACCAGCAATCTGATCAATTGCGAGTCGAAGAATTAGATCACTGCTTGTAGAAAGAGACTTTACCGCATCAAGGCGAGCATTTGCCGTTTGGCTAAGCTCATAGGCACGTTTTATTTCTGATTCATTCAGAAATCTATTCTGCTCTTTTGCAGCAGTAATACTTCGGGTCAAAACGTCCATAGTTGTTAAGTTAAACTTCCTTGCTTATCTTATTATCGCTGATCCAAACTTAAGCATTTTAATCGCAAAGATATAAAGATTGGCAGGTTTCAAACCCAAGCTGATATATAAATAAATTTGTATATACGCTGTTAAGCCTTAAATCTTTAGCATAGAATGCACAAACGTCAGATTGTTGGCGTAAGGCGCTAAAATTAGGTGGTAAAGGTGGTATTAACAGACGTGCTTTCAACCCATTTCGCTTTAAATTCAACGAATACAACATTTCAAGGTTGGCCAGGACTAATTCGTAAATATGCAAAGTATTTACCCGTCTCTGACCAGACCCCGGTAGTGACACTCCATGAGGGCAACACGCCGCTAATTCCGGTGCCAGCGATCAGCGATCGGGTGGGGCGAGATGTCAAGGTATATGTGAAATATGATGGTCTTAACCCCACCGGCAGCTTCAAGGATCGGGGCATGACCATGGCGATCTCCAAAGCCAAAGAAGCTGGAGCCACCACCGTAATTTGTGCTAGCACTGGCAATACTTCAGCGGCAGCAGCAGCCTATGCCAAGCGAGGTGGCCTACGCGCATTTGTGTTAATTCCCGATGGCAAGATAGCCCTGGGTAAATTGGGACAAGCGTTGATCTATGGCGCAGAAGTGATCGCCATCGATGGCAATTTTGATAAGGCGTTGGAATTGGTACGGCAGATGGCCGATCAATATCCCATTACCCTGGTTAACTCCATTAATCCTTACCGGATTGAAGGCCAAAAAACCGCTGCCTTTGAAGTGATTGAAGCCTTGGGCGAGGCTCCCGATTGGCTCTGTATTCCAGTGGGCAATGCGGGTAATATTACCGCCTATTGGACTGGGTTTAGGCAATATCAAGAAGCCGGAAAATCCCAAAAGCTGCCTCGGATGATGGGTTTCCAAGCCGCAGGCTCTGCGCCGATCGTCACCGGCAAAATGGTTGAACATCCCGAAACCGTGGCCACTGCCATTAGAATTGGCAATCCAGCTAATTGGACCAGGGCGATCGCCGTCCAAACCGAAAGCGGCGGTGCGTTTAATAGCGTCACTGACGAAGAGATCATGAATGCCTATCGAATCCTGGCGGGAGAGGAAGGTGTATTTTGTGAGCCTGCTAGTGCGGCCTCAGTGGCGGGATTACTAAAACTTAGCGATCAAGTACCCACCGGCGCAACGATCGTTTGTGTGCTAACTGGTAATGGCCTCAAAGATCCAGATGCCGCGATCAAGGGAGCAAATCAACATTTCCATCAAGGCATAGCCCCAGATCCGGCTAGCATTGCTAAAATCATGGGTTTTTAATCGTAGTTTATTGAATATTGGATATTGAATATTGGATTTTCTGAGTCACTTACTTTACGGTAATCCCCCTAAAGACTGAACAATCAAACCGAGGGATTTGGCTAGAATACGAAGTAGTAAGGAACGGCTGCTAGAGTTGTGAGCCTGTTCGGAGCAAATCGATATTCTAAATACCAGGCAAATACCAGGAAGCTTATGAGTACAACCGACGACATCGCAACAATTCTGCAAAAGACTTTTCATGTCAGCCTTGGTGCCACTGCTTCTCTTGTGGAGATGTTACAGGATCCTGAAAAGCGGACTGTGACAGTGGAAACGATGTTGAGTGATATTGACAAGTTTACGGCTGAACTCGCTGCGAAGGGCGCAGTCACTGAAGTAGAAGCACGTAATTTTGTGGATTCTTTTATTTCCGATCAAATCAATAAACCTGATGCACCTGCTGGCAGCACTGAAACAGGTGATGCGAGTGAGGCAACTGTAGATACGGCAGCCAATGAAGTGGGCGATCGACCCGGTGCTGGTGATGAATCAGTAGAATCTGATATTAAAGATTTAACTGAGCAACTAGCAGCCTTGCGATCGGAATTGGAAAACATTCGCCAACAGGATGGTGATAGTAATTCCTAAATTTGCTGTTATTATTCCAATTACTTAGCGAGGGTAATAGGTGCGGATAGACGTTGTTACCCTGTTCCCAGACTTTTTTACCTCGCCCCTGTCTACTAGTTTACTAGGTAGGGCGATCGCCAATGGGATTGCGGATGTAATCCTAACTAATCCCCGTGACTTCACCACCGACAAGCACCACCGCGTCGATGATGAACCCTATGGTGGCGGCGTGGGCATGTTAATGAAGCCGGAACCAATTTTTGCGGCAGTAGAGTCGTTGCCGGTTTTGCCCCAGCGCGAGATCATTTTCCTCACGCCCCAGGGCGAGCCAATGGATCAAAATATGTTTAAGCAGCTCGTTAATTTAGATCAACTGGTGCTGATCTGTGGCAGCTATGAGGGGATCGATGAGCGGGTTTGCGATCATCTAGTTACCCGTGAGGTTTCGCTGGGGGATTTTGTACTGACCTGTGGTGAGATTGCGGCGCTAGCTTTGATCAATGGTACGGTGCGATTGCTGCCAGGGACGGTGGGCAAGGCGGAATCGCTGAAGGCGGAAAGCTTTGAAGATGGCTTGCTGGATTATCCCCAATATACACGCCCCAGGGAATTCAGGGGGTGGCAGGTGCCTGATGTATTGCTATCGGGCGATCATGGCAAAATTGAGCAATGGCGGCAGGCGCAAAAATTAAACAGAACCAGCGATCGCCGCCCTGATTTGATCGATGCCTATTACCAAAACACCGATCAAAATCCCAAGTAAAGTAGCAGACAACCAGATTAATCATCTATCTAGTTAAAGCTCAGATGTTAGAATCTGGGACTAGTAGGTCGCTACATGGAATTTGAGATTTTCGCAGACAGTTCATATTCTGCCTTATTTGCCTTATTTGGACTACAAGCACGCAAAATCAAATTGGCAAAACCCTAGAATTTAGAATTGCCAATATTATTAATAGAATTAGCCATTACCGCCAAACACCTCAATATTCTCAAACAAACAAGCTGGCGTACCATGCCCCACCCGAATCACCTGGTTGGGTTCGCCCTTGCCGCAATAGGGCGTGCCATAGGTGGCAAAGCTGTCACGATCGCCCACCATTTTGAGTCCACCCCAGAATTGATTGGTGATGCCGCGATAGTTGGGATTACGCAGAGTTTTAGTAATCTGGCCATTTTCAATCAACTGGGCATATTCACAACCAAACTGAAACTTATTGCGATAGTCATCGATCGACCAGGAGCGATTTGATTGCATATAAACACCGTAATCAACCGAGGCGATCATCTCAGCGACAGAACTATTGCCCGGTTCCAGGTTAATATTCGCCATCCGATCGATCGCCGGACGATTCCAGGAATTAGCCCGCGCATTGGCAACCCCAGCCACACCAGAACGAGCCTGACTTTCCAGGCTTCCTAAGCCCCGCAGCAATAATCCATCTTTGATTAAATATTGCTTCTCGGCGGCAGCGCCCGTGTCGTCATAGGCATAGCTGGCAAACTCACCGGACACAGTTGGATCAAAAGTAATATTCATCAATGGGGAGCCATATTGCAATTGACCAAAATCAGCCAGCTTGATAAAACTACTGCCAGCATAGTTGCGCTCATCCCCCAAAATACGATCGAGCTCCAGCGGATGCCCCACACTCTCATGGATTTGCAACAACATTTGATCGGCAGCCAACAGTAAATTAGTGGTGGTGGTTGGGCATTCATCGGCAGTTAATAGCTCGATCGCCTGGGTGCCGATTTGCCTGGCTCTTTCGATTACTAGCTCAGGATCTAAAACTTCCCAACCTGCCTGACTATTACGGGCCAGCGAGCCATTGTCACTGCGTTTTTGGATCACATCACCATCCTGCGCCGTGGCATTGTAATCAGTGCTAACCAACCCAAATTTTTGATAGACATCCGAACCGCTCGAACTCACCAGCCGTGATTCGGTTTCCGTACTGACCACATAGGCACTGGTACGCACAATCTGGTTATGGCGATCGGTGGTTTTCATCGCCTCACAAATTTGCACCAATAAGTCGCTGATTTCAGCCGTAGATAGGGAATTGAATGGCTTCTGGCATGGTGAGCAAAATTGACCGACCGCTTTGGGACGAGCAGCGGTAGTAAATTTATGGACTGACCATTTGGCGGCAGCGATCGCCTGTTGATAGGCTTTTTCGGCGGCAAACTGCAAACTACCCTGGTCAAGGCGATTGGTACTGGCATAGCCAAACTGACCATCGGCCAAAACTTCCACCATCACGCCGTGGGAACTGGTGCGACCATTTGATTGGGGCTGGGCATCACGAAAATAGCGGGCGGTGGCAGTTTCTTTGAGTTCCCGCAAACCCACCCATTCCGCATTGAGATCAAGTTGTGCCAGTGCTTTGGTTAATTCCATTCCTTAATTATTTGCCTTTATGCAAATGGTGAGCTTTCGCAAGCGTGATAAGTGCAATATTAATACGTGATATTAATGCGTGATATTAATGCCGATTGGTTAGCCATACCGGTGGAATATCAATCGATCGAACCGTTGAGTTTGCCGGGGAGGTTGGGAGCGAGATAGATCGCTGCGCGTAAAGTTTTGCATAGCCTGGATTTTGACTGGTAGTGGATTGCCTTTTCTTGTTTGTGTAAAGCTTTTTCAACCTCAGATTCAATTGACCACTTCACTACGATCAATTAAGCCCTGCTCATCGGCAAAAAAGCGATAGAAATAATATTCATCTTCAAATCCATGTTCATCCAAAACATGGTGCACATAGCCACCATCGATTAGTAATTGCCCCGCCCGTAGCGCCTCAGTTTTGGTCATACCGCAAATCCGCATTAACCACTGCACTGCTTCCGCGCCCACAAAACACCGTTCAAACACATTAAATAAATAACGGCGATCCTTAACTTCCACCCCATCCGGCGCTCGCATTTTGGCGGCCAGTGTCTCAAGATCTAATCCTGGTTTCACCACTGTTTTAGTCTGTTCTTTCTGTTCACTATTTTTTTTCAATTCATTGCTACTGGGCTGCTTGATGGGTTGTTTGATTAGCTTATAGCGATCGGGATAATAAATTTTTTGCTCTGGCGCAGCCAATTTATCACCAACTAGATCCACAATTCGATCTAATTGGGGCGATCGCACATGGAGATCCCGCTGTGGGAAGGGGATTTCCACACCATAGAGGCGGAAATTGCTTTCAATTTTATAGTTGAGATCGCTCATTAATCTAAATTGGTTCTTGGGCACACTAATCCAGACTAGCAACTCAAAATTGAGCGAACTATCGCCAAAGCCCATAAACCAGACCTGGGGCTGGGGATAATCCAGGATTTCCGAGTTGCCCTTGGTGGCATCCAAAATCGCAGCACGAACACCATCAATATTAGAACCATAGGCCACCCCCACCGGAACCCGCAACCGAGTGACCGGATTGCCATGATTCCAGTTCACCACCTGTTGTTCTAAGAACTGAGAATTTGGCACAATAATGGTAATTTGATCGAGGGTTAAAACCTGGGTGCTACGCGCACCGATGTGTTGCACTGTGCCAATTAAATTCGCCACGCGCACCAGATCGCCGATTTGAATCGATCGATCGAAAAGAATAATAATGCCGCTGACAAAATCCTTAGCAATATTTTGCAAACCAAGGCCGATCCCAACCCCAAGTACGCTAGCCAGGATCGCTAAACTGCTAAGGTCTAAACCCCAAATTTGCAGAATGATCACCAGGCCAATAAAAGTTAGTAAATATTGGCTGAGGGTGGTGAGGGTTTCTTGGAAACGATAATCGACACTATCGTTGCTGATAAAGCGATTGCGCAGGAGCTTGGTAATTGCCCTCACCGAGATCCAGAGCACAACAATCATCACGAACAGAATCAAAATATCCGCGATCGAATAGGCACTCTCACCCAGATTCAGAACTGGGTAAGTAAGCGTATCGGTGATCACAAAAGTAAAAATGCGATAGCGCCAGGAACGAAGGAATGGCGATAGCTCACTGATGTAGTAGACAGTACCTAAGCAGATCGCTGTCTGAGCTAAAAACATCACCAATGAAAATAGCGAGCGGGCTGATTTCGATGAATCAATAAATACTCTGAAGCGGCGCGGCAACAACCCAAAGCCTTTTTTATTCAGGTATTGCAACGCCCAACAGGCCAAAACCGCAACGATCGTGACGATAATGGCAATAAACAAAGCCTGCCGACGATATTCATTACTCCGCTGCCAGATTGCCTGAGCATAGGCGATTTCGATTTTGCGTTTCCACACCAAGGCATGAATTAAAGTGCTTTGATCCTCACCTGAATCTCGCTCCGTTACGGTTAGTAAATGGGTGCCATTAACCTGGATTGTATATAAATTATCCTGGGGCTCCACCGTTACTTCGATCGGTACTTCCTGGCTTGATTCTGAACGCTGTTGTAAGGCCTCTTGTAATTCCTGGCTGAGGACAGCATTAGCCTGTCTTGCCCTGGTGTTAGCTGGAAATCGATCTAAACTCCTTACCTCAAGCACAGCACTACCATCCAGGACCACGGTTGCGGTCGAATCTTCACCACCTAATACCTGAGCCTGGCCAGGGGCAATAAAAAGCGGTGAACCCAGCCAGATGGAGCTTAGCAATGGCATCAAGATTAGAAAGATAATAATAAAAGGGCGCATAAATGCAATTGCCCTGCTCGATCGATTCATCTCAGGCTGTGGCTGGTTCATCATTAGGAAATCAGTGATTAAAGATTAGGGAAAGTGGTATAAAAGTAAGGATTTTTAGCTATCGATCGCAGCATCCACAGCATTCCCAGCATATCCATAGTATAGAGATTAGCTTAATCAGAAATTAAGGGTATTTCATAATTAAGCGATCGTTACGTCAGCCCCAAAAGCCAGCCATAATGAATTATCAATGGTGGTTGGCGGCAACTCTAGTTTTCTAACCATTCAATCAACTCAATCAACGGGCTTGATCGGCAAGGCCAATTACTGATTAGGAGCAAAGATCTTGACTAAGATATATCAGATAGTGCCATTACTGCCTCCTGCTTTCAGTGGCATTGGTGACTATGCGATTAGCCTGGCTCAGAATCTACGCAATTTTTATGGAATTGAAAGTATTTTTATTGTTGGTGACCCTGATTGGCAGGGTGCGAACGAAATAGATCGGTTTAGTTGTTATCAGGTTAGCGATCGCTCCGCCCAGGCTCTAGCCGAACTCATTCATAATCTGACCGACGGCCTCACTACCAACACCGAGCCCCTACCGCGATCGGCTACTCTTCAGCCCGATCAATTAGCTAAGTTAGATCAAGCATCAAATTCATCACAATCAGCCCAGGCAAACCAACCCACCATCCTCTTGCACTACGTTGGCTATGGCTATCAACAGCGGGGCATCCCTTTCTGGCTCAGCGATTGGCTCAAGCAAAATACCAATCCTATTGCTGATCAGCGCTTCAAAATAGTAACCATGTTCCATGAGGTTTATTCCGCTGGGCCGCCCTGGAGAAGTGAGTTCTGGTTGCGCCCCTGGCAGGTGCAGATTGCCAAGCGGGTGATCGCTGCCTCCAGCTCAATCTTCGTCAGCAATTATCTTTCTGCTGAGGATATCAGTAAGCATCTGCCTCAAAATCCCCATAATCTAACTGCTGCCAACATCAACATTTATCCGATCTGGTCAAGTTTTGGCGAACCCAGTTTAGCAGAATTGAACCTAGTCGATCGCCAACCAACCCGCTGGTTAATTTGTGGCGGCACCGCCATGCTAGAACGCGGCCTGACTTCTTTTTTGCAAGTGCTTAAATATATTCCGGCTGAATTTGCCCCCACCCACCTGGATCTAATTGGTGGCAAAGAAAACCCAGCGATCGCCCAACTATCAGCCCAACTCCAGGCTCAAAGCCCTGATTTAACCATTGCCTACTATCCCCAAATTGAAGTGGCCAAAGCTTCTAGTTTATTTGCCCAAGCCACATTTGCCTGGATTCACTATTTACGACCGAAAGAAATTTCTCCTTCACTAGTTTTCAAATCGACCGTATTTGCATCTTGCTCTGCTCACGGTGTTTTGAGCGTCTTTTCACATCAGGAAACAGGCACAACCATTAATAACGACCCTCATCCCGGCGTTTTCTATATCACCATTGCTGGCAGCACTCGCGTATCTTTTCCCACCGCAGCAGACCTACCCGCAATCAGACAAAAGGTTTATCAGTGGTATCACCGCCATGCCAGTGCCAAAATGGTAGCAAAGGCTTATGCTGATGCTTGTGAGATTGATGGTGATAGCCGCTAAAGTGATGATTGAGGATTGATCGATCGTCACTAAGTTAGTTTGAGTTGGCGTTTAACTCTTTTTTGGAGTTTGAAATTAGCAAACTTAAAGATATTCAATTCTTGGGCGGCAATGGTTGATATTTTTATGGGTGGGAAAGCCTCATCACCCATTTTTGCGGCATAGTGCTCAAGATAGCCGCGATAGGTGGAAATAAAATGTAGGGCGATCGGCGTTGGATTTAAATCCATGGTGGGGCTGAAAACAGCTACTTGATCAGGCTGCCACAACCTGCACCCAGCCCGATGCCCCATCGCTACCCAGCAAGTTTGCTCTGCCCAGCCAGCCAAATGGGCAAAAATGCCCTGCAATTTTGGTTGCCCCAGGATCCACTCCAAAAAATCTAAATCATAGGCGCGGCGGCGAAAATAGATTAGACCAGTATTAGCACGACTAGGCAATTTGAGGCTATCTTGACCCAATAGGTGCCAGGGATGCACAGAGTAGGCTTCCTGGTTATCAACCATAAAAAGCGCTGAGACTTCATCATCTGGCCATTGCCACATATGGCTAAATGGGCGCAAAAATAAAATATCACTGTCGCAATAGGCGATATCACCATCACTGAGGAGTGGGATATCAAAAAGTTTAAGAGCTAATACATTAGACTTACGAAATTTTTGGCAATTAGGATAATTGCGTAATCCTTCATTTACTAAATCATCTGCCTGTGGACGAGAAACAATTGTGCTGCGCAGTAACGCCTGCTGTAAACGCTCTTGGTCAATGTCAGTCAGCGAACCATCATCGTGCAAGACTAGCTGTACAGGTTCTTGCATAAACTTCAGCAAAGAGCCCAAACAGAGAATTGCCATATCTACATGCTTATGACAAAGGAGGCAATGGATCTTTAGATCTTGATTTTCTCTAGTTGTCATTGCGATCGATTGAGTGGCGTTTCCCATCAGCTTGAATTAGTTGTGTGCTTGCAATCAAGTTGAATATTAATTCCCATCTTTTGACATCGTTACGATAACACTCAGCTAGGATGGTGAATCTGGTAGTTTTTAAATTTTGGGCTAAATTATTGCCAGCAATTTGTTAATACCCGCTCCCAAAAGATTAGCAGTTTTAGTCTAGATAGTTGCTTGCCTGTTTGTTCCTAGATGAGCTTGATGCTTGGTACATTGTAGTTCGGTAGTCATGCAGTAGTAAGGATAATTGGCAATCGATTTAAAATTCGGAGCTTAGCTTGTTTGGGTTATGGATATTCAACTATCTCCTAGATCCTTACTTATTCAGCACTACCGTAGTTCTTACAACTTCTGCTGAGCTTGATCAGTTAGATACATATAGCTCAGCCTGAATAATGTTTCAATTAGATTGATATATCATGAGCGTAGCAATCTTGCTTAACTAAACTATATGGCATTGCCTAATTCGTGGCTGGTAAGGTCAGCATTAAAAATTCAAATCAGGTATGAATAGAAGTTAGCAGTAACTTTAATTTTTCAACCATCCGATCATGTGCAACACCTAAATAACCAAGATAATCAAGTCAACTTTGCATTAACAGAGAATATTGAGACATAATGATCCGATCGCTAAATTCGCTAATGCGGTTCTGGGGCAACTACGGCAACCCCACCCAAATGATGCTCAATCGCTGGCTCAAATCGACTGGCATGATCCAGGTGGTCGATCGCCGCAGCCAGGTTAGTTGCCACTGCACGGTTGGTTCCTATCGCATGTTTGGTGAGGTCTGGCATGATCATGACTACGACATCCCCAGGGTCAGCATTAATCCCGACGATGTGGTGCTGGATATTGGCGCTAATCAGGGCTTTTTTAGTTGTTATGCCGCATATCAAGGGGCACAGGTATATGCATTCGAGCCCTCACCGGATAGTTTTCAAACTCTGCTGAGTAACGTTAAAACCAATGGATTTAGCGATCGGGTCGTGGCCAAGCCCTGGGCAGTGGGGGCAGAGAACGGCACCGTAGAGTTGATCTGTTCCGATTGGCTAGGCGGCGGCATGAACACAATCAAACCGGAATTTGCCACCAATGTGGGTCTGAATATTACTAACAAAGTGGCGCAAATCCCTTGCTATTCACTGTCACATTTGATCGCTGAATTTAACCTGGAGCAGATCAAAATTTGTAAGCTGGATTGTGAAGGGGCAGAGCTAGATATCCTGAAGGGGCTCAAGCCAGAAGATCGCAATAGGATCTTGGCGTTTACGATTGAATATCACCCCGAAGCCTATGCAGTGCAGGATTTGACGGATTTGTTATTAAGCTGGGGCAGCCACCAGATCAGTTTTGCTGAGGATAAATATTGCACCCGCCAGATGCTCCGGGCGGTGGCCACCGATCGGCTCAAGGCGGTTGAGATCTAGACCATGAAAATACTGATGTCATCCCATCGCTTCTATCCTGAGCTTGGCGGGACTGAGGTACACTCAGCCATGCTCGCCCATGAATTTGTGAACCAGGGGCATGAACTTAAGCTAATTACCCAAACCCCAGCCGAGCAGATAGATCAAGAACCAGCGCAATTTCCGTTTGCAGTGATTCGCCAACCCCCAAACAATGAGCTATTGGATTTAGTTAGCTGGTGTGACGTGTTTTTCCATAACAACATCAGCTTGCGGGTGGCCTGGGCGATCGTGATGCGGCCAAAACCCTGGGTGATCGCTCACCACACCTGGATGCGCCAACCGGATGGCAGTTTAGGCTGGCAAAATATTCTCAAGCGATCGCTAACTTTAGTTGCCACTAATATTGCGATTTCCGAGGCGATCGCCAAGCATATGCCTGGCAAATCTACGATCATTGGCAATCCCTATCAAGATGATATTTTCTATAAGCTGCCAGCGGTCAAACGCGATCGGGAATTGATTTTTCTAGGCCGCCTGGTTTCCGATAAGGGTGTGGATATTTTATTACAGGCATTAGCATTGCTAAAGGAGCGGGGAACTGCCCCACAATTAACGATCGTGGGTGATGGCGAGGAGTTAGCAAATTTGCAACGGTTAACGCAGGATTTGCAATTAGGAGAACAGGTTGATTTTGTCGGTCAGAAAAGTAGGGATCAACTGGCGCAACTGCTGAATGCCCATCAAATTATGGTGATCCCATCGCGGTGGGAAGAACCCTTTGGCGTGGTGGCATTGGAGGGGATCGCCTGTGGCTGCGTGGTGGTGGGTTCGGCGGGAGGTGGCCTAAAGGATGCGATCGGTTCTTGTGGGTTGACTTTTGCCAATGGTGATACTAAGGCTCTGGCGGAAATTCTTTATGACCTGCTATTACAACCAGAACAACTGACGCTCTATCGTAAAAATGCTGCTGCTCATTTAGCCAACCACCGCATTGCCAAGGTGGCTGGGGAATATTTAAAGGTGTTGTCAGCGGCGATCGCAAAGTAATAATGGTGGCCGATTTTAGCTTTTATGAGTTCTTAGATATGAGTTCTTAGATCAGACCTGGCTGAGTAAATTGCCTAAAAACATAGCAACCATTGCGATCAAAGCGTTGCGATCATATTCGAGCAAGTTCGATCGATCAAAACAAGCGTCAGAAGATGGCATATGGCAGAACTACAGCACAATCGAGTCAAACCTCAACTATTGTGTTCGCAATCTTCTAAATTCATTTAAGATGACGACTAGACTTTTGAAGCTTATGTATTTCGCATAAATGGTGAACACCAACAATCAAGCCGCGATCGCCCTCAGTCATCCCACTGGCAATACCTTTGTGCGGGCTTTGCTGGACTCATTACAACAGGCAAACCGACTGGCGATGTTTTTCACCACTTTGGCGATCGAACCAGATAGCTGGTATTTGGATCTGCTGCCAGGAAATATTGGTAAAGAGCTGTTGCGGCGTAATTACAATGTTCCCACCAACAAAACCTACACCTATCCGATCAAAGAATTAACTCGTATGGTGGCGGCTAAAGTTGGGCTTGGTTCGCTCACTGAGCATGAAACCGGTTGGGCTTGCATTGATGCGGTTTATCAAGACCTCGATCGAGAAGTAGCCAGGGTTTTACTTGCTTCTGCCACCGAGCAGGGAGTATATATTGCCAATCAAAAGGTGGGCGCGGTTTATTGCTATGAAGATGCGGCTTTGCAAACCTTTCAGGCGGCTAAGCAAACTGGGCTGATTTGTGGCTATGATCTGCCGATCGCCTACTGGCAGACGGTGCAACAGTTGCTCTATGAAGAAGCGGAGCGATTGCCGCAGTGGGAGCCCACCCTGATTGGTACGAGTGATTCCCAGGCCAAGCTCGATCGCAAAGTCCAGGAACTTGAGCTAGCTGATGTGGTGGTTTGCCCCAGCCAATTTGTCTATGAGTCATTGCCGGAAGCAGCCAGGGCCAGCAAAAAATGTATTGTGGCTGAGTTTGGTTCGCCCCAAATTTCGCCAACTTTGTTACAAACCAGAAATTCTCAGCAGCATAGTGCCGATCGCCCCTTGCGGCTATTATTTGCGGGCTCGATGAGTCAACGGAAGGGCTTGGCAGATGTGTTTGCGGCCATGCAACTGCTTGATCGTAGTGATATTGAGTTAGTTGTGCTGGGCTCACCGATCGCCAGTATGGATTTCTATCGCGCTCAATATGCCAACTTCACCTATGAACCAACCCGCCCCCATGCTGAGGTGCTGAAGTTAATGCTAAGCTGCGATGTACTGGTATTGCCTTCGATCGTGGAAGGACGAGCCCTGGTGCAACAGGAAGCAATGAGCTGTGGTTTACCGATTATTGTTACCCCCAATGCTGGCGGCCAAGATCTGGTGGAACCGGAACAAACGGGTTTTTTAGTGCCAATGCGATCGCCAGAACGCCTCGCCGAAGTATTCAATTGGTTTGCTGATCACCGCGATCGTCTACCAGAGATGAGTAGCGCAGCGCAGGCCAAGGCAGCAGCGATCACCTGGGCTGGGTATGGCCATAAAATTATTGAAGCGTTGATGACTTAAATTCTGGCGCTGTCTCAAATGCTAGCGTTACTGACTTTAAAGATCATTCAAACATCAAAGCGTAGACATATTGGCATGTTACTGGCATGTTGCTGGTATGTTATTGACATGTTTAAATATCATTAAAATCATTAAACATCAACCGGATTTGGCTGTTCTGGCCTTGCGGTAGAACCATCCGGCAAGGTCACATCCTGCATATTTGCACCACTCATATCCGCGGCCATAATATTCGCATTCAAAAAATCCACACTAGTGAGATTTGCGCCAATTAAATCTGCCCCCATTAAATCAGTCAGGCTCATATCTGCGCCAGTTAGATCGGCCATATTTAAAATCGTGCCCACCAGATCAGCCTTACTCAAGTCGGCAAAGCTCAAATTTGCGCCCGTAAAATCCACAAAGCTGAGATTTGCCCCCACCAGGCTGGTTTTACAAAGCTTGGCAAAGCTCAAATTGGCATTATTCAAATCCACACCATCTAATTTGGCAAAATTCAAATTTGCCCCCATCAGGTCAATCTCTTCCTCTGGATGCTCGCGCCGCCAATTGTGCCAGACTTCGATGCCTTCTGCCAGGATCGCTAGCTGTTTTTGATTTGCCACTGAATATGCTCTCCTGCCAGTAGTAATTTGGGCAGATATGCCAGCCGATCGCCTGCATAACTAACAACTCATAACAACTCATAACAACTCATAGCGAGTTTGGTTAAATGCGTTGCGTAAAAATCGCTACGACGAGATTTAAGGTATTGCGATCGCGGTCAATCTGCGGGGTTTGATATCACCTCATCCAGACTTCAGTTATGTTTTTTTATCCCCATCAATTTATCCCTATCAGTCTAGCGTGCGATCCCGATCGGCTGAATAATACATATTGCTTAGGTTTGAGACTATTTGAGCCAATTTACCGATGGGAATAGGGGGTAAGCAGGCTCGATCTAACTATAAGCATTTGCATTGGAGCGACATTCTTGTCAAAAAGTTCTTTATGAGATCGCACCAGAACCATTAGTCCCCCTTGATTAAATGCTTAAATAACACCTGAGATTGCTATGCTCTGGTTGTAATCTGGGACTTTTACTAGAGTTCTATTGAAAAGATCTCTAAAAGCCTTTTTTATGCCAGTAGCCAACTAAACAAAACATTTTTGGCGATCGCGCCAGGAAGTGATGGCAGAATAAGAATATAAAAAACAAAGCGGCATTGAGCCAAATTAATCACGATCGCATTTACGTTTAAACAGGTTTGCATATGCTTGAAACTTTTAACTACTGGCTCTATAACCTGGAAAATTGGGCTGATTTGTTAGTCAGTAATCAACTCACCCATTTATCGCCGATTAGCATTGGGGTTATGTTCTTGGCCGGATTGGTGACCAGCCTCAGTCCCTGCACCCTGTCGATGGTGCCGATCACGGTTGGTTACATTGGCGGCTATGAATCGAAAAACAGCTTTTCAGCGGCGCTGCAATCACTTTGGTTTGCGTTTGGTTTTGCCACCACCCTAACTGGCTTTGGCTTGGCCGCTGCACTACTAGGCAGGGTCTATGGCCAGACTGGCTGGGGTTGGTCGCTGCTGATGGGAATCGTAGCGATCGTGATGGGGTTTCAACTATTGGGCTTGATTACACTACAACTCCCTAATTGGGGCAATGTGGATGTGTCGGATACCTTGCCACGGGGTTTGCGTTCCTATTTAATTGGTCTCACCTTTGGCATTGTGGCTTCACCCTGTAGCACACCGGTTTTGATCACGCTGCTAACCTGGGTGTCCAGCACTGGCAATATGGCATTGGGCACGGTTGTGCTGCTGGCCTATGCGATCGGTTTGATTATGCCCTTGATTGTGGCTGGCACATTTACTGGCACAGTTAAGCAACTACTAGCCGTAAGAAAATGGTCAAGCTGGATCACTCCGGCTAGTGGTATAGTGCTGATTGGTTTTGGTACGGTGTCGATCCTGAGCCGCTTTAGTTAAATTTAGTTAAATCAGGAATAAACACCTAAACCACGAGACCACGATCTAAGGTGCTTAGACTCTGATCCCGCCCCACAACTACTTTCACTGTTTCTACGCTTTCCCCCACCTGCGGCATTGTCGCACCAAACATTGGCCTAGCTAATGAACACGACTCCCAAGTTGCCTCAACTTGAACATCCAACATCTTGCAAGTCCCTCCCCTTCTACCAACTGGGTTATAGTGCTGGCAAAAGCGGCAAGACCTCACAGATCTATCAAAAAATGGCATAGTGTTTTTTGAACAAATCTTAAAATTATTTATTTATTATTGTTGCCATTATGAACGACCCCAAAAAGTAGGTTTATCATAGCGATCCCCTTAATATATCTAAGTCCTGGCGATCCCCACGGGGATCACAATTTAACAATGTCTTTAGATGTTAACAAGATAAAGCTTACTTATGTCGAGATTCTCGGACTTTCTCAAGGCGCTAATTGGCGATCGAACTGGTATAAATGCCTCTATAACTAGGTTTCGCCGTTAAGCAAGGGATTTTTGCCCCAGTTTGCATATTCTGAGTATTTATGCATACAGGCTAATTACAACTTTAAGTTAGGCAACTAATAAGCACTCAGGCCAGAGCCGAAGAATCTGCCAAGAGCGATCGCCTAAAATTAAAATTACTAGCAGCTGCTTTTAAAGAGGGTTGCATAGTTGCTTGCTAATTTGAATTGTTTGCTTAATTTTCATTGGTTTATATGGCATACACGATCGTTACTGATATTTGCGAGGGCGTAGCAGAGTGCGTTCCAGCCTGCCCAGTGGCTTGTATTCATCCTGGTGGTGGGGCAAATGCTAAGGGCACTCCCTGGTTTTGGATTGATTTTGATGTTTGTATTGACTGCGGCGTGTGTTTGGAGGTTTGCCCAGTCGCAGGGGCGATCTTGCCGGAAGAAAGACCAGCGCTACAAAAGTCAGCCAGTCGATAGCTTGAGCATGATGATTACCCACTCTCTACTAGCACCCCAGCCTGGAAGTAATTGGTCAACATGCTAGAATGGTTGACGCAGCAGGTATCTAAACCTAATGCATGCCTTGGTCAGAGACTTGGGCATTTCCGTAAACTTATCTGGCTTAGCGGCCAGGAAGTAGTTGAGAGTGGGCGACAACCCACTTTTTTGTTTTTTGGGATCTAGTCTTGTTATGACACATCCATTAATCCCTCAGGTGCTTGAAATTGCTGAAACGATCGCTGCCCCCCTGGGGATCGAGGTGGTCGGAGCGGTAATGCATACCAACAAAAGCCCCGTTGTACTCAGAGTCGATATCCGCAATCAAACCCAGCACACCGGTCTGAACGATTGCGAACAAATGAGCTATGCCCTAGAGGAAGCCCTCGATCAAGCAGATTTTATTCCCCATGCCTATGTGTTAGAAGTGTCTAGCCCTGGGATTGATCGCCAGTTATCTAGCGATCGGGAGTTTATTGCTTTTCGCGGGTTTACGATCGCCATTGACACTAACCCACCCTATAAGGGCAAGCAAAGTTGGCAGGGGCAGTTAGTCAAGCGTGACCAACAAGCGCTGGTGATTAACCTGAAGGGGCGATCGGTTAGTATTCCGCTGGAGCAGGTGGTTAAGGTGGAGTTGGCTTAGTTAGCGATCGCCATATTATTGACCGCAATAACTGCAATATCAGTGTAATTTTGATAATATCGCGGTACTGCAAGCCAAAAGTCGCCGTTATGTGCTTTCATATAGCTGAACAAAATTTAAGTGTCCTGTTTGCCAGATCACCATTAACCAATCATCCAACGATTGTTAAAACGATTGTTAATTAGTGTGGCTTTGATTGGCGATCGCCAGTTAATCGTTCAGTTAATCAGCTAGTCTAGCTTCGAATTAACCACGTTGAGTAATCGGTAATTTCCCCCAAGGCCTCTCTTTAGACTTATGTCTTGATTCCCTCTAGCTTAATCCAGTCTGAAGCATTGCTATTGAGCTTCTAATCATCCCCTATCTATCCTTAATTTTTACAAACCACACTTACAACTACAATTTACAGTTTTAGGAGAGCTGAAGACCTATGGCACTAGTCACACTGCAAGACCTGCAACCAATGGTTGAGGCAATCAGTAGAGAGCGAAACCTACCTATAATTGCAGTGCAAAATGCTCTGCGTGAGGCTTTACTAAAAGGTTATGAGCGGTTCAGAAAAACCTATCGATCGGAAGGGGTCAACTACGACGATACCTATTTCGAGAACTTTGAAGTAGAGCTAGATATGGAGGAAGAGGGCTTTAGGGTGCTGGCCACCAAAACGATCGTCGAAGAGGTTGAAAACTCCGATCGTGAGATCGGGCTAGCCGAGGTACGAGAAGTAGCCCCAGAAGCTCAGGCCGGTGGCACCGTGGTGGTAGATGTGACCCCCGATCAACGGGATTTTGGTCGCATGGCTGCGATCCAAACCAAGCAGGTACTAGCTCAAAAGCTGCGCGATCAACAACGCAAATTAATCCAAGAAGAGTTCCAGGATATTGAAGGTACAGTCTTACAAGGGCGGGTGCTGCGATTTGAAAACAGCTCCGTGGTAGTAGAAGTTAACAGTGGCGTAGGTCAACCCGCTGAAGCTGAATTACCCAAACGCGAACAATTACCCAGCGAAAGACCCTATCGCCCCGGCAGCACGATCAAAGTTTATTTAAAACGAGTCTACGAAGGATCACGGCGCGGCCCCCAATTGATGGTATCGCGGGCTGATGCTGGGCTAGTGGTGTATTTATTTGCCAATGAAGTACCAGAGATTGAAGACGAAGTGGTACGGATTGTGGCGGTGGCCAGGGAGGCAAATCCACCATCTTCTTCGGTGGGGCCACGTACCAAAATCGCCGTTGATACCCTGGAGCGCGATGTCGATCCGGTTGGAGCTTGCATAGGCGCACGTGGTGCCCGCATCCAGGCGGTGGTGAATGAGCTACGTGGTGAAAAGATTGATGTGATTCGCTGGTCACCAGACCCAGCTACTTACATTGCCAATTCCCTCAGTCCGGCTCGCATCCATGAGGTGCGATTGATGAATGCGGATGAAAGGCAGGCTCATGTATTGGTGCCCGATGATCAACTGAGCTTGGCGATCGGCAAGGAAGGGCAAAATGTGCGATTGGCGGCACGCTTAACCGGCTGGAAAATTGACATTAAGGATGCTTCTAAATATGACTACGAAGCAGAAGACCAAAAGGCGGCAGAAATAGCGGCGGCCAGGGCAGCAGAAATAGCAGCGATCGAAGCGCAAAGACAGGCAGCAGCGGAAGAAGAAGCCAGATTAGCCGCTGAAGAAGAGGCTGAACTCGAAGCCCTTGAGGCAGAGGAGCAAGCAGCTAGCCCAGATGCTGAGGTTGCCACTGAAGAAACAGAGGAAATAGAGGAAAGCGAGCAAGCAGAAGCGATCGCAGAAGGTGAGGGGTTGCCAGAGCCAGAAGAAGTAGAGGTGCCAGATGAAGCAGAGGCGATCGCGGCAGAGGAGTCAGCGGAAAATTTAGCCACAGAGGATGAAGCTAACCCTGAAGCGGAAGAGAGCGAGCCTGAAGACTCAGAGGAAGAGTAGCTTCAGATCTTTTATTGCCCGATTGTTAGTGTTAAAGGTGATCCACTTATAGTTTTACATTTATTTTATATTTATATTTATTTTGGTGTGTGGTTGCTCCCGGGAGCATAAGTATTTTTCAAGCAAGATTGTCCAAAATTCATGCTACGGGACGGACTTAATTAGGGCAATCGATTGGGTAGAAACGATCGACTATGCAATTACGCTAGTCACAATCCAGCCAGTACCACTCATTTAAATATTGAGCGTAAACCCTTTCAAAGCTTAAATTTACCTAAATCGATCGGAGAGCAAGAAAAATGGCAAAGACTAAAAATAATGGCACACAAGCAGCCCATCACGATGGTTTGGTGATGAAGAAGCAAAAGACCAAATCAAAAAAGGGCAAAGACTTAACCAAGACAAAAAAAACTAAGCGCAGACCTAAAATCAAAAACAAGGTATATAAGAAAAAGTTAGCTGAATTACAAATTGAGCTAGTTAAGCTGCAAGAATGGGTTAAAGCTAAGGGGCTGAAAGTCGTCGTTCTGTTCGAGGGGCGTGATGCTGCTGGCAAGGGTGGTGCGATCAAACGGATTACTGAATGTTTGAATCCACGGGTATGCCGTGTGGCTGCATTGGCTACACCCACGGAACGGGAGCGCACCCAATGGTACTTTCAGCGCTATGTAGCCCATTTACCGGCAGGTGGTGAGATGGTGCTGTTCGATCGCAGTTGGTATAATCGCGCCGGTGTTGAACATGTGATGGGATTTTGCACCCACGAAGAATATGTGGAGTTTTTGCGATCGTGCCCTGAGTTCGAAGATATGTTGCAGCGATCGGGAATTATTTTAATTAAATATTGGTTCTCGGTTAGTGATGAAGAACAAGAACGCCGCTTTCAAGAACGCCTTACTAATCCAGTTAAGCGTTGGAAGCTGAGCCCCATGGATTTACAATCACGGGCGAAATGGGTGGAATATTCAAAAGCCAAAGATGATATGTTTGATGCCACAGATGTGCCTGGATCGCCCTGGTTCGTGGTGGAAGCAGACGATAAGAAACTAGCCCGATTAAACTGCATTAGCCACCTTTTGAGCATGATCCCCTATGAAGATTTAACCCCCAAAAAGATCAAGATGCCTCCCCGCCAGGAACTAATGGACTACGTGCGTCCGCCAATGTCGATGCAGAGATTTGTACCCAACTCAGTTTAATCAGTTTGAGAAGTTAGGCCAGTTGATTTGGCTTAGTTACTCAGATCAAATTCAGATCAAATTATATGGATCTGGCAGGATCGCAGTGCTGAATAACTAGTGATAGTTCTGGCGATCTTTACTTGCTCTTAGCTAAGCCTCTTAGTTAAGCAAAGGGCTGCCATGGTGGTGAATCAAATACCATTTGCCACCCATCCGCTCAAATAGATTGGTGGCGGTTGAGCTTGCCTGCATTCGATTGCTACCACTAATCTGGGTCACATTCTCGATCAATACCACATAGGCCAGATCGCCACTGACTTCTACCAGGGTAATTTCGGTGTCGATCTCCATATATTTGGTAGCTCTGAAGATGGTTTGCCAGGATTTGCTAATTTGGGGCCAACCCTTCAGGGGCGATCGCCCTGGGTGGATGCATAAACTGTCGCTGCCCTGCGACCAAACCGCAGTCATTGCTTCAAAATCCCGCTTTTCAAAGGCGCGATAGAAGGCATAATTTGCATCTAGAACATCTTGCTTATCGCTCATGGGTGCACCGGTTTAGCTTTTAGGGCAGATGGGATATATATTACTGGGTTAGTGCCAGATTAAATCTGCTGGATTACCCATCAGCGCCATAAACATCTTTAATCTGACGCTTGTAAAAGCCCACTATTTAGACAAGAGCATCACGATCGCAGCTTGATTTAAATATTTGTATTTATGTAAAAATATTTGTACTTGGGTAAGAAGTATAATCAAAAGTCCTTATCCATGCAGGATTCACCGATGATCTAATCTTTAAATCCAAAATCTTTAAATCTAAAAGTTTGCACAACTAAGCCTAGCTAACATATCAATCCAAACAAGACGCAATTACCGCCAAAACCGATTTAGCCAAACTATCAAAATCATAGCCCCCCTCCAGGCCAAACATCGATCGGCGGGTCAACTGCAAACATAAGTGCGTAAATTTACCATAGTCTTCCGGTTGCAGAAGTATGCTTGCCAGCGGATCATCGGCATTGGCATCAAACCCCGCACTAACAATTAATAAATCAGGCTGGAACTTACTTAAAAACGGCATCACTTCCGCCGCAAACACCTCTAGATATTTATCCACGGTGCTGCGAGCCTCGATCGGTACATTTAAAACATTATTATGTCCGCCCGTCTCATCCGCCCAGCCAGTACCAGGATAGAACGGGAACTGATGCATTGAAGCATAGGCAATTTGCGGATTATCCCAGATCGCTTCCTGGGTGCCATTGCCATGATGCACATCCCAATCGAGGATCGCCACGCGATCGATTTGCGCATGTTCCAGGGCATAGTTAGCCGCGATCGCCGCATTAGAAAAGATACAAAATCCCATCCCCCGTTCTGGTTTGGCATGGTGGCCTGGCGGTCTTGCTGCCACAAAAGCCGGTTGATTGGTCTGCAATACTCGATCGATGCCGTCCAGCCATGAACTTACTGCCAAAAGCGCCACATCATAACTTTGGCGGCAAACCACAGTGTCATTATCAATGAAATCACCACCCCGTGCCGACATGGCCTGTACCGATCGCACATAGTCAGGGGTATGAATTTTCTCAATCGCGGCAATTACATCGCGTTGCTGGGGTGGGGTGGGCGATCGCCAATCAATCCGATCGGCCAGCGGCGAGTTTTTCAGCGCCGTTACGATCGCCTCTAAACGTCCTGGACATTCGGGATGATAGCTGCCCGTTTGATGTTGGAGGAATTCATCAGCATAAAATACCGGAATGCTGGTTGCCGTCATAGCCACTCTATTTAATTACTGACTTAATTATTGATTAATTAATTATCTACCGATTAATTACTTTAATTACTTACCGATTGCTTATGAATCAATGAGGCAGCAAAATCTTAAATAATTGATGTTAGGTTTACATGCATAGGGTAATTTAGAAACTTAGAAACAGCTTAAAATTAAAATCAGCTCAGATTGCCTAGCAGCAACAATTTTTATTCTTGAGCTGAGCGCCTGATTCAATCCCGTGCTCCCAGGTTCTAAGGGTTGCTTTGTCGCTTGTATCAATGCTCACAGCAATAGCCTGGTGATCATAGCATCCGTTGAGGATGACATTAACAATGGCAATACCGATCGAGATAAAGACAGATATTAAAAACTTATTGATCAACTTATTGGATCGTCAACATTGCTTTGTGAGTATAGTTCAGCAAAAAAAAGACCCACATCAAATGCAGGTCTAGAGTATCTCTCTTGGTTATTAATATTTCACTTTTAGGTTTAAGTTTGGATTTAGGCTGTTAGCCAAAGCGTTGCTCAGGCGGGGCAAACCGAGAACGATCGCCCCAATCAAACCCTTCAGCTAACTTACCCAAACTTACCCAAATTTGTGGCAGAAGCCAACTAGAGCTAAGACTCAGTAAAGTCCGCATCGATTACTTGCTCATCATCACTGGCTGCATCCTTGGTGGCCTCATCCGCACCCATGTCAGGGCCAGCACCAGAAGCACCAGCAGCATCAGTTGGCGCACCTTGCTGATAAACCGCCGTACTCATGGCATAGAGAGCCTGCTTCAGTTCTTCAGTTTGGGCAGTGATGCGATCGAAATCTTCCTGGTTGATCGCTTCGCGCAGATCCTTGATTAGCTCTTCGATCTTGGCCTTATCGGCATCTGGGGCTTTGTCACCCAGTTCCTTGATCTGCTTTTCGGCTTGATAACACAGCGAGTCGGCCTGATTCCTGGCATCGATCCGCTCCCGTTTTTGCTTGTCAGCATCAGAATTGCGCTCGGCTTCTTGTACCATCCGATCGACTTCCGAGTCGGGCAGGGTCGAAGCACCAGTGATCGTAATCGATTGTTCTTTTTCAGTCCCCTTGTCCTTGGCTCTTACCGACAGGATGCCGTTAGCGTCAATATCAAAGGTAACTTCAATTTGCGGCACACCACGGGGCGCAGGGGGGATGCCATCGAGCCGGAATGTACCCAGACTCTTGTTATCGGAAGACATTTCCCGTTCACCTTGCAACACATGGATTTCCACGTTACTTTGGCCATCCACGGCGGTGGAGAACACTTCTGATTTTTTGGTTGGGATCGTGGTGTTGCGGGGAATAATTTTGGTCATCACACCACCAAGGGTTTCTACCCCCAACGACAATGGCGTTACATCCAGTAGCAAGATGTCTTTGACCTCGCCAGCCAATACACCAGCCTGAATTGCCGCACCAACTGCCACCACTTCATCGGGGTTCACCCCCTGATTGGGGTCTTTGCCCAGAATGCCCTTAACCAGTTCTTTTACTGCTGGGATCCGGGTCGATCCACCAACCAAGACCACTTCATCAACTTCATCCTTGGATAGTTTGGCATCCTTAAGCGATTGCTCAACTGGATGACGACAGCGATCGATTAGGTCAGAAACCAATTCCTCGAACTTAGCACGGGTCAGGGTTTCTTCTAAATGCTTGGGGCCATCCTGAGTCGCCGTAATAAATGGCAGGTTGATTTCGGTTTGGGTCACGCTGGATAGCTCAATCTTGGCCTTTTCAGCGGCCTCGGTCAAACGTTGCAGGGCTTGCTTATCCTTACGCAAATCAATTCCTTCATTGGCTTGGAATAAGCCGGCTAGCCAATCGACAATTTTCTTATCAAAATCGTCACCCCCCAAGTGGGTATCACCACTGGTGGACATTACCTCAAATACGCCATCACCCACTTCCAGGATCGATACGTCGAATGTACCACCACCAAGGTCAAATACCAGAATCTTTTCGTTGCTCTTATTATCCAAACCATAGGATAGGGCAGCGGCAGTGGGCTCGTTGATAATCCGCAATACTTCCACACCGGCGATCCGGCCTGCGTCCTTAGTGGCCTGGCGTTGTGAGTCATTAAAGTAAGCGGGGACTGTAATTACCGCCTGGGTTACTTTTTCACCCAAATACTTACTGGCATCGTCTATCAGCTTACGCAGCACCTGAGCCGAAATTTCTTCTGGGGCAAACTGCTTCTCGGCGGCTGGGCAATCGAGCTTTACATTACCGTTTACGTTTAATACTTTGTAAGCAACTTGCTTCGATTCGCTCGTAATTTCGTCGTAGCGTCTACCAATAAACCGTTTCACCGAATAAAAGGTATTGTCGGTATTCATCACGGCTTGACGCTTGGCGATCTGACCGACGAGGCGATCGCTATTTTTTGCATATGCCACTACCGAAGGAGTAGTCCGGAAGCCCTCGGCATTAGCAATTACCGTTGGCTTACCACCTTCCATCACGGCAACAACAGAATTTGTTGTACCTAAATCTATTCCAACAACTTTCGCCATAAGGCTTCCAACTCCTTGATATTAATCTTTTTTGTCCTTATCTATTGATATCCAGATTAACTATTTTTAACTTTTCCCACAGCAGGTTATTGCCCCGATTCAGGTAGGGGTTACCGAACAAATTGGCCTTTTCAAGGCGATCGATGGATGATCTGAGCCCAATCTGAGCCCATCTAACACAGGTTGCGATCGCCTGGTAGATGGATTTAGAGCCACAATAAAAGCCTAATTGCCCTGCCTAGCGCTAAACATGCTTTGCCCTCACGCAGACCCGCAGACCTCCATGCAAGTCTTAAGCTGCGATGCTTAGCTTTTTGTGATTTCCTATTGTTTTCGGGCGAGGTTATGCTCTAATCTGCTCTCTATGGGAGAATCCTAGATTTAAGGGCAGGGAGTCACCTTGCAATCTTACTTAACTTATATTTTAGATTCAATAGCCTGGATTCAATAGTTTAGATTCAATATCCGGCAACCTATTATGCTTTTTAAACCCTGATTTATGCTTTTCAAACCCTGACTCTATCTCACGATCGCAGCTATTACTGTTTAGAATAGAGGCGATCGCAAACAAATTAATCATCAAAGATCTTAAAACCTAGTCAAATCAAGCTGTAGAAATGTCAGATAACGTATCAGCGCAAACCTATTACTTCATTGCCGCCAGCCGCAAATATCTAATGGAAAATGTGCCATTGGACGAAACTTTCAAGGAACGAGCCCAAAACTATGCAGCTCGTAACAAAGAGATTGACTATTGGCGGATCGCTGAGCCTGCTTTTTTGGAAGCCCCGGAGTTTAGCGAAATCAAGCAAAAGTGTCCCAAACCAGCGGCGGCGATCGTTTCAACCGATGCCAACATAATCCGCTGGATGAAGTTGCGCTTGGAGTTTGTGGCAATGGGCGAGTTTGTGGCTCCCAGTGAGTTGATCCCTGATCCGTTGGCTTCCCTTTCACAAGTGTAATCAGGTCAAAATATAGCAATTATTACCTTGACCCGTTTCTAGCCCTAGCTGGGTAGATGTTATCCCCGCAATCACAAATAGAAACCATAGAGACTTAGCGATCGATCGCCTGTAACTATTAACTTCTTTTAAGTTTTATTGAATCAGCGTAGCAACTCCAGAAACTGAGATAGACTTAATTTTGATGATCTAAACGTAAAACCCCTGATGGGGTGTGAGTTTGGTTTGTCAACTTGAACCACTTGGTGTTAATTCTTAGCACTAATAGATTGGAGCACAAGAAAACATGTCGCATGCAGTCAAAATATATGATACGTGTATAGGTTGCACCCAATGTGTGCGTGCCTGTCCGTGCGATGTTTTGGAGATGGTTCCTTGGGATGGTTGTAAGGCGAATCAAATTGCTTCGTCTCCCCGAACTGAGGACTGTATTGGTTGTAAGCGTTGCGAGACTGCTTGCCCAACCGACTTCCTAAGCATCCGCGTCTATCTCGGTGCAGAAACTACTCGCAGCATGGGTCTTACTTACTAATTTTATTAATTTAATCGTTAATTTAACTAGTATTAGTCCTAGGCATTCGTGCGGCTATGTTTTGCATAGCTTCATGCGAGTAATATAAAAGTGCCATTATATATTTTTATTTTTTTGGAGGTGTCATTTTTTTGATGCCTCCAAACTTTTATGAGCACAGCGATCGTAGGATAAGGGTATAGCGATCGATGGAATTGATCAAATTGTCTAGCTTCTTTACAGCCTGCAATCCCAGCCAGGTATTAACATTCAACCAAGCAACCGATCGCCAATATTACCTTGACTTTGCCAAACTGCGGCGATCGGTCAAGCAATTTCGGCGCACGATCAACCTTTCACCCCAAAAGCCCACCTGCCATTATTTGAGTGGTTTTCCGGGCTCTGGTAAAACCACTGAGCTAAATTATTTGGCAATGGAGTTAGCGCACCAGAACTTTGCGGTGGTGGCGATCGATGCGGCTAAACATTTAAACCTGGCTGATCTGGAATTGGTCGATCTGCTGCTGTTGATCTGGTGGCAAATTGTGGGGCAGGTTAATGGACAACTGGCTGCCGCGCAGGGATCGTCACAATCTGGCATGGATCTAGAGCTAAAGTCAGATTATCTCGATCGGTTCCTGATAGAAGTGCTAGAGCAATCAGCGATCGATTTGCCTGAAGTAAATAACTTTAATGATTTAGGCGATCGCTTAGGGGCTGCGGTGTTGGTAATGCAAAGGTCAGGTGAATTAAGGCATCAGATCCGGCCAGCCTGGGAACCTAAGCTTAAATCGCTGATTGAAGCAGTGAATCAAGACTTGTTGGCCAAAATCAAACCCTTACTCAAGCAAAACTCGCTAAAAGGGTTAGTTGTGATCGTGGATAATCTCGATCGGTTGCGATCGGCTCAAGCCCAGCAATTATTCATGGCCAAGCAAGACCTATTGCAACTACTAAGCTGCCATTTGGTTTTATCAGTGCCGGCGGTAATTTACTTTAATCCAGAATTTAATTCTATCCAAACTACTCAGAGTTTAGGCGCTGGTGCTAATGCAAATAAGACCCAGCCTGAGTCTGTGGTGTTGAGTTGTTTGCCAGTGGCACCAGACAATCCTGGCGATCATAATCAAGGGCTTGAATTGCTTGGGCAAATGATTTTGGCGCGAGCTTTTCCAAATCTTACGCCTAGCGATCGCCTGGGGCAAATGCATGAGATTTGCGATCGCCCCCAAACCCTGCAACGCCTTTGTGAACTGAGTGGCGGCAATACCCAGCAATTATTGCAATATATTTATGGTTGTTTACAGCGGGAAGACTTGCCGATCCGCCAAAATACGCTGTCTGAGGTGATCAGAGCTTTGCAATCGAACCTGCTGGCCACAATCTCAGCGGTGGAAAAACAAAGGTTGGATTATGTGCGACAGCATCACCGTTTGCCAGCGGAGGTTTATGGGCGATCGCCTGAAGCCAGAGATGCTAAACAAGATGTGCGGGCTGGCTATCTGGATTTGTTGGCGCGATCGTTGTTACTTGAATATGCTGATGGTCAGGGGTTTTGGTATGGGGTTAATCCTGTTTTAGAATTAAACTGAGATGTAATCAACTTATATTGACTAAATTTTCATTTTATTAGATCCCATTTTTACCATCCCTGAATGTGACCACTTCATTCTTCAAAACATTTACAGAAACAGTCATGTCGATCGACTCAAAATAGAAGTTTTTAAGGATATCTGGGTTACCTCTACTAATTGGGAATTCCTGCCATGAGCCAAATCTATCTAGCCATTCTGAGGGATTCCAAGGATATCCGGAATAGACGTTTGATGATATCCATTGTTGCCCCTCTAGGCGTTTTGCAAAAGATTCTACGGACATTCTTGAACCACCAAGAAAAAGTTGGGATTCATCCTTGATGCTTTCGTTAATACCTATCTCATTTGCCAAAGTCTTGTTAGAATCTATTCCTGGGAGAAAAGAGACTTTTACTTTATAGTCGGCTTTTGGAAGCGCACTAGCATCGTATATTGCCTGAGCCGTACCGTTTTGAACAGTTAGTTTTCTAATATTAGTTCCAATATATAAATCACCAGACTTTTGATTGGCTAAATCTATGCGAATTACTGTTTCTATAGTGCCTGGAATATTTGTTTGAACATCCACCTGAACCCGACCATCACCTAAGTCTTTTCCAAAAACTGAAAGATTATAGTATTCATTAGCAGACGGGCTAGACTCTGCTTTTTCCTTTGCGTACTCTAGATTAGGTTGATATTCAACCACTTTTTGCTGAGCAACCTCATAATTAGGGTTAGACTCTGGGACAGCTTTCATCAAGTCGATTGCTTGCTGCCATGAGGCTGAGACTTTTGTCCAGTCTTCTGAGGTGTTAGCTATTTGGACAAGATTTGCGGATTGCATCGCTTTCTCTACAGCGTCCTTAAATGGATCAGCCTGCAAGCTAGCTGACTGGTCAACTGGCTGAGGAGCATTGGTCGGAGGCTGAGCAGTTTTGCTAGATTGGCATCCGTTAGTAAGCACAAAAGAGCCGAGTATCAGACTGGCTATAAGATATTTTTTTATTTGCATATAAAATCAAAATGCTTATCTGTCATCGCTAGGTTTGACAAATATCATTTTATACTCAGATTTCAACTTTAACAAATAATTATTTTATTTTGATGCAGTTCTTTATGTAGCAAGAAATATAAAAAGTGGGCGATCGCTCACCCACCTCAAACACCTATAACGAAAAACTCAAGCAACTAAGCGCTAAGGATCTGCGCCGTAACCGCCAGACTCTCTTCATATAAAACCTCCTGCCCCCAGCGCTGTAACTGTTGCGCCAACAGGACATCAGCAGCCTGATCAGCCAGCGGCGAGACCTGATGAATATTACAAGCCTGGGCTCCACCAGAAGCCTCCATCCGCATACAGCCCGTTGATTCAGAGCAAAATACATTACAAGCATCGGTATTATCAGAAGAAAGGCGCAACCCGATTAGATCGCCCACCACCGTACCAGCATCACCCACTGGGATCGCCGCTAATTCTGCTTCAATTTGCAAGTCATTCTTTTGCCCCTTGAAGGTAACCCGCTTGATGTCATAGTCGCCCCCTTCACTGGCAATTTTAATCGGTTCCCAATCGAGCCGACTGGCGATCCAACCGAGGAACATAAATGCCTGGGTGCTGTTGCCCTTTTCATAGTCAATCGTGATCCGATCGACATCCCAGATCGCGGCACGACGTTCTGGTGGGTCAAAAGCTTGAGCAGTAAGCTCTTGCCAGGGAGCCAGCCGCCGCCAGTTTAGATCGGCAATTTGAATTCCAACCTTAACCATTTCCTGAGCTTTGACCAGATCGGCTTCTGACTCCTGGAAATGGGACGAGTCAAAAATAAGCCGATCGCTCATATTGACCAAACGCTCAAACATACGTGTATTTGGCGCAGGGCTAGTCTTCCACCACAGGAACACAGGCAAGTCAGGGATTAGTAAGTTTTGGATCAAAGAATGTACCCGCCCAAAAGCTTCGTGGGTACCAGTGAGAGTAATATATTCACCGCAGATCAGGGCACTGCGACCTTTGTTAATCGGGCAATAGGCTGCGACCTGGGCGCTGACCCCTTCATCTTCACCCTCGGCTGGAACCAGATTGATTACCCGACAAGGACTTTGTGAGGCGATCGCATCGATCGAAGCCATCCGCGACATGGGATCGTCTTCTGGCTCATATACTAACAGGTTAAAAGTGGTTGCCCGTGCCGCTGCGCTTTCACCATAGGATTGCCAAATTTTACTCAGTTCGGCTTCAACCTGCGAGACAGAAACATCCTTGGGGGTTTGCAGTGAAAGGACTGATGTTGCTTGTGTGTTAACCATAGCTGTTGTGGGGGTTAGAAAAGTTTGGCTGGGTAAGAAAACTAAATATTTATTGATGATTAATTTGGGTAAACCAAGTAAGCTTTATTTAAATTGATTTAAGACCGGAAGCACAGGCAAAGAAAGATGACAGGGGTAAGTATGGATAACTATTTAACCTGTATTAATTGTTGATACCCATACCGCTTACAACTAATCATTTCTAAATCAACATATAACTGTTACAGAAGTATTGAGCTGAAACCGTTTAGGTTAAACAAAATCCTAACTAAGCACATAAATGCTCTATCTAAATAAACTCGATCGGTTACCCCTAGGCGCTAAAAATGCCTAAATACCTACAGGTTCTAGTCTATAAACGTCGCCATTGCCTGCCATCTTGATTCAACATCTCCTCAGATGCCTTTGGCCCCCAAGTACCAGCTTCATACTGGGGCACAGCACTTGGATCACCAGGTGCTTCCCAGGCATTGAGGGCAGGTGTAATCAATTTCCAGGCTGCCTCTACCTCATCCGCACGAGTAAACAAAGTTTGATCACCTAACATACAATCTAGCAAAAGTCGATCGTAAGCGTCCGATCCACCGATCCCAAAGGTTTTTCCATAGGCAAAATCCATTTCTACCGATCGAGATCTTAGTTCTGCTCCTGGCATTTTGGCTTCAAACTTCAGCGCTACCCCCTCATTGGGTTGCAGCCGCATACTTAGCACATTGGGGCTAACCTGTTTGGCGGCGGATTGAAATAGCAAGTAGGGCACTTCCCGGAACTGGATCGCAATCTCACTCACCTTTTTGGGCATTCTTTTGCCAGTGCGTAAATAGAAAGGCACACCCTGCCAGCGCCAGTTATCGATCGTAAACTTCATCGCCACATAGGTGGGCGTGAGTGATTCTGGGCTAACGTTTGGTTCCTGGCGATAGCCAGCCACATTTTCACCCTTCATCCACCCGGCCGAATATTGGGCGCGGGTACAGCAGTTCTGCCAGTTGCGATCGGCCATGCGGGTAGCCTGAATCACCTTCACTTTCTCATTGCGCAATGAATCAGCATCAACGGCATTGGGTGGCTCCATCGCTGTCAGGCAAAACAACTGCATCAAATGGTTTTGCAGCATATCTCGCAATGCGCCAGCACTTTCATAATAACCAGCGCGATCTTCTACACCCACTGATTCCGCCACCGTAATTTGCACATGATCGACAAATTGGCGATTCCACAGCGGCTCAAAAATGGCATTGGCAAACCGCAATACTAAAAGGTTCTGGACAGTTTCTTTACCCAGGTAGTGATCGATCCGATAGACCTGGCTTTCATCGCAGGCTTCTTGCACCACCCGATTGAGTTCCTGAGCGGAGGAGAGATCGCGGCCAAAGGGCTTTTCGATCACCAGGCGGGTTTTCTTGGCATCGCTAATCATCCCTGCCTTACCCAGATTGGCGATCCCTGGCGGGAAGAACTTCGGCGAGACAGCCAAATAAAAGACGCGATTGCCCTTGGTGCCTCGCTGTTCGTCTAGCTCTGCCAAAAATTGCTTCAGGCTCTCATAATCCTCTGGATTACTCATGTCGGCGGCATGGTAATAAAGCCCCTGGGCAAAATCATCCCACAGGGCATCAGAACCCACTCCATCAGAAAATTGCTCGATCCCTTCGCGCATTTGCTCGCGGAAATAATCATGGCTCCAGGGTCTTCTGGCTGTACCAACGATCGTTAGTTCTGGGGGCAAGCGCCGCTGTTGTTTGAGGTGATAGATCGCCGGGACTAGCTTCCGCATCGTCAGATCGCCCGATGCACCAAAAATTACAAGGATGAGTGGTTCGGGGGTTCTTTCTTGCTGCAGGCCGACCCGCAATGGGTTTTCCAGTAGTTGAACCATAAATTTGCTGGCTGTTGTTCTTGCTAATTAATACTTACCAGCATTCTAACTAAGCTATGCATCAAAGCATCTTTATGCCTTTTTTTCTTTAGCTTTATGGCTTGGCTTAATTTTCAGCTTAATATTGCCGATCGCTACGATCGCTCTTTTTCTGATTAGCCAAAAGCTTCGCCGCGATCGCCCCGCCAATAAACCCAAACAAATGCCCCTGCCAGGAAACCCCAGCCTCCGTGGGCGCTACCCCAAAAATCAAACTACCGTAAGTAATACCCACGATCACCGAAATCACAATTGAAATGACATTGCGCTCAAACACTCCCCGCAGCAGCAGATAGCCAAAATAGCCAAAAATCATGCCGCTGGCACCCACATGCACTGTGTTGGAGCCACCGATCAGCCAGGTGCCAATCCCCGCGATCAACGCCGCAAACACCGACACAAAGAAAAACTCACCTACACCGCGAATAATTACCAACCAGCCCAGGATCAAGAATGGCAGTGTATTCGCCGCCACGTGGGCAAAATTGCCGTGCAGAAAGGGAGCCAGAAAAATCCCCCGCAAACCAACAATATGCAGCGGGATAATCCCAAATTGGGCTAGATAACCACGAAAAATAACCGCATTGATAATTTGCACGATCCAGATGATCGCCACAAAGCCGCCCAAGATCGTTACCTGGGTCTTGAGTTCCTTGCCGACCTGAGCGCCAAGATCTTTAATGTTGCGATCGTTCACCTTAAATTCCTACTCTGGCTTACTACTTCGCTCTACGTTGGTTTAGCTATTGCTTGTATTTGGTTGCTTTATCTACTATGCCAAAAAATTGCGGCGATCGCTGTTTAGGTTGGCTCGGTAATTGCGATCGACAAATAAATTATTGATCACTAAATTACTTTTAGCTCTGGTAAGCAAGGATAGTTGGACATGCTATTTTTGCTTGCCCAGTATGTTTGCTTGTTCAGTATGATCTCAACCACAATGATCTTAATCAAAAATCAAAATCCCAACTTTTAGGCTGCTACTAAGTAGCTGTTAATCTGCTCAATTCTATTACTTTAAAAAATTTAGCGATCGGCACTAAGTCTAGTAAAGTCTAGTAACTAAGATCATTAATGCGATCGCTGACTATCTCGATTTCCTCTATAGCAAAAATATGCAATGACTTTTAGTCGATCGATGCGATTGAGTTAGCTAATAGGTGATCAACGAAAAGACATTTACATCTGGCAAAGCCTGACGACCTTGCAGCGCCAAAAGTTCCACCATAAATCCATAGCCAACCAATTCACCACCTGCCAGGTTGACCAATTTCGCAGTAGCAGCGGCAGTTCCGCCCGTGGCGATGATGTCATCAACAATCAAAATCCTGCTACCCTGGGCGATCGCATCCTGATGCACTTCCAGCTTATCGGTGCCATATTCCAATTCATATTCAACCCGATGCACGGCGGCTGGCAGCTTGCCCGGTTTACGCACTGGCACAAACCCACAACCGATCGCATGGGATACCACTGTGCCAATAATAAAACCACGGGATTCGATCCCCACCACATAATCGATCGCCTGATCCGCAAAGGCCGCTGCGATTTCTTTGGCTACGGTGGGCAATCCCTGGGGATGAGCCAGGACTGGGGTAATATCGCGGAAAACGATGCCAGGTTTAGGAAAATCGGGAATGTCGCGGATATATGCCTTGAGATCCATATTTTGTTGATTACTGCAAATTAACTAACTCTACTTGCTCGCAATTTAATCCAACTAAAGCTTAAGGCAAACCTGCGGCGATCGGCTAGCGCAAATTTAGCAGATCAGGTTAGCTTGGTAATACCTGTAATATTCAATCTCTCTAAATATATCTATATACATCTATGCATGCGCTCTCATTACCCACCTGGATTATTCATATTTCCAGCGTGATCGAATGGGCATTAGCGATCTGGTTGATTGCCACCTATGCCCAACTGAACCACAACAAAGCTTGGTTGGGTTTGTCCTTTGCAATGCTGCCGGCTCTGGTGAGTGCTTTATGTGCTTGTACCTGGCATTTCTTTGATAATGCGACATCCCTGGAATGGCTGGTAATTTTGCAAGCGGCGATGACCCTGGTGGGGAATATTGCCCTGGCGATCGCGGGCTATTTCATCTGGCGCTATGCCCAGCAAAATCAGCAAAATAATGCGCCAACAGCTCAGGAAAAATAGATTAATTGGTATTGCTAAACAAGTGATGAATTGTAATAGTGAATAAAAAGCCAGAGTGCACCAATATGGTTACTTATGGTTACTTTATAGTCAGCAAGACATTCACATATCTAGACCACTACCCGATCCAGCAGCCAGGATTGAGGCAAGAAGTCTATTCACTAGGCGATCGGCCTGGCGAACAGCGTAAATATAGAAAATAGATTTTAAGAAAATCAAATCTTGGCAACTTGTGCATTAGAATGCAAGGTACTGCCACTTGATCGAGCAAAATTATGACTAAAAAGCTTTTAATCGTTGATGACGAGCCCCATATCCGATTGCTTTTGGAGCAAACCCTAGAAGAGCTTGAAGATATAGGGGTGGAGCTTTTGAGTGCCGAGAACGGGGAAGAGGCACTAGAGACAATTAAGGAAGAAAAGCCAGATCTAGTCTTTCTGGACGTGATGATGCCCAAGATGAATGGGTTTGATGTGTGTAATACAGTTAAAAATGAACTTAAATACACCGACGTTTATATCATCATGCTCACCGCCAAAGGTCAGGAGTTTGATAAGCAAAAGGGCAGCGAGGTCGGCGCGGATATTTACATGACCAAGCCCTTTGATCCCGACGAGGTTTTAGAAAAGTCCTGCGAAATCCTGGAGATTGAGTTGTAGGCGTTAGCTCGCTGTTCTATTCTAGAGATCCTATTGCCCACCGCAATGCTTGCACTTGTAGTTCTGTTTACCATGATGGCTTCTGCCATTTTTGACGATTTGGGATGAACTACCTTATCGATATCGATCGAGATTAAGACATAGCATTGTGACAAAACTTTCAAGCTAACCCGCAGCCGCCATGACTGGTGTATGTGCTTTGATTTCATAATTCATAAAATCATGAGCCATGCGCGTATTGGCAAAAATCGATCGCGCCTCCGCCAACAAGTCATTTAATTGGATCGCATTACCAGGGGCATAACGGGGGCTGAAGTGAGTCATAATCAGGTTCTTGGCGTTTGCTCCCAGTGCTACCTGTGCCGCCATCGTGCTGGTGGAGTGCAATCTTTGATAAGCAAGACCAGCATCCTGATGGGCAAAGGTGGCTTCATGAATCAAAACATCGACATCTTGAGCGAGATCAACCGCACTATCGCAATAGATCGTATCGGTGCAATAGGCCAGTTTGCGTCCTGGCTGAGCCGCACCACTAAATTCTTTGCCATCAACCATGCGGCCATCATCTAGCTGCACCGTCTCGCCCCGCTTCAGTTGGGCATACACAGGGCCAGGGGGAATATTCATAGCCTGAGCCTTTTTGAGATCGAAGCGGCCAGGGCGATCGACTTCTTCGACCCGATAGCCATAGGCAGTTACCCGATGCTTGAGCGGAGCGCAATAGACTGAAAATTCAGGATCGCTAACTACCAAACCAGGTTTGACCCGATGTACCTGCACCTCGTAGGACAAATGGGTCTCGCTGTAGCGCTGGCAAGCATCCAGATATTCCCCTAGCCCGCTGGGGCCATAGATATCGATCCGCTTGGCATTGCCAGCCATGCCGCAACTAGCCAACAGCCCAGTCAACCCAAAAATGTGATCGCCATGCATGTGGGTGATGAAAATTTTGCTAATTTGACTTAGCCGCACATCACTCCGCATAATCTGGTGCTGGGTGCCTTCGCCGCAATCAAATAGCCAGACTTCCGATCGCTGGGGCAAGCGAAGGGCAATGCTGGATACGTTCCGGCTACGGGTAGGGACACCAGAACTGGTTCCCAGGAATGTCAAATGCATAGGCTTTGGCGGGACTGGTGAGACGATTTAGATGATTGCTGTGCTTTGATCTATTATTCTAGGGCTATTTATGACAACGATCGAATATCGCCATCCAACCATCCTAATCTAACACTGGATCTTTAGCCTGCTGTTTGGTTTAACCCGGCGGATCGGGGTTATCCATGATGGCATTAGGGTAGTTAAGAACTGGAGCAATATTTCAGCAATGTTTCTACCCGCTATTGTTTATGGTTCTATTTGCCTTGCTTAATTGATATTTGCAATTCTTGCCTTTGCAGCCTGCAATTGTTTAATGCTTAGCGATTTAGTTGGTGGCAGGGATTAGAAAAAATCGATCGTAAATTTGCTATGTTCTGCTAGGATATTTGAGGCGCAAAAAGTGCTATGATATCAATCCCGAATAAGGGCGATTAGCTCAGTTGGTAGAGCGTCTCGTTTACACCGAGAATGTCGGGGGTTCGAGTCCCTCATCGCCCATAGATTAAAGAAATCTAGAATAAATAACCGTACCAATTCTGTGCCATTTTGGTTAGTCCACCAGAAGATAGGATGATTGGAGGGAAGATCTTAGGCTTCTTTCTCATCGGTACATGCGGGCTAACTTGTCCAACCAAATTATAGTTTGTCCAAAATAGAGTTCATCCAAATTATCAAAAATAATAAAACCCACCATCGCCAGTAAAACTCAAGTAAAGCGACAGGCATGACCTGATCCAGGGATAAAAATGCCGCCAACAAAAATATTAAACATATGTGCTGGTATCAGTTTGACCGATCGCCTGGTGGTTGAATTATCCCAACCACGTGCAACGCCAATATATAATTCTCAATGCATAAAGCTGAAAACACTACTGCTCATATGTTTTGCGATCATGCCTAAATTAGTATTGCGCCCAATATCACTCAAGAACTATTCTTGCTCACATCAAAGCTGATGATTGAGTTAGCTAAATTGAATCATTGTTGATTCAGTAATGTGGTGTTTGTTTGCTGCCCAATGCAATCCTGTTATTGTCAAAGTTACAGCTTTCGTAGCGATGACCCCCGTTTTATTTGATCTTGGGTAGGAAAAAATAGCCAGGTTAAATTGCCTGGTGGAGAGGATATTGCTGATCCGGCTAAGAGCATTGTTACTGTAGATTTAAACCGGCTTGGATATATTAATTTGGCTGTAGCACTTTGAATGTATCAAGCTAAGTGAGTTTACGATCGCCTTTTAGCCAGTTCTAGTTAGCTTTCGATCGATTCCTATCAAAATTAATCAAGTCGATTGGTTTGATCGATCGAATATAAAAAAGCTAGTGCCAAGCCAATGTATGTAGGAATGAGCAGCAGGTTTTGGCAAATGTTGTGGGGAGTTCAGTTTTCAACAAGTTTGTGATAACGAAAGCTTATTCAAGCTAGCTATAATGATTAGTTTGCCAGCTTTAGTTTATTGGCAAGTTTATGAGTATGCTTGCTAATCATAAAGCGATCTGTGAATTTATTGATAGTTGCAAAATCAGTAACTCGCAGTGGCAAATAATCCTATTCGTTTAGTTAGGCTAGGTTGAATTGAAAAAATTTCCAGAGCTTATTTGTACGTTGAATAAGCAACAGTTATTTGGTTGTCTCTGCAAACTTGATTCCCACTGCAAATAATTAAAAAGTAAAAAAGAAATGCATATTTTTATTAGCGATCGCCTCGGTGAGAAGGCATTAGTTTAGGGTGGCATTGTTTGACTAAAAACCGATCGCAAACAAGGGCGTAGCTTACTCCATGACTGCACTTGAGCTAGCGATCATGTTAAATATAAAAGTTAAGCCAACAATAAGCCAACAAGTATATAGGCTTAGTAAATTTTAGGTTGATAGCTCTGTGGCTGATGCAGGCCAATAGCGATAATCGACCCAAAAATTTAGATCACAGATGAACCAATTTAAGTTCCAGCAGTCTAACTTTCTGGCTTGGATCTACTCAATCAATCTGGGAGTAGTGGAGAAAAACGTAGAGAATCTAGAGCTATTAATGATTGGTTGGGATTAAACCCGATCGCTAGTGCTTACTTAATGCCGCTAGCAGTTAATAGCCACAATTACAACTCATACCCAAAAAGACTAAATAGGGGGTTTGCTTATGTCTGGTTTTGATCAATCTTTAACTCTAGTTCCCGGTGCGTCCCAAACAATCATTATTCCCAGTAGCATTTTGACTGTTGGTCAGAGTGCGAGTGTTACTGTGCTTAGTGCTGATATTACCGGTGAAGATTTTAGCCCTTTTATTGAGGTGCTTAATCCCGATGGCTCGGTGCTGACTAATGGCGTGGCAACGCTTGACTCGGATGTGCAGCCGAATACCTTCACGCGCACGATTAATATTCCCAGTGTGGTTGATGGAGGCAGCTATCAGGTTGTGATCTCAGATTCACGGGATGGCGATAATCCCAATCCTGCCACCCGGTTTACGGTTGAGGTCGATAGTGAACTTGGTACTTTTAATAACCAAGCGAATGAGAATACACCGGAAATTGGCAGCGATCGCAGCTTTGCTGGTTGGGTTGGTGCCACCGATCCCGATGACTTCTATCAAATTCCGCTCACCGCCACCGGCACGATCGAAGCTTCGCTATCATCCGTATCCGCTGATGCTGATATTGAATTATTGGCAGATGACGGCACCACGGTTTTAGCTACGGGCGGCGAGGATGACAGCATTACGTTTGATGTGATGGATGCTGACTCTACTTTCTTTATTCGTGTTTTTAGGGCGGCCGAAGAATTACCAGGGGATGCCAGTGATGAGGGTAATGGCAGCACCACCTATACCCTGGATTTAACTATACCTGAATCGCCGCAGGAAACTCCGGTCACGATTACGCCGCCTACCACCACAACCGAAAGCCCCAATGAGCCTACCGGCTTAGATAACATTGTCGGTGGTGGCTTTTTTAACTTCACTGACGGTGATGATAATGTCAACTTGGCGGATGTGCCAGAATCGGCTGGGATCTCGATCCGAGCCCTATCGGGTAATGATCTGATCATTGGCACCGATGGTAATGAGTTTGATATTAATGGCAATCAGGGTAACGATACGATCGAAGCTGGTGATGGCAATGACGCAGTGATGCGCGGTGGCAAAGGCTCCGATTCGATCGATGGCGGCTCTGGCAATGACATCCTGAATGGCAATAACGACAATGACACCGTAGTTGGTGGTAATGGTGACGATACGATCCGGGGCGGCATGGATAATGATATCTTGCTGGGCGGATCGGGGAATGACTTCCTGATTGGCGATCTTGGCCAGGATATTCTCACCGGTGAAGGTGGTAGTGATGTGTTTGTGTTACGCAGTGATGGTGGCGCGGCAGCCAGCACGCTTGCGGAAGCGGACGTAGTGACGGATTTCTCCAATGTGTTCGATCGGATCGGCCTAAGTGGTGGCACTAACTTTAGTGATCTAACCTTTGAGGCGGTTAATTTGACCCTGGGCGCTGATACGCCGGTGGCGGCAACGGCGATTCGGGTTGGCACTGATGGCGACTATTTGGGAATCGTGGCCGGAATTGATATTGCTACGCTTGATAATGCATCGTTGTTCATTGATGCTAGTGGTCAATTGAATTTTGGTTAAGTTTTGATTTCCTCTAACCAGACTTAAGCATCATAAATAACGAAAATCCACTGCGCAGTTTTTAGCTAGCTCGGTGGATTTTTTGTTCTATCGGTCTTGCATAGAGTTAGCTAGTGCCGATCGCTCCGGTAGATTGATTGAAAGAAATAAGCCCAAATATCTAAAATTTAAATACCGCGATTTAAATGCCAAGATTTAAATAGAAACAAGAAGTAATCGCAACTCGCAGGTAATGTAAATAAGCCGCCGCACCAGTGACTAGCTCAGGCATGAGGCGATCGCCCCGTAACCAGGCCACCGCAACAACCAGGGCAATACAGCCCAAAAAAGTCAATGCCATTAACAACAACACAAATATTTCACCATTGGACAGGGGTCTTTCGATCGGCAGGTCGTCGATATCATACTGAGTCGATCGATCGCCATAGGGATTGTCCTGCCTGGCTTGCATCACCTGGAGAATATACATTTGAATGCTGCGATCGTAGGTGCTGCGTCGTTCTGGACTACTTAAGATCGCATAGGCATCATTGATCTGGCGAAATTTTTCGACCGCCTCCATCGCTGGCAACTCGGTTGTATCGGGGTGATATAACTTACTCAATTCTCGATAGGCCTGCCGGATCTGGCGCTCATTTGCCCAGGGCGTAAGTCCTAGCAAAGCATAGTGGGTATTGATTTTGCCTAGCTCTAAGCTTTTATCAATCATGATTTAGATCTTAAATAACTTGTCGATAATGCAAGTTCGCCACAATCTAATTTAACCTGAGTGCAACAGATCTTGATCACCCCAAACTTGTGATTACTAGTGCATCTTCAAAAGACTTCTTTTGCATTGGTATCTTGTGGCTCTTAGCATTCGGGTTACTCCTTGCACAACATCTCGATTGAAACAGCACTAGGTATCATCTGAAAACCCGGTTGCTTCTTAGCGATCGTTTCTCACCAACTTTTATCGAATTGGCATTTAACTAAATTGTATTTGTATCTTACTAGGATCGACCATGATTTTAGCCGTTCCGAAAGTCTTAAATTTTGAAAAAGTTTGCGATCGGAAAACTTTTTATGGTCGATAGCTTGATATCCTAATAACTTTAGGTTGTGGTTCGGTTAACGTATTGATATAGCTTTTTGCAATCTGTTTATACGATCTGCGGCCACATATTCTTTAACGCGCGGGTAAAACATACATGCCTTGGACTCGGATTATCAGTGGAGCGATCGCCATTCCCGTGGCATTGGCGGCGATCATATTAGGGGGATGGGCATTTACAATTGCGTTTGGCACCCTAGTGTGTCTGGGTTTACGCGAATATTTTAATCTAGTCAGAGCCACCGACGCAGCCCCCGCCGCCAAAACTACAATCACCGCCAGTATTATTTTGTTATTGCTGGCGCAGATCAATGGCGAAATTGTTACCGCTGCTTTTCCGATCGCTGGTACCTGGATTTGTTTCTATTTGCTGTTTCGACCCAAGCTGGCCACGATCGCCGATATTTCCACTTCCATTCTGGGGCTTTTCTATGGCGGCTATTTGCCCAGCTATTGGATTCGGTTACGGCAATTTGACCAAACGGAAATTTTTAGTTGGCATTGGCTCCATCTCAATCAGAGCGCCATTTATGTGTTTCTGGCGTTTATGTGTATTTGGGCTTCGGACATTGGCTCCTATTTCTTTGGCAAATTGATGGGACGTACCAAACTGTCGCACATTAGCCCCAAGAAAACCGTTGAGGGGGCAGCCTTGGGGTTGGCTAGTTGTATGGCAGTAGCGATCTTGGGGGCATGGCAACTGAGCTGGCCGTTTTGGCTTCTCACTGGCACGGCATTAGGAGTATTAATTGGCATTTCCAGTTTGCTAGGCGATCTGACCGAATCGATGATGAAACGGGATGCGGGGGTCAAGGATTCCGGCCAAATTATCCCTGGGCATGGTGGCATTTTGGATCGCACTGATAGCTATGTGTTTACTGCGCCTTTGGTTTATTACTTTATTGTGCTGGTGTTGTTGCAATTGCCCAATACTTTGAATCTGCCAATCTTGAATATTTCGATCGGCTAATTTGATTAGTCCAGCAATAAATTGCCTAGCTAGTGATGCAATCAAATCTAACTGTTTAGATTGTTTATCCATAATTGTTTATCAATATTGGTCGATCGCTTACAAGCCAGGGTTTTGATTTGCACAAGTCTCGATTGTAAGTAACTTGAGCATCACCCAACCGATTTGAGTTTTACCCACCTTCAATCAGTCAATTTCAATATGTTAATCGCCTCCCCCCGATCGCGCCTCTTATTAGAATTTGATCCCCAAGTTCAAGACCTGACCGCTATTACTAACAACCTTTCAGCGGTTACCCTGACCAATAAAGGTAAGTACATGTGGTTAGGCGCAGATGAATTGACTGGGGATACTCCCTGCATCGATCGCCTGGAGCGAATTAGTGAGGGTGTATATGGCAATCATCAACGCTTTGATTTAACTGAGCTGTTGGACATTCATAATGCCGAAGAAGAAATCGACATTGAAGGATTGGATTATAGCGATCGCTATTTGTGGCTGACTGGCTCCCACTCCTCTACCCGTAAAAAGCCCAAGCCAGAAGAGCATAAAACGACCAAATCGATCGATCGGCTCGGCCAAATCAAGCCCAACCTCAATCGTAGTTTTATTGCGCGGATTCCACTGGTCGATGGCAAACTACATAAATCCGTGCCTCATCCTAACAAGAGTAAGAAAACTCTAACGGCGGCCTGCTTGCAAAAAAACGACTTGGGCAATGAGCTGCTAACGGAATTGAGCCAAGATTCCCACCTTGCCCCCTATATCAATGCCCTTGTGCCCATGCAAACTGGTGCAAGTGATGATGCAGGTGGTGCGATCGAATCGGTGCGATTGCCATCCAAAGAAAATGGCCTGGACGTAGAAGGTCTAGCAGTGGTGGGCGATCGCCTGTTCTTAGGACTGCGCGGGCCGGTGCTGCGGGGTGAATGGGCAATTATCTTAGAGATTGAACTCAAGGAAACCAAAGCAGGCATACTAAACCTGAAGTCGATCGGTGATGGCAAAACCAAACGTAACACCAAACGTAACACCAAACGTAAAACCAAACGCAAGTATAAAAAGCATTTTGTAGCCTTGAATGGCTTGGGGGTGCGGGACTTGTGCTACGACCAAGAGAGTCAAAGCTTGCTGATCCTGGCTGGGGCAACCATGAATATTCGCGGCGGGATGCAATTATTTCGGCTCAAAGATGTGGTGGATTTGAGCGACGATAGTATTGCTACTCAAGCCGATCGGGGTCTAGAACGGATTGCCAAACTCGATTGCGCCTTTGGTACGGAGAATGCCGAGGGGATCGAAATTTTTGATGATGGCGATCGCCCTAAATCCTTGCTAGTGGTCTATGATGCGCCGTTGCCTGAGCGGAAGTTAGCTGAGCATAAGGTTTTAGCGGATATTATTACTTTTTAAAAGATGTCAGTAAAGATGTCAGTACAGTATAAGTGTCAGCTCGATAAAAAACGCTGATGAAGCAAGGGGAGCATCTGGCGATCGAGATTAACTATAAGTTTGAAATTTCAATGCTCTATTCGGCCCCCGGTTGATCGGGTCTGATCGCGGTGTAGCAGCCATAAAAAATCGAGCAGGTATTTACCCGCCCGATTGCTTTAGATGTAATTAAGAGTTTTAGAAACCGTAAGGTTACGACAGTAGAAAAATTTGGTTGAGCTAATTATGGCTTTAGTTTAGATCGCCATAACCATCGAACTAGCTATCGAGCACACCAGGCCAGTTGGCATCAGCCTGGCTGATGTAACCAGGGATGTCTTTTTCCCAACGTTTCTGGATTTTCTTGCTCACGTTGAGGTAGAGCTTGCCATCAACAATTGTCCAGGCATCAGGATCGATCGGTGCAGTGGTTCCCTGGCTGACCGCATAGGCGCAATAGCCACCATATTGGGGCGCAAATTCTTCTGGGTTACTGGCAAACTTATCGCGGTTCTCGGCGCTAGAAAAATGCCAGATTGCCCCTTGCCATTCATAGGCAAATTCATCACTTCCCTCTACTGGGCCGCCCTCAGTAAAGTAGGCCACCGGGTCAATGCCACGGATCGCTACGCCATTGTCAACAAACACAGCGTTAGCATAGTTCTTTGCGGCACATGGATTAGAGGCACCAGCGCAAGGGTCTTTAGCAGCGCAAGGATCAGCGGCGCAGGGGTCTTTAGCGGCGCAGGGGTCTTTGGCAGCGCAGGGATCTTTGGCAGCGCAGGGATCTTTGGCAGCACAGGGATCTTTGGCGGCACAGGGATCGGCAACATCAGTAGTGGTAGCGGGAGAGCCAGGATCAGGTGCTGTAGTTGTGCCAGGACTACAGCTAGCCAATAAAGTCAACAGGACGATCGAGGAGATCGTGGTGGCAAAATACTTAACTTTCATGGAGATTATTTTCCCTCTACTAATAAATTACTTGAGTTACGAATGAATTGATTGGAATTGAGTCAGAACTAATCGGTTTGTGCGATCGAAAATTGAATAATTCTACTTTTTGGTATGATTGAGGTTGAAATTAAGCCCTATCCCAATCGCAACATACACATTGCTTGAGTCTGTGATGTTTGCTTGACAATGTTCAATGGTTCAACCTATTGGTAATTTAACCAAGAGCGCGTTAAGCCATTTAGTTAACCGGGAAATCGGTGCAGTCCAAAATTACTTGTTCAACCGCGTCGCCCATTTGGGTGATTTGTAATTTTTACGGTGGCGATCGCATTTTGGATTGCTAAATCGCTAAAAAAGTTGTTATTCCCCTGTAGATCAAAGGTGTTAAGAGCTGAGAATATTCATATACATAGGGCTGTACATAGCGCTGTACATAGGGTTGAGTCATTAGCGATGCCCATTAACTAAAATAATTACCTCACATCTAGCGATCAAAGATTAGAGCAGCTTGAGTAAATGCCAAAAAATTTTTAAGCTCTGCTTAGATCCATCTCATCCATAGCCACGTATATTAAATGGAGCAAAACTATAGTTAAGCTGGCAACCCTTAAAATCAAAAGCGGCTAGTTAGGTGTGTTGAAGGATAACCAGTTTGTTTGCCTACAGCTTGCAGGCGATCGCAAAGGAGCTAACTCCTTGCTTTGCTGGATCAGTTTTGGCAAAAGACTGAATCAAGGGCGGCAGAGATTTTTAATCTTATCTTTGTTGCTTTATATTGATATTGCAATTTTGATCACAAACCGATCGGCCGATAAACACTAAATAAACACTAATAAAAACCGATAAACGTTGATAAAGTAAGCTGCCAGCGATCGACTATAACCATATATCCTCACTCATAGGCAAGACTCTGGGCTATGAATCTATCATCCAAATCAGACACGGAATTATTCCGGGCGCTCCAGTCTGGCAATCACAAAGCCCTTGGTGTTCTTTACGATCGCTACGGCACTGTTGTCTATCGTCTCGCGTTGCGGATTTTGGGGAATCCAGCGGAGGCAGAAGATCTTACCCAAGATATCTTTGTCTCATTCTGGCGCAAAAATAATTACGATCCCGATCGCGGTTCGGTGAGTGTGTTTTTAATGACTCTGACTAGATCTAGAGCGATCGATCGGATTCGGAAATCACGCACCAAGCAAAAATTCTTGCAAAAACTCGGACGTGGTGATTCTTTGTTTAGTCCCGGTAATCTTATGGAACAAGTTTCATTATCGGAGGTTGCTAAACTGGTGCGATCGGCACTCCAACAACTGCCAGAAAATCAGCGACAGGTTTTAGAGATGGCCTACTATGACGGTATGAGTCAATCGGAAATCAATCGCGCGCTGAATATTCCGCTAGGGACTGTGAAAACTCGCGCCCGTCAGGGGCTGATTAAACTTAGACATATACTAAAAGATTTGGTGGAATAGGAAATGGAATCCCTGCAAGAGTCGCAAAATTGGCAAGAGCTTTTGGCTGGTTATGTGCTTGGTGATCTGAACCCCCAGGAGGAGGCTCAGGTCAAGCAATATTTGAGCGAGCATCCCGAAGCAGAACGCGAGATTTTGGCGTTGGAGCAAAGTTTGGCGCTGTTGCCATTTGCCTTGCCGGAGGCTGCCCCACCGGAAAGCTTGAAATCAAATTTATTGGCGCAGGTGGAAGCTGATATTGCCCAGGAGGCTGCATCGTCATTGCCGCAAATTGGACAAGTTGAGCGGGTTTTTCAACCGCACCGATCGCCAAAATTTGGCCGCTTAATCGCCGCCGCGATCGCAATTGTGGCAGTTGGCTTAGGTGGTTATAGCTGGAGTTTGCAAAGGAAATTAGCCATCGCCCAACAGGATTTGGATGCATACCACAAGGCGATCGCCATGTTGCGACAGCCTGACAATCGTTTGTTAGCTTTGCAAGGCATGAAGAATCTAGAAGGTGCTACGGGCAGCTTTGTGATTACGCCAGGCATGGAAGCCGCGGTATTATCAGTGCAAAATCTAGAGCAGTTGCCACCGGGGATGGTCTATAGCATGTGGGCCTATGTGGATGGTAAAAAGGTCGATTGTGTAGAATTTCGCCCTGGTCAAGATGGCAAGGTGTTTATGACCGTACCCCTCGATCGCGTTTTAACCAATACCCAACTGGTTGAAGTGACGGTGGAGAAAGCAGGCACGCTCAAACCATCAGGAGAAATGGTGATGAAGGGCGATCTCTCGGTTTAGTCTGTTCAAATCCAGTTTGGAGCTAAAACTGAGAGTATAAATGGAAGTCTAATTTTCCAGGTTTCTCACTAATAGACTGTTCTGATCTGATCATTCTGAGCATAAGGAGCAGTCTGCCACGATCATTACTAAGTTTGGTATTCATTTGCGATTGAGCATAATTTGCCAACGTGGATTATTTACACTGCAATGGCATATCAGGTTATCAAAATATACAATACATCTAATTATTCGAGTTATTCGAGAAAGTCGCCCGCGCTCTACCAGCATGGGCGATTTAATTACTATTTCAGGGTTGTTTGATCAACAATTAGAATTGGAATCCGACCCCACCCTGGAAGGAAGCAGTAGTGCCAGCACCACTCTCAAAGCTATCGATCGCCACGATCGCATTACTATAGAGCAATACATTTTCATTTAAACTAACTTCTACCCCTGGCTGCACCACATAGGCATTGCGATCGCCCAGCAGGGTACTATTGTCATCTACTACAAACGAGCCACCCGCACCCACAAACAGGTTAGTGCGATCGCCTACCGGTAGGTCATAGGAAATAGTCGGTACAACCGCAGTACCACCATTACCGAACAAAACCGAAGTACGCAACGAAACTGGTGCATCTTCAAACTTATAGCGACCGGAAATGTTTGCCCCTAAATTATCATCAGGATTCCCCTTGTCAGTGGTCAGTGAAGCACCTGCTCCTAAATAGCTACCGGGGGTCAGATCGCCAGCCCTGCCGAATTCATTTGCACTAGCTGGATTAGCAAAGCCGAGGGCAGAAACGGCGGAAACAGTAGCGATCGCTAAGGAGGTCAAAATTTGGTGTGAGGTTTTCATAGGATTACTCCTGATTCTGATTGAATCTAATTGATTGGTGTGGTTTGAATCCTGGCGCGATTCTGGGCAGTTGTTGATCCAAGCGGTAAATCTGGGCTATGCAACAGATCCCGTCTCGTTACTGCATTTTTGAATCGATCGCCGTACTAACCTGTTTTGCATATGTGTTTGGTTAGTACACCCCTTTTGACTGGCCTGGTTCCCTGGCAGTTCCAAAGTTTAACCAGATCCACCTGCTCGAATTAGGCAAATATGCTTAGTTGCTAATGGTGTTAATCGTGCAAACCTTGCCAACTAATTTTTAACTCACCTCAACTTGCTATGATCAAGGCGATCTGTGCAGGATTCTTGATCGCCAACCTGGGACGTGCCAACTCTCAGGCGGTCTGATCAACTGACCGAAATAGTGATTTAGCTGCTTACCAAATGCTCATATAGCCACTGAGATAATGATTACCGCATTTCAAGATTGGACTTTTACAAAAACTCTAATTCAAGCAAGATTAAAGCGATTAATTTAAGGAATGATTTGATATGAGCGCAGCCGCTAGAGCAAAAGTAGCGCAAGTAGCGAAAGTAGCAATGGTAGTGGGGGTTGGCCCTGGCTTGGGGGCAGCGATCGCTAAAAAGTTTGCCCTGGGCGGTTTTGCGGTGGCGATCATCGCCAGAGATGCTGAGAAGTTAAGCGATCTCAAAACTGAAATCAATCATGATGGTGGTATTGCAGTTCCCTTTGCTGCCGACATAACCGACCCGGATGCAGTAGTGGCGATCAGCGATCGGATCAAAACTGAATTAGGCGCGCCAGAGGTGTTGATCTATAATGCCGGAGCTTTTGCGATGAAGGGCATTTTGGAGCTAGAGCCAGCCATGTTTGAGCAAAGTTGGCGAGTTAACTGCTTTGGCGCTTTCCTGGCTGTGCAGCAAGTTTTACCAGAAATGCTAGAAAAAGGCAGCGGCTCAATTTTGTTTACGGGGGCAACTGCGGCACTGCGCGGTGGAGCCAAGTTTGCCAGCCTGGCGGTGGGTAAGTTTGGCCTGCGGGCATTAGCGCAATCGCTGGCGCGGGAGTTTGGGAGCCAGGGCATTCATGTGGCGCATATTATTATTGATGGCATGATCAACACCGCCAGAGTGAGGGAGATGGTGGGCGATCGAGATCCAGCTACACTTCTAGATCCTGCGGCGATCGCTGATGCTTATTGGCAAATTTATCAACAGCCCCCCACTGCCTGGACGTTGGAAATAGATTTGCGGCCAGCTACGGAAAAGTTCTAAATCAAATTAGTTCTACTTGGCTCTACTTGGTTCTACAACAGCGGCACAGAAATTGGCGTGACCACACCAGTAATGATAGCGATCATGAGGCTAAAGAATAATAACAACAGGCCATCGGTAATACGCATAGTCATAATTTTTGATAAGGCTTGTGAGCATTGAGCATGGGGGTAAGGATGAGGCGATCGATCATGTTGATAATTTTGGTGCTTATCCATAATTAAAAGACTTTGATTACAACGCTTTAGAAACCTTGAGTGGGTTGGCTTCAAGCTGCTTAGCCTTGTTGATATCATTGCTAGTGGCAATCTCGGCCTGTAGTGGCGATCGGCGATCGGTGCAATTCATTAACGTCCGCCAGAACAAAATAAGCTGCCTACCCACCAACTGTGGCTCAAAGTAATGGAAAAAATGCTGCCCCTTGGCACATTCCCACAGGCGATCGCCCTCCTTGAAATACTGCAACCACCCATGCAGGGCATCGCTATCCACAATCAGATCATCGCGGCTACCACAAACCAACAATGGCACAGTCACGCTAGCAGGCTCAATATAGGTTTGCTGGACAAGGGAGTGAAGCGACAGGGAATCGTCGATATCCCTGGCCAAAATTTCAATTAGCCCCTTCAACATCTGGCGATCGGTGCAGCCAAACAAGCGATGTACCATTTGCGCCAGAACCATCTCACGGCTATAGGGCAAAAGATTCCGCGCCACATAATATTGAAATTTCCAATCCTGAGCCGGATTCACCCCTACTGCCAGGAGCGTCAATGATTTAACCAATTCGGGATAATGGCGGGCATATATTAGCCCCAGCAAGCCATTGATGCCATGCCCCACTAAATGGATCGGCTGATTATGTTGGACTATATATTCATGTAAAAGCGTTAGGGCAGTATCGATCGAGTTGGGCTCATCTGGCTCCAGGCTAAAATCCCATCGCGCGACCCGTTTTTGCTTGGCCAGATAGTTTTGCAAGGGGCGATCGAAACGACGCAGCGCTTTGCTGGTGTTGAGATAGAGCACTTCAGGGGCTAAGTTCATCAAATCTTGTTTCCTGGTTTATTGGTCTTTATTGGTCAAAAGGACTGGCGATAAATAGCTAATGCTTATTGCAAATGATTATTATTTATCGATTAGTCTAAGCGATCACAGGGTAGTTGACAATAGTTATCAATAAGTAGCTAGCCATAACATGTAAAATGCGGGCATAGATATAGGCAGAAAGCTATACTCCGAAGACTATTGCCACTTAGCTAAGATTTATTGCTTGCCCTGAGCTGAAGGCAATTTATTTAACTCCAGCCTTAGAGGTTGATGTCGATCGCGTCAGGTCAGTCAGGATCTTGCCCCAAAGCCCAAGATATCTATCTGCAAGCCATAGCCCATCTACCAGAGGCCGCTCAATCAATCGAACTTTATAATTGATTAATTGACATTCATTACTGATAAGTGTAAATTACAAATGGACATATTAAAAACAACTACCTACCAATGCGACATTGGGGTTTTATGTGTTCCTCTCTTGATTTCTATTCAGGCGAAGCTTATGTGGCGATCGCCTGTTTTTGCTTGGCTGATTGCGATTGAAGGGGGAGAGGCCAGGCTGATGTAATGGGTATTGAAGTATATGAATATCCCTTGAAGCAGCGAGCAGCAGCCGGACTTTAGAAGAGCCTTATTGAAGATGGCAAGTGATGGAGCGATCAAAATATAAAACCTTGGCAAATAACAAACCAGCCACTGCAACGATCGGCGAGTGACTGGTTCCAGCTAAATATTCGATCAATATTCAGCACATATTCAATGCCTGTTTAATGCATATTCGATCTTGGGGCTAAGGGTAATTGGGGGTTGGGCAATTACCGATCGCTAGTTTTTTGGTAGATAGACTACTTGGCTGCCGCGATCGACTTTGCTACCAATGCATTCACCGCATCCAAGCCTTCCCAACCTCTAATTTCGGTTTCTTTTTTCTCCAGATTCTTGTAAGAACGGAAGAACTCGGCAATTTCTTCGAGACGGTGGGAAGCAATATCCTTCAGGCCAGTTACTTCGGCATAGCGGGGATCTTTGGCCGGCACGCAGAGGATCTTTTCATCCCGATCGCCACCATCAATCATAATCAACATGCCCAACGGGCGAGCGGCAATCACGCAACCAGGGAAAGTCGGTTGATCCATAATTACCATGCCATCGAGGGGATCGCCATCATCGGCAAGGGTGTTGGGCACAAACCCATAATCATAGGGGTATTGCACCGACGAATAAAGCACGCGATCGAGGGCAAAGGCGTTGAGATCTTTGTCAAACTCGTATTTGTTTTTGCTGCCGCCGGGGATTTCGATCAATACGTTGAGGATGCCTGGCTTGGGCTGTGGTGCAATCAAGGACAAATCCATACCTAAGTTTAAATACTCCTAAATTAAGATCTAAAGTGCGAAGTTTTATTAACTACACTAACCACGGCCATGAATAGCCTGGTTGTGGTTCTTACTAAGTATAGGTTGTTAGGTAACATCAATTTTGAAATTTTGGGATCACTTCTGTTTGGCTTAATATTTGTTTTAGGCAGCTTGCATACTTAAGTGGCTCTACAGTCTATTTGGGTGCGTTTCAAAATTGGGTAATGTCTGAGCAACCATATTGCAATGACAGCTCAAAAATATAATTAACCAAAATGGAAAAACTAGTATTTGGCCTGGTTGGCACGATCGTTTTGCTGGTTGGCAGCGGCTTGATCTATGCTGCCTATCGCAAGATGAAAGTTTTTATGGATTGCCCTCCTGGCAAAATCTACGAGGCCACGATCGGTAAAAATATTGCCCTCAATGGTAACATCTCAGCAGAATCGAGCTTAAACAGTCCATTTACCCAAGCCGATTGCCTATTCTGGCTGGATTCCGTGGTGGAAGTTGTGCGCAGGGGCAAAAGCACCAAGACGATCGTGCTTCATAATCAGTTTTCCGAGCAACCGTTTATGCTCTCTGATGGTTCTGGACATATTGAAGTGATTCCAGACAACGTTCAGCTTAAGGGCAAACCCCATTTTCAGTCTCGTCAGGGGGCATTCAGAGGTTTTAAAGACGAGCGCGCCGATCGGATTCTGGCGGATTTGGACATCAATCCCAAGATGATGATGTTCAGGCGAGCAATTACGGTCGAGGAGCGTTTACTTGTGCCGAATCAAGAAATTTATGTGTGGGGTGAGGTAGTTAATATGCCCCAATTAGACGATCGCCATGATCGCAAATTATTTCGCAAATTATTACCCAAGCTAATGTCCGATCGGCCTAAGAGCGCTTTCTATTTGGAAGTTGCTGGATTTGCTTTATTGGGCTTGGTGTTTGTGCTGGTTGGCTTGGGGATGCTCGTGAATACTTTCCAGATGTAAGCTCAAAATCTCGCTCTACTTGAGTTCAGTTTCTTCTGCCAGGATCTTGCACCCAATTTAAGCTACCCCTACTATGGGATCAGGCTGAAGCCGTGAAACTAATTATTCGCGTGAATATCGATTGAATATTGATTGCATATACTAAAAAAAGGCTCAGCCAGTGTTAGCCAGAAATTTATTCCTCTATGCCGCACGTAGGTCAGCAATCTAACCATTACAGCACCCTTGGCATTGACTTTCTTGCCTGTCAATCGACGATTAAGAGTGCCTATCGGAGCTTGGCCAAGCAGTTCCATCCCGATTCTAATCAGGAACTGGATAACCACGATCGCATTGCCGCGATCAACAACGCCTATGAGGTGCTGAGCAATCCCCAGAGCCGTGAATTTTACGATCGCAGTATTGGCCTTGCCACCAGTCGGCGGCGGGTTCAGGCTGGTTATGCCCCCAAGGGGCGATCGGCTAAATCCAGCGTTTATGTCGATCAAGACCAAAAATTAGAACTATGGCTCAAACATGCCTATAAGCCGATCATGAATGTGGTCAACAATATCCTGGATTCACTAGAAGAACAGATGGAGGAACTGGCCGCCGACCCTTACGATGATGAGCTAATGGGTGATTTTGAGGAATACCTGGAGGAATGTCGCGGTTCGTTTGCCAAAGCCCAAATTCTGTTTAGGAATACACCTAATCCGGCAACCGCAGCAGGGGCAGCCGAATATCTTTATCACTGTTTGAATCAATTGGGGGATGGGATCGAAGAGTTGAATTACTTCACCCTCAATTATGATTATCAGCACCTACACACTGGCCAGGAGCTATGGCGGATCGCCCACGAGATGCGCGAATATGCCCAGGAATCAGTCCAAAGTTTAATTTAAGTTATCGCAAGCGAGGAGATAAATTAGGACATGAAATGCTTAGGATTATGACTACAGGATGCCAAAAAACATATACATTTTCCTAACCCACTCTGCATCCGCTATAGAAGAAATAGAAATTAACCAAACCCATTGTGCGCCACATGGCGAGTGGGTACTTGCTGGGAGATTAAATATTCTTTGATCTCGGCGATCGACAATTGGCCGTAATGCAGCAATGATGCCAACAAGGCTGCTTCTGCTTTGCCCTCGGTTAGGGCTTCATGGATGTGGGCGCAAGTGCCTGCACCACCTGAGGCGATTACTGGCACGCCGACCCGATCGGCAATTTGCCGGGTCAAATCCAGGTCATAGCCAGCCTGAGTCCCATCCGCATCCATACTGGTGAGTAAAATTTCTCCAGCACCGCGTTTTACCACTTCCTCCGCCCAGGCGATCGCATCCAGCCCCGTATTCTCACGGCCACCGCGCACATACACATCCCAACCAGGGTTATTTGGGTCTTCTCGCCGTCTGGCATCGATCGCCACCACAATACATTGTGCGCCAAAGCGATCGCTACCCTGGTTAATTAAATCCGGATTCCTGACCGCAGCGGAATTCATACTCACCTTGTCAGCACCCGCCCGTAGCAAGTTGCGAATCATTTCCACATTCCGCACGCCGCCGCCGACCGTGAGTGGGATAAACACCTGTTCGGCAGTGCGATAGACCACATCAAGAATAATATTGCGATCTTCATGGGTGGCGGTAATATCCAGAAAAACCAGCTCATCCGCTCCCGCCAGGTTATAAGCCTGAGCTAGCTCCACCGGATCGCCAGCATCCTTGAGATTGACAAAATTAATTCCCTTCACCACCCGACCAGCTTTGACATCCAGACAGGGTAAAATCCGCTTCGCTAACATAGGTATAGTTTGTTTTTATGGTATTAACTGGACTAATCATGGTTTTAGGGCTAATCTTGCCTACAACTCAGCCTGGAACCATACCAGACATTTAGCGGTCAATCATCGAGCAAATCGATCAATATGCCTGAACAGTCTAAAGAGGCTAACAAATGGGTTCAAGTAGAGAGAACAAGACAGAATTAATGCATAAATTCGCATCTCAACCATCTCGATCATCAGGCTTCCCAGGTTGCGCTTTTGGCCAAAGAACTAGAAATAATAATGAAACTCCCAGCCGATCGCCTCATGGTTGGCACTATTGGCTAAGAATCTTTATTCTATCAATCTGCTTGCAAATTATGCCGCTTACTACGGCGATCGCCGAGGCCGCTACCACCTGGCGAATTGCGGGGAAACCAGTGATCTCTTTTGCCTACGAAGACGCGATCGCCAACCGTAAAATCAACCAACTGGATCAGCGTCTAGAAAAAATTGTGGTGCAGCTTAATCCTAATCAAGCCTGGCAGGTTGATGTTCAACCCACTCAGGTGGAAGAGGTGGCAGCTTCCAGCAGTAGTGCGGGGAGTGAGCCAGCCGCCAAAACAAAAATTGTCAAAGCCGCAGCGATCCGCTTACAGGGACAAACCCTGATCGAAGTAACAGAAACAGATGTGCAGGTGCATAATGCTACTTCGGTGCTGGATCTGGCCAATAGCTGGGCGCGATCGCTCTCGCAACTGTTTGCCCAGCCAGATGTAAGGCAAAGACTTACAGCTACCGTTGGCCTGCCGCCGCAAATCGGCTATCGCGGTGCGATCTATCAACTAGAGGCAGAAGTAGCGATCGATCGGGGGCTGTTTCGCACCAATGGCGATCGGGTGAATGGCAAAATTATTTTCTGGCAGGTGCCCGTCGATCAAAATGTTTATAACATTGGCCTCAAGCCGGAAGCGCCGGAAGAGATCCCTGAGCAAATTTTTACGCTCAATCGTAACTTGCTATTTATTCCCTATCGATTGCGCCAGAATTAAGCTGCAAATTAATTGTTAAATGGTGGCATGAGGAGACCAAAATCAAGATCAAGAACAAGAGTAAGACCAAAGCCCAGGCGTAGGAATCGATCGTCTTGTCTTTCGGTTTTGATGATGCTCATTGTCATACCATTTGCTCTGGGGGCGATCGCCTGGACTTTCCCGAATCTAACTGGCATCTGGCAACAGGATGCTCAACTGAGTAATCGCCCTGATGATGCTATTAATAATTCGAGCGATCAACCCAATCCTGAAAATACACCAGTAGCCCCCGTAGCGCTGTGGCATCCCAGTGGATTGCCATTACTAAACCCACCACCCCCAGCAGATGCAGAGGTGTGGGAATGCGAAGTGGCGATCGTGGGTGGTTCCCTCGGTGGGATCGCCGCCGCCTATCATGCTATGCAAGCGGGAGCGGTAACTTGCCTGATTGAGTTAACGCCGATGCTGGGTGGCCAGATTAGCGCCCAGGGGGTCAGTGCGATCGATGAGTCGCTTACCATGCGCGATCGGCAGAATTTTAGTGATAGCTGGCAACACCTCAAGCAATTGATCGCTAGCCAGGATGCCTTGCCCAGTGGTTTTCCGGCTCAAGAATTTAACAATTTAAGTAGCGATCCACCCATCAAAGTTGCCGACGTGAATAGTTGCTGGGTTGGCGATCTTTGCTTTTTACCCAATGCGGGGGCAATGGCAGCAGCAGCTTTACTAAAAGAGGCCACCACTAATTCACCCCAAAGCCGCTGGGGCACTGAGATTGCTTTTAAAGGCGCAAGTTTTAATCAGGCTGGGAATACGATCGACGCAATCCATGCGGTCAGGCGGAGCGCTAAAGATCCTGATTATTTACCCAAGGGCAAGCTATCGCGGGAGATTACGGCCTGGTATAGCTGGAGCGAAGACACTCTCTATGCCAAGCAACCGATCCGGCTTCAGCCGCCCCCTGGAAAACAAATGCTGGTGATCGATGCCACTGATACAGGCGAGCTAATTGGTTGGGCGAATTTGCCCTATCGGGTTGGTTCGGAAGCACCAGAGACCACTGGTGAAGTTAATGCGATCGCGGATAATCCTGAATGCACCCAGGCGTTTACGTTCCCATTTATTTTGGCGATCGCCGATGATGGCGGCAAATCTTTGCAAAAGCTCAAGCAGGTTAAGCCAGGGATTACCAGAGCAGAACATCGCCGCGATTATGACCTGGGTAGCCATCCCATGTATTCAGGGCAGAGCTTTTTTAACTATCGCCGCGCCTTGAGCGTGAATAACGATAACCCCTTTACGGCCACGCCGCGATCGGGCGACATGACGATCGTGAATTGGAACAATGGCAACGATTGGGGGATCATGAATCCGGCTCTGATTATGACCTCTGCTGAGATTAAAACCTCTGGCCAACAGCATAATTGGCTGGGGGGATTGAATTTGCAAGCGCTAAAGCAAGCTGAAAATCATGCCTTACTCTTTTCTGAGTGGCTGATTGAAACCTACGCCAGCGAGGATATGCCACTGCAACATTTAGCTGGGGCAGGAATGCCGATCCCTACGCAATCGGGCTTGAGTTTATATCCCTATATTCGAGAAGGGAGACGGATCCTGGGGCGATCGGCCTATGGCCAGGATAGTTTCATGATCCGCGAGCAGGATATTCGGGTTGATATGAGTGGCCGTGATTTTAGCGATACCCTGATTGGTATTACTCACTATGCGATCGATATTCATGGTTGCCGCTACCGTAATTGGCATCCATCCAAATCAGCCAGCTCTGCCCCCGCCACCGAGAACTTTGTCACGCCGATTTATATTCCCCTAGAAAGCTTAATCCCACAACAACTAGATAATTTGCTAATTGGCGGCAAGGCGATCGCGGTTAGTCATATTGTCAATGCCTCCACCAGGGTGCATGTGGGTGAATGGGCGGTGGGGGCGGCGGCTGGTACGACGGCGGCCTGGTTAGTTAAGCAAAATGATTCTACTCTGACTCCCCAGGGCATCCTCGATCGGGCTTTAATTGGCAGTTTGCACAGTGAGTTGCGATCGCAGGGGATTCGTTTGGAATGGTAGCAGAGTAATAATTAGTAGCAATTACTTTTGCTTTAACACATCATTGAGCTTGCCACTGCGGAAGCCTTCGAGATCCAGGGTAATATCCAGAAAACCAAAGCATTTAAATTGTTCGGTTAGGGCAACCAGATCGACCCGATCGATAAATGCGCTAATTTGCGATCGCGGTAGTTCAATTTTGGCCATGTCAGCGATCGACCTTACCCGCAAGTCACCTTTCCAGTCAGTATCTTGAAGGCGATCGCGCAATAGATTCCGCAAAAAAAATTCCGCCTTGCCTACCCGCTCTAGTTTTTCTTTAGTGATTGCTTCGCCATAGGGAAACCGCGAACTCAAGCAGGGTTGTGAAGGTTTATCCCACCAGGGCAAACCCAGATACCGCGATAACATGCGGACTTCCAGCTTGCTGATGCCCACCTCTGCCAGGGGCGATCGCGCTCCCCTTTCTTTGGCTGCCTGGATGCCAGGGCGATAATCCTTGAGATCATCAGCATTCACCCCATCGATCACATAGTCATAACCAAGGGAATTTGCCAGCGGTCGCAGCGTCTCGTGTAATTCGCTCTTGCAAAAATAGCAGCGATTGATTGGATTAGCAGCATATTCGGGATTATCCAGTTCAGCGGTTTGAACAATTTTGTGGGTAATGCCGATCGCCTGGGCTTGGATCTTGGCATCTTCGAGATCGGCAGGCAATAACGAAGGCGATTCAGCGGTCACCGCCAGGGCATTCTCCGCCAAAACGTCATGGGCGATCTTGGCCACCAGGGTACTATCGATCCCACCAGAATAGGCAATCAACACCCGCTGTGCCTGCGCAAAAATATCCTTGAGCTTGACTAGCTTTTGTGCCAGTTGGGGCTCTAGATCAATTTTTGCGGTAAGGTCAACGCTACTAGCACTACTAGTTAAATTATTCATCCTATGCCAATCCCATTGTTTCTCGTTATGCCACTAATTTAGACATTAACACCAGTGCCACCATCACCATTACTAGCATAAGAAGGACTGTAAATATGAGTATGAGAGAATTTGTATTTTGTTTTAAGCTAATTCCTAACCGCTTTAACAGCCGATCAGATGATTGATTAGGACAAAATTGCTCTTTGTAAGCATTCCTGAAAATCATGACTGCCTTTACAAGTCGCCCTAAACCAGCCTTCAATTGCTATATTGCATCAGAATCAATTAGAATCAATTATCTAAATATATATTTTAATAGCGACTGACAATAGTTCTACCAACCATTTACGCACAACATCTCTATGCTTGCTATGACACTAATGATTGAGATTTAAAAGAATGCTCTAAAAGTCATTGTGAAGTTGAGCAAGCTCCGTCATATCCTCGATCCACATTTCCAAGGCACTGCCACCCATTTGCTGTTGTTTTAGCTTTTGCTTACAGCGGGTAACTTGGATTTGCGCCACCCGATCGCTGGGGTTCATCTCTGCACAGGTTTGAAATAAAGCCAGAGCCGCACTGATTTTAGCTTCTTCATAGAGGGTTAGCGCTTCCGCCAACATTGCCGCAGTGGCTAATTTACTGGCCTTAGCCATAGGTGGATCGGTTTCAAATACTTCATAAAGCGCTACTGGCCTGTTTTTGCCGCGTACCCTGACCCGATCGATCATTCTGATTGAGTAGCGACTTGGATCTTCTAATTGCTGATAGGTATCTTCACTAATCAGCAATGACACTACATATTCCTTGGTTTTGCCCTCAATTCGAGAAGCCAAATTCACCGCATCACTAATCACAGTGCTGTCCATGCGTTCTTTACCACCGACAGTGCCCAGCATCAGCAAGCCAGTGTTGATGCCAATGCCGATCGCAATCGGTGGTTTGTTCTTTTGGGCTCTGGTCTGGTTATAGCCGATGAGTGCCTGGAGCATGGCGATCCCAGCCCTGACTGCATCATCGGCACTGTTAGTGTGGGTAGTAGATTCCTGATCAGGCTCTAGGGCGATCGCGGCTCCATCGGTTTGCTGGTTTAACTGATCTAACGGTTCTAACTGACTGGATGTTGATGCATAGATATTTTTAGCTAAATTGCTGTTAGTATCGCTGATCTCATCGCTGGTCTCACCGCCAAACAGAGCCATAATGGCATCGCCAATGTACTTATCAATAAAGCCATTCTCCTGGGCGATCGCTGGCTCCATCCGGCCAAAGAAACTATTAATAAAATGGAAATTCTCTTCCGGGGTCATGGTTTCCGAAAGACTTGTAAAATTACGGATATCCGCAAATAAAACCGACATTTCCTTTTGCACTTGATCCCCCAATTGCACTTCGACAATACTGTCTTTGTTTAAAAAACGTAGGAATTGTCCCGGCACAAAACGTTCATAGGCTTTGTTTAATTCCGCCATGCTGTTATAAAAACGGGCATTCTCAATGGCGATCGCTGCCTGCCCCGACAGCAAATCTAATAGATCTAAGCTCTCTTGGGTAAACGCATGGGTAGTTAGATTATTCTCTAGATATAAAATCCCACTCAGTTTCCCCTGATTGGTCAGTGGGCTACACAGCACCGACTTGGGTTGATTTTTGACCACATATGGGTCTTTGGTAAACCGACCAGATTTGGCAGCATCACTTAAAACCACGGTTTCTCCAGTCCGAGCCACATAGTTAATTATGCCCCTGGCCACCAGTTCACTGGCTTCCTGGCAATCGAGGGTGAGTGATTGCAGCACTGCCACGCGATCGCGGTTAATTTGACCAGCCGCTTCTATATATAGTTTACCCTTGGTTTCCAGGAGCAAATAACCAAGCTGGGCTCCAGCATTTTCGAGCATGATCTGCATCAGCTTCGCCAAAAGCCGATCGAGTAAAATCTCACCGGAGATCGCCTGAGAAGCTTTCATTACTGAGGCTAGGTCTAAGCTGGCCGGATCGATGCCCCCAGTAGTGCTAGAAGTGACGCGATTGCTGCCTCGATTGAGACTGTTCAGACTACTCAAGCTACTCAGCGTACTACGTTTGCTCAATGTGCTGGTTTGTGGGTTGGAGAGCGCCAATCTACTGCACAACAATTCTGGATAAGTGGCAACTAAAAACTCGGCCTTAGCGATCGCACCCCAGCGATTATAGAGGTAGTGGGCTTCCTGCATATAGGCCTGGGCATTAAGCTTTTTACCCTGTTGCGCATAACATTTGGCCGCCAATTCATAGGCTAATGCTGCTTCATTGGTATAGCCATGTTCCAGGGCAGCATTAATCGCCAGGTCATAGAATTCCAGGGCATGTCCACAGCGATCGAGCACCCGTTGTTTTTCCGCCGTAATCAGGTAGTATTTATGCAAATAATTCATTGGCGCATATTTCGCCCACCGCTGCATCCGTTTTTGATGGCGATTGACCTGCTTCAGCAGTTGTTTTTGCTGCTTGGCTGAAGTGTTGGAATAGGCAGCTAAATAGGTTAGCGACACATAAAAATACAGGCTGGGTACACTGGTGCTGGCTCTGGCGGCGAGGTATTGCTGAGCTTGTTTAGCATGGTCTAGGGCGGCTTCTGTCTCTTCAAACCAATAGCACAGCATCAGTTTGAATAAATAAAACCAATAGCAAGAGAGGCGATCGCCATACTTTGCTGCATCCGCCAGGCAGGTGGCTTCATTAAAATACTGGCCATCAAGACTGGTCGAGGAGTGGAAATTATTAGCAGCGGAGGATTGACCTAATTGATTCTTAGAATCTAACTCAGCACTAGTTTGCGCCGTTTTAGTTGTGTTGCCTTGATTAGTTTGACTATCATCGATCGGAGCATCTCTATTAATTTCTGCATCAATTACTTCTTTAATCTGTTGAGCTTGGCCAGAAACATTGGATTCACAACCACCATAGCTAGCGATCAACTTGTGCACCACCTGCTGCAGCATTCTGGTGTGGTTGAGCGTCATTTGCTGATTGAGGCGGTTGATCGCGGTGATGTAAGTCGCTAAATCCTTGGCTAGTTCTGGTAGCGGCTTGCTGCTAAAAAAGCCATGCAGACAATAGAGCATCGAGGCATTGGCGGCAAATTGTAGATCGCCTGTTTCTAAACCACTTTGATAGGCTTCCAGCAGCGTCGGCAGGGTGTCAGCTAGGGGCGTATGCCAGTGGCGGATACTGCTAGCGATCGATACGCCCACCTTTGCTTTTAGTTCCGGTGTCTTGAGCTGGTTCACCAACCCATGCGCCAGGGAACCAAATTGATAGCCGCGATCGATGTTGTCACGGTAGCTGCACAAAATCAAACCATAGTTAGCATAGGCCCAGGCCGAGGCAGGTGCGTTGCCATATCTGGCCGACAGACCCACCATTTTCACCATAATCGCAAAAAACAACGGTGGGGAAGCGAAGAAAGCTGCCGGAGTCATGGCGATCATAATTCGTATCGCTGCTAATTTGGCTGGATCTTGCATGATTGGCAGTTGGGCTAGATCCGCTACCTTTTTGCCCAGCAATAATAATTCGGTGTTAATAAAAGTCAGCCCCAGCACCGTCTGGTTGATCCGATCGGGGGTGGGTAGTTTGATGCCCAATTTTTTGAGCAGGTCGATCGCAATCCTAATTGCCTGGCTGGGTTGGTTTTGGGCAATTTGAGCTTGAATCAAAACTTCATAAACAGCCACTTGATCGAGCAGGCGATCGCTATCTTGATTGCCTTGATCGCCTTGATCGCAATGTTCTAAAACCTGTGCGATCCACTGTTGCATCAACTCAAAGTCACCATTCAAATAGGCAACCCTAGCGCCGTTGGTATACAGTTCTAGGGCGAGTTGATAGTTAGTTTGCCAGCAGGATTTGCCCTCGTGCTGATCTAATAAGGACAATAGCTCGATCGCAGTTTGTAAATAATTGAGCGCGGTTTCATAGGCATTGGCAGCCTGGGCTTTTTGAGCCGCCTTCAGGTTCAAACTAGCTAACTCAATCAAGCTAATTTGGGCATTGGCAGATGTAGATGTAGATGTAGATACATTTGGGGACTGATCAAATTCAAATTCAAGTTTAATCTGGCTAAAGTCTTGTTGATCAGGAGTTTGATTAGCTATATCTCTCAATTTTGGGGCGCTTTCTTGTTCGATCGCTACCGATCCCGTTGACGGAGGATCAAAAGGTTGCTCTGCCAATTCATAAGGCTGTTCAGGCTGATTAACTTGATCTTCCTGGCCAAATTTACTTACCACTTGCTCATCTTGGCTGTCATTAGCGCGTTGATTAAGCTGAGCAATCAAGCTAGATTTACCCAGATTGAGTTGATTGACGATCGCAAAAATCTGACTAGCAGGCTCCTTTACTTCATCCTTGCTAGTTTTATGATTTTCCTGCCAGAGGATTTGGCCAATCTGCCAATGCAATTCCTGGCACTGGTGATCGCTGATCAACCCATAGGCGGCCTGTTGAATCCGATCGTGGGCAAATTTATATTCAACCCTCACATCGGGAGCGTCGCAATCTAACTTAGCCTGGGTTAGCGGCAAGATTAAATTAGTGGCGATCGCTGCCTGTAAATCCAGCCGAGCTTGACTACAACTGGTTTGTTTAATAATTGCCAGAGTGGCTAAATTAAACTGATTGCCAATACAAGCGGCCAGACTGAGCGATCGTTGGGTGGGCAGAGGCAGTTTTTGCAATTTACCTGCCATCAGCGTTACCACATTGTCGGTAAAGTTGCGCTCTCTTATTTTGGCGATCTCCCAGCGCCAGGCAAGCTCCTGCCAATCGAAGTAAATAAGCTGTTCGGCGGCCAGGGACTTTAAAAACTCATTTACAAAGAAAGGATTACCACCGGTTTTTTCATTTACCAGTTCGGCTAGTTCCGTTACTTGCTCAACTGGGCAATGCAAGGTATCGGCGATCAATTGACTGATGCTGGTGAGGCTAATGGGGGCGATCGTAATTTGATTGACCGTAGCGCCACTCTGTTTCATTTCCTCAATGCATAGCATCAGCGGATGAGCCGCATCTACTTCATGATCGCGGTATGCCCCAATCAGCACCAGAGAATGGCTTTCTGGCGCAGTAATCATGAGATTGATCAGCTTCAGCGAGCTGGGATCGGCCCATTGTAAATCATCTAAAAAGATTGCAAAGGGCTGCTCTAGACAAGTGAATACTCTTACTAGATCCTGAAATGCCAGATTAAACAGGTTCTGTACTTCTGCCGCATCAAGCGATGGTGGCGGCGGCTGATTGCCCACAATCAATTCTAGTTCTGGAATTACCTGGCTAATCAGGCTGATATTACTCCCCAATGCCGCTAGAATCCGCTGTCGCCATTGCTCTAGTTGGGCTTCTGTTTCGGTCAACAATTGCCGAATTAAATTAGTAAAGGCATTGACGATCGCTGAATAGGGGATATTGCTCTGTAATTGGTCAAATTTGCCAGCGACAAAGTAGCCGCGCTTGCTGGTGATTGGCTTATAGATTTCCTGTACCAGGGCAGTTTTACCAATGCCGGCATAGCCAGTGAGCAACACCATTTCGATCGCCCCCTTGCTGATCCGCTCAAACGCCGCCATCAGGGTAGCAATGTCCTGGCTACGGCCATAGAGCTTCTGGGGGATTTGAAACCGATCGCTGAAATCACGGCTAGCGATCGGCAGCTCGGCAATCATGCCCTGTTGCTGGAGTTGCTGCCAGCATTGTTCTAGATCAAACTTGAGCCCATAGGCACTCTGATAGCGATCTTCGGCCATTTTAGCGATCAGCTTCATCACGATCGCGGCCAAGGCAGGCGGAACTTGTTGATTAGTTAAAGTAAGTGATGGCGGTTGTTTGGCAATATGGGCATGAACCAATTCGATCGCATCGTCATAGGCTTCATCGGGATTAGTTAAAAATGGCAGTCGCCCGGTTAGGAGTTCATAGAAAGTAATGCCGAGGGAGTAAAAATCAGTGCGATAGTCCAGGGCTCGATTCATCCGCCCTGTTTGTTCTGGCGAGATGTAAGCCAATGTGCCTTCCAGCATACTGGGCACAGCGATCACGGGGCTCTGACGCTCTAGCAGGGTGGAAATGCCAAAGTCAATGATTTTTAATTGACCCGTTTGCAGATTAAATAAAATATTTTCTGGATTCAGATCCTTGTGAATCACATGGGCAGCATGTATTTGAGCCAGGGCATCGGCCGCAGCGATCGCCATTGGCAAGAACTCGGCTGGGGTAAAGGGACGATTTTGCTCAGCCAGTAATTTGCCCAAAGAGACACCACCAAAATCCTCCAGAATTAAGAGGCAGCTATGCTGATAGGACTGAAGATCGATCGCGCGAATAATCCCCTTTGTATCGGTTTGGCGATTGAGGTAGCAAATTAGATCATATTCCTGTTGATATCGGGCTAGCTCCGCAGTGCCAGGGCGATCGTAGCGCAACAGCTTAATAATCACCGCCTGGCGATCGCTGATCCGTTTAGCCCTAAAGACGATCGCTTCAGCGCTTTCACCAATTTGAGTTAGGTCTGCATAACCAGGAATTTCAATCATGAACTAGTTACTTGCCAAGTCAAGGGTTCTATTTAAATTACTCAGAGGATCAGGCCAGATTTTGACCTTGAGTCCCCACACCCTGAATAAGGTTAAAGGCTTTAGCTAGGCATATTACCACCATAATCTGCTCAGAGGCGATCGCCCATAGTTCAATATGCTTAGATTCAAATTTACATCCAAATTTAGATCTAAAGCTAATGCATTGTGCAGCTAAAGCTCTGAAATCTTCATATTCTCAAGTTACTTAGCCTGGATACTGCTGGAACAAAGAGATACTAAGATTTGGTAGTCATGTAGTAGTAAGGATAATTGGCAATCGATTTAAAATTCGGAGCTTAGCTTGTTTGGGTTATAGATATTCAACTATCTCCTAGATCCTTACTTGTTCAGCACTACCTAAGATTTTAAAGCCCAAACAACTATAATTCTTGGCGATTAGGGCGATTAGGGCGATTGGTACGATCAATTTGGTTAACCCATGTCATTAGAGTCGATTGCAGACGTGCCAGCTTGATTGGTTTGGCAATATGGTCGCTCATCCCCGATGCCAAGCAGCGATCACGATCTTGACTCATGGCATTGGCAGTCATGGCAATAATAATTGGTTGCTGGTCTTCTGGCCACTCTTGCAAAATCGCAATGGTGGCTTCAATCCCGTCCATTTCAGGCATTTGGACATCCATTAACACCAGATCATAGTCTTTCTGGCGTAGTGCTGCGATCGCCTCCAGGCCATTGTTGGCAATATCAGCACTGTAACCAATTTTTTGCAACATTCGCACCGCCACTTTCTGATTGACCAGGTTATCCTCCACCAGCAAAATTCTCACATCAGCGCTAGCAATGCCATTACCTTGAGCTTGACCTGCTTGTCCTGTTTGATTGGGGCGATCGCTGGGATTATCTGGCAACAAATCGGGATGAGCTAGAGCGGACTGATTATTCAGGTTGGCTTGGCGATCGTGCAAATCAGCTAAGCCCTTATTCAAAGCAATGGTATCTAAATCAGGCAATTCCAAAGCTTGGACATTAAAACTAAAGGTGGTGCCCTGGTCTAAGGTGCTTGTTACGGTAATATCCCCGCCCATCAATCGCACAAATTCACGGCTGATCGACAGACCTAAGCCAGTTCCCTCGGTCGATCGCAGTCCTGATTCAGACTGAATAAAAGGATTGAAAACTTCTTTAAGATCCTCTGGCGCAATACCGACCCCAGTATCGATCACCTTGAACCACAGATCCAGTTGGTTATCCAGTTGGTTATTACTGCGATTGGCAGCCTCTTGCGGATCAACTGAAATATTTGGCTCATTATCAGTTGGTATTATTTCGGTTGGTGGTTCTGGCTCCACCCAAACCGATAGAATCACCTTGCCAGCCTGGGTGAATTTAATTGCATTACCAGTTAAATTAATCAAAACCTGTCGTAACTTAACCGGATCAGCTTCAATATATTTGGGCACATTTTCGGCACAGACAAACTCTAGTTGTAATTGCTTCTCGCGGGCACGCCATTGCAACATGCTAATTAGATTGTTGAGTAAATTGTGTAAATTAAATTTAGACTGATTTAGAATTGCCTTGCCCGACTCAATCTTAGACATCTCCAGTACATCATTAATCAGTGATAGCAAATGTTCACCGCTGTTATTGATGATCGAGAGGTTTTCTTTTTGTTCTTTGCCCAGCATTGGCTCATCGGACATCAATTGGGTCAAGCCCAGAATTGCATTCAGCGGCGTGCGTAGCTCATGGCTCATATTCGCCAGGAATTTGCTCTTGGCAATATTGGCGGCATCGGCGGATTCTTTTGCTTGTTTGAGGGCTAGTTCTGTTTGGTGTCTGACCTGGGAGATGGCAATAATATCGGCGATCCGGGTCAGTAGGCTAATATCTTCGGGATTCCACTCAGCCTGCGATCGCCATCTTACTAACCCCACAAAGCCAAGTACCTTATCTTGATGGACGATCGGCATATTTTCTAGCGGTAAATCGGTGATATCCACTTCACCAAGTTCTAGTTGCTCAGCATTACAATTACCACCTTGATCGCAGTCAATAAAGCGTTCAATGGAGGTATAAAAATCAGCTAATTCAATTTGCTGCCAATGGGCAAGTAACGGTTCAATGCCATCCGCGCACCATTCATGGGCATTGCCAAGCAGGAAAGAATCTGCCAGGTAATTAATCACATAGGCACGATCGCTATTGGTGAATTTACCAATTGTATCTAGAGTAAAGTCCAGCGCCACATCCAGGGGGCGATCGATAAAGCATCTAGATATCTGGCTCAGCAAGCTCTCTCTGGCAATGCTCAAGGCCATATTTTTCTCTGCCAGTTTGCGCTGGGTAACATCGCGCACGATCACCAATACTTCGTCCACGCCACAGGCAATAATCCTTGCTTCTTCATCGCGCAATTCGCCATTAATATTTAATTCATATTCATACACTTGTAGTTGATCGGTTTGCAGGGCACGATTGGCGTAGGTAAGCCGCTCTGCTGCTTTGGCTGGCGGTAGATTGTCGTGAACGGTAAGGTGGCGATCGAGGGCTTGGGGGGTAAATGACAGATTGTTACCGCCCGTCATCACATCCAGGACTGTGCCGTCACGCCGCATCCGAATTAGTAAATCAGGGATCGCACCTAAGAGCGCTCTCTGGGTGGCTTCGCTCTGGCGCAGGGCTGCTTCAGTTTGTTTGCGATCGGTAATATCAGCCAGGGTACCTTCATAGTAAAGAATTTGGCCTGTTGCGTCACAGACCACCCGTGCATTTTCAGAGACCCAGATTATTTGGCCATCGGCTCGATAGACCTGGGATTCAAAATTAGTTACCTTGCCATCGGTTGCCATTGCCGCTACAAACTGCGCTCGGCGTTGGGGATCGACATAAAGCTGGGTGGCAATATTTCTTTGATTGGCGATGAGTTGCTTGACGCTGTCAAAGCCATAGATCCGAGCCAGAGCAGGATTAGCGCTGACATATTTGCCGGATGGGGTGGATTGGTAGATCCCCTCCACTGAGTTCTCAAAGATACTGCGATATTTAGCTTCGGCTTGCTGTAGGGCTGCTTCTGCCTGTTTGCGATCGGTAATATCACGAGCCACCCACAATACCCGATCTTCTGCGACAGGGGTAATGTTGGCAGCCGACCAGGTTTCTTTACCATCAATTTCTAGCATATATTCAACCTGGAGCGTAGCTTTTTGCGCCAGGGCAACTTGAATATAGCCAAGGAAGAAGTCAGCTTGCTCGGATTTGAATACCTGATGCAAGGTTTTATTAATTCGGTTTTCTGTCCGATTGTTCATCAGGTTGGGATTTTTGGAGATTACCTTGAGATGCTTGCCGTTACGATCGAACAGGAAAATTAGCTCGGTCATCGCTTCAAACAAACCGCGTAGCTCCGCTTCTGCTGCCATCAGTGAGGCGGTGCGTTCTTCGACCTGTTCCTCTAGGGTGCGATTATATTTAGCCAGCAGTTTTTCGGCTTCCTTGCGCTCGGTAATATCTTGGAATGCGGCGATCGCATAGACCAGTTGCCCAGATTGGTCATAAATTGGCGCAGCAATTGTCTCTAGGCGAATGCGGCGATTGGCTTTGCGCAAATCCATATCATCGGCTTTGACCGTATCCCCGCTTAAAGCTCGCACAATGGGGATTTGGGCTTCGGGATAAAGCTGGTCTGTGTCGGCAATATAAACCTGAAAGTCCTTGGCCAAGCGGTTAGTAGTATTTTGAGGTACTTGCTCTAAGCCATAGAGGTTCTTAGCCGCCTGGTTAAAAAACACTAATCTGCCCTCATGGTCACGCACCGCGATCCCCACCGGCACTGCTTCAAGAAACTGAGTGAGCTGATTCTCGTTTTGTTTGAGCGCCTGGTTGAGTGATTCTAGGTTAATAAAAGACTGTGATAATTGGGCGGCCATGTGATTAAAAGCCTGAGCTAGTTGCCCTACTTCGTCAGTGCGATCGCTAGCCACATCTACAACTACTTTCTGGCTGAAATCCTGGGTGGTGAGCTGTTTTGCGGCAATATTTAAATCTTTAATTGGCTTAACGATCCATCTGGCCATCACAATGCCAAGCTCAGTAGCAACCAATAAAGCCACTATGCATAAAAGCAATGTTTGCAGGGAGCCATCCTTTACTTCCTGCATGAAGTCGGCCTTGGGCACTGCCACCACCACCAGCCAATCTACATCACTGCTATCGCCGATCGGCGAAACCTGCACAAATATATCTCTACCTTCTTCTGTAATTTCCAGTTTGCTTTCCTGGACAATCTGCTCCAAGTCTGTAAATTCATTAGCCAAACCTTCGGCGCTGAGCTGGATCAGTGAGTTTTCACTTTCGATCGCCCGCAAGCGCATCGAGTTCTGCATAATTGGTGTATCTGGAGCCGAACTGGCAATCAGTCTGCCCGATCGCTCAATTATGTATGCCTGGCCGGATTTACTTATGTCTAATTCTGCTAAAAACTGACTCAATTGATTCAGGTTCAGCTCAATGCTTAGCACTCCGAGTAAATTTTGATTCGCATCATAGATGGGGGTAACGGCGGTAACTTCAACCGCAGCCGATGATTCAGAAGAATAGGGACGACTCCAGGCATAGCGACCTTGGCTGATGGCCGTTTTGTACCAGGGGCGATCGCGTGGGTCATAAATTTCTCTTGCTTCTAATCCACCGCGTTGGCATTGAGTATTAATCGCATAGGTATGGCGATAAATGCCGGTATTTTTATCTTTGACCTTAACTTCAAACTCGCCATCTTTACGTTCAATTGCGATCGTCTCGCCCGTGCTGCTGGAATAAGCAATGTGATTAAATCTCTCAGATTTGCGCACCTGAGCGAGAAAGTAACATTGCATTTGTGCCAAATCATTAGGATCAATTTCACCGCTTTCGATCGCTGCCCATACGGTTGTTTGGATCAAGCGCGGGTCTTCTAGATAATCCTGCACGTGAGCCTCGATCCGATCGCCCAATTTGTTAATTAATTTACCCGTGAGAGTCTCAACCGTCTGGCGGCCACTGCGAAAAGACAAGATGCCAACTGCGCCGACAGCAATTAGCACTTGCAGCACAAAGGCAGAAATAATGATGGTTTGAAGGGAAATCCGTCCTGAGATTCTGTCAAATAATTTCCCTGGCGAGTTAATCGGCATTGACCAAGACTTCTAGTCTATTAGTTGGTTATTCCAAAAGCATAGGGGAAGTTCGGTAGCTGAGTAATCAAATTAAACATCTTACTGTTTGACGTTTACATATAAATTTCTTGGCTTACTCCTTATTGCTCTATGCTTTACCCCTAGTTTGTGGATCAAGGCAATGAGTCTAAACGGTTTGCCAGTTTAAGTAATCAATCGAGGTAAATTAAATTCCAGTAACCAGACTTTAAATAAATGACTTTAAATATTTAAATATTTAAATATCTAAATCTAAATGAGTAAAATAGCCCTGAATTGATTCGCAGGATGAGCCAAGTCAAGTAGTCCTAATAGTTATTATCTACCAACTATTTATTAATTTATCGCTTTATTAATTTATCGCTACTGCAATCACATATAGCTAAGGATGCTAAGGCTTCGATCGACTGGCTAAAGGCTTTCAAACCTAGCTCCTTCAATTTGCAGGGCAGAATCACGGTTAGTGTTGATATTTATATATTCTGATATTTTATTTTGATATTTGACTGCTTGATATAACTAAAAATCGAGCGCTGGTTCAAGAGCAGTTAGATTTATTAGGCGGTTAACCTAGTGCTGTCCTGGGTTGTGCTTTGCCCTAGCACTCCAGTTATTAAATATTTAAATACTACCCTAATCCACCAAGTCTAAATCTTAAAGGTGGGCATCTTAATCTTTTCTAACCCAAATTGCTCAATAGCTGTTGATAGCTGCCTAACAGTTATTCAATTATTCAATAATATGGATCTCTGTTTCCGTACATACTGCTTGCAGAGGAATGTCCCATTTATCTGATGGGATTGTGACCCCAAAATTTTCTGCAAATAATACCCCCACTCTATAACTATGCCCTGGTTGATGGCAATTATTCACCTGGGCAAAGAAGCGATCGTAATAGCCACCACCATAACCGAGCCTGGTTCCTTGCCGATCGCAAGCGAGGGTTGGCGTTAGAATCAGATCAATATTAATATCAATCAAATTAATTTGCGGCAGGCTGGTAATTGGTTCCAGAATCCCAAAAGTGCCAGCGGTCATGCTATCGGCAAAGTCGGCGATCGCTACTTGGTGCCAGACTAATTCTGAGCCCACGCAACGGGGAAATACCCAGCTTTTTTGGGGAGTTTGTTGCCATAGATATTGCAGATCTGGCTCCTGCCGAAAGCTGGTATAGGCCAAAATTACCTGCGATCGCTGAAAAACATGCCAATCTAGCAGTCGATCGCAAATTGCCTGACTCTGCTGCCGCCAGATCGTTACTGGTAAGTTTTTGCGGCTGATTAATAGCTGTTTGCGCAATTGCGGCTTACTCATGCCCATATCAGAGCCAGTTGTAAAAGTGTCACTTGGTTGGGTTAAGATTTTGTCTGGCGCGGATTAAACTACCCTTAATCCGATAGAATTGTTAACGCTAATAATATTGATTGAAATAATAGGATAGAGTTAATTTAAATGAGTGAAACCCTTTCTAAAGTTCAAGATATAGTAGCAGACAAGCTCAGCGTTGATGCGGCTGAAGTCAAACCTGAAGCAAGTTTTGCCAATGATCTAGGAGCCGACTCCTTGGATGTTGTGGAATTGGTAATGGCCTTAGAAGAAGAATTTGAGGTTGACATTCCCGATGAGGATGCCGAGGCAATTGCTACTGTTCAGGATGCGGTTAACTATATTGAGCAGAAAAAAGCTGCCGTATAGAGTCGCCGTAAATCGATCGTTTTGGTTTGCCAGTTAGCTACGGCTTATGGCTAGATAGCTAGATCCTATATAGCTAAATACCATGCAAATTCAGGATTGATTTCAGGATTAATCATGGCTGGTTTAATTTCTGGTAACTAGGTTAGTTGATTAGCTAAATTAATTTATTGATTATTTAGTTACGATTAGTGATTGGCATTTGTAATGCTTTTGGAGCAGCTAATTACTAATATTACTAATAATAAATAATTACTAATAATAAATATAAGTTCAATAGTTGGATCAAGGCTAGTTTTGGCTTTTAGCCACTAGATCGCTTATTCTAACCTAGAAAATAAGCCTGAGAAATTAGTAATTAGTTTGATCAAGTTCTTGCTTGCCTGATTTGCCTGACAAGGTTAAACCATGTTGCTAGCCTTCCTAATCTTGGATCTGAGTGAATAGCAAAATGGCAAATGATCTCGGTGATTTGTAGCGATCGCTGCTTAAACAATCGATTCTGGGGTGCTGAGGGCGATCGCTGCGGTAATTTGCAAATATACAAAATATACAAATTGCTGATCACCAGCTTTAACTGAGCTAGTCTAATATTATGTGGGACTATATGTTGTGGCACAGCGGCCAGGCCAAGTAAATAAGGCTGGGTGAAAGTTGATTAGCCCACAATTGGCACCTTGTAGTTCTGTTGATTCGGCAAGTTTTAACTGCTCTGTTGTAATCGAATGGTTCTTTAGTTGCTCTACTTTTTTAGTCTCTACTTTATTTAGTTAAGAGATTGATGGAACAATGGCTTAGCGATCGCAGCAACAGTTCTGGTTACTAGATGAAAAACTAGCTTAAAAAATTAGCCCGCAAATGATCTAGAAGTGATTAAGGCGATCGCCCTCTGGCACAGAACCGTTTATCATATTTTATGTTTAGTTACATTTGGCTCAAATATTCAATAGTGGTAGAGATGAACTAGTGGGTACCAGTTGAGCAAGGCAAGATAATATGCAAAATTTACAGCCCATTTCCCGTGTCGTAATAACTGGCCTGGGTGCAATTACGCCGATAGGTAACAATATTAATGATTATTGGCAAGGATTGGCCTCTGGCAAAAATGGCATTGATACGGTGACCCGCTTTGATGCATCAGGTCATGATTGCCGGGTTGCAGGCGAAGTAAAAGGGTTTGACCCCCAAGAATATGTCGATCGCAAAGATGCCAAACGGATGGATCGCTTTGCCCAATTTGGCGTGGCGGCAAGTATGCAAGCACTCAAAGATGCCAACTTAGAAATCAGCCCAGTCAATGCGGCGCAAATTGGGGTTTTGATTGGGACTGGGATTGGCGGCTTGCAAGTGTTGGAAGATCAACATGAGATCTTGATGACCAAAGGCCCCAAACGCTGTAGCCCATTTATGATCCCGATGATGATCGCAAATATGGCGGCGGGACTAACGGCGATCCACACCGGTGCGCAGGGCCCCAATTCATGCACAGTAACTGCTTGTGCGGCAGGCTCAAATGCGATCGGTGATGCGTTCAGAATGGTGCAGCGTGGGTATGCCCAGGCGATGATCTGTGGTGGTACCGAAGCCGCAGTTACACCCCTGAGTTTTGCAGGCTTTGCTTCAGCAAGAGCCATGTCCAGACGTAATGACGACCCGACCCATGCCTCTCGTCCATTCGATCGGGATCGAGATGGGTTTGTACTCGGCGAGGGTGCTGGGATTATGATCCTGGAAAGTCTGGACCATGCCAAGGCCAGAGGCGCAAGAATTTATGCGGAAATTGTTGGCTATGGTGCTACCTGTGATGCCTATCACATGACCGGTATGTCCCCAGAGGGTGAGGGTGCGATTCGTGCCATTTCCCTAGCCCTCAAGGATGGCAACATTACCCCCGATCTGGTTGACTACATTAATGCCCACGGCACTAGCACCCCAGTTAATGACCCAACTGAAACCAAGGCGATCAAAAAGGTCTTAGGTGAACATGCCCATAAGATTGTGGTGAGTTCCACCAAGTCAATGACCGGCCACTTGCTCGGTGGTTCCGGTGGCATCGAAGCGGTTGCCACAATTTTGGCAATGCAGAACAACTGCGCACCGCCAACGATCAACCTGGAAAATCCCGATCCCGAATGCGATCTCGATTATGTGGCTAATCAGGCACGCCAGGTAAAGATCGATGTAGCGGCTTCCAATTCCTTTGGTTTTGGTGGCCATAATGTCACCCTGGTTTTCAAGCGCTATCAGGACTAGAACCAGATTGATAGATTAATTACAAATTTAAATCAGGCTGATCGGTGAGCCATAATTGCCTGAAATCTACTAATTTCAAAAAAGGCATTAAATTATTAGTTGAATTTTTTAGGTTTGGCGATCGCTAAGCCTAATTTTTATAATTCAGTAAAAAAAAAGCGATCGTAATTACGATCACCGATCTTGTCTTGAAATAGGATTTGTAATTAGTTACCGATCGCTCAAATAATTAATTCATTGCCATTGATTTAGAACTCGTCGATCAATTAATCTTGCTCTAATCGATCGGCTTAAAACTGGACTTTGATGCCCCGCAAGTAGGACAAACCCAATCATCAGGAATATCTTCAAAGGCCGTACCAGGATCAATGCCGCCGTCGGGATCGCCCTGTTCTGGATCATATATATATCCACAAGCGCTACATTTATACTTTTGCATAATATTTCCTCTCTCTGATTTATGGAACCAGGTATGCTGGCAATCGATTAATATTGAAATAAATTTGCACCGCGCCGACACAAAGTTTCAGTTATTAACCAGGCAAATGATTAGGACATTAATTGCCTAAAGTCTTGCTAGAAAAATTACTAGAAAACTATTAAGAACACATATATTGCCCTAATCAACGCCCCTACTGCCCCATATATCTATTATCTATTAATAGATCTTTGTGAAAATCTAAGAATAACTAAGAATAACTAAGAATAACAAAGATAATTAAGCCATTTTCTTGGCGATCGCCGTAGCCATTTCCTGAGTACCAACGGGGTCAATGCCTGCCGGAGCCAGATCATAGGTCACATTTTGACCAGAACCGATCACCGCCTCCACCGCCGCTTGTAAGCGCTCCGCCGCCTTGATTTCGCCCAAATGCCGTAACATCATCACGCCAGACAAAATCAAAGCAGTAGGATTAACTTTATTTTGGCCCGCATACTTGGGTGCAGAACCATGAATTGCTTCAAACACAGCATAATCAGCGCCAATATTAGCGCCAGGTGCAACCCCCAAGCCGCCAATCATGCCAGCACAAAGGTCGGAAATAATATCACCATAGAGATTCGGCAACACCAACACATCGTATAGCTCTGGTTTTTGCATCAGTTGCATACACATGTTGTCAACGATCCGATCGTCGAATTCAATATCTGGGTAGTCTTTGGCCACCTCCCGCGCCACTTCCAGAAATAGCCCATCGGTAAACTTCATGATGTTGGCCTTATGGACAGCGGTAACTCTCTGGCGCTTGTTAGCACGGGCATAATCAAAGGCATACTTCACGATGCGTTTGCTACCCAATTCAGAAATGGGCTTAACCCCGATCGCCGAACCTTTTCTGATCGGCTTGCCTGCTAGTTTGCTCAAAAACTCCAGTGCTTCAACGGCCTCACTAGTGCCGGTTTCAAACTCGATCCCCGCATAGAGGTCTTCGGTATTTTCGCGCACCACGATTAAATCAATATCAGAAAAAGTGCTTTTCACCCCCTTGATCGATCGAGCCGGGCGCAGATTTGCATATAGATCTAATTCCTTGCGGATCGCCACGTTCACTGATCTAAACCCCGATCCCACCGGCGTAGTGATTGGACCTTTGATTGCAGTTTTGGTGGTTCGAATCGCCTCCAAAACATGCTCCGGCAGGGGTGTACCATATTCTGCCATCACATCCACCCCCGCATCAACGATCGTCCAATCGATCGCCACGCCAGTAGCATCAACCGCTGTTTGGGTTGCCTGAGCCACTTCAGGGCCAATACCATCGCCTCTAACTAATGTAACCGCATACGCCACGGGCGCTATTCTCCTTACACTCTGGATTGATTTACTTGTTTAGTTTAGAACCTAATTGCTACAGAATCGCCTCCAAATCATCTTTGAAGTTGCGATCGGTGTCAGGCAATTATGACCCATTTGGGTGTTTCGGGCTCCTAAAGCTAATTGCTATAAGTTATATAGACGTTAATAGCAATCAAAATAGCCTGTGTCTGGCTCAAAATCTGTGCGGTAGATGCCAAAAGTAGCGGAGGTGAAAAATAGAGCTAATTACCAGCTTTTATGTATACATGATGTTCACACCTTGATGCTTTATTTAAGCTGTAGGAGTAAGACGGTGCGATCGCAGCAGTGCAAGTTTCTTAACCTAATCAGTTGCTTGACCTAATTAGACTGTTTGAAATTTCTCAATAGTTAAAGGTTGAGGTAATTGTGGAGGCAGATTCATTGTCCTGGTGTTGCTCTGGTGGCATGGCGAACTAGTTTGTTAGCTATTTCGATCATAGCCTGACTAAGCAGCCTAACTAATTAGTTAATTTCATCCTTAATCAAGATATTAAGTCCCTGATTCCTAAGTATGAATTATTGATAATTAGGGAACAATAAGTTTAAGGATTCGGTCTATTTAAAATAAGCCAATTACTAACTATTTTTGGTAAGGCGTGGGTAGTTTTAATCAGTTTTGCTAACCAATTTCTGCGCCGATCGCATGCTTTTAAAGCTACTAAACAAACTAAGCAAATCGATCGCCCAACCTTAAATTAATCGCAGCAAGTTGCAAGGGGGTATTTTTGCAAATTGAGTGTAAATACTTACATGCAAAAGCCAAAAAGTGGTATTATCACTAGTTTTACTTTTGCTTCTAAATCTGTAATAATATGTAATCCAAAGGCTGTTGGAAAAAACCCAATCTTTCATCATAGTAGATAACATCCCAACTACAGGTTCTTGGTTTTAGATGTTAACAAAAGTTAGCCAAGCTGAGAAATTAATGATAAAGATTAGAAGATCTAGCTCAGCCCTCGGAGTCAGTAAGTAGGGAGTTCCGTGAAGGTAGCGAGTATGTCTAGAAAAAAATCAATTCAAGCTAAGGCTGGGGTTAGAAGCGCCACAGGAAGCGCTACAGAACGATCGGCTGACAAAGGTGTTGCCAGGCCCGGTGTTTCTGCTGATATGGTGCGCACATATTTACATGAAATCGGCAAGATTCCTTTGCTGACTAGCGAAGAAGAAATTATTTTTGGCAAGCGCGTGCAACAGCTCATGCGGTTGAGCGAATTGTATGAAGATCTAGCCGAGCAACTCGATCGCCAACCCACCCAAGCTGAGTGGGCTGATAAAGCTGGCTTAAACATAGAAGAATTAGAACAGATTGTGCGGGATGGCACCAGGTCTAAGCGCAAGATGATTGAGGCGAATTTACGCCTGGTGGTTTCAGTTGCCAAAAAATACCAAAAGCGTAATCTAGAGCTGTTAGATTTAGTCCAAGAAGGAACATTAGGCTTAGAAAGAGCAGTAGATAAGTTCGACCCCACTAAAGGGTTTAAGTTCTCTACCTATGCATATTGGTGGATTAGGCAAGCAATTACCAGGGCGATCGCGCAACAGGCAAGAACAATTCGCCTCCCCGTCCACATAACTGAAAAACTGAATAAAATTAAAAAAGCACAACGCCAACTCTCCCAGTCTCTGGGTCGGGTCGCAACTGCGGCGGAAATAGCCGATGCTTTGAAATTAAAGCCCGAACAAGTCCGTGAGTTCCTATCAATGGCACGGCAGCCCGTGTCTCTGGATTTGCGGATTGGTGATAACCAAGATACTGAGCTAGCGGAATTGCTTGAAGATGAGGGCGATTCGCCGGAAAGCTTTGCCCTTAGTGAGTCCTTGCGTGATGACATTGCTGGGTTGCTTTTGGATTTGACTCCCAAGCAACGGGAGGTAATGATCATGCGCTATGGGCTAGAGGATGGCAAGGAAATGTCGCTAGCAAGTATTAGCAAACGGATGGAGCTAAGCCGTGAGCAGGTGCGCCAGTTAGAGCGTCAAGCGATGGACAGTCTACGCAAGCGTAAGGCTGCGATCCAAGAATATCTGGCTAGTTAGACTCGTTAGACTAGTTGGACTATGAAGCAAACAAAGTAGAGCCTGTAATCAGAATAATTACTATGCAGCATCACTGAGTTGCTTCGCTCTATTTGCTTAGATCTATAAACATGAGGCGATCGATTGCCATAACTTATGGCTGCATCTAGTCGCATGAGAGTGTCAGTAGGTTGCCTAATCTCACTATTGGGTAGGATCTATTAGGATCAAGCAACAGAGTTAGGAAAATCAGGGATGGACAAATTTATTAACCGAGCCCGTCGCTTCCTGTTTGACTTCGCCACCTAAAGAACGATCCAGGGAGCGATCGGCTTTTACTTTGCCCATTTGCTGCTAGGGACTTTAGCTACTGCCACATTTATTTTCGTAGCATGGTTGATTGCTGGCTTATTTGGCGTTGCCTGGATGGTAACTAGTGCAATCATTCTCGCGCTTCTTCTTTATATCTGTTTTGCAATTTACTGCAGCATAATCACTTTCTTGATTGTAAAGCACAAGGGTTTGGCAAATCGCTACTATGGCTGGGTGGTGTTGGCTGGATTGCTAACTTTCGCTCTAGCATTGGCAGGATTGATTGTGCCTGCGATCTTAACTACCAAACCTAATCTCAGGGGCAAACAGCTTACCTTAGTCTAATGTTTGTGAGTAGTGAGACAAGATCGTTATACCGATATAACTACCAAGGATTACGGTTAATCGATCGTTATGCTTGCCGAGCAGGCTGTTTCAAGTTGGGTTAGATCAGCTTCTTTGATTTGGCGGAATTCTACAATCTTGATAGCAGGTACCTTAATATCAATCAATAATATCGATCGATTTGCTTATAATAGTAATCACAATTGAAAAAATGAGCTTAAGTTAGTATATAATTGTATGCCTGTGCCCATATAAAAAAACAACTCACCATTGGGGCTCAGAGGTGGTGATGTAGACCGCGCTGTCGATCGCAGTTGCTCTTACATTTCCAGGAGGAACTTGAGGGAAAAACACTAGGAGAATAAAAATTCAAGTATGATCAGTCAGAGAAAACCCACTGTAGATATAGGCTTCACCCACGAAGATTTTGCTGCATTACTAGACAAGTACGATTATCACTTCAGTCCTGGTGATATTGTGCCAGGTACCGTATTTAGTCTGGAACCAAGGGGGGCTCTGATTGATATTGGTGCAAAAACTGCCGCCTATATCCCGATCCAGGAGATGTCGATCAACCGGATCGATCACCCCGATGAAGTGCTTCAAAACGAAGATACCCGTGAATTTTTCATCATTGCCGATGAAAACGAAGAAGGTCAGCTAACCCTTTCGATCCGCCGGATTGAATATATGCGGGCTTGGGAGCGGGTACGTCAGCTTCAGGAAGAGGATGCCACCGTGCGATCGCTCATTTTTGCCACAAACCGTGGTGGTGCGTTGGTGCGGATCGAAGGCTTGCGTGGGTTTATCCCCGGCTCCCACATCAGCACCCGTAAACCCAAGGAAGATTTGGTGGGTGAAGAATTGCCACTGAAATTCTTGGAAGTTGATGAAGATCGCAATCGCCTCGTGCTCAGTCATCGCCGTGCCCTAGTTGAGCGCAAGATGAACAAGCTAGAGGTGGGCGAAGTCGTGATCGGTGTGGTGCGTGGGATCAAGCCCTACGGTGCCTTTATCGATATTGGTGGCGTGAGCGGCCTGCTGCACATTTCCGAAATCTCTCACGATCACATCGATACACCTCATAACGTCTTCAACGTTAATGATGAAGTTAAGGTGATGATCATTGACCTGGATGCCGAGCGCGGCCGGATTTCACTCTCGACCAAGCAGTTAGAAGCTGAGCCCGGTGATATGGTACGCGATCCCCAGTTGGTCTATGACAAGGCTGAGGAAATGGCAGCTAAGTATCGTGAGCAGATGAATACACCGCCAATTACAATGATGTTGCCGGCGATCGGTGGCTATGATGCACCCCGCGAATCTCCTGCCAAGCCAGTGAAGGAAGAGCCGAAGCCTGAGCCGGTGGCTAGTAGCGATGATGATAGCAGCACTGAGCAAGAGCAATCTGAGCCTGAGCAAGTTGAAGTTGAAGTTGAATCAGTAGCAGATGAGCCAGCAGTGGCAGTGGATGAATCAGAAGCAGAGTCCTTACCTGAGGTAGAAGGAACAGTAGAGCCAGAATTGGCTACTGATCCAGTGGCTGAGTAATTAAGCTAGAACCTAACTAGACTAATCTGCTCAACTTGTGGATAAAAATAATAGTCAAACAAAAAAAGGCATCGATTAGTTAACCTAGTCAATGCCTCTCTTTTTATTGATCGTTGCGTTGATCGAATTTATTGGTCTGCGCAGTTTATTGAGATTATTCAGGGGTTATTCAGGGCGTTCTTCGATCACCCGATCGAGCAAGCCATAATCCTTGGCCTCGGCTGCTGACATGAAGAAGTCACGATCGACATCCCGCTCAATCTTTTCCAATGGCTGACCAGTGCGGGTTGCATATTCACGGTTGAGTAGATCCTTAATCCGCAGGATTTCTTTGGCTTCAATCTCAATATCAGTGGCCTGGCCACGGGTACCACCCATACTCGGTTGGTGCATCATGATCCTTGAATGGGGTAGGGCATAGCGTTTGCCAGGGGTGCCAGCCATCAACAGGAATGAACCCATCGAAGCGGCAAGACCAACACAAATTGTGCTCACATCAGATTTAATGTGCTGCATTGTGTCATAGATCGCTAGGCCAGCGGTGACCGATCCACCGGGGGAATTGATATAGAGACGAATATCTTTGCCAGGTTCTTCGGAATCGAGATATAGCATCACTGCCACGATCCGATTGGCGATCTCGTCGTCTACTTCCTGGCCGAGAAAAATGATCCGTTCGCGGTAAAGGCGATCGTAGATGCTGATCCAGTCTGTGTACTGCGATCCGGGCATCCGATAGGGAACTCTGGGTACTCCGATGGGCATATTTTTTATCCTTGCACTCTGGCTCTAAATATCTAAATATATGTTGACGGTGGGCGATCGAAATACTCTTGGCGTTAAACAATCACTGATCGCTAAATGAGTAAATGAGTGGATTGATTAAACGTTTAAGTTGTTATGTAGTTAGATTGAGGCAGGAACTGCCGTGGGTAAATCCTTGCGACTTTCCAATACCCGATCGATCAAACCATATTCTTTAGCATCATAGGCACTCATATATAACAAGCGATCCATATCCTTGCTAATTTTCTCGCGGGGCTGACCTGTGTTCTTAGCCAGCATCTCCAGCACCGTATCGCGGTTCGCCAGCACTTCCTTCGCCCGAATTTGGATATCGGTGGCTTGCCCACGGGCATAGCTTTTCGGTTGGCGTAGCACAATGTTGGCGTTGGGCAAACTGGCACGGCAACCTTTAGTCCCAGAGGACAACAGCATCGCTGCCGATCCTGCCGCAGTGCCGATGCAAATTGTATGTACCGGTGGCTTGATATATTTGAGCGTATCGCAGATCGCAAAGGCTTCCGTTTCAAACCCGACTGGTTCACCATCACCGCGATCGGTGCCAGTGGAATTGATGTAGATATAAATTGGTTTTTCAGTATCTTCGTATTGCAAATAGAGCAATTCAGCCACAATTAACTCGGTGACCGATGCTACTAAGGGCATACCAATATAAACAATCCGCTCTTTTAATAACAAGGATTGTAAATCTGGCGGTGGAGAACGAAAGGCAGCATCTCCGTAATAACCTGCTTGGACAGCGTTTGGTGATTGATTCATATGCTCGACAATTGGCTATTTAAGACTACGGCTAGGCTTTATGCTAGCTTATCACAGCGCTTTTGCGGTTTTATGGCATTTATGAGTAGGGTTACCCGCCAATCGATCGGCTAGGATCTGATTAAATTCGATCGGCTATTTTGTTTTTTGATCGGACAGTCGAATTTATTTAAAACACTGGTATTTTCAGCGGTGCTCATCCTAACCTCAACCAGCTTCCTGTTGCGACTTAACTAAGAAAGAAATATTTGTAGCGGTTAGATTTAATACATAGGCAGCCATACTTTCCAACTCCTCGGTTGGCTTGGCGGCGCGATCGCTTTCCGATGGAATACTATGGCGCAAGGCACGGCAGATATCATAGAATTGCGCTTGCAAAAATTCCGGCACCAGTTGCTTATTCTGGCAATTATCCACTAATGTGCCAACCGTGTCTTCGGGGCCATATTGCCACCCTTTTTGATCGCAAATGGTTTTAAAAGCCAACTCAAAGGATTTGAGGCATTGCCCCAGGCATTCTTGATATTTACCCTGATTGAAATATTCATGGGCGCAGCGGAATTCTGCATTGGTTTGGCTAAATTTACAATCATCCAGCAGCGTTAACGCCGGTTTCACCACCTCCGCATGGATATATTCGGAATCGATCCGCATGATTTTGCCATCGTTGAATTTATAGCCCACGCTATGTTCTAGAAAGCGCTGGTTTAACTCATCGATCGCGTGGTCGGGGTGAATCTTGGCGCCATATAAAAAGGGATTGCGCCGCACCACCTGGTCGATCGCCCGGAAGCTAATTTCAATGATATCGAGGGTAATATCTAGATAATCAAAGGATCGCAACGACGGCTCCAGACTATTGAAACTAAGCAATGCTTCTAAAATGGGGATCGATTCCGGGTGGGGGAGTGCCACCAGGCTAAATACACCATACTCCCGGCAAAGATGACGGTGGATTACATCGTAGAGCTTGACCGCTTCGCTATGCCGCCCCAATCCGATCGAATCGCCAATGATATGAATAATTTGAATGCGCAGATTAACCGGAATATTTTCGTATTGAAATACTTCCGATCGGTCTTGCTGAGATTGTTTTTTCCGCTTGGAGTAAATATCCAGCACTCTCATATTGGCGCACCCTAAAATTAACTAGTATTAAATTGATTGATTGCTGATTGATTGCGGCAAGCCCTAAATCAATGAAGAATCTGATCGCTGGGCTTGAATTGGTTCCAGCGAGTTAGTTCAAGATTAAGTATGAACTAAACATTCGCAAGTCACTCGTATCTATTTCAATGGAATCTATGGCTCTTTGTCTATAAATCGATATCTAAGAACGATATCTATGCATCGATTGGCCATTATCTTTAAGCTAACTGCTAAAGATATTAATATCTAGCGATCGTTTCACTATGGCCTTACTCAACATTTGCAATTTGATTCTATGGGATCTAATCACAGCGCTTGTGTGATCTAGATCAAACCTGCTAATTTAGCTAGTTTTTAAGTAATGGCAGTAATGGCTAAAATCATTTAGTTAGCAAAACAACCAAATAATTGGCTAATAAATCAACTCAGCATTTCTATGTATGTAATGATTGCAGTTATTGGTTAGGAATGTTGCTATGGGTGGCGATCAATCTACACCGGATTTGTGCTAAAAACAGGCATAATCTACACCGATTTAGTTGGTGGATTTTTTTGTGAATCCAGAAGCAAGTACATGTAGAATCTGGACTTAGGCGATCGATCCGGTGAGGCAATCTTTATGTTCTTAATTAGTAAATCAAGCATTAGTAAATCAAGCAATATAAGCATCATAGGTAGGGCAAAAGGCCGATTTAACCTGTTACTTGGTCTAACTTATTTCCTCAGCTTTATTGTTATTTCCTCCCTAAACATACCCATGACCAAAGCAGAAGAGAGATTCGATGACGGCTTGGTACGAGTTGAGAGTATCCACAGCGTCGCGGAAACTGGCGATCGCCTAGAGGATTTACTCCGCAATCGCGGCATTACAGTGTTTACCAGGATTGATCATGGTGCTGGAGCGACCAGCGTGGAACTGGATCTCCGACCTACAGAAGTAATTATATTTGGAAACCCCAAAGTTGGCACGCCTTTGATGCAGTGCAATCCCACAATTGGCATTGATCTGCCGCTAAAAGCGCTAATTTGGCAGGATGCGGAAGGTAAAGTTTGGCTTGCTTACAATGCACCGGAATATTTAGCCGATCGCCACGAGCTAGGTTCAGAGTGCGATCCCAACATCCAGAAACTTGGCGCAGTATTATTAAACCTGGCGGAAACAGCTACCGGAAGCTAAAAATCCCCGACTTCCTAAAATCTTCTAAAGATTTCTTAAGTCTAAGCCATTCAAATCATATGCATATGGTGTTTGGCTTGCTGTGACTGCGCTATATGCATTAGTACGTCAGGATAGAATAAACATCAATATTAATTGTTGAGATTATTATTTATTTTATATCGATATATCGATCGCCAACCCGGACTTAACCTAATTAACTTTATTAATCATGCCGGATCATGCCGGTAAAGGCAGGTCGATCCGCCCCAAAATAGCCTCTGCCCGCGCGCCAGTAACCGAAGGTAAATTACCCGGTAGATCGTGCAAGCACAGAAATCCCAACACCGCAAAGGCGATCGCCTCCTTGAAGTCCGCATCCACGCCGCAAGCATCTGTGGTGGTCACAAAAACATTGGGTGCCAGTAAATCACTTAACCGCCCCATTAAATAACGATTGCGACTGCCCCCGCCACATACCAACACCTCATCCGGTCGGCAGGGCAGGAATTGATCATAGCTATTAACGATCGCTCTGGCGGTAAATTCAGTCAGGGTGGCCAAAACGTCATGACCGGAAAGCTGAAGCCGATCGCAATGTTGGATCAGCGCTTGTAAATAGGCCGGACTGAATAATTCCCGTCCCGTTGATTTGGGCGGTGGGGTGGTAAAAAACTCATGCTCTAGCCATACTTCCACCAGGGATTGGTTAGGTGAGCCTTGGCTGGCCAGGTGACCATCCCGATCGAAAGGTTGACCAAAAAGCTGTTGGGTGGCCATGTCGATCAAGACATTACCTGGCGCATTATCCCAACCGGTAACTGCGTTGCGATCGCCGCCAGCGGCCAGAAAAGTAAGATTGCCAATGCCGCCAATGTTTTGACAGACCCGATTTAACTGCTGGTGGGAAAGTAATAACCAATCGAGAATTGGTGCTAATGGCGCACCCTGGCCACCAAGATTAATATCAGCGGTGCGGAAATCACTGGCGGTGGGAATACCAGTTTGATGGGCAATCACGCTGCCTCGCCCCAGTTGAACTGTGTAGCCCAACCCATGATTGAATTTGCTGGCATTATTCTGGTGATGCTCTAGCGGTTGGCGATCGAGACTTAAATTAGGGCTGGGCGGACGATGATAGACAGTCTGACCGTGGGAAGCAATCAAGTCTGGTTGCAGCGGTTGAGCTAGCCCCACATCGATCGCCTGCTGTTGGATTAAGTCCTGGGCAGCATTAGCAAAGGCATGGGCGATCGCATCATCCAGGACACAAATTTGCGCCAACGATCGCGGTGCTCCCGCACATACCGCCAGAATTTCCGCACGCAGATCGGCACTGTAGGCAAAAGTTGCCGCTGCCTTGAGGTTAATCTGAATTGGATTGACAACCTGATCAAAGCGATCGAAGCAGGTAACTTCCACCAGGGCGGCATCGATCCCATCAACTGAGGTGCCACTCATCATGCCTAAAACTAACTTTCGATCCAGTTTTTGTTCACTCATACTGCTCAAGACTGCTTTAATAGTTGCTTACACCTATTTCGATCGATAGATTTGTCTCTATGGCATTATGTATATTTGTAAATTTTCGATTTGATTGTGTTGTGTCTATTCCCGTCAAACATTACGTTTTCACAACTTTTGCTTAACTAACTGCCTAGATTGACTCATAGCGAAAAATCAGGCAAAACTATATAAGGTTTAACCTACGAGGGTAAATGGAAACACTAGAATTCATTATCCATGCCGATGGTCGGGTCGAAGAAAAAGTGACCGGCATTGTTGGCTCCAGTTGTGCGGAAGTGACAGCGGCGATCGAAGCCAAATTAGGAAAGGTGGTCAGTTGTGAACTCACTTCAGAGCACTTTGCTACTAATCAGGCCTGTGCTCAAACCACTGCACAGCATAATTCTCAATATGAGATGGTCGGCGATCGTTTGGCCACTGCAGGCGAACCCGGTAGTTTTAGCCAATGGTAATGCCACATTAGCAGGATCATAGCAAGTGACTAATGCTAACCATTTACAGTTACTTATTATAGTTACTTAGGATTAGCGGTAGCGCCAGCCTTGATTAACTTGATTAAACTGTTAAGATTATGTAAGTGGATACTACTGCCTAAGTAAACATAGATTAATATGGGGCAAAATCATCCGACTACTTGAGCCGATCGTTCTGATTAGTTCTTCTTCTCCCCAATTTGTGAACCGGATCAACTAAATTAGTCTTTGCTTGACTTTAAACTAAATTTTAAAATTTCAAATTAAAAAACTAACTGGAGTAGTAGATAGGGACATATGTCGCATTTTAGCCAAATTAAGACCCAAATTCGTAGCCTTGAGCCCCTGCAAGCAGCCTTGTCCGAATTAGGCTTAGATTGGAAGTCCGGCGGTAACTATGATTTACGCGGACACAATGGTGAGTCTACCGTTGCTGACTTGGCGATCGCTCAAGAAAATGGCTATGATATTGGTTTCCGTTGGAACGGAATTGAATACGAACTGGTTGCCGATCTACAATTCTGGAAGCAGCCCTGGACGGTGGAAAGCTTTTTGAACAAGCTGTCTCATCAATATGCAGTGCAAACGGTAATGTCCGAATCGCAAAAGCAAGGCTTTGCCCTGGCGGAACAAACCAAGGCCGAAGATGGTTCGGTGCGTTTGGTATTGCAACGCTGGAATGGTTAATTAACCTAAATTAATTACCATAAATCTATAATTCATATTGCCGCTAGCACTAGCTAATTTTTTGTCCTATGGCTTTAAACGAAAATGCTGAACAGGCAATCGCTGATCTGATCGCTAAAAATGGCATGGAGCCAGAGTTAGGTGGTAGCCTGCGTGAGGTTGATCCCGATCTAACTGGGCTAGAGCCAGAGTTGGGCGGGGCGCTGCGGCAAAATGCAGTTTATGTGGATGAGACTACCTGCATTGGTTGTGGTCATTGCGCCCATGTGGCCGGAAATACTTTTTTCCTAGAAGAGAGCTATGGCCGCGCCAGGGTAGTGAGTCAGGATGGAGACACGGAACCGCTAGTTCAAGAGGCGATCGATACCTGTCCGGTGGATTGCATCCATTGGGTCAACTACAACGAGCTATCCGAATTAGAACGGGCACGCAAAGATCAGGTGATTCAAAACCTGGGGATTAGCTTGGCTGGCGATCGATCGACCAAGGTGAAGAATATCTTTAAGCAAACCAGTTCACCTAAAGGCATTCACTAACTGAGGTCGTTTCGATCGATATATACAAATATATTGAAATGAGATATTGAATGTTGAGAATATCGACAGAGAAATAGCTCAATTTCTCCACGCCAAAAGTTAGTTATCTATTCAAAAAAGTCTTTTGGCAATAACATCAGCCACCACAAAGCTAGATCATTAAACAACCATCAACTAATTAACTCCAGCAAAGAATCCGCCGCCGCCAAGCCAGATTGATAAGCCCCCTCCACATTTTGTCCAGCACACCAATCACCAGCACAAACCAGCGGTAGTGGCTCCGCAGTGCTCAGGCAAGCAACCCCCAAGGCTTCCTCGGCAAACGCATACCGCCAGCGATGCACCTGCCACCATTTAGGCTCGGCGATCCATTTGGCCAGTAATTTGCCAGCTTGTTGTAAAAGGGGTTTACCTGCCAGTTCTAAGTTGCTTTCTTCTAGCGATTGTCTGGCAAACTCGGCCGTGCTTTGTAGCACAAATACAGGTTGCTTGGCTTGATCAGGGTGCTTACTACTATCGATCGCAATCCAGCTCAAAATTGGATCATCAATTACCCTAATCGCCTGCCACGCGGTGGGGATTGACTCTGAATCAGCATAGCCTGCCATCAACGACAAACAGGGCGCAAATCGAATTGACTGCAAAGCTTTCACAAAACTGGGGGCAGCCGCCAGAACTGGCTCAAAAATTGGCAGCATTTGTGGGGCTGGAACTGTACAAACAACCGACTTAGTCACGATCGGTTCCTGGTTATCAGTAATCAAGTGCCAGGCGCGATCGTGATAGTTAACCGCATTGACCCTGGTGCTGAGTGCTATTTGCTGCTCGGCTGCTAAAAACTTAGCGATCGCGGTCATGCCCTTGGGGCAGGCATAGCGTGGATACATTTCATCAGGGGCAGGAGGCTGTAAACCCTCTGGAGTTAATTTATGGATGATGCGTGTCCAGGGCTGTACAACATTTTTCTCCTGAAGCTTGTCAATGAAGCGGCCAAACCCATCATCCCGCACGGTCAAATACTGCGCCCCATGATCGACCCAAGTGCCTTGCAATCGTCTGGTGGCCATCCTGCCGCCCACCCCGGCAGATTTTTCCACGATCGCCACATCCAGCCCAGCATTGCGTAACTGCTGACCGCACACCAGCCCTGATAACCCAGCGCCAATAATTATTGCGTCTTTCATAAGCGAGTGTTTGTCAGTTGTGTTAAGCCTAGCTCCATCTTCCCATGTTGTTTGGGTAATTTGGCAGTTTGGGCAAATCTTTCTTTGACCTTGTCTGTCGAGCCGATCGCGCTCTATAACAGCTTACAGCGAAGCTAATCAATAAAGGGCAGTCCTGTAAATGTAATCATATTTGGCCACAAGGGACTGATTTTCGATCGCTCGGCTAATTCTTACTGCCACAAAACTAAAAAACACTAGTCCTCATAATTTCATAATTCAAGTAGGTTTAACTAAGCACATCTCAGCAGCTTAAGCTAATAAGCTAAGAGCGTGTCACCAATTTGTGTACCATCATGGTAGGCCGAAAATAAATACTTACAGGTCTTATCCCAGACGATCGCACCAGTGGCATCAATGCAGATCGCGCCGAAATCGCGGTTTCTGGTTCTTGCTTCTGTAAATGATTTGTCCACTGCCTGGTCTAGAGACATACCATCAGTAACCCGCACTACAATCCTGGTGGCCAGGCCCTCATCGATAATATCTTCACCCACACCAGTGCAACTGACTGCTGCGGAGCTGGTGGCATAGTTCCCCGCTGGCATGGCGGAATCACTAACCCGGCCAATTCGCTCAAAGCCTCTGCCGCCCGTGGAAGTCCCCGCACAGAGATTACCATTTTGGTCGAGCACCACCGCGCCGATCGTACCCATTGCCACTTCCGCCATCTTACGGGTGAAATTAGTTTTACGCTCCTCGATCCACTCGTTGAGACGCTTGTCGGTGAGTGGGTTATAAATCGGCATGTTTAATTCCCGCAGCAGTTCCGCCGCGCCATAGTCAGACAGCACCCGATCGTCGGAGGTTTGTAAATATGCGGCCAGCTCGATTGGATTTTTGACCCTGGCGGTATTGATCACACCACTAAAACTCTGGCGATCGCCCACCATCAAAGAAGCGCTCATCCGAATTTGGCCATCTGATTGCAACACCGAGCCAGTGCCCGCATTGAATCTGGGTTCGTCTTCCAAGAGCTTACAGGCTTGCACCACGCCTTCGATCGCGCTGGCTCCCCCCAGAAGCGATTGATAGACCGTATCGACAATCTGGCGCAGGGATTGACTGGCTGGTTCTAAACCGCCTTTCCCCTCGGCGGAATTGCCTGCCCCACCGTGGATAATTATTTTTGGCTGCATTGACATTAATTAAATTAATTCTCGATCGAAGTTCTTACTCTATTGAAGTCTCGAAGAAATAGGCACGACTTTAGTAGAGCCTTTCAAAACTGCTTTACCTGATCTAGCCTTGCTCTAGCATGTCTATATTACATTTAACTTGAGATGTGGCGATCGATGATTGTTGTGTGGCAAAAATTAAATCGCCCAACTCCAATTTAGAACAGGGCGATCGCCATATTAATTGCTCATGCTAGTTATGGCTATTTGATCAAGATAATCGATCGGTAGTCCGGCAACTGGTAACTGGTAACTAACCAAACTAACTAATGCTTTAACACAATCCGATAACGAGCCTTGCCACTGCGCAGGTGATCGATCGCTTCATTGATCTGTGCAAAATCAAACATTTCCACCACTGGCTCGATGCCATGTTGGGCGCAAAACTCAATCATTTTAGCCGTGGTGGTAGGACTGCCTAAGGGACTGGCGGTAATTGACTTTTGGCCAGCAATCAGCGGAAAGACCTGGCTAGAGACTGGATTGGGCGTTACCCCCACAAAATGCAATTTCCCCTTGGGTCGCAACGCCGCAATGTAGGCATCCCAATCGAGGTTGGCATTAGCAGTGGACAGAATAAAATCGTAGCTATTTTTGACGGCGGCGATCGCTTCGGGATCACGGGAATTGACAAAATGGTCAGCGCCCAAATCGCGTGCCTCTTGTTCTTTGTCTGGGCTACCGGAAAAAGCGGTCACCTCACAGCCCCAGGCATGGAGGAATCGGATCGCCATATGCCCCAAACCACCAATCCCAATCACACCCACCTTGTCGGTAGATTTGATCCCCAATTGGATAATTGGATTAAACACAGTGATACCACCACAGAATAGGGGGCCTGCTTTGGTAGGATCAACTGCTTCGGGAATTGCCGTTGCCCAAGTCCAATGAGCCCGCACCCGATCGGCAAAGCCACCTGGCCGACCTACGATCGTGCCTTCGGCAGTGAGACAAAGATTTTGATCGCCACCCAAGCACCACTCACAGGCCATACAGGAATTAGAATACCAACCCAGGCCAACCCGATCGCCCACCTTGTGCTTCTTGACCCGACTGCCGATCGCGGCGACTTTGCCGACTACCTCGTGACCTGGCACAAATGGATATTGGGTCATGCCCCATTCGTTATCCAGCATACTTAGATCGCTATGACAGATGCCGCAATATTCAACTTCGATCTCGACTAGCTCTTCGCCCAACTCACCGGGTTCATATTCAAAGGGTTCGAGTTTGGCTCCGGCTTGGTGGGCTGCATATGCTTTGACCATTTTGGCTCCTTATTGCTTGCTCTGATTTTGCAAATCTGGGTAGTTAAGTTCAGCTTTTGTCGATTCCCATACGGTAGACGGTTGCTGAAGTATTAATGGGATAAATTTCAATTAATGGCAACATATCATGCCGAGATCGCCACTGATTCATGCGATCGGGGCTTTAATGTTTTATCTACCTAACTTTTCTAATTAAATTTGTCCGCAGTCCTACACATGTAATCATTCACATGTAATTATTCTTAGACATAGGATCGAGACAGAACCAAGAGTCATTCACTAAACAACTAAAAATTCTGACTTCTATACCGCTAACAATTTGGCTTATTCCGCCTGTGACCAGTTCAAACTATAGCTAACTGCAAATTTCTATTTTTTTGATACCGCTGGATGCTCCTTGATATACCAACGCCAGGGGATTTCTGCACCCTGAGTAATGCCGATCCTGGTGGTTTGATAGATTTCAGCAGGTTTAAGTCGATCGCTAGCAGGTTCTAGCCACAGCCCAGCCCCAGGTTTGAGCATAATGCCATCCAATTGGCGATCGATTTGCAAAGCGCGACACAGCTTGCCAGGGCCAGCCGCCACCCGATCGGGTTTTTCTTTTTTCCCCAGTGTTACCCAAGCCGGAATTTTGTCGAGTGCTAGAGCGCGAATTAGCACTGCACTGCAAACATCCTCCACATCCGTGACAATATTAAGGCAATGGTACATGCCATAGATCAAGTAAACATAGACGGAGCCAGGTTTACCAAAGATCGCCTGATTCCGAGGGGTTTTGCGGCGATAACCATGACAGGCCGGATCATCTGCAGTATAGGCTTCAGTTTCCACAATCAAACCGCGATACTCAACCCCACCGATCTTGCGAACCAATGTATAGCCCAATAAATCAGGCGCAACTAGATCCGCCGATCGCGCTAAAAATTCTTTGTCCATCGTTTAAAACATTTATCCCCTAAATATCGGGATCATCTCTTTGGCTCAATGGCGATCGCTTGCCATAGCTTAGTCCAGCTTTTAAGAACCTTGTGATCAAGAATGGCAATCACTTAAGTGCAATTGCTGATCGATCAAGCGAGCTATATCTCGTTTGCAAGCATATTCAAGAGCATTATTAATAAGTGACATCGCTAAATTATTGTTTTAATCGTACCTAATTCTAGACAAATTCTGGCGATCGCTGTTTAAACTGTCTTTAGCCCGATTAGTTTTCCTCTGAGATCAAAAAATTTGCCCCTAAAATTAGTCATCGCATATCGCATTATCCAGAGATAAAAATACTGTTAATAAGGTTAAACATATGTCTGAGCCCAGTTTGCCCATCGCTTGATCGTTATAATCATCCCGACCATCTGCAACCTCCTAAACATTAAATAGCTGGGCAATAATAGTTTAGCGATCGGGCTATTTCTCATTGCCAGGCATAACCAGCGATCCCCTACATTTAGCGACTAAGAGCAAGTAAGAACCTATGGCCAAGTCCAAATCCAAATATGTTTGCAATAGCTGTGGTTCGGAATACGCCCAGATGTATGGCCGTTGTCCCGATTGTGGCACCTGGGAATCATTGCAAGAACAGGTGGTGGAAGTAGCAACTACTGGTACTAACCGCTTAGCCAAATTGCCAACCAGTAAACAAAAAGCTGGCAAAAACTTTCAACCCAAACCGCGTAAATCATTGACCCTGCTGCAAATAGGCGATGATAACCAGCAACGACTGGGATCGGGCTATGGCGAACTCGATCGGGTATTGGGTGGCGGAATTGTGCCGGGATCGCTGGTATTAATTGGCGGTGAACCAGGCATCGGCAAAAGTACCTTGCTGTTGGGAATGGCACAGCAGTTGATCGCCAAGGAACCGGTTTTGTATGTCTGTGCAGAAGAGTCGGCGCAACAGGTGAAACTGCGATCGCAACGTTTGGGGCTGGATCCCCAGGCTGCCGATAATTTGTATTTGATCCCCGAAACTGACCTGGAAAGCATTGTCCAGGAGCTATATGCAATTAGGCCGACCGTGGCGATCGTAGATAGTATTCAGGCACTCTATTTTGCCAGCCTTACTTCCGCACCGGGATCAGTGGCACAGGTACGCGAATGTACTTCGGCTTTGATGCGGGTGGCCAAGCGCGAGAATATTAATCTGTTTATTGTGGGGCACGTGACCAAAGAAGGGGCGATCGCTGGCCCAAAGGTACTAGAGCATTTAGTCGATACTGTGCTCTATTTTGAAGGCGATCGCTTTGCCAGCCATAGATTATTGCGATCGGTAAAGAATCGTTTTGGCGCTGCCCAGGAAATTGGCGTATTTGAAATGGCGGAACGGGGTTTATTGGAAGTAGAGAACCCATCGGAGTTGTTTTTGGGTAATCGGGAAGAACCTGCCCCTGGCACTGCTACGATCGTTGCCTGTGAAGGAACCAGGCCGCTGGTAGTCGAATTACAATCACTGGTTAGCCCCACCAGTTATAGCTCGCCTCGTCGTACCACCACGGGCATTGAGAACAATCGCTTTTTACAAATTCTGGCCGTCTTAGAGAAAAGAATCGGCATTCCCCTTTCTAAGCTAGATGCCTATGTGGCTTCAGCCGGTGGTCTGAATGTGGCGGAGCCTGCCGCTGATCTGGGCGTAGCGATCGCTGTGGCGGCTAGTTTCCGCGATCGGATTGTCGATCCCCGCACCGTATTAATTGGCGAGGTGGGTTTGGGGGGGCAGGTCAGGGCAGTATCACAACTAGAAATCAGGCTCAAAGAGGCGGCTAAATTGGGCTTCAAAAAGGCGATCATTCCCAACACCCAAACCACTCAAAATTACGGATTGGAATTAATTCCAGTGAATAAGGTGATGGATGCGATCGTGGCGGCTTTGCCCAGAGTGCCAGCGATCGACAATGCTGATCCTGATTTGCAAAAGCTGGAAGATAGCTAGAGAGGGGGGATGGGCGATTGTTCCCCAAATGCCATAGGAATCGCTAATCTAAGCTAACTGGATTAATTAAAAGATCTGAGGTTTCCGCTGATTACGACCCGATCGCATTACTAAGTATGATTGCCATCAAGCTGCAAACTGATATATGACTAGCTTATGGCGATCGTCATGCTTGAGATCACCTGAGACATGCATAATATGGCACTTATTGCTTAAGTAATTTCACTTACAAGAATAAGACCTTAGATAGATTGCATCTAATTTATGAATTCATAAAAATCAAGTATTGGCATCTAGTCAATATTGTCTTAAGCTCTTAACTAGGGGTAGGCGATTGGATCGTGATTCAGCCTAAGCCGATCTGCACGTTAGGATTTAATTTAAAAATCCCTGGACGCAGACAACAAAAAGTATTAGGCACAATGAAATAGTCAAATCAGTTAGGTTCTGAACCAAGTTGCTTGCTGAGTGATTAGGGCAAAATGACTTGTTGCCAAGCAGCTTATAAATCTCTCCGTTGATTAGGTTGTGTTAGCTTGGTGGCTATAACGATTGGTTGTTAAGGTTCTAGTTAAATTGCTAACTCGATCGCCATAGAACAAATGATTTAGTCCAAGATCTGGCAAAGTTATCGCAACTAAATTCAACCGCTTGAATCTTGTCAAATTGAAACCATAGCTACCGCTTTGCAGTTCATGTTTTGATAGTGTAAATAGTTGTGTGGCGATAGGATTTTAGTGATCATTATGCAAAGTAAGTATTGGTTCAGTAAGTAGGTTAGCTCTGAAGATCAAGCGAAGATCAAGCTTTTCCCTTGATTGGTGGCAACAGAGAACTAAAACTAATACCAGTACGTCAAGCACATAGTAGTAGAAGTGATATTTGGGTAACCGTGAGTAGTAACAGTGACCAACTAGTTAAATTAGCTGAGATCGGAGAACAACTTAAGCGTCAGCGTGAGGAACAGTCTATCCCCCTGACTCAAGTTACTTCGCAAACCCTGATCTCAGAACGTCACCTCAAGGCGATCGAGGAAGGGAACTTGTCTTCGCTGCCTGAGCCTATTTATGTACAGGGTTTTATTCGTAAGTATGGTAGTGCAGTTGGCTTAAATGGCTTGGCGGAAGAATTTCCGGTGAATCGTGAGCCGCTCAACTCGATCGAATTAACCAAGTCTTCGACCGCAGAACTTCGTCCCCTTCACCTCTATGGCTTATATATTGCCGTAATTACTGCTGCAATTAGCACCCTTGCAGTTGTACTAAATCCAGCACGCACGGCCAGGATTGATGACAGTAATACAAACATCAATGAGATCGCCCAGATTGATCCAGCGGATCCGACTGAGGCGGGGCGAGAACCTGAGGCAATTACTGAACCTACTGAACCTACTAAACCTACTGAACCGACCAGTCAGCCAGAATCAGTACAGCAATTAGAACAATCCCGGCCAGGTTCACAATCCAATTCGGCCAATAATACTGCTAACTCAGACACCCTAGACACCACCTCAGATACCTTAGACACACAGTCTCAAACTGAGGTTGATTCGCCACAAGTAACACCCGCTCAAGAGCAAGCGATCGCCAGTGCTAATACCACCAGTCCTGGCAACCCCAGCAATACAAATTCTAGCGGAGGCCTCAATCAATGGATTGATCAGGTGGCGGTTGCCTCTCAGTTTGACTTCAACGGTAATAAGCCGGTTAATGTGGGCTTGCAGATGAATGGCCAATCGTGGATTCGGGTGGTTGCCGATGGCTCAACCGTCTATGAAGGCGTGATGCCTGAAGGCGCAGTTCAAGCCTGGTCAGCGGATACCGATATTGTGGTGCGGGCTGGTAATGCTGGTGCGGTTACGATTGTTTATAATGACCTGCCTGCCAAAACAATGGGCTCCGATGGTGAAGTGGTGGAATGGGTGTTTGATAAGGAAGCCGGAATCGATTATGGCTACTCGGCGGCCGATCGTGGCTATGCCAATCAATATACTTACAACTACATCCAAAATTATTAGGGCGATCGCAAATAGTCAAAAATGGCAGAATCCATAATGGCAAACAGAACTACAAGTGCAAGCATTGCGGTAGGCAATTTGTAGCCAATTGCGAGAAGAAACATGTTAATCAAAAAAAAATATCCATGTGCCTCAACAAGTGAAGGACAAAAAAAGGGGCGCTTAACTTAACGCTCCAGCTTGATCAGATGTGGTCATTTGTGGAAAAGAAACAAGCCAAACTCTGGATCTGGTTAGTTAGCTATAGATGTTGATACCACGGAGATAGCAGGAAAATAGCAGGAATGCATATCGGTTCGAGTGGTGAAGTAAGGAGAGCTAAGCAATAAGCCTAGCTTAAAGCTTTAATTCTTTAAATCCTTACCCCATCCCATCATCCCATGATCAGAAATTTGCCTATTTCACCTTTGGCCCCATGCCGATCGAGCCCGCATAAACCGCCCGATCGCCCAGTTCCGACTCGATTCTGAGCAAACGATTGTACTTGGCCACCCGCTCACTGCGGCAGAGCGAACCGGTTTTGATTTGGCCAGCGCGGGTCGCAACCGACAGATCGGCGATCGTGGTGTCTTCGGTTTCACCCGATCGATGGGAAATCACCGATGAATAGCCATTACGGGTAGCAGTGTTGATCGTTTCCAGGGTTTCAGTAATACTACCGATCTGATTCAGCTTGATCAAAATCGAATTGGCGCAATTTTCCAGAATGCCGCGATCGAGTCGTTTTTGATTGGTCACAAACAAATCATCACCCACCAGTTGAATTGAACCCAGCTTTTGGGTGAGCAGTTGCCAGTTAGCCCAGTCTTCTTCCTCTAGGCCATCTTCGATCGAAACGATGGGATATTGGCCGATTAGTTTCTCATAGTAGGCGATCGCCTCGGAGGCAGTATGACTCTTGCCATCAAAACTATAATCCCCATCGGTATAAAGTTCATTGGAGGCCACATCCAGCGCCAGGGCAATCTGCTCGCCGGGTTTATAGCCTGCTTTGGCGATCGCATCCACTAACAAATCCAAGGCCGCCTGGTTCGATTCCAGATTAGGCGCAAATCCACCTTCATCGCCAACGCTGGTATTCAAGTTTTTATCGTGCAGCACTTTTTTGAGCGTGGCAAACACTTCTGCACCATAGCGAAGCGCTTCCTTGAAGCTGGGCGCACCCACGGGCACGATCATAAATTCTTGAATATCGACATTATTGTCGGCATGGGCTCCGCCATTGAGCACGTTCATCATCGGCACGGGCAGAATGTTAGACGTGGGGCTACCCAAATAGCGATAGAGGGGCAAATTTAAGGCATTGGCGGCAGCTTTGGCGGTGGCCAGCGAAACCCCCAGAATCGCATTTGCACCAAGGTTAGACTTGTTGGCCGATCCATCCCGCTCGATCATCGCCATGTCGATCTGATCCTGATTGAGGGCATCCATACCGGTCAGGAGGGGCACAATCTTTTCGCTGACATTCCGCACCGCTTTGAGTACGCCTTTACCGCCATAGCGACTCTTTTCGTCATCGCGCAGTTCGTGGGCTTCAAAGCTGCCAGTGGAGGCACCGCTGGGCACTTGGGCTAGGCCGATCGCCCCGCCAGCTAGATGTACTTCTGCCTCAATGGTGGGTCTACCGCGCGAATCCAGGATTTCTCTGGCAACGATCGCTGTAATTTCGGTGCTCTTGCTCACTTTTGCTGTTTCCTTTTTTCTCAATGAGGACAGGTTGCGATCGCCTGGTTGGATCGCAAGTTTTCCAGGCGGAATCCGCATTCAGATCTTAGCGGTTGATGTGGCTTTGGCTGAAGATTATTCAGGTTTGATTTAAGCTTTGAATGTTAGCGATCGATGACTTTTGGTTTGTTGATGTGGTTTTCTTGCGTTCTCAAGCTCTATTGCGGGTTTTGAGCTTAAATGGTGGGTTTATCTTTATCTGGCGATCGCGTGTGACCGGATGCGGCGATTGATGTCATGGACGATCGCAATTAATAAAATTCCACCGATGCCAAATACGGAAACGGCGCTGAACATGTTGATCTGGCCTTGTTTGATCAGTACGCCTGTGCCGAGGCCGAAGGCGATCGTGTAAATAATGAATAAGGTCGCAGCATAGTTTTGATAAGAGTTTTCAGTAAAACTATTGCTGATGAATCTGATTGTAAACCTAAACAAAAAACGGCTTAAATAAAATAAAACCATTAGGCCAACAACAGCAGCTCCCGACAAATATGATGGAGTTAATATAACTAATGTTGCATCAAACAAAAGTAGTGAGGCAATACCAGCTTTTGATATATGATTGGCCGCTGTAATGGTAAAAGAGCTTGAACAAATATAGGTAAATAGTAAACCTGCAAATAAAGCAAACTCTAGACCTTCAAAGGGGAAATACTGGTTATATTTCGCCAAATGGGGATTAAGATAATCTGATAAGAGATGGTTAATACTAATTAAAACTATAAAAATAATTTCCCCAATTACAAACCCTGTAAATGCAATGACATCACCTGTATCATTTGTATCATTCTCATTTAATCTAGCAAAGTTGCCTACAACAGATCCAATAGCCGTTAGAAGCAAGTAGGCAAAGATGGTAAATACTAATCCTTCAGCAGATTCTGTATAAAATATTTGGTGAGTAGGAACAGCACCTAGAAAACCGATCGCCACAAAAAAAGCAACCAACAGCAAAAGATGCGCATAGGGGAGGCGTTTAAATTGACCAGAAGAGTTAGCAGTCATGATTAATCAACCATCCTCTCCGCAAGATGCAGGCTAAATATCTGGGCTTTTGTTAGCATTACGGCCTTAACTTACCCAAATATTTACTTAATAACTAACTTGCCGCTGCATCACTAGATTTATCAATCGCATAGTGGTCGTTATAACGATCCTGGTCAAAGAAATAAAGCGTGCGGATCGGGTAGGGGATATTGTAATCAACCTCATCACAGGCCGCCTTCAGCGCGATCATCACGTTCGATTGAGCCTTATTAACTTCTGCCTTTTGCGGCGCAGTCCAATAGCGCACCACAAAATCGATCGAACTAGCCCCAAAGCTAACCACATCAACAATCGGGGCAGGTACTTCTAATACCCCCTCTGCCTGCTTGATCGCATTTAACAGCACCTCTCTTGCTTCCGCCAGGTTAGTGTTATAGTCCAGGCCGATCGCCAGGTCAGTACGCAAATATGGCCGATCGGTATTTACTTGCACCGAATTGGTAAACACCACCGAATTGGGGATGATCACCTGTTCACCCTGATAGGTACGCAGCCGCGTAGAGCGAATTGTAATATTCTCGATCGTGCCCTCATAACCATCCACCACAATTTGATCGTTAATTTCAAAGGGTTCATTGACCAGCAAAATAATCCCAGCTAGAAAATTCTTGAAAATATCCTGGAAGGCAAAACCAACCGCAACTGAACCTAACCCCAGAAAAGCAATAATGTCGCCAATGCGCAGATCAGGGAAAGCAATCACCGCCGCCACCACAATCCCTATGATCCAGGTTGTAATCGAAGCTAGTTGCATAAATAACAACCGCAATGAAATATTCTCAATCATGCGCTGGGCAGCAGCCTCAGTTAGCCTGGTGATTGGTCGCACCCCATAGGCAGTCAGTGCCAATACAGCGATCGCCACCAAAACCGCAGGCATCACCTTAACTAGCTCGCCCACCAGATCCAGTAGGCTCTCTCTAACTTCATCAATTAATGCATTCATAAATTCAAAACTAGTAAAATCTTCATCCCCACATCACCATAGGCACGCCAATACTTAAAATAGTTAGCGCAAAGTTGGTTTAATTATTAAATCCAGCCTACATGAGTAGCTCAAATCTCAGCAATATGATCTTAGTTTGGGTTGGGTTGATGCTACACATAACCAGAATCAGTAGCGATCGAAATCGATCAAAAAGACCCAAACCTTGATTTAGTATGCAACTTGAATGTGAATATTTGTTAAATTGCAAATTTTTTATTTCAACGATCGGTAATTCAATCAAAAATTACAAAATCACCCTAAAAATGAATTTGATTTAATAACTCAAATCAGCTCTACCCTTCTCTAGGATAGGACTTCAACCCCAAGCGATCGAGACCAAGCAAGTTCTGTCATTACTTTTAAATCGTTTAAATTTTGCTAAAAATCTTTTATCGGAGTCCAAAAAATGGCTACGATCTTTTTAAATTAAAGGTTTTATCTATGTTTTGACTATACACAGATGGTAAGTTGCTATTAGAATACAGCAGTGAAAATTAGAGCCAATGGGAGTTTCATCCTATGCTCAAGATTAAGCTGTATTAATAGTGCGGCTAAATTATTTAACTAAGTCCTGCCTCAGGCAAACTGAAACCAGTGATTGCTAATTGGCGCTAAATACTTAACTTATGCTGTCAATCTGAGTAATCAACAAGTCTGGGTGGGCACAATCACAAAGTTGAACACTGTATTGAACTCAAGTAACTGAGATAACGGTCTATGAATAAAGGTGAATTGGTTGATGCGATTGCCAAAGAAGCCAATGTTAACAAGAAAACCGCTGATGAGGTGCTAACCGCAACTCTGAAGGTGGTTACTGAGGCTGTGGCAAAAGACGAAAAAGTAACGCTAGTGGGTTTTGGTTCCTTTGAGGCTCGGATGCGCGAGGCTCGTGAGGGCCGCAACCCCAAAACTAGCGAGAAGATGCAAATTCCGGCTACTGCCGTTCCTGCTTTCTCTGCCGGTAAGTCTTTCAAGGAGCAAGTTGCTCCGTTGATCAACGACAAAAGCTTTAAGGCCAAGCACAAGAAAAAGTAGGCTTGATGCAATAACTGTTCAGAGAATTGCAAATGTATGTGTGGGTGTAGGTGACTCTACGCCCTTTTTTCATCTTAACCTGTTGTGGACACCTATGTGGACTAGGGGGATGAAGCCCTTATCTATAGACATTTTCGAGTGATCTGGATGTTTTACTGATGCCGATCGATCGAGCTAACAAGTTTGTACCGCGTCATGGTGGCAATTTGGATTGGGCGGCTACGGTGGCTGGCTGCGATCGCGGCTCAATCCTGGACTTTTCGGCTAGCATTAATCCGCTGGGCTGTCCGGAGAAGGTGATTGAAATGTTGCGATCGCCGGAAATAGTTGATTTAATCCGGCGTTATCCCGATCCCGCTTACAAAGAACTGCGGCAGGCGATCGCCAATGATCACCACATTGAGCCCGACTGGATTATGCCCGGTAATGGCGCAGCGGAATTGATTACCTGGTTGGGGCGGGAGTTTGCGGAAACGGTCAGTCAGGTGCAGTTGATTGTGCCTGCCTTCGGTGATTATTTGCGGGCGTTGCGATCGGCCGGGGCTGAGGTTGAAAAAGTTTCTAGTTTGAATGATTTGATCGCTGCGGCTAATTTAAATCAGTCGGATCATCATGGCAATCTTGGTTTGCTGCTGAATAATCCCCACAACCCCAGTGGCGAGATGTATTCACGCGATCGCCTCCTGGAGATTTTGCCCCGATATAAATTAGTGGCGATCGATGAAGCGTTTATGGATTTTCTGCCGGATCATGAATCCCAGAGTTTGCTTGACCAGGTCAAAAATTATCCTAATCTAGTAATTTTGCGATCGCTGACTAAGTTCTATGCCCTGCCAGGACTGCGCATTGGCTATGGGATTGCTAATCCTCAGCTATTAACTAAATGGCAACAATGGCGTGATCCCTGGAGCGTGAATTTAATCGCCCAGCAAGCGGCGATCGCTAGTCTGGCAGATCATAACCATCGGCAAAAAACCTGGCAATGGTTACCCCCGGCTCGATCGCAACTATTCACAGGGCTAAATCAAATTGCCGGACTTTCTGCCCAACCTGGAGCAGCTAATTATTTACTAGTCAAGTCCGCCTACTCGGTGCTGGAACTACGCAATCGGTTATTACAACAGGCTCGCATCTTAATCCGCGATTGCCATAGTTTCCCGGAATTGGGCGATCGCTATTTTCGGGTCTGTGTCAGAACCAAGCCGGAAAATGAACTGCTGATCAATGCTTTAGATCAGATTGTGGGCGAGTTTGTTTAAGCACAAGCCTCACGACCCTGACCCCTGAATTCTCAGGGTCAATTATGATCTAGTAGCCGATTAACTGGTGAGTCAGCGTTACGGATCGAGCTGAGATGAATTAGCAAAGCTAACATAAACACGATCAATTCAAGCTGCTTTTATATTTTGATTTTGATATAAGTATTATTCTTCCCAATCGCCCGCATGATAGGAGCTACGCACCAATGGGCCAGAACGCACATGGGTGAAGCCGATCTCGGTGGCGATCGCACCAAGTTGATCAAATTCCGCCGGAGTCCAGTATTTTTGGACTGGTAAATGCTCTAATGAGGGGCGCATATATTGGCCGATCGTGATCGCCGTGCAACCGACCGCAAAAAGATCTGCCATTGTCTCAGTGATTTCCGCCACCGTTTCGCCATGTCCCACCATCAGGCCAGATTTAGTCAGCATCTGCGGTGCTAATTCTTTGACGGTTTGTAAAACCTGGAGGGAGCGATCATACTTCGCCGATCGTCTCACCTGCCGTTGCAGCCGTTTTACTGTCTCGATGTTGTGGTTATAGCAAACTGGCTGCGCTGCCACTACTTGGGCAATGCATTGGCGATCGCCACGGAAATCGGGGGTCAGCACTTCGATTTTGATCTCACGGTTCAGCTGAGCATAGCGATCGCGGATCGCCTGGATCGTCGCCACAAAATGGCCTGCGCCCTGATCTTTCAGGTCATCCCTGGCCACCGAAGTAAGCACCACATAATTCAAACCAAGCAAAGCAACTGATTCCGCCACCTTCTCTGGCTCGTGGGGATCGAGCGCCAACGGCCGCCCCTTATCCACCTGACAAAAGGCACAACTGCGGGTGCAGGTGGAACCCATCAACAAAAAAGTAGCGGTTTTGTGGGCATAGCATTCCGCCCGATTGGGACAACGCCCTTCTTCACAGATGGTATGAATACCCCGTTGTTTAACAATCTGTTGCACCGTCGATATTTCGCTGGCTTTGCCAATGTTTGATCGCAGCCAGGGGGGAAGTCGATCGATCGGTTGAGCATTAAGATTTTTAGCGGTGGTCATATCTAGTTGATCTAGTTGATTTATTGGCGCTAACAGCCTAAACCTAAATTAGCTTAAATTTAAAGTCGATTAGTGGGGTGCATTAATTAATTGGAACATCTAGCAGCCAAATCCAATCAAATAAGATCATCTAATCGAATGATTGTGTTAATCTGCTAGCGCTTAGGATATTTGGATATTTATTCAAGTCCTCCAACCGATCGGCAACTTATACAAATAGCGAATAGGCATTAAAGCTGGCGATTGCTATTTATAGCCAAATATTAAAAGTAATTAAAATTAAGGGTTGTAAACTAAAACCATAAATAGACTGGCTTTAGACTTAAGCCAACTAATCCAAACAATTAGCACCAAAAACCCGCTCCAGGTTATCAATTTTTATCTTCAATGCATCAAGATTTTAGTGACACAATAAACAAGGTTCTATAGGTTAGTCAGCAGTGGCAGCTCGAAAGATTTTAGTGATCGATGATAGCCGGGTAATTCGCAACATGGTGCGGGATATGCTTCCGCCTGGCAACATTGAAGTATTAGAAGCTCCTGACGGCATCAAAGGTCTAGAAATCATTCAAAATGAGCATCCCTGGATGATTCTGCTGGACTTTTTGTTGCCCCGCATGAGTGGTTATGAAGTCTATGAGCGATTGCAACAAAGCCGCGATCTCAGTTGTATTCCGCTGCTGTTGATGTCGGGGCGCAAGGAAGAAGTAACCAGCAAAATTCCTGAGCCCTTTGAAGAGAAATATTTTGCCTTCATTGAAAAACCCTTTGAACAAAAAGAGCTGCTAGCTGGAATCAAGTTATCACTAGAGCTAGCCAAGGCTAAAGATCGCATGTTGCCGGTGGTTTCGATCGCCTCTGATGTTAATGTTGCGGCTGCCTCGGTTGAAGTAGATGCCGAGACCCTGGCCAAAATTGCGCAACTAGAAGAAAAACTTAAATCTGCCAGTGCTTTAGACGATCGCCTTAAGGCACTTGAGCGTAATGTGGCTACTCAAACCAAGCAAATTGGTCAGCTAGTTGCTTTCATTAAGCAAAAGTTTAAGGGCTAAAAGGCTAATTCTAAAGGCGATCGCCAATCGTGAAAGAAACCATTGGCAGCCAAACTAATCGGTCTGGCCATTTTACCGATTAATATTTCGGCTCAAGACCAGATTACAAAAATGCACTGGATGACAATCGCTCGCTTCTACGCTAGAGTTATGGGCAGATTTGGTCATGGAATTAAAAGCGATGCTAATCTTTTTCCATCATCATTTCAGGTAGCACAGCAACTAAAATTAATTGCATAGTTAATCCGATCGCGCAAAGTTCTAGTACAATCTCGATCGTGGCAGCGGTCAGGATCAATTAAGTTCAAATCTCAGGTTTAAGGTAGCAGGAATTCAGAGGATTTAAGCCGTGGCAGCTCACAAAATATTAGTCATCGACGACAGCCGCGTAATTCGGAATATGGTGCGAGATATGTTGCCGCCGGGCAATTTTGAGGTGATCGAAGCACCAGACGGAATTCGGGGCCTGGAAATGATCCAGAAGGAAAAGCCCTGGATGATTTTGCTCGATTTTTTGCTACCCCGCATGAGTGGGTTTGAAGTGTACGAAAACTTGCAGAAGAATAGTGAGCTGCGCCGCATCCCTCTATTGTTGATGTCTGGGCGGAAAGAAGAAGTCACTAGCAAGATCTCAGAGCCCTTTGAGGATAAATATTTTGCTTTTATTGAAAAGCCCTTTGAATCAAAGGAGTTGATTGCGGGGATCAAAAAAGCGATCGACTTGTCCAAGAAACTGCCGCCAGAGTCAGTTACGGCCACCCCAACCGATAGCGCTGGCGCAGCGGCGGTTGATGCGGTTGTGGCCAGCCGCCTAGAAGCCCTGGAAGCTCGCGCTCGCAACATTGATGAATTAGATAAGCGGATCAAGCTAATGGAGCAACAGGTGGCGATCCAGCACAAGCAAATCCAGCAGTTGGTGGCATTTATCAAGCAAAAGCTGAAATAAAAATAAATCAGCTCTCATGCTTTAGCACCATTCCATTCCACCTACTAAGTCAATATGGCCCAGTAAATATGGCTCAGTAAATATGGCCAAGTGAATATGTAAGTACAGATAAATATCTACTTTGCGGATTGGCAATCTATGTCGTGCGCAAGTTTGCCATTGCCATAGTTTGGTTTAAGACATTAGTAAAGCATGATCAACAACCAAGAACTACAAGAACTAATTGAGCCATGGGCAAGAAAGAAGAATTACTCAAAGCGATCGCCAATGTCAATCGGGGACTGGCAGCCACCGAAGACCAGAGAAAAGCAATTTTTTCGGCCACTGCCTATCTGGAATCCGCCAACCCTAATCCCAGCCCAAATCAATTGCCACACCTGCTCAGCGGTGATTGGCGATTATTGTTTACCACCAGTGACGAGCTATTGGGGCTAAATCGATTGCCTGGGTTCAAGTTGGGGCAAATATATCAGTGCATCAGGGCTGAGGCCGGCAAAATCTATAATGTGGCAGAGGTAAATAGCATTACTGGCCTGACTCCCTTTAGTGGCCTGGTCAGTGTTTGTGCAAACTTCACAGCCGCAGCCGAAAATGCCGATCGCCGCGTTAAAGTTAATTTTGAACGATTTGTGATTAGTACCCAATGGTTGTTAGGCTACCAACAAGTAAAACCATATGTTGATCTGTTGCAGACAGATAAGAGACTATGGGCGATCGATTTTGCGATCAAGAACCCCAACCAAAGAGGTTGGCTAGAAACAACCTATCTCGACCAGGATGTACGGATCGGGCGTGGCAATGAAGGGAGTTTGTTTATCTTGGCTAAAAATTAATTACTTAAAGCATTTGGCCTAGTAATTATTTCTAGCCTTTACCCCAAGATTCAATCATAATTGGCTATAGTAATAAATGATAAGGATAGTTTGCCAGTTGGCTCTGGGTAGCTAATTGTAAGACAGATTTATTTTGACAACAATAGTTAGCATATTTAACATTGATTTAATGTGTGAAGGCCAAATTGATGATCGAGTAATAGTAATAATTCATATCAGGTGACTGGCGATCGCTAGCCAGATTTATCTTTTTGCCCAAAAGATATTTATCTGAAAGCTTCGATCGAAGCAGCCGAGATTTGGAATTGAACCTAATGTTTGGGCTCACTCATTAAGTTTAAGTTTATTTAGATCTAGTAAGCAGGATTTATGGGTTACGGAGCTGGATTTATGCCAGCGGTTTGGGGAAAAGGTAAAGTTTTTAGCTTTTGCTGGCTTTCTAGTAATTGCTAGTTAATAATTGAATGGTTCAATGGTTAATCCTCAATGTATAGATATTGGTAACATGCTTGCTAGTTCTGAGCCAGGGCTCTCTGATTCGCAGCTTAGCTTAGTTATTCAGCCCGATAGCGGTCAGACATATGAAGTTTTGACAAGCCTAGGATTCAACGTAGCTCCTGTTGCTTCACAGTTGCTATATAAGGTTGTTGAAGATAATGAACTGCCCGATTGTTTTTCGGAGCTGGGGCAGCGGGTTGCGGAAGTGAGTCAGACCCTATCGAGATTCACGCTAACTCGATCGGCGCTTGACTCCAAACATCTGCTGGTTGAGTTTTTAGATGCGCAGCCACTGAGTAACTTTGTAGCCTGCTATCGCTACAACTGGTTTTTGCAGCTCTTTTTAGATAATCAAGAATTTTTCTTTGAATATCAGCCAATTGTGGAAATGCCATCGGGTAAGGTAGTTGCCCATGAATGTTTGGTCAGAGCGCTTTCTGCTGAGGGTGAATATTTAAGTGCTGGCAAGCTGATTGAGGCAGCCGAGGCAACTGGCCTAATTCATGAGTTTGATCAGGCTGCACGCGAAACTTGCCTGGAAGCGATCGCTGCCTTAGATACTAATTCCACCTTTTTTATCAACATTATTCCCAATTCAATTCTCAATCATCCGCATTTTCTCGATGACACAATCCATAAAATGCAGCAGTTGGGAATTAACCCAGAGCAAATTGTGTTTGAGCTAACCGAAAAAGAAGCCCTGAATCATCGATCGAAGTTGGCAAATGCGATCAATAAATTGCGCTCCCGTGGATTCAGGATCGCCGTTGACGATCTATATGGTGATGTGGCCTCTGACCATTATCTGATGGAGCTGCATCCTGATATTATCAAGCTCGATCGGCGCTTGGTGAGTGGTTGTGGTAGCTATCCAATGAAGCAAGTATTAATTAAAAGCCTAATCACTTCAGCCCACGAAATGAATATTGAGCTGATCGCCGAGGGGTTAGAAGATCAAGAAGATATTGATTTCTGTCTGGCGCAGGGGGTTGACTTTGGCCAAGGCTTTGGGATTGCTCGCCCTCACCTATTACCCCACAAAAAGCAAATTAAACTGGCCTCCTTCAACCGGTTGCAAGCCATGTAAGCTTTTATATTCTTTAAGTTATTCTTTAAGTGTCTATAGCTTCGATCCTTAAGCCATTGAAAGCTCGCCATTCACTTCCAGGCGCTTATAATTGCCAAAGGTCATAAACATTTCCGCCAGACTTTCGGCCACGCTGGGCGAGATCCAGCCCAATTGGCGCAAAATATGGATCGCGGCTGCATGTTTAGCCCGCTTGGCTCCATCCATCACCTTGATCGAAATACCCAATCCCTCACCCATGCGACCAATACACTGAACACCCTCTGCCCCAGATTTACTTACGATCGTGCCCTGGCTCAGTCGCATCAACTCGGTGTCAAACTCACCAACCCCCGCCACCATCTCCGGTGCTGATACCATCGCTCGACTGATCCGCTCCAGGTGAAGATTCTCACGGGAGGATAGCTGGGCAAACAAATTGGCCATCTGCCCAATTTCTAATAAATAGGTGGGCACACCACAGTCATCATGGGCACAGATTAACTCCGCCGCTGGGATATGGAGCAATTCTGCCATTTTATTGAGGATTAGTGTTTGGACTGGATGCTTGCGATTTGCATAGCCAGTGGGTGACCAATTGTGATGCTGACAGACGGCGATCATACCAGCATGTTTGCCAGAGCAGTTATGTTGCAGCGGGCTGGTAGCATTGCTAGGCACTGGGCAAGTGAGGGTGGTTGATTCCACATCACAGCGCCAGAGAATATTAAACACCTGCCGAGCATGGCCGATCGAGCCCTGGTGTGAACCACAAATGATTGCTAAATCAGCTTCAGAAAGGTTGAACCGCTCAATTACGCCGGTGGCAGAAACAGCGATCGCTTGAATCGGCTTGAGTGCCGATCGCCCAAAAGTGGCAGTGGCAGGGTCACCCGCCGCCGAGAGAATTCGCCCCCTTGCATCTGCGATCGCCACCTTACAAATATGGGTTGACTCAACAATCCCCTCACGCAATAAATTTACTGAAATGGGAGGGGAGACAACAGCAGGACGACGACTTCTTCCTAAATTCATATGTTGAGGATGGGTGGATTAGTGGTTGGCCACGAGAATGATCATGGTTGCTGATTTGATCGAGTAGTTACTTGCATCTGGATTGCGATATCTGGATTGCGATCCCTCGGATTTAAATTAGCCGAAGATTAGTTTGCTTAATGGCATAGCATCCGCAAGATAGATACTTACCAGATTGGGGCAATCGAGTAAAGCAATCATAGCTTATGGTAGAGGCTAGGATAACTGTAAAGATATATAAATGTATATATTGGCTGATATGTATTTCAGCAATTTCTGCCGCGATTTCTATTGTGATTCTTCTTAGGTATTAAAGTTTAAAGTTAGGTATTAAAGTAATGGCTTCCAATCTGCAAACCACCCCGATCGAAAACCTGGATGCGGCAGCAACCGGATCAGGGCAATATTGGCAATGGCGCGATGATCAAATTTATTATGTCAAAGCAGGTCAGAACCCTGATCTACCACCTTTATTGTTGGTGCATGGGTTTGGTGCTTCCACTGACCATTGGCGCAAGAATATTGCCGAATTGAGCCAGGAATTTGAAGTGTGGGCGATCGATCTGTTGGGGTTTGGGCGATCGGCTAAGCCTAATTGCACCTATAGCGGTGAGTTGTGGCGTGAACAACTGCATGATTTTATCAATCAAATTATCCAACGTCCGGCAGTGCTAGCTGGTAACTCTTTGGGGGGCTATGCCTGCTTGTGCGTCGCGGCGGAATATCATGAAGCAGTTAATGGTTTAGTTTTGCTCAACAGTGCCGGGCCCTTTAGCGACACTAGCCCGCTGGGAGCGAAGAAAGTTAACCCTGCCCAAAAGATCGCTGGGAAGTTGGTTCAATCGCTACTGAAGCAGCCCTGGGCTAGTTATTTACTGTTTCGATCGCTAAAGCGGAAATCGCAAATCCGTAAAACCCTGCTCCAGGTTTACGTCAATAAAGACCAGGTTACCGATCGCCTAGTGGAAGATATCTATCGCCCTGCTTGCGATCCAGGGGCTGCGCAAGTATTTGCAGCAATCTTTACCTCTCGCCAGGGCAAAACCGTAGATGAATTACTGAAGACAACGACTTGCCCTTTGCTGATGATTTGGGGTGAGGGTGATCCCTGGATTAAGGCTCAGACCAGGGGCGCAAAATTCAAGCAATATTACCCGGATCTAACTGAGTATTATTTAAATTCTGGCCATTGCCCCCATGATGATACGCCAGCGGAGGTGAATGCTTTGATTCGGGATTGGGTTCTGGCTGATGTGGCGATCGCTAATTCATGATTGAATCATCGGTAGCGATATTGAGCTTGAATAATAATATTGCTTGAGATAGCGCACCAATAAGCAGCGCCGAAATCGAAAATAAAAAAGGCGAGCATTGCCCACCTGAATTAATTAAGCTGATTAATTACTTAATTTAAATACTTATTCCTCGAATACTTACTCCTCGCTACCTTCGGCATTGAGCAGAAAATAACCAAAGGCGATTCCCACCATCACCATCACCACCGGAATCACCAATGCATTTGTAAATTCACCCATTGATTTTTAAACCTTACCAATTCAAATTTTTATTACTACCTTATTAAATTAAATAACAAATCGGTATTAAATAACAAATCAGCAGCCTAGCCCATGCCAATCTTAAAATCAGGCTGCGATCGATAATTGCTGACTATTGCTAAAAAATTCCTATGCCCCACCTCGCCAGTATTCATATTTTTCCAATCAAGGCTCTCGATGGCGTGATTGTGTCTGAAGCGCAGATTCAAACTGGTGGATCACTGGTGGGCGATCGCCAGTTTGCGATCTTTGACAGCAAGGGGAAATATGTGAATGGCAAGAATAATCAGCAGGTGCATCAAATCCGCGCTAGCTATGACCTGAGCAATCGCCAGGTAGAACTAAGTCGGCAAGACGGCGGCAATCGCGCCAGGTTTAATCTAGAGGGCGATCGCCAGGCATTAGTTAACTGGCTCAGTGATTATTTTGGTTTTGCGGTCACGCTCCAGGAAAACCTGAGCACTGGCTTTCCCGACGATAAAAAATCCACTGGACCCACAATCATCAGCACCGCCACGATCGCCAAAATGACTGAATGGTTTCCAGAACTAGACCAAAATCAACTGCGGCTGCGGTTTCGCACCAACCTGGAGATCGCTGATATATTGCCTTTCTGGGAGGAGCAGCTCTATGGTGAAGTAACGCAATTAGTGCGATTTAAAATTGGCACGGTGGAATTTGTTGGCACTAATCCCTGCCAGCGCTGCATTGTACCCACCCGCGATCCGCTCACGGGCGAGAGTTATGCTGGCTTTCAAAAAACCTTTCTGCAAAAACGGACAGAAACGCTACCAGACTGGGCAACCCGATCGCGGTTTAATCATTTTTATCGACTGGCAATCAATACCAACATTGCTGCCCCCACCGAGGCGGGTAAGGTTTTGCGGGTGGGTGATCCGGTGGAAATCTTAGAAACTTGTTCAGTTGATAATGTTGATAATTAAGACGATTCTATCCAGGTGATGGCAGTTTAATTGATTTGCTGTTTGTATTTGTGAGCAATTATCGATTCTTGCCAAAATTCGCCATTTACTGCTGTGAATGAATCAATCAAATATGACAAAATCAAATTTTATTTACGCCACCACAGCAACAGACCAAGACCAATCACAGGTAGGGTAACCGCTGACAGGGCGATCGAATTTTTTGTCCCATTACCTAGGGCATCATTCGCCAGAGCAGGCACATAATCACTGCCATAAATAATCACAGCAGAGACGGCGGCGGAAATTAGCAAAATCGTGAAGATGAAAATTACTGGCGATCGCATACTTTAATTTTGATTAGCATACTTTAATTTTGATTATTTAATCACTGACGCTTATTTAGACTTTTCTAGCGCTTCTTCGCGGGCTTTTTCGGCTTGATCAAGTGACTTATTTACATCCCGCTGCGCTTCGGCTGGTTTATCGATCAATGTGGCATCTGGTGCCTCACTACTAGGGCGTGCGAACATCGTAAAGCTCAAATAACCAACGATGCCCAAGCCAATTAACATGCCAATTGCTCTACCCATGATTACTACCTCAAGTTAGCTTTTATTTTTAAAGACTAATTTTACTTGTAAAGACTAATTCAATCATGCCCACGATCGATTGGTTGATTAACTCGGCACTCTTAACGATTAACCCACATGCGCTAGGCTGATCAACTATAATCCTGGCGATCGCTAGGCCGACCCAGGATCCATATTCATAATTCATATTGAGCGATCGAGCTGTTTATTTGGCGTTGCACATTGGTAGGATGATTTAACGATCATACAATTGGTCAAACTGATTCCAGCCATATGCTTGAGATTTTTGTTGACGGCGTTTTCATACCTGGATTATGCAATGCTATTTATTTTTACTCAGACAATTAAGTAAATTAATTAATTGCTAATTTACAAGTTATGATCCGACTTGATTAAACATTAAGAAAGCTTAGGCAAGGCAAACGATTGATGGTATAGACTAGTCATGTCACTATTGTTTAACAGGGTTAATAATTTATTACGATGGTATCTACTGACATAAATACAATGGAAGCTACAATCCCTCTTCAGGAAGTCGATCTAAGTAGTGGACTTAACCATGCTGAAACAATCCAAACGGTGATTGCCAGTATGGATGCTGATAATACCGCTGTAGTTAATCAAACCGGTGACACCTGGAAATTTCGCTATGGCACAGTAGAAGTGATTGTGAATATCACTGGCGAAGAACCATCAGACATGTTTACGGTGCTGGCAAAGGTTTTGTCTTATCCGGTCAAGGATGAGGCCAGAATGATGCGGTTTTTGCTGGAGAAAAATGCAGCGGATACCTTTGAAGCAAGGTATGCGATCCAGAATGATAGTGTATTGGTGCTGTCAACACGATCGGTACAAGACCTTTATCCCAGCGAGATCTCACGGGTAATTGCAATTGTGGCTTCGATCGCCGATGACATTGATGAGTATTTGCTCGAAGAGTTTGGCACCGCTACATAATTTAAGTCTAATTCTGAGTCTAAGTCTAAGTCTAATCAATCAAATTTAATTAGACTCGCTAGGTCGCCACATTTTGCCCTAGGGCTCGAACCGTCATGCCTTCGTAGTTATAAATAAAACTAGCCAACTCGAAAAAGTTAAACGGGATTTTGTTGCCCGTTGCCCTCAAGCGACGAAAGCTAATGGCAATATCAGGCGGCGAGACAATCCCCACTTCTAATTCGCCTGGTTTGGCTTCGCCATTAATAATCTTGGTGCCATAGAGAGTTGCCAGGTTGGCTACGTTTTGCATCTGTGCGCCGATCGAAAGTACCGCAGATTCGTCGCCTTCTTGCACCACGTCTGGCAGCGTTGCCACTGACATGACCCGCCCGCCATATTCATTGATTGTAGCAATCTCCCGATAGACTGAGCTACTGCCAGTGATCAAGAAAATACTATTTTCCAGGGTCGGATCGCTCTCTTGCATTTTTTTGACCGCCTGGGGAACCAACGAAATCAGCTCTTCTCTGGCTTGCTCCCGATCGACTACCCCATAGCGCCAGGCATTGATCCCCAGTTCACCAGCAATTTTAACCATTGGCTCTACCTGGGTTTTAACGGCGCTAATATTTTTCTCGGCATAGAGAATGGCAATATTTTTTAGCTCCGGCTTTAATTCCAGCAGATAGGTCTGCAAAGTGCCAAAGGGTGGGCTGATCGATGTGTAGGCAACATTTGTACCACTACCTTGCTCATAGCTGTCCGTTTGCCCTAAAAGTACCGGATCTTTTGAGGCACTGGTAACCACTGGAATTTTACTGCCCAAGAAGTTTTCCTGGATAAATTCCGTGGAAACTGAGCCCACACTAAAGATCAAATCGATGTTGTCCTGTTTAGCTTTTTCTAACAATGCCAAACCATAGGGCTCGATCGTGCCGTAGTTAACGATCGTAAAATCTGCCGCAATATTCTTTTGCTTAAAAATATTTAGCGTAGTTGACACCGCCACACCATATACCGACGATCGCTTGGGCATCAAGATTAAGATTGATTTCTTCTCGACATCTCGACTGACCCAATTTGGCTTTACCACCAAGGTTGCAGGGTTATTGGGAACAGCTGCCACATGCCAGTGTAAATATACTTCTGGGTTGAGCGAGAACCATTTTAGATCGGGTAGCCCCTCTTCCGTATCCAGTTCTGCAGCAAAATCGATCGCATTTAAATAATCATCGGGATTAACGATAATTGTCTGCTCTACATTGGCAGATAGATTATTCTCACTATTTGTGGCCACTACCGTAGAAACAACCAGCAAAAAAGAGAGGCAGGCCAAACAAACCAGCTTGGCTATTTTTGAATATCGCAAATATCGCAGGCGAGGACTAAACATAGAATTAATGCGTATTTAATGCATGCTGGTGTGTACTTAACTTGCCATCAAGTTCAGTTGATGAGTTGATCCTTGATTGGTTTCTATGCGACTCTGACCCAATCATAGTCCATATGATCAGGACTGATAATCAAGCATTTTGATGTATTGGTATTACTTAATAACTTGCCAGTCAAGGTTCCCCCAAGCTGCCATACAGTAAATTTAGATCACAAATTTAGATCACAAATTTAGATCGCAAATTTACATAGCGGCTTGACTTAAAATAATTCTCACTTGAGCTTTGCCCATATCGATCGCCGTCACTTCGATCATAATTTGCGCCAACACCTATATGCTCAAGATACTCAAGATGTCCAAGATGCTCAAGATGTCCAAAATATACATGTATTAGGTAAGTCTACCCAGTTTTTCCAGCCAGGCGATAAAGGCCAAGCAAGTTCTGCTAGGTTCTGATCTAGGTCTAAATAATATCAATTCTAGGTCTAAATAATATCAATGCAGCAACATTATGGTTCATTAGCTGCCAGGCTAGCCTTTTGGCGATCGCTGCCAAGTGATCAGTCCCAGCAACCGCAGCCCTTTGGTGAACTTTCACCTGGGCGCAATTGGCTATCTATATTTTTGATTATAACCATCTAGTCAATAAGAATCCGTGCCTATCATACATCACTTATAAGGCAACAGGTCCAACCAGGCGATCGGCTTTAATCCTTTTTAATCCTTAAGAGTTAGGTTCTCTAGATCGATTGTAGCAAGGATGCCTGATTAACTTAGCCTGATTAACCTGTATAGATATTATCGCTAAACTGAGAGGTTTAAAAACAGACAAAGGTGAGATTTTCGAGCCCAGCTTCCAAGCGCAGCGTTTTGACAATTTCACTTTGTTTGAGAAACTCCGTATTCACCACAATCATATCAGGGAGTTCTGATTTGGCCTTGGCAATGATTTCTGCTTCGGAGCTGTTATAGATCGTTGACACCAAATAGCCCTTGGCGGCTAACTCATCTACCAATTTTTGAATTGAGGAGGGATTTTGATCAACTACCAGCACTTTGCTGCGAGATTCAGTGCGGCTGAGTAGTTCGCCTATGTCTGCTAGCAATTGATCGCCTTCGATCGGCTTAGCAAGATAGCGATCGATCCCAAAGCGACATACTTTCTCTTGATCTTCGAAGGCAGAAATAATAATGATGGGGATATTGGCCGTGGCTGGGTCATTACGCAGAATTGCCGCCACATCAAACCCACTGATACCGGGCATGGCTATATCGAGGGTAATCAGATCAGGGCGATGATCTCTAATTTTGGCGATCGCATCGGTACCATCTTCAGCCTCTACCACTTGATAACCCTGATCCTCCAGCTCTTGGCGCAACAGCGATCGGATATTGGCATCATCATCCACCACCAGGATGCTACGTCCCTTCATATCATCTGCATCACGATCAACGCTGACATATTGCCCCAATTGTTTGGCCAAACCGCTTAACGCCTGGCGATCGGGTTGAGCAGGATTAGGATTAAGTGGAATCGTAGTAACAACCTGAGCTGGCTGATTAGACGTAGTTACTTGAGGCGGTGCGATTGAATTGAGCCGCGCCATAGTTTGCTCATCACGCACGTCCACCTGAGCCGCTAGATCACCACTGCTACCCAGGGAGGTTGATTCAGACAAGATTGGTAGCGTAAAGGAAAAAGTAGTACCTACGCCCAATTCACTCTCTACCCAAATGCGACCGCCATGATGCTCCACAATTTCCTTGGAGATCGCCAGCCCCAGACCAGTCCCCTTGGGTTTGTTGGTTTGAGTGACTCCCACCTGCTTGAATTTCTCAAATACTTTGGGTAGATCAGCTTTGGAGATACCAATACCAGTATCGATAATACTAAACGCTAAGGCATCATCTGATTTAGCAACACGGCAGGTCACCGAGCCATGATCGGTAAACTTCACCGCATTTGAGATTAAGTTAATCACCACCTGAATTAGCCGATCCCGATCGCCAATGGTGCCAGGCATGCTCATGGGCACATCTTTGATTGGTTCTAGCCCCTTTTGCTCGAACAGGGCTGAAGTTGCTGCCAGGGCGCGATCGACAATTTCATCGGCAGTCAAGGGCTCCATGTGCCAATCCAGCTTGCCCGCTTCCATCTTGGCCACATCCAGCACTTCATTGATCAGCTTGGTTAGTCTGGTTCCCTCTGACACAATGATGCCAATATTTTCGCCCACCTGCTTAACCGATCGCTTCACCTTCTTCTCTTCCATCGTCACATTGGGGAAAATGCTGTCGTCCAGTTTTTTCTGGATCAACTTAGCAAAGCCCAACACCGAGGTAAGAGGCGTTCTCAGTTCGTGGGACACGGTGGAGATAAACTCGGTTTTCATGCGATCGACTTCTTTATCGACAGTAATGTCACGCACAATCACGATCGAACCAATATATTCTGGCGGCTCTCCTTCGGTGGTGCTTGATTTGAGCACAGAAGTAGCTACAGCCTTACCAATCCTTTGCTCTGGCAGCGAAAACTCAGTGGTAAAAACCTCTTTATAGGAACGACGGGTTTTCTCGATCAGCTCAATTATCTCCGATTGAAAAATATGGGTGCAGGGCTGCTGGTTAATTACCTCACGCTCTAGATCCATCATATCCACCAGGGCTGGATTGAATTGGGTAATGTGGTTACTAGGATCTACCAGAGCCAGGCCATCCACCATGTTGTCGATCGTGGCCTTCAATTCACCCGTACGCTGGTTAACTTTTTGTTCTAGGGTGTGATTATATTCTTCCAGCTTTTCATTGGATAACTTCAGTTGCGCTGTCATCTCATTAAATGCCCGCGCCAGGGTGCCAATTTCGTTATTACCTTGCACTGGCACTTTGACACTCAAATCGCCTAGCGCCACTTTGATCGCCGCGTTAGTCAGGTTACTCAGGGGCTTGGCCAAGGTGCGATCGGAGATAAATACTGATACCACCACCAAAATGACTACCAGCGAGACAATGATTATCAACAGATTAATATTGTTACGCTCAATTTCTCCCAGGTATCTCGATTCTGGAATAACAGTACCAACATACCAATCTAGCTGGCCTAAGGGAGAAACCGAGATCACATATTTTTCGCCTGTCGCTGGATCGGTAAATTCGTATCTTTCCAACTCAGTCATTTCACTGAGAAGAATTTGCTCCGCGTTAAGCGCCTGGTTCGCAAACTGCAGATAGGTATCATTAGCTTCTGACAAACTCTTTAAATTTGCTTCCTTTTCCTGATTTGATAGAGTTTGAGTCAGTTCTTGTGGATCCGAGAAGGCAATCAACTCTCCTTTGGAATTAATCACAAAAATGGCTCCATTCTGATCACCTAAAATACCTTCTAGATATTCAGAAATACTCCTGAGGCCAAAGGCAATACTAATGACACCGACTAGCTCACCATTTCTTTGATAGGTAACGGAAGAATTTATGCCAGGAATATTACCGGTGGTAAATTTATAGACCGGAGTCCAGGTCTGTTCCTCTGGCTCGGCGATCGCCAATTGATACCAGAGCCGTTTGGTGAGTACCCAATCCTGTTGCAAAGATTGCGTTTCTACAAAGGCCACATCGCCATTGGTTAATTCTTGGTATTTCTGCGAGACTCTGGTGGTTAAGCTGGCTTCGGGATCATAGGTGCGATCGACTACATATAAAAAACCATCCTCGCTCCGATTGGCACCAATGAAATTACCGGTTTCGGTATAACCAAATACGACCCAGGTAAAATTGGGGTAGCTGCGCAACACATTTAAATAAAAATCATCCCTTTGCGCGCGATCGAATGGATCAACCACCCCCGACTCAAATGATGTTTTAATTAAAGTCTGGGCAGACTGGACATTGTTGAAAATACTACTTACTTCATTTGAAGTGCCCCTGGCGATCTCTTTGTTAACTTCGCCAATGACCTTATCAATATTCTTTTGGGAAGTCCAAAGCCACGGCAAATAGACAAAGGCAGCGGTTAGGCCAACCACTGACATAATCATCACTACCAATAGGGTTTTTAGCCCCCCAGTTTTACGGAACTTTGGCGCTGAGTCAGATTTGGTCATGTCTTTGCCTGAATTATTCAAAGGGCATCCTCAAATGAGCAGGTTAGCACTGTAAGTAGCAGGTAATTTATTTAATAGAACTAGGGTTGATTAGACCTTAATCTTGCAATCTAGATTCAGAAACAACTCGCCGATCGAGCCGATCGAAAAGAGCCCAACTTGCGCGATCGTTAAGCTTGATTTGTCCCTGATTCATTTGCTATCTGCGATTTCACTTATCTGTTAATACGTACAATCTGCTAAGTGAATTCAAGTGCCAGCATGGATATGTCCCTTATTATTCCAGTAGTATACTGCAAGATCAATTACCGCTCATGATCGCTTGGGTCAGTTTATTTCTTATTTTAGTGAATTTAGTTTGATTAGCGGCTCTAGCAGGGCGATCGGCCGGGCAGAGTAATGCATGGGCTCAGCTTCTAAGATGTTTTATTTAACTGCATTGCCTCTGTTCAGCTCCAGGAAAGATCGGCTCTGCTAGCCCTGATCAAGCAACCTAATCATCTGTGTTTAGATTGCTTCTAGTTAATAATTCTAGTTAATAAATTGACTAAACCATCCTGCCATGGTTAACTCACCAATATTCACGCTCTGTTCTTATTTGCTCTGATATTTTAATTTGATAATTACCAGGGTCAGCTTGATTTAGATGCAGTTTAAGTTGTTTGCGGTGCGATCGGGCATGGCTAAGAGAGCGATTACGATTGAGCGTACTATGGTTCTAAAGAGCGCAGCAATTTTATGGGCAAGGCTTAAGCGATACGCCTCAATCCAGAGCTAATCTCAGCTTTTTTAGAATTAATCTAATCGCGTTATCTCCATATTCACTAGATTAAGCAGGCTTGGCTCTGAGCTTGAAAGATTGAAATTCTGCCCATCTGAGTTACCAAGATTGGCGTTTTGCATAAGAGCAATTGGCTACAATTAAAGAGCTAGCCGCACTAATTTAATTAACCTTTAATTAACCCCCTATGCCATCACAGGAAAAAGAGCACTCATGAAAAATTTCTGGGCAACGATCAAATTTACAATTTTCCTGGCTGCCGTGGTGGCTGGTGTTGGCGTATGGCGAATGGGAGGGGGCTTCTTTGAACAGGCGATCGCCCTATTTAGCATCCAAGAAGCCGAGCCAGAGGTTGATATTCAGTCTTTAATTGTGAAGCAAGTGCGCGATGCCAGTGAGCTAACCACCGCGATTTATGTGATGGAAGCAGTGGTGCCAACCAAACAGGAAGCCACCCTGGGTAGTTTTACGGTCGGTACTACCCGCTTGCTATATTTGGCTAGGGGTGAAGTGAGGGCAGGAGTTGATCTATCGCAGCTAACGCCAGAGGATGTGCAAGTGCTGGATGATCGGATCATGATTGAGTTGCCAGCCGCGCAAATTATTGACCATAAAATCGACGTGGAGCGATCGCGGGTCTATAGCTACGATCGCGGTTTCCTGGGATTAGGGCCTGATACTGCGCCTGAATTACAATCGCTGGCTCAACGCGAGACCTTGCGCCGGGTGGTAAAGGCCGCATGTGCCGATGGTTTATTACAGCAAGCCAATAATCGAGCCGGGATTGTGGTGACTCAGTTAGTCAATCTGGTGGAAACGGAAAAGCAAATAGTCGTGCAAACGCAAAATCCGTTGAGTGGCTCCTGTGCTAGCCCTGTGGCACAAATTCATAATCTGGTGGCGATCCCCAATTAGGAATTAATCACGATCGCAGCGCCACTCAGTCCATCCAAAATCCATTCAAAATTCATGCAAACACAAACAGCGATCGCCCGGTACAAACCTCAACAAAGGTTCAAGACCAGGCGATCGTAAAAGTTATGCAAGTATTAAGTTATTTAAATATTTAAATATTTAAATATTTAAAGAGCAAGATGCCTAATTCACTGGCCTATCGCTGATTCACAGTGCGATCGCTACACATAATCGCTACACACATAAGCTCATCCAGGCAAATATTAGCAATACTCAAGAGTTAAATTTACCAGCTAGCCTTTCTGACCCCAGGCAATACCCCCTGATGCGCCATTTCCCGGAAGACATTGCGGCACAGCCCAAAATCACGGTAATAGCCCCTGGGCTTACCAGTCATCCAACAGCGATTGCGCAGGCGGGTGGGGAAGCTGTTGCGGGGAAGCTGTTGCAATTTACGATGCACTTCTAGCTTTTCTTGCTGTGACAGATTGGCATCTGAAAGCTGCGCTTTGAAAGCTTCACGCTTGGCTGCGTATTTTTCTACTAGTCTCTGGCGCTTTTTCTCGCGCTCAATCATGCTTTTCTTAGCCATGTTTGGTTGTTATGATTTGCTTTTGCCTAATGTACTGCGACTAATATCAGGTTTTTCACTAATATCAGATATCAGAATATTTTGAATAGATAACCACAACAAGCCTTTAATTGCTATGGTTCAGCGATCGCTTGGGGTTAATTTAATATTGACTCAATCTCAATGTAGACTCAATCCAAACCCAGCCAATGAATTAGGCACTTCCTAATATGACACTTATGCGATTCGATTGCGATTCAACAGCTTTTAATAATAACAAATTTATGCGCCGCAAGCAAATCTAGATGCTCAGGTTGGCCGCAATACCCTAAAACAATTGCGGAAACTACTTTGTTTGTCTATTCTTGGGCAGAGCCGCTTTTTCATCCTCAGCACCCTTAAGCAACAATAATTCTTGCTCTAGATTACTCACCCGCTCCAGCAATTTTTGATTCACCATCATCAATTCCTGCGCCCTGGTACTCAAATAGGGGTCAGATTCCCACCAATTAATGCCAATCTCTTTGGCCTTATCGACCGATGCCACCAGCAAGCGAATCCGAATGCTGAGCAATTCCACATCCCCGATCGATACGGTGATATCACCAGCGATCACAATACCTTTATCCAAGACTCGCTCTAGGATATCGGCAAGAGTAGAGCCACCGACACTGGTTGGGGGTTTAGCCATCTGGTTTCTGGTTCAGCTATTAGTTCAAGTTTTGGGAATGGGATGCAAGGTTTTTAAGCGTCAATAGCGCGTAGATTGGTTCACAGGGACTGATGGCAGGATGCGATCGAAGTAGCTAGTAGCTTATGCCTTGATCGCAAACAATCATGCGCCTGTAATTAATATTAAATATCAGCCAATATCACGATCTACCATCCCTATATTCTGTGGATATGATTTGAGTAATTGCCTAAAGCTCTGGATCTGCTAAGGCAACTGATCTAGCAATTTAGTCAGTGCCACGGTGGCTTCTGCCATTGCGGCGGCCTTGGACAGGAGCACATCGGCACAGAGGGCACGAAAATCTTCATCCTGGCCAGAGATCGGGATTTCATGCTCATGGCAAATGCGGCCAATCATCAAGCAGGCACGTAAGCTAGAGGTTTGAGTTTGCTCACAACGGCGACGGAAGCTGCGAATCAGGTTAATTAATTTCAAGGATTGAGTCGGCCCCAAGCCAATCCGCCCGGTCAGGATTAGTTTTTCCGTCTCAATGTCGGCTTCGCCAATATTAATTGTGATCATGCGATCGAGCAGGGCATCCTGGGTGGCATGAACACCAGCATATTCTTCGGGGTTGGAGGTAAAGATTGCCCTGAATTGGGGATGCACCCGCACATACTCCGATTGGGAGCTATCCGGCGGCAACACAATTAATTTTTCTTCCAGGGCACTTAGCAATACATTATTTACCTCTGGGCGGGAGCGATTAAACTCATCATAAATCAGCGTAAATCCTTCGCGGGCAGCCAGGGTCAGCCGTGATTCTACCCAACTACGCTGCATATCATCTTCGACTTTTAAAACCGAGTGGATGTAGTTATCTACTACCTTCTTGCGGGTGTAACCGGAATTAGAGCCCACCAATTGGGAGGATTTGAGATCTTCATCGCCGTAAATTAATACCATTGGTCGCCCCAATAGGCTAGCCAGGTGCATTGCCATGGTGGTTTTACCAGCACCGGCCGGGCCACGCAAGTGAATCGCAAAGCCCGATTGCAAATAGCGCAGCGATCGCCTAGCAATCTGCTTAGTGAAGTCGGTGCTAATGAACTGGCGCGGATTAGCGTGAAGAACTGTGGTCATGGCGATCGCCTTTTTCTATGTCTTTAAATTTAAGGTTGTGCATTTAGAGTAACTGGTAAATATCGATCGAGAAAGTGTGGTTAGCTCCACTTCTTCAGGATAAGCTCCACTTCTTCAAGATAATTAGTCTGGCTAAGCTGAACGCCTGAGAATTTATCGATCGAACCAATCAAAATCAAATAAAGTTGATTTGACTTTGCCACCACCAAGCTGATTTACACTATTTTTAAGCTGCCCAGAACCTAAGCTAATAAATTGACCTGGGCTTGCCTAAACCCCTTCCTACTCAGGAGACAATTGGCGATTACTATATAACTTTAAGACCTAATTGAATTAGGGATTTAATCAGGGATTGCTTGAGTAGCTTAAGCAATTTTTTGATCGCTTAAATGATGCACAATTAGCAAACAACTGCGATCGGGAAATTATCATTGAGCTACTTTTTACTTGTTATTTTTGATGCCGTTCAAAGCCTCAGATTACTGAATTAAGACGCAAGGTATTGAGGGCGGTTTCCACTAACTTAATAACTATAAGTTGCTAATACAAGCTATTTATATATTTTTGATAGCTAAGCAATAAATAATGCACTGCGTCTTTTGAATTTCGTTGTTTCAATCACCACAGTTCAGCAACTCAAAAAGTCAAAAGCAATTATTAGGAATTAAGCTAAAGCATAATTTGAAAAGATACTAACTTAAGTATTTACTTGAATTAGACTTTAGGAGCTGAATTCAAAAAGTCTCGCAAGCAGAAACTAAATATTTTTTCATCAGTATCAGTTTGTCAATCGTTGATTAACTCAGCTTACTAACCAAACTTGACGATCCAACTCACGGACTAACCAGTTAAAGGATACGATCTTAAGCGTTTTCAACCATGCGCAAAAGCGTATTCAAGACCTCCGACGGATCGATCGCCAGGGTACTAGCCCCCTTAGCAAGCAGATCGCGGACTGCTTCTCGATCTTCCACCACCTCCATCAACGATGGATTGCCCTTCATTTCCTTTACATAACCCTGGATAAAGGTTTCAATTTTATCCGTTTCCTGGGCAGCATTATCACTAGACTCAGCGGCGGCTGGAGGTGTGGCTGGCTTAGGTGCTGGGGCAGGTTTGGTTTGTTTTTTGGCCTTAGAACTAGAACGACGCGAAGATTTTGGCTTGGCCGGTGGGGGAGTAATCTCCTTGGCAGACGTAACCACTTCGCTATAGTCCATGCCCCAAATTGACTGGGTTAGTTTTTGGCGATAGTCAGCCAACTCTTGCGCTAATTCTGCCGACATACTGGTGCGATCTTCATGGTAGTCAGCGAGTTGCGATTGGACTGTCTCAGCCCGAACTTGCACATCCAATTGGCGATCGTCCGCATCTGCTTTGGCATTAGTAATACGATCCTGGCCAATTTGCTCTAGCTGGGATTGGGTTAACTGGGCGCGGGCTTGGAACTCTTGCATCCGATCGCGGATTGCTTTATCAGCTTCGGCTAGCCGCTGGCTCTGGATCTCTTCTAGTTTGGCCGTGATCGCGGCAGTGCGGGTGGTCATTTCTACTAACCGCGCATTAGCATCAATTGCAGCGTTGGCTAATCGTTCCTGACTAATTTGGCTGAGTTGATCCTGCATGGCGATCGCCCTGGCCTGGAATTCTTGTCCCCGTTGATCACTGGCCTCGGCGGCATCAGTTAGGCGTTGCTGCTGTTGTTGCACCAGTTGCGATTGCACCATCGAAGCTCTGGTTTGTACTTCCAGCGATCGGAGCATCCTGTCACGGCTAGCAATATCTAATCGCTCTTGATTGAGCTGAGCTAACTTTTCCTGGGTCTGCTGCGATCGGTCTTGAGCAGCAGCAAGCCTTTGATTCTGAGCTTGCTCCGCGCTCAACTGCCGGCTTTGTTCTGATGCCACCCTTCTTTGTCTTGCGCTCGCTAAAAAATCAGTTGTAGCTTCCGCTTGGGCGGCAAACTCTGCTGCCCGCTGTGCTTGTTCTTGTTCAAGTTGCTGTAGGGCATCGGCTCTTGCCTGTAGTCGTTTTGCCCGTTCGATCGCTAATTTTTGCATGATTGAAGCCATATACCAAACCCCAAAATAGACCCAGAATAAATATGGAGGGACGTAAAAACGTCCCCTTTAAACCGCACTTATACCTAAATTTAATTAAGCCAAAAGTTCGGTAACATCAGTTAAATTGCTCAGCCAAACATAGGACTAAAATCCCCCTAGTGAGCTATAACTAAGCCATAGTTATGAGTAGTTAAACTCAACCAAACTTAGTTAAAACTTACACTTAAATTAAACAAATAAAGCCTAGGAGCTGGCAGGTACTGCTGCAGAAGTTGTCAGTCCAACTGCCTCTGCATACTTGAGATATGTTTCCACAGAAGCAACTACAACTCTTGCTTCAATTGACAAGAGTTCAATCCCTACTAAAGAAACACGAACCCAGGCATCAACGACAATACCTTTGTCTAAAATTCGATCGACAACCTCGGCAAGGCTCGAGGAAGAATTAACCTTTTCTACTGCCATAAAAGCTACACTCCGTTAACAATGAACTGTAAACCAAAATTATGTTTACATGTTTAATTCTCTATTGTTTTGGTAACAGTTTCAACGGCTAAATTACCGATACGGCACATATTTTGTAACGTTTTATTGCTGCAAGTAAAATGAGATTAATCAGCGAAAGTTGTTAGGACTAAGGCGAGCGCCCCTACGGCTCACACCATTCACCAGTCTTGCACCAGTGCCACCATCGGCTGGATCTAGAAATGGTTTTAAATAAATACCCGTGCCACTATAACCAGGGGTAGAAATTGTGCCAGGCAGATTAGGAATATTATTGGGTAAATTGCCTAGTTCTGGGATCGTAGAGACATTTGGCAGGCCAAGCAATTCGGGCACTTGGGAATTGAGCACATTGCGATCGCCTTCGACAAAGGTGGGCACGGCGGTGGTCGTTTCACCCCGATCGGCAGTGGCCAGATTGCCAAACACGCGATCGCGCACCAGGGTAGGGTCAGCGCCCTGCGGTACAGTTAATACAATCCGGCAATCGCCCCTGTTTTCGGTGGTGGCACAGAGAATGTTATAGCCATTTTCAGTGCTGGTACGCAGTTCCACCAGGCCATCGGGACGATAGAATTCGAGGCGACGACTGATTTCAAAACAACGCCGCTCCGGTGACCAACCACCACCCATTGCCGAGGGCTGAGCCCAGGGAAAATATTGATCGGGCTGGCTCTTGGGTTGATACATCACCACATGTTGCCCATTTTGCACCTGACAGGAAAATCGCTCTACGGTGCTAACTTCCACATCACTAGGATTATCAGTTGGCGTGGGCGATCCTGCATCGGTTGGGCTTTCGGTGGGTACTGGTGCTTGAGCCCTGGCGTGATTGATTGGCAACGCAGCCAGGGTGGCAAAACTAGCGATCGATGCGATCGTACCTAAACCCAGACTTACACCTTTACTGAGCCCCAATCTCAATAATTTAAGGTAATTATGATCGAAATCTTTTTGAGCAGATGTCAATTCTGTGATGCGATTATTTTTTACTGGTAAAGACATAATTCTGACCCCCATCAAATGACCTAACTTAAAATCCAAATACAATCCAAATACATACAAACTAAACATCAATTTAGATCTAAACCATTCTGAGTTTGATTGATCTTGCCTGGGAACTCCTAACTTGTCGTTGCTGGCGATCGGCTAAGCAAACAATTGCTCTGCTAGCGATCGTTTTTGCTCAAACAGACGTTAAACCAGAACTAATGGCAAATTTACAGCTTTGTAAGCCGAGCGAACATCAATGCATGGTAACGCCACAACCATAAATATGTCAGCAATGTGTCAGTATCGACATTCCTTTTTGTTGATCGGAGCGTTCTAGTTCACCGCAAACCTTAGCCTATGCTGTATCACCAGTGTCTTCCGGCTCCGGTGGCATGGCTGGCCGCAGCCCCACATTATTTTGCAATTTGCCAATCCCTTCAACTTCCACCGAGACCCGATCGCCCTCGTGCAATGGCCCCACGCCCGCTGGCGTACCAGTTAGAATAATATCCCCAGGCACTAAGGTCATAATCTGACTGATATAAGAGACTAAAACTTCGGGAGAAAATACCATTTGATCGATCGTAGCTGATTGCACTGGTTCATCTTTGCCCCTAATTATTGTTTGCAGCCTGGCAGAAGGGTTGAGATCGCGGACAATCCAAGGCCCAATCGGACAGAAAGTATCAAATCCCTTGGCTCTCACCCACTGGTTATCTTTACGCTGCAAATCTCTGGCAGTTACATCATTAGCGATCGTATAGCCCCACACCACACCCAAGGCCTGCTTAACTGAGTAATTAGCACAATAAGAGCCAATCACCAAAGCTAGCTCTCCTTCATAGTCTACCTGCTGTGACTGTGCTGGCATCAGAATTGTTCCCTCCGGTGCCAAAATACTACTTAGGGGCTTGAGAAATAAGAGCGGCTCTTGGGGTAATTCATTGCCTAGCTCTTGGGCATGTTGAGCATAGTTGCGACCAACACAAACGATTTTGCTTGGTTTACAAGGAGCCAGCAACCTGTAAGTATCTGGCGCAATCAACTCTCCATTTGGTTGACCACCCAACCAAGGGGGGCCACCCAGAAGCTTCACTGACTGATTCAGCTCCAGCAGACCATAATGGATTTTACCTTTTCCAGTCTTTATACGCACATAGCGATCGGCCATTAGATTAACAACGCAGATTAAAACAACGGGGAATTGCGATCGGATCGCATGACAATTTTAGCTGATGCTCAACTAATTAAGTTGATGGTATGAAGAGTTTAGCTGGTGGGAAGCAATGGGCGCAATTTGCTGAATATTTTGATCAATTTTTCAAGTCTAGTTAATATCGTTGCCGATCAGGCAGGTTTAGATAAATTTGGTTTTCACAGAGGCGAGGGAGGGGTCTATAAATTTTAGTGACCAAATAACAATCCCCCCCGCGATAACTTGCTAAAATGCTTTGCTAATTGAGTCATAGAACATCAGCAGTATTGACCATTAACCTAGCGATCAAGATAAGCGATCAAGAAATATGCAATTAGCCGATCGAGTTAGCCAAGTTACCCCCTCTTTGACCCTATCGATCACCGCCAAGGCACTGGCTTTAAAAGCTAAAGGCGTGGATGTTTGCAGTTTTAGTGCTGGCGAACCAGACTTCCCCTCTCCGGCTCATGTGGTAGCGGCGGCCAAACAAGCCCTGGATGATGGCAAAACTAAATATGGACCAGCGGCGGGGATTCCCAAATTGCGCCAGGCGATCGCCAACAAGCTAGCAGCCGATAATCAACTTAACTTTGCACCGGAGCAAATTATTGTCACCAATGGCGGCAAGCATTCGCTCTATAACCTGATGATGGCAATGATCAATCCCGGTGATGAGGTGATTATCCCGGTGCCCTATTGGGTCAGCTATCCAGAAATGGTCAAACTGGCCAGTGGAGTGCCTAAGCTGGTTTATACCGATGAAACCAGTGGCTATAAAATCACGCCAGAGCAACTGGAAGCAGCGATCGGCGATCGTACCAGACTGTTTGTGCTCAATTCACCTTCTAATCCCACGGGCATGGTCTATACACCCGATGAAATCAGGGGTTTGGCCGCAGTGCTAGAGCGCCACGAACAGGTCTGGATTGTCTCGGATGAGATTTACGAAAAGATTTTATATGATGGCGCAAAACATCTGAGTCTTGGCGCGGTGAGCCCAGCCATGCACGATCGCACCATTATTAGTAGTGGTTTTGCCAAGGCCTATTCTATGACTGGCTGGCGATTGGGCTATCTGGCTGCGCCCAAGGAATTAATCAAGGCTACTACCACCATTCAAGGTCACAGTACCTCTAATGTCTGTACCTTTGCCCAATATGGCGGCGTGGCGGCACTGACTGGATCGCAAGATTGCGTGGAGGAAATGCGGCAGGCGTTTGCCCAGCGACGTGAGGTCATGTTTAAACTGCTCAATGCAATCCCTGGGTTTAATTGCCCTAAGCCCGATGGTGCATTTTATATGTTCCCCAGCATCAAAGAATTGGGCATCGATTCGCTCAAGTTTTCACAGCAGCTTTTGGAAGCTGAGAATGTGGCCTTGATCCCAGGAATCGCCTTTGGTATGGATAGTAATTTGCGACTTTCCTATGCCACTGACCTGGCCACGATCGAAAAGGGCTGCGATCGAATCTTGAAATTTGTTAAGCAATTGACTTAATGAATTGACTTAATGAATTGACTTAATGAATTGACTAAGTGAATGGTTTCATCTGTGTTTCGTCTGTGGTAGGGGCAAAAATGTAAATCTGGTCGCTCCTATTTGTCCCATTCGCCAGATCATATTTTGCTTAAAAGGCGGCAGCATCCATTTGAATAAAGGCGAGATGAATAAAGGCGAGATCCGCAGTGCCAGTGGCAATTGCCTGAAGATTTTGCTGTGCCCCAACCGACTCCTCAACAATTAATTCAATGTGGGCATTGCTTAGCAACTGATTCAGCTCCTGTGCTGCCCAGTAATAACCCAGTAATAGCCCCCTTGTTTGCTGACAGCCATAGTTCTAAACTTAATTTGGGCAGATACTGGTGTTTTCTGGGCAACTGGGCAATTGGTATGATTGAGTGGGGGCGAATCAGTGGAACATCACTCAATAAACTTTGGCTCAATTGAGGGGAATCGATCGCGGCTGGCAAATCAGTAGTTATTTCCGCGTGGTTATTTTGATTGTTTTGGTATTTGAGATTGGCATTTACTGGTTGGGTATTAACACCAACTAAGGCTGTAACTATCGATATAACTAACTTCAGAGCAGCTAGTGAGCCTGCTTGAGGTGAAATTATGTTTTACTTTTTCACGTCTAGATCCCAGTTTCGAGACCAACCCTAATAACTCTGTATAATGCAGTAACTCAAGCCAAAACATAGTTTACAATGCCTAAATACCATATATTAGCAGCCACTTGAAGCTCATCCATTGTTATTGGCCACAGTATATTTTGAACGTTTAATAGGTAGAGACATGTAAGTCATAGTCATAAACCATGTCAATGTTTGTTTGCAAGTCGCAACTTTTAGCAATTACTGTTGTGCCAGCTTTATCAATGCTCGATTTGCCATTTTTCGTTCACATCTTTAGCTCAAGTAAACCTGCTGCAAATTTAAAGTATGTCTGGTCCTGTCAACCAACCTCCAAAGCAAGGTAGTTTGCTTAGTAAAGTACCAATTCGGGTGTTATTAACCGTACTTTTTGGGGTTCAGGTTTGTACAGTAGTGGCGATCGTTGGTTTTTTCTCATTTCGGAGCAGCCGTGCCGCTGTAGGTGATGCTACTTCGGAGTTGAGCAGCGAGACAACAGCCCGGATCAAGCAGAAAATTAGCTACTATCTCGAAACCCCAAATCAAATCAATAGTCTGAATATTAGCGCAGTTGAGCAGGGCTTATTAAAGCTAGATGACCTAGATAGCATTGAGCGCTATTTTTGGCGACAAATGCAAATCTTTGAGCTGGTTAGTTATGTTTTGATCGCCACTGAGGATGGCAAGTTTGTGGGTGTACAAAGACAAGACGATGGTACCTTGCAAGTTAAGGTGGCAGATCCCCAAGCCAAACGGGCAATTTTATCTTTTACGCTCGATGAAAATGGCAATCGACTCAAACGCATCAATGAACAAGCCAACTTTGACCCAACCCAACGTCCCTGGTACATAAATGCCGAAGTGGAGGGGAGCGCTACCTGGAAAGAGGTAGTCAAGTTCTTTTCAACCGATCAATTAGGAGCAATCTTAGCAGAACCTTTCTATGATCAAGAGGGAAATCTGGCTGGGGTGAGTGCAACTTCGTTGTTGCTCTCGCAAATCAGTGATTTTCTGCAAGAGTTGAAAATTGGCCGTTCTGGCCAGACTTTTATTATCGATCGGGATGGGGTCTTGATTGCCACTTCCACCGATGAAGAATCATTTCTAGAAATAGAAGGTGGCCAGCAAAGACTACCGGCTAGCCAAAGTGGTAATCCTTTAACTAAGGCTACGGCTAATTTTCTGGTTAGAAAGTTTCCCGATCTCAATCAAATCCAAACCAATCAGCAGGATCAATTTGAACTCGATCGAGCCAGGATCTTACTGGAGATTACACCCTTAACCGATGGCCAGGGAATCGATTGGCTGATTGTGGTAGTCATGCCCGAAGATGACTTCACCGAGCAGATTCGCAACAATGCCCGCAATACTTTTCTACTGAGCTTAGTGGCATTGATTGTAGCGATCGGCTTAGCCTTCCTTACTTCTAGATGGATTAGCAAAACAATTTTACGCCTGTCCCGTGCTGCCAAGGCGATCTCCCTCGGTGATTGGGATCAACAGGTAAGCGAGGATAGCACTTCGATCGAAGCCAGTATGCTGGCCAAGTCATTTAATCAAATGGCAGGACAACTAAAGGCTTCATTTGCAGAACTAGAGCGGAGTCGTTCTAGCCTGAAAGAAGCCCAAACCCTGGCTCATATTGGTAGTTGGGAATTTGAACTAGAAAGTCAATATATGACCTGGTCCGATGAACTGTTCAAGATCTGCGGCCTAGAGCCCAGGTATAACCAGATGAGCTATGAACAATACTTGAATGTAGTACATCCTCAGGATCGAGATGCAGTGGTGCAGGTAATCGATCGCTCGATCGCCACCGGTGATTTTTTCTCCCTCGATCACCGGATCGAACAACCTGATGGTTCGGTGCGCTATGTATATGCCAAGGGAGAACCAGTTTTTGAAGTACCGGAAGCCCTAGCTGGTCAAGCTGAGCTCAAGCATTCCACTACTTCTTATCACAAAAAATGTATTCCCCTATCGGCCAATCCATCATTTCGCGGCAAGGTAATTGGCCTGCTCGGAACTGTTTTGGATATTAGCGATCGTAAAAGTGCAGAACTGGAACTGCAAGAAAGTGAAGCTCGGTTTCGTACCATTGCCGAAGCTAGCTTTGAAGGGGTGATAATTCACAACAATGGCAAGGTGATTGATTGTAATCAAACCATGGCTCAGATGACCGGCTACGGCATCACAGAATTGATCGGCATGCAGGTAATCGATCTAGTTACGCCCACCTCTCATCCTACGGTTAAACTTAGCATTGAACTCGATAGTGAGGAGTTATATGAGATCGTTGGCCTGCGCAAGGATGGTAGTAAATTTCCAGCCGAGGTGCGAGGGAAGTCGATCCCCTATCATGGTGGCATGGTCAGGATTGCCGCCGTGCGAGATATCACGGAACGCAAGTTATTTGAACTAGAACAACAGCAGGCCAATGCTTATTTAAATGCGATCATTGATAATCTGGCGGATGGCTTGATTGTGACCGATGCCCAAGGTCTGGTGGGAAGAATTAATCCAGCCATGGCGAATATGTTTGAGCTGGAAACCTATGCAGTGGGCAAAAGTTGTGAAGAAGTGCTGGGTGAGGGCTTGGGGCAGCTTGCTGCTCAGGTACAAAACTCTAGCAGGGAGACATTTACAGCGGAAGTCTCGTTTGGGAATGATCGGATCGCCAAGGCAGTTGCGACCGGAATTCATGGCCTTAGTCCAGCTAGTGTCACCGCTGATATTGATCTCGACGATAAAGACGAAGATGAAGTAATCGAATCCTGTATTGGTGCTGTGATTCTAGTCCGGGATGTGACCGAAGAAAGGGAAGTAGAACAACTCAAAATCAATTTTATCTCCAACGTCTCCCACGAAATCCGCACTCCATTTACCAGTATCTTGGGGTTTGCGAAACTAATCGACAAAAAATTTGCTGAAGTTCTGTTCCCCGTGATTCCTGACGACGATCGCAAGGTGGCCAGAGCTAAAAAGCAAGTGGGTGAGAATCTGGGAATTATTCTGTCTGAGGGGCAAAGGCTGGGAATTATTATTAATAATGTGGTTGATATTGCCCAAATGGATGCGGGTAAGATTTGCTGGGAAAAAGAACCGATCGAGATGGGCAATGTGATCAACGAAGCGATCGCCACCACAGCAACTCCCTCAGCCCTGCATGGTTTAGAGTTAAATGTAAATATAGCGCCAAACTTACCAACAATAATCGCCGATCGCAAACGAATTCTGCAAGTGTTAAATAATCTGCTATCCAATGGGATTAAATTCACGGAAGTAGGCAGCATCACGATCACCGCCACTGCCACAGACAAGGCGATCGAAGTAATTGTGGCCGATACAGGGATTGGCATTTCTAAGCCCCACCAGGCAGCGATCTTCGAGAAATTCAAGCAGGTGGGAGAAGTATTGACCGATAAACCGCCGGGGACTGGCTTAGGGCTACCTCTTTCCCGTGGCATCATTGAAGGTCATGGCGGTAAGATTTGGTTTGAAAGCGAATTGGGCAAGGGCACAACCTTCTTCTTTCAACTACCCCTTACCCCCAAAGAGAATACAAATTAGGACTAACTATCTAGGTTGGTCTTTGCTGGCAGTGCTCTGAATTTATGGATATGCTGTTGCAAATGAAGTCGTAGTTCCTATGACCGAGATTTCACATTAACCAAGCCACTATCTATCCATTACACCGCTAATTACTTACCAGACTAATTACTTGCTACTTGCCAGACGAATAGGACTCAGGACTTGGGCGCGAAGCTGAGGTGATCATGACTAGCCGCAATCAAGTCTATGAGTTTCTGGGCACTAATCGGCTTACTATATAAATGTCCCTGGATTTCTTCGCAATGCAGCGATCGCAGATAGTTTAATTGAGCTTCTGTTTCTACCCCTTCCACCACCACTTTTAGATTCAAGCCCTGAGCCAAGGCCACGATCGAGGCAATGATTGCCCTGCTGTGCCGATCTTCGGGTAAATCGCGCACGAACGACTGATCTACTTTCAGGCTATGTACGGGGAAGTTCTTGATTGAACTGAGCGAAGAATGGCCAGTGCCAAAGTCATCGATCGAAATATAAACACCCATGTCATATAGCTCATCCAGGATCGTGCGGGTTAAATAGACATCCTGCATCGCCAATGACTCAGTGATTTCTAGTTCCAGATATTGTGGTTCTAGCCCTGTCTGATTCAGGATTTTGGCCACCGTATCTACCAGCGTTGGTTGTAAAAACTGCCTTGCGGAAATGTTCACCGCGACCCGCATCGTAGCGATTCCCTGCTCTTGCCAGATTTTATTTTGCTTACAGGCTGCATACAAGACCCACTCTGCCAATGGCAAAATAAACCCATTCTCTTCGGCCAGGGGGACAAATACATTGGGCATAATTAACCCCATTGCGGGATGCTGCCAGCGAATCAATGCTTCAACCCCTACGATCGTGGATTTTTCTGGGTTTACCTTGGGCTGATACAACAGCACAAATTCCCCCGCCTCAAGGGCAGTATGTAAGCCGCTTTCCAGTTCCAATAAACTAGTGGCATCAATGTTCATCGCTCTGGCATAGAGCTGGCTATTATTACGCCCCTGCTCTTTGGCAGAAAACATTGCCGCATCAGCATTCTTAATTAAAGTGCTGCCATCTTCGCCATCTTTAGGATAGATGGCAATGCCAATACTACAACTGCTGTGGATTGTGCAACTCTCTATACAAAAGGCTGGTTTTAGTTGATTTAAAATTTGTTCTGCTACCGCCACCGCATCCTCGGCACTGGCCACAATTGGTAGCAACAGCGTAAATTCATCCCCACCCCAGCGTGCCAGGGTAATGGTGGGTGCCAGACTATCCTTGAGCCGTTGGGCAACTTCCTGCAAGAGTTGATCGCCTGCCCCATGCCCCAGCGAACTATTGATGGTTTTAAAGCGATCGAGGTCTAGGAACATCACTGCCATTAAGCTATTTCCCTCTTTGGCACGTCCGATCGCCTCCCTTAAGCGCTGGTTGAATAACTTGCGATTGGGTAGTTCGGTAAGCAGATCGTGGGCCGCCTGGTAGCGAATTCGCTCTTCGGCGCGCAGCCGCTCGGTAATATCCTCAACAATGCCTTCAAAATAAAGCAGCTTACCCTCAGCATCATGAACAGCGGTGGCATTCTCGGAGACCCAAATAATCGTACCGTCACGGCAATATACTTGTGCCTTGAATTCATAAACTACGCCCGATCGCTGCAATTGGTTAATAAATTCATCGCGGCGCTCAGGCTCAACATAGATCTGATCGCGGATGCTAGTAATCGCAACTAACAAATCTTCGGCACAATCATAACCATATATTTTTGCTAGAGCCGGGTTGGCGCTGATATACTGCCCTTCCCGATCGGGGGTGCTTTGAAAAATCCCTTCTACCGCATTCTCAAAAATATTCCGATACTTGGCCTCGGCTTCTTCCAGAGCCGCCTGAGACTTCATCCGTGATGTAATATCTTCGACCGTAGACAGAATCCCAATTACTTGTCCATCTGAATCATGAATCGGGATTTTATTCACATCTAGCCAGGTGGGATCTTCTCCAGCCGCTGTTTTTTGCTTGGTCTCAACCTTGTGTAATTCCGCTTTCCCCGATGCCATGATCCGCCGATCTTGCTGGCGATATTCCTCCGCCACAGCGGGATTATCAAGTAGATCAAAATCAGTTTTACCAATTACCGCCTCCGGTGAGCCAATCTGAGCCGCCTTAGCCCAATTACGATTGCAGCCTAGAAAAACTGAATTGGTATCTTTCCAAAAAATATGTTGGGGAATATTGTCCAGCACTAATTGGAGAATTCTTTCTTTATCTTTGAGTGACTCTTCTGCATCTTTTTGCTGGGTCACATCAATGCCGATCGTAAAAGCAGCACGGCCTTGGTCATATTTTTGCGCTACCACTAAATAGTGAATTATCCGCCCATCCAGGTTTGCCGTGACTTCGCAATGCTCTTGTTGGAGTGGCTTGGCAAAAAACTCTTCAATAAAATGAGCAAATTCAGGCGAAACCCCTAAAAAACCAACCCGCTTACCCACAAACTGTTCGATCGGTAGATCAAAAGTCTCAGCCAGATGGCGATTGACCCCTAGATAACTTAAATCGCTACTAATCCAGGACACAATCCCTGGCACTGCATTGAGCAATGTTTGCAATTGAGATCTGGCATCACCCAAGGCTTGTTCAGAAATTTTGCGAGCGGTAATATCCCGAGCCACCCAGATCACTGTGCTGGCAGTGAGGCGCGAAACATTGGCCGAAAACCAGGTGAGCTTGCCATTGAGCATCAAGCTATATTCCACATTTTGGGTGTGGCCAGTTGCTAACACGTCTTGAATATAACGCATTTGCAATTTAGCTACATCTGGTGGCAGCAGTTCGAACACGCTTTTGTTTAGCTGTTCGGCGATCGGCATAACCAATACGTCCTGGTTATTCTGCACAATTTTCAGGCAAACACCGCGATCGTCATAGATCAAAATGAGATCGGTCATTGCCGAGAGGATGGCCTGTAGTTCTGTTTCAGAGGGATCAGAGGTATGCATTGCCGCGTTTACTTTTATGCGATCGCTAAACTTATCTTTAGCCAATATCTAGCTAATATCGAGGTGCACTATCCAAATTGAGCTATCGATCGGTTCTGGTCTACTTAATTTATAAAACTAAAACTAAAACTAGATTCGGGAAACTGAGTTGGTGAGTAAACCTCTTGGCCAACAATTAATCCCAAAATCTCGAAATATTCAGAGCGATCTTTTTCACATCTCGACTATGCAGGCTATTTTTGACCATTGGCGATCTCAAGTCGGGAATTAATGCATAGAGCTGGAATTGCACAATATATTGAACAATATGTTGAGTAACATTAAAACGTAAGCCTCACAGGCTCCGCAACTAGACTTGTAAATTACTATCTTAGCTGTCGTCAGTTACACCTAATACATTGCCCAAATAATTAGCATTTCTGACCTTAATTTAATTAAATTATTATGCTTAGCAGTCATGATTCCGGCACCGGTGGACTCGATCGATCGGCCTGATCCAGTGAATTAGAGGGCTTAGCTTCCAAATCTGGCTCCAAATCTGGTTTCAAGTCTGGTTTCAAGTCTGGTTTCAATTCAGATTCAAGCTGTTGTGCCAATTCGGTTGGCAAATTGAATGCCTCGGCTAACCCCCTGGCAATGGCGAGCTGAGCAAGGCCACAATTGCGGAGGCGATCGAGATTAGCCCCTTGCAAATTTGCTTTTTCAAAATTGACACTCTTCACATCCGCCCCAGTCAGATTGGCTTTATTAAAATTAGCGCGATTGAGATTAGCCCGGCTCAGATCGGCTGCTTGGAGATTTGCGCCAATTAAAATAGTGCGGATCAATTTAGCCCCACTCAGGTCTGCCCCCTGTAAATTGGCCTCAATCAACCTGGCTTCACTGAGATTGGTATCATGCAAAATCGCCCCATTTAGATCAGCATGGAGCAAATTAGCATCGCTGAGATTCGCCCCACTCAGGTCTGCCCCACGCAAATTAACCCGGCTCAGATCAGCACTGCTAAGATTCGTACCCCGCAGGATCGCATTGCTAAAGTTTGCCCCCCGAAACGAAGCACCAATTAGTTTAGCGCCAATTAGCTTGGCCTGGCTCAGGTCAGCATCAATCAAGATCGCCTTAGAAAGATCCACCTTCCACAGATTAGCCTCACGCAGATCCGCATAGTCTAATTTGGAACCACTCAGGTTAGCCCGTTCCAGGTCAGCATGGCACAATTGCACGCCAGTGAGGTCGGCTTTCTCCGCTGAGAGCCCTGCCAAGCTCACCCGCTCAGCATTTAAATCCTGTAAGGCTTGAATTCTGCCGCCACTGCCACCTTGTCCCTGGGCGGAGGTGATTACCTGCCAGGCTTCATATTGGGTTCTTTTGCGGCGATTGGGAGTTTCCAGGAAATAGATACCCAAACCAGTCAGGATCGCTAATTGTTCTAGATTGCGAAATTTGATGTAGTCTTTTAGGTTAATTTGTTGTTTGCCCTGATATTTTTCGATCCCCACGATTAGTAAGATCGCAATAATGAAGGCAATGATGGCGCGAGAAAAATCGATCGCTGCACGCCAGATAAAAATGAAAACGAATTGAAAGAAGCGGTAACCAAATTGCCATAACGATCGCCCCGATCGCCCCCATTTTGAATTATGCGCCCGATTCGATCGGTGGGCTTTGCCCGGTTGGAGGAAAGAATTAAGACGATCGCGCAGCGGCTTTTTGGCCATAGGATTGAATAATTAATTTACTGATATCCTTACACCTAGCAAAACATAGACTAAACAAGAGTTGCACTCACTTACAGGCTTTACAGGTTAGTCGAGGCAAAAAACAACCAGCAACTATCAAGGAATTACAAGATAACCAGAAGTCTGGTATATACCTGCCATTACCAACTGTCCCAGCCACTCTTAACCACATCCCTAATCATTTCACTCAATCCAGGCAAAGCCCCAAAAGAAGCCCAAACAAAGACAGGTAAGTTAGCAAGCCAAGCCAATCACAGCAGTAGATTTATTTACCTTTACTTATACTTAATTGTCTCTCAATCACGGCATGATGATGCGAAAAAGAAACAATGCTCAATAGACCGCTAGCCTGAATGCCCAAATAGCTGCTGTAATCATGATTTTCTCGCTGCAATATGGGACTTTGGCAGGAGTTAGTTTAAATATTGAGTTTGCGACCATTCACAAAACTATACTTTGTAGCGACGAGCCAACCGAGTATATTTAATGTCGCACCATCTTTGACCCTTTTCAATCCACCAGACCAGGAAAAGTAACCTATGGTACAAGATAATTTTTACTCTGCGGCCACTGATTTTGTGCTCCAGGCTCAGAATCTGAAAAAGGTTTACAACCGGGTGATGGCGGTCAGGGACATTAGCTTGAATGTACAGCGGGGCGATATATTTGGGTTCCTGGGGCCCAATGGTTCCGGCAAAACCACCACGATCGCCATGATGCTGAGTTTAGTTAAGCCTACCAGTGGCAGAGTTCAGGTGCTTGGCCAACCGGTGACCCTGGCCAATAATCAGGCGCTGCGCCAGGTGGGAGCGATCGTGGGGGCTACGCCTAAATACATCCCCTACTTATCAGCTTTACAAAACGTGAAACTGGCGGCCAAACTCTACCCTGAACTATCCCGTCAGCGGGTTGGTGAAGTATTAGAAATTGTAGGTTTGAGCGGTTCGGTCAATCGCAAACCAGACAAATTTTCGACGGGTATGAAGCAGCGGTTGGCTGTGGCAATGGCGATCTTGCATCGGCCCCAACTCCTGATCCTGGATGAGCCGACCAATGGCATGGACCCAGCCGGGATGAAGGATGTACGTGATTTAATCAAGCAACTAGCCGCGCAAGGGGTCACCATTTTTATCAGTAGCCATCTATTGTTTGAGGTGGAGCAGGTGTGCAATCGGATCGCGGTGGTGGATCAGGGGGTTCTGGTGGCAGAAGGCACGATCGCTGAGTTGCGCCAGAAGGATCGCACAGTGCGGGTGAAGGTGTCTGATCTGGTGGCGGCAGAAAGAGCCCTGCAAGAAATTGAGGGTGTAACTGTGACCGTTGCTGGTGAATATTTAGATGTGGCGGGGGTAGACAGCGAGGCAGTGACTAAGCATTTGGTCAAGCATGACATGGTGCCATCGGAGGTATTTTATGCTGGTGGAGATCTGGAAGATCTGTTTATTCAACTTACCCAAGAAAGCCAGATTCGCTGAGATTCGCTGAGATGTACTGAGATATACCAAGATTTGCTAGGTATGACGCGGTGAAATTATTTGATATGTAATTTATGTAATTTGATAATTAGTTTGGCAAGTTATGGGCAAAGTCATGTCGATCGCCAGCAGCGTGACTTGCAAGATAACCGATCGATTCAAATATAGATTTTAGAGATAGATTTGAGCAGTTAGGTGAGCAAAAAACATGTGGCAAACAGTATTCCAAGTTGAGCTAGAAAAACTATTTCGGCGATCGCTATTAATTGCTTTGCTGGCAGTGATTGCTGGGACTACCTGTCTGGTTTTTCTGGGTGGATATGGCCTCTCTCAATCGGTTGAAAATGATGCCCCAGAGGTGGGCTCCACTATTTTTCAGGTATTAGGATGGCCAGGTGGGATCGAAACTGCCCTGCGCGTGGCCGCAATCATGGGTAATCTGGCCGTAATTATCGCCACCGCCACTATAATTGGTTCGGAATATCACTGGCGCACGGTGCAGCTTTGGGTGAGTCAGGGAATCGATCGCACCACTATGTTGATCGCCCGCCTCTCAACAATCTTGATTCCGGCGGTGCTGTTTGTGGCATTGCCATTGCTAATTGGCCTGGTATTCGTAACCACCCTTGATTTCCCTAATCAGGCTACTGCTGTCGCGGGTACTCTAGATCTAAGCCAATTGCTGGTGAATGTGTGGCGAGTCTTATTAGGAATCATTTTTCATGCTGCCCTAGCTCTATTTATGGCCGTAGCTACCCGCCGAGTTGCCGGGGCGATCAGCCTTAGTTTGGTATATAAATTTTTTGCTGAGGGCTTTATTCTTGCCTTTGGGGTGTTTGAGGATGGTAGAGTGGCGGGCTGGGTTAAATTTTTGCCAATGCGGGCGGCGGATGCTTTGCTAGTGCCGATCGACAAGGTGGTAAGCAATCCCCAGGATAACCCACTTACGGTTGCTGATATTTTAGGGAATATTAATTTAGACCCCACCCCGGCAGCAATTTGCGTAGTGATTTACACCATTTTGCTGGTGACGGGTGCAGTTTTGATTTTCCGTAATCAGGACTTGGCTACCTAATAATTGCCTAGCTTTCTGGCTCGATAGCCGTAACCTTCTTAGTATTTGAATCGAGCTGTCTGGAATTAGGGCGATCGCGCAACACCCGACAAGGGTGACCAGTACAGATTTTATGGGCAGGCATATCTTTGGTAACCACCGCACAAGCGCCAATCACCGCCCGATCGCCGATCGTGACTCCTGGCATAATAAACGCCCGTGCGCCAATGAAAGCATCGCTGCCGATCGTAATCTTGGCAGTCATCAAGGGAATATCAGGGTCAGCAAAATCATGGGTGCCAGTACATAAATAAACTTCTTGCGCCACCGTAGCTTTGGCTTTTAGTTCAATGATGCCCAACGCATAGGCATTGGTGCGATCGCCCAAACTAGCGCGATCATGCAGAATCAAATGCCAGGGAATTTGAATCCTTGCCCGTTGATGCACAAAGGGATTGCCATTAATTTGGGCACCGAATAGCCGCAACCAAATTAAGCGCCAGGGATTGAGGGGTTTGGGAGTCCAGCTACAAAAGACTGTCCAGCAGGTATGCCAGAGCAAGAGAACTACGCGATCGCGCATACTCCAGGGCGAAGCATAGGCATTGGCTTGATTGTGGGTTAAATATTTATCTGGCTTGGTCTTTGGCTTTGCCTTTGATTTTTGATCGGGCTCAGGGGCGATCGCTTCTGGATTCTGGCTGGTCATAGGGTTATTGCTAGGGCAAGGTTGATTGAGATGCAATGAAAGCGAATCTGGTTGAATATTTTAATTGATTGCCTAATTAAAAATTGCTATAACCATCGCTATTAAATTGATACTGGTTAAATCGCAGTCAATCCAAGGAGGGTGATCTAACTAGTTACCAAAATTTGAACTAATGTGATACATGCTGTGTAAATTAAACTCAAGAAAACTTTGACTGCCCAAATATTACAACGATCCCCTTGAGCATATTTATAATCAATAGCAATAATCAATGGTGATCAACCGCAGACTCCTTTAAAACTGCTTCAAAGTCTGCCAAATATTGCTTGGCAACCTGCGGCAAGGCATAGGCTTGGGCTGCTTGATAACTGGTTTGGGCGATCGCAGCGAGTTTTTGCTGATCACTGATGATTATTTTGAGCTGGTCTGCCAGACTAGTCACAGGATCGGCACTGCGATGATCGAAGATGAAACCACTTTCGCCCTCGCTAATAAAATCTTGAAAACACTCAAGCCCAGATACCAGCGCCGGACAACCGCTTGCCATCGCTTCTAATGGTGCGCAGCCAAAGGTTTCGCCCTTTTCTGCCAAAGATGGATAGACAAATAGATCCGCCGATCGGTAATAGTTAATTAGTTGCGCTTGATCAAACACCGCCCCAACCCAATTGAGGCGATCGCTAATTGCATTAGACATGGTCTGCAACTTTTGCAAATAATCCTCACCCCCACCGCCATATTTGGTTTCCCAGGGGCCAACGATCGTTAGTTGCCAGTTTGGCGCAATACCCGATTTAACCAGCTTTTGAAATGCCGCTAGCAATAGTTCGATTCCCTTTTCGGGGTGGACACGACCTACATATAAAATTGTTTTTGCTTGTTTGTTTGCATTGATGGAGTTTGGTTGCTCAGGCACGCGATCGCCATTAGCCATCTCCTCTGGATGCTCAATCTGGTTAGTTTGATCAAGATTAGCTTGTTTGGCATAGAAAGCAGCGGCGATCGGGTAGGGCACCAGGGAAATTTTGGCTCGGAGATCGGGAATTTCCTGGGCGATCGCTGCCACTACTGGGCTGGTCACCGTCTGTAATCTGGCCACATGACGATAGAAACGCATTTGCCCCTTGGGATAGCGCCCCACATGGATATAAACTGCCCCAAAGCGCTGATGCCTGATTAGGATTGGCAGCCAAAATGTATTAGTCACCAGAATATCTGCCTCCGGCAATACCCCAGCATTAATCACCCGCCAGGAATAGACAAGGTCATATAGCTTCAGCACCAGCAAAGATTTAGGCGTATTAAATCCCTTTACCCGTTTGTGAATTACCCCGGCGATCTTCTCTGTGTCGGGCAGATCGCCATAGGCTCTGGAAATATGGGTAACCTGATGCCCCTGCCGCACAAATTCTTGCCCCAGATTGAACCAGTTTCGCTCCACCGCTCCCCCCATTAATGGTGGTACGGGTAAGAATGCCCCTTGTACAATGGTTATTCGCATTAGTTGTGTCGCTTAAGTTCTGGTTGCTCGCTGCGATCGTTATAACCCAAAACGTCAATCTTGGCAGCATGAAAATCAAAAAATATTTACCAATAGTAAATCACTGAGTCTAAGCAAAAACTCGTTCAACTGCTAGCGACTTTTTTAGCCAGAATATCGATCGCTTAGGCCAACTAGTCTCGAATAATCAGGGCAAAGAATCCTGCTCTAGATCAACATTTCAGCAATTACTTGAGCATCGATGTTAAAAGTTTAAGACCTGATTGATTACCAGAAAGACGCGTGACGCGTAAGCTCTAATCGTGGATTAGTAAAACAATGATTTAAATTTTAGGGCGATCGCTGATCCCAGACACCTTAATCGAGATCGATTGCTCTTGCTCATCCACTGCTTCGATCACTGAAGCCAGAATTTCAGCCTTGAGCTGGGCGAACTTGCGATCGATCAAATCAGAAATCATCGGCATTAAAGATTCAGCCAGGGCAGAAGTATTGGCTACCTGTTGCCCCAAATCGGCCAACTGTTGCTCCATGCCGCCAACGGTAGCATCGACCCGATCGAGATCGCGGCGCAGTTGGGTCGCAAAGGGGCCGACTAGCAAATTCTGGAGCGTGGAAACACCATCTTTGCTCAGATTTTGCCCTGCGCCTAGCTGACTGGGATCGGCATTTTCTGGGATTGCCCAACCAGAGAGAATATTCAAGAGGCCAGAAATTTGATCAGACTGCTTAGGCTGTTCAGACTGGCTTTGGGGTAGATTAGCACTTGGCTTAGGACTGGTCTCAGGTTCAGTTTTTGCCTCTGGCTGAAGTTGTGGGGATTCAGGGGCGGTAGCGATCGACTGGGGCTGATCATCCACCAGCGCATCCAGCAAGCTACTAATATCTTTTCGAGGGGCAGGAGAGGATAGCGGTTCAATCTCTATATCCTCCAAGCTTTCATCATCAAACCCATCCGGCGACAGGTCATCTGTCCAATCTGACAATAACTCCATCAGGCCAGATAATGGGCTATCTGCTGAATCGGTTACTGGTACTTTAATTTGGTTCATCACAAAACCTCATAACAGTGTCTCCACCCACTTGCTTATTATGTGCACAAGGAGACAATATTTAGCCTTAGGCGATCGAAATTTTTTTGATTTTAAAAATTATCTGGTTCCAATTCCCCTGCAACCTGCTTCCATATAGCTAGCCGAAACCAACCCAATCTCGCAGTTTGTCAATAAAACCGGAGCAATATCTATATAACTATCTCTTTGTTCATGTCAGAACTCACATCAGGCAAAGGAGAAACAATTATTTATTAACTAACAATGCTAGTAACAATGTTAGATCCCTGTTAGACCAGGGTTATTGTTGCTTTCCCCCAGCTATCCCCACCGTGTAACCATTACCTATACTCTATTAAATTAATAGGTCTAGATTTAGTTGTCTGTGATCTAGCGCACTATGGTCAAATAATTAATTAACTTTCGTCAATCGCACCCATAACAGAGGATTAGCTAGCTGGATCTGGGTGATTGTTGTATCATTTGCGCGATCGCCTGTTTGAATTTGCTGAATCTGCTCTTAACTTAACCTTACCTTACTTTAGCTAGCTAGCCCTATCCCCGACGAGAACCATGAAAAAACGCACCCTGGTGCTGATCCTCCTGGCCTTTGCCGTATTTGGTTTGACGATCGCCCCCAGTATCATCCCCAGTATCGCCCCCAGTATTACCACAAGTATTGCCACCGATGCTGGTGCATATTCTTCTCCGGCCAGAGTGATTGTTCAACCCAGCGATCAAATTAGCGATCAAATTAGCGATCGAGGGCTTGATCCGGGGCAAGTCAAAATCGCCCAACTGCTTGAATCGGACAATCCCAACAGCACTGACAATGAAGCGGAGTCAGACACGATCACCCCAATTGCCACATCAGCGATCGTACGTTTAGGCAATCAACCAATTTTTGAGATCAAAGTCGCGGCCGGTGCAACCACTGCCGCCGATCGAGCTGAGATCATCAGCGATCGCATTGAAACCCTGGCCAATGATCCATTGATTCCGCTAGGAGCAATCCAGGTGGGCGACCAAGGTGGTGTAACTGTAATTTTTGCTGGGGATGTGGTGCTGGCGCAAATTACCGAAGCCGACGCGATCGCTGCCAATACTACAGTTTTGGAGTTGGCCAATCAATCTGCCAATCAGATCAATCAGGCCGTAGCTAGCTATCGCCAAACAAATAACGTAGGGGCGATCGCCACCGAACCAGGCGCAGGTTGGGCAACGCTGCCACAGCTATTTCAATTTATTAACAATCGCAACCTGAATATTGGCACTACGCAGGCAATTCTCTATGCGGTGATCGCCACGTTTGTTTTTGTGATTGTACGGCTGATTGTTGGTAGCTTTTTTGGCCTGATTATTAACCGGATCGATCGGCAGCGGAGTAGCCAAGCCAGCGGGATCAGAATTAGGGAAATTGAATTCTTTTCTGCCGATCAGCTAATCGACTTTGTCCTGGATATCACCAAGTTTATTCGCTTTGTGGCCAATCTAGGGCTATTCACAATCTATTTGGTTTTTGTATTTAGCCTTTTTCCGATCACCCAAAAATTAGAAGCGCAGTTCTGGCAATATTTATCCCTGGCCTTAAATAATGGCTGGAAAGCCTTCGTTGACTATATCCCGAACCTGTTTAGCATTTTCCTGATTGGCTTTGTTATTTACTATATTCTCAAATTTATTCGGCCAATTTTCCGGCGCTTGGGGGATGGCTCGCTCACGATCGATGGCTTCTATCCAGAATTCGCCCAGCCCACCTATCGCATCATTGAATTACTGGTATTGGCGCTCACTGCGATCGTGATTTTTCCCTACCTACCTGGGTTTGGCTCGCCAGCATTTCGGGCGATCGCCCTGTTTTTGGGTGCCCTGGTTTCGTTTGGTTCCACCACCGCCGTGGCCAATGGCGTAGCGGGAATTATTTTGATTTATACGCGCTCGTTTCAAATTGGCGATCGGATCAAAATTGGCAACGTGACTGGCAATGTGGAAGAAAAAATGTTGTTGGTGACGCGGATTCGCACCTTTGAAAATACGGTGGTCACGATTCCCAATGCCAATCTGCTCTCTGACAATATTGTTAATTACAGCGCCACGATCCGCGATCACAATACGCCAGTGTTGCTCTCGACCACAATCACGATCGGCTATGATGTGCCCTGGCGGGAGCTAGAGCCAGTTTTGGTTGCTGCGGCGCTTGCCACTGAACATGTGCGATCGGAGCCGCGTCCGTTTGTGTTGCAACTTGGTTTGGGGGATTTTTCGGTCAGCTATGAGCTAAAGGTTTATACCGATCGACCCACGATTATGGAGTTAATCCACTCGGAATTGCATCGCAATATTCAGGATCAATGTAATGCCGCCCAGATCGAGATTCTTTCGCCAGTCTATTCCGCCATGCGAGACGGCAATAAATCTACAATTCCCTCGGAATATCTGCCGGATGATTATGCGGAGCCTGGGTTTAATTTGCATCCGCTGGGTAATCTATTTCAAATTGACTTACGCATGGGCAAGAACCGCAATGGTGGACAAAGTGATTCGTCTCCTTGATGCGGGGATGCGCAGGGATGCTCCGATCGCTACACATGCACAAGCTGAGATGTTCAAATATTTAAATCAAAGTATTTGAGCCAGTTAAGTTGATGAAGCTATAGCAGTCGAGGAGAGGATTAGGACATAGTCAATCTTTGCAAGAACTTCAATCAGGGTGATCTAAATCCACAAACTTTTCCACTAATGATGTTTGGCGTAAATCCTCTGCAATGGCATCAATAACATTGACTGAGCTAAACTGAGGCTGGAATAAATGCACACATCAGTTAGCATTAGGGTAGTCATAGCAATTGGACTCAAGTCATGCTACGAGAAACACTAAAGCACGAGATCGATCAACTCAGTGATAGTCAACTGGCAAAGATTGCTGACTTTATCAATTCAATCAAGACACAAGCTATACCAATTTGGCAAAGTGCCACACCGATCGAACGGGCTGAAGATTTTCGCGCTTGGGTTGCCCAGCTTCCTGAAACAAATATTCCCCTTGATGATGCCGCTTTTGACCGCAGTATTATCTATTATATTAATAGCTAACTAAAGATTACAAACCAAACTAACAGCGCGATCGGCAGCAGGTTATGGCAACTCCGGAGCGACCCCAGGACTATTCCGCCCATTCCAACCTCGATCCCATCGATGAAACGATTCGACTACATGGGTTCGCAGATTTGCTATCGGAACTGGCCAAGGAAGATAAACCCTTGGTAGATACAGATGTGGTGGCCAAAAGTCAGGAAATTGAAAAAAAATTAGATTTGCCACCCATTCCCGATTTGGTCAAGCAAGCCCAAGAGCACTCTGAAGCCTCTGGAGCATTAGACATCCCATCCGAACCCGCTGCAACCATAGCCGATCGCCAGCAAGCTAATGATTCCGAGCAGAGCAATCCAACCTTAACTCCAGTCGATCGCCCTACCCCATCCCCCACTCAAACCCAAACCGAACCCGCCTCCGTGATGGTGGCCACCGACAAGCTGAATGCCCTGTTGGCGGAAGTGTCCCATCTGCGTGATGCTCAAACTAATCTAACCACTCACATCAATGATCTAGAAACTCAGCTAAAGGAGGCAGAAGGTCGATCGATCGATCCATTGGCACTTGATCCATCGTCAGGATCTAATCAAACAGCCAACCAGTTATTCATGGCAAGATTTGGCCTGCTGATTCTATTGGGTTTACTAATATTAATTCCGGTTGGCATCTATCAATATTTCAAGCTGGTGGAACGGGGACGCGAAAAAGCCGTAATGCTGAAGCTAAGCGCAGTGCCGCAATTATCGGTTTATCGGATTGAAGCAGATGTGCGCGGTCAAAACCTAGAGCTGCGCGGTAAGTTGCCCCAGCGGCATTTACGGGATCTGGCCGAAGAAGTGGCCACGGCTGCGCTACCGGGATATCGCGTTAACAATGAAATTATCACGATCGATATCCCTGCTGATCCATTACTGGTCAACGAAGAAGCCCAGCGATTGGCGGCGGCTTTTTCAGCGATCGATGGCATGAACATTGAGGCGCAACTCCAGGGGAGCGAAGTGCTTTTAACCGGAACCGCAATCCGCCAGCAAAGCATCAATGCGCTGGTGCCTGCTTTCAATCAGTTGCCGGGGGTGGAACAAATCACCAATCAGGTGAAATTTACACCACCAGCGATCGCCACCAGGGTCTACTTTGCGTTTGAATCAGCCACAGTTGAGCTAAGGGACATAGATGGCAAGCTAGAAAACGTCAAGCAATTTATGCGCCAAAATCCTACTTTCCGGTTGCGCATTGTTGGCTATGCCAATGCAAATGAATATCTGGCTGAGCAACTAGCTCAGGAACGCGCCCAGGCGGTGAAGAATATTCTTGAAGATCGTGGCATCGATCGCCGTAACATGAGCGCGATCGCTGGGGCGGGCAATCCACCAGGGGTAGCAGCAGATCAAGAAGATTGGCTGAATCAAGCGGTTTTGTTTGAATTAATTGAACCCGATTCAGAGTAAAAATTGAGAGTACAAACTAACCCTGACAGCGCACTAGAAACAAATCAATGGCGATCGCCAACCGATGTAGATCGCACGGTGCTGGTGCAGGCTTGTAACCGAGATTATGTAACTGCGATAGCCGTTGCCAATGCTTGGTATATAGATGGCTCACACTCAAATTGGGAAAAGATTGGCGCAATGCCTGGGCAAACTTGAGATCTTCCACGTCTTTTTCGATCGTGGTGGTCAAGGATGCTCCATTCTCAAAATCACTATAAAAGTAATAGACCATTTGACCAAGGGTGCCCAGGAGCAGAAAGCCATAGATCTGTGAATCGGCCTTGCCATAGCCGCGAATAATAATATCGCTAAACTTACTGCAAACCATGTCCCCCAGCGCATAGAAGCGCAGATTAGCCATTGCGGCATCAACCCCATCGATCAATTGCTCCAGGTTATTCTGGCTCGATACTTCCTCCGTGCCATCGCTGTGCTCCACATCAGCAGCATTGGCAGCATTGGCAGCATTGGCAGCATTGGCAGCATTAGCTGGATTATCATTTAGGTTGATCGCCAGTGGCATTGCTGTTTCCGGCAATTGGTTTAGATCAGAAACATAAAAAGTAGCTGCTTGCCCTGCTAAAATAACCTGCTCAGAACGGTAGGCTGCAAACTGACGGCTGATGTCAGAGCGTAAGATATCCTGCGCCATCGAGGTGGGGTCAATCTTGACTCGCTCCATAGACAAAGACCAAATGTCACCAAAGCGCTGTTGAAAAAATAAGGTGGCCAAATGTGGTTTATATTTTGCCTGAATGCCGATCGCCACATGTGACCGGGTTAGTTCTGCTTGCTGATCGCCCCAACTGCTGGATTGAGTCAACTCCATTATCCTGTCTGCTTCATCGGCATCGATCGCCGCAATCGGGGCAGGCGAATCAACCTGGCTAGACAAGGCCAGAGCTTGCTGTAACTGCTCAGTGGTAAGGCTGGGATGAGCATGAGTAATCTGCCATTGTCCCGCTTGCAATATGCCCTGATAGCGTTGATCGCCAGATGAGTTGCCTTGCCGATTGCAAACCGTAATTACCTCCAAACTGGTGCGATCGGGCAGATTTAGTAATAAGTGAGCAAGATGATCAATCCGCTGACTAAACGACCACACCGACGACCAGGATAGGCCAACTTGAATTTGATTGGCATGGTTGCTATACACAAAAATCTGATCGATTTGGGTCCACTCAATTTCCACCATTGTCGCGGTGCTCGGCTCAGGCAGATGGATGTTTAGTAGCAGCTCTATGCCAGCATCACAAAACCAGGCAATGCGCCACAGATGGAGCAGATCGATGATTGGCAGGCTAACTGGTTGCGGGGCGATCGCGCTTAATTCCCGCCGTTGTGCTGCCGCCAGGAGAGGTAATATAAATTTGCGGGCTTGCTTTTCCGAGCGGGCTAGTTGAGCGCTTACCTCAGCTTGCAGGGCTGCCTCTTTTGCTTGATCTTGGGCTATTTCCACCTGCCAATCGGGGAAAACTTGATCTAGGCCGATCGCACTCAAAAGTCTGGGTAAATTACCTGCTCCCCATTCCAACTCCTCTGCGGTGACTCTCTTCCCCGTCAGGATATCAATCATTGCTTGGCGGTTACCACCATCACCCATATGCCAGGTGGCGATCGCATCGGCAATTAATTCTGCCTGCACTTGTAATGCTTCTTGTTGATGGTGCACCCATTTTTTATAGGCGACGATAAACGAAGAACTATCGATCGTGTTCCAAAATTCTGGCTCCAGCTCAATTCCCTGGCTTTTGGTATAGGCCAGGAAATCACCGCCATATTTTTCCGCCAGCGCCCGGATCAATTCTTCATTTTGCAACGATGCCTGATATTGCGGATCTAGTAACGTAAAGTCATGGCAACAACTAAACACCTCTTGCCCCTGCTCAAACAATCGCATATACCAAAGATGAGCATCGGCAGTGGTAAAGCGTACTGCAATTACCGGGGCTGAATTGGGGGCAGATGGCGCAGTTCGAGATAGGTCTAGCAGGGCTGCGTCAATCTGATCGCTGGGAGTCTGCCAAGCATCAACTATCTGCCAGATCCACTGATTAGATTGTTGGACGGGGCGATCGGGCTCAAAATTACACAGCGCCATTGCGAACGACTCAGTGCTTATGCTGCAAGCAGCTATAATATGCATCTTCGTCGCCATTCCTTGCCCTCCAGTTTGTTACGATTTGTCAATTTTACCGATTCAGCATTGGCAGATTACCATCTAAAATCTCCCAAAGCTAGAGCCCTAAAGACAGTAATACATTTTGGGGTGGCAAACGCATTTTCTTTTATCTTTACCTTTCCAATGAGCCAGCTAACCTGATATGCAGCTATTTTCAGATCGCGGCTTTTTAGCTAATTGAGCTACTTGAAATCACAATATGCAAACTAACTAAAGCAGTGTCAAGAGACTTGCTGGGCGGGAATATCGATCGATTAGCTCCAAATATTGCTGCTTATTAATATCAACCTTGTACAATATCTCGCTTCAGAAAACCCTAATCAAGAGAATATCAAGGCTTCAGCATTTTAGTTGTATATCACACTAACTAATCAAGCCGATCGATATATTGAATATCAATGTAGATTGAATATCAATGTAGTTGGTATTGGTCTCGGAACCGATGCCACCACATTTTTAGTCAAGAGCGATCGCCATGCTCAAATCCTAGACTCGCTGCTTAAAGTTTGGTGCCAATGCCCAGGCTCAGCTCGTTAATACTATGCCTAAATTTACAATTAAGTTGAAAATATAAAGTTGAGAATATAAATAAAGCGGATGACGGGAATCGAACCCGCGACCGAAGCTTGGGAAGCTGCTGTTTTGCCACTAAACTACATCCGCAATGATTAGAACTTTTGCCAAAGCCTAGATTTTGCCATTTAGCCAGTAATTTACTCGCCTGTTTAAAGCCTGTTTAAAGCCTGTTTAGAAATATTAAAACCCGAATCGACCAAATCAACAGAGCTTAACAATATTATAATCCTGGGCGCAGCCTTAACTATTTTGTGTAGATGGCTTGGTGCGATCGCTTGGGCAAACTTTAAAATAGCGAATATTCCTTGATTCGATGTGCTTGCTCAGTCCAAGGGCAATTGATATTGATATTGATATTGATATGGTTGTTTTTTATGCATAGATTGGGGGTAGATAACCAGTTAGTTTGATTCTAAACATTGGTGCAGAAGGATTTACAGAAAAAGACGTTTGCGCCAGGCTCAATCCAATGGCCAGATATGATTACATCTACAAGACTATCAGTTTTTGAATTATTTAGGTTACAGCTATGGATGACTTGAGTGGTGGATTGTCTCAGGCTCGCACTTTGTGGTTAGCGGGAGAATACCAACAGGCGGCAGGTATATATGAACAGGCGATCGCCACCGAACCAGATCACCAAACCCACTATTGGCATCTAGGGCTAATGTTGCTGTTGATGGGACAAGAAGCAGAGGCTCAGATGACCTGGTTAATGGCACCAGATTCGTCTGGCGACTTAGACTTGCTGGATGATATTAAAAATATTGAAGATAGAGATCTAGAAAGTGAGCAGGAGTCAGAGGCGATCGCCAACCAAACCATTGATAAACAATCAGATGCTCAGGCAGGTTTACCGCTCGACCAGATTTTAAACCAGGAATGCGATCGCCAGGTAGAACTGGGCAATCTGCAAATGGCCTGGGTGATTCGGCAATATTTACGCGAGTTTTTCCCCGCTGACATCAATAATCTATTGCAGCTTGTGCAACTATCAATCTCGATCGGTAGTTTTCAAAGCAGTGATTTGATCGACCTTGGTTTGATTGATGCTTTAGCAAGTATTAGTGAAACTCCATCTACATCTGAACCTACAGATAGCGATTTCGATACTGCTCTGGAACCTGCAACCGCTACCGCAGGATCAACCCCACCAGCGATCGAGCCAGAACTAATCCTGACCACCATGAAAGCAGTGCTGGATTGTGCAATACCAAGCGAAACAGAGTTTGAATTCACCGCTGCTGCTGCCAATTACATATATTGTTTCATCCCCCAGGTCAATATCCTTGACCAACTGCGGATTATGGCGGAGAAACTCAACTACACCAGACAGCTTCCCCATCTAGCTGTGCGGGTTGTCAAAATATGCCTGGCTCTAGAACCTGAGAACGTTGATTCACTGATTTATATTGCCCACACCTATTCCGATGCCCGTGAGCATAGTGAGGCGATCGCCCATGCCCAACGTGCCTGTGATTTAGCTGAGCGCAACTCATGGAGTCTGGCAATGCAAATTATTGCCCATTACTGCCTCCTCAAAGTATTAATGATCGCCAGTGGTTATTGGCAGCGGGCAACAGCGACTAATCAAAAGATCCAAGCACTGTGTCAAAGTTTATATACTCTACGTCCTGAGCTTTCCCGCCGGGATTTGATGCTGTTGCGAACGGTTAATTTTTTCTCGCCCTACTTTGAAGATAAAGCCCGCCCCAATCGCACGATCCAAAATCAATTTTTACAGTTTTGTCAGGATCAAGCAGAATCTATCTTTCAAGAATTAATCCCAAAATATCGTAATCACCACCAGCAATTGCGACAGCAAAATCAAGCGAGCAAACATAATACAAGCAATCGCCCACTTAAAATTGGTTATCTATCAAGCTGTATGCGTCGCCATTCGGTGGGGTGGTTAGCAAGATGGTTATTTCAATACCATAACCGCGATCGCTTCGAGATCTATACCTACTTCATCAACTTTCGTCAGACCGATGACAAGTTGCAGACCTGGTATGCGCAAAAATCTGACCAAGCCTATCGTGGCGGCATAGACGGCAAGGATGATGGAGTGACCCTGGCAAAAAAAATATTTGCTGACCAAGTTGATATTTTAATTGACCTGGATAGTATTACTTCCTATGTAGCTCCAGAGGTGCTGTCTCTCAAACCTGCACCAATCCAGGTTTCCTGGTTAGGGCTTGATGCAACTGGCGTGCCAACCGTGGATTACTTTATTGCCGATCATTATGTCCTACCGGAATATGCCCAGGAATACTACAGCGAGAAAATCTGGCGATTGCCCCATACCTACCTGGCCGTAGAAGGATTTGAAACTAGCGCTCCAACGTTGAACCGCGATCGCCTCGATATCCCAGCCGATGCAGTGGTGTTCTTAACGGCGCAAACAGGACAAAAACGCCATCCCGATACCACTAGAATGCAGTTGCAAATTATTAGCCAGGTGCCTAATAGCTATTTATTGATCAAGGGCATTGCCGATCAAGAATCCATGCAGAATTTATTTAAAAATCTGGCGATCGAAGCAGGCGTGAGTGAAAATCAACTCAAGTTTTTACCCCTGGTCAAAAATGAAGAGACCCACCGTGCCAACCTGGCGATCGCGGATGTGGTGCTGGATACCTACCCCTATAATGGCGCTACCACAACTATGGAAACTCTCTGGATGGGGATTCCGATCGTCACCAGGGTGGGTGAGCAATTTTCGGCGCGCAATAGCTATGGCATGATGATCAATGCTGGTATTAATGAAGGGATCGCCTGGTCAGATCAGGAATATATTGAATGGGGGGTCAGGTTGGGCAAGGATGAAAAACTACGTCAGCAAATTGCCTATAAATTGCGCATGGGTCGCCACAGTGCGCCATTGTGGAATGCGAAGCAGTTTGTGAAAGAGATGGAGGATGCCTATACTCAGATGTGGCAGGCATATGTTGGCTAATAGACGCTCTGAGGCGTTATGAGGCACTCTAATCAATGCACAATGGTTACTAATTTTTGTGAGGCAGGCAGGTATGGCAGTGGATGCTGATTTTTCCTCATCCGATCAATTTACTTCTAATGCAAATCCTGGCGATCGCTGGCAGGCTCAAATTGAGGCTCACAAGGCCAAAAATGAATATATGCAAGCGGCTGAGGTTTTAGCAGCGGCGATCGAGGCTGAACCCCAGGTCAAGCATTATTATTGGCAATTGGGATTGATGCAATTGCTGGCCGGAGCTGAGGAAGATGCCCAGGTGACCTGGATGTTTGCGATCACCAGTGATGACAGCGAAAGCACGGCGAGCGATACCCAGGAGTTGGTGCGGGTACTCAGCCAGGAAGCGCAACGCCAAGAGCATAAGCAGGAATGGCTGCAAGCGATCCTAGTCAGGCAGTATATTCACCAAATTGATCCTACTGATTTAACTAATCTGTTGGCATTAATCCGGCTGAACATCAAGCAGAATGCCCTGGAGCAAGAGTTGCTAACTACAACAACTGAACAGCTTGTGGCGCAATCTCCATCTCAGCAGGGTAATCCGCCCCTACTACCTGAACACATTGGCAACCAGATCCTGCATACGCTCAAAGCATTATTGAATTATGTTACGCCCGATCGCCCCATCCTTGACTTTATTAGTAGTTGCTTGCCTTATTTAAAACTGAATGTAACCGATCGCCAGACTGGTTTATTGCTTTTGCTCCAGGCAAGTGACAAAGTTGGGTTTAGCCTCAAACAATTTGCGATCGCCATTACCCTGATTGAATTCTGCTTGGATTTAGCACCAGATAACCTGATTGCCTGGAGTTATCTGGCGCAGTTCCACCAGAATATTGGTCAATTCGAGCCCGGTTTGGCGGCCGCCAGGACTCAATATGAAAAATCGCAAACCCTGGTCGATCGCCTCAGCGCTAGTCACATGCTCTTGCGGGGATTGTTGGGAGCAGGAGGTCATTGGCAAGAGGCGCTGCGCACTTTCCAAAACCATCTCAAAATGACCGCTGAATTGGTGGCAGCCCAACCTCAAGACCTAGAGCGAATTGATGTCACCAGGCTGATGACCACGTCCTTTTTTACCCCTTACATCAAAGACGAGCCAGCCCAAACTCGGCCGCTCCAAAATCAGCTAATGGCATTGTGTACCGCAAATATTCATCGCTATGCCCAAGCAGCAGTACAGAAGTATGCGACTGGATTTAAGGCTCGCGCTGTAAATGATACTTATCGGCGTAGCGATCGCCGCCTAAAAATTGGTTATCTCTCCAGTGGCTTTTGGCAGCATTCCGTTGGTTGGTTGGCCAGATGGTTAATCAAAAACCATGACCGCGATCGCTTTGATCTGCATGGCTATTTTTTGGATTATCGGCAGGGACAAGACCCATTGCAGGAATGGTATGTCAAACAAATGGATCATTGTTATTTGCAAGGTGTTGATGGGGAGGGTGATACCTTGACAATTAGTAATCGTATTTTTGCCGACGAAATTGATATCCTGATCGACCTGGACAGCATCACCCTGGATACAACCTGTGAAATCATGGCAATGAAACCAGCCCCCCTGCAAGCAACCTGGTTAGGGCTCGATGGATCGGGCTTACCCACGATCGATTATTTTATTGCCGATCACTACTCTTTACCCGCCGAAGCAGACCAATATTATCAAGAAAAAATCTGGCGCTTACCCCATTCTTTCATTGCGGTGGATGGCTTTGAAGCAGCCGTACCGACAATCCATCGCCAGGATTTTGGTATTCCAGCAGAAGCGGTAGTTTACCTAACTGCTCAGGTGGGGCTGAAGCGGCATCCCGATACATTGCAACGGCAATTAGAGATTATTAAGGCAGTGCCCAATAGTTATCTCGCAATCAAAGGGCTAGCTGATAATGCTTCCATGACTAAACTATGCCAGGAGATGGCGGCGGCAATGGAGATCAGTTACGATCGGCTGGTATTTTTGCCCCTTTCGGCCACCGAAGCTGAACACCGTGCTAATTTAACGATCGCTGATGTGGTATTAGATACCTATCCCTACAATGGCGCTACTACCACCCTGGAGACCCTGTGGATGGGGATTCCAATCGTGACCAGGGTGGGCAAACAATTTTCTGCCCGCAATGCCTATTCCCTGATGGTGAATGCTGGTATCAGTGCTGGTATTGCCTGGAGCGATCGAGAATATGTGGAATGGGGAATACGGCTGGGCAGCGATTTGGCTTTGCGGCAACAGGTCTGCTGGCAATTGCGGCAATCGCGCCACAGTCAGCCGCTCTGGGATAGTAAGCAATTTACCCGTGACATGGAAGCCGCTTATATAAACATGTGGCAACAAAAATGGCAGGGTGACGAAACTAATTAAATCAGCATGACCCTTACTCAAGTTGAATATACTTTTCTTTCACTGCTTGCCCAACGCCAGCTTTATCCAAGCCAGCCACGGGTACTGGAGCTAGGCGCACAATATTGGTTTGGCGATGTACCGATCGCCAACTTGCAACAGGCAATCGCTATGCAGATAACCGCGCCAGAGCGCCAGCAACAATTAAGCGATCGCCTCACTCAGGCATTACATGACCATACCCCCGGCCAGGTATTTGAATTGGTGCAAATTGCCTACCAAATTTTGTTTCAGCCCACCAAAGTTGTCACCATCGACCGCGATCGCCCTGAGGCAAATGCCCTAGCCTTGGATCTAAATCTACCCCTGGATTTACCGTCGGATCTGGCTCAACCCTTTGATCTGGTGCTTAATCTCAAAACAGCGGCGCGGGTGTTTAATCTGCATCAGTTTTTTAAGACCTGCCATGAATTAACAGCCCCAGGCGGAGTAATGGTGCAGGCGATGCCATTGGTTGGCCTGAGCGATCGCCACTTTTTTAATTTCCAGCCCCCGTTCTATTGGCAATTGGCTGCTATTAATAACTACGAAATGCTGGCAGTGATGTTTGTGGCGGGCGATCGGTTTATTGAGGTGGTTTCGCCAGCGGGAGTCATGCAATATTGGCAGGATCAACAGGCCACACCAGGGGAGCCACCGATCGCCAACACGGCTATTTATGCGGCGATGCGCCAGAGCGAAAACCCCAAACCATTCCAACTGCCAACCCTGCCACCGGAGCCGATCGCGCCGCAAGTGATCTGGCGATTGCCATTGCCTGCTAATGAATCCAGTGCATCCAGTGAACTTAATGATGCGAATAATACCGACGATATTGATGCCAATGCTTTAAATGATTCACAGCTAGAGTTAGAAACCGCGCCATCAGAGCAGTCTGGGGTGGCAACAAGTTTGGCCACAAGCCTGAATCTAAAGGAATTAAATCTGCTGGTGGCTCCCGATTGGCGGATGCTGGCAGATTTCCTGGCGGTGGATTTGGCCAAGGTAATTAAACATCTAGCTGAGCATCCCCTCAAAGAGCAACTAACCCTGTTGCTGGTAGACAATCTTGCCCCAGAGGCGGCAGAACGCCAGGCCGATCCGGAAACAGTGATCGGTAATGTGATTATGAGCTTGCTGCTTCATGATGGAATAGATGTGCTGAACCAGGGCCCGACGATCGCGGTGGTCGATCAGCTCACCTCGGCTCAATGGCAGGAATTACAATCGCAGCTAAGTTACTACATCCCGATCGATTGTGAGGATGATTTGTTTGTGGGTGAATATGTTGATGCTTGGAATCTAACCAAACTAGATATTGCTGAGCTGACTGAGATGACCGAGAATTAGGCAAAGAATAATTTGTGCAGGTTCAAGATACATCTTTGGCAATAGCGCTAGCCAGTAATTAAGGCATCGATCTCACTGTCATCAACCCCTTGCTGTTTCATATGATGTTCTAGCTCTTCCACTTCTTTTTGAATGAAGTAGTTAACAAAGGTACGAATCGCCGTGATCGCGGCCAGCTTGCCAATATCAGTCCAGCTTGGTGATACCGCAGTACCCACAATATCAGCAGCCAACAGGAATTCAAGGGACAATGCCAGAGCGTGGCCTAGTTCCAATCGCACCGATTCCCGTGGTATTCTGGCAGCCACCCGCCCCCGATGCATCATCCGACCATGCCGATGATATAACAATCGCTGGAGGGCTTTGACCATGGCGATCGCCACAATGATAATCGCAATACATTCCAAAATGATCTTGAGGATTGACGCGGTTTGAAATAGTAAAATCTCGGAAAACTGTACCGCTGCTGAGCTATGCTTGCTAACTTCATCACTCGCGCCCAGGAAGGCTAGCAATTGGATCGATAGATTGATAAGCATAGGTGAATTAATGTGATGTCAGTAATGTCAGTTCGATGGAAAAAGATCGCTATTGTCGCAATCGGATTTTCAGGCGATCGCCAGTAGACACAGATTAGGGATTACCAAAAACTACCAACCTCAGTTGGTAATCAAATATCTCGAATATCTCGAATATCTCAAATATTAAAGTAGGGAGCTTTAGTAAAGAACTATCGAGCCAGTCTCACGCCGATGACGAAATATGGTTATATGATCATTTCCAAATAATTGCCAGATAATTATCTGATTGGCTAATTTTACGTCTGCTTGTTTATTGCTTATAACCCAGTGCCTGAAATCTTTGCCGTGATTGCCAATACTTTGCTGCAATCATCACATCAATGAATTAGTTGCAATACTTGGATTCGGGCTTACTTAAGTTTAGTAGCTGAAGAATTACCGCATACCTACTTGAGGGGCGATCGCCAATGTAAACCAAAAGGTCGTACCCTGTCCCGCTTCGTTGGCAACGCCAATTTGCCCCCCGTGGGCAGAAATGATCTGGCGGCACAAATATAAACTAAGACTAATGTTGGTGGAATATTTAGAGCGATCGGTTTTGGCATAACGCTGAAATAATTTGCCACAATCGGCCATGCCCAGGCCATTATCCTTGATCTCGCAACGTAGCATTGCACCCTGCTCAGTTTCGATCGGTTGAGCATCCAGGGTTAGCTCCATCCCAGGTGGATTATGCTTAAGTGAATTGGTAATCAAATTTTCATACACCCGCACAATTTGTCCCATATCCGCAGCCACACTGGGCAGGTCATCGCTAATCAGGTTATTCAGCTTGGCCTGGTTTTTGCTCAGCAGCGGCTCCAAATCAGCCAGCACCGCCTTGACCAAACAAGCAATCCCCACTTTGCCGCTCTTTAGTGCCACATTACCGGCTTCCAGGGCATGGGCATCGAGCAATAGGTTCAGCATTTCCAATTGGCGATCGCTACTTTGCACCATCCGATCGAGAATTTTCAGCGGCAACAAAAGATGGGTGGGGGTTTTGCTAACTGGTTTTGACTCGGTAGGGGATTGAGGTGGCGGTTGAATTGAAGTTTGGTTTAGAGTGCCCTGGGCTTGATTAACCTGATTAGTGGTGACATTAACGCTGGGCGCAATAGGAACACAACTTTCAGTGCCTTTTTTAATCAAATTACGCAGCAACAATAAATTGCCCATAATTGGCGTGCGCAGGTCGTGGGAGACCGCATGGATAAAAAAGTCTTTTACTTCGCTCAATTCTTGGAGTTCGCGGTAGCGTTGTTCTAGCTCCTCGGTGCGTTCCTGTACCTGTTGTTCTAGGTTGGCATTAAGATCTTGCACCTGGGCATAGAGTTCGGCCTGTTGGATGGCGATCGCTACCTGGGTAGCCAACTTTTCGAGAAAATTGACTTCAAATGTATGCCAATGCCGAGTACCAGTACATTGATGTACCCCCAGGATGCCCATCAGTCGATCGCCCAACAAAATTGGTACAGTTAGCGCCGCTTTAACTTTACTGCGACGGGCAATTTTAGTGCGATTTGGGGATAGGCTTACCTGCGTCAGATCGTCAATTATCTCCGGCTTGCCACTGCGGAACATAACTTCTACTTCTTTGGTGAGGGCATCATCGGCTACCCAACCCAAGACTGAAGGCCATTCTAAGTCCACCGACTCAGCAATCACATGGCTTTGATTTTCACCGTTGGCATAGGCAATAAACACCCGATCGGCAGTCATCATCTGGCGTACTTCAGTAACCGCGGTGTGGAGGATTTGATCCAGGTTCAGGGAGCGGCGAATTTTGAGGGCAATTTCACCGAGCAAACGATCGCGCTCGATCGCCTCCTTGAGACGGGCTTCGGCCAGTTTGCGATCGGTAATATCATTGGTCATGGCCAGAATGCAAGACTCGCCATTGAATTCGATCAGTTCAGCAGAAAAAAGAGCCAGCATTGGCTCCCCCGACTTGCGGCAAAATTCATATTCAACATTGCGAACAAAGCCTTTTTCTTGGAGGGTTTGGCGTAGTTGCAATGCTTCGGCAGGATTGTGCCAAATTCCTAGCTCGGTGGCAGTATGGTTGATTACTTCATCGCGTTGGTAGTTGGTGGTATCCAGAAATGCCTGATTAATCTCAATAAATTTGCCTTCATTAAAGGTGGAAATGGAGCAAGAGTCAGGGTTAGAACGAAAGGCCTTGGAGAACATTTCTTCCGACAATCGCAGCGCCCGCTCGGCTTCGACCCGCTCGGTGATATCGCGCACAATCACAATTACCTGCTCGTCTTGAAATGGCAGCATCCTGGCTTCAAATATTCTGTCGCAGCCCTGGATCGGCAGGTTATATTCATAGCTAACCAGGGCTTGGGTGGCGATCGTTTCTTGAATAGCCTGGTGAGTTTTCTTGGCGATCTGGGGTGGTAAAAATTCTTCGATTTGGCGATGCATGAATTGCTCTGGTTTCACAAATAGCTCCGAAGTGCTGCCAGAGTGATATTCCAGGACTTGACCCGCTGCATCGAGGCGAAATTGCAAATCGGGAAAGGCTTCAAAGATCGCCCGCAGATTGGAGGTGGTTTGCAGCAGTTGTTCTTCAATCCGTTTGCGATCGCTGATGTCGTTGATAATTGCCAACATGCAATCGCTATTATGCAGGAAAATTATTTCCGCTGAAATGAGGCAAGCAATTCGATCGCCTGATTTGGTACATAGTTTCGATTCAAAATTTTTGACTGTTCCTTGGGTTTGGAGTTGGTGACGGAGGCGATCGCCATCTTCAGGATCAACCCAAATGCCCATGCCAACAAGACTCTGATTAACTAACTGATCGCAGCGATAGCCCAACATTTTGGCTGTGGTATCGTTGACTTCCAGGATTTTCCCCTCCGTCAGGGTCGCAATCACGATCAGGTTGGGGCTGGAATGGAATGATTTAGAAAATTTTTCCTCCGATCGGCGCAAGGCAATCTCTGCCTGTTTGCGTTCGGTAATGTCGCGCACAATTACCAATACTTCATCCACACCACTAACCACTACCCTTGCTTCATATTCATGGATGGAGTTGTGTTTTTCGAGCTGATATTCAAATATCTGGGTTTTACCAGTTTGAAAAGCCCGCTCAATTTGCTCCATGCGGCGATCGGCAATTTCCTGGGGCAAGACATCATGGACTTTGTGTCCCAGCATTTTACTTGGGGAGATCGCAAAGTCAGAATCGCGGTGCGCCTTAAAATCCAAATAAGTACCATCGCGGCTAATCCTGAACATCAAATCGGGGATTGCATCCAATAGGGCTAGGGTTCTGGCCTCATTACGCTGGAGCGCCTCTTGCACCCTTCTTTGGGCGGTGGTCTCACGCACAATCGAGGTGACCTCATCGCTGCCGCTGGCAACCAGGCGAGCTTCCCAACAACGCAGTTGGCCATTGATTTCCAGTTCATACTCAAAGGTTTGGGTATCACCACTGGCGATCGCTAGCTCTAGCATTTCAATGAAGCGATCGGCTAAATGTTCTGGTAGCACCGCATAGATATTGCTGCCAATCAATTGATCTGCCGGTAATGCCAAGTCGCTTTCTTGTTTAGCCAGCACGTCGGTATAAATACCCTGGCGGTTGAATCGAAATATGAGATCGGGAATTGCATTTAAAAGAGCCCTGCTGCGATGCTGAGCTTGCTCATTACAATCGGGCTTTTCGCCATTTTGACCACTGTATTCGAGGCGGGTATTATTACTGTAGATGCCAGCGGTTCCAGTTCTGAGGGAGCCATATTGATTGGGATCAGCTAAGTGATCTGGTGAATTATCAGGTTCGCAGGAAAGTTGATCGATCGCAGATTGTTCTAGAATTTGCTTGACCTTTTCAAATGCTGCATCATTAATGCAACAATCTCTGATCGCTTCTAGATGGTGATTTAGAACCCGATTCATCTTTTCCCTCAGATTACTCATTCCAAAAATTAAACCACTTTACCGATTTTATTGATTGCATGATCACATGATCATCGGTTAGCTCAGCCGCGCTCAATTAAGCCAACGATGACGCGGTATGATGCCTCTGGATACCTAGGCTAGGCCAGGATATAAGGATATACAATACAATCGCCCTGCCCTTATTCTATTAGCTTACCCAAACCATTGGTTTGCACCAAAGCGCATGTATACGTCACATTGTTTTTGATATATTAGGCTTCTTGTTCGGAGGAACCTATAGGAACCTATGTGCTACAAAAAACAAATTTACGATCGCTGGTCTAAATTGACTTTGCTTTTAGTTGGGGTATCCCTACTTGCTAGTTGTCAAATTCAGTCATCTGGATCTAATAATAGCGAGTCTGACACCTTGTCAACATCACCCATTCCAACGATTGTGGCACAGGAACAAACGGGGATATTAGAGCGAGTTAAGGCCAGGGGCAAGTTGATCTGCGGCGTTGATGGTGATTTGGTCGGGTTTAGTGAGGTAGACCAAGATGGCAATTGGCAGGGCTTTAATGTAGATTTTTGTAAGGCGATCGCGGCGGCTGTTTTGGGTGATGGCGAGGCGGTTGAGTTTAAAAGCTTAATGGTCTCGGAGCGATTTACAGCGATCCAGAATTATGACGTGGATGTGTTGATGCACAATACAACCTGGACGCTCAGTCGTGACACTGAAAATGAGATTATTTTCTCGCCGCCGATCTTTTATGATGGGCAGGGAATCATGGTTAAGGTCAAATCCGCCAGTGAGGATAACCAGCCTGAGCTAGATTCTGAGCCTGAAACGCAAGATATTCAAGATCCAGACGAGTCAAGCGATCCTGTAAGCAATAATAATTCAACTGACCCAGCGGCAGCGCCACCAAATACGCCTGAGCCGCCAGACTATCCACCAGCCGATTCAATTACTAGCCTGGTTGATCTAGATGGGATGAGTATTTGCGTGCTGGAAGGGATTGGCCTAGCTCATCTGGATGCAGCGCTACGTGAGCTGGAGGTGGAGTATTTACCCCTCAGTGCTAATAATGCAGAGCAATTGTTTGCAGATTATGCAGCCGATCAATGTGATGCGGTTTCGATCGAAACTAGTCAACTGGCAGCTTGGCGCTCAGGACAGCCCTTGGCCGATCGCCACAAAATTCTTAGCCCAGTGATGTCCAAAGAGCCATTTAGTATTGTCACGATTAATAGTGACGATCGCTGGCATGATGTGGTCAGTTGGGTGATTTATGCCACCTTTTATGCGGAAGAATTGGGCATTAACCAGGAAAACTACGCGATCTTTACGGACACTAGCGATCCAGAAATAGCAAAATTCCTGGGGCTGACCGATGCACTGGGGATTACACTGGGACTAGCTCCCGATTGGACTACGCAGATTTTAGCCTCGGTTGGTAACTATGCAGATATATATGAACGCAATTTAGCACCATTGGGATGGCCTCGCGGTCTTAACTCTTCCTGGCAAGATGGTGGGTTATTGTATGCTATGCCTTTTCGTTGATTTTAATATTTGCTATGCTAATGCGGTGGCAGCCTGTGGATATTTATGCCAAAAGTCAGCAGTACCTGCAAACGCGGGATTAACTACACAATTGCTTAGGGTTTGGAACCATAATCAAATGTAGTTGCTTGTAGGAGCCGCAGCAGTATAGATTGGCATAAAGACGGCAAATTTAGTGTTTTCCATAATCAGGAATACATTTCAGGAAAACGTGCAATAAGACTGGTTTCTATTCTTTTTAATTGGGGGAAGAAACCAATGGTGTTTTCGTTTTCGGTCAAGGTAATCAAATCGTCGGGGAAGATCGCTATTTCTGAATCTCAAAAATTCAGACAGCAGATTAAAAATGTGGTTGAGACTAAGCCTAATGTTTTAGTGATCGACCTAAAAGAAGTAACTTTCCTCGATAGCATTGGCTTGGGGGTGCTGGTATTTGCTTTGAATACAATGCGAGCACTTGGCAATAGGCTGGTATTGCTGGCTCCCAGTGAGGCGGTGCGATTGACCCTGGATGTTAGTAATATGACTAGCATGTTTCAAATCTATGATGATTACGAAGATTTGAAGTAGCTAGCAAACAATTTACTCACAAGTATTAATTATTAATATTTAGTTGGCAATATTCTAAATATTTAAGAATTATTCAATAAGTATTTAATAGGTTAACCGTTAACATTGGACGGCTAGCCTGTTATTTTGCTGCGCACAATTATTAACTGTTGCTTTACTAATTTAAATATGCGGAATTGCTGGGTGATCTGGGTAATATTTAATTAGCTAATCGATCGGCAAAGTGCCCATCACAATTGGCGTGATCTACCCATATCTGCATTAACAAGCCATTCTGGCAAAAAGACTATTTCATAGCATCAAATACATAACATCAAAGGGCTATGGCCGATCGCCTTGCTCAAATAATGCATCGGCCAACATTGCCAAAAGAGCTAGAGACTTAACTTACTCAAACTCCGCCGCATTGGTTTGATCTGGTTTACGAACCAACAGCAAGCCCTGGCTATCTTTGAGTTGAAAGCGACGTAAGCTCTTGGCGGTATTTTCTACCTCCAGCCCAGGCGAAGCGATCGCCAATTGCCATTTGTTCAGGTCAAGCTGTAGCCAATCGCCCAGGGTAATTGTCGTTTCTGCGCCGCCCATATGCGCTACCATCGCCACCTTATCGGCCGCATCATCGGGGTTGCTGCGGACACCATAAAAAATGGTGCGATCGTCGCCACTAATTTTGTTGAAGCGATCGAGATTGGATAGGTTATTTAGCAGCCAGGGGCGTTGATGACGGAACTGTCGTAGTTGCAGGTTGAACTCAGCCTGGATCGGCTCAGCCCTGTCAAGGTAGCGGTGGACATTGCAAACTTCGTAGCAATCCTCCATAAACTTGATTGAAAACTCCTTGAGCTGAGTGATATCTAGTTCTTTCAGAAACTTGATCATGCCGGGACGATTGAGTTCTTTGAGGGAGTCGATCTCACAGGTGGCCACCTCATCACCAAGGCAGCGTTGACAGGCTCGCACCACCTCGTTGAGATTATAATCACTCTCAGTCATGGCATCCTGGAGCGATTGGCCAAATTCCCGCAATTGATCTAAATTGGCAAAACCCAGTTCCTTGAGCTGACTAAAAATATGATCGCGCTGGTAAAGTTCTTCGTCTACCTGCCAATATAAAAAGCCCATTTCCTCAGAAACCACCTTGACCCCATAGCGTTCGTCAGTATTGCGGAAAAACATCCAGGGGGCATGCATGGTGGCATTGATAAAGTCCATCGGCAAACCTGGACTAAAGCCATAGACCCAGAGGGTGACAGCATGATTATCGTAGGCATTATCGAGGACTTCGGGTAGGGTCTCGCCCAGATTCCAATTAATTTCCTTTTTAGGATCGACCTGACTACCACGCCTAATGGTGTCATGATTGGCACAGCCAGTAATCCAGCGATCGCCTTGATACATTACCTCGCATACCCGTCGCCACTTACTTTCCCAAAAACCAGCTAAGGTGGGCGTATTGTGGGCAAAAATCAAGGGCCCCCATTGAAACGCATCGGGCATTAATTCAATCATGTCCCGATAGGTGGAAGTCTCTTCCCAGCCTTCTTCCGGCCAAGGGCGACCATCTTCAAAAACGGTGAACATCAAGCGCTCATAGCCACAGATGTTTTGCACCACATCCGCCATTGCCAGTAAATAAACATTATCTTGCTCGACTCGACCGGTGAGGGGATTGAAAAAGCGGAAATCCTGCGCGCCATCAATCCGAATGCCATCACAGCCAGTATTGATTTTGCGGCGTTGCATTTCTAGCAGAATGGCGCGGACAGTTGGTTGCTGGTGGTTGAGATCCTGGCCATACATATTTGGCCCCTTTAGGAATTGACGATTGATCAACTCTTCGGCTTGATTGTCCGCATGACCATAGACAATGTCATAAATTAATTGCACTGGCCCAGTGGCAAAGTTGTGGAGCGTGGCGATGAGATCAATCAACTCATCGGGGCGCAGGGTTGCCATCACGGCCGGGTTGATCGCTGAAGCGGCTAAGCCAGGGATATCATAGCCCCAGTCCTCGGTATTCGGTTTATATAACTTGAATTGAATTGTGGCCTCGCCTTCGGATACGCCCATTTCAGTCAGGGCAAAGAAGTTACTTTCCTGGGCATGTTCACTGCGGTATTCGATCGTCGGTTCGATCGGCAATAGTTGCACCGCATCATAGCCAACGTAGTTTTGTTCCGCGGCAGTGAGCGGTTCACCAGCGGCCAACTTAGCGGAAATACCCTGAAATAGCTGGTTCAGACCTTCTAGCGATCCAGCTTCGGTGGCAGTACCTACATGGATTTGCAGAATGTTAACTGGAGCCGGTACACGCGGTAGTGTGACCTGAGTGGTGGCTGGACTGGATTTTGCCGTGCCCAAGGTAGCAGCAGCACTGATGTGAGTTTGCGATGGGGTTACTGGTTCTGATGGTGTGGATTCTGATGCGGCGGGGACGATCGAGGTTTGGCGAAAATAATCCAAATCAGCCCGTTCTTGATGCATTGCCTCAATATCGTAGAGTTCAGCGGGGCCAAATACACCATAGGGCAGGGAATAGGCAACCACATCCCTGATTGTGCGCAACGTGTCCATGTTGTCGAGATAGCGCAGCCAGTAGAATGATCCGGCTTGGTCTCTGCGGCCTGGTACGAGGCCATCAATTACGCCCCAGAGATATTCGCCCTGCTGGCGCAATCGCAGCCGTGAACAGACAAAGCTAGCTTCTTGTTCGATCGCCCGAAAGTCAATCTTACTGATCGGCGTGAGAATTTCTAAATAAATATCCCTGGGTAGCATTACATCTGCTAGCAGTTCCGGAGTCCAAAAGCCAATTTCAGTTTTACCATCGGGGCGATAGTGAGCACCCAGCCTGGTTGCCAGCTTTTGCGCCTTTTCCAGATATGTAGCGTTCGATTGCTCAACCTCGGCTGCCCAATCCAGTAATGCTTGGGTTTCCGCTTCGTCGAGAGCAATATTGCGGGATGCCTTGCTAACCAATGTAGTCACGATTTTTTAATAACCTTGATGCCTTCTAATATTTACTGTGGATTTGCGGATTTACTGTTGATTTATTGGGAAGTGATCGCCAGCACAGGTTTACGATGAGCGCCATTGCCCTGCTGTTTTATGGCTATAAACCATGATTGTAGCTGTGTTTTAGCTGTGTTATTGATAATTTGATTGCTGCCTTATATTGATGCTCTATTAAGCTATTAAGTTAAGTATCAAAAGAGATGCCTTTCCAACAATCAAAATCTATGAGTTCAATTTAACTTGTATGTCATGGCACAATTAACCTAACAATACCCAGCTAATAGGATCTAGCTAAAAATTTAAAAGTAGGATCAGTCTTTTAATTCATAATTGTAGCTAGTGTAACCTGCGATCGATCGAGATTTGAGTTAATCTCGATTCAATGACCGGATATCTTGAGTTAGGACAGATTGCTCATGCAAAACTGCCAAAAAGTAATATTTGACCAGCAATCATGAATTACATTGTTATTTCAATGTCCAAATACTGTCCAAATACTTAGATAAGTATTTATTGACCTCGGTTGCCTGATGTATTTAGCTTTACTTATGTTAACGTTGGGTAAACCTCTATTTATGTCTATTTGACGAGGGCAATGGGGCTCGCAATCTGGGAGATTAGTAACTATTAGACATTGTAAAGTTAATCAACCAATGAACTCTGACTATTCCCTAATTCTCGCTACAGACCTAGATGGTACTTTCTTAGGTGGTTCGGCTGAACAGAAAGCTGAATTTTACCAATATGTGCAGTCCAACCGCGATCGGATATTACTGGTATTTGTAACGGGTCGTGACCTCGATTTTATTGATGGCCTGTGCCAAGACCCAAGTTTTCCAGCGCCTGACTACATTATTGGCGATGTTGGCACCACGATCGTAAATTGGCCAAGTCGCCAGCCCCTTGATGCGGTGCAAGACTGGGTCGCTAATACCTGGGGTCAGGCTAACGATCGAGTTAAAGAAATGATGGCGAATGAGCCTGGGATTGAGTTGCAACCAGTAATGGGGCCATATCGAGTTTCTTACTTTTACAAGCCCGACCAATTGCAACAAAGTACAGTCCAGAAAGTGATTGATGCTGGATTTGATTGCATTCTGTCGGCTGACCTGTACCTGGATGTAATGCCCAAGGGAATTTCCAAAGGGCCCACCCTACTCAGGTTTATTGAAGCTTTGTCTCTGAGTGCTGAAGATGTAATTCCCGCTGGCGATACCCTCAATGATTTGTCGCTGTTTGAAACTGGCCTAAAGGGGATCGCGGTAGGTAATGCTGAACCCAAGCTAGTCGATCGAATTAAGGATATGGAGAATGTCTATCATAGCTCTCATCCTGGTGTGGCGGGGATTTGGGATGGTTTGAAAACCTACGGCAAACATTAGTAGGTCATGCATAGCCACTGATAATCAAACTGATAATCAATCGGTAGATACTCAGTAGACACGTAAATATTTTAGGAGATTAAGGTATGAAGTCCTCATTGGTAATTCTCTACCATCGGCAACCCTATGACGAAGTGATCAATGAGCATGGCATGGTGCAGTTCCGGGAAAAGAAAAGTCCCAATGGGATTGTGCCTACACTCAAAAGTTTCTTTGCCAGCGTCGATCGCGGTACCTGGATCGCCTGGAAGGAGGTGACCCAAGAACAAAAAAGCGGCTTTGAAGAGCGAGTAGTGGTTGAGCCAGATGCTAACTATAGTGTGAGGCGATTGCCACTCACAGCCGAGCAAGTGAAGCATTTTTATCACATTACGTCTAAAGAAGCCTTCTGGCCAATCTTGCACTCCTTTCCCTATCACTTTACATCTGAGTCATCGGATTGGGAAAATTTCAAGATTATTAACTTCCTATTTGCTAGTGCCGCCTGCGAGGAAGCTGCTGATGATGCGGTGATCTGGGTACATGACTACAATTTGTGGTTAGCGCCGCTCTTTATTAGGCAGCAAAAGCCCGATGCCAGGATCGCCTTTTTCCATCACACCCCCTTCCCTGCACCGGATATTTTCAATATTTTGCCCTGGCGAGAATCGATCATTGATAGTCTCCTCTGCTGTGATATCTGTGGTTTCCATATACCTCGCTATGCGGAAAACTTTGTTGCCACGGCTCGCAGTCTCAGAGAAATTGAAATATTGAAGCGCGAGCCAGTACCTGCATATATGAGCAAGCGGGGGATGGCTTTGTCAGAGCCAGAAGTAACCTTGCAAATTAAGCATCAAGATCAGGTTGTGAACGTGGACTCGGTGCCAGTGGGGACTAATCCGCAGCAAATTTTCACCCGCCTTCAACAGCAAGAAGCCCAGGAGCAAATTGAACGGATCAAGCAAGATTATGATGGTCAAAAATTGATTATTTCTGCCGGTCGGATTGATTATGTTAAGGGCAATCGGGAGTTACTAGAATGCTACGAGCGCCTATTAGATCGCCGCCCTGATCTGCACTCAAAGGTTTCTTTAATTCTGATTTGTGCTAGCCCAGCCCAGGGGATGCAGATTTATAAAACAGCGCAAGAGCAGATTGAACAACTGGTTGGTAAGATCAATGGCCGCTTTAACCAGCTCGATTGGAGCCCGATCAAGCTCTTTACCAAGCCAGTACCGTTTGCAGAGTTAGTCTGTTTATTTAAGGTGGCAGACATCTGCTGGACTACGCCGCTGCGTGATGGTTTGAATCTGGTCTGCAAGGAATATGTGGTAGCCCACGAAGGACAAGATGGGGTGTTAATTCTGTCTGAGTTTGTCGGTGCAGCGGTTGAGCTACCCGATGCCCTGCTCACCAATACCTATTCCACCGATAACATGGATCAAACCCTCGAAATTGCGCTATCAATGCCAGTAGCAGAGCAACAGGCACGGATGACCAAGATGTACGACACTGTCACCAAATATGATGTGAAGCATTGGGCCGATCATTTGTTTGACATGTTCAAGCAAATTATGCCCGAGATCCAGGCTTGTTCATTACCTGGCTCTGGATCTGGACATGATGAAAAAGAAGCAATTCTCTCGTAATTATTAACTATGGCGATCGCCACCTGATTTAACCGCATCTAAGTAACTACCGCAGTAATTAATGAATAAAAATATGCAAAATATGCCAAGTTAACTTTCATTGGAATACTTTGTTTATACGTTTAGCACTTATATCAATCTATAGGTGCTAATCATGCTAGCAGTATGGCAGTAGTATAGTTACATCAAGATATAGTGGAGCTGAGGTAATATGCGGGATTTTCAAGCAATCCAAGGTCAGACTTATGATCTGATTGTGATTGGTGGTGGAATTAATGGTGCAGCGGTGGCTAGGGATGCGGCTCTGCGTGGCCTGAAGCCAATTTTGATCGAGAAAGGTGACTTTAGCGGTGCTACCTCTAGCTGGTCAACGCGATTGGTGCATGGCGGGCTGCGCTATTTGGAATATTTTGAGTTTGCACTGGTGCGCGAATCCCTGCATGAGCGGGAAATTCTGCTAAGAACTGCGCCCCATTTGGTTCGGCCATTAATGTTAACCGTGCCGGTTTATGCGGGGCGATCGCGGCGATTTTGGAAAATCCGCGCCGGGATGCTGCTCTATGACATTTTTAGCTTTGATAAAACCCTGCCAGCCCACCGCATCTTACCTGGCCAAAAATTCAGACAATTGTTCCGCCATATGGACCCAGAGAACCTGGTGGGCGGGGCACAATATTATGATGCTCAGGCGGTCTATGCGGAGCGGATTTGCTTAGAGAATATATTATCGGCGCAGGCTGCTGGTGCGGTGGCGCTAAATTATGTGCAAGTTACTCAATTAGAGCGCAACGATCGCCAGATTAGCAAAGTAGTCTGCCGCGATCGGATTACTAAAACTGAATTTGCGATCGATGTGAGCCCCAATGCCGTCGTAATCAATACCTCTGGCCCCTGGGTTGATCAGGTCTGTCAGCTTGGCCACAGGGGCGATCAAGATCAACCGATCGGCTCAACCAAGCGGATTGGTGGCACCAAAGGCAGTCATATTGTGGTCGATCGTTTTCCTGGCGCACCGGATAGTGCGTTGTATGTGGAGGCCAAGACCGATGGCCGGCCTTTCTTCATTGTGCCCTGGCTCAATCGGGTGCTAGTGGGGACTACGGATATTCCTTTTAATGGCAACTTAGAGGCGATCAAAGCCAGCAATGACGAAATCGATTATCTAATTACGGAAACCAATAACATTATTCCTTCGGCACAGCTAACCCGCCAGGATGTGAAGTTTACCTACTCTGGGGTGCGCCCATTGCCCAATGAGGAAGGTAAAAAGCCAGGTAGTATTACCCGCAAGCATATTCTGTACGATCATCGCCAGGAAGGGGTAGATAATATGATTTCACTGGTGGGTGGTAAGCTCACCACGTTCCGGCATGTGGGTGAAGAATTGGTGGATGCGGCCTATCGCAAAATGGGCAAAGCAGTACCTGCCTGTCCTACCCTGACCAAACCTTTACCAGGGGCGATCTTTCCCAATGATGAGCGGATTCAAAAAGCGGTGCAGGACTATCGCCACCAGTTACCGATCGCCACGATCGATCATCTGTTCAACATCTACGGTGCTAGGGCAATGGAAGTGCTAGCGCTCATCGATCAAGAGCCCGAATTAGCCGAGCCCTTGGGCGATCGCCTGCCGGATATCAAAGCCCAGGTGTTGTTTGCAGTGGAAGCAGAAATGGCCCATACAATTACCGATATTGTGCGCCGCCGCACCACGCTGGCAATGCAAGCCAACTATGGCCTGGATGTGCTGCCAGTAATTTCTGAGGTGCTGCAAAAATATTGCAATCGCCCTGAGCATAAATGCGATCGGGAAATAGAAGACTTTTACGAATATATGCGCGATAACTGTATTCCCGATTATCAACTAGAGCAACCAGAGTTAGCGCAAAAGTTCATGTTGACCTGATGTCTAAACAAGGTCATGACATAATTAAGCCATTGTTATGGGTGTTATGGGCTTGTTTCTAGATCTCAACCAGTCTCAACTAGATCTACTTAAAAATTTTGCCCTATTTCTATTGTCAAACATTTTGTTAAACATTTTGTTAAACATTTCTGATATTTCTAAACTATCCAATTCAAAGCAACTGTTATGGTAAGTAACCTGACTCAATCACTAGCTACCTCCCAGGAGAAGGCTAGCAAAAATGATCAAGCTCAGTCGATTGCTGGAGACGGCAATAATAACTCGATTGCCCAAAAGCAGATCACGATTATCGGCGCAGGGGCATGGGGGAGTGCGCTGGCAGATCTGGCTCAACATAATAATCACAAAGTAAAACTGTGGTCACGCAGCAGTGAAGAAACTTTGGCAGAGGCGATCGCAGATGCGGAAGTGATCCTGTCGGCGATCTCGATGAAAGGGGTAGCTGAAACTGTTGATAAACTCAAAGCGATCGGCATCCCCGCCCAAACAATTATTATTACGGCCACCAAGGGTCTAGATCCGGCTACTACCCGTACGCCTTCTAAAATTTGGCAAGCAGCTTTTCCCGATCATCCGGTAGTGGTTCTGTCCGGGCCGAATTTATCCAAAGAAATTGAACAGGGCTTGCCGGCGGCAACGGTGGTGGCTGGGATCGATGCAGTGGCCACAGAAACGGCACAGGTTATTTTTGCCTCCGATCGATTTCGGGTCTATACCAGTAATGACCCAATTGGCACTGAGCTAGGCGGTACGCTCAAGAATGTAATTGCGATCGCCACTGGGGTTTGCGATGGCTTGAATTTGGGTACTAATGCTAAGTCGGCCTTAATTACCCGCGCTCTGCCGGAGATCATTCGGATTGGGAGCCAATTGGGAGCGCAGCCGGAAACATTTTTTGGCCTGTCGGGGATGGGCGATCTGCTGGCCACCTGTAGTAGTCCGCTTAGCCGGAATTATCGGGTTGGGTTTGGCTTGGCACAGGGCAAAAGCCTGGAGCAAATTTTGGCGGAAATTAAAAGCACCGCCGAGGGTGTAAATACCGCAAAAGTGCTGGTGCATCTGGCTAATAATGAAAGAATCCCGATCCCGATTTCCCGCCAGGTCTATCGCTTGCTGAAGGGTAAAATCACCCCCCAAGAGGCAGTTGAAACATTGATGGAACGCGATCTCAAACCAGAATTCTGCGATCTGTTTGAGGAAGAGTAGCACTGCGATCGGTTAGTGACATTACCTCTACGATTCATGTTAAGTAGTTTGTTACCCATACTCTGGTGGAGCAGCTTAACTAGGGCTAGGTCTATTTGCAACTGGTTATGCAGCAAAAATTTGTAATTACACCGCATTTATGATTAGTGCTACTAATGATTTGGCTGTCAAATTATTGGTATAGTTTATTAATTGGCCTTGAAGTCCAAGTCTAATAGTCATAAGGTTTAGCAACTTAGCACCAATTCGGAAAATGATGCTATGAAGCTTTAGGTCTGATAGATGACTGAGATTCAAAAAGCTATGTCTAAAAAATATGTCCAACAAGAGTAAGGGGAGGTGAAATGCCCAAAGAGCGCCTGAGTTTTTGGCAACTCTGGAATATGAGTTTTGGTTTTCTGGGAATCCAGTTTGGCTGGGGTTTGCAGATGGCCAACGTTAGCTCCATTTTTGAGTACCTAGGAGCAGATGCCGACGAAATACCGATCCTCTGGTTAGCAGCACCGCTGACGGGGTTACTAGTACAGCCAATCATTGGCAAGATGAGTGATAATACCTGGGGGCCGCTGGGCAGACGCAGACCATATTTTCTGGTGGGGGCAATCCTGGCTTCGATCGCCCTGGTGCTAATGCCGCGATCGTCAACTTTGTGGATGGCAGCCGGATTATTGTGGATTCTTGATACCTCCGCCAATGTCAGTATGGAGCCATTTCGGGCTTTTGTGGGCGATCTTCTCCCCCAAGAGCAACGTACCAAGGGGTTTGCAATGCAGAGCCTGCTAATTGGCCTAGGCACGGTTACGGCGGCCGCATTTCCCTGGTTTTTGAATAATATTGTTGGCATTTCCGGTGAAACCTCGGCCAGCCATGCGATCCCCGCCACGATCGAAATTTCTTTCTATGTCGGTGCGGCGATGTTTTTGGGTACGGTGCTGTGGACAGTATTTACCACCAAAGAATACCCGCCGGAAGACATGGAGGCGTTTGAACAACAAAAACAAGAGCAGAGCGGTATTGGCGGTACTTTGCAGGAAATATATCAAGCGCTGCGGGAAATGCCAGTCCGAATGAGGCGTTTGGCCTGGGTGCAGGTATTTACCTGGCTGGGGTTATATTGCTTCTTTTTATACTTTCCGCCCGCCGTGGCACGGAATATTTTTGGCGCCACAAGCCAAACCTCGCCCCTCTACAGCGATGGGATCGAGTGGGCTGGGATTTGCATCGCGGTATATAACACAGTTTGCTTGATTTTCTCCCTGCTCCTGCCAGTGCTGGTCAAAGAGACTAATCGCAAAATTGCCCACATTATCTGCTTATTGTGTGGTGCAGTGGGTTTAATTTCGCTGATTTTTATTCACGATCGCTACCTCCTACTTGTGCCCATGGTGGGAATTGGGATCGCCTGGTCGAGTATTCTGGCCTTGCCCTATGCGATGCTGGTGGGTGCGTTGCCGGACGATCGCGGTGGCCTGTATATGGGTATTTTTAACTTTTTTATTGTGTTGCCGGAAGTATTTGTATCGCTGGGCTTGGGCTGGGTGATGCATAATTTCTTAGGTAACAATCGCCTCTATGCAGTAGTTCTGGGCGGCTTGTTTTTGATTGTGGCGGCGATCGCGGCGTTGCGGCTGGAAGTGGTGCCTTTTGCTGGCAATGATCCCCTACAGCCTGGCATGATTGGTGCAGAGCAATTTACGGATGGGGATGCTGATGGCATAGAACAGGAACCCCAGTCGATCGCTTAAGTTGCCCTTACACCTAAACCTCTATACCTAAGTATTACATTTGCATTACAGAATATAAAGATAATTTGCTTAAGTTTTAGTTGCCAGAATATTTAAAGATAGATTAATTAAACTAGACCAGAGCAATAGAATTACTCGAAACTTCTCCTGTTGGCGATCGAGTGGGTTTGATCTGACTAAGCCTGGGTGATCATGTCAAACTTGATTTGGGATATTTTAAGAATAGATTTTAAAATTATTTGAAATATCAAACCCAGGTAAATAACCTTAATAAAAAGCTCACAACCAATGTTCCTTAAGGATTGCCCATGTAGGTAGCGATTATACTTTGGTATAAGTTTCGTTGTTTAAATAAATAAGAACTGAAGATTAGAGATTTAATTTACTATGACCGATCATAAATATGTATTAGCGCTTGACCTTGGTACTACGGGCAATCGCGCCATTTTGTTTGACAAAAACGGTAATGTGTTTGCTCAGGAATATAAGGAATTAACTCAACATTATCCACAGCCCGGTTGGTTGGAGCATGACCCGATCGAGATCTGGCAAGGTGTGCTGCGTTGTATGCAAAGGGTGGTTAAAAATAATGGTGTTAACGCTGAGGAAATCGCCGCGATCGGCCTGACCGTGCAGCGCGAAACCTGCTTACTGTGGGATAAAAATACTGGCGAGCCCCTGCATAATGCAATTGTCTGGCAAGATCGACGCACCGCGCCCATGTGTAAAGAACTGGCAGCGGCGGGACATGCTGCTGATATCCGCGATCGCACTGGTCTGGTCTTAGACGCTTATTTTTCGGCTACCAAACTGGCCTGGTTATTAAACTGGGTAAAAGAGCATAAACCGGAGGTCGATTTAGAGCAGGTGCAGGCAGGAACCGTTGATACCTGGGTGTTGTGGAATCTAACCAAAGGAGTACATGCCACCGATCATAGTAATGCTAGCCGCACCATGCTGATGAATCTGGGAACAGAACAGTGGGATTATAGTTTGCTGGAGCTGTTTAATATTCCGCCTCGAATCATGCCTAAAATCCAGCCCAGTATGAGCTTGTTTGGCCAGATTGATGCGGAGTTTTTAGGTGCAGCGATCCCGGTTATGGCAATCTTTGGCGATCAACAGGCTTCACTGTTTGCCCACGGTGGCGATCAACCTGGCATGTTGAAATGCACCTATGGCACTGGCTGCTTTTTGATCTCGCAAATGGGGCATGAAATTGGTGGTAAATCCAGCCCTGAATTGCTGGCAACGGTGGCCTGGAGCCAGTCACAACCCGATGGCAGCATGAAAGTTAATTATGCAGTGGAAGGGGCAATGTTCACTACTGGTGCATGTATTCAATGGCTGCGGGATGGAATTCAGTTAATTAAATCTGCACCTGAGACCGAGGCAATGTGTAATCAGGTGGAAAGTACCAATGGGGTCTATTTTGTGCCCGCATTAAGTGGCCTTGGTGCGCCCCATTGGGATATGAATGCCCGTGGTGCTTTTTTGGGGATCACTGGCGGCGTAAAGCGAGAACACATGGTCAGGTCGGTGTTGGAGTCGATCGCCTACCAGGTGAAAGAGGTGGTTAACTCCATGAATAAAAACTCCAGTAGCCCAGTTTCCTATTTAAAAGTAGATGGTGGCGCAAGCCAGAATAATTTCTTGATGCAGTTCCAGGCTGATGCGCTGGGGATTCCGGTGGAGCGTCCGGTGATTCTGGATGCCACGGCTCAGGGGGCGGCGTTTGGCGCTGGCTTAGCGGCTGGCTTTTGGGATAGCTACGCGGAGCTGATCAAGGCTAGAAAAGTCGATCGGGTGTTTGAACCGGGTGCAGGCCAAACCTATGTAGAGGCCAACTTCCCCACCTGGCAAAAGGCGGTGGCACGGGCTAAGAATTGGATTGAATAAGCATAGAGACTGCCGTTCATCAATTCATTCAATATCAATGTCAATAAAATTCATCAATAACAACAAACCCCCTGACCGGTAAAAAGTTGGGGGTTTTTATTGATTGATATCTTGACGACTTGACGATTAACGCAGCATAAATACATCAATACATAAGTTTGAGCAATAACAAAACGATCGCTAGATCAGCAACATGGGCTTGAAGCGATCGCCAGTAACAACAAGTTGCGGATTGCAAAGGTACGCTTAACTCAAGGTACGCGAATAGGATGTAGAGCTTAAATCAAGATTTTTGCAGAAGAAATAATATTTCTGTGCTTAATAAATATCTGAATAAATAAATAAATCTAGTCTAATAAAAGCCTAGTAAAGTTACTTAAAAAATCTTCTCTTAATGCCCCCTTAATGCCAAACCCCCGTTCAAAACTTTTTGTTAATTCAATTAATTATTAACTCAATTAACCGACTGAGGGGAGCAATACCTGGCGATCGGCAAGCTTTTCAACTTTCCTATCTGTGTTTAGAAATCTATTAACTGGCTGAAAAGTTTTTGCTAGCTCCAAGCAGGAAAGCGTATCCACCCTTAACGTGCTGGTTAAATCAGCATTGTAGATTTCCAGGAAGGCATCAGCATGAGCGGTAAAATCTACAGTTTGGCCAGGGTAAACTGTTTTTTCAAAATATGAAGATGCAGGTGAAGAGATGCGAACTATCTGTAAACTTTTGTGTACGTTGGTATAGCTGCAATCTAACGTTTCATGACATTTGTTAACCATAATTTAATGATCCCGGTGGTGTGTGAAAGCTCGGTAACGGCGTGATCCCAGTGTATATATAGGGCGGGGATCGCTCCGTTACGTAGGGCACATATTTATGTTTTCTTTATAATTTATCAGCCCTATTATAGAGTTGCATTTATATTGAAACAATTATGAAATGATTATCCGTTTGCTTAGTAATATGTAGCTTTAAACTAGCTTCAGCTAATTGATCCCCGTTTGGATTTGATGTATTCATCTATCTCCGCCTGGCAGTGGGGCTTGCTGGGGTTTGGCGATTGATTAAATACTTAGTTAAGTCGATAAATGCATCTCGACGTAGATAGGGGTATTCACTCACCCATACGTTAACTTGAGGCAAAAATATATCGGTGGTGGTCTTAGCGATCCGATTGAAGCTGGGATCATTTGCAAATAGGAGCATACAGGCCATTTGCTTACGCTTGATCCGTTTATATTCCCGCCGCATTGGTACTCTAACGGTGGTGGTAAAGCCAGAGCGATCGCCCACCTCAAGATTCAAAAATGTTTCGGTATTGTGGACAATTTCCAAACGCCCCCGATCGCTAAAACTCTCCTGCTGTGAGAGCACCTCTTCGGAAACATAAATATCTAAGACCCGCGCCTGCCAAAAGCCACAGAAGCTATATTTTCTGAGTTTGGAGTTGCGAATACCAGCAATCGCCACTGGAGCCATCATCCAATACAACCCACCCAAGCCAGCGCAGATAAACATGATCGGCCCCCAATTGGTGTCAGGGGTGCGGCTATAGAGCAGTGAAAAAACAATCAGCAGCGCAACAGAAATCAATACCCGTCGAAAGGCATCCTGACTTGATCCCCAGTAATACTGATATTGATCCGAAGTAGGCATAGATGGGATCAGTTCATTGAATTTTTGGGGTTTCAGGGGGGTAATCATGATTTTGCTACTGGGTCGAAGAAGTCGGTAATAGCCAATTGATGCGATAAATGAACCAAATATATTGGCCGTGCTTGGGGCTGGCGTTGATAGCTCTAGCTAATTTCAGGCTTGTATTAATTATGGCCGATCCTTTAACTAGCTATTTATTACTCATATGGATTAAAGTCTACTGTGACGCGATCGGTGTGCCAAGTGCTGCTAGGTTGAATTTTGACGTGGGAGTTTTACGATCAGGGATAAACACTAACCATAAATAGCTGATTAACCAGAACGGCATAAAACGGCATAAATTTAAAGGTGAGGGATTATTGACAAGCCAAATTGTCTAATCGATCGCTCCTAGAGTCAGATCCAGCGCGATTTTTGTGATTGACTACTAACTGTTATCTATATAAATAAAAGGTAGACAGATTTGTTAGGGTAGAAACAAGAGACGGTGAAACCCACAATCGATCCATCCATAGGGGAAACATGGAAGCAAGTGATTTTATTAGCTATTTATGCACCATCTCGAAGCTAGATCCTGACAAGTTCAAGGTCAAATTTGTCGAGCAGCATACGGTGCGGGTCGATTGTGTTAACTATCAGGCTGCCCAATATGCCTGGAAATATCGCCGTTTGCTTTCGCCAGCGCAGATCCAGGTCTATGTAAATAATCAGTTATTTGCAGAAAAGCTCAACTAAGCTCGATTACTTTCGTTAGGGCTCATCTTTGATTAAACTAATTGCATTGCACTAATTGCATTGAATTGGCCTTAATCTGGAAGTCCAGGGCGACAACCTCTAGATTGATTCTATGGTTCTTGGTTTATTGTTCACCATTGGTGGTCTCTGGCGACGTGGATTCAGACGCAGATTCAGACGCAGATTCAGTAGACTCGCTACTATCATTACTCTCAGCACTCTCAGTATTGTTCTCAGTGCCTTCAGTAATCGAACTAGGCGCGGACGCTAGCTGATTAATCCGATCCTTAAGCTGGGCTGGGGCTTTGGCGGCAGCATCAGCAAACAAAGTTTGAGCCTCATTCTCGTTGCCAAGCGATCGCTGGATCTGGGCTCGACCAACCAAGGGTCTAAAGTCTTGATCATCGATCGTGTCGATTTTGTCGTAGCTAGTTAGAGCTTCTTCGTAGCGCCCCTGGGTGCGATATAGTTCGCCTAAGATCCACAACACCGTAGCCGTATCAACTGTGCCTGGCTCGATCTTATTGGCGGTTTCCGCCGTAGTCAGGGTATCCTTGAGCACACCGATCGCAGCTTCAGGGCGTTCGTCCTCTAGCTCCAATTCAACCAGATTACTGAGGGCTTCCACATTACCCGGTTTTGTGGTTAATATAGTACGATATTCATTAACCGCCGCATCCCGCTTGTCTATTTGCATGTAGGTTCGAGCCAAGATTAAGCGATAGCCAGGTTCATCGGGGTTAATTTCGGCCAGGGTTTGCAATGGGCCGATCGCACCTTCAAAATCCCCAAGTTGCGATCGTAGCTCCACCAAGCCTCGCAGGGCAGTCTGGTTCTTGGGCTCACGCTCCAGGACGGCCTCATAACCTTCAATTTGCTTTCTGGTTGTTTCCTCGCGGGTAGTAGCTTCAGGACTATTTTGGTTGGCCTGGTCATGACTAGGCGTAAAAATTGCACCAATCATGGGAGCCAAAGAGATGCCAAGGAAAGACATGGTAACGATAATTAATACACCATTGATAATCCATCGTTTAGCTGAACGTTTTTGTGTCACGGTAACCACCCAAATTTACTACTAATGAAACTAGGCCAATAAATTGTTGATAAGAATAAAAATATTAAAAACTAAGTTTATGCTGCTTAACTTTAATAATTACTTTTCTAATGTTTTAGATGTTTTTAACGCTATAGGTACGATTTTTATTACGGGATCGACCTGATTTGAGATTCATAACCTAGGCCACACATAACCTGGGCCACAAAGTTTAAAGGTTTTAAGCAAGTATGCGATCGCCTGCATGATACAACCAATCTCTCGAATTAGCTCAATTCAATGTCCAAAATTGAATCATATAGATAAACATTATAGACATTTGGTAATAATGCCCATTTTGGCTCAGGGCGAGTCAGCTTTGATTTGATTTATTTGATTTAATTTGCCCAGATTGCTGGTTGACCAGGCTGATTTGCCCAGATTGCTGGTTGACCAGGCTGATTTGGTTAGCTAGAGTCAACAGCCCGATCGCTCTAATTAAGCGAATGGAACTAAACATCTAATCAAATCGATCCAGATAGTCAATATCAATAGTTAGAGCCAAATATATGTTAACCAATTAAAACTAATTAAGACTATGCCTGGTAATTGACCAACCTGAATACGAGGAATTATGGCCGAGCACAGGTGCCTAACCGACTGGATCGTCACTGATCACAATTTTCATGGTTAACTATTAGCTCTTTGTGCTTGTCCAAAATCACTAATTGCAACTGATGAGATTGATTAGACTGAATTTAATTATTGGCGATCGGCAATGAGATCTATCCCCAAAGTGGGCTCTACCTATGCTTGCTACTATGTCCACAGGCGCGTTCCAAAAATTATCGCTTGACCTAAATTTTTTATAACCGGGGTTACCAAATTGGGCAAATCTAAATTAACCCTTGACTTAGCAATGGTTGAGCCGCTAGTTTAGCAGCTTTGTAAGCAACGATTGAAAATCCAAAATTTTCCATAATTTCGATAATTTAGAAATAAGGCAACCGGGAGCAACACCCCTATGGCAAAGCGGTCAAAACAATTGAATCTCCTCGCTTCGGAAGCACCCCAAGGACAGATTATCCCTACATCTTTGTACTCAGAGATGCAGCAATCCTACCTTGAGTATGCAATGAGCGTAATTGTGGGGCGGGCTTTGCCAGATGTGCGCGATGGCCTCAAGCCAGTGCATCGGCGGATCATTTTTGCCATGCATGAGCTGGGACTGGTGCCCGATCGCCCCTACCGCAAATGTGCCAGGGTGGTCGGTGATGTGTTGGGTAAATACCATCCCCACGGCGATCAATCGGTCTATGATGCGCTGGTGCGATTGGTGCAGGATTTTTCCAGTCGTTATCCACTGTTGGCGGGGCATGGCAACTTTGGCTCGGTAGACAATGACCCAGCGGCGGCAATGCGCTACACTGAATGCCGTTTAGCCCCGGTTGGCCATGAAGCCCTGCTCAGCAACATCAACGAAGACGTAATTGATTTTACCGATAACTTTGATGGCTCCCAGCAGGAACCGCTGGTTTTGCCAGCCCAGTTGCCCATGCTGTTGCTCAATGGTGCAGCGGGGATCGCAGTGGGGATGGCCACTAATATTCCGCCCCATAACCTCTCTGAAGTGGTGGATGGTTTGATTGCCCTGATCGATCGCCCCCATTTGGCTGATGCTGAATTATTTAAACTAATCCCTGGCCCTGATTTTCCCACCGGTGGCTTGATTATTGAGAATGCTGGTATCCATGATGCCTACACCAAAGGTCGAGGTAGCATTACGATCCGGGGCATCGCCAGCGTTGAGACAGTGCGCGGTAAGGGCAGGCGATCGCGGGTGGCGATTATTGTAACCGAGTTGCCCTATCAGGTGAATAAGGCGGCCTGGATCGAAAAGATCGCCGATCTGGCCAATAACAACAAGCTAGATGGCATTTCTGATATTCGGGACGAAAGCGATCGCACCGGGATGCGAGTGGTAATCGAGCTCAAAAAAGAAGTCAATCCAGAGGTGATGCTAGAGCAGTTATATCGCCAGACTGCTTTGCAGATGAACTTTGGCGCAATCATGCTGGCGCTGAGTGGTTCCCAGCCCAAGCAAATGCCCCTGCGGGATATTTTGCAAGAATTTATTAGTTTCCGCGAAGAAACCCTCACCCGTCGCTATCGCTATGAACTGAATCAGGCTCAGGATCGCCTGCATATTGTTGAAGGGCTGGTTACGGTTCTAGCCGCGATCGATGAAGTAATTCAAATTATTCGCACCAGTGCCGACACTGCAACTGCCAAAGCGAGTTTAGCCGATCGCTATGCGCTTTCGGATACCCAAACCAGCGCGATTCTGGCGATGCCGTTGCGCCGCTTGACCGGAATGGAGCAACAAAATCTGCATGATGAAATGGTTGAATTGGGCGAGACGATCGCCAAACTGTCAGTTTTACTGGGCGATCGCCATGAGTTGCTCAAAAGCCTCAAAAAAGATTTGCGTCAACTCAAGAAAAAACATGGTGATGAGCGGCGAACCCGGATTATATCCCTGGCGGATGTGGCTAATAATGGTCATGGTGATGATGGTGAGCCAGAGTTGAGTTTATCCGGCATGTTGGAGTTGCCACCGGAAGATGCCTTAGTCCAGCTCAATCATAAGGGCTATATCAAACGGCTTGATCCCGATAGCCGATCGGCCAAAACAGCAATGTCCCAGGCTAGCGCCGATGATCTGCCGATCGCCACCTATCAAACCCGCACCGATGAAGATTTAATTGTGCTGACCGCTGAGGCCAAAGCTTTTACTCTGCCGGTGAGTGATATTCCGCTCAGTCGCACTGCTCGCAGCAAGGGCACGCCATTAATTACATTGCTGCCAGATGCAGTGGATCAAATTGTGACTCAATTGGCCTGGGATCGCCAAGCCGAAACCGATGCCAGCCTGGTAATGTTGACCAAGCAAGCCAAAATTAAGCGATCGCCTCTGACCGAATTTAGTGGTATTAATTCCCGTGGTTTGATTGCAGCCAAGCTCAAGGACAAAGATGCGCTCTTCTGGGCTGAGGTGCTCGGCCAAGATCAGCAAATGGCGATCGCTACCAGTGGTGGTCGGGTGTTGCGATTGATGACCGATGAAGAACAAATTCCTACCCTTTCGCGCACCGCGATCGGCAATCAGGCCATGCGCCTCGGTCGGGCTGAATCGTTGGCTGGGGTGGCGGCGTTTAATTTGGAAACTACTCCTGAGTTGCTGCTGATCACCGCCAAAGGATACGCCAAACGGGTCAGAGCCAGTTCGATCCGCCTTGCCACCAGGGGCAACATTGGCACTCAGGCGATCTCCTACAAAGTTAAAGGTGACTCGCTAATCGCAATTATGGCGATCGCCACTGAAACTGAGATGGCTGTTACTTTATTAGTGAGTGGTGCGGGCGATAACCCAGAGACTAGATTGGTGCAAATTGAGCTGGCTAAAATTCCGCTGGAACCAGCCAATGGCCAGGGCAAGGCGATCGCTAAGCTGGCCAAGGATGAACATGTGGCTCAGGTCGCACTTTTAGGCTAGGGGTCTAGCTATTCAAACGGGGTGACCAATAGCTTAGCTTGTGAATGAGAGCTATACACCACTCTGTGCTCAAAGTTTGAATTTGAGGGAGTCTTTAACAACCTCCAAATCGCTATGACTCAAATTATTACAACTATCACAGGAAAATCCCATTGCGGCTTTAGCGATCGTTTCTCATCGATCTATATAGTTTGCAATGGTAGTTGATCTAGCTTTCGGTAAAGCAACCAAACGATCGTTATGTTTGCCAAAGAGGTTTCTTGAAGCCGCACCAGATTACCTCGGCCAAAAAACTAAACCGATCGCCCACTCCCCTATAGCAAAAGCCAAGCAAGCGATCGGTGATCCAACTGTGATCCAAACTAAAGCATCACCTAAGCAATGCAGCTAACTGATCTATAACTAATAACTAGCTAGACAAAGCTAATATCTGCGCCACTGAAGTTGGCCGCCAGGAAGTTATCCAAAAGAGCCACGATCGTTTCGGTGCCATCATAGCCTGCAACACCATTCTCGATGTAGACGATCGCATCGCCAAGAAGAGTATCGGCATTAATCTCACCAGCCGCATTGCCAAAGGCAGTACCGATCGATGAATCAATCTGGAGCAGATCAATATTGTCTTCAAAAAGACGAATCACATCTGAGCTGTTGGGATTAGTGGTCAGTTCACCTAAATTGCTGTAGATAAACAAATCAGAGCCACCATTGCCATTCAGATCATCGCTACCCAGACCGCCTTCGAGGGTGTCATTACCCAGGCCACCAAGCAAAATATCGCCGCCATTATCACCCATCAGCATGTCGTTGCCATTATTACCAACCAGCGAATCAACACCACCGCCACCGGATAGATCATCATTGCCGGCCTGGCCAGCGATCCGCTCGTTTGCACCACCAAAGATACTGTTGAAGGTGAAATCAGTGGCATCGGGGGCATCGTTATCATCAATATTAACGGTTGCTGCTACGCCAGCAGGCACATAATTCACGCCATCAACCACCGAAACAACCACACTTTCAGCGGGAGTTTCGCCCGTGTTAATATCATCGATCGGCTCCACCGCAATATCCACAAAGGTTTGACCATCAGGGATTGTAACTGTGGTATCAATCGTGTCATAGTCAGCGCCATTGGTTGCCGTACCATCAATTTGCAAGGTCACTTCCAGATCGCCGTTGGTGCCGCCAGTGCGGGTAACGCGGAAAGTACCAGTGCTTTGGGGAGGATTGCCAGATTCTGCTGCGACATCATCGATCGCCGTGACGCTCACTGTAAATTCTTCATCATCAAGAATTTCAACCGTAGCCGCATCATCACTGCCATCAACGTTATAGCTAGCATCTTCTTCCAGGGCGATCGAAACAGTTTCGGTGCCTTCCACCAGAGCATCATCGATCGGCTCAACGGTAACATCTACCGATGATTCACCTGCCGGAACAATAATTGTCGTAATTTCGGTATAGTCAGTGCCATTAACTGCCGTACCACCGATCGTAAAACTAACCTCTAGCGGATCGGTAGTATCACCTGTCCGAGTAACCGTAAAGGTAGCATTATCAGCGCCTTCGGTGGCCGTATCATCTGTAGCAGTGATTGAGACCACGGGAGTAGGATCACTACCACCACTGGAACCACCACTGTCAGTGCCACCATCAGTGCCACTATCAGTGCCACCGTCAGTAAAGCCATTGGTGCCGCCATCTGTACCACCGTCAGTGCCGCCATCTGTGCCACTACCGCCATCGGTGCCACTATCTGTACCACCGCCAGAACCGCCGTCAGTGCCGCTACCACTGCCATCAATGCGTGGGTCTTGTCCGGGGGGAAAGATTTCCTTCGGTACCCGTGCTACTTCAAAATCTTCGATCGACAAACCACCAGTAAAGCCCTGCAACACCGCCAGTCTTTCGCCCGTATCCATTGCCGTGATCACGGTATCACCATTGATCTCATCAAAGATCAAATTATTAAAGGCATCATTGAGGACTACATCCAGGTTACTCTCTGGGTCTAAATCAGTAATCAACCAGATTTCATCAGTACCCCTACGGAAATCAGTGATTACATCGGCTTCCTGGATCGTGCTGCCACCAGTGCCATCACCGATCGCAAAGGCATCAATGCCATCGCCACCAGTTAATGTATCGGCACCGCGATCGCCAAACAAGACATCATCACCCAAATTACCAAAAATCAAATCATTGCCCTGGCCGCCAAAGGCAGTATCGTTACCCTGACCACCAAAGAGAGTATCTTCCCCCTTATTACCATTGATGCAGTCGTTGCCTGTGTTGCCATTGATGTTGTCATTGCCATCAAAGCCACGCACCGTGTCTAGTCCATTGAACCCACGAATACAATCGGCATCACCGCCACCGTCAATAAAATCGTTGTCGGCACCACCATCAATAAAGTTGAAGCTATTTGCTAGTTCGCCAGTTGCCATCTTTCCAAATCCCCTATGTAGATTAATACGTCATTAATACGTTAAGTAAATATCGAGTAAATATCTGCCGATATCTTCAAGCACTGTTACTAATTAAACCTCACGCCTGCACCCATGACACTAATTGCAACCTTGTAAAACCGAACATGGTAACAAGAGAATTCAGAAGCTCAGCCGTTGATTTGCCACCGAGACAAGCGATTTAATTATTAAATAAAACCCAGCATGATTAATCTAAACTAATTTAGACACAGCATGAGCACAGTGCTGGTTAAAACTCCCCCTGCGATAACTCTAGTGATTCGGTAACTTAACCGCTAGAATCGCCAGTTAAAATCTGCAAGGCTACTTGCACAAAACAGATTAAGTTATGCAAAGCCCTTTTGCTATGTATCCATCTAAGTAGGCTAGCTGAGATAAGCAAGCTACAGCATTAACAATTCATGCGGTTGTTGCTACAAGTTTCAGAACGTATTATTACCTAAACCTGCGGATCAGTGGTGATTTGGTGTATTGTGCCGATCGCCACGCCATAACTGAGCCAAGTGGGTTAGATTTGCCAGTGCGGATGCAATAAAAATTCAAGGGATTACAGCATATCTAATCCTAAGCAGGTAAAAGCTCTCTGAATATGGATTTACAGCATTCAATTGGTTTGATGATTCGAGGATTAGGAATCGCCTTAATCAATCAAAACTAAACGATCGCTATCAATTTTTAGAACTACACTGCGAAATACTAACTATTTAGCGATCGCCCCTGCAATCAGATCTAGCTAGAGATGGTTACTGATGCTGGTCGTTAACTTACAATAAGTATAATTAAGTAACCTAAAGACAGGGCTTAAGTGCAACTTGGTAGAGCTGCTGCTAGCCACTTAAATTCTTTCCATCTTATTCAATCTTAAAGACAAAAACAGTTATTTCAATTTGCTACATATATGCTGGATATTTTCACTAAATTAGCTTATCAAGCATTTCAAGAAAGTAAGGGTTACTTTGGTCTAGCCCACAAGACGATCGCCACGCAGGTGATGCAAACGGTCTATCCAGATCTAACTAACCGTGATCAGTCGCTTTCACCTAAATCGATCGTGGAGCTGCAAAAGCGCAAAGCAGTTTTATTCGATCGTGACTTGCAAGATGCTGAACGGGGCATATATCCAGTCGAGATTTTGTTTGATAACGCCTGGGATGATTTCTTTTTCTATTACCCACTGGTTTGCTTGGATTCGCCCAGGATCTGGGAGCGACGGCGCAACAATCAAAATCAAGAATTTCCCGCCAATATTAATACCGACGGCTATCCTAAGTATTACCTCCAAAATTTCCACCATCAAACCGATGGCTACCTCAGTGATTGGTCGGCTAACCTCTACGATCTACAGGTGGATATTTTGTTTAATGGTACGGCGGATGCGATGCGGCGACGCATTTTGGCTCCCTTAGTGGATGGCCTGAAGCGGTTTGCTGACGATGTACCTGCCCATCAAACCAGAATTTTGGATGTAGCTTGTGGTACGGGGCGCACCCTCAAGTTTGTGCGATCGGCGCTGCCCCAGGCTTCTTTGTTTGGTTGCGATCTCTCTGCGGCTTATTTGCGCAAGGCGAATCAAATGCTGAGTAAGGAGCCAGGTTTGTTGCCACAGTTATTGCAGGCCAACGGCGAAGATTTGCCCTATGTGGATAATTATTTCCATGCGGTGGTGAGTGTATTTTTGTTCCACGAACTGCCAGGGCAGGCCAGACAAAATGTAATTAATGAATGCTTCCGGGTGGTGCAACCAGGCGGCCAGTTGATTATTTGCGATTCAATTCAGCTCAGCGACTCACCGGAACTAGAGGCGATGATGGCTGGCTTCTTCAAGAACTTCCATGAGCCCTATTACCGTGAGTATATTCACGATGATATTGGTCAACGCCTCACTGATGCTGGGTTTGAAGATGTGAGCATGGAGACCTGTTTCTTTAGTAATTACTGGGTGGCGCAGAAACCAATTGAACCAATTGAACCAATCGAGGTAAAGCAAGCCAGGGACAATGCTGGTTTGTCGAAAGAATTGGTGGGTTCAGTATAGATAGTGATCGCGCTTTAATCTCTAGTATCTCTATGATCCAGGGCAGGCAAGATCCTTGATGATTTGATCGAGGGTTACTGGCTAATTAAATTTTGCATGATCGTCTCGTGATCGGTTTGAGTTTCGATCATTTTTTCCACCGATTTCAAGCGATCGGGCAGGCCAATCACAAAGCGATTGCAATCTGAGCCGATCGACTCACCGGATATCTGTTCAGCCAGCAGCTCTCTGCCCGTGAGGCGGCTAAAGAAAGAAGTGAGAATACCAGCTTCGAGGTAGCAACTGGGTCGATCGGGGGTTACCTCAAGCTGCTTGGCATAGGGGGAGTTGTAGGTTTTGACTACAATGAAGCCTTTGTTTTGGTAAGTGGGATCAAATTCTAGCTTGCCCCAGCCGTGGGTTTTCCAGCATTCCTTCAGGCACTGCACAAAAGTAAGCATGTCCATTTCGGCGATCGCCATGTCGTAGTATTCGGAGATCGACTCACTAAAGCGAACATAGAAATTTTTACCCCACCAGGTGCCGCAATTAAATAACACCAATCGTGCCGCCTGTCCGGTCTCTTTTTCCAGCCCCTTATACAAAGAAGTAATCAGGGTGTCGGGGATGGCAAGGAGGCGATCGCCCCGGCGATTTTCTAGCAAACCCAGTTCTAAATCACCACGCACATAAGCGTTGTAATCAAAGTAATTACCGGGCACATAGGTATCTTGTAGGAGGCTAGCAACGGAGATCATGATTGTTCCTCAACCAAACAATGGATAAAGTGAATAAATTAATAAATTAAAGTAACCTGTGCCGCCGTAATCAATGGTTGCATCAGAGCCAGTTGGTCGGCATTTAGCTCCTGGCGTAACACCTGATTCAAATTTTTATAGAGCGAATCATTCACCTTCCGCATACTTGGCTGTGACATCACTTGCTCTAGCCAGCCGAGTAATCGCTCCTTTAAAAAGCCCTCATCATTCAGCAACATCCCCATCGCGCAATAGCGCATTACCAGGGCCAGGTTTCTGATCCCCTTTTCAATGTTTGGGGTTTCATCACTGGGCAAATCCTCAACCACCCGATCGGCCACCGCTTGCATAATCGGAATTTCCCGATCGCGCAATTGTCTATATAGCTGCAACCTGGTTGGCAAAGACTGCACATAGCGATCGAGGGCATCTAGTTCATTTGCCTTCAAATAGCGTTCTTGCGCCCGATCGATTAATTCTTTTACTTTGGCATCCATGATCAAATTAAGAGTTTATATGTAGATCTTTAACATTCAGGCATTGGCTAAATTATTAATTTAAAAATGCTTCAATGTTTTGCATCAATAGCGATCAAAAGCTAGATTAAGAATTAGTAGCTTAAGCTCAGAATTGGTAAGGCCAATTAATTGGTCAATTAGCCTCGATCGCCAAGCCCGATGATCACGACCCAATCTAGCTGTGCTTAATGTACTTAATGTGCTTAGCTAACCAGTTTCTAACCTAGAAAAACTGGGAAATGTCATCCAAGAAATCATCCAAAGTATCACTCCTGTCTTCCGGCGAGCCAATGTTATCAGTTGTGGCCTGTGGCACTGCACCAATTTCACCCACCCCAGACCAGGGAATCGCCGCAAAGTATTTTTGGACTGGTAATTCCATGCTCAAGGTAGTAACAACATTAAGAGCTGGACTGCCATCCTGTTGTTGAGTTACCGCCGCTACGGCGATCGGCATATTCTCCCAATTGACCGCTTTCCAGAAGCTCAGCACAGTTTGGTCTTGCCACCCATCTGCCATATTAGCTGCCGCACTATTCGCCGTCATAACCATTATTTCAATAGCTCTCCATTGCGCAGACGGGATTCAATATCTCGGCTTGTCGCTCCTTCGTTCATCCAAAAAGAAGCCGCATCAATGCGATCGTGGCCACCCAACAAGAACTTACAGAAGTTTTCACCCATTGAATAGCACTGAATCTCGATGCATTCCAGTTGTTTTTTGACCAGCGAGCTAAAGAAGCCAGAAAACAAACCCGCATAAATATGACAAACCGGCTTACCCACATCCCCCAGGGTACGTGCCACGGCTGAGTCATAGATGCTAATGAACATAAACCCCTGACGGCGATCGCTCATATCAATATTCCAGCGTCCCCAGCCCTGGGAAGTAAATGGCCACCACCAGGTTTCCAGCAAGAAAGACAGGTTGGTCTGGCGAATACCGCGATTGAACTCTTTCTCAAACCATTGCTCAAAAAACTCGGCATCCTGCCTGCCCCACTCACAGCCGATCGTATACATCACCGCTGCCGAAGCCTCACCCACTTCTTCTTCTAAGCCCTCTTGCAAACCAATAATGAAATCTTCGCTGGTGAAAATATTGCGTAAGCCATTCCAGTCTCTAATTAAGCCTTGCTCTGGATCGGGCTTAAAAAAGTCCTCCAGACTATAGTGATTATGTCGTCTCAGACTTTCTAGATTATTAGTGGGTTTCTCGGTAGCCGCGACCATGTTACTTCATACTCCTGTAATTTATGACTTAATAACTTACTTAACTACTTACTTAACTTAAATATACAAATATTTTTAAATCACCCGTCTGATCGGTTTGCACTACCCCATCTCTGGAGTCAGGCTATTTGATATAGTTTGATAACCACCAAAAGGAAAGTTTAGGGCTTTATTTATGTAATAGTATGTTCAAAAAATGTATGTTCAAAAAATAAATATTTCTTTGCTGTTAAAAATTGGATTTTAAATTGATTAAATTGATTAATTAGTTAGCTAACCCAGCCAAGTAAATAAAGTTTTTGATTTTATCGATCGCTTAAATGCAAAACCAAATTGCCAGAATTCAATAACTTGCCCTAACTAAGCATTAGTCCCTTAATCTTAATACTCTATACTCTGCTCTATTTAGCTTAATATAATGCCTAGACTCAAATAGTATGCATGAATTAAGAAATTAAGATCGGTAGTTTAGGAAGCGAGAAAGCAATAAACCCAATTGACGAAGATTTAGGTGATCGCCTTAAACAAGAAAATTGCTCTATATCTAAATTACCCAGAATTAAACTATCCAAACCAAACTACCCAAACTACTAAGTATGCTTAAGCAAATAGAAAAATAAGCAAATAGTAATTAAACAATTTAAAAGCATTTTGAACCGAATTGGATATTCGACACATTAACTAGGTCAAAAGTAGGAGATCAGCAGATTAGGTACGATCGATATGTAGCCAGACTCCCCTATCCTACTCAAAACTAATATTCTGACAGGTATCCCCCCATCCAGCAGATGTGGCATAAGTAGACCATAATTGCCTTCCAGCCACATAAAAAATTTTAGCAATCAAGCTTCTGAGGTGTTGGCCATCTGTTCAGAAACGCGGAAATTAGTATCGCCTAGTTGCCTAACCACCGATCGAGTGATCAACTGGCCAACTTCTACTAGGGTTTGCCCCGTAATCGGACTCAGTAATGGTCTTTCACAACGCCTGCCAATCAGCGCCTCAATATCTTCGATCGACTGGACATAGGTACCAACCGGCATTTCCACCACAATCCCTTCCGCCATTACCTTGGCCTGACAGGCAAGGCGAGAATTTGGTTTACAGGTGGTAATGACTTCCAATGATCTTTGTTCACGCCGTCCCATCGGGCTGAGCGATTCCATCCCTTCCATAATATAGACATGGCAGGTGGCACACATCCCCCGCCCTCCACATTCTTTCAGAATGGAAAGATCATCACGGATTAACCCCGACAAAAGCGCACCGTTAGTGGCTACTTCTGCTTCCTCAGCGATCGGTTCGATCTGAATTCGTTTTGCCATTGTTTCAACGTTTTAAGGTTAATTATTGATGCTAACCAGTCCCTAAACATCAGTCTAGCTCAATTGCTTTAGGAAAATTATTATTTAGCCACCGGATTTTGATAAAAACCTATCTGCAATTATAAACATGGCTTAATTGAGCTAATAAATATCAATTAAGTAAACTTGCTCTATTCTTTAGTGCAGATCTGTGACGCTCAACTAATTTCAATATGATCGATCAAAATTCAGGCAAATTATATGAAATAGAGGTTTAAGTGACTACCAGAATTTGGTTGGCTAGTAGTGTATCTGCCAGGATTAAGCATTTGGATCGTAAGTAGCATCGCCAAATGCCAACAGCAGATAGAAAATCACAGACAGAAAAATCATACCGATCGCAAACCATACCCCTTTACCGAATTTGCGGGCAATGTCCAGGGTAATCATGACCACAATCACCAAATTGACGAATGGGATCAGTAGCAGCAAAAACCACCATCCAGGTCTACCTGCGATCTGAATAATTTGATAGACATTCCAAAATGGGATGATTGAATACCAGCCTGGTCGACCAGCCTTCTGAAAAATAACCCACCATGCGATCAGCGAAACAATCCCAACGATCAGGCCAATTGTTTGTTCAGCATCCATTTTCTTAGTTTTCCCATATACGAATATGTGGTTATTTTCTCATTACATGAGCCATATTATTACTAAGCTTGATTTATTAACTTCGACTAGAAAAGCTGATTAACGCAAGAGCCCAGGAAGAGCCCAAGATGAGTAGCATTTGAGCTAGATATCTCTACCCGCCCTGATCGACCAATTTGAGTACATTAAATATATGGATCTGGACAAGGAACCGATCGAAAATAGCTATTTAGGATATTGCCGACTAGGCCAAGCAGCGAATCGATTCCAGCATCCCCCTGGCCTTGTTCAGTGTCTCTTGATATTCCCGTTCTGGGTCTGAATCCGCCACCACTCCTGCACCAGCCTGGACACTAACCACGCCATTTTGAGCGATCATGGTACGAATTGTGATCGCGGTGTTGAGCTGACCATCAAAGTCATAATAACCATACGCGCCTGCATAGGCACCACGCCGATCGCCTTCTAGTTCATGGATAATCTCCATCGCTCTAATTTTGGGTGCGCCGCTGACGGTTCCGGCCGGGAAGCAGGCTTGCAAAAGATTCCACACCGTTTTGTGATCTTGCAAATTACCCACCACATTGCTGACAATGTGCATCACATGGGAATAACGCTCGATTACCATCAATTCATCCACCACCACCGTGCCACTCTGGCAGACCCGCCCCAGGTCATTGCGCCCCAGATCCACCAGCATCACATGCTCCGCCACCTCCTTGGGATCGGCCAGTAAATCCTTGGCATAGGCATCATCTTCCGCCACTGTTTTGCCCCGTGGTCTGGTGCCAGCGATCGGCCTGAGCACAGCCTTAGTAATCTGCTCATTTTTGGGATCTTTGTCGGCACGTACCATCACTTCGGGACTAGAGCCAATTAATTGCCAATCACCAAAATTAATATAGGCCATGTAGGGCGAAGGATTAATTAGCCGTAGCGATCGATAGAGATTAAAGGGATCGCCGCCAAACGGTGTAGATAGCCGTTGGGAAAGCACCACCTGGAAAATATCCCCCGCTTTGATATATTCCTTGGCTTTGCTAACTGACGCGCAGAAGTCATCATGGTCAATATTACTGGTGAATTCCAGCGGTGGTTGCTGAGCCGGATCAACCCAATTGATCGCTGTTTTTTGCCGATCGAGCGGTGTGCGTAGCTTCCCAACCAGAGTTTTCACCCGATCGCAAGCATCTGTGTAGGCCAACTCAGGATCATTTTGATCGCGCAAATCCGCATAGGCGATCACCCAGATTTTGCGGGTCACCTGGTCAAAAATTAGTAGACTGTCTACCTGCATCCACAGACCATCGGGCAAGTTGTCATAGCTACCGACGGCAGGATCAGACGTATTAACCAGAGGTTCTGTAGTGGTTTCAGCATCATGATCAGGATTTGTGGCAAAACCATATTCCTGGGCGGCATAAACTGGCACCCTTGGCTCGATCCATTTAATTAGTTCATAGCCCCAGAAACCCACCAAACCACTAATACTGGCAGGCAGTTGCGGCAGCTTAACCGGATGTATGGTGGCAAGACTGGTAGCAAGATGCTCGAAGGGATTGCCAATCAGGTTGTGGCGATCGCCATTCCGAAAAGTTTGCACGATCCGATCGCCCCTGGCTTCCAGCGTCCAGAGCGGATCGCACCCCAACAGGCTATAGCGACCCAAAACACCGCTTTCCACTGATTCTAATAAAAAGCCATATTTTCTACCCTGACAAACGTGATACCAGGCGGCCACTGGGGTATCCAGGTCGGCTACTAATTCTTGGTAAACGGGCACAAAATTACCCTGCTGAGCAAGCTGACAAAACTGGGAGTAGTCTGGGAATGGCATAGATTGCTTAAAGAGGCTTAAGAATGCTTAAAGCTAAAAATATAGAAGCCAGAGGCTAATCTGACTTCTATCTATTTTGAATCAAGTTGTAAATTAATATGCAAAAATTTAAGGCTTGATCTGACCTAATTTTTGCAGTTCGCTGCTAGTTGCTAAAAATATGGCAAAGCGATCGCTAACAGCAATGGCTTCATACTTTTTATCTAACGATTTACTTGCGGTTTGGGCAACTAATACGATCGCATTTGGCTCAGGCGTAATTGATCGAGATAGCTCGATCGGGCAAAATTTCAGGTTAAGTCAGATAATAAATAAAATGATAACTAAGTAACCTGAATAGCTGATCTAATTAACTGCAAATTTTAGTTGCAAATGCATCCTGACAAGCTATTTTTACCACTACGCTGATTGAATCAAATTCGATCTCAAATTCGATCGATTGCCCAAAGAGCGATCGTTAAAATCAAAGGTACTAAGCCGCAACTAGGCCGATCGCCGCACTATTTTTTAACACTAATCAATGATAGTTAAATGCTTAACGAAGGCATTTAGACATCATGGGTTGCATTATCAGTAAACTTGACCGAGATGGGGTTAGGATTGTCGCCAATCTTGCGCATCTTGGTGCCAACCTGTTCTCTACCTTCGTTGACCCGCTCAGGGAACACGCCGTCTTTGGGATGCAGATGAACAGTATCACCATTGGGGAACTCACGGGAGATCCTGTAATCGGTGATCTTGAACTTTCTTAGTTGCGTACCCAAGGCCAGGGCTTGTTCTTTTTTAGCAAAGGACAAGATGTTTGCTCCGGCGTGCATGGTGGCAGCGCCAGCGGTAGGCATCTCGAATACCTGTTCTTTTTTACTAGTCCAGGTAATCAGATACTTTTCTTCGGTACTTGCAGAACCGAGGAGTCCACCTGTGCTTCCGCCCCATACTGGGACTTTGGCTTCAGGGGGTGCTTCTTGCTGAACTTCTTGTGTTTCTTCCGACATCTATATTTCTCCAGAGAAACGCCGTTTATTATCTTTGGGTTCAAGATATCACTCTGGGGGGCGTGGAAAGTTAGTTAGCTAATATAACTTAATCTTCCTTTACTTAAATCTTCTTTACAAAACATTTTTTTGCTGATGACTCTGACTTTATGGCGCGGCAGCTAGAATCCAGGCGATCGCTTGCCGCAAATCTCCTTCTATGGTCTGGGAAACTTAAAATCTTCAGAAATTATGGCTCTGCCGCCTTCTGCGCAGGCAAATAGCGCCCATTGCCATTAGCCTCAGACTTAGCCACCCGATCGACCAGGGGGATCACATCCGCCGCCGGCTTATCGGGATTGTTAGCAACAGCACTACGATCGTCATCATGCTCAGATTGATCAGCAGATAGGTCGCCATTCAATTGCTCTGGTTGCTCCTGCTCGTGATCAACTAGCGGCAACTGATCAGGCAAATACCTGTCGATCGTACTTAAAATCTGATCCGCCTTGATCGGCTTATTAATATATTCACTGGTACGCACGCACCGGGCATGGATGCGATCGATGATGCCACGATTGCTAGTCAGCATCACCACGGGCAGGTTCTTAAACCCAGGTAGCTTGCGCAATTGGCTACAAACCTGGAATCCAGTTGCCCCTGGCATAATTAAATCTAGAAAAATTAAGCTGGGCGGCTCGGCTCGCAAAGTGGCGATCGCCTTGAGCGGATCTTCAATATACACAAACCGATAGCCAGCCTTGGTAATGATGTCTCGCATCAGCAAACCGATCGCCCTGCTGTCATCAATGCAGGCAATTAAGGGTGGTTGTTGCTGGCCAGGTTGAATTTCTTGGGAAGATGAATCTAGTTCTACTTCATCGGGATCCAGAAAAGCAATTTTTAATTCCTGGAACTTAGAAGCATTGGCAGCTTTACGGCGTTGATGCCAGCGATTCTGTTGATCGTTCATCTTCTCTCGTTGATGTATGGATAACTTGCGCTTAGCCGAAAACTTCGCGGTTGGATGCTTAGGAATAGCTTCTCTTTTGGGCTCAGGGGTAGCTACTATTTCCGGGGCAGCCTTAATTTCCAATTCGATCGCCTTGGGTTTAGCTGGCTCTGGCTGTTGGGCGACGACAGGAGGACTGGCCACTGCGACTGGTTCTGATTTTTGGGGTTGCTCTAATTGCTTAGTGGGCATAGATTCCTGCGGTTCAGGTGCTGGCTTAGTTTTAGCTTGTGGCGATCGACTTACCTGGCTAGGATCATCTTCAACTTCTACCAATTCAATCCAACCACGCCGGATATAGGGCAGTAGGGACTTGCTAATCCGCAGTAAATCTTTCTTCATCAAACAGGCCAGATCGCGGAGGCTGCGATCGCCATTGAAGCCCTTGCAAAAGCTGCGATATACCTGCTCGGAGGTATGCTGCTTAACCTTGTCTTGAGCCCGTAATAGTGGCGCATGATTAGGGTTGCACAGCCCCAATTTTGCGGCTTGCCATTCCTGCCATTTTTGATCGGCGGCGGCAAAGATCGGTGACGGCTGCCATACCAGGCCAGTTAATGGCGTATTCTCGATCGGCCAGAGAAAATTTGCACCGGCATATACAGTTTGATAGAGGGTAGTTTCCTGGGTCTCCTGCTGCAAAATATCAAAACACACTTCGGCAATGCTGGCTTCGATTATTTGTTGGATTGGCTTCAGCGCCACCAGCTTTTTTTGCAACAGTAATTGCAGTAAGTAATAGTCCCAGTAGGTTTCATGGCCAGCAGTATCAAGCGATCGACGATCGGCCAAATTCAATTGTGGTACAAACCGAACCAGATTCCGACGCGATCGGCGATATACATCCTTACCGCCAGTGGCCCAAACAATCCGCCCCTTGGCAAAAAATATACTCCACTTGCAATCCTGCAAAGAACTGTGGACATCAAGTCTGCCGCTGAAGAACTTTTGGCCGTGACGCAGTAAATGGTACCCCAGGCTATCAAGCTCGCCCCGACGCGATCGTAGCAATTCAGAAACATCCGGCGTGGAATGGGAATTCCGGGCTTTGTCGCTTATCACAATCTTTATTCCCCAGCACAGTCTTAGGCTTGGATACTAACAAATGCTGGAGAAGTATGAAATCGGCAATATAGCTGAATTACAGCAATTTGCGACCTTGTCCTAGGCCAGACGATCGCTCTGGCGTGATTAAGCTAGATTTTGAGGGCTAGCTTTCATTTATGCCTCAACTGTTGCTAGCTCGATCATACATTCGTACATTGCTTATCACTAGTTGGTGATTCTGCGTAGTAATTGCTGGGGTTGAGCAAAAGAATTGTTATAGCCAAACAAATGCAAAAATATTTCTGTGACAAATAGAAGGATTGATATAAATGCATGAACCAATTCCTAGTTGCCCATTGGCTGCTCGCTCAAGAACTACTAGTTAATTGCGATTGGACTGATCAAATTTATTATCAAAGTTATTACCCTTGCCCTCTTCGATCGCCTTTTTTTCTTGATTCTGACCAAATTCAGGCGCTAATGATTCAATCGATTCAGGGGAGCAGGTTTCTGGTTGATGATCATAATTATGCTTGCTGCCAAGTTTACGATCGGCCAGGTGGCGCTGTTTGGCCTGCCGTCTAATCCTGACGATTACCTGATAGGAAGCGATCGCCATAATTACTGTTGTCACCGCCGCATAGGTGCCCCCCGCTGGCATCCCGGAAAAAGCTAGCGCCAGACTGCCCACCCACAAAGTCAAGGCATAAATATAAATTACGGTGCGCCGTTTTGATAAACCTGCCCGTACCAGGCGATGATGCAAATGGTGTTTGCCCGCGCCCATCAACGACTCACCCCGCCGCAATCGCTCCAGCAACACCGCAGAGCCATCCAGGATCGGCACCGCCAGAATAATATAGGGCAAAATTACCGCTACCGTGGTAACACTTTTCACCAACCCCAGCACACTTACCCCAGCCAGGGTAAAGCCTAGATAATAGGCTCCCCCATCACCCATAAATATTTCCGCCGCACTGGTGAATTTAAAGTTGTAGCGCAAGAAACCCAGACACCCACCCGCCAGAGCCGCCGCGATCAAAGCAGCAGCAGGCTGATCCATAAATAAACTGGCAATTAAAATCACCGCCGCCGCGATCGCACTCACACCAGCAGCCAATCCATCCAAGCCATCGATCCAGTTAATTGCATTCGGCATCCCGGCCAGCCACAACACCGTAATCGGCAAACTCAACCAGCCGAGATTAATTACCCCAATAAAAGGGATCGTAATAAAATCAATGCTCACCCCCACCTGCCAGGCGACCGCCGCGATCGCAAGCTGAAGCACCAAGCGAAACCCAGCGGAAAGATTAAAAATATCATCGGCCAAGCCCACCAGAAAGAAAGCTAGGCCACCGATGGTTACGCCCCAGATTTCGTAGTCTTGCTCCCTGGGCAACACACCAAACCAACCAAATTCCCAGGCCAGCAAAAGCGCCACCAATGAACCCAGAAAGATCGATACGCCGCCCAATCGCACCACCGGCGCACTATGCATTTTGCGATCGTTAGGGCGATCGACTACCCCAGCCCGTAGCCCCAAACGACGCACGATCGGAACCGTGCACCAGACCACCAGGGTTGATACACCAAACACAACTAAATATGGAATTGCAGATCCCTGCACCATTAGAAAACGATTGAGCCCTACTTACATCTCCGTTTGCCAGCATATCAGCAATCACTGAGCTATCAATCGGCTAAGCGATCCAAATTCGCTGCTTTGTTGCGATGCATGGCAATTAAATGCCCAAGCCCAGATCATACCTAATCACGGCTACCTAAAAGCCGCGCCAAACGGGTTTAACTGGATCGAATCAATAATCGAATAAATATAAATATAAATATTAAGGTCAATGAGCAGCTTCTTGGGTTAGGCAAATGTCGGCACCTTCTGATCCGTGCCCGCATACAAGTTTTCATAGAGCGGAAAGCGCTCACAGAGAGCAGCTACGCGCTGTTGGCATTGTGCTTTAATCGACTCGTCTTCTGGGTTAAGCAGGCGATCGGCAATAATATTGGCGATTTCCTTGAATTCCTCGGTGCCCATACCCCTGGTGGTCATGGCTGGTGAACCCAAACGCAAGCCACTGGTCACAAACGGGGATTCCGGATCAAAGGGAACAGTGTTTTTATTGGCCGTAATTTGCACATCACTAACCAAGCGATCGGCAATTTTGCCAGTCATACCAATGCTGCGCAGATCCACCAGGATCAAATGGTTGTCGGTGCCATCGGAAACCAGTTTGAAGCCGCGTTCCTGGAGGCGAGTGCCCATTGCCTGAGCATTGGCGATCACCTGGGCGGAATAATCCTTGAATTCCGGTTGCAGTGCTTCCCCGAATGCCACCGCCTTCGCTGCGATCACATGCTCAAGGGGGCCACCCTGTGAACCAGGAAATACACCCTTATCAAATTTCTTGCCCAGATCTGGATCGCGGGTGAGAATAAGGCCACCGCGAGGGCCGCGCAGGGTTTTATGGGTGGTGGTGGTGACCACATCACAGATCGGCACTGGATTGGGATGATTGCCCGTGGCGACCAATCCGGCAATGTGGGCAATGTCTGCCATTAAGTAGGCACCCACCTGATCGGCGATCGCCCTGAACCTGTCAAAGTCGATTTTGCGCGGATAGGCCGAATAACCACAGATGATCATTTTGGGCTTGTGCTCCAGCGCCAGGGCACGTACCTGCTCAAAATCGATCTGCTCGGTTTGCTGGTTTACGCCATACTGCACCACCTTGAACCACTTGCCGGAAACATTCACCGGAGAGCCGTGGGTGAGGTGGCCACCGTGGGACAAATCCATGCCCATGATTGTATCGCCTGGTTTCAGTAGCGCCAGAAAAACCGCAAAGTTGGCCTGGGCACCGGAGTGGGGTTGCACGTTGGCATGGGCAGCGCCGAAGATTTGCTTAGCCCGATCGATCGCCAAAGACTCTACTTCATCGATGAATTCACAGCCGCCGTAGTAGCGTTTGCCCGGTAGACCTTCGGCATATTTATTGGTTAGCACCGACCCTTGAGCTGCCATCACAGCGGGGGAAGCAAAGTTTTCACTGGCGATCAACTCGATGTGGGTGCGTTGTCTGCCCAGCTCTCGGCCCAGCATTTGGGCAACTTGTGGATCGCTTTGGGCTAAGGATGAAATGAAGGCCACGGCAAATCTCCCGATTGAATACTTTATTAACTAGAACTAATTAGAATTACCTAGTCTACCTAAGCTTACTCAAGCTTATTCAGTTTAACTAAGCTTGATCATGACCAATAGTTGTTGGTGTGGTTTGCAGCTTGACGCTGTGTGTCAATCCTGCTCGAATATGCTAGCACGCTTAACTACAACCTTGGTAAGTGGTAATTTTTAAAGTTGCGATCAGGGCTAAAATCCTGAATCTAGTTAGCTTTTCTTGCTCAAACTTATGGGTCTGCTAAGGTTAAAGAGAATGATAGTTAGACTTTTTGAATTTTTTTGCTTAAGGTTGCTGATTATTGCTCAAGATCACAGGTTATTAAAAATTTCGATCGCCCCTGATATCTTTCCAAGCGGCTCCAGCACATGACGATCGCCCCTACCAAAACCTATACTGCGGCTGAATATTTGACCCTGGAAACCGAATCAGAAATTCGGAATGAATATCGTGATGGTGAAATTATACCTATGACCGGTGGCACACCTGCCCATAACCAAATCGCGGGGGCATTGTTGGTGATTCTAAAATTAGCGCTGAAGGGTCAGCCATATCAGGTATTTATCGCCGATCAAAGGTTACATATTCCCGATCGCAATATTTATACTTATCCCGATCTAATGGTTACGGCTCAGCCTCTACAACTACAAACGGGGCGCAATGATACGGTGATTAATCCCGTGGCGATCGCGGAGGTTTTATCGGACTCAACCAAAAATTACGATCGCACGGATAAGTTTGCTGCCTATCGATCGATCGCCTCATTTCAGGAATATTTGCTGATCGATCAATACCAACCCCATGTGGAGCACTACAGTAAGCAGGGCAATCGGGAGTGGCTGTTCAGAGAGTATGACAGCGTTAGTGATCAATTGCTGATGCGATCGATTCAGGTTGAAGTATCGCTAGCAGAGTTATATGAAGGAATTGAGTTTGCAAGTAATTAATTAAGCCGCTTCGATCATTCAAGTATTGGAATAAGGTTATGGATCGCCAGGAATTTATCGATCGCCTTAAAACTTTTCCACCCAATCGCTAATCCAACTCAAAGTCTCTTGCACTAACTCCATCGTGGCCGCCTCGCAATAGAGCCGCAACACAGGCTCCGTCCCACTAAACCTTACCAGCAACCAGCTTTGATCCGCCAATCGAAACTTAAACCCATCCCGACTATCGATCGCCACCACCTTACGCCCCGCCACTTCGTCCAGGGGATTAGCGCTGAGGTAGGCCATTAGCTTGTCCTTGATCTCCAGGCTGGACAGGCGTTTATCGATTCGATCGTACTCAGAATGATAATCAGTCTTGTCGCGCAAATTCTGATAGAGATCGCTGAGATCTTGTTTGGCCGTAGCGATCGCTTCCAGCACATACAGCGCCGACAGCAGCGCGTCACGTTCGGGGATATGATTGCCATAACCCACGCCACCGGATTCCTCGCCGCCGATCATTGGTGGATTGCCCTGCGCCTTTAGCTCTAGCATTCGCTCCGCAATATATTTATAGCCCACCGGGGTTTCATAGGTAGGCAGATCATAGAGTGCCGCCACCCTGGGCATGAGATCAGCGCCGCTGATCGTTTTGATCAATTCGCCACTAAAACCACGATTTTGCGCCAGATGGGAAATTAAAATTGGGATCAATATCTGTGTGCTCAGGAAATTGCCCGCACTATCAACCGCCGCGATCCGATCGGCATCGCCATCAAATACCAAGCCCACGGACAATTTTTCGGGGTTTTGGCGATGGAATTCTTTGATTTGCGCTAGCAATCGCTCCATATAACGGGGCAATGGTTCCGGTGCGCCACCACCAAACAACGGATCAGCGATGGTATTTAATTCATGAATACTGCCACTTGCCCCAGATTTCTCGCCCACCTGCAAAATCCGCTCCAGGCCAGTCGCTGCCGCCCCATGCATCACATCCGCAAAAACAGTTAATTCCCCACTGCGGATTTGCTCGCGGATTAAATCAATATCAACCTTGGTGCGCAATGCAGCACAATAGCTCTGCCAGGGATCGAATGAGGTAATTTTTCCAGGCGATCGCTGCTCTGGTTGGGGGAACTTAGCCGGATTATTAACTCTTGCTTCCACCTGCTTAGTCAATTCTGGCGCAACCGAACCACCAAACGCCCCTTTGATTTTCAAGCCCGAATAGATCGCCGGATTGTGGCTAGCCGTAATCACCAGGGCTCCCAGTGCTTTTTGCTCAAAGGCTGCCCAGCTAAATGCGGGTGTGGGTGCATAACCATTGGCAAGCAACACATCAAACCCTGCCTGTGAGACGGCATCAGCTACACTTTGGGCAAACTCTGGCGACAGAAACCGCCGATCGTAACCGACAATAATTAAATTAGGCTGTGCTGATTGATCGCCAAAGGTCTCGGCCATGACTTGAGCGGCAACGGGAGCCACCAGGGCGAGGCGATCGAAGGTAAATTCAGCGGCGATCACGCCACGCCAACCATCAGTGCCAAAGCGGATCGGTGGGGTTAGGGTTTGTTCTTCAGGCATATTTTCAGGGGTGGGGGTTAGCTAAAGTTGCGATCGATGGCGAGAGTTTTTAATCAGTTGATTTGCGGCCTAATTCTGAATCAATCAAGGGCTGGCAAGAAGTCCAAATTTTGAACAGCAATATGATTTCGGTCGATATTTGATGATGGGCGCAAGAAGTTGTAATCAGTCTAATATCAACTCCGGATCAACAGGACTAATATTAATACCAATTCAAGCAAACAATGGTGATGGCAAACAACTAAAGAATTGAGGTATTGCTGAACAAGTAAGGACTGGGGAAATAGTTAAATATCTACAACCCAGACAAGCTCGGCTACGAATTTTAAATTGATTGTCAATTATCCTTACTACTGCATAACTATCAGAACTGAGGGGGCGATCGCCATTAAGTCTGGATCAGGATGTGGCGTTATGAATCATGGCCTGAGGCAATTATTTGGATCGATTGAAATCAAAAGAAATAAAAATTACCACAAGTGGTATCCCCGCCATAGCGCTTAGATCAAGCCACAGCAAGACATTTTGCCTGAACCGCGATCGTGGGTATATTAAAATTAGCTAAGGTATTAATATTATTTAGTTGCTCAAACCACCATGTCAGCAAAAATACTGCGCGGTCACTACAAAATCCTAAAGCCCCTGGGCAGTGGTGGTTTTGGTAAAACTTTCTTAGCCGCAGATACTGACCTACCTGGCAATCCCACCTGTGTGGTCAAAATGCTCAAACCGATGACGGGTGAGCCAGTGGTGATCAAAACGGCGCAGCGATTATTTAATAAAGAAGCAGAAATCCTTTATAAGCTTGGTAATCATGATCAGATTCCGCGTCTGATGGCTCACTTCGAGCAAAGTAATCGATTTTTTCTGGTGCAAGAGTATGTGGAGGGTAAAGGCTTAAATCGGCTACTTACGCCCGGTCGGCAATTTCCCCAGAAAGTGGTTTTAGACTTACTCCAAGATCTTTTGCAAGTGCTGGATTTTGTGCATGGACAACAGGTGATCCACCGTGACATTAAGCCAGCGAATTTGATTATGCGTGATAGCGATCGCAAAATTGTGCTGATCGACTTTGGCGCAGTTAAGGAGATGAGTGGCCTGACGATGATGGATTCGGGCAAAACTAATATCACCATCACGATCGGTACGCCGGGATACATGCCCTCGGAGCAATTGGCAGGTAAACCACGCTATTGCAGCGATCTCTATGCTTTGGGAATGGTGGCGTTGCAAGCCCTGACCGGATGCGATCCAGGGGAGTTGCCCGAAGATGCTAAGACGGCTGAGATCAAATGGCGCGATCGCCTTGGCGAAAACTACTGCCATCCCATGCTGGCGGCAATTCTGGATAAAATGGTGCGCTATGACTTTCGCAATCGCTATCAATCGGCCGCAGAAATTTTAGTTTCCCTCGATGAAATTCAAAATAATGTGCTGGCTAGCAAGTCCTTTGGAGCTGAAGCCAATATTGCCGAAGACCTAGCAGAAGGGGAAACCATTGTTACTGGCAATCAGGGCTTGGTTGGCAATACTGGTAGCTCCCCAGCGGGGCAAGATCATGAAGCCACAGTTGTGCATAATTCCACTGCCAAGCAATATTCCAGGACAACTCAGGCCAATCCCAGCGTGCCGACTCAGACCAATCACCCTAGTCAATCATCACCTCGCCGCGTTGCCACCACGATTTACACCAATCGAAAATCAGTTAGCAGAGCAAAGTCTAAGCCAAAAAAATCTGCCAACCTGCTGGGCTGGGGCATGGGTGCGTTTGCTTTAGTGGGTCTTGGTGGTTTGGGGACATTTTGGTTAATGCGATCGCCCGAACCAATTTTGCAATCAAGCGTGCAACCTAATCCCCCCTCTACCGCTACTACTGAGACAACGCCAACCGCACCAGCCCAAACTGCGCCCGTAAGCACTACCACCCCGCCCCCTGCTGCAAATAATCCCAGCAAGCCAGAGCCAGCCACCACACCCCAACCCACTACTCAACCACAACAACCTATCCAGGTCACAGTTCAGGAAACGAATAATCCGCCTGCGGCTCCAGTTCAATCAGCGCCTGCACCAATCCAGACAACTGCGCCTGTGACTGCTCCACCACAACCGACTCAACCACAGCAGGTAGCCGCCACCACGCCTCAACAACCTCAGCCAAGTCAACAATCGGCAAACCCCTTACTGACTGTGAATATCAATGTACTTGGCCCACCGCAAATTGAATCGATGGTTGCTTCCTTTGGTCCCCAGAAGGCGGTTGAGTTCATAGAGCAGGCGATCGATCAAAATCCCAATAGTTGGAAACTATATATGGCAAAGGGCAAGTTCCTGAGTCAGTTAGGCAGACATGCAGAGGCCAAAGCAGCGCAAGATAAAGCAATTTCTCTTGGTGCACCTCCGGTTCCTACTCGCCCAGGAAGTCGTTAACCTCGATCGAGTTTACCGGCACTGAAGATTAATTGCCTGTTCTTGATGATTAATTAATTAGCTGGTCAGGGCTTGTCCCGATCGCAATTGCTTATTATCGACTTATCGACATAATTAAGGCTTGGTCGATCGACATCTGGATCTTGATCGCAGCGCTTGGCTTGTGTTTTATGGACAAGGACTTAATAATCACACGCCTGGATTATGGTTCAATGGTCGAGCTAGCTAGATCACAATTGTGATTAATATTTTTACTGGCGATCGCAAGTCATCCATTCTCATTTTTTATGTCTATAGAAAATCCTAATCCTAATCTTCGCGTTGATGGCCGCAGCCATGACCAACTCCGGCCAGTGGAATTCCAATTGGGGTTTGTGGAAACGCCCGCCGGATCGGTACTGGCAAAATTTGGTAAAACCCACTTGCTTTGTACCGTCTCGATCGAACCAGGTGTGCCCAGATTCTTGACTGACAGTGGCCAAGGTTGGCTGACCGCAGAATATCGCTTGATGCCCGGTTCCACCAGTCCGCGTCATGGTCGAGAACTAATGAAGCTATCGGGGCGCACCCAGGAAATTCAACGTTTGATCGGACGCAGTTTACGGGCAGCAATGGATCTAACTAAAATTCCTGACTACACAATCACGGTGGATGTGGATGTGTTACAAGCAGACGCTGGCACTCGCACTGGCGGCATCACAGCGGGGTATGTGGCGCTCAAAGCAGCGATCGATAAGCTGATCCAACAGGGCACGATCGCCAACTCACCAATCAAACAAGCGATCGCGGCGGTTTCGGTTGGCATCGTTGCTGGTCAACCCTACCTGGATTTGAACTATCCAGAAGATTCAACCGCTGAGGTGGATTTGAATGTGGTGATGTCTGGTGGGATGCAAATTATCGAATTGCAGGGTACTGCTGAGGCAGGTGACTTTAGCCGCACCCAGCTAAATCAAATGCTGGATCTGGCTGAAAAAGGGATCGGTCAGTTGTTGCCAGCCCAGGTAAATGCTTTTGTTTAATTGGCAATCACATCCAGCCACCGCGAATGATAATATGCAAAATAGCTGCTAGTCCATTTTGCTGGTTTTGCTAAGGTATTATTGCCAACCCTAATTCCAGGGGCAAATTATTAGCACCATGCCCAATAATTGTAATTACCAGTTTTGACATGAAATATAGTTACTCATGGTTACTGCAATATCAGACACATTTTTAGGATGCATGGAAAAGCAGGGGAAGGGCAGAAAAGGATCGCTTCCCCAGTGATTGTAAAGTGATTGTAATTAGTAATTAATGCGTAAAACTAGCTAATAGGCGACGAATAGCCAGTAATTGGTTGCGTTGTGGCGTACTTTTGATGAAGGAGGAATACTTTGAAAGGAATTTTAATTAGCTTTGGGATTACGGCGATCGCAGTCTTGGTTTTGATCTTAGTGCAGTTGAATGATGGTAGAACTGCCGCGATCGCAGCAGAGCCAGCCAAGGCTGATAACATAGGAGTTGTTTCCGAAGTTGCGGAAGCTGCTGAAAATATTTCTAGTGATATCAATATGATTGCTGCAGACGAAGGATCTGATAACCCCAAAATTGTAACCACTGAGTCTGGTCTTAAGTATCGTGAACTTAAGGTTGGCGGCGGTGCACAGCCCAAAGAAGGGCAAACCGTAGTAGTACATTACATTGGCACCCTGGAAGATGGCACCAAGTTCGATAGCTCCCGCGATCGTAACTTCCCCTTTAAGTTCAAGCTTGGTAAAGGTGAAGTAATCAAAGGCTGGGATGAAGGCTTGGCTAGTATGCGCGTAGGCGGTCGCCGTGAATTGATCATCCCACCGGAGTTGGGCTATGGCTCTCGCGGTGCTGGTGGTGTGATTCCTCCTAATGCCACCCTCATTTTTGACGTTGAGCTGTTACGTGTTTCTTAGGGCTAATGCTGATTGCTCCGATTAGGCAAATTCAGCGATCGGCTTAATTAATTAAGCAAGCAAAGTCAGTCACTTAAGCATTTTAGTGGCTGATTATTTTTCTTTTTAGTTTAATCAAATTAGTTTAATCAAAAATATTTAGCTTCATCAAAAACAACTGCTAGCTACTCAAAGGCTTGATATAACGAGCCACACCAGCACCGATCGCCCCAAGTTCCGTTAAATAGGCGATCGTTTCTTCCGATAAACCAGTACAGAGGTTGAAATGGGCATTGTTTAGTTTAACTGCACTAAAGATCGCCCCGGTGGCATCCACTAATTCAAAGTTAAGGTTACTGAGGCTGGCAGCATGGAAGTTCGCCCCCTTTAAGCAGGCTTGTCCTAAAACCACCCCTTCCAGGCTACTATCGCGGAAATCCGCACCCCACAATTCTGCCTTGGATAGATCCGATCTACTAATTTTTGCCCCCTGAAACTTCGCCACCCTCAATATGGCTTGAATAAAACTAGAATCAGAAATCTCTGCACTATTCAGGTTGGCACCGCGCAAATTAGCATGTTCCAGATTAGTTTGATTTAGCTTTGCTTCGCTGAGATCTGCACCTCTGAGATTGGCGTGGGAAAGGATCGCCTCACTGAGATCGGCCTTGCTCAAATTACTACCCTTGAGGTGGGCATAGCTGAGGTCCGTGCCGCGCAGTTTGGCTCCCCACAAATTAATGCCACTTAAGTTAACCTCACTGAGGTCTGCGCCATTGAGATCCGCACCCCAAATATTTACCTGATCTAGATTGGCTTTAGCTAGGCAGGCTTGGGAAAGGTTGGCTCCGGCTAGGTCTGCACCAGTTAAATCCGCACCACTTAAGTCGGCCTGATAGAGCTGAGCACCACTAAACCGACCACCAATCAATTTTGCATTGGTAAACTTCGCGCCATGTAAGCTAGCAAAACTAAAGGTGGTTTCATCCAGCAGAATCGCATTACTAAAGTTAGCGCCATTTAAATTAGAGCCCTTGAAGATCGCCCCGGTCAGATCTTGACCACTGAGATCAATGCCACTGAGCTCTGCGTCTGCAAAGAAACGCTCACCGGCGGCATAGAGTTTAAGCAGATTATCAGCTTTTAATTGGGCTTTTTGCGAATCAGTTGCTTCCTGGGCATCGCTAGCGATCGCCTCATCCATAACAGCTTGTGCAATACTCATTAGTGATTATATTAACAGCGATAAACATCTAGCCTCTGGCAAATTTTTAGTTGAGTGCGGTTTGCGGTTGGATTAGACAGTGATGTTAATTATGAGCTTGACTTTAGGCTGACACATGGTTATTGACTTTGATGACTTTAAAAAAAATTTATTGTTGCGATCGCTTCTGCAAGGCTTAAATAGGCCTTTTGCCAGAGCTAATCTAGCAACGGGGAAATGCGAATGCCGTCACTCCAACTTACTAACACTTAGCTTAGCTTGATTCCCTTCCCCCCTGCTTATTTATACTAGTTTTGAATCCCTCATGATCTGGTTTTCGTCCAGCTACATTGTTGACGGTGAACTCACCATCACTAAGGCGATGCGATTAGATTATAAATGTCAACTAATCGCCATCAACTCACCAGATTAATTGTCGTCTAAAAATACTCAAAGCGGATGAAGAGATTCGAACTCTCGACATTCTCCTTGGCAAGGAGACGCTCTACCACTATGCTCTCAGGGCTGCGCCCTTTCGAGCAGGGGGATACATAGCTTTTTAGTTACCCGAATAATCGTAGCAAATCCTACCCAAATCAGCCAATTTCTACCCTTATTGGTACGGAATTGGTACGGGATGAAACCTCCGAAAGGCAGTGTAGCTATAGAGAACAGGGATAATCGCATACGTTTACGCTGGAGTTTTAACGGTGAGCGCTATTGTTTATCACTTGGATTAAACTATACTCAAATAAATCTTAAAGCCGCTCAACAAGTTGCTAACCAGATTGAGCTAGACATACTAAGTGGAAACTTTGATTTATCTCTAAACAAGTATAAGCCCGCAAAGATAAGTTTTGCTAATAAATCAAAGCTTTCTAAAAATCCAAATCTCTTAGAGGTTTGGGATGTATGGGTTAATAGCCTTAAATTAACATCCAGGACTAAAAACAGGCATTACATGCAAATTAGAGGCCTGATTCGTAAGGCAAACCCAAAGCTAAAAGATCCCAAGTGGTTTACCAAAATTGATACCTTATCGCCAGAGATCTGGAATTCAAGGCTAAGTTACTTAAGTTCATGCCTGGATTGGTGTATTGATAAAGGATATGCAGCAGAGAACCCATACAAAGGACTTAAGCGCAGAAAATCAGCCACCAAAGCAGCTAAACCTTTCACCAAACAAGAGATCAACTCAATTATTCTGGCCTTCAGGACTGACCAATTCTGCCCCCAATCATCAAGCTATAAGCATAGCTACTATGCAGACTATGTTGAATTTTTATTTCTAACTGGTTGTAGGCCTGCTGAGGCGATCGGGCTCCAGCGCAAGCATATTGACCTTGAGCGCAATGAGATAGTCATATGCTCAGTATTGGCTAGAGGTGATAATGGCGAAACTAGCTCTAATAAACGAGTCCGCAAAGAGACTAAAACAGGCAATATCCGCTACTTGACTATGACTGAGCGATTAAGACAAATCATGGAATCAAGGTGCGCCGATCTACAGCCCGATTGCCTTGTTTTTAGGTCACCTAAGGGCTTAGCGATCAATGACAATAATTTTACTCGTAGACAATGGAAACCAGTTCTAGAGGGGTTAGGCATTGAGTATCGGAAGCCATACACAACCAGGCATACTATGGCCTCGATCGCAATTGAACAGGGCATACCCTTAACGGGGGTAGCATATTTACTTGGCCATAAAGATACAACAATGGTTATGCGTACCTACGGCCATATGATTAACCGTCCCAGCTTGCCTGAGATAGATATTTAGTATTGATATTTTTGGGATTTGTGATCTAAACAAGAATCAAACCAGCACATAGTAGACTCAGATTGATCGCTACTCGATGTTCCTGCACATCTCAAAGTATATTCAGAGAAAGCTATAGGTGTAGCCAGGAAGTTATTTTTTAGAATCAATCGAGTATGCAAGTAGACTCTGAGCTTGAACTCAAGGCAATTAATGCACTGCAGTATGACCTTATCAGACCTAACCCAAAACTGAAAAATTTAAACATTGCACAAAAACATCAACTTTTATTAAACAAACATAAATGGAGTGCGATCACCCACTGGGTAGCTTTTATTCGATATTCTTGGTTAATTAATATAGATAAGCCCCCTGAAGATGAGCTTCATAGCGATCAAGAGCAATTTTCAAGAATGTTGATATCAGCTCTTGATGTTTGTGGACATCTCTATGCAGAGTTTTACTGGAACAAAGAAAACCCACCCTATAAGAGCTATGCTCACTGGTGGTTAGGTTATGTATGGGAAATAAAACGAGCAGAAGCGAGAGCTGCTCTTTACTCTAATAAAAAGAGCTTAAAGCGCAAAGGCAAGATTGAGCCTATGCGAAAGGAAGTCATTGGAGTACTTCGAAACCGAAAAATACCTGAGGGATACAAGGATAATCCTAATTTAAAGCATCACTTCGACCTATATCAGAAGGCGATTGAAATACTAAATAGAAATAACGAGAGCTCAGGAGGCTTGAGAAGGCTAGGTTGGGATCATTATTTAAGTAGTTATACCGCTCACATCCAGTATTTGCATAATAATCCTGAATTAAAATCTGTTTTCAAAATAAATGATCGTTTGTTCTACTCAGATGTGAGCAAGAAAGTAGAGCCCTTAACTAGAGACCTAACAGGGATTGAGAAGACTTTCTATGATCATTTCATCGCTCCAGATGCACCTAAATGTCGGCTAGATGAAACTTTCCTCGTTTTAGGTACTCAGCTTCAAATTCCCATCGACTAAGGATTGAATATCCTCAATAGGGCATGGCATGAATCATGAATGTCCTAAGAAACAATTTCCGCTCCAGAAAAGTTGGAACGGATAGGGAAGTTATTTATACTTTTAGAATCATGTACATTATATTATCACATCTAAACCTTTATCTCAATATGGTTCTGTAGATATATTTAGTGCATGATCGACTGACTATTTGGTTAAAGAGCATAAATAGCTTCCTCAATTTAAAAATATTGAGGAACAACTATGATTAAAGCAAGTACTCTTGCAGAAGAGCGTCCCAGATCTGATGCCAATACCAAGCCAAGTACGATCAGGCCAGAAATTTCTAAAATAATTGCTGAGCTTCAATTTTTGAGCCTCCCAGCACTGCCAGTAGCGCCAGGGCATAAGAACCCTAGTTTCATCAATTCTGCTGGTGAGATTGAAAATATCAAGCATTCTGAATACCACGATCGGATGCCTACCGAAGATGAGCTAAGGGAGTGGTTCTCCCATGCCGATGTAGGTATTGGAGCCCTGGGATCTATTAGGTACAGATGGCTCGACCTGGATGCTAAGCATTTTGATTCACCAGACAAATGTGAAGCTGCCTTCAAGGAGCTTATCCCTAACTACGAGAATTACTGGGTTGAGAGAACGCAAAGCGGTGGATGCAGAGTATTGGTTGATTGTGGTGATAATCCACCTGACTTTACTAATTTCAGTCTGAGCCCTGACGGAGAACATGTTGGCGAACTAATTGGTGTAGGCAGATTCGCTGTTCTAGCTCCTACTGTTGGTCAAAATGGTCGGTATGAAAAGATTACTGATAGTTACGAACCAATACTGTTTGATGAACTTGAAATCTACCAATACAGTGGTAAAACTGGAAAAAGCAAACAGATCGATAATGTCAAAAGTTCTAATCTGGTCGATCTGGATAACCAAAATAACGAGCCTGAAAAATTAATATCCCATGCATCTATCAATATTAGTGGAAATAGCAGAGTAGTCCCTCTAATAGAGATCATTTCCGAGAATGCAAAAAAAGTGATTGCTGGAGTTGATATTAGTAATGATCGATCTGGTTCGCTAGCAGCCCTATTGAATGAACTGGTTGGTTGGCAGAACTTCTGTCATAGGCATGGTATCCCGCATTCTAATGATTTGAGTTATCTTGCTCATGAGGCGGGTTCCAAGCTAGGTATTGACTCTGATCGAATTAACCGAATCATCAAAACCATTGATCCTAGTTGCATGCCAAGCTGCCACTATCAAGGTGGTGATGATGCCTGTTGGACGAAGCTCAACAAGTATGGATATTATCCAAAATTGTATGATGATGCCAGTCCTACATCCACCAGATCTAACTCTTCTGAACTTGCCAAAAACTACGCTGAGATCGAATATGCCCTTAGTGGTCGGCTGCGATATAACGAGTTAAAGTCTGCAATTGAACTGGATGGGCAGCTATTTGAAGAGGATTCGGCACGATTGTGGTTGGCCAATACTCTGGGAGTTACATTAAGTCAGAGCGACGCATGGAACAGCATTACCTCTATTGCTAAGAATAACTCCTATCATCCTGTCCAAGAGTATTTCAATCTGTTGGCAACTGAAGATATTGATCCAGATCAAGTCATCAATGGACTCGCAGTTAAGCTGTTTGGTGTTGTCGATCCCATTTACTATATTTATCTTAAAAGATGGCTAATTGGGGTCGTGGCCAGAGTGTTTGACCCAGGTTGCAAGATGGATACGATCCTTATACTTCAGGGCAAGGAAGGGTTAGGTAAGTCAATGTTATTCGCCAAAATGTGTAAATATCCTGAATGGTTCTGTGATGACATGGGCAGCATCAAAGACAAGGATCAATTACTCAAGATGCATCATGCTCTGATCACTGAGTGGAGTGAGGCGGACTCATTGTTAGCAAAAAATGACAGCTCAAGCATGAAAGCATTTGTCTCCTGCCGTGAGGATAATATTCGCAAACCTTATGCTAGAGAGAGTAAGCTATACAAGCGCAGAGGTGTGATTGTCGGCACCACAAATCGAAGCGACTTTCTAGGCGATGAAGCAACTGGCGATCGCCGATTCTGGGTTATTCCCATTGAAAAGCCTATTGATCTAGAATTTGTCAGAGCAAACAGAGATCTAATCTGGGCAGCAGCCGTCAAGTTCTATCGGCAGGGTGAGCAGTGGTGGCTCACAAGCGAGGAACAGCAGCTCTCTCACGAGTTTAACAGTGGTTACAGAGCTGTGCACCCTTGGCTGCATGAGGTTGATAAATTTGTGGCTGATAAAACCGAGCTAACTCAATCAGATCTGGATCGCTGCCTCAAAAGGATTAAGGAAGAAACTGGCACCCACACACCTCAGGATGTTAAGGCAATCCGTAAATGCATCAGAAATTTGGGTTTTAGTTCCAAAAATCGCAGGGTTGATGGCAAACAACAGACAGTGTGGGTAAAAGAGGTAGAACCTTGACCCAATGCTAGGGGTGCTAGACCAGTGCTAGGGGTAATTCAACAATACCCCTAGCGGCTGAAAACGATACTGGCTCTGGTTTCCCACAGTATGCTAGGTGTGCTAGGGGTATTTTAAGAAAACTAGGATATTCCTTAGTAGTGTGGGGTGTGTGGCCAGCGTGCAGTAAAAGTTGACGATCTTTGCCCTAGTATCCCTAGCACTTACTCGAAAGCTATGCGCAGTAAGGGATATACGCTTTTCCCACTGCCCTAGCATACCCCTAGCAGTGACCTAGCACTATGTGGGTAATTTCCCTCGCAAGCATTACTGGGCAAAAGTTCCAACATATAAATAGGCTGCTGTTTCTGCTAGGGCAGAATTCAAAACTATGCTCTAGTAGCCCACCAATTTAATTTTGATTGGTATATCCCGATCGAGCAGGGTATTGCTTAACAATCGCTACCCTTCGTAACTTCATTGGTCAGGTACTAGGGTAAATACTTTGCACAGATATTGATCACTATGGGTAGTCCCTAGAGTTGGCGTAAGATCTGATTGCCGCTTCATTAACCTGGTTGCGATCGCCCTAAGCAGTATTGTAGTCAGCATCAACTGGCTTATTGAATGAACGTACTATTTCAACAATATTATCTGCGTCGATATCAGTGCTAAACAGCCCATCCAGGCCATACTGGTGCAGGTTGGTAAATGGTGGCTCATATAGCTGCGCTGGGTCCATTACCCCATGCTGGGTTAAGTAATCGATGATAGTTTCGACGAAGCGGATCTGAGCTGCGCTGAAGTTACCAGTTTGTAAGTAACGTGAGAAAGCTTGCTTAGCTGCACTGCGATCCAGACCAACTAACTTACGAATAAATAGCTTGAGGCTCCGCTCTTCGCCATAAACTTCATTAAACCGCTCCTGGCTTTCAATCACCTCTGGCTTGAATAGCATATCTTCGAGGGCGGCTAGATCGGCCTCAGTGAGGGGTAAATTGCGCTTAATCTTGGCGATCGCCGTGTGGTTATCATTTTCTCTGATATAGGTTTCAACCTTCTTCTTATACTGTTCTCGGCTAAACCCAGTTGATTTGGTAGGCACGTCTACCAGTTCAACCTCGCCCATCTGATCAGCAAAATCGGTGTAGACAATCTCCTGCTGTTGCTTGTCGATAAATTTGATCAGTTCCCGCAGGTTTAACCTAACCTGTTCGATCATCGGTGGGGTAACATCGATCCACCATGATTCATTTTGAACTTCGGTAATTAAGGCTAATTGTGTCTTAACCATAGGTATATCCCGCTTTTGTTCGAGCCGAGCCAGGAGATCGCGGATCTTGTCACGGAGCCGCTCGAAATCGTTGGTCTGGTTAATCAGTGCCAGTTGAGTTCGCAAGCAAAGTAGATCGAATTCCTTGGCTAGGTGGTTTTCACTGGGTAGGCCATTGGGCAACTTGGCCAGGCGATCGACTATTATTTCGGTATCTTCATCGCTGAGGTTATTCCAGCGATCGCGGTTGGCAAACTCTTCTACATACTCTAACTGGCGGCGCACCATAAAGTTATGCTGGGGCATGGAATCAACATGCAGGTGCAAGTCATTAAGCAGGTTCTCGCGTAGTTCCTGGTTGCCGGGGATTGGATCGCCATTTGCATCAGTCTGGCTTAGCAGTTGAGCTAGTGCTAACCTTTGTTTAACCAGCTTAGTAGTAAGGGTTTCCGGCAATCGCTGCTGTTTGTCGGCAATGTCCTGGTTGAAGAAGTCGAAATTGCCACAAAGGTCAAATACAAAAAACTCAGTTTTATTCCTGTTAACCCCAAATAGATCGGGGCAGAGGCGAGTACCCCGACCGATCATCTGGTTGAATTTGACCCGCGAATATACAGGCTTGAAAAATACCAGGTTAACTACTTCCGGCACATCCACGCCAGTATCAAGCATATCGACTGAGACAGCGATCGTCGGTTGCTTTTTGGAATCGCTGAATTCATCTAATAAGCTCTGGGCATATTTATCATGACTATCGATAATTCGGGCAAATTCCCCATTGTAGTGGGGGTAGTTGGCATCAAAACAATCCACAATAAACTCGGCATGTCTATGGTTGCGGGCAAAAATAATTGTCTTGCCAAGCCGATCGCCACCTTCCACCTTTAGCCCCTGCTCCATTAATAGCTCCAGGGCTTGCTCGACCGTGTTTTTATTAAATAGCCACTGATTGATTGCAGCGGCATTGACCTGATCGGGGACTTCGCCCGTATCTTCATCGCGGAATTTGGCTTCATACTCTAGTTGCTCCGCTGGCGAGAGGTCGCTGAATTTAACGCCAGAGCGCAGAAATTTAAACGGTACGTCCACACCCAGAGCAGGCACCAGGTAACCATCAGCGATCGCATCACCCAGTTCATAGGCAAAGGTGGGTACACCCTGTTCCAGGGCAAATACTTCATAGGTGTCCCGATCGACCTCATCCCTGGGCGTGGCAGTCAGGCCAATCAGCAGGGCATCGAAATATTCAAACAGGGCTTTGTATTTCTGATATATCGATCGGTGGGCTTCATCAACAATCACCAGATCGAAATAGCCAGAGCCAAACAATCGCTCGCCCCCTTCAATCCGATCGATCGCATTGAACATGCTCGGATAGGTAGCTAAAATGACGTTAGCGGCCTCAATATCAGCTCTGTTAGTCTTTTTAAGGGTAGTGGCGGTAACGGTGGGTAGATGCCTTCTAAAGGCGCGTTTGGCCTGGGTGATCAGGGAATTACGATCGGCCAGGAATAGCACCCGTTTGACCCAGTTGGCACGTTTGAGCAAATCGACCAGGGCGATCGCGGTGCGGGTTTTGCCTGTGCCAGTGGCCATTACCAGCAGGGCTTTACGCATTTTCTTTACGTCGAAGCTCTTGGCAATACTGCTGATCGCTTCCTTTTGGTAGCTGCGGTTAATGATCTCATCATTGGTTTGCAGCAGGTGCAGGCGCTTGCGGTGGGTGCGGCGAAAAATAATCGATTCTAATTCTTCCTGGCGCAGGAACCCCTGGATCTGACGGGGTGGGTAGCTTTTGTCGTCCCAGATATAGGTGCTATAGCCATTGGTATAAAACATCACCGGACGCTGATCATATTTAGCCTCCAGGCAATTGGCATAGAGCTTTACCTGCTGCTTGCCTCGATCGGGGCTATGGGTAGTGCGCTTGGCTTCGATCACAGCCAGGGGTTTACCATTGTCGCCCCACAGCACATAGTCGGCGTAACCCTTCCCTGTTTCGTTGGGCATACCTTCTAGTTCGACTTCGCGGTTTTCGTCGGTCAGCAGCCAACCTGCTTCTTTCAGCAACACATCGATCAAATAGACGCGGGTGTCGGCTTCGTTATAGTCATGAACATCAGCGATCGCCTGATTTTGCGCCTTGAGCCTGGCAATTTCCGCCTTTACTCTTTCTAACTCCGCTTCGGTTTGTTGCTGCCGCTGCTCGGCGATCTGCCGCATGCGCTCGGTCTGATCCAGTTGTTGCTCTAGTTGCTCTAGCTGTTGCTGGCTCAGTTCATCCACCCCGGTGGCAGTGGGCTGAGGAATCAGATCCCGATTAAACTTAATCTCGCCCAGTTGCCTGCCATTCTCACCATAGTACCGACCAAGCCAGTAGGAAAAATGAAACAACTCCTGCACCAGTTGCAACGCATCCCGCTCGCCCACATTGCGCGGGTCATGCACCGCCATATTACCCACCTTCAGGATTGTGCGTACCTTGGCAAACAAATCTTGAGAAAGGTTATTCTTAAACGTCGGCTCATGCACCAAAGACCCCAACCTGGTCTCATAGGGCATTTGCAAATAGGGATCATTGGCATATAACCACAAAACCGCCTGCTCCAGGGCAAACCGCGCATAGAAACAACTCGCCCTTGGCGCGGCAAAAACCAACTCCTCCGCCTTGGTGAAGTGATCGTATAGCTTGGGGAAACTGGGTTTGAGAAAGTCAAAGTTAGATGCCATGGGTTGCTTCCTTGTTGTCTTTGCTTGCTTTGGGGTTGCTATAGTTCGCCTCGGAAGGCTCTTTGGAGGAGGGAGTTAAATAGTTCCTGTAGTTTTATATTAGAAAGAATTGCCTTATTATTGAGCTGCTTCTGATTTTCACAAAGTATTTTCCATCGATTCTGATAATTTAATGGAGGAAGAATTACAGATAATTCACGAATATTAGTTAAGCTAAGATTGGCTCTAGCGGATTCTACTGCTTGCCCTAAAAGTGATTTCTGAATAGACTGATTCAAAAGTTGATTTAAAAGAAAAACAGGTTTGCAAACTTCTCTATTGAGAGACACCACTGCAACTGCTTGGTTGATATTGGCGGGAACGACTTCACTAGGAACTAAGCATGTTCTACCTACAGATGCACCCACGAGATTTATTAAGATGTCATCTGGAGAAAGTTTTGAACGTTTCAGTTTGTCATGAAATTCCTGAGAAACGAATTTTGGGCTTGAAATATCAATTTGCCCCCAAAGCACATTTTCACTTGTTACAAAATTAACACCTTCTAATTCATAACTATATCCTTGCCACTTGGGTGATTCGCCTTTGGTTATCCTAGATGCAATTGCACCAATCTGAACTACTTCCCAGCCTTTAGGATTAGTAACCGGATCGCCGAACATATCGAGGAAAGCCGATCGCAACAGTTCCTCAGTCAGGGCGATCGCTTCCTTCCGCTTCCGCCGCACTGCATCAGCCTGGTCAAGGATCGCGGCTATTCGTTTTTGTTCTTCGATCGGTGGTAATGGTGCTTTTAGATTTTTTATACAGCCCAGACTAAGATTAGAAATTGTTGCAGTAACTTTTGAGCCTGATATCTGTTCTGATGCATCTCTTGAGTTTAGCCAGTAACTGAAGTAGAACGGATCAACATTCTCTTCAAGCCTTATAATGGCAACAGCTTGATTACAGTTCATAGAGGTAATATCAGGTGGAACTACAGCAGTTCGCCCGATTGTCCCAGCGATTGAAATTAATACATCTCTGGGTCTAATCCTAGAACGTGACAGTGCCTTATCTGTATTGGCATCAATATAGAGAATATCGCTAGTATCTAGCATTCCCTCTTGGATATTATTGACTCTTAAGAACGGTATTCCAGAATCTGTAAACTTGTACCCTATTGATGTTGGCGTAGTACCTTTTGTTACTGTTTCAGCAATAGAGCCAACTGTTACGCGTTGCCATTTCATCGCAGTAACCCCTCCAACACATCCAAATCCCCACGAATCTCATCCTCCAGGCTTCGCAGCTTCTGCAAAATCACCCTCGGCGGGTCATACTCCACCTCCTCATACTCAATCTCCTTATACCGACTAATGGAAAGATCATACCCATTCGCCTTAATCTCCTCCCTCGGTACAAAAAAAGCCCGATCCTTGCGATCAGTATCCTTCGCCGCATCCCGCGCCTGCCACCGCGCCAGAATGTCAGGAATGTCATTTTCTTCGATCGATTGCCGCTTATCATCCAACGAAAACCCATCCGCCTGCATATCATAAAACCAGACAAAATCAGTGCCGCCCGACTTCACCCCCACCTTAGTAAACAAAACGATCGCCGTCGAAACCCCCGCATAGGGCTTAAACACCCCCGAAGGCATCGCAATCACCCCATCCAGCTTATGCTCCTCCACCAGCGATTTACGCATACCCTGATGCGCCTTAGACGACCCGAACAACACCCCATCAGGCACGATCGCCGCCGCCCGTCCCCCCTTCTTCAGCAGCCGCAGGAATAAAGCAATAAACAATAACTCAGTCTTCGTCGTCTTGATCATTTGGGTTAGGTCTTTGGCGATCGTAGACTTCTCGATCGACCCCTTAAACGGTGGATTAGCCAGCACCAGCGTAAACGCCTCCTCCACCCCCGCATGATCCTCCGATAACGAATCCCGCGCCTCGATCTTGGGCGATTCGATCCCATGCAGCATCAAATTCATACTGCCAATCCGCAGCATAGTCGCATCGAAGTCGAACCCGTGAAACATCTCCGATTGATAATGCTCCAGATTCCCCGGCGCATTGATCACCTGGTTACCATCTTCATCCTTGAGATCGCGCAAATATTCCGCCGCCGCCACCAGAAAGCCAGCCGTACCACAGGCTGGATCGCAAATTAAATCCATTGGCTTAGGAGCCGTTAAATCCACCATCAGCTTAATAATGTGCCTGGGTGTCCTAAACTGCCCATTCGTCCCCGCCGTGCTCAGCTTCGATAGCATGTACTCATACAGATCGCCTTTGGTGTCCCGATCCTCCATCGGGATATTGTCGATCTGATGCACCACACTATCCAGCAATGCCGCCGACGGGATCATAAATACTGCATCCTGCATGTGCTTCGCATAGGCACTAGTGCCATCCGTGCCGCCCAATTGCTTAATAAATGGAAATGCCTCATCCCGCACGATCGCCAGCATCGCCTCAGCATCATTCAGGTTCTTGAAATGTGACCAGCGGCATTGCTGCTTGTCCGCCGGAAACATCGCATCCTTAACACCACCACCCAACCGTTGCGCCCGCTTCTCCTTCACCAACTCCAGGTCGTCCAGCCGCTTAATAAATAGCAAATATGAGATCTGCTCGATCACCGACAGCGGGTTGCTGATCCCATTATTCCAAAACGAAGTCCAGAGGCGATCGACCTTGGACTTAAGCTCACCTGTTATCATTTATTAACCTATCGATCGTTATGTAATTTTCACTTATCGATTGCCATCATAATATCACCAGCCGTTAACCTGGTTGACTGAGTATCTATTACTAGTGATTAAATTTTGCCTTATCGATCGATATACCGATCCGAAAATATCTAACGGCTCAAAATATCAGAACGGTAGATCATCTCATTCTGTTGAATGTTCAACCTTAGATGTTTTTGTAGTAGGCTGGCGCTTTCTTTAATTTGCCATCTGTAACAATGTAAGCTTCAATAACATTTTCATGGTTATCAAGAAATTGGATCTCAACTCCATCTACTGTCTCCAACCAGCTATATTTATCCAAAAAACCAGGTATCGAAAAATCTGAAGTAAAGTAAGTGCGCCGCCACTGTTTAGCCCGATCGTTCCATTCGTAATGCTCAGCTTTCAGCAAATCTTTTACGAATAATACACCATCATTGTCTTTATCATCCTGATTGCCTACTCTTACTTCAGTACACGAAAAAAGTGGATATTCCGACCAGTCAATTTCAGTAATTGAGTCACGCCCTAGCAACTCAGTAAGGAAAGGGGACTGTTTACTTGAATCAGTAATAATGAATAAATGCTCTACCGCCCGGGTTAGCGCCACATAGAAGAGACGACGCTCATCTTCAATTACCTTCTCTAAACTGTCGCCAAAAATACGGCTGAAGATCCAATTAGGGTGGATTAATGGGTAAGACTTTGCAACGCAATCGATCAAAATTACTATATCATTCTGAGCACCTTTATATTTATGAATGGTTGAGGCGGATATCATATTCCTGCGATCTTCCGGTAGCTTTAAGCGGATTAAATACAAAAAAGAATCAAGTTTGTTGCTAGACTTTAATTCCCAGCTCAATCTATTTGTGCGGCTGAGTAGAGTAACCTTCTTATTTTGATCGATAGCTTTACCAACTATCCTTAATATCGATTGGGTGAATTCGTCTCCCGCTCTAAATTTCTCAGACTCCCCGGTAGAAGGCTTAAATTTAGACAAGTCTACAATCTCAACTTTTCCTACTTCTTGCTTATTGGCTCTGGCTGGCTCCCCTTTACCTTGCATCAATTTATTGCCGATATCGACAATACTTTCGTGTGAGCGGTAATTAGTTGATATGTGGAGCTGTTGCGACGGTTCGAACAACTCAGTAAATTTCTTATAGAATTCGAGATCGGAACCTGCGAAACCATTAATAGCTTGCCAATCATCACCCACGCAGAAGAATTCAACTTCAGGATTATGTTTCCTTATAGCAATGGTCAAACGATAAAAAAGATCGGAAAAGTCCTGATACTCATCAATGAATATATACCTGAGTTTCTTTAGATCCCGCGAACCAGATTTGCTCTCGAATACTGTCTGACCTGAGTCTATTTTCTCCGCAGCTCGCTGCATTAGTCCGTCGAAATCTTCTTCACCTTGCTCTTTAATCGCTTCTAAATAAGACTCATAAAATACTTTGCCCAGGTGAATAAAGCGCTCCTCTGCCTCAGTTTCACATTTGTGCTGATAAATCAAATCGTTCAATTGATCCGGCGTGTATGTTAACTTCCTGGATCGCTTAATGAAGTCGCCCATAGCTTTGGTAAATTTATCTATGGCTCGTTTTTTTATTTTTTTCCAAATCTCATCTTCAGTTAAGCAGTCATTACAAGCTATTCCGGCACCTTCAAGTAATGACTTAAGCCAATCTCGAAAAGCTTGGACATTCCCAGCCCTCAATAAGTCTGGATTAAGTTCTAATAGTTGCCAGTCAGTCTTACCCTGCCAGTATTCTCTTTTTCTATCCGACATCGCATCATAGTCGGGATTACCTTGTAAGCCAAAATATTCGATTACAATACCCTTATTTGTAAGGGTAAAATCAGGGCAGTAACTAGTGTCACCCCTGTCACCCCGAGTATGGTTATGTTCATATTTATACCCAATATTATGTTCAAATAAGAAATTCGCAATAGTCTTCTCGCCAAAAGACTTGTAGTTTGTACCATCCCATCCCAGGCAGGGCAATGAGCGACGGTATCGCAACATTTCATCTTTGCTCATTAGATAGCCGCCAGAAATTATGCGTTCCCAGTCAGAATTGAAGCGGGTCATCATTATGCGGCGAATTTCTTCATAGTATTCAGAATCTTTTAAATATCTATCTATGACTTCCTGGATAGCTCGACTTTGTTTCTCATCGGCATCAGGGATGTCATATATTAGACTTTCTCTGGGGTTAACAATCCGATAAGCTAAAGAATGAAAGGTCATTGGATGAGAGCTGTTTGACTCTAGATGCTTATCTAGGCGCTTTTTAATTTCTCTAGCTGCTTCTTTATTAAAAGCTAACAGCAATATCTCATCGGCCGAGATTCCGCAGTGCTTTTGTAAGAAGATCGCCCTATTGACTAGCGTTGCTGTTTTACCACTGCCAGCCCGCGCGACCACTTGTATATGGCCTTCGACAGCCCCAATAGCTCGAGCCTGCTCTAAGTCGGGCGTATTGGGCTTATCCGACTTCAAATTAGTTGCAATCCACTTTTGAACAAAGATCGACTTTCTCTCCTGGTATTCGTCCTCACCTATAATCCCAGCGCATTTGAGGTTATAGAAAAAGTCAGCACTACTGAAATCTTGGTCAAAGATATACTTTAAGTCTTCAAACAAAGGTTTACTTAATCGTTCAACTTCTTCGCGCCGACGTATATTTTCAAGCTCCTGCTTATGAGACGATATTGCTATATTAATTTTCTTTATTTCTGACAAATTCAGGGGCGGGAAGAACTCTATAAAGGACTGAATGAAAGATTCAATATTGTACTCTTTCCTAATACGTCTACTGCGACCATTCTCTGGGTTGATCAACCTATAACCCATAAAATCTACTCTAATTGAGACAAGTAAATTACATAAATAATTTATAGACACAACTCTGCCTTTCTCAAGGTTTCCGCTTGCAACTATTTTGTTCGTTTTCGTATCAATTAGTTTTATCCTGTTCTTGGGGAAGTAATTTTCTTTTACATTTAAGATAACTTCCCTGCCCTTCATAAGTTCCCAAAGGCTATCAATTCCATAAATAGCTTCATAAAAATCTTTAATACTATTTATGTGGTTTCCTATAAATTCCATCTCTAAGACAATCTTATCTAATATATTCAAGCAATCCTCTACTCTGGCGAAATAGCAATAACATGCCCAAGCGGATAACAACGCTATTATTTATTACACAATAATATATTAGGATAAATACATAAGTGCCATTTCAAGAAGATTAGAAAAGTGGCTGAAAATTAGCAGATTTGAGGGGGATCGTGCCGCATAACTACCACAAAACTCACAAAAACTGGCGATCGGCGGCAACCCAAACCCATACATAGAAACACTTTAGCTCAAATGTTAAACGCTTCAGGGGATATCCTAGGATAGAAACTACATCTGACTCTCAGATCTAAACCAACCCCACCCGATCGCCGCTACAAGCAAGAAACATATATTTACCATAGACCCAAGCAACTCATATCACTTTTAGCTATAGAGTCTTATCTATGAACAAGCCTGGGTATATAGAATTGAATGCATAGCATAGACTTAAATCTATGATTATAGATATTATTAATAGCTATAGTCTATTTTGTATGGTTGCTGATTGCCGCACAGACTGCTGGTAAAGCTTTGTACTGATTAAACTGCTGCGTTCTCATCATCAAAGCTGCTTTTTGTGCAATTTGGTCGGTCTCTAAAAATTCATATTCTGGGCGATCGGCATTCTATTTTTTTGAAAAATGTGGGAGGGGTGACTTCCCCCACTAGAGTTCAGATTCCTAAAAACAAAAAAGCCCTACCCCCGCTTATTTGAGCCTGAGCAGGTCGTAATTGGATTTTGACTATAGCTAGCTCTATACCTGTTCTAGCGATTCAAGCAGGTTTTAGGCGTGATCGCCGCCAAAAGTGGTAACCGGATCACCTGTTAACTGAATCTATTTATAGTTGCAATCGGATTAAATTCTAGTTGCGATGAAGCGATCATGATGTGCTGAGTCTGTCTTGGCGATCGCCCCTGATTTGATGCGAATATTTTGCTTAAATATGCCTTCGGCTTGATGAAAAGTAAGTGCAATGAGTAAGACTTGCATGACTACTCACTGCACTCAAATTATTAATTCATCAGGAGTGTAGCATGTATATCAAATCAATTCCATCGGGCTCAGAGGTCAAAATTCTCAAGACCGTCGAGCATCACATCAGCTTCAATCTGACAACCACAGGCCGGGTGGCGATCATGTATCAGACCCGCACCAGCAAGGATCGCCGCAATGGCAAGGTCAGGCATATCAACATTACCCCCAGAGCTGGCTACTTTGGTTTCCGCACCCGCACCGATGCCGATCAGTTCTGTCGGGCTGTCAGTTCCAAGTATGGGGCAATCTGCCAGGTCAGATCGCCAAAACGTTTATCTGGCTATGAATATGAGGCCAAGGTACAGAACTTTGCCTCTGGTGATACCACTCTGGAAGTCCTGGCTCAAACAATGGCAGAACGCCAGGATGCCCGTGAGTTGAATCCACCTGAGCCTGAGCCTACTAGCTCAAACTGTGGCTATACCAATGTGGTAATCCGTATCCAGACGATCGAACCCTACTTCGAAGAGATGTTGGATGAATTTGTCCACGAAATTCAGGATGTGACAGTCAGAGTCCCATTGAATGATCGGGGTCAACTTACTAAGGATTCAATCAATGAGGCGATCGAGCAACACTATCCAGGTTGGCAGCGCTATGTCATGTCGGAGGCTGAACGCGAGGCAATCGAGGCAGAGGCTTATGCAGATTATCTGGATAGCCGTGAGGAGATTCGGCAGAGTCTTGCACCAAGTCTGTAAGCACCGATCGCCAATCGCTGGCTAATCAACAAATCAATCCACAACCATACATCACCCCTGGGTTAAGACCTGGGGGTTTTTCTTTTGCACTTCATCGACACATTAACTGAATCCAAGGAGAAATAAATATGGCACGCACCAAGTTTGCACCCAACCCAGAAGTAGCCAAACAGAAGCAAGCTGATGCATTGACTAAGCTTGAGCTGGGTATCCAGGAGTTGCTTGAATCTGGTGATTGGCAGAAATACTTGCGCACCCAGTCCAGATTTCACAATTACTCGTTCAATAACTGCATGTTGATTATGGCGCAGTGCCCACATGCGACCCGGGTGGCCGGGTTTCATACCTGGAAGTCAATGAACCGCAGAGTCAGGAAGGGTGAGAAGGGTATTCGCATCCTGGCACCGATCATCCGTAAGCTTGATGATGAAATTGGCGATCCTGATGCCAGCACCAGGGCTTTAGTTGGCTTCAGGACTGTTTCGGTATTCGATATTTCGCAGACTGAAGGCGAAGATTTACCTGAGGTTGAAACATCGCTGGCTGGTGGTGACGCTGGGCTGTGGGAGGCATTGGAGTTGTTCAGTATCGATAATGGTGTACCGGTTTACCTGGAGGCCAGTTTGAGCGGTGCCAGAGGTTATTGCCAGTATGACGACACTGGTAAGCCGATCAAGATCGCCGTTGACCCTACATTGTCAGCACTGCATAAAGCCAAGACATTGGCTCACGAGATTGGTCATAGTTTGCTGCATAGTTGCACTGAATATCTGGGGCATTCAACTAGGTCTGAAAAAGAGTTGGAGGCTGAGTCAGTCGCTTTTGTGGTGCTTGACCATTTTGGTCTAGATACCAGCAATTACAGCTTTAGCTACATTTGCTCCTGGCAGCAGGGTAAGGATGCGATCGCTAACCTGAAAGCTTCGGGTCAGCGCATCCAGCAGGCGGCTAGCCAGATCATTGATTGGGTTGAAGGCAGTTTTGCGACAGGGGCGTAGTGCAGTTTGGTAGCTACGCCCGTATGGGCGTATGGGCAAAGGGGAATGAATCTAGCTGCTGAATTTAATTCCTTAGATTGCTTTATCGGTTGAAGGCTATAGCTTACCCGAATTAGCCAGCATAAGCCTCCTTGGCATTGGTCAAGGAGGTATTTATTTTCTCTGTTCAACTTGTTTATTTAATCTATTTATCGGAGGTCTAATATGTCTGAAATCAAGCATTATAGAGAGTTTCTGCTCAATCAAGAGCGTGAAGTATTCCTTGCTGGGATGCGTGGGCAGATCCCACTAGAGCAGGCAATGCATCAACTTGCTGAGACCAAATCTGCTCTGGCATCACTACGCGATCGCCTGGTGATGCTCAATATCAGGCAACTCAAGCAGCTTGCTGTGGGTAGTGGCATCCGCTATTACTCTAGGTTGCGTAAGGCCGAGCTGATCGAGGCTTTAGCTGGCTAATTATGACTTTTAATTACATGTACATATATCAAGCTCCTGCATTTCCTGTGGGAGCTTTGTTTTATTCAGGAGGCAAATATGTCTAATTCTACTCAGATCGTTCAGGCTGTCTGTAAATATCCAACAGGGCAGCCCAGGCAGGGTAAGTATGGTGAATATATCTCTGCTCTATTTACTGCCCCAGAATGCGGCGATGTCCGAATCTTTGGCAATCCCGATGATGATTTGCTCAAATCAATCAAGAAAGGGCAGATGGTCTGGTTGGTTGATAATAACCGAGGTGGCTATAAATTGGCCGCTGCGCCTGCAATTAATTCAACCAATAGTAATAATGGCAATGGCGATCGTTCAGCTCAGCCACGATCCCCTGAACAGTCAGAGAATCGTAAGGGTCAGATTCTAGCTTATATTCAATCCCACACCCGGTTATTCAAAACCTGCTACCTCAGAGCCAGTGAGGAGATGGCTGAGTTTGTCTTGGATGAAGATAACTTACGCTGTATTGCTACAACGATCTATATCCAGACTCAGCGTAAATTTGATTTGTAGCAATTTCAACAGGTAAACTAGAACCTGTATTGGCTGATAATTGGTACGGAATTGGTACGGTTTGCTTAGCTAATTAGTCTAGACTCAAAGCGGATGAAGAGATTCGAACTCTCGACATTCTCCTTGGCAAGGAGACGCTCTACCACTGAGCTACATCCGCATGTTGATTAATTTGTTTTGCTTGCTCTTAATTTGAGCTTTACCATGATGCCAAACTTAGACAGCTTAGTCAACCTCTAATTTAAAGTTTTTGCTAGGGATGGCTCTCGAATGTTGCCTAGCATGGGTTGGTTTAAGCAAACAAATCGCTAAGGTCACAATGGAGTCTTGAGGTGAGCCCAGGAATGATCAAAATGATCAACCAGGGAGCATAAATATCTGCGCAGCTCCAGATTGGCAACTACTAGAATAAGCCGATCGCCTTGAGCCAGATCCTAGCAAAGGAGCGATCGCAATTATTTAGTTACCCACAGAGCAGCAGTTTGAATAGTTTGAGTCTAACCTAGCCAGGATCAGCAGTTTTAGCCGGTGCGATCGCAGTCATGCGGTCACCTGGCAGCGCAAACCCAATCCCATTATCCGATTGCCGCAATTGTTGCATCAGGCTAGCCATCTCCAGCGCATTCATACCAAACTCCCAGCCCTTGTTACTTTTGATCCCAGCTCGTTCCAGGGCTTGCTGCATGGTATCGGCCGTGATGATCCCGAAAATGATCGGTACACCAGTTTGAAACGCCGCCGCCGCGATCCCCTTTGCTGCCTCACCAGCCACATAATCGAAGTGGGGAGTTTGGCCGCGAATTACTGCACCCAGACAAATTACCGCATCATAGTTACCAGTGGCGGCAAGCTGTCTAGCGATCATCGGTGTCTCAAAACTCCCCGGCACCAGCACATAATCAACCTGGCCATCAATTTCCGATACATTAATGCCATGGCGCTGCAAAGCATCCTTACAGCCCTGCATCAGCTTAGACATAATCAGATCGTTGAACCGACCAGATACGATCGCAAACTTGAGATGCTCAGTATGGGTAAAATTGCCTTCAAAAACGGCCATTAATTTTTAATCTTGGATGTGAAAAACAATAGGGTAAAGCGATCAGACACAATATTCACACAATAGTCGTAGCAAAGCGTTGTCATTATTTAGCCAAAGTACCCAACCAGACAATTAGGTAATTAGGTCGATCGAGAGATCAACTGCTCGCACGGCTTTTAGCGTAAGGCTATGGAGAACGTATAAGACAAATAAGCAAATAAAAGGAGAAGCTTGTCGCTACTCCCACATAACTTCAGTAACTGACACAAACACATGAACAGTTAATCCAGACTTAAGTCTAGATCGATTCAAAAGCAGGTCTAGTCTATTTTCAGGTTAGACCAGTAAAAGCGATCGCTGAGTTTTAAAAATTAAACTGGAGAATTAAGTTTGAGAATTAAGTTTGAGAATTAAACCTAGGTCACAAATGCATTAAATACACCGAGGACAACTACTAAAATTGCCCAGATCGCCGAACCAATATATAAAAGCGGGCGGGTTTGGTTCCAGTTCCCAGGGAGAGCGTAAGCAACTGGAACTGCCACGATCATCAGGAAGGAAAAGAACACAAAGAAGGCCAGCAAAAGTTGGAATATAACAGTCATATCTAAACTATTTCTAAAGTAATATTTTGCCTATGAAACTAAATTAGCAGAAAATGTAAACGAATGTGTCAAATAGTTATGCTAATTAATCAGAATTTGGCAAGCCACCAGGGATACCCACGGCTATTTTTAACGCGTTATACATTGGCTGGGGTCGCCGAAAATTGGAGCTAACGCTAGCTGAATTGACCAAGGATGTTAATTTCTGCCTCTGGCATGATTAATCCTGAAATTAGGCAGTGCCATGATTATTGCCGACAATCGAATAATGGGAAGAATCAATGGTAGATTTAATCACTGATTAAACGATAATATAACTTATGGTTACAACCAATGCCTATGGACTTATCATTTATATTTCATTAGGATGGTTGAAATCATGGTCTCAGTCCCAACTAATCAAAACAATCAAAAAAGTCATTAAATTTACTAGTATTTTTCTGGTATTTTATGAGGCTAATTGAGGCTAGTTAGGGTGAGTGATATGTCTATGGATTAATTCTTGCTAAACCCGATCGGCAACTAAAAGATCTGAAACTCGCATACCTCCATGCCAATTAGTCTGATCTAGATTCTGATCTAGTTAGTCTGATTTAAATATTGCGATCGCAGTTTGAGTTGACGGGTATTAGACGTTAGATCCTATGCTCCAAATAGGCTGTTTCTGGATTCTGTTTCTGGCTTCAGCAGGCAATATATTTGGATATTTGGCTTAATTGATTGCATCTAAGCATTTTGACGGTAAAAGCCAATGCTCCAGAGCTAACAAATTTGTCTGCTGTGGGTAAGATTACTTAACACAGTAGGTTATTGGCCGAGTTATTCAGGGTGACGTAGTAGGGTGATTGGTAGTTTGATAATTGAATTTGTAAGTTGTGTGTGAACCTGGGCAATAAAATAGGCAATAAATAGGCAATAAAGCAGTTTATGGGCTTAGGGTTAAGGGCTGGACTGGACATTCGCTATCGGTAGCAATTGAATTGATTGCTGAATCTAGATTTTCCGTAGCGATTGGCCGATAGTGGTAACAAATAAAATGGAAAACTGCCGCAACGCTATCGAAGAGATAGTGCTCGAAGAAATTAATACTCAATTGAATCGGCTTGGCCAGGATGCAAGGCGCAACATCAACATGGGTGAGGTAGTGGCCTATGCACTGAATCGCCTCCCACCGATGTATGCGACCACGCAAAAGGGTTGGATTCAACAGCGTAAACTAGCCCGCGATCGCCTCCAGCATCAGGTTAACAGCGCGGTGCGACAAGCTTTGATGGGGGTACGCCGCGATCCACTCCGAACTTCTGACCCACTACCACCAACGGAGCTGCAAAGCCAGGCGCGTTCTTTGCTCAAGCTACAACGCATTTTGGATCGAGATGATTTGAAATGGAAAGATGTGCCCCCTGCCGTGGCGGCGGCGATCGCTACACCAGAGGCTAGACTAATTCCACGCCAGCCAGCCAGCTTTGCCCGTCGTAGTGTGCAGGATATTAAGTCCTATTTACGGCGATCGAAATCCTATAAGCCGCGTAGTAGCGATAACAGTGTGCGGGTCTCCGAGCAAGATTTTCGGGCTAGTAGCGAAGTTCGTGAGTTTGAATCTTATATGGCAGGTGCTGTTTATAACTACAGCAATATTTTGGAAAACCTGGTTACCTCAGTGGCATTGCGCCAGATTGCCAAGCTCAACCCTGAAGTGGTCGATCAGCTAAATATGGACGATGTGGTGGCCTATGCACTCAATCGCCTGCCACCGATGTACGCTACTAGCGATCGTGGGCTCAAAAAATTACGCCAGAAAATCAAAGATGAAATGACCCATGAAATTGCCGCAGTGGTGCGTCGGGCAGTCAGTAAGATCGCCCAGGAGCCGGTGCGCCTTTTGCCACCATTACCCTTTGAGCGCTTTAATGATGAGCAGGATGAGGCCTTATCAAAGCTCCAGGAAATCCTCAAACGCAAGGATATTACCTGGCAAAATGTGGCGGATGTAATTGAAGCTGTGCTGGATAATGGCGGCCTACAAGGTCTAGATAGTCCTACTACCACCCAAATGGGGCATTAGTAGTTAGCGCAACTGCAATTCTGCGATCTCGATGATCGCCAATAAAAAAATAGGGCTCTCAGGCGCTTCTCGGTAGCGACAAGTTATAGTTTGCAAGGATGATAAGAGTTTGCCGAACTACAGCTTGAGTTAAGTTATTCGGCTATTGGGCACAGATGTATTGCCATAACCAATATATTCGCGCCGTACCGCTCAATACTATCAATACTAAATAAATACTTAATACTCGATCGTCATGCTGCTGTAGTCTGGATCATTCTTTGGATCATTATTTGCTTTATTTGACGATCGCTTCTTCGCCTGCGATTGCTTGTTATTAGTCGCCTTAGAATTATTAGCGCGATGATTACGATCAGCCTGGGTTTGCGCTGACTGATTGAGCTTGGCTTCAATTAATGCTGCCACCGCCGGGTCAACTTGCGAAAGGTCTAAATCAGTTGTGTTATTTGCGGCAGTTGTTTCCAATTGATTTAAGCCCTGGTCTAATTCCTGCAGGCGTTTAATAATTTGATCTTGACGATCGCTAATTCTGACTAGCTCCTGGTGCAAGCGTTCGCGCTCGGTGGCTAGCTGGTGCATCTGAATATAGATCGCCGAAGCAGACTTACTTGCTGGGATTGAGTGTAATTTGGGTTGAATCCGCCGCCGCCTGATTTGATTACCGCTCATTTATACTTGCTCCTAAAATTTCTAAAACTACCCAAAACCACCACCCGCAATTTACCAGAGATAAAGCATGGCTAAGTTATATATACCTAAGATCGCTTGGATTTATAAATCACTAGACCCTGGCGATCGGTTACAAAATCCTCACCCATGCTCCAGCCGAATTGATTGGCATTACCCAATTTAAGGTTAAAACTGCCGCCAAAAAAATCTCAAATCTTATCCTGCCCATGAGCAACACCATAGATTGCGATGCTCAAAGTTTGCCCCAATTGCCCCCTGATTGCCCATATTTTTAAGCATTGATGCAAATTCATTTAAATTTATCTAACCAATCAAGCTTAACTATCTTCACTACTTAACTATCTTCACTATAAGAATGTTAAATTTTAGATTAGCTGCCGATCGCTAAATTTAATTCAGCAATTTGGCCACAACCTGGCCAGTTAAATAGCTAAATCGATTCTAACTCTAGTTTCAATGGGGCACTGATATATTCTGCAACTCTTAAAGTAAACTCAACCGAATCTGGTTGGAGAGCATGGCGATCGCATCCAGCCTAATTCAGCTCAACAAAAATCAACAAACCAGAAATTTTGCCATAATCTGTCACAAAAGCACTCAGAGCAACGATTCCGAGATTTAGATAGAATTGTTAGGACGCACGATCGCCTTACCTAACTGAATCAATCGCAATGCTAGTCAATCCCCCCACCATAAGCCATAATTCAAACTAAATAATAGCCACCAATATTAGATCTAAATATTGGGATCTAAGTAAAGCCTTTAGAATCATGGCGGCAACCTTGTAGACTATTCTGTAAACTGGATAAAGATACTTTCATCCCTTAAACAAGCACTTAAAAATTTAAATTAAAGGTTACATAGTTTTATGAGCGTAGTTAGTCAGGTTTTAGTCCAAGCAGACGACGAGCTCCGATACCCCACTATCGATGAGCTAGAGAGCATCAGCAGCTTTATGCAAACCGGTGAACAGCGGTTACGCATCGCCAGCATACTAGCTGAAAGTGAAGACAAAATCGTCAAAAAGTCGAGTGCTGAGTTGTTCAAGCTGCATCCTGAATATATTTCTCCTGGTGGCAATGCCTATGGTCAAAAGCAAAGAGCCCAGTGCTTGCGTGATTTTGGCTGGTATATCCGCGTGGTGACCTACGGCGTGATTTCAGGCAGCAAGGAGCCGATCGAAAAGATTGGGATCATCGGCGCGCGTGAGATGTACAACTCCCTTGGCGTACCAATGGGTGGTATGGCCGATTCGATCCGTTGTCTGAAGAATGCGGCTTTGGATTTGATGAGCAAAGATGATGCGGAAACCGCTGCCCCCTACTTTGACTACGTGATTCAAGCCATGTCCTAGTGGCTGGTTTGCAGTAGTAATATTGCTATTTTGCTATTTCAAAACTATGTCAAATTATTCAATTGCGATCTTAGCCATTGATTCGATCGCTTTGGGCTAGTGCCTTAACTCTAGTACCACAGTAATGTTGCTGGTGTTAACGATCCTGAGGAGTTTAAGCCTTTAAGCTTGGTGCTCTAGCATTGCCGATCGAACTGTGGCATAGTAAGTGGCACATAATATGAATTATAAATTTTTTGCCTTTACTGGCTAGCTGCAGTTGCTCTCTTATGTCGAGTAGTATGTGGGGTAGCTAGCGATCGCCATTATTTTTAATCATTAAATTCAAATATTGCTTCAGAGCCTAGTTACTCAGATCTTGAGGGCTAGGTTCATTTAATTTGTTAATCTTCAATCTTTGAGATGTAATTGCAATTCTAGACAAGCTGCGATCGCCTTGCATCAGAACTAACCTGGTCGATTGCGATCTAGTAACGACGTGTCAGGCAAACACAAAAATTCAAATTCCTAAAACAAAACCGCCATAACGTCACCATTCAATGGTATTTTGAGGATTGGTTAGGCTTAGAAACTGACTCTTAATAGTAGGTAAGTTAGAAAGTTGCAGAGGCAGTATATTTCTCAACTTGCTCACAAATCTTTCCACTCTTTCCACTAGAAACGCAAATAGTATAAGTAATTAGGCTAGAGCATACAGCAAGCATGGTCACTACAGCAGAAAAAACAAACGTTGGTTACGTTACTCAAATCATTGGTCCAGTAGTAGACGTAGAATTCCCTGATGGGGACTTGCCCGAAATCTACAATGCCTTGATTGTGAGTGGCAAAAACCCTTCCGGTCAAGATGTCCATGTCACCTGTGAAGTACAACAACTCCTGGGTGACAATCGCGTCCGCTCCGTCGCTATGAGCGGCACCGATGGGATTGTGCGTGGGATGAAAGTAGACGACACTGGCTCAGCGATCAGTGTTCCGGTTGGCAAAGCAACCTTGGGGCGGATCTTCAATGTCCTGGGCGAACCGATCGATGAAATGGGCGATGTCGAAGTAGAAGATCGCTTCCCCATTCACCGTTCTTCCCCCGCCTTCACTGACCTGGAAACCAAGCCAAATACCTTTGAAACTGGGATTAAGGTGATCGATCTTTTGGCTCCCTACCGTCGTGGTGGTAAAATCGGCCTCTTTGGTGGTGCTGGCGTAGGCAAAACCGTATTGATTCAAGAATTAATCAACAACATCGCTAAAAAGCACGCTGGTGTGTCGGTCTTTGCTGGAGTGGGTGAGCGTACCCGTGAAGGTAATGACCTCTACAACGAAATGAAGGAATCCGGTGTGTTGCAATATCTGGCTCTAGTTTATGGTCAGATGAATGAGCCCCCCGGTGCCAGAATGCGGGTTGGTCTATCGGCTTTGACGATGGCTGAATATTTCCGCGATGTGGCCAAGCAAGACGTATTGCTATTTGTTGATAACATTTTCCGGTTTGTCCAAGCTGGCTCGGAAGTATCGGCGCTACTTGGCCGGATGCCTTCAGCGGTAGGATATCAGCCTACCCTGGGTACGGAAATGGGCGATCTCCAAGAGCGAATCACCAGCACAAATGATGGTTCGATCACCTCAGTTCAGGCTGTATATGTACCTGCTGATGACTTGACTGACCCAGCGCCAGCGACTACCTTTGCTCACCTGGATGCCACAACGGTGCTATCACGTGGTTTGGCTTCTAAGGGAATTTACCCAGCGGTTGACCCCCTTGACTCTACTTCGACCATGCTCCAGCCTGGCGTAGTCTCCCAGGAGCACTACGATACAGCGCGGGCAGTGCAGCAAACCCTGCAAAGATACAAAGAACTGCAAGATATTATTGCAATTCTGGGAATTGATGAACTGTCTGAAGACGATCGCTTGACTGTGGCTCGTGCCCGCAAGATCGAGAAGTTCCTGTCTCAGCCATTCTTTGTGGCGGAAATCTTTACCGGTTCACCTGGCAAGTATGTGACGATCGAAGAAAGCATCAAGGGCTTTAATATGATTCTCTCTGGTGAGCTGGATGATATCCCTGAGCAGGCTTTTTATCTGGTTGGCAACATTGATGATGTGTTTGCCAAGGCTGAAACCTTGAAGTAGAACTAATTCAGTAAAGCAGTGATCAGGAAATCAGAAGTTGCTGAGCCGAGCTAAAGTTTAGGGCGGTGTCTCTGGCTAAATCCTTAATCCTTAATCCTTAATCCTTAAGTGATGCATCTGCTGGTTATTGAGTATTTATTTAAGTAACTTATTTAAGTAGTAAAGCTGAGAATTAACGATCTTATCGATCGCACCGCCCTTAATTTTAAATATGCCCTATATCTATATAGAGCTAACCGTTCTATTTTTGATAACTCTGACTAAGATCAGTTTTGAAAGCCTTTATTTATTTCGATCTAGACGGTTGATTATGGTTAGTTATGTACCACCCATCTACCAACTGTCGATGATCAGAAATAACTAGCTAAGTTTATAAGTTTAATTGTCACTCTTAAGATCGAGTAGTATTTATGACCCTGAAGGTAAAAGTTATATCGCCCGATCAGGTCGTGGTCGATGATGAGGCCGAAGAAGTGATTTTGCCTAGTACCACCGGGCAACTGGGTATCCTCACCGATCACGTTCCTTTGCTCACTGCCCTGGATATTGGCGTGATGCGACTGCGCAAGGACAAAAGCTGGCAATCGATCGCCCTGATGGGTGGGTTTGCCGAGATTGAAGAAAATGAACTGACGATTTTGGTCAATGGGGCACAAACCAGTAGTGACATTGATGCGGATGCAGCCCGTAATGAATTGGTAGCGGCGGAAGAACGCCTGAGCAAGGTTGATAGTAGCAATAAGCAGGAAAAACTCCAGGCCGAGCAAGCCCTGAGACGTGCCCGTGCCCGTGTGCAAGCCGTAACGGCTAATAGCTAAAATAGTTGATTTCTTTTTATTATTTTATTACCGATCGCTAGGAGTAATTTCTTCTACAGCGATCGTTGTTTTTTAGCCGCATTATTAAGTCGAAAAAACAAAAAATAACACTACAACAATTTCTCCAGGCCATAGACCAAAGACTTAAGCTCCAGGCATTTGCGGATGCAGAGCAAAACCCCAGGCATATAGGAGGCGCGATCGATTACATTGTGTTTGATTGTATAGGTCTCGCCCACGCCGCCAAACATCACTTCCTGACAGGCCACCAACCCTGGCAATCGCACACTGTGAATATTAATCTGGTCATTAGTTTTGGCTCCCCTGGCTCCGGTTAAGTGCTCTTTCTCTGGGGCGTTGGTGGTGTTGAATTTGCGGCCAAGTTCAGCGATCATCTGGGCGGTTTTGATCGCCGTGCCGCTGGGTGCATCGGCCTTCTGGTTGTGATGCATTTCGATGATTTCAATATTTTGATAATACTGACAGGCGGCGATCGCGGCTTGCTGCATAATCAATACGCCGATCGAAAAGTTGGGCGCAACAATACAACCCATGCTGGCTTTGTCCGCAAAAATGCTCAGTTCATTGATCTGCGACAGGCTTAGCCCCGTGGTGCCGATCACTGGCCTCACGCCATAGGCGATCGCGGAACGAATATTTTCATAGACGCGGCTGGGGTGGGTAAAGTCCACCATCACGGCGGGGTGGGCTTCCTGGGCTCCCTGGGCTAGCATCACTTCCAGGTCGTTGGTCACCGGAATTTCTAATTCACCACATCCGGCGATCTCACCAATGTCTTCGCCCATATGATTGCGACCGATCGCACCGATTAACTCCATATCCTCGGCCTTGGCGATCGCTTTGACGGTCTCACGTCCCATTTTTCCGGTCGCTCCCGATACGATTACCGGAATTTTTACGCTCTCGATCATTTGTTTTTTTGTTGCTGATTCTAACTAATATTGCGCCTATTAGGTTTCGATCGCTTTGCTACGAATGGCTAAACTGCTAAAACTTTTGTCAGCACATCACTGAGATCATTGATTGCATCCACGATTTCCAGGTCACTGGGCATAGCGATCGCCATCCCCTTCAGGGTCATATGCGCCTTTCTGATCGTACTTTTCATTGATTCAGTGTGAGGATTTTGGGTGGCCTCAGCAATAATTTTTAGTTGTTCTAAGGCTATTTCTTTATCAAACTTAGACATAAGTGGATCACCCTCAATGCTCTTCTCCAAGCAAAGAAGCTTATCTTTTAGGCCAAGGCTTTCAATGTCTAAACTATTGGCATGGGACGGGATTTGGTCAATCGCACTATTTACGCCAATTGCTGAACCATAGACACTCCCACCAATACTTATAGTTATGTCTTTACTACGATGCTTCCGAATAATATTTGCCGCATCCGCGATCGCCCTTTGTACCTCAGAGTATTTATGTTTTTCGGTCATTGGTTAACCAGCTCCTTGAACAGTTAGAACCGCTCAATTTTTTTGCTTATACAGAGCATTATAATTATAGGTCTAACTTCCGAATTTGCTCTAGCGTATATGCCAATACTCCACTAACATCCTTGCTCTCGTCTAGTTGTTCTAGCAATATTTGCATATCCAGCAACATTTCTCTTAATAAGTCTAATTTTTGCTTTAACTGCTGTTTCTCCTGCTCCAATTTTCCCAGGCGATCGATGCGATCATCGCGCTCGGACTCCAATTGGGAAATAGTTTCTTCTTTGGTGCTGATATCCAAATAGGTTTGTTGTTGCTCAGACTTAAGCTGATCGATGTACTTCTCTAGCTGTTCTTTGGTGCTGAGGTAATATTCCTGCACCTTCATTGGCGTGAAGTCGCGCAGGGTTTGATTTTCCCGCTCCAGGGCGCTGATTTGTCCTTCCAGCCCAGAGGTGACTGCGCTCAATTCAGCCTCCCGCAGTTCCTTTAGCTCCTGCTGCGAAATTTTGAGGGTTTGGATTTGCTCCCGCAAGGCGCTGATTTGGGCTTCCTTGGCGGTACTAAATTCCTCCGACCAGCGCAATTTGGCCAGCCAGGCCAGCACCGCCCCCAGCAGGCTCAAAATTGTAATCGCAGCTTGTAATCGCTCATCCATAGGGCAAGGATATCAAGGGTTGGTCTAGAATTTAAGTTAAATCACGCGATCGATCATTATTTAATTTACAAGCTTTTTTCACTATGACATCGATCGGTAATCAGATAGTTCCATTTAGTTTCATTTAGGCGATCGCCATTAACGATCTAGCAATCTATGCAACGCCCGATTTATTTAGACAACCATGCCACCACAACCATGGATCGCCGGGTACTAGAAGCGATGCTACCCTACTTTTGCGAATCCTTTGGCAATGCGGCCAGCACCTCACATTTATATGGCTGGGAAGCAGAAGCAGCGGTAAGCAGTGCGCGGGAAGTTCTGGCAACGGCGATCGCAGCCGAACCAGAAGAGATCGTGTTTACCAGTGGGGCAACGGAGGCTAATAACCTGGCGATTAAGGGGGTGGCGGAGGCTTATTTAACCAAAGGTCGGCATATCATTACGATGCAAACTGAGCATAATGCAGTTCTCGATCCCTGTGCTTACCTGGAATCAATGGGGTTTGAGGTAACTTACTTACCAGTGCAAACTAATGGTTTGATTAATGTAACCGAGTTAGAACAAGCGATCCGCGCCGATACAGTTCTAGTCTCGGTGATGGCGGCTAATAATGAAATTGGCGTGCTGCAACCGATCGCCCAGATTGGCCAGATCTGCCACGATCGCAATGTGCTATTCCATACCGATGCAGCCCAGGCGATCGGCAAAATCCAGCTTGATGTCCAGGCGATGCACATAGATTTACTCTCAATCACTGCCCATAAGATCTATGGCCCCAAGGGGATTGGTGGATTATATGTGCGGCGTAAAAACCCCAGAGTAAAACTTGCACCCCAACTGCACGGCGGTGGCCATGAACGGGGGATGCGATCGGGCACTTTGTATGTGCCGCAGATTGTTGGTTTTGCCAAAGCGGTGGCATTAGCCCTGGAGTCGCAAGCCTCAGAACAGGCACGATTGCAAGAACTACGCGATCGGCTCTGGCAAAGGCTCAGTCAACTGGAGGGCGTTTATTTAAATGGTGATGCTACCCAGCGATTGGCGGGAAATTTAAATATCAGCGTGGCGGATGTGGATGGGCAGGCGTTGATTGTGGCGTTGCAAAAGAATCTAGCGATCTCGACCGGGGCGGCCTGTAGCTCGGTTAAAAATGAGCCATCCCATGTGCTAACGGCTCTAGGGCGATCGAAAAAATTGGCTCAAGCTTCGCTCCGGTTTGGGATTGGTCGGTTTAATACGGTTGCCGAAATCGATCGGGCGGCGGACTTGACGATCGCGGCGATCGCTTCACTGCAAAAAGTAAATTGCTAGACCTCTTCATCGAGATCGAACACATCAAACTCCTTTCCCTGATCAGATTTCCAGAACTGTAGCAAAATTTCTGAGCCCGCAAATGGCTTCTCAGTAGACCAGATTGACCGATCAACCTCTTCACTATCTTTGTCCGAGTCTTCTTCATGCTCCAGCTCATCCAGCAAAAACTGGATCGCCTTAAACTTGTCCGTTCTGGACAAATCCTGGAGTAAGGGCAAAATATCGGGTAATGATTCCATGTTTTTATTACTCCTCAATAAGGCCACTATACCGTTGGATGGCATAAGTACCTAATGTTAGGAAATGTTTAAGCATATTTAACTAGAGCTTGTCAAAGGTTTGGTCAATCGGCCTCGATCAGATCCAGCGGTGCAAACCCCTGGCGTTGAGTATTTTCAGTGATCGCCCTTGGTTCCAGGAATTGTAGCAAATAATCGGGGCCACCTGCTTTGGAGCCTACGCCACTGAGCTTGAAGCCGCCAAAGGGATGCCGATCGACCAGCGCCCCAGTAATGCTGCGATTGATGTATAAATTACCGACCTCAAATTCTTGGTAAGCCCTTTTAATGTGCGACGGTGTACGGGAATACAGGCCGCCCGTAAGTGCATAGGGGGTGTTATTAGCGATCGCCAAAGCCTGATCAAAATTTTCTGCCTTGATTACCGCCAACACAGGGCCAAAAATTTCTTCCTGCGCCAAAACACCATCGGGGGCAACATCAGTCACGATCGTCGGCCCCACATAAAAACCATGCTCTGGAGCAGGCATTTCCAGCGCCACCTTGCCTGTTTCGTGGCCTTTGGCAATGTAGCTGCGAATTTTGGCCTGGGCGCTGCCATCGATCACCGGACCAACCTTAGTATCAGGCGCAGTGGCATCACCCACCACCAGCGATCGGGTTGCCTCTACTAATCGCGCTATAAACGGGTCATAAATACTGGCTACTACGATCGCCCGTGAGCAAGCGGAGCATTTTTGTCCAGCATAGCCAAATGCCGACTTAACCACGCCTACTACGGCCTGATCAAGATCGCTGCTTTCATCGATAATCATGCCGTTCTTGCCGCCCATCTCCGCGATCACCCGCTTCAGATGCTTTTGACCGGTTCGCAGGATCGCCGCTTCTGCGTAAATATTACAACCGACCTCCTGGGAGCCAGTGAAGGCAATTAAATGGACATCGGGATGCTTAACTAAATGCGCACCAACCTGGGAGCCTTTACCGGGCAGGTAATTAAATACCCCAGCCGGCAGGCCAGCAGCAATCAATACTTCGGCGATTTTTGCACCTATCACCGAGGCTTGTTCAGCGGGCTTGAGGATCACCGTATTACCAGCCGCGATCGCCGCCACACTCATCCCCATTGCGATCGCCAGGGGGAAATTCCAGGGCGAAATCACCAGCGCAATGCCACGCGGTTGATAGATATAGGTGTTATCTTCACCGGGGACATGGCGATATTGGGGTTGGGCAAGGCGCTCCATTTCCTTGGCATAGTAGCGACAAAAATCGATCGCCTCAGAGACTTCTGCATCGGCTTCGCGCACTGGCTTACCCACCTCCCAGACAATCCAGGCGGATAGCTCGGCGCGTTGCTGCTCCATGAGGTCAGCGGCACGACGCAGGATCTCACCGCGATCGGTGGCGGACATTTTCTTCCAGGCGGGAAAGGCTTGCTTAGCGGCAGCGATCGCTTGATCGGCTTGTTCAATACTCGCTAGGCCAATTTTACCGACTACTTGTTCAGATTTAGAGGGATTGAGCGAATCGACAAAATTTTCTGCTGTTACGGTGTTGCCATTAATAATCGGCTGATAGGTTTGCCCCAGATTATTACCAACCTGGTCGATCGCCCTGGCTGCATTTTCCCGGTTGGCTAATTCCGCATAATCCAGGTCTGGCGCATTGGCAAATCCATCAAACTCGATCGACTTGGCCTCACCCTGGCTGGTTTCCATTGTGGGCGTGGCAATTAATTCGGCTTCCGGCAGCGATTCACTGGTACTGAGGCGCAAAAATGAGCTATTGGCGGTGTTTTCCAGCAAGCGCCGGATCAAATAGGACATGCCTGGGATCAAATCGCCAAACGGACAATAGATCCTGACCCGATAGCCCATCTCCACGATCGGTTTGGTGAACTTATCACCCATGCCATAGAGGGCTTGCAGTTCAAAATTGCGTGGCGGGATTTGCAATGTTTGGGCAATGGCGATCGCCTTGGCCAATGAGCGCACATTATGGCTGCCGATCGCGGCATAAAGATATTGATGATTTTCCAGTAGAATTTGAATCAGGCGCTCGTAATTGGCATCGGTGGAGCTTTTCTGGTCATAAACAGGCCGATCCCACCCTTGCTGATAGGCCAGGATTGTTTCTTGATCCCAATAGGCTCCCTTGACCAACCGCACCGTGAGCGGCGTGCCTCGTTCTTTTGCCCATTCCACCAAATCCAGCAAATCCGCTTCACTATCACGTAAATAGCCCTGGATTGTAACGCCCACATCACGGCGCTCTTTGAATTCCAGCTCGCTCAATACCTGCTTGAGGATCGCCAAGGTCAAAGTTTTATACTCATATTGCTCCATGTCAAAATGCACCGCGCAGCCCAACTCCTGGGCACGACGCAACAGAATCCGGGCTGGTTCGCTGACTTTTTCGGTAGTGGTGACTGGATCGAGTGGGTCAAATTGCGAATAAAAAGCACTTAGCTTGACTGACACCTGCACCCGTGGCAAGTTCTCACCATCAGCGCGATCGATCTGGTCGATCGTATGCCAGGACTTAGCACTCTCAGTCAAGTCCTGCATGATCTGCAAATATTTGTCCAGGTATGACTGGGCTTCTTTTTCGCTGATTACGGCCTCGCCCAGCAAGTCCATCGTGAAGCAATAGCGATCGCGGCGCAGCTTTTCAATGCTTTTGAGCGCTTCCTTTAAATTGGCACCGCAAATATAACGCCTGGCCAGAGTTTCCACTGAGGTTTTCAGCGCCGTTGCCGCCAGGGTCGCTGTGGGTGAATTGGGGCTGGCTCCCAGATTCAGCATGGATTTTAGCCCTGGCACTTCCACTTCATCACGGGCTAAGTATTCCTGCATGTGGTGGGTGATTTCCGTGGTGCTGCCCAGCGCTGGTAAACAATCGATCAGGCGAAATAGCTGTACGCGCAACTCTTCATTCCCCATCGCCCAGGCCATCAGCTTGTCATCCAAACGCACCTTTTCCTTGAGGCTGCTCCAGAGCGACGCACCTTTGCCCACCTTGTGCAAGATTATCTGGGCAAGCTCACGGGTCTTGGCTTCGTAGGGAGAGGCTTCGAGGGGATTATTTTTAGTTAGATTGTTGGCATTTGCTTGGGTAACCACTGGTGCAGGCACTCCTAAATCCTATACTTTGGCAGTCAAATACTCTGGCAGTCAAAAAATAATAGGGCTGTTCAGGGGCAATCTTTTCTAATCTTTAGATCAACCAGCAGCATCCTGGACTATCTAGTTTAGCCTCTATTTTGTGGTGATTGAGGAATGTTTGGTTAGGGTTCGCTGGCAAAAGGATTACTAGTTAACTAGGTAATCAAGCTGGTTAATCAAATGGCTATATCTATATCTACCTTACTTATATGCTAGATCACAGCGATCGGGAAAGGTCAGGCGTTGCAGCTCCCTCAAAGCTGGAGATTGTCACAACTATGATCAGCACAGCACTATGAGCCAATCTCTCAATTGCTGCCCAATGAACTAAGGTCTAGCTAAATCTAGCTACTGCGCTTAGCACCACGCCAGGATTGATTTTCCAGCGCCCGCACCTGATGTTCCAGGCGATCGAGCCGACCGCGCAGTTCATCCAGTTCGCTTTGTCTGGCTACACCAATGTCTTGCATCACATAGCGAATCTGGCGTTGAATCAAAAATTCTAGGTTTTCTTGCTCGCCCTTTAGCTTGGAGGTGAGATCGTTAATAAATTTATTGGCCTCTTCCGGATCGATGCGCCCTTCCTTCACCCATTCATCGGAGGCTTCTTTGATTTTGTCGGCCATGATCGTGGTGGTGCCAACCCCAATCAGCAGCAGTTGTTTGAGAAAATTATTGTTGTCCATAGATTCATATTAATAAGCAGATCTGCTACCTGTTATTTTCGCCGATCGGCACTGATTTGGTTAGTTGTAGTAACCGTATCTTTGGCGTGAATTACTAATTGGCGCATTAATGCAGCATTAGTGTCAGAATATATAGGATGCGGTGTGTAACAAGAATGCAGAAACACATCTATTAAGTGTTCGGTCGTCTGAATGTAGCAATTTTGAATAGCTCAAACCAGCAAGATCGATCGCCAAAAATATAGTTATGCATCAGGTTATAGAGCTAAACTAAATACCTACAAAAAGAGCAGAATCAATTAGGAGATACCTCTGGTGGCTGAGAATTTTGACTACGATTTAATTATTATTGGCGCTGGCGTTGGTGGTCATGGCGCTGCCCTCCATGCGGTCGATTGTGGCCTAAAAACCGCGATCGTGGAAGCGGGGGATATGGGCGGCACCTGTGTAAATCGTGGTTGTATTCCCTCCAAGGCTCTGCTGGCAGCTTCGGGGCGGGTGCGAGAGTTAAAGGCGAAGGATCATTTAAAGGCACTGGGGATCGACATTGGCGATATTCAATTCGATCGCGGCACGATCGCTAATCATGCTAGTGATCTGGTCAGTAAGCAAAAAAATGCCCTGATCAATAGCCTCAAAAATAAAGGCATTGACATTATTGAAGGCTGGGGTAAGCTTGCCGGCGCACAGACAGTCCAGGTGGGCGATCGCAAAATTACCGCCAAGGATATTATTCTCTCTACGGGTTCAGCACCGTTTGTGCCACCAGGAATCACGATCGACGGCAAAACCGTTTTCACCAGTGATGAAGGTGTCAAGCTGGATTGGTTACCGCAATGGGTGGCGATCATTGGCAGTGGCTACATTGGCCTAGAATTCTCTGATGTCTATACGGCATTGGGCTCGGAAGTAACCATGATCGAAGCCCTCGATCGGTTGATGCCTGGATTCGACCCCGACATTGCCAAGCTAGCGGAGCGGGTTTTAATCAAGCCCCGTGACATTGAAACCAAAGTCGGCGTACTGGCCAAGAAAGTTACGCCTGGCTCTCCGGTTACGATCGAATTGTCCGATGGGGAAATCATGGAAGTTGATGCCTGCCTGGTGGCCACTGGCCGCATCCCCATGACTAAAGACTTAGGCTTAGAAACCGTGGGGCTGGAACTCACCAAGCGCGGCTTCATTGACGTGGACGATCGCATGTCAACGGGCATTAATCATGTGTGGGCGATCGGTGATGCCACGGGCAAAATGATGCTGGCTCATACCGCCTCGGCCCAGGGCATGGTGGCCGTCGAAAATATTTGTGGCCGCGATCGCACGATCGACTATCTCAGTATTCCCGCCGCTGCCTTCACCCATCCGGAAATTGGCTTTGTGGGGTTAACCGAACCGCAGGCCAAGGAAAAAGGCCAAGCCGAAGGGTTTGAGGTGGCCTCGGTGCGCACCTACTACAAGGGCAATGCTAAGGCGATCGCCGAGGCCGAAACCGATGGTCTGGCTAAAATTATCTATCGCAAGGACACAGGCGAGCTTTTGGGTGTGCATATTCTGGGTATCCATGCTTCTGATTTGATCCATGAAGCAGCGGTGGCGATCGGCAAGCGTCTGGGGGTGAATGAACTTTCGTTTAATGTCCATGCCCATCCCACTCTGGCGGAAATCCTGGATGATGCCTACAAACGCGCAGCGGTTCATGCTTAGTTATTAGCCTGCTTATGTAAAACTAAAACATAAAACACATAAAACTAATAAAGCTGGATCGTTATGCTCTGATTGCAATTGAGCGTTTGCAAGGGAGTAAGCATTGAAAGTGTGAAGATGCCAGATATATTTAAATTTGCTTAAATTGATGGAAGTTAATTTCTTACCCTCAAGCCTATCTATTAGGTCATAAGCTAAGGATGAATAAATCTGGGTAGCAACATATTTCCTTGATCTGTCGCTTGTGTGGATTCATTACCTAGCCTATGGTTGGATTGGTAAAGCTGATCGATCGGCACATATACAGGACTCACCCTTAATCGGGATAGCAAAGCTAACTGCTCGCATTTATAGAGCTAAGTCCTAGCCGCTTGGTCTTGATTCCATTGACCCATAAAACAGCCCATGAATGCTAGCGCCCAACATCAACTAGCACAGCAACACCTTATGCAAGGTCAGATTGCCGAGGCGATCGCCATTGTCAATCAATTGCTAGCTCTGGAGCCTGATGATGCGATCGGCAATTATTTACAAGCCCAGATTTTAATTGCCCAGGGACAACTCACCGCCGCCCAAGCTCATTTAGAAAAGGCGATCGCCCAAGCGCCTGCATATGTTGAGGCCTTACTCAAGCTGGGTAATGTGCAATTCATGCAGCAAAATTTTGCCGCCGCGATCGCTGCCTATCAGAAAGTTAGCGCTATTAACCCCCACCAGGTCGAGGCATTTTATTATGCTGGGTTAGCCTATCGCCAGAGTGGCAAAAACGACGAAGCGATCGCCAGTTATCAAAGTGCGCTCAACCTGGCTAGCGATCGAGCCGATATCTGGACGGCAATGGGTAATGTCTATTTTGCCAAACCAAACTATGATCAGGCTGCCCACTGCTACCGTCAGGCGATCGCCGCTGATCCTACCCATGCTAATGCCTACAATGGTTTGGGCGGAGTTTTGGGTCAACAGGGCAATGCCGCTGCCGCCACTGAAAATTTTCGCCAGGCGATCGGCCATGATCCCCGCCATCTCGATGCTTTGACCAATTTGGGCATGGCCTTGTTTCGACAAGAGCAATATGATCAAGCATTAATTTATTTAAACCGAGCTGCCAAACTCAACCCCAAGCAGGCTAATCTTCAACGCAATATTGGCTTAGTTTTGTATAAGCAAGAGCAACTTGCAGCCGCGATCGCCCAATACCAGAAAGCGATCGACCTTGATCCCAGGTTTGCCGATGCCTATGCCAGTCTGGGCGTAGCACTGGTCGCTACCGATCAGCCCGCCGCCGCGATCGCTGCCTATCAAAGGGCAATTGAGATTATCCCTAACCATGCCGAAGCCAACTATAACCTGGGTGTAATTTTGGCGCAGCAAAACCAACTAGCCGAAGCAGTGCTGGCCTATTGCCGCGCGATCGCAGCTCGCCCCACCTATGCTGATGCCTACAATGGCCTGGGCGCAACCTTACTACAACAGGGCAATCTAGATGGTGCGCTCAACTCCTATCAACAGGCTTTGGCGATCGCACCGGATCACTACGGCGCTAACTTTGGCCGGGGTCTTACGTTGCTAACTAAAGGGGATTTTGCGGCTGGCCTACCTGGTTATGAATACCGTTTCAAGCTGAAAACGATCGCTGCCCCTGAATTTTCTCAACCCCTGTGGGATGGTAGTGAGAAACAAGATCAAACTATGCTGCTGTGGATTGAGCAGGGGTTGGGCGATGCGATCCAATTTATTCGGTTTGTGCCGATCGTGGCGCAGCGAGTAGGGCATGTGATTCTCAGATGTCGTAATAATTTAGTGCCGTTATTTGCCAATGTTCCAGAGTTGACAAGTATAGCGACGATCATTGGCGATCGTGACCCACTGCCAAATTTTGATGTCCATGCGTCTCTGCTCAGCTTGCCGCAAATTCTCGGTATTAGGCTGGAATCGATTCCTAGTCAAGTGCCCTATTTAAAGGCCGATCGGCAACGGGTTGAACAGCTCCAGCTTCCGGCAGCACCAGGGCTGAAAATTGGCATCGTCTGGGCCAGTGGCCTTTTCAAACACAATCCCAATGCCGCCAAGCAATATAAACTCAAATCCCTATCCCTATTACTTTGGACAGGCTTACTCACCATCCCCGGCACCAGGTTTTATAGCTTACAACTGGGGCAGGATCAACAGGAAATTAGCTGGCTGGCGCTTAAAAATCATCTGGTCGATCTCAGCGATCGGATTACAGATTTTGCTGATACTGCCGCCCTGATCGCCCAACTGGATCTGGTCATTTCCGTAGACACAGCCGTGGCGCATCTGGCCGGAGCGATGGGTAAACCGACCTGGGTGCTACTGCCATTTGCCCCTGATTGGCGCTGGCTAACAACCCGCGAGGATAGCCCCTGGTATCCAACCATGCGCTTATTCCGCCAAAGTGAACCGCACCAGTGGCGATCGGTCATGGATCGGGTTAGAGATGAGCTGATTGAATTAGTTAAAACCAGTGATCTAGCCCAGCAGCAACCATTAGCCAAACAATTAGCCAAGTTTACGCCAGGAACAACCCCTGATCACAATGAACTGGCCGACTATTGGCAAAAGCTGGCGGCAAAGTTAGCAGCCCAGGCCAAGCATGAAGAAGCTCGGTTCTACTATCGAAGAGTGTTAGATTTGCAGCCCAACAATGCCGAGGTGGCGAATAATCTGGGCTATATTTACTGGCGATCGCAGAAATTAGCTGATGCTGATATTTACTTAGATCGAGCCCTGGCACTAAACCCCAACTACGCCGAAGCATTTAACAATAAAGGGATCGTGGCCTGGACTAAGCAAAATTATGATGCAGCGATCGAATATTACCAGCAAGCATTGGCGATCGAGCCTGACTATGCCATGGCGCACAGCAATTTGGGCGTGGTTTTGTCCCATCAAAAGGAATTTATCCAGGCCGAGGAGCATTACCGCCGCGCGATCGAGATCAAACCCGACTACACCCAGGCATTTAACAATCTTGGTATCTCGCTGTATGAGCAGGATCGTAGCGCCGAAGCAATCCCCTACTATCGTCAGGCGCTAGCGCTGAATCCCGATTACTACCAGGCTTTGAGCAACTGTGGCGCGGCACTGGTGGCAGAGGGGCAGATCGATGAAGCAATTGCACTCTATCACCGCGCGATCGCCATTAATGCCGATTATCCTGAAGTGCAAAACAACCTGGGGATGGCACTGTTAGAGCTTGGCCAAGTTGAAGCAGGATTAAATTATTTTCACCGCGCGATCGCCCTGCGGCCGGACTATGTGGATGCCCGCACCAATCTGGCGATGGCAATGCTGACCCTGGGGGAATATGAGTCAGGGTTTGCAGAATATGAATGGCGCAGAGACGGCAAATCTTTTCACAGGCGTAACTTTGCCCAGCCATTGTGGGATGGCAAACCTTTCCCCGGCAAGACTTTGTTAATTCGCACTGAGCAGGGGTTGGGCGATACGATTCAGTTCATTCGCTATATGGAATTAGTGAAGCAACTGGGCGATCGGATTGTGGTGGAATGTAATCACAAGGCATTGCAACCGCTACTAGAAACAATTCCAGCGATCGATCAGGTACTCGCCAAGGGCGCACCATTGCCCAAGTTTGACTTGCATATTTCCCTGCTGAGCCTGCCCCATCTGCTCAAAACCAACCTGAACAATATCCCCGATCGCTTCCCTTATCTACAGATCAACCAGCCATTTAACCTCAACCTGGCCAGTTCTAACCAGACCGCCGTAGCATTAGAGCAAACAGCATCCCAGCAAATCGACTCAACCGATTCAAACAAGCAAGCTAATCAAGCTCCAGCTAATCAAGCCAATCCAATCACTTCAACTCAGTCACCTGAATCCCAATCAGACCTCAAAGTAGGCATTGTCTGGCGCAGCGATTCCAAGAATAAAACCAAACAAAAGCGATCTTGCCCATTGGCGATTTTTCAGCAAGTTTTGCAGATCCCCCAGGTGCAGTTCTATAGCCTGCAAAAGGAGATACAGGATGAAGACCTGGAGCTAATTGAAACTCTAAATAATAAACTTAATGAATCTGGCGAATCTGGCGATCGCCCCAACTCCATCGCCTCAACTAACTCAATTACGCTTCTTTCTGAGCAGCTAAATAGCCTCACCGATACGGCAGCGGCAATTGCCCAACTAGACCTGGTGATTTCGATCGATACGATGGTGGCACATCTGGCCGGAGCCCTGGCTAAACCAGTGTGGGTATTGCTACCCCTGGCCTCGGATTGGCGCTGGCTGCTCGATCGCCCTGATAGTGTTTGGTATCCCACCGCCAGACTATTCCGGCAACCAAAATTGGCAGATTGGCAACCTGTGATTAAACAGGTCTGCGAGGCATTGAATGAAATAGTGGCCGATCGTAGCTTATTAGCATCTCCCTTACCTGAACCGACAATTCAGACTAGTAAACTTGATGCGCCTAGCAATCCAGAATATGGCTATGTGATCGATCCCGATCGCCTTGATTACATCGATCAAACTAAAGCAACCGAGCAATCAACCTCTAAAGCTAATGTTGAACGGGTAGACAATCGGAAGCCAGCGATCGCTAACCTGGCCACTAAACCAACCCTAACGGTACTTGCACCCACAGCGATTACGGCAAACCAGTCACAGTCAACTGTTAACACGATTCAACAATCAACCCCAACACCACCAGTACCGCAACCAATCGGCATCGGCTGGGCGATCGGCGCAAATACTGGCTGGGGCACATTTGGCCTGAATTTAACCCTGCAACTACTGGAGCATAAGCAATTCTCCCCCCTCTTGATCGCACCACCAGCGATCGAGCCCAACCAAACCGATCCCTTAACTCAAGCTCGATTAATACCCGCGATCGCCCAACGCCAAGGACTTCAGCAGGCTTTCAATCAAAATCCCCACAGTGCCTTTAATCTCGATCTGCCAATCATTCATCCTCTGGGTAATCATTTTGGTGGCTCACAGCTCGATCGGATCAAAGGCAAACAGAACATCGGCTTTATTTTCTTTGAAGATACTCAGCTCGATCGCGCTGCCCTGGATCGTGCCAATGCCTATGATTTAATTCTGGCTGGTTCCAGTTGGAATCATGACATCTTGAAAAATTATGGCCTTGCCAATGTGCATACGGTGTTACAGGGCATCGAGCCCACCGCCTATTACCCTAGCCCTAAGTCAAATTTATTTGGCGATCGGTTTGTAATTTTTTCCGGTGGCAAGCTGGAATATCGCAAAGCTCAGGATATTACGATCGCCGCCTATAAGATTTTCCAGGCCAAACATCCTGATGCGCTTTTAATTACCGCCTGGCACAATCCCTGGCCTAAGTTTATGCAAGGCTTGGAGCAAACTGGCAATGTGGTGGGCTTGCCAGCAGTCGATAATCAAGGGCAAATTCAAATTAAACCCTGGCTGATTGAAAACGGCTTACCGATCGATTCATTTATTGACCTGGGTGCGATCCCCCGCCATCAAGTACCACAAATCATCCGCGAGGCCGATGTGGCTCTTTTCCCGAATCGCTGCGAGGGTGGTACTAATCTGGTGGCGATGGAATGTATGGCTTGCGGCATTCCCTGTGTGATTTCTGCTAATACTGGGCATCTGGATATTGTTAATGAAAAGCATTGTTATCCGCTGACCAATCAACGATCGCTGACTAGTCCCCCGGCCTATTTGCAAGGAGTTGAGGGGTGGCGGGAATCGGAGGTGGAAGAGGTGGTGGCTTACCTGGAGCAGGTGTATAGCGATCGGCAAACGGCTTTAAATAAGGGCGCGGCGGCGGCAGAGTTTATGCAGGGTCTAACCTGGCAAAAACAGGTCGATCGGTTAACCAAAACCATCCAAGCTGAGTTGTTGAGCTAGTCATAGTCGATATAATCTATGTAAATACATTTACATTTAGGCTTACTTAAAATCATCTTGGCGCAGCGTTACTCATTTTGGATCGATCGCGGTGGTACTTTCACCGACGTGGTGGCGCATTGTCCAGATGGACAGTTGGTGGTGCATAAGCTACTCTCGGAGAACCCCGATCGCTATGTTGACGCTCCGATCCAGGCGATCCGTGAAATTCTCAATCTCACCCCAGAGCAACCAATCCCCGCCGAGCAGATCGCCAGCATCAAAATGGGTACAACTGTGGCCACTAATGCCCTGTTGGAACGAAAGGGCGATCGCACTGTTTTAGTTATTACCAAAGGGTTTGGCGATGCATTGCGAATTGGTTATCAAAATCGCCCCGATATCTTTGCGCGACAGATCCTATTGCCAGAAATGCTCTATGAACAGGCGATCGAAGCGGAGGAACGCTACAGCGCCAAGGGAAAAGAATTAATCCCACTGGCGATCGTGCCCCTCACCCAAGCCTTACAAGCCGCCTATGATGCGGGGATTCGTGCCTGTGCGATCGTGTTGATGCATGGTTATCGCTACCACGACCATGAACAGCAAGCAGCAGCGATCGCCCAAAAAATAGGCTTTACCCAGATCTCCGTATCTCACCAGGTTAGCCCCCTGATGAAGCTGGTAGAACGGGGCGATACAACAGTGGTGGATGCCTATCTATCGCCGATCTTGCGCCGCTATGTCGATCGGATCGCCAGCCAGATTGAAAGCCGCGCGATCGATGGATCAGGAGTTAGAGGCGATCGCCCCCAATTAATATCTAGATCAGAGCATAAACTAGCTAATCAATCCACCAAACTGATGTTTATGCAGTCCAACGGTGGCCTCACTGATGCCCATTTATTTCAAGGCAAAGATAGCATCCTATCGGGGCCAGCGGGTGGGATTGTGGGTGCGGTGCAGACCAGTTTGCAGGCTGGTCTAGACCATGTAATCAGCTTTGATATGGGTGGCACTTCCACCGATGTGGCACATTATGCCGGGAAATATGAGCGATCGCAAAGTACCGAGATCGCTGGCGTGCGTTTGAATACACCAATGATGGCGATCCATACGGTGGCGGCGGGTGGCGGCTCGATTTTGCAATTTGATGGCGCTAAATATCGGGTGGGTCCTGACTCGGCGGGGGCTTATCCTGGCCCTGCTAGCTATCGGCATGGGGGGCCTTTGACCGTGACCGATGCCAACGTGATGCTGGGGCGGATTCAACCGCAGTTTTTCCCCTCTGTATTTGGCGCAGATGGAGATTTACCCCTGGATGCGGAAATTGTGCGCCAGCAATTTAATCATTTGGCAACTGAGATTAAACATGCCACTGGGGACGATCGCACCCCTGCTGAGGTGGCGGCTGGATTTCTGGCGATCGCAATTGAAAAAATGGCCACCGCGATCAAGAAAATTTCCACCCAACGCGGCCACGATGTTTCCACCTATACGCTCTGTTGTTTTGGCGGGGCAGGCGGTCAACATGCCTGTTTGTTGGCGCAGGCATTGGGAATTAAGCAAGTGTTCATTCATCCCTATGCGGGGGTGCTTTCTGCCTATGGCATGGGTTTGGCGGACATTGCCACGATTAACGATCGCGCGATCGAGCAACCTTTAACGATCGATTTGATTAACCAGATTATGACAGTTATTCAGGAACTAAGCGATCGCGGTCGGGCAGAAATTGCGCCCCAACTTGGTGACCTAAATGAGCCTGAGCAAGCAATCCAGGTTTTACCTACTTTGCGGTTGCGCTATGTGGGTACGGACTCAGCGATCGCCATAGACCTAGCTCCCGCTAGTTTGTCGCTGAACAGCACTAATAATAAGCAAGGCTTTGAGATTACTGACACCGATAAACGGTTGATCGTTACCCAACTAAGTCAGGACTTTGCCCAGGCACACAAACAACAATATGGGTTTACTTTCCCGCAGCGGGGCTTAATTGTGGAAGCGTTGGCAGTGGAGGTGATCGGCAAGAATCCAATCCCGATCGAGCCGGACATAGAGCGAATTAACGATCAACCGCCCCAACCAGTTACCCAGGTAAAAATATATGGCGATCACACCTGGCAGAATGTGCCCCTGTTTCAGCGGGAGAGCCTACAAGTGGGCGATCGGATTCCTGGCCCGGCTTTGATTGTGGAAAGCACAGGCACAAATGTGATCGAACCTGGCTGGGAGGCAGAAATTACGCCTAAGCAGCATTTGCTATTGCATCATGTGGGGGTGACTGTTGGGCTTGACGATAGACAAATTGAGAATAGATCAAAGGAAGATCGCATTAATTCTGAACAACGCAAATTGGTAAGCACCGATCGCCATCCAGATCACCTAGATCTTGCTCTCTCACAACCCGACCCAGTAATGCTGGAGATTTTTAATAATCTGTTTAGAGCGATCGCCGAGCAAATGGGCGTAACGCTCCAGAACACCAGCTATTCGGTGAATATTAAAGAGCGGCTCGACTTTTCCTGCGCCATCTTCGATCGGGAGGGTGAATTGGTGGCCAATGCGCCCCATATTCCGGTGCATCTGGGCTCAATGGGCGAGAGCGTCAAGGCACTGATTAACAGCCTAAGCGATCGTCAGTTGCGCCAGCCAGGTTATGTCTATGCCACTAATAATCCCTACAACGGTGGTACTCATTTGCCAGACATTACCGTAATTACGCCCGTATTCATTGACTCTATTGATTCAGGTGAGCAAAGAAAATCAAGTAAATCTAGCCAATCAAGCGCATCTAACGATTCAGCGCCCATGTTCTATGTGGCAGCGCGGGGACACCATGCCGATCTAGGTGGGATCACACCGGGCTCGATGCCTCCCCACAGCCAGCATCTTGATCAAGAAGGGGTATTGTTTGACAACTTTGAACTGGTGCGATCGGGGCAATTCCAGGAAGCCAAGCTGCGTCAATTGTTGAGTGATAATCCCCATCCAGCGCGTAACCCAGACCAGAACATTGCCGATCTGCAAGCCCAGATCGCCGCCAATACCACCGGGATCAAAGAGCTACAGCGCATGGTAGCGCAATTTGGACTAGAGAAAGTCCAGGCTTATATGGGCTTTATTCAAGCAAATGCCGAAGAACTGGTGCGGCAGGCGATCGCAAAGTTGGCTCAATCCTGGCGATCGCAGGGTTTACCCTTGCAAAATCAATTTACCTGCGCCCTCGATAATGGCAGCCAGATCCAGGTGACGATCGACCTGGAGCAAGCAAGCCGTAGCGCCACGATCGACTTTACCGGCACTTCACCCCAACAGGCCAATAACTTTAATGCACCCCTGGCGGTAACTAAGGCGGCGATTTTATATGTATTTCGCACCCTGGTCGATGACGATATTCCGCTCAATGCGGGCTGTTTGCAACCATTGTCGATCGTAGTACCCCAGGGCTGTATGCTCAATCCGGTTTATCCAGCGGCGGTGGTGGCTGGCAACGTGGAAGTGTCGCAGGTGGTGGTGAATGCCCTCTATGGCGCACTCAAGGTGATGGCGGCAGCTCAGGGCACGATGAATAATTTCACCTTTGGCAATGCCAACCATCAATATTACGAAACCATTTGTGGTGGCTCTGGTGCTGGCTTGGATTTTGATGGCACTGATGCGGTGCAAACCCACATGACCAATTCCCGACTAACCGATCCAGAGGTGCTGGAGTGGCGCTTTCCGGTGCTGCTGGAAGAATTTAAAATCCGCGATCGCAGTGGTGGCAATGGTAAACAGTGCGGTGGTGATGGCGTGATCAGGCGCTTGAAATTCTTAGAAGAGATGACCGCCTCGATCCTCTCGAATCATCGCCATGTCGCTCCCTTTGGCTTGGCTGGCGGCGAACCAGGTACAGTCGGTCGCAATTGGGTCGATCGCACTAATACCAATGGCAGAATTGAAGAATTAGACAGCCAGGACTCCGTAGAGATGCAACCAGGCGATGCGATCGTGATTGAAACCCCTGGTGGTGGTGGTTATGGTCAACCAGAATCAAGCAATTAAACTAATCCAACTTCACAGATCCTACTCCAGATCAACCAGGCTCATCTTCGAGGTTTGTTCTTTCATTCCCGTTGAGGTATTCAGCTTTTGCAAAAACTCCTTGGTCAAGTTCATAAATGCCTTTGCACCATTAGAGCCAGGGCTGTCAACCACCACCGGACGATAATTGTCGATCGCCTTGGCAATATCAACATCATTGGGCACACGGGTAGCAAAAATTTGCGCCGCACTATAATCCTCGCTCACCCGCTTGATTACCTGTTTGTAATACCTGCGCATAAACAAGAACCCAGACATACTAAACACGATTCCCAAAAGCTGAATATTCACACTATTAGTGTTTTGATATTTGGTACGCATTCTCTCAATCCGGCGCTCTAGCAACTGAATCCCCACCAAAGAAAGCGGCTCTGGTTTGGCTGGTAGTAAATAATAGTCACTGGCCAACAGGCTGCTGCGGGTAAGCAGGTTATAGCCAGGCGCGCAATCGAGGATTACATAGTCGTAGCTGTTGACGATCGGCGCAAGAATATTTTTTACTAAGTTTTGCTCAAACTCATCCCACACTTGCTCAAAGCTTTTCTCGCCTGCCTCTTTGTTGAGTTCCTGGAGCGCTTGCTTATGCACCGTTTCAGAAACAATATATTCATCGTAGAGATCGATATCCCCTGGCAACAAATCCAAACCCTGCACCTTACACACATGGGGTTGAATAATATTTTGAATTGCAAACCGACGATCGACCGGATGGATCGATTGGCGCACCAGTTGCCGCAGCGTCATTTTTTCCTTGCGTAGTTTGGCAAATTCCGCCGGTGAAATCATGCTTAAGGTGGCGCTGATCTGAGTATCTAGATCCACTACCAGCACCCGTTTACGATGCAGTTTGGCCAAGCAAGTAGCGATATTTACGGTCAGGGTGGTTTTGCCCACACCGCCCTTCATATTTACCGATGCAATAACGTAACCCATTTCTTATCCTGTCCAGGTTGTTACCTAGTATGCCTAATATGCGAGCCAGTTTAATATTGTGGCAAAATACCACATTTTGTGGTCGGATCAGCGCTAAGTAACATTGCTTGATTAGTTTTTATACGGATTTATATTTATACGGACTAATCATGATTATAGTAATTCTGGCGATCGCAAATTCCAGGGGATCAACTACCACAGCCAGAGGAAATTTCATTATTTAACAAAAATTTAGCGATTCACAGTAATTTCAATTTTTAGGAATAGGGTTTAAATCAAGGTTTGAGCAACTAAAGATTGAAAAGTTGTAAGAGTTGTAAGAGTGTGGATTTCTGATCATTACAACTTATCGATTGTTTTTGTTTACTGATTAGTTGAGAGAGAAGTAGTTAGCAAAAGCAAGCGGATAAGAGCTGTTTCACTTAATGACTAGTTAACACACTAGTTGATGGGTCAATCCTAGATGATCCTAGATGTAAGTCCTAAATGTGAGTTTGGAGATCTTAGGGCGATCTGATTAGAAAGAAGCGATCGCTCAGCTATATCTCAGGCACAGCAAATCAGATATAGCAGATGTATTAGTGGATTTAATCTTTACGCTCAAATTAGCTCGAATTAACCACAAACAAGTTACAAGCAGAATGCTAAGCCCAAAGTGTTAAGTTAGGTCTTAGTTGGATAGTTGGCTATGCCTGCTCAGTCTGGTTTGTTTACTGAAAATTGAAATAATTAAAAAGAAAGGTGAATCTTATGTATATTAATATCCGTCGGTTGGCGATCGCCGTGAGACGATCATTCTATACGGCACTAGTTGCCGCCGCATGTGCTTTGGTATTACTTGGCTCTTTTGCGCCAGCCATGGCCAGTAGTTTAAGCAGTTCTGGTGTTGCCGATCAGGTCGAAGGAACTGTCGATCGTGCCGTTGGCAAGGCCAAACAGGATCTTGGCAAGTTGCAAGGCCAAACTGAAGGCATGTTAAATCAGACTGAAGGCGTGGCTGACCAGGTCAAAGGCAAGGTTAAGCAGGACATTGGCAAAACTAAAAATGCAGCTCAAAAAGCCGATGCCCAGGCCAAAGATAGTGCGGAAAGTCTTCTGGATGCCGCAAAGGACTTTATCTCTCGCTAGTTAAACGTGGTAGTCAAGGGGCTTGATTAGATTCTGTCCCTATCTTAGTTTTTTTAGGAGTAGAGTCCATGTTAATGCGCTATGTGCTTGCCTTTCTGATCATTGCGATCGTGGCGGCAGTGCTAGGTTTTGGTGGTATTGCCGCCGGAGCTGCGGAAATCGCCAAAATCATTTTCTACATTTTTATTGTGGTATTTCTGGTCAGCCTGGTCGTCAATTTAATGACTGGCCGCAGAATCTAGCCATTAGAGTTATTGATTAGACTAGGGAGAGGACATGATTAAGTATTTTGGTCTTGATCCTGAGCAATCAGGTTAATTAGATCAATCGCATTTATGTTGTTGATTTCCATTTACTAAAGCAAGTAAGGAGAAAGGTTATGAGTATTGAAGATAGAGCCAAGGCAACCGCCAAAAATATTGAAGGCAAGGTACAAGAGGCGATCGGTGAAGTGACTGGCAACCCGGAAGATAAAGTTGAAGGGAAAGAGAAGCAAGCTGAAGCATCTCTTGAGCATTCGGTGGAGAACGTGAAAGACGACGTCAAAAAAGCGATCGACTAATCATCGGTTGATCTGAGATATTTAGATATTAGATATTAAATACCTCACCTAAAGCACCCGTGACAAATCCATTAAGGAAGCAGGGGTGCTTAATTAATTCTCAAATTCTCAGCTAGTTACAAAGATTAGATATTAGATAGCAATAAGGGACTACCTAAAGCGAAGCGATCGCATTGTTGGACAAAGATTCCGGTGCAGAACCACTAGAACCAGATTCCTCATCACTTTGACGGAGTTCAGGGGGCTGGCGGGATTCAATAATTTCGATCGCCCGTTCCACTTTTTCCGGGAAGATCACAATCAAGGATCCATCCGCCGCCCGATCAAGGGCACTATTAAGCGCTTCCACTTCATCAAGAGTTACTTCGTAGGTAAACTTGGGATTAGTTTCCTTAATCCCTTGCTCAAACAGAGCCGCAACCTCACCTTCATTCCGACCCCGCCGATCGTTATCTTCTTTGATCAAAATGCGATCGAACATTTCTGCCGACAGCTTGCCCAACTCCACAAAATCTTCATCACGCCGATCGCCCGGTGCACCAATTACACCAATTCGATCGCCATTCCAGGTATTAATAAAATCAGCGATCGCCTTATATCCGGCTGGATTGTGGGCATAATCGAGCAACACATGGAATCTGCCCAGATTAAATAAATTCATCCGCCCTGGCGTTTGCTTGGCCGAAGCCACAAAGCTATTGAGGGCATCTCGAATCACTTCAATTTGCACCCCTTGCACAAAGGCAGCGAGGCTGGCAGCCAGGGCATTTTGAATCATAAATGGGGTGCGGCCACCGAGGGTAATCGGTACATTCACCGCCTGTTCGATCCGCAGCGTCCAATCGCCCTTGAGGATCGAGAGATAACCATTTTCATATACTGCAGCCAAACCACCCTGCTCGGTGTGCTCCTTAACGATCGGGTTTTCTGGGTCCATCGAGAAGTAAGCCACCTGCGCCCTCAGGTCTTTGGCCATCGCTGAAACAAGGGGATCATCAGCATTCAGCACCGCATAGCCACTGGGCACAACGGCTTTGGCCACCACACTTTTGAGATCGGCCAGATCCTCTACGGTTTCAATATCACCAATACCCAGATGATCGGCCTGAACATTTAGCACCATACCCACATCGCAGCCATCAAACCCTAAGCCCGATCGCAAAATGCCACCCCTGGCGGTTTCCAGGACAGCCACTTCCACGGTGGGATCGCGTAAAATCACTTGAGCACTATAAGGGCCAGTGGTATCGCCTTTCTCCACCAGCCAATCGCCCACATAAATGCCATCGGTGGTGGTATAGCCAACGGTTTGCTGAGTTTGCTTGAAAATATGCGCCGTCAATCGGGTGGTGGTAGTTTTGCCGTTAGTGCCAGTAATTGAAATAATCGGAATCCGCGCAGGCGCACCGTTGGCAAACAGCATATCGATCACAGGTTCGGCCACATTACGGGGAATGCCAATACTGGGTGAAGTGTGCATCCTGAATCCCGGCGCTGCGTTTACTTCCACAATCACGCCATCGGTGGCTCGCAGTGGCTGAGTAATATCCGAGGTGACAATATCAATACCAGCAATATCCAAGCCGACAATCTGGGCGACCCGTTGCGCCAACCAGACATTTTCAGGATGAATATCATCGGTGCGATCGACCGCGATCCCACCAGTGCTTAGATTAGCCGTTGCCCGCAAATAGCACGTCTGCCCTGCCTTGGGGATCGTATCTAGGTCATAACCCTGGCGCTGCAACACATCATAGCTGGTGCTGTTGAGTTCAATTTTGGTGAGCACATTATCGTGCCCTTCACCACGGCGGGAATCTTGATTAGTAATCTCAATTAGCTCCGCAATGGTTGCTTTACCATCACCGATCACATGGGCAGGCACCCGTTCAGATACAGCCACTAGCTTGCTATTTACCACCAACACCCGATGATCGCGGCCAGGATGATAGCGTTCGATAATTACTTCATTGGAAACTTCCTGAGCCAAATCAAAGGCATCTTCGGCGGCAATGTAGGTACGCACATCGATCGAAATACCCCGGCCATGATTACCGTTGAGCGGCTTGACCACGATCGGGAAGCCCCCCACATCGGCGATCGCATCATCTAAATATTTAATTGAGCTGATCACCGTACCGCGCGGCACTGGCACTCCGGAATCGCGCAAAATTCGCTTAGTGCCTTCTTTATCGCAGGCCAGTTCTACCCCTAGCAAACTACTGCGATTGCTCAGGGTAGCTTGAATCCGCTTTTGATGCACCCCAAATCCCAATTGCAACATCGCTCTGGTGCCCAATTCAATGTAGGGAATATTTCTGGCTCTCGCCTCAGCTACGATCGATTCGGTGCTAGGGCCAAGCTGCGCATCCAGTCGTAGATCGGTTAGATCAACTAAATCCTGTTTCAGCTCCTCGTCCGGGTAAACTCCATCTTCAATCATGCTTTGGCAAAGCCGCACCGCCGCTCTGGCAGCATAGCGACCAGCCAGTTCATGGACATATTCGAGCACCACCAGAAACACATTGCGCTCCACCGTGGGACGGTGATTGCTATATTCAACCGGCATCCCTGCCAACCGCTGCAATTCCAATGCAATATGCTGCACTAGCTCAGCCGCCACAATATTTTCGCCCTCGGCTACCGATCGCCCTAGGGCAGAATCCTTGAGGCTTGGCAACACATCAGCACAGATATTGTCATAAAGCTCGAGCACATCCTCGCGGTAGACCAGTGCATCCTCTAGATCCAGTCTGATCACGACCAACTTATGTCGATCGATGCTCCAACGATTTGGCCCACGCAAAGTTTGGATTTTGAGGATCTTCATAGTCAAGCACTCTTCCCATTACCAGAATATTTACTTACCCAGCTTTCAATTTTATCGAGGCTGAGATAATGATTTTGTGACATGTGAGACTGTTGAGTCGTTTTCTTAGTGCTGGTAAGCACTCTTAGCGGCTATGATTCATCACGCTTGCTTAAATATAGCGCTATCACGGTCAGCTTTCACTTGTTCTTTGCTCAGCAGTTTGAGGATTTAAACTAAACTTTTGCGATGCGTTAAATCCAGGGAATTGATTTTAATTCAGGAAATCGATTCTGTTGCCACAAATTTATAGTTTTTGGTGAGTGGAGTTAGCCAACAGTTACAGCTTCAACCAGGTCGATCGGCTCCTAAACATTGCAGTAATATCACTGCAATATTACTACCTACTATTTTTGTTCGAACCTAGCTCAGAGCCCAGAAACATTCTCTCATCACCATTGGCCTAGGTTGGCAAGAACCATTGCAGTACAAATACTAATTGCTAGGTGGTTAAAATCAATCCCCGATTACCTTAATATAGCGCGAGCCCGATCGATCGCGTTAATCATAAATCTATTATTACTATTGATTTAAGCTCTTTTACTAGGTCTATACTAGGTCTAGCAAACTGGTGGGTGATTACGATCAGTCTTCTAGCAACTCCTGGTAAAAATAGTCAAATAGAAGCAAGTCTTAGCTAAGAAAAAATCCAAACGCCCGAATCGATCGAACGCTTGGACTTAAGTCCTAGGTTTTACAATGCATAGCAAAGTTAATGGCAGCAGCAGGATCACAAATTTTGGATCTGCTCAAACTGCTCAAACTGCTCAAACGAGCTAGATCATTAAACTAAGCCACTTAGATGTTTAGATGCTCAGATAGTTAGATGCTCAGATAACTAGTGCATCTTCAAAAGACTGCTTTTGCATGAATACCTTTAGATCAAAGTATTCAAGTAGATCAAAGCATTCAAGTCTCTACTTGCACAACATCTCGCTTGAAATAGCACTAGGCAAGATCGAAGATCAAAAACTCCACTTCATCTTGGCCAGCAATTTCTAAATCACCAGCTTCGCTCACCGCCACGCCATCACCTTCACGGAGTGGTTGACCGTTCAAGGTGGCGCTGCCACGGGCGATCTGCACCCAGGCATGGCGATCGGGCTTGACAGTATGCATAACCTTAGCGCCGGGTTCCAGGACTGAGGCATAGATACTAGTGTTCTGGTTGATCGTCAGTGAATTATCCCTGCCATCGGGCGAGACGATCAAACGCAATTGATTTAGCTTATCGGCGCGACTAAACCCTTTTTGTACATAACCTGGCTTAATGCCTCGATCCTGCGGATAGATCCAAATTTGCAGAAAATGGACTGGGTCTGTGATCGATGCATTATATTCGCTGTGAACTATGCCAGTGCCTGCACTCATCCGCTGCACATCACCGGGCTGCATAACCTCACCATTGCCCATGCTGTCTTTGTGCTCAAGCGCCCCATCGAGTACATAAGTAACTATTTCCATATCGCGGTGGCCGTGGGCACCAAAACCCATTCCGCCTTTAACCCGATCTTGATTAATTACCCTTAAGTCCCGAAAGCCCATATGTGCCGGGTCCATGTAATTAGCAAAGGAGAAGGTGTGATATGAATCTAACCAGCCATGATTGGCATGTCCTCTTTCTGCGGATTTACGGATCGCTACGGTCATCTTTCTTGCTCCTTCAAATTCAGGTTTACTATGCTTTGTGCTTTGGTTTAGCGCCAATTAATTGGCTGTTGCGAATTGGACTAGCACTAAAAAACAACTAAATGAAACGATCGAGGCTGGCAAATAGAGATTGATGAATCGCTCTAACTATCTCTTTTGCTATACAGTATTTTAAGGGGGTATTATATGTAAGTAAAGTATGCACCTTTTAGTAAGGTATAGCTTTTAAAGAAAGTTAGTATCAAAAAAGGTATTTAATTACATTTAAGTAACTATTATTAATCTCCTTGTATTGATCTCCTTGCTCCCCTGATTAAGATGATTAAGATTGGTATGACTGCGTAACAGATCAATTAACAGCTTAATCAATCGATTTATGGAGTAATTCAACATGACCGATCCAGCTACTTCATCCGATCGCCCTCAAGAAAATGGTGCAGCCATTGCCACAGAAAACTCGATCGCCCCTGATCACTCCACTGAATCCAGCGATCTTGCCTCTGAATCTCCTGGATTGAGCCCAGAATTAAACCTAGAATTAAACCCAGAGAATCAACGATCGCCAACGGTGGCTTGGATTGCGATCACCCTAACTGTGATTTTTGGCGTTACTTTGCTGGGTTGCTTTTGTGTATTTACGGTAGCGATCTTTAACCCGCATGTTGATCGCATGATGGTCAAAGATCTTACGATCACTCTTTTAAACCCGGTTATGATCCTGGCCACCTTTGCAGTGGGCTTTTATCTTGGCTCGAAGACAAGGGATCACTAAATCTATCGCTAATCCCTGGCTTAAAAGCGAACCGTGTTATAGAGCGGGATCGCGGGGAACCAGGCTGTAATTAGATCGCGCACGGCTGGGTTGTTGATTCTCACCCATCCTTTATGTTCTAGCGCTTTGATGGGTAAAGTGCCATAGACCAACGCCGAGATCCCCTCGATCGATGCAATCACATCTGCTGCTGCTATATCCTTTATGTCCTTGGCTAAGCGATCGCACCGCAATCGCCCCTGATCTGCCCAAATTTGATAAATTCCCTGATTCCAATCACAAAATTGATCACTAACTTCGATCGTCAGCTTGCCAGCCATAGATGCCGGTAGATTTGCGATCGCCCCCACCACATCGATCACCCTCACCATATAAGGATTACGGCTAATTTCTACTTGCAGCGGCGTGGGTACATCGCCAAACCAGGGCTGAAAATTTGTCCCAAGCGGTAAATTGAGCTTGACGGAAAAAACTTGCTCACGGTGACGGGCAATGAAGCTAAACAGCATATCCCTGGCGGCCAAATCCGACCAGTACAGATCAGGGATATTGATCAAGCGCTGCTCGTTAGTAGCCCGAAAATCGCTATTGATTTCATAATGCGCCGCTGCCACCAATTCTCCCGCATGACGAATTAAAATACATTGGCGTTTTTGCAACCGCGATCGCCATTGGGGTGCTGGCATTTCTGAGGGGATAATAAGGCCATGATGCTGTTTAGGGGCAACCTTGATCATAAAATCCAAAAATTCAGGCCATGACTCACTGGCCTTGACCCGTTGCCATTGCCAATTATGCTCTAAATTCTCTAAATCATTTGGATTTCCAGACTGCTCCAACTTTTTACCTTGTTCTAAATAGGGCAAAAACGCCGCGATCGGCAAAGTAACTTCTAAGTTGGCATTGGTCACCACATAGCCAAACTTGCCATAGAAACTGGGCTTAAAGGGAATCAGCATACTCGCCACCTGCCCTGCCCTATGCATTTGCGCAAAAGCTACCTGGAGCAATCGCCGCACCACCCCCCGATTGCGATGTTCAGGATAGACCCACACGCCACCGATCCCACCGATCGGCCTAACTTCACCACGGATCGATTGGTGGAAATCATGTACCCGCAATGATGCGCCGATTTTGTTGTCAATAATAGCGGCCAGAATCTCATCCGGCTCGACGATCGCTAAACTTGCTGGTTCAACCGGATTTGGTAGCAGGTCTTCTTGCCATTCATAAAAAGCATAGTCATAGCCGTCCAGTATTTGGCTACGCTCAGCGGCGGTGATTTTCCTGATTTCCATAGCTGCCCAATCAATATCAATATGTGCGAATATTTGCCCTCATCATTCTGCCCCGATCGCCCCAGATCTATTCGATCGATCTGGATTATTATTTCGCACAGACATAACAACAGACATAACAACAGACATAATAGGCGTGACGGCTCTAGCCGATCGATCTTTGATATCTCTATTCTTGATATCTCTATTTTTGGCATTTTTGGCATCAGAGCCCACCGAATTTGCCCCATGGCAGACAGCCCTAACCCATTCACTTCAATTCAATAGCAATTCCAGATGATTATAGAGAATAATAGAGGGTAGTATATGTTGAGAAGATATGCCCCTAGAAGAATTTATCGCCAGTAACCCAGACCCGCGCGAGATGAAACGCGCATTAGCAGTACAAATGCGTCTTAAGGAGATGAAACACCATGAAATTCAACCAATCCTAGGCGTGAGTTCAAACTATATCAGCCGCTGGGAGAGAAAGTATAGAGAGCAAGGCATAGCAGGTTTGAGGCTAGGCCATAAAGGCAGTGCGGGCTTTTTGAGTAAGGTAGAGCGTCAGGCGGTAGTTGAATGGATCGCTCAAGAAAGGCAACGTACAGTATCTGAAGTAGTTGAACATATAGCCCAGAACTATGGAGTGATATACCGTTCGGTGCAAAGCTATTACGATTTGCTCAAAAGTGCTGGCATGAGTTGGCATAAGGGGAGAAAAAAAGCCCCAGGTATGATGCATCTGTGGTGCACGAGCATAACCAAATGATTAACAATTGGCTTAAGTCTCATCAACCAGAGATTCAAAACGGACAGATAAGGGTATTTGCACTAGATGAGTGCCATACTCGAGCAGGTGATATTTGTGGGTATGGCTGGGGAGACCGTCAACAGCGGCTGGAGGTCAAAGTTGATAACTACCGAGATAGCCAGACTTATTTTGGCGCCTTAGATTGTCTGAATGGAGATTTAATCTTACAGTCCTATCAAAGTGCTAATAGCTCCTCGACAATTGAATTTGTAAAGCATTTGCACGATATCAGTGCTGGTGCCAAGATATTGCTAGTGTGGGATGGCGCTAGTTATCACCGCTCCCAAGCGTTTCGTGATTTCCTGACCCAAATCAATCAAGGACAGGACTGGCAAATACATTGTCTGCGCTTTGCTCCTTATGCACCGGCAGAGAACCCGATTGAAAATATCTGGGGACAAGCCAAACAGGTGTTACGCCAGATGCATCAATTTTGTCGTTCCTTCAAGCTAACCAAGAAACTATTTGAGCTATTTTTGAGGTACAGATTATTTACATTGCCTGATTTAAGTACCTATAGCGCTTTCTCTAATATCATTTAAGATTGCTAAAGAAACGATGACGGCATTTGAATATATTTTAATTACGGTTTTAAATTGCATTTTTTAATTCAAGAATTTGGCCAGACTAATAACGATTTTTGCACCCACGCTAAGTTAGAATGGGCAGTGGTTCCTTTGCTTGGAGCTAGTAGTAACAAAATCCAGCCCAAAAGGGGTTAGTTGCTACAATAATAAAAAGTTGTTTAAGATTTGTAGATATCAAGATTTAAGATTAGAGAGGACTACTCATGGCAGGTACAACGGGTGAAAGACCTTTTGGTGACATCATTACCAGTGTTCGTTACTGGATTATTCATAGCTTGACGATTCCGGCTTTGTTTATTGCTGGTTGGCTGTTTGTCAGTACTGGTCTGGCCTATGATGTTTTTGGCACCCCCAGACCAAACGAATACTACACCCTCGATCGCTCCGATGCACCAGTATTGCTGGATCGCTTTAATGCGATCGATGATATTGAAGATTTTAATGACTCGCTTAATTAATTAAATAAGCACTGCAGCTCCTTGCTGGACTGTTGGCAATGTCTTAAGACATGTTTAGATTTGCATTTAAATGCTTGTGTAAATTTGCAAATGTAAAGTTAAGCGCAAAAAAACTGTTAAACGTAAAAATTGTTAAGCATAAAAATTTCTAGATTATGACAAACAGTAACCCCAATCAACCAGTTGAATATCCCGTGTTTACTGTGCGCTGGTTGTCAATTCATGCCCTCGGCGTACCCACAGTCTTTTTCCTTGGTGCGATCGCGGCAATGCAATTTATTAGCCGTTAAATTGTTGTTGAATTAAGTCAGCAGGTTACTCAATCATTGAGTTAAGCATTGAGGCTTTTCTGCTGCTATGGGCGTTTTGAGGTTGCTTCATGCCTCCTCATTGGTGCTCATTTAATCTTTAAACACTCAATCAAACCTGAAGCAGTTTTCCTACTACTTGCTACTTTTTAAAAACAAAATTAAGAGGGACTAATAATGCCTGAGAAAAATCCGAACTCCCAGCCAGTAGAACTTAATCGCACATCCCTATATCTTGGGTTGCTGCTCATTTTTGTAACTGCTTTGCTATTTGCCAGTTATTTCATCAACTAATAATCAATTACTATTACTAATAAATACTAATAAATTAAGTAGTTGGTTAGGTCTGAATCAGGCAAGATCCCAATGATCCTGGGCAGAAATCAGGTTTGACCACATTCCTAGGATCTAGAACAATTAATTTTTAGTTGGGATGATTAAGCGATCGATCGGCCAGGAACTTTCCCTTGGGTGTCGGTCATTTTCTGGCTGTAGCCCAATTTCGCTCTTAGTTCTAGTGCCAATCCTGGTTTTCTAGATCTGGCTTAATCAAGAAACTAAAATTCTGAATTAGCAAAATTTCTTTTATCCCCAATCCCCAATTTAATTAAGAGGAGGTTTATTGCATGCTTAAGAACGGTCGGATTCCTTTGTGGCTCGTTGCCACGATTGCTGGCACTGGCATATTAGTGGTAGTTGGTCTATTTTTCTACGGTGCTTATGTGGGGCTTGGTTCTGCGAGCTAGACTCAAGCACTGGGCTATAGGCTATATCTCAAATTAATTAGTTAGATGAATTAATGAATTAGATTGAATTAGAGATAGATATTGGCTGGTTGAATCACTGGCCATCTCTAATTGTCTATCCCAGCATTAATCTATACCCATATCAACATTTGTTAACAAGTTAAGGCGTTAGAGTATCTTTACTCCAGCGCCTTTCTCGATCGCAGCAAATTAATTGGCTTTAAACGAATAACGAATAATGCCTAGGGCAGGGTTACCTCACGCTTACGCAGTTCTGCTTCTAGCTTGGGCAGGTGCTTACGTTCAAAGATCACTACTCGGCCAGAATTAGCCCTACCACTGGCATTCTCCACGGTTTCGAGCCAGTAGACAAACTGTTCACCCTCGCGTAACTCACCTTGTAATGCAATCAATAAAACATTGCCATTGTTCACTTTAGCCCTGGCGATCATCTCTTCCGTGGGATAGGCATACACAGTTTTAGCGGACACATAATCACGCATGATCGAAGCACCATAAATACTGCGCACCGAATCTTCCAGACGATCGCGGGTAACCCCATTGACCGCATCAAAAAATGAAATTTCCTCAGAACGAATTAGGTTGGCATCCCCAGGTATATTAGCGATCCCTGGGATCAAAACGCTGGCTTGAAATTGAAATCGCCGCGCTGCCGTATCGGATTTTTTTACCAGTAATCGTTCACTGCGAGTTGGCTTCAGTGCTGGATTTGCCCTGATCCAATCGGCCACTTGGGTTTCTGTCTGGCCGGGCAGCGCATAGGCAGCCTGGTCAAGCCCAGAAAGACTACCAGAAAGACTAATTGAACTTAATCCTGGTACAGCCATCACACCACAGGTAGCGATCGTGGCGATCGCCGCAGACTTTAGCTGCTGCTGCTGCTGACTCAATTTTTTGATTATGCTCTTAATACTCATAACTATCCCCACACACGATCGAAAGCAACTTGAATGGGTGACAGGATATCACGTTTGGTCAACTAGAATCGCTCAATTTTAGGTTATTTTATTTATGTGGCGATAGGATTAAGTGTTTTGGGCTGAAATCCTATTTCTTGCCTTGTGAACCAGAACTTTTGCCATAAATCCAGCGATTAAACTGTTATGAATTTTGACCTGCGCAACTGCACGGAAGAGCTTTTAGATCTAATCGCATTACAGGCACACCGTAAGCAGCTTGAGCTGACTTTTTTAATTGATGACAACGTGCCCACCAAACTAGAAGGGGATTTGGTGCGCCTATCGCAAGTGCTCACACTGCTATTGATCAAGGCGATCGAGGTTCTCAGTGAGGGTGAAATTAAAATGCGGATTCAACTACTAGAAACCACTGCCTCAATCGTAAAGCTAGAGTTTACTGTAGCCCATAGTAATATCTTTTTAAGCGATCAAGACCAAGATGAAATCGCTGAATTCTTGGCTCAGGCTGATGGTTGGGGCAGTGAGGCGAACGAACAGGGCGATCTTGCTCAGGATTTCACTACAATCGGTACGGATCTAGCGATATGCCGATCGCTGGTACAGATGATGGCCGGCACAATGGAACTAAAAACAACGGGGAGCGATCCAGAAACAGCCTACTGTTTTAGTGCGGCGTTTAATCTACCCGATCAACAAACTGCGATCGCCCCCCAGGCAGATCTGACTGGCCTCAAGCTCCTAATTGTTTCCGAAAATGCCTCCACCCGTGCTGTTTTGAGCCAACATGCCCAAAAGTGGCAAATTAAAGCGGATGAAGTAGTTAACTCGGCCATGGCGATGAATGCCCTCAGGCAAGCAGTCGGTGAAGGGAAACCCTATCAGATTGCCATTATTGATATGCAAATGTCGGTACTCAGTGGAGCGGTGCTGGGAAGAACAATTCTGGCCGATGCCTCGCTCAGTAATACCAAGCTGGTAATTGCCTGTTTTGCGACCCAGCAGCAAGAGAGTAAAAAACTCTGCCAACAAGGTTTTGCCGCCGTATTGGTCAAACCAATTAAGCAGCTACCGCTATTGCATGCCCTGGTAGAAGCAGGAGCCAACCTCAGAGCCACCAATAAATCAAACACACGGGCGATCGCATCAACCCAGCCTCAATCTCCGATCGATAAGATCGATAAGAAGGAAGACACTAATCAACTAGATCAAGCTAATCAACTGAATCAGTCAGATCAGCCCATTACAGCCAGCCAACCAACCGATCTAGCTGCTAATCCAGATGGCGCTGCTTCATTACCAGGACAGCAACTGATCGATGTCGATCACTTGATCAAGCTGTGTGAGGGTAATCGCACCGTCATAAATAAGATGCTCAAGCAGTTTATTGAGGATCTACCCCATAGTATTACTGCCCTCCAGGAGGCGATCGCCCAGCAAGACTTTTTTATAATTCAGCAAAATGCTCACTTCATCAAAGGCTCTAGCGCCACGATTGGTATGCACCAGGTGCGGCAACGTGCCGAACAAATTGAACTGGAGGCCAAAACCCAGCAAACCCAGGAAAGCAATCAATTAATCGCTGAAATTGTTAATATCACTACCAATTTACTGACCCAGCAAGCCACAGTTTTAGAGGAGATCAACACTAAGTTAGCAGTAATAGATAGTAATAATGATTCTGCTAGCTCAGCCTCAACCAATCACACAGCAGATCTGGCCACTGGCCAAAAGCAGCTCACTGTTCTGGTGGTAGATGACGATCGGATGACCTTGACCCTGGTGGCTGATAGTTTGGCAAAGCTGCCCAATTGTAATATTGTGACGGCGAATAATGGCAAAGAGGCATGGCAACACCTTAGCTCTACTAGGTTTGATGCGATCGTCAGCGATTGGTCAATGCCAGATATGTCAGGGATTGTGCTATGTCAGCGGATTAAGTTCTATCCCCAATTGCCTTCCGCTGCTGCACCATTCATTTTGTTGACGGCTTATTCTAATGCTGAATATAAAAAGATCGCCCGTGATGCAGGTGTAGATGATTTTCTGGTTAAGCCAGTTGACCCGGACGCGCTCAGACGCATGGTTAGCTTGTGGGTAGCAAATTAGCAACATTACCTGATTACCTGATGCCAACAACTCAGCAGAGACCTTGGCTATAGCCCTCAGGGAAGCGGGTGCCATTGATTTTAGCCTTGGTTAAAACCACCCCCATTAAATTAGTGCGGCTCAAATCCGCCTGGGTCAGATCGGTCATGCTCAAATCCGCACCCATTAAATCTGCACCCATCAGATCAACTCCATGCAAATTAGCACCAATTAAGTTGGCACCGATCAAATTAACTCGATTTAAGTTTGCTTCACTCAGATTAGCGCCGGTCAAATTTGCACCGATTAAATCAGCCCCCGCCAGGATTGTGATGCTTAAATTCGCTTTGCTTAAATCCACCTTGCCCATATTTGCCCGCCCTAAGTCAGCACCACTAAAGTTAGCTTCGCTGAGGTTAGCGCGACTGAAATCGGCAGCAACTAGCTTAGCCTGACTCAGGTTTGCTTGATTCAGGTTGGCTAAACTAAACCGCGCCAGGGTGAGATTGGCATATTTGAGATCGGCCTGGTTGAGTTTTGCGCCCCTTAGATCGGCACTCCTTAAATCAGCATCGTAGAGGTTGGCACCAATTAAGTTGGCCATGCTGAGAAAAGCATCACTAAGATCGGCTCCTTTTAGATCGGCAGCATGTAAATTAGTGCTACTGAGATCGGCTCCCTTTAATTTTGCCTTGCTCAAATTTGCTTCATGCAGGTCTGCGCCACGCAGATTCGCCATACTTAGATCAATCTTGCGTAATTTAGCGCCACTTAAACTAGCCATGGTCAGATCTATGCCACGCAGCTCGGGATTGGCTTCCCGCCAGTTATTCCAATCTTCTACCCCTCGTGCCAATAAAGCTAAATGTTGGTTATCTGCCATGGTCTAATTTCTCCGATGGGCGCGAATTGGAGCGATCGCATTGCTCTATCTTAGTCATATTATTGATCTAATTGGTCTAACTGCATCCGCAAAAACATAGTTGGTCAATGCTCAACCAGCAGATCAATCAATCAATTAATCAATCAATTAATTTAAATGTGATTGACGCAATAGAGATAACGTATTTATTCGATCGCAGCAATAACGATTATGCGGCAACAATTTCCTTGGTCAACCCATAGCCCAATAGTCAAAAAACCACCTACCAGATAACTAAGTAGGTGGCGATTGGATTTGGAGTTCTACTAATTCCAGGCTGGCAAATACTCCTAGAACCAGCGGGAAAAATAACATTAGGAGTAATGCTTAGCCAGAATTAGCTAGCACAGAAGATCACCTTAATTAGGCTCAGCTAAGCTTAGTAATGATCTAGAGATCAAACGCATGCATCTGTAGTCCATTCTTGAGTCCCCCTGCCTTCATAACAGGTTTGCTGAACCCCAACCCAGACAAGTTGCCAGGTTTGGTCATCCATTTGATCAAATTTGAGCATATAGCGTACGCCGCGCACCGAGTCATCGGCTAGACCAAGTTGAGTGATGGTGACTACGGCTTGGTCATCAACGATCTGGGAATCGATCTCTTCTTCAAAATTGCCCTCGGTTGGCTCGGTGTTGCCAAATAGCGCCACGGCGATCGCTTCTGGATCGGCACCATTTTGCTCGACCGCAGCGGGGAGTGAATTTAAATCGACTACGGCATAGTCTGCCTCAGCGGATGCATCTGATGTGTCTGGGGTGTCTGGGGTGTCTGAGAGTTCTGAGGATTCGGGCAATTCCAGCGGTTCTGGGGATGTGGGGAATTCAGATGGTGTTGCGGGTGGCACGCTGTCGCTGGGATCAATGTCATCTAAATCGCTCGATGTAGGATCGGGGCTGGTGTTTTGTTCCAATTCTGAGGGTTGTTCTGCTTGAGCCAGGGTACTGGTTGATGAATTGGCCTGGGAGCTAGCGGAAACAGAGTACATGCCAAAGATCAAGGCGATCGGCATAGTCAGAATAATTAGTTTTTTGATCATAGTTAAACCTTCCGTTAAACCTACTTAATCGAATAAACAATTTGGCCGAGGAACAGAAAGCTTAAATTAAGCAACTCCTGATTTGATTGTTGCAGGAGCAAGTAACTTAGCTACTTGAATATGGCTTGACGAATGGGAGTTTAATTTGTTTCCAATTTGGCAAATTTTTTTTTAATAAATTGAAAACCTATTTGCATAAATTAGCCAGATCCCTTGCTGGAATAGAACATCAAGGCTTGCTTGGCTTCGCAAAAAATTTAGCTGGCCGATCGCAACTGATCGCCCTAAAATCTTGGGCGGCTCGACCGACCGATCAATACCTATCAATACCTATCAATACCTATCAATAAAAACAGACTAGCCGTTAGTAGTCTGCCAGAATTGAATTGATCGACATTGTTTTGACACAACGATCGCCCAGTTGCCATAAAAATACTGCCAAATATAGCTGCTCGTGATCATAAATCTGATCCAGCCCTCAATAATTACAAGGATTAGAGGCTCCAAGCGATCGCCTTGCCCAACCTAATTTTGATTAATGCGATCAAAATGGCTTTGAGCTAACCAACTTAGTCACTTAGTCCCTATGATTTTTTCTTCCTGCCAAAATTAGGACTATCCCTGGCCATCACAATTAAACTATCGCTGTCTTTGAGCAAGTAAGCTTCATTGGGATTAGAAATCACTTCACCGCCAGGGCCGCCCTGATGCACCGCCAATACAATCCCTTCATGCTCACGTTTGATCTCGGTGAGAGCTTCCACAAAGGGGCGATCGACCATGGATTTTGGCACCGGCATTTTATAGAGACGATTGCCATAATGGGCATTGAGGATATCGCAAACCACCTTAGTTATGCCATGATTCAAGGCAGCCTGAGAAATCAACCCACTACTAACAGTGCTACTGACAATAATTTCATCGGCATTAGCCCGCTCGCAATGCTTAATATAGGCATCGTTTACCAGCTCTACGATCGTATAGGCGCTGGGGTTCATGCTTTCGATCGTTAGGGTGGTGAGCACTACCTTGGCATCGCGGGGTGTATCTTCGAGGCGATCGTCACCCAGCACAATCACCGTTTTGGCCTTGCTCAGGTTGGCTCGCTCCAGGGTGGCATCATCCACCTGACCTTGGATAAAAAACAGGTTGTCATCTTCAACGGGCTTGCGTTCCATGTCCGCGATCAAAACCATCGGCGTGAGCGCAGTGCGGTAGTCATAGCGGAACTCGTTCCAGATCGATCGCATCCGGTGGTTCCACTCACACAGCACAATATGATTTTCGTAGGTGCAATGACTCATGCCTAGTTCTTCTTTTAATTTTTTATCAACCAAAACGCTGGCGATCGTGGCGCTGAAGGTGGCCAGCAAGCCAATGCCCAAAAACATCAAAAAGATCGCAATCAATCGCCCCGCTGGTGTAGATGGCGAAATGTCACCATAACCAACCGTGGTCACAGTTACCACACTCCACCACCAGGCATCATGGATCGAAATTTCTGGCTCTACGATCGCTAGGGCAAAAGAGCTAATAATTACCAGCACCCCAATAATACAAAGCAGCCTGAGAATATTTTCCCGCTCTAGGAACTTCCAGATTGCCGCAATTCGATAGCCCAGATATTGATCGCTTGCTTTTCTCTTTTTGGTAAATGGTAGCGATCGGCTCTTTTTAGTCATTTAGTCATTTAGTCATTCATTTCCAAGGTGACTGAAAGAATTATTGCGATCGAGGTTGATTGGGGTCAGCATCCTGTAGCTCATACCCCTTGGTTAGTTGCTCTTGGGCATTCTTGCTTTCATATACACAGTCCACAGCTGTATCTTTGCCCAGGTTACCCGTAAACCCAAACGTATTCATCCGGTTTTTGCACTCTCGAATATCTTGCTCGGTGATCGCGCCACGCCGCAGCAGGCCATTCCAGTTGTTGGGTAAAACCACACAGCCCGGTTCCGACTCAACCCGACTCACATAAACATCGTAGGGATTGAGGGTAATAAACACACGGCTGGAAACTACCATCGCCGAAGCACCGTAGTTATTACAAAAATCGCGGCTGGGTGCCAGGGCATCTAATCTAATTGCATCTACGGTTTGCTGGGTTGGATTGAGCGTCGAGAGGGCAACGCCAACGGCAATGCCGATCGCAAAAATTGCCGCCGCGATCGCCAGTTTAAAGCCAGTGCCAGAGTTATTATTGTTGCCAGAATTATTACCAACAGAAGGAGCGCCATAGGACACACTGGCGGGTCTACGTCGAGCCATAGGAATTTAAAACCTCAAAATCCGCTAATTAGCAGCTAGATAATCTATTCAACAGCCGGACAATCTAGCATCTACTATTCTACCTAGCTAGATAGAACGTATTTATTCTACACATTTTGATTGATCAAAATCCCCCCACCAGATCTAGGTAGGGGGATCAAGATAATTTAATTGTAGAGGATTAATTTTTTTGATGGTTATTAATTTTAGTTAGGTTTTGAGCTAGGTTTTGATTTGGGGCGATCGCCAATCTTATACTTCACTGATCGGCAATGGCATCAAAAATCACCTTTTCAATGCTTGTGGTGACTTTCAAAACAACCGGAGCAACCGTAAATCCTAAGTTATGTCTAACATACGTTTAAAGTATGGCTAAACCAGTTGGCGTAAGGAAAGGAACTGATGCTAAAAACTAAGTCTGAGAAATAATAACTAAGCTCCATCCATACTCAATCAATGAATTGAATATATAACTAGAGAGCCACAATCAGGAGCCTGACTGGTTTACTTATCGATTTTACTTATCGATCGAGTTGATCGCTAGCACCTCCAGACGATCGAGCTGCCTGACCTAAATATCATGAATATCATTCACGTTCTTGCCACGAAGGATCGGGATGGGGATCACCGGTATATGGCTGTACCCCAGTTTTGGGGTAATCATCCTTGGCTGGGCCAAAAATCCTGGTGATCGCATCGCTAATGAAACTGGTTGCTTGGGCAAGATATTGAAACATTTTCATGGCCGTTACCTCTTGCTTGCTATCAATATAGAAATATAGAAATTTAGAAATTTGTGAATTCAATTTTTCACCGCAGGGAAATGGTATATACACCAAAATCCTTACAATTACAAATCCTTACAATTACATTCTATGGGCTGCTTTACGATCGCAACGGAGCTTAAAGCAGGATGTAATAAATATTTGATTTGCTTAATAAAGTAATTACTCACATAACAATAACCAAACCCAAACTAAAAAAACAGTAGCAGCCGATCGCCACTACTGTTAATTCAACCTTATATAATCAAATCAATTCATTTGGCTAGCTAATGCCCATTTTTGAGCATTATGCCTAAATCAAACCTATCAAACCTATTAGGAGTTTAGAAAGCTCTAACTACTAGAAATTAAGAAATTAGAAAGCTTAAAATCTAGAAACGGTTAGGCTTATGAACAATAAAGGATGTCACCTGGCACTGTCTGATGTTGTCAAAGGCCACAACGCGAATGTAGCAGTTGGAGAAAGCAGAGCGGCAGGCTTGGACTTCGCTGAGCACTTCTTGGGCGCTATTGGCGTTGAACAAAGGCAACTTCCACATCGTCCAGTAATATTCTTCTGGATTAGAGGTTTCGTTGAATTCCACACAGGGGAAGAAGCCCTGGTCGATCACATATTGGATCTGCTTAGAAATCTGCGCATCACTTAGGGGGGGCAGATAGGACAGAGTTTCAAACTTACGTTCTTTTGATACTACTTGCATGATTTCTCTTGGTAATGCTGTTTATACAGTTGGAATAAATTAGAAGGCTTAATTGCTAACTAATTACTTGGAATTACTTGGAATTACTTGGAATTGCTAAAAATCACTAATCCGATGAACTACTAGCCATTTATTCAAGGAGATTGTCTGACTGTGATTCTTGACCCTCGATCGCGGATGGTTCACCTGCATCGTCAATATCGTCAATATTTTCAGTATCAACAATGTCAAGTTCATCCTGGCGATCGTTTTGGCGATCGTCAGCGATCGCCTGAGCCTCTTGGGTTTCAAGCAACTCTGCCGCCAATAAATCGGGGTCTAAATCAGGCAAATCCGCCGATGATTCATAGTTAACGATCTTCTCTAGGTGCTGGCAGCGTAGTTTTAAATTGGCTTCCTTCACTCCGGTTAATGTCATTTCCGGTAAGAATTCAACCACTTCCTCGGCCAGATGGGCGCGAACTGTCATTAGCCGAAAGGCTAACTCCTGGTTTTCGCTCAATAGCTCCTTGAGATACATTTCGCCATCCTGGAGCTTGCCAGTCGAAGAAAAACCACTCAGCCAGTGGGCTAGGGGCGGATTAGTTTGCTGGAGTTGCGACACCACAGTCCGCATCGCTTGATAGGTTAAATAACTAATCAATACTTTGGACGTAGCTTTGGCAACACTCTTTAAATCCATAGAACTGAGCCGGAAGGTGAACTGGGATTGGGGATCGCTGGCTAACAATTAAGATCGCAACTAGCTCCCCTTATCCTTTCGATTATTTCCGTTCAACTAGTTTTAGAGTGTATCGACGGTATCGAACTCAAACTTGATTTCCTTCCAGGTTTCACAGGCTACTGCCAATTCTGGTGACCATCTGGCGGCTTCACGAATGATGTCAGCACCCTCACGATTGAGGTTACGGCCTTCATTGCGAGCCTGAACACAAGCTTCAAGCGCAACCCGATTAGCCACTGCACCAGGTGCATTACCCCAGGGGTGACCGAGGGTACCGCCACCAAATTGCAGCACGGAGTCATCACCAAAGATTTCCACCAATGCGGGCATGTGCCAGACGTGGATACCACCGGAAGCAACCGCAAATACGCCGCCCATGGAAGCCCAATCCTGGGTGAAGTAAATACCACGGGATTTGTCTTGCTCGACGTAGTTTTCACGGAGCAGGTCAACGAAGCCCAGAGTAGAGGCGCGATCGCCTTCTAGCTTACCAACCACCGTACCAGTGTGAATGTGGTCACCACCAGACATGCGCAAGCACTTGGCCAAGACCCGGAAGTGCATACCATGATTTTTCTGGCGATCGATGACGGCGTGCATGGCGCGGTGAATGTGCAACAACATACCATTGTTACGACACCACTTGGATAGGGTGGTGTTGGCGGTGAAACCAGCGGTGAGGAAGTCATGCATAACGATCGGCATTTCTAGCTCTTTGGCAAATTCAGCCCGCTTCATCATTTCTTCCACGGTGGCAGCGGTACAGTTGAGGTAGTGGCCTTTAATTTCGCCAGTTTCAGCTTGAGCCTTGTGGATCGCATCAGCTACAAACAGGAAGCGATCGCGCCAGCGCATGAAGGGCTGAGAGTTAATGTTTTCGTCATCCTTGGTGAAGTCCAAACCACCACGCAGGATTTCATAGCAAGCACGGCCATAGTTCTTGGCGGACAGACCTAGTTTGGGCTTAATCGTACAACCCAACAGCGGACGACCATACTTGTTCAATTTGTCGCGCTCAACCACAATCCCATGGGGGGGGCCTTCAAAGGTTTTGAGGTAGGCAACCGGAATTCTAAGATCTTCGAGGCGTAGGGCACGTAAGGCCTTAAACCCAAACACATTACCAACGATCGAGGTGAGCATGTTGGTAACCGAGCCTTCCTCAAACAAATCTAGAGGATAAGCCACATAAGCAATGTACTGGTTATCTTCACCGGGTACAGACTCAACATCGTAGCAACGACCTTTGTAACGATCGAGGTCGGTGAGTAGGTCAGTCCACACCGTAGTCCAAGTACCAGTGGAAGACTCTGCTGCCACAGCCGCACCCGCTTCTTCGGGAGGCACACCGGGCTGTGGGGTCATCCGGAAAGCAGCCAGGATATCAGTATCCTTGGGGGTGTAATCGGGGGTGTAATAAGTGAGTTTGTAATCCTTTACGCCGGCCTGAAAGCCTTTTGTTGTTGTAGCCATTCTAAATCTCCTAATTGGTCAAACGAACTGCCCCTGGTATTAGCGATCGCGTGGTTATAGCCGCTGATCGCCATTTAGCTAAATTTTTTAATGTGTAATTTTAATTCAACTAAGGAGCTTCGCGTTACATAGATAGTGAATGTCCCTACAATTAACCCGGCCAATTTCAAAGCACCCGATCGCCTAAGTATCACCTGCAGCTAGCTTAGAACATACATTCCAGCCGCAACCGATATTGCGATAGCTATGACTCAATCCAGAGTGGGGCAAACAGAAACAGTCAAAAAAATTTTGCTATGTTAGTTTCTGTAGTTATATTTACTTATTCACGCTACTTAATAGCTAGAATTATTAAGTAAACTAAATACACAATGAGTGGGCTATCTAGCTAAGCGATCGACAAAGTAGTTGCAAACCTACTTGATCTAAGGCTAAGGTAGCTTTTTTTATGGACTAGACAATAATTCCCATACAGATCGCTGCAAAGATTAATGCCTGGGTTTGTGTTGATAAAGCGTTGATAAAGCTTCGATCGCAGTGATGCTAACATCTCAATCAATCTCGATCAACAGGGTAGAGGGATAGCCGCTCTTTGGTTGGGCGGTCTCACCTATCTTGTAAAAATAATCTTAACAGCATAGAGTTTAATTTAAGTTTGGCATATGTTTATATTTATATAGGCAAAACTTATGTGTCCGCTCAAGATAACCGTAACTTTTCTTAACTATCGATCGTAGGTTAGTTATTACTGCCGCAAATTAAACTAGCTTTGGCGATTGCCGTTGATTTAATTTAGGCTCAAATGTCTCTCTGAGGAACAACTTGAGCATTTTATTTAACGTTAAGCTATTAAAAACAGCTAATCATTAACCACAACTCAACCAGGGGCAAATAGCCAGAGCGATCGCCACAGACCCATCCTTGTCACCTAAATTTGGGATTCATAACTTTTGCTAGCGAAGCGTATCGAGATGTCAAGGAAGATCAGCAATAGATAGCGATCGGCTCAAGTCATTATGCTTGTAATCCAGGGATGGCAAGACATAAAGAGGGAAGCGATCGCTAAATCTGGCCTTCATGAAAGTAAAGACTTAGGTTATTGATTAGCTAGAAGCAAGAATTCTTTACAAACGAAGCATTGGTTAGTTTCAACTTCATCCTTGAATATTCTTACTAATTTACGACTAATTCACCTAATTCAAGGCTAACAAGTTTAGATTAATGAACTAGATTAATGAAACTGACTTTTCGATTTTTGAAATCAAACCGTGGGAAATTGACCAACTCACATCAGCAATGTGCTTAAACTCATCCGGCTCATGGGTAACCACCAGCAAAGTCCAGTCTTTTTTGAGCTTGGCTAATAATTCAATTAATTGCTGCCGCATTGACCAATCCAAACCAGCGGTAGGTTCGTCTAGCAACAGTAAATAAGGCTGACGAATTAACTGCACCGCCAAGGCTAGCCGCCGTTGTTGGCCACCACTGAGCGACTGTGGCGAGATATGCAGGGGCAAATGTTGTAAGCCCACTTCAGCCAGGGCAGCATCCACCCGATCGCGGTCTAGTTCAGGATGCCCTAGTCTTAATTCCTCCAGGATCGTGCTGCCACAAAAATGCCGCTCTGGGAATTGAAACACCAGACCCGATAATTGCTGCATATGCTCAACTTCTAGATCCTGCGATCGCCAAAAGATCGCCCCTTGATGCCACTGTACAAATCCAGCCAGGATTTCAAGCAGTGTACTTTTCCCAGAACCACTTGGCCCCACCACCACCCCCAACTGTTGAGGCTCAAGCTGCAATTCAATATTTTGTAAAATTGGTGCAGCAGCAGCAGGCGGATGATAGGAAAGGTTTTGGATTTCTAGCATAGTTTAAGGATAAGTGAAAGCGATCGGAACCATTTGCCCTAGCATACGTCAGACTAGACTGGATCTTACGGCATCCTGTCTCTATTTTCTCAACTTCAGAATTCCATCTGGATCTTTAATTCAGTCGGGGGTAGGTCTATACTTCAGATCACTTATATGCTAACTAATCAATCGATTAATATATAGAAATAGAAAGAAGAATAGAGGCAAGAATCTACTGTTAGGTTCATCTCTTAAATTTTAGCCATTTTTAGGCATGGGGTATGAGTGGAATCAAGGTAAGTGATCGATCTGGATCTTTGGGAATCAGTTATTTTTGCAAAATTTCTTAATTGTGATGTCACGAGGAGAATCTTCGATCGCAATTTGTGGATTTGACAAACTATACAAAACTACAAGCCTGAGCCAGGATCATCAACTTAGTCACCATCAACACAATCAACACAGAGCAATTAGATTAGTGAAGGTATTACCAAGAACTAGCATGAAAGCCAGGAATAACCCCAACAAAATTTTCCGTATTAGTAATAAGCCCAGAATTAGCCTAGGCTATAAACCTCATAAACGAGGCTTTAGGAAGCTCAACAGGTTGATCGCCGCGATTCTGGCCGGAGTCATGTTTATGCCGATCGCCTCACCGGTATTGGCGGGCGATCCATTCAGGACTGATAATCCCAGCGGCATTGGTGCAGAAACCGAAGCGGCCTTTGAGCTGATGTTTCGGGATGGCAATTTCCTGGAAGCTCAAGAAACGGTCGATCGCGCCTTTGCCACCGAAGCCGATGAGCCATTGCTCCATGCCATGAAAGCTTCGTTGTACTACATGAACAACAAAGATGCTGGCGAAAATCTGGAATTCATGCGCGACTATGCAATCAGAACTCGCAAGGCTGCCCAAGCCCTAATGTCCGAAAATCCAATGCGAGGACACCTCTATACTGGTGCGAGCTATTTACTTGAAGCGGGCTATGAAGTAACCAAGAAAGGGGTGGTGCGTGGTGCCGCCAGGGGTCTATCTCTGGTGCAACAAGCCCTTGATCAGATTGAGCTAGCGGCCGAAATTGCCCCCGATGACCCAGAACTAAATTTAATTAAAGGTTATATGGACATGCTGGTGGCTTCGGTGGTGCCATTGGCCGACCTCGAAGATGCTCTGGGTAGTTTGCGTAAGGCGGGTCCTGAATATTTGAAATGGCGGGGGATCGCCCTGGGCTATCGAGATGCCAAGTTACCCAATGAAGCCCTGGCCGCGGTAGAAAAAGCCCTAGTGCATTCACCGGACAATCCAGAAATTGTTTACCTGAAAGGACAAATTTTGTGGATGAAGCGCGATCACGAAAAAGGATTGAGCGACTCCGAGAAAACCAAGCTTTCGCAGGATGCCGAGTTCTACTTCCGGCAAGCTTTGACTAAGCACGAGCAGATGGCTCCGGCAGTGGCCGAAGAGATCGCCGAGCAATGTAAGGGCTTAACTGGTGCCGATTGTATTTAGAATCTAGCCAACACCATAAAAATAAGGCGATCGCCTCCTCCCTAGAGCCAGGGTAGTAAGAGCGATCGTCTTAAATTTAATAATTCAATTTAACTCAATGACATTAGCCCTCAAACAAATCCAGATCGGTAACTGCACCAAAACAACTGGAAGAGACCAGCTTGGCATATTTGGCCAGCACCCCTTTGGTATATCTGGGTTGGGGTGGTTGCCAACTCGCGCGGCGTTTTTCTAACTCTTGATCCGAAACATGCAACTCCAGCAATCGCTGCCCCGCATCGATCGTAATCGAGTCGCCCTCCTGCACCAGGGCGATCGTGCCGCCGACAAAAGCTTCCGGAGCCACGTGTCCCACCACCAAACCATAGGTGCCACCGGAAAAACGACCATCGGTAATCAAACCAACGGAATCGCCTAAACCCGCACCAATGATCGCACTGGTTGGCGCTAGCATCTCTCGCATCCCAGGGCCTCCCTTGGGGCCTTCATAGCGTACTACTACCACATCACCGGGCTTAATTTGCTTATCCAGGATCGCCTTCAGGCATTCTTCTTCCGATTCAAATACCCGCGCTGGCCCGGTAATATTGGCCTTCTTGATCCCAGTGATTTTAGCTACACCACCTTCGGTCGCCAGGTTACCCCGCAGGATCGCCAGGTGGCCTTGCTTATAAATTGGGTTATCCCAGGCATGAATTACAGGTTGGTCGGGACTGGGCGCATCGGGTACATTGGCTAAAACTTCCGCGATCGTCTGGCCAGTGATTGTCAGTGCATCGCCATGTAATACGCCATTGACCAGTAGCATTTTCATCACTTGAGGGATACCGCCAGCTTTGTGTAAGTCAGTGGCCACATACTTACCAGATGGCTTGAGATCGCAGAGTACAGGCACCTTAGCGCGGATTGTCTCAAAATCATCCAGACTCAGTTCTACGCCAGCAGCATTAGAAATTGCCAACAGGTGCAACACTGCATTAGTGGATCCACCCACCGCCATAATCACGGCGATCGCATTTTCAAACGCTTTACGGGTCAGGATTTGGCGCGGCAAAATTTGCTTGCGGATCGCATCTACTAATACTTCCGCTGACTTGGCGGTGCTATCGGCTTTTTCCTGGTCTTCAGCCGCCATGGTCGAGGAATAGATCAGGCTCATCCCCATTGCTTCAAAGGCCGAGGACATCGTATTGGCCGTGTACATACCACCGCAAGAACCAGCGCCAGGGCAAGCATTCCGCTCGATCGCCATTAATTCTTCATCGCCCATCTTGCCAGCGCTATGTTGTCCCACTGCCTCGAAGGCACTAACCACGGTCAGGTCTTGGCCATTGTAATGACCAGGCTTGATCGTACCGCCATAGACAAAAATGGCCGGAATATTCATCCGCGCGATCGCTAGCATTGCCCCCGGCATGTTCTTGTCACAGCCACCGATCGCCAATACTCCATCCATGCTCTGGCCATTGCAAGCGGTTTCGATCGAGTCGGCAATCACTTCCCGCGACACCAGCGAATATTTCATCCCCTCTGTGCCCATGGAGATCCCATCGGAGATCGTAATGGTGCCAAACATCTGCGGCATTGCGCCCGATGCTTTGATTTGCGCTTCGGCTCTGAGAGCTAAAGCATTAATGCCCATATTGCAAGGGGTGATCGTGCTGTAGCCATTGGCCAGACCTACGATCGGCTTATTAAAATCATTGTCGCCAAAACCCACGGCGCGGAGCATGGCTCGGTTGGGCGATCGCGCTACGCCTGAGGTGATTACCTGACTTCTGCGGTTATCTGACATGGCTCTACCTTTAACTTAAAATTCAATAATTCAAAAATTCAATAATTAACTCGATTCATTTGCACACAATACTTTGCACACAATACATAGTAGGCAAGAAATATTTAGCCCAAATGCATGTGCCATGCTTATTCAAAGCGCTCTATTTACTCCGTGCTATTTCAACATCCGTGCTATTTCAATAGAGGTGTTGGGCAAGATCGATATGTCTATTAACAATTGCACAGAATCAATCACTATGCTTGCAAAATGAGGTATCTAAGATCTGCGTTAGCACCCCACCTAAATAGATGCCAAATCTGTAGCTAAAATCCTGATTGACATTGCATCAGCTTGGACTTTAGGAAGAGATTTACACTTTGCTGAGAATGTCATTTTAAAAGCAAAAGAGATTTAAATTTCTATTTGAAACTCTATGTTACAGAAATATTCTATTGTCATTATTAGCGATCGCCCAGTCGCCCAACTATAAAACCGCCAATCCCATATCTAGACTACAACAACACCAACTTAAAGCCTCGATTGTCTTATGTCTGATATTGGCTGGTTTTCTACGTGAATTGTCGTAAATCAGCGATCGCATATTTGTACTCCCAATTACATCTGTTATGATGCTTTGTCAGTAACCCGTTTAGGTTCTGGATTTGGCTGCCCCGAAATGAATCACATTATCCGTGCTTGTAAGCACTTATATAGATATGCATACCAATATGTATATTTATATGTGTATCAATATGTATATCAATTCTGGTTAAACCGCTCGGCGAGGCGATCGCCCCAACCCTCTTTGCGATCGCTAGGCTCTCGGCATCAATGGCAACATTGGCGTTTGTGGCGATCATGGCGTAGGTATTTTGCCATTTTTATGGTTAGCCTGGCGGTGAGTTTGTTTAGTTATGGTTGTGGTGAAAGTAAGATTGCCCAATGCAATGAATTGATCACGATCGCCAATAAGATCCATACGATCGATATATCCACTGATGCCGATGGATTGAATGATCTGGCTAATCAATTGGATCAAATTAAGGCGGAAATGCAAACTGCCGAAATTAGCGATCGGCAACTCCAGGAAATTCAAGAGCGGCTGGTGGATGTTTATACGGTGGCCAGTCAGGGGGAAAGGGATAGCAGTGCGGCAAAGCAAAGTGGCGATCCAGGTATGCTAGAGCGTGCCAGTGAACAAATTCAAGATGCGATCGCGCGGAGTGAATCGATCGCCACTGATGTTTCGGCCTATTGCTCTGAATAATCAGAATAGAATGTCGATCGGAAGATTTGCTGTTGTTCGATCGCCTCAAACAAAGCTTGAAAATTACCTTCACCAAACCCTTGCGCCTGCGACCGGCGTTGAATTATTTCAAAGAAAAAGGTGGGTTCATCAAAAATCGGCTGAGTAAAGATTTGCAATAAAGCTTGCCCTGCTTCATGATCTTGCACATCGATCAAAATCTCCGGCTCTGTCTCCAAGAACCTGACCCCTCTTTGTTTTAACCTGGACACGGTCTCAAAGATATTGTCAGTGTGCAAAGCAATATGCTGGATACCTGCGCCGCGATTGTAGTCTAGAAATTCCTGGATCTGGGAATTCTGAGTGGATGGCTCGTTGATTGGCATTTGAACTGATCGATCGCTATTTCCTAGCACCACGCTCCGCAAGGCCGATCGATCGGTGGCAATGTTAAACCGATCGCTAACCCGTAGCCCCAAATTCTGCTCATGCCAGTTCGCAGCCTGCCACATTTGACCAGATGGCACATTTAGCACCAGATGATCGATGCCAGTGAATAGAGGCTTAGAGAGCGATCGCGGTGATTTAGCTGGCAATGCTTGAATCGGGCGATCGGTTTGCTGAAGCTGATGATCAACAAAGCGATAGGTCAAGTCCCCCCAGCCCTTCAGCACATTATTTGCATCTTGTTGCGGCTCAGGCCAATTAATCGCTGCATGTGCTAGCTCAACGTAGCGATCGGTTAATTGAGACGCTTGCGCTTGCGGATCAATTTGGAAGGCAATTTCCGCAATCCCAGGGGGATGATCGCGCAAAAAATAACTGACCCGATCGCTGTCTAGCTCTAATTGAGGTTCTGATTGAGACTCTACTCGCAGTGGTGCCGAGAGCCAGAACTGAATCGAGCCATGTTGCAAAATCTCGGTGTGGCAATGATTTTGAATCGTGGCGATCGCTTTAAAATCTAAACAATCCTCAAACCATTTACGCCATCGCTGCACATCTTGCACAAAAAAATGAACATGGTCAATACCAATCAGATTTGGTGGAGAGGGCTTAATCCGTCGTGGATCGATTGAATTACCAATCATAGAGTTGTTAAGAAATTCAGGCTATTCAGGCTGGTTCCCATTACTCCTAATCTATACCAGGAGATTTCTAAACTTGTCGTGCGCCTATAGTTCTAATCTCGATCTTGACAAAAAAGGATGAATTCTGTGCAAATCCCCTTGAATCAGTGAAGTTGCCCTTTTGCAAAAGGGTGGCACACAAAATCCAAATCAATGTTTTTCACGAATTCAAGCTAGCAAATATTCATCTCAACATCTATTTGGGATCGCAAGCCCCCTTTGATCATCCATAGGCACCAACTTAGGTTATTTAAACTAAGCCACAATCAAGTCAGTTAATTTAGTTACGGATTTGAGCGCCTGATGGTTTTCCGGCAGCCGATCGCCCCGATTAATCCAGATTGCTTCCAGGTTCGCGGCGATCGCCCCAGCATAATCCTCGCTCAGGCTATCGCCAATGTGCCAGATTGCTTTGGGTTCTGGATTTGAGTTATTTACCAGGCTATTAGCGATCGCCCCATAATCAGGGTATTTACGCAGTGCTTGCTTAAACACACCCGGATCTGGTTTCGCTGCCCCAGCCTCGGTGGAAATAGTCACGCTACTAAAAAAATCTGCTAGCCCCAATGCCGCCAACACTGGATAGAGTCTGGTATCGAAATTAGAAACCACCCCCAATTTAATCCCCTGGGCTTGCCAATGCTCTAGGGCGGGCATGGTATCAGGATAGACTTGCCAGGGATCTGCCCCAGCAAAAAATTGGTAGAGGCGATCGAAAAATTTGGCAAAGTCGGTAAATTGCGAATAGATGCCAGCTTCGGTAAAAGTATCGATCGCCAGCTCAAACCACCATTGTTTTTCCAATGCCGGGATCTGGTTTGGTTCTGCCCCAGGGAACGCCATGCGCGGCGCAGCCCGAAAATATTTAACAAAGGCACGATCGAGATCAGCAGCGATCGCATCCACGCCAAACTCACCAGCAACCAGGGCATAGTTCTGCCCCACACTGCCCTTAACCCCAAACAGAGTGCCCACCGCATCTAGGAAAATTATTGATGGCTGGCTCTGGACTGGGGATCGATCGCCTTGATTGCTTGGCTCAACTTCCTTAATCGGCTCTAACCGCATTGTCTGGTAGTAGTAAATAAGTTTTTAGCAAAAGGCTTGTTAGTTAGTCTCAAGCATATGCTCAAAGATTATTATGTATGCAGGATTATCCACCTTCCGATTGCCAATTATTCCCTCAAATTGAACTACCACAAGGCCGGAACTGAAGCAAAGGTGTAAACATCATACTGACAAAAGTTGACATCAAAGTCTTCGATCGTAGCGCCATCGGCAAAGGTCGCCCGCAAATCATAATTGCACTGACCAGGATCAGCCTCATCTGTCAGGCTAATATCTACCGCATCACTGGTGGTAGGGCTGGCCAATAAATTGCTACCCCAATTTCTGGTATTGGGCGGTGCCACTTGCAATGAGGTTAACTCAGTGTTTGTATCATTCACAAAGGTGACATTTAGGCTAGTTGCATTCTGCGATCGCGCAATTGGCGCAACTGCCAGGGAGATCGGCATGGCGATCGTGGTGATGGCAATTATTTTCAGGTAGCGATTGAAATTAGGCAGTGACAGTCGCACAGGCGATCGATCGGCAGAATCAGCAAAAGGTTGCTTTGTCAAAATTCCTCCTCACTCTTTTAACTAAATTAAGCAATTAGACTTAGATCTTATTAGATTTTATTAGAGATTTTATTAGATCTTAATTGAATATTGAATCTAGACTTGCAGTTGAGATCAAGTCGATCTAGCGATCCAATTTTTACACAAATCCTGGGCTGATCCCATTAAGCAATTTAGTTGTCTTTTGATGCCAGACCTTGGCCAGTCATGGCTAAACAAGCCTAGCTTTAACCTGCTAAAATGCATTTGGGGTAGGCAAGTGTTTGTATGTGGTTGATTATTTTGAATTACCTGAAGTTACTTTAGATTTAAGTGATTAGATTTAAGTGATTGAAGTAGTTCAAGCAACGCTACGAAGTCCATAACCAGCATTCAACAAACTTTTGCTCAAACTAGAAATGTGGTGTCTCATATGAAGCATATGCAGCGATCGCAACTAATGCGACTAATCCGCCCCAAGGAGTTCAGCACCAAGATTTTGCCAGTCATGCTCGCCATTGCCTGGCTCATCGCTCCATCACCCACCCTGGCTCAGTTGCCTGGCATCGATCGACTGAATGGCGAAATTGATCCAGAGTCGGATTCAACCAATGCTCCGACTGTTGTTGATCCCAGTGCGATCGATAAAAGTCCCAGCACCCGCCTCGATAACTTTACTGGCCTACAGGTAAGTCGGCCAATCAATTTAAGTGAATATCGACTTGGCCCACTCGATTCAATCCGGATCGATATTTTTAATGTGCCTGAACTGAGTGGCGAGCAAACTGTCACCCCCAATGGTGATATTAATATTTCCCTGCTAGGGCCCGTGCGGGTAGCTGGTCTGACCCTAGGTGAAACAGCAGCATTACTAGAGCAAGAACTAGCACCATTTTTAGTGCGCCGGATTATTAATGTATCGCTGCTTGCGCCTCGGCCACTAAATATTGCGGTGGTGGGCGAAGTAAATCGACCTGGCACGGTGGTAATGAATTATACAGGTACTGGCGGAACCGTATCTCTTGCCAGTGTGACCCAGGCTTTGCGCCGAGCTGGTGGCACCACTCAACGGGCAGACATTTCAAATGTACAGATTTCCCGAATCAGCACCGATGGCGTTCGTAGCGTGATTGATTTAGATCTGCTGGCACTGGTTGAAAGTGGTGATATTAGTCAGGATATTATTTTGCAAGATGGTGACTCTATCTTTGTGCCCCGGATTGCTGATGCCAGACTTGCCCAGGCCAGACAGGTGCGCGATGCCTCATTTGCCTCAGAACAGTCAATTATTCAGGTAGTGCTGACGGGCGAAGTGAATCGAACTGGTCCCCAGACATTGTCCTTTACCAGAGGTGAGGGGCAAGAGGGTAATCCATTTGCCACTGTCACCCGTGCCATTCAACAAGCAAACGGGATTACGGAGCTGGCCGACATTCGCAATGTAGAGGTGCGGCGCATTAATGCTAATGGTACTCAGGATGTTTTGGTTGCTAATTTATGGTCATTGATTCAGGATGGCGATCTTGACCAAGATATTCAATTGGTGGATGGTGACTCGATCCATGTGCCAGAGGTGACCGATCCGGTTACGGCGGAATATGGTCAGATCGCTAAGGCTACCTTCTCGCCCGATACAATCACGGTGCGGATTATTGGTGAGGTGAATGGCCCTGGCAGTATTTCCCTGCGGCCAAATGCCCCATTTACTGAGGCGATCATTGCCGCTGGTGGGATTACCAATGATGGCGATTGGCGACGGGTGGAGCTATATCGAATTAGCCCCAGTGGCAAACTAACCCGGCGTAAGTTGAAGGCGGATTTAGATTTAGCACCTAATGAGGATACTAATCCTGGCCTACGCGATCGTGACTTCATTGTGGTGCGTTCTTCCTTTGGTGCAAATATCCTCAATACCGTTACCCGTACTTTGAGTGATATTGTTACCCCCATTACCTTACTTGAACGATTGATTGATGATTAGTTGGCAACATCATTTGCTGGATTAATTGGATTCGATCGGCAGATTTTGAGATCAATATCTAGCTCTAGCTTGGCTGTAGTAGTTCACCACAAAGAATTTGATGTTTAATTTGCGATTGTGATAACTCTTTTGCAAGAGTGCGACCAATCATAATTAATGTGGTCGAGTAGTAGGGTAATCTCAAGTGAGGGATTGCGCTTGATATTGATATTGATACTGATACTGATACTGATATTGGCGTGGGCATGGGCATGTTTGAGTTAAGCTGAACTGTCCCCATAAGAAAGTGACTGGCAACGATACTGGCTATATAGCCCCAATGAAGGCTGAGCCCGACAGACTTAGCAGGTGATTGCCGCTCACAAATTGGGTAAGTTAAAAACAGCGGTAAAAAACCTCAGCTAATGTTGCTGAGGGCGATCGCAACTAGCCTGAAGTTTAACTCGAATCTTGAACTGATGGTTTAATGGAAGCTAGCAACAAAAATAGCAACACAACTTCAGCAATAAATGCAAGCTGTACATCCAGTACATCAACCAGTACATAAATAAGTACAACTCATGAGAATCTTAGTAACAGGTGGCGCAGGTTTCATTGGTTCACACCTAATCGATCGCCTGATGGAACAGGGACACGAGGTGATTTGTCTAGACAATTTTTATACAGGTGCAAAGCGTAATATCCTCCATTGGATCGATAATCCCCGATTTGAGCTAATTCGCCATGATGTAGTCGATCCGATCAAAGTCGAAGTTGAGCAAATCTATCATCTGGCCTGTCCTGCTTCCCCAGTGCACTACCAGGCCAACCCAATCAAAACCCTCAAAACTAATTTCATGGGCACGATGAATATGCTGGGGGTGGCAAAACGAGTTGGTGCCAGATTATTGCTTGCATCTACCTCCGAAGTATATGGCGATCCAGAAGTGCATCCCCAGCCAGAAGAATATCGTGGCAACACCAGTTGCACGGGGATTCGGGCTTGCTATGACGAAGGTAAGCGGATTTCCGAGACCCTAGCGTTTGACTATCATCGCCAGAACCAGGTAGAAATCAGGGTGGCCAGGATTTTTAATACCCACGGGCCCAGGATGCTGGAAAATGATGGCCGGGTGGTTAGTAATTTTGTGGTGCAGGCGCTGAAGGGAATCCCGCTAACCATCTATGGCGATGGCTCACAAACCCGCAGCTTTTGCTATGTTTCCGATCTGGTCAATGGTTTGATGTGCCTGATGAATGGCGATCACATTGGGCCAATTAATCTGGGTAATCCAGGTGAGTATAAAATTCTTGAGCTGGCCAGTACAATTCAAGAAATGGTCAACCCAGGCGCAGAGCTAGTGTTTAAACCGTTGCCCCAAGATGATCCACGCCGCCGTAAGCCAGACATTAGCAAGGCTAAGGATTTATTGGGTTGGGAGCCCAAAGTACCACTGCGTGAAGGCTTATCCCAAACGATCGCCAACTTCCGCGATCGGCTTAATCAACCTGTGGCCAGCCACCAATAATCAGCAATTCCTGCTAAATTAAATAGCAAGCCTAAGTAAATATACTTGCTATGTGCTGAAGCTAAGCTGATTCCCCGTCAAGCCTAAAATCACTGAAGCACTGGTTAATCTAACTGCTTGATCAATTTGAGCAATGAGCAAATCGCTAATCCTATGTCGTTGGTTTGCCCTGCAAAGATAAACAGTGTTCCCTTTTAGGTTTATTTAGGTCTAGCAATTTGGCGATCGCCAGCTCAAATCCTATCTATAATCTATATCGATCAAAAATGATCGCCATCGATCAAAAATGATCGCCATACATTCATCGCAATCAGCAATCCGAACCGCGACTTTTTGATTAATTTTGATTAATAGGGTTCAGTTTGACTTGATCTAACTAAACCAGATCTAACTAATCCAGCTCAATCGAATCCAGGCAATAATCATGCACAATGGCACATTCAAAACAATGAGATGTACGCATCATATCTTTCAACTCTTTCAACTTGATTACATCACTGGTCTGGTAACTGGTAGATTATATCGATCGGTTGGTTAAATAATCGCTGAGGCTTGAGCAGATCTAGTTGGCCTGTTTTTGATTGTGGAGCTAAGGTGTAGAGCACAATTAATCCAGCAAATATCAGACAGTTAGTGGGCTAAGAGTGGCAAGTGTAAAATCTGAATATCTGAATCTAAATATCTGAATATTTAATACTTAGGGTTGGCAGGCAAAACATTTACAGTAAATATATTCACGCTTGAAGTAAATAAGGGTAGACAAAAGCATGCGAGTTTGCGTAATTGGCACCGGATATGTTGGACTAGTCACAGGAGTCTGTCTAGCCCATATGGGGCACGATGTGGTTTGTATTGATAATAATCAAGCCAAGGTTGAATTGATGCGTTCTGGGCAATCGCCAATCCACGAACCGGGATTACCAGAAACCATGCAGTCATCGATCGCTGCGGGCAAAGTGAGTTTCTCCACTGATTTGGCCGCTGGGGTTGAACATGGCGAAATTTTGTTCATTGCCGTGGGCACACCTTCACTTCCCGATGGCAGTACCGACACCCGCTACATCGAAGCAGTGGCCAGGGGCATTGGCGCTAGCCTTACTCCCCAGAGTGGCTATAAGGTAATTGTGAATAAATCCACTGTGCCGATCGGTTCCGGTGACTGGGTGCGGATGATTATCCTTGATGGCATGGAAGCCAGCGGTAATGGCAAGTCGGCCAACTTTGATGTGGTCAGCAATCCAGAGTTCCTGCGGGAGGGATCGGCGGTTTTTGATACCTTTAATCCCGATCGGATTGTGCTAGGCAGTGCCAACCCCAAGGCGATCGCCATGATGGAGCAGCTTTATCAAGGCATCATCGATCGTAAATTTGCCGAAGATGCCAGTCTGCCAACCGTGCCTGTGGTCAAAACCGACCTCAACTCGGCAGAGATGATTAAATATGCCGCAAATGCCTTCCTGGCGGTAAAAATCAGCTTTATTAATGAGGTTGCCAA